>NZ_CP086063.1:1662500-2862500 GCF_020783315.1 Ferruginibacter lapsinanis | reverse complement strand
ATTCAATGGTACTGCCTGTATTTATTGTAGGAGTAATTCCCGGGATAGCTGTATTGGTTCCTGTAAATCCTTGTACATCTTGTGTAATGAACTTACCATTGATCGTTATAGAGCCTCCTGAATTTGTTATCTGACTTTCTCCACCGTTGTTATAGGTAGCACCAGATGCAATGGTCATTGCTCCATATAGATTGATATCATTTTTAGGAGTAGTAGCCATTGCCACTTTACGGGTATCTTCAATACTAACGTTTCTTAATAATATATTGGTGGTGGCAGGTAGCGGAATAACTACTGTATCTGGATGAGCTCCTTTTACAGTTAAGTCAGATGTTGAACTTCCTTCCAGGTATCCTCCCGATGCAGATAGTGTAGCATTGTTAAGATTTAACAAGCTGCTACCAATTTTTAAAGTACCGGAAGTGAGTGTCAGGCTGCTGGTCAATTCCATTCCCTGTGTGTTCAATTGAACAGAATTAGTTCTGTTCAATGTTAATGAAGCAATCACCGGACCAGAAGTAAATGTTCCCGAAGGGAAAATAACATTAGATCCTCCGAGATTTCCGGTGGTTCCAAAAACTAAATTACTTGTATTGCTAACAGTTAGTGTTCCGTTAGTTCTTACAAAAGGGAAATTACCATTGATAAATGTGAGTGTTTGTCCTGATGCATCTACCACACCTTCTGTCAATACGAGTCTTCCTGCATTTGCCGGATCATTCACTCCATCGATGGTGAGTGCAGAGCCAAGTGTCAGTGTCTTACCTGTTCTGTTCATCGTTAGCATGGCAATCACCTGGTAGCCCGATTTAAAACGTAAGGTTCCCGGTGTAGCTCCAACCGATCCTGCTACAGTTATAAAAGCAACATTATCACCTAATACAGAGCCACTGCCTGTCATAGTAGAGAATGACAGATCGCTGCCATTCAAAGTAAGCTCATTTGCACCCAACGCTACTGTACCGGAGGCCAGTGCAGATCTGTTGAGCGTTACATTGGCATTAAGTGTGATATCTCCGGGAGCCCCATAAGTGCCTACAACAGTACCGGAGAAAGGTGTAGTGGTAGCAGCATTAAATGTATAATTAACCCCGATCGCAAATTGTGCCCTGCCAGCAAGCGCACTTGCTCCCACACTTCCAAAACTTTGCACACTTCCGGATGCAGTTGTTCCCCCAAAACCATTGGTATTAGAAGTAATTAAATTTGTTCCGGAGGCTGTAATAAATTGCGGATTTGTTGTTCCTGCTGCTATGATGCTCTTCGTTTTAAAATCCAATGTACCATATACACTAAAAGTACTTGATGGGCCACTTGAAGAACTTAACGTAAGGTCTGTAAGCATTTCTACAACTGCGCCGGTAGCGATCTCATATTGTACATAGCTGGAGTTTGTATTACTGTAAGAAAATGTTGCTGGTGTTCCGGTAGTACCACCGGTCATTACAAAACCTCTGGCAGCTGAGGTAGAAGTTGTGCCGAAAGTACCTGTGCCGTCTTTTTTAAAATTTCTGCCAATGTATATCACATTTGATGTAACTGTACCTGTACCAAAGTCAACCATAGCACTACCCGAAGAAAACAATGATGTACCGGAAGCTGTAAAATCTCTTCCCACATTAATGGTTGCTACACCACCCGTACTTGAAATGACTTCCATATTTATTTTTCCGGCATTGGTAATTGTAAGGTCCCTGGTAACGGTAACGCTTGTACTAGGAGTTGTACTGCTTCCTTCTAAAATATTTAATGTTCCCCCCGATATCAGCAGGTCATTTCCTACAGAGAAAACTCCAACGCCTGCACTGGTACCATAGCTCATTTTTAAATAACCTCCGGATAAAGTAGCATCATTACCAACTGTAAGGGTTCCAGTTCCCGAAGATTTATTTAGAAATACATAACCTAAAGATTGGGTATAGTTATTTGTTACAGTAAGTGTAATACCTGTACCTAAAACGAAGTCATCATCCCCGCTGAATTTTAAATTATAATAGGTAAACGAAACCATATTGTATGAATTCAATCCACCTGTGTTGGATGAATAATTTACCGTACTGGTAGATGGGTTATATGTTCCTGATCCTAAAGAAAAAGTATAATTGATATTAATTTCTGCATTGGTTCCTAAAATACGATTTCCGTTGCCGCTATTGGTTATCTGGTAATAGTAAAAACCAGGTATGGTTTGAGAACCCGTGCCGGCAAAATTGAAGATATTGGTACTAACCGTTACTGTAAAACTGCTTAAAGTACTAACGTCAAATACATTGTACACATTGATAGTACCGGCAGGCAAAGTGATAGCAGCGCCGGACCTGCTATTACTCAATGTAAGGTTATAGTAATCACCGTCTGCAATTGATTGAGCAGCTGTGCCGATATAATTCACTGTGCTGGTACTGATGGTGTAGGTTCCTGTACCACGGGTAAAGCTATTACAAATGCCTACTGTTCCTCCTGTAGGTAATACCCTGTTGCCTCCTGTGGCATTCAGATTTCCGTAATTCAATGGAGGGATCGGTTGAGATAAATTGCTGGTGATATTCACTGTACTTCCACAACTTATGGTTGCAGTAGCAGTGCCACCGTAAGTAACGGTACCTGTGATAGTAAGTGTTCCGGTAGAAGCCATATTGAAATTACCTGTACCGTTCAATGTAAAATTCTTTACAGTACGTGAGTCTGTAATATTCAATAAATAAGTTGGAGCTGTGTTGATGATCACATTATCTGACGAAGTTGGAAAACCCGTATTAGGACTCCAGTTAGCTGTGTTTGTCCACAAGGTATTATTACCCGATCCAGTCCACGTATAATCTGTAGCTGCAGATGGAACACATACCAAGTCTTCCCAGCTTGTTGCTACACGTATACCATCCAGGTATCCTTCAGTTCTACTGGTAGGAGAATTCCCCTGTCTCAACCCAAAGTATTTCAGATCGGTGGCATCGGTTGTAGCTGTGTTTGCAGTAATCGTAGCTGAACCTGCAGCAGCTTCAGTAGCCGGAACCGAACCAGAAATAACCCACAGTGAAAATGGATCATTCGTTCCACCGGCAACAAATGTATATTTTAGGATCACTAGATAAGTAGTGCCAAAATTAAGGTCGGCTGTTTGGTTATCTGAACCGGTTTTGCCTATACCTAATTTAAAAGTAGTACTGCTTGTATTTTGTGCGAAGATACGGGTGGCATAAGTTGGACTTGGGCTTGAGGCCATCAATGAAGCAAAGTAATCATTTGTAGTACTTGTTCCATTGGTTAAATTTATCAGGAAAGATGCATATACCGATCCGGAAGTAATTGCTGTTCCGGTAAATGAACGATACAGATCTTCTGTATTACTTGTATTAAAAGCTGCTGATCCTCCAACACCTGAACTTCCATATCCTGAATAGGTTAAACTGGTAGTGGCATAATTGAAATTGGTTCCCGTATTGGTTACCCAGTTACCGGATGTCAATGATTTAAGGTCAGTACTTGTAGAGCCTCCATATTCAAAATTTTCTTCCAATAATGGGGTGTTACAGGTTACGACTGGTGTTACAGAACCACTAACAGTAACGATGGTAGTAGAACTTACGCCACCTCCAGCAACTGTGATCAGTTCTGAATTATATGAATTTACACCCAACCCTGCTTTCAATCTTACCCAAACAGTATTACTGGCCAAACTGCCTGTACCCGTGTACGTTAGTGTAGCTGTATTGCCAAAACCTGTTGTAGAACTGGTGGTAGAAACATCATAGTTGGTAGAGCCTGTAAATGTGATGGTACCTCCGCCGGCAGTTAAATTAGTGGCTGTTACTGTAAAGCTGCTGCTGGCAGATGGACCGCTTCCAACAACATAAGTAAGTCCGGTAAGTGTGGATGTACTAGGTGTAATTGTTGGAGACGTTGATCCTGGTACTACTTCTCCGCTGATAATTGTTGCTGCACCGGCATAACCATTAAAAGTTATTTGTGCCAATTGTCCGCTGGTGAGTCCACCAGATCCTACCACTATCTTTCCTGCAGTGCCGCTTGCTCCTGCTGTTCCTGTCCAGCCATAAATGGTCAAGGTAGTGCTACCTGTCCAGCTGGCACCGCTACTGTTAGCAAAAGTGAGTGTATGACTACCCGTACCTAAATGTATTGTTGAGGTAGCCGAGAGCGTTAGTACTCCCATCGTTTCATTAAATCCGGCAGAAGCACCCGAACTCAGGTCGCCACCGGCTAAATTGATGGTACCTGCATCTGCCAATACACCTGCTGCACCCAATTGAAGGGTACCCGAAGTAATGGTAGTACCTCCGCTATATGTATTTGCCGCACTTAAAATTCCTGTGCCGGCTCCGTTTTGATTGATCGCTCCTGAACCACTTACTATTCCCGAGAGTGTAACCGAGCCACCTGAACCGGCGGCCAGCGTTAATGTATTACTACTTAAAGAAACAGGCCCCGGCAGTGTAGCCGCAGCACTTGCCGCAGTTACAAACGAATAGCCGGATGTGCCAATATTTGTACTGTTTGGTGCATACGCCAATGTACCCGCTGGTAATGTAACAGCTTTTACTCCTGCCTGTGTGTTATTAAAATAAGCATCATACGTTCCACTTGCAGATGGCCAGATAGAACCTGCTCCGGAAGCAAATACTGCACTGGTTGGTGTACTCCAGTTCTTATCTGTTGTATTCCAGGTAAAAGAACCTATATCAGTAGAGTTTGTGTTGGCTCCATTCCAGTAATAGCTTGTTGCCCCTGTTGCTACCGTTACTTTGTAATTATCAAAATCAGAACTCAAATTGGCTCCGGTATTGTGAGACCATAAAAAGCCAAATGTACTCAATGCAGATCCGGTGTATGTACTGTTTGCAGTAGTACTACCCTTTTGTGTGGTAACGCCGCTGGATGGATCGGCCCAGGCACTGGCACCATCATCTCTGACATATAATGACCAGTTGTTGGTAGAGGGATCGTAGGTTACCCGTACACTGGCATAATTATTAGTTGCAGAAATATCACTTGCACCCGAAGTGCAGATATTAGTAAGTGTACCTGTAACACCTGTTGTATACGCAACTAACCGGATAGGATCCGGAGTGCTGGCATTTCCGTAGATAATGGCATATCCATTTCCTGCAGTGGAAATGGTGGCACTTGATCCTGCCAATACAATTGCAGTTCCGTAAGCTCCACTTGCAGGAGCTGCCGGATTATTTGATGAGGCTCTGTTCCACCTGAAATTAAATGTCCAGGTTACCAGACCGGTATTGCTGCTGAGTGTGGTAGAAAAAGGAGAAGAAAATGTGGAGTTGCTGCCCGTTACGTAAGAGATACCACTTGTGGGGGCTGTAGCTCCAGATCCAATACTTAAGTAAGTAGAAGAGGCTGTAGTAGCAGAGATATTACTGGCAAGCGTAGACGTGTAGGTCATACTTGGAGTACCTCCGGGGCTAAGCGTAGCCCTGTTAAAATCATCCGTAAAGACAGTAGTTTGCGCTACAATTTTTCCGGATAACAAAAAACAAACTCCTAACAACAATAAGTAAAATCTCCTCATAAAATATTTTTATTCATTCGTGTCTTTTTCACACTATGAAAAGTAATCGTTAAAACACTGATACGTAAAGTAGGTAAACAGTTGCCTGTTTAAATTGTTTTCGATACTGGTAATGGAATATTTGCTGGAAGAGGATTTTACTTAATGCAATTTACGAAATAAAAGCAAAAATAGTACCACTAATGAATTATGAAATCATTAAGAAAGTTGTGTTATTCTGCAATAATTTTTTAGTACAAAGGCATCATAACTGCAATTTATGTAAAAAAGCAATACGATTTATGTAATTATTTCCACATTGGTTGAAAAAGTCTTGAGCAATTCAAAACTTAAAATCTTGTGCATAAGTTTAGCCCGATGCGGTTAGAAAAGCAGCTATAAATGGGTGAAATGGAACTATTTACGCAATATTACGGTGTAAACGCTTTGTGTATTGTCGGGGTGTATCAGGGTCGCCTGGTATTTTCCGGCAGGAAGTGTGTTGTTTACCGGGATAGATTCTATGGCATCTCCCCCATTGTATCCGATGTTTTTTTGCAGTAATATTCTGCCAACCATATCAGAAAGTTGAATGAGGTATTTTCCTTTTGGTAAATTATTGATGGCAATGTGTATTTGCCCATCAGTGATCACTGTTGGATAAATATTTACAGCTGTTATTTGTTCACTGTTACTCACTTTTGCGATCGCACTGTAATAATATTGCCCGGTGTTGCTGATACTTTTAATCCTGTAGTACACAAATGGTGTTGTCATTTCATTTACATCAATAAATGTATAGCTGTTGGTGCCGTTGCTGTTAGCGGCAGTTTCATTTAATACACTAAAATGTATACCGTCTGTAGATCTTTCAATTGCATACTGATTGATATTGATCTCGTTCTCTACTTTCCATGTAATGAAATTAGTGCTACCCGATTTTCCTGCTTTAATGCTGCTGAAAATAACTGGTAATGGTGCTGATTCCGCCGAAGGTCTTAATAGCAATTTAAAACGGGCAGTATTGGCAGAGCCCGGTATATCACTGCTTACAATAAAATCAAAATGACCGGTACCCGAAGTCACTCCCAACGCTATAGGAATGGTGCTGGCTGTAGCTGCATCTTCCAGGTATAGATCATATTTTGTTTTGAAATTCTCAGCGGTAAATTCCAGTCTGTAATTCTTGCTATCCAGGTTACGTATTTCAAAATATGTAGTGTCGGAAAGTGTTGTCAATGTTTTTCTTGTTTCGATAGAAAGCAATTTTCCGTCTCTCAAAATGCTGATACTTTCTTTACTGTTGAACGAGATCAATTTAGGTACATCAGCAAAATCAACTTCATTGTTATAAGTTGGATAATAGGTGTTGGCCACACCATCGGCAATCATTTTAGTGCCATCACTGCTAATGTAATACAGATTGGTGTACACTTTAGAAAGATCGGCTGCTCCTGCAGTAGCAATAGGTCTGCTGGCAATACCAACAGTGCTGCTGGTGGTTATTTTATCTGTTTCATGAAAAGTAATGGTGTTAGGTGCGCCGGCAGAATTAATAACAATGGCAGCCCCCGATTCTATCTTACCATCAGTGATACCACTCGAGTTGGTATTTGGTGTAACAGTATAATGAGATGGCTCACCTATGCCGTCATTTTTTACAGTGATGAATTTTCCTACATTATGTGATCCATCTGTTTTAGGATCCCAATAATAAAAGTAATACCCGGCATCGTTAGGAGTAGCTCCGTTCAGTAATACCTTATCAAAACTAATGGCAGAGGCGTAAGGATTTCCGATCACCTGCTTTCCGGTAACAAGCGTTTTTGTTACATTCCCAATTTGTACATTTCCTTTTGGAGCCAGTGTTGTTGGTGCGGCAGAAACAAATTGGTTATTGATGATAACGCTTCTATCTCCTCTTGCGAAGATCATAAATCCTTCTTTACTCGCTATCAAAGTAGACAAGGTGCTGGTAGGCGCTGTCCATGTAGGCGCCAATCCCGGATTCATATAAAAGATAGAAGGGTTTGCTGTTGAGCCAATATCAAAACCGTTGGCTACAGCGGCGGCGGTATTACCATTGGTTATTTGAGTGCCATAGCCAGGTCTTGGATTGATAGGAGAACTCAAACTGCTGTTAGCTACTCCTTCCTGCCATGCCTGGCTGATAGAAGGAGATCCTGTTAACAACAAAGGAGTGGTCAATAATCTCCATCTACGGGATACAGAAGAGTTTTGCATCGGAAGATATCTTTCAACGATCATTTTACCAACGATCGTATCTCCACTATTAACTCCACCGTTAGTAACATCCGCTATTCTTGCAGTTGCGTTTGCGGTTGACCGTAAGGTGATATTATCTCCTGTATTTAAAGTGGTATTATTGACATTACCAAAGCTGATACTGCCTGTTATATTCAATGTGTCGCCGGCAGTAGATGAAACAGTTACGCCTGCGGTATTTGATATCTTAAGGCCGTCAATGGTCTTATTGGTGAATACCGTTCCGCTGATGGCCTGGGCCGTCGTGCCATTCAATTCGATCGTTCCGCTTTCTGCATTGAAGGTACCAGAATTTCTTATTATACCTGCGATTGACAAGGATGAAGTCACTGTTAAGGAGGAGCCTAAACCAATGATCACATTTTTTGTACTGCCTGATGCTGATATTGCCGGAGCATAAAGAGTACCAGCAGGTATCACAGCATTTCTGGTTGAATTAGGTACACCGATACTCCAGTTGGTGGCATTTGTCCAAACACTGGAAGTGGTGCCGAGCCATATATTATCTCCGCCATAAACAAGATCTACTTCATCGGCACCGATATCAGGAGCGGATGAACTGCTAAGGATAGAGCCTGTCGGGCCCGGGCGGGAATCATTATCCAGATCGACTGTTGTGCTTAGGGTTGCTCCCCTGCTTTCTATATTGCTTACATATGCTGCTGCTGCCAACGTAACATCGGCCGTATTGATATGTAAATTTCCGGTAGTTACATCGGTGAATGGGATATACTCGTTACTAAAACTGTTATTATCTCCGCCTGTAGAAGATTTCCATGAAGTAAAATCTTTGTCATTTGTTACGAGGGTTGTACCCCATAAACCAATTGAAGACGAGGATGACGAATTGAGGATGTTATTGTCAGAAGTGAAGTTTGCTGTGTTGGATGTTTTATTAGCGATCGCATAAAAACTTGCAGAACCGGCACCTTTAGATCTGGCCATTGCAAGAATATTATTTTTGATCACGGCCGTACCGCTTCCGCAATTATATAATAATGCCGCCCCATAACTATCTGCCGGTCCACTACCGCCTACATACACACTATTATAGTAGTAATTTCTTGTTCCTGTTGTTCCTGTTTTATCATATATACCTGCCACTAAAGCCGCCGTTGTATAAGATCCATTGGTCAGGCTGATCATATTGTTGGCAACTGTCCAGCTACCGCTTGCTATCTGGCAACCGGCTACAAGACTACCGGTATTATTGCTGATATTGGTAATGTCATAGATCTTGTTTTTACGCAAATTACCACCTCCTGCCGAAGATAAAATGCTGATGCCACTTGCTCCTACTGCTAAAGATGTGGAGTTGTAGGTAGCACGAATACCTGAAACAATATTACTGTCAATCACATTTGCTGTGCCTGTAGAGTAAACAATTATTCCGGCAGCAATAGGGTCTGTAGTATAGGTAGAACTGGATGATATATTGCTTATGGTATTTTTTTGGATGGTCATACTCAGATTGGATCCAAAGTAGGTGGTAATGCCATACGCTGCACCTGCAGCACTGGTAGAAGTTTGTGATATATTATTGATCGTATTACTTTGGATAGTGCATGTTCCAAACCTGGCATCAGCAAAGATTCCCATGATACTGATATTGGCACTTGAAGAAAAATTACTGATTTGATTATTGTTAACAGTATATCCGATGCTTGGAGAACCCTGAAAACTGATAGCTCTTAATGCCGGCGAAACAGTTGAGATCAGAGAAACGTCTTTAATGACATTATTAGAAATATCAATCGTTGTGTATGATAAAGCTCCGGTTCCGCATTGAATCATGGAAGCAAAAGCATTAGATGAATATAGTGCCAATTGAATATTACTGATCGTATCGTATGTGCAATTCATCGCACCAGCAAAAATACCAATTGGTCTGAAATTAGCGGTAGCTCCATCTGATGTAAAATTGATGTTCATTACCTTATTCCCGCTAATGGTTGAAGTAGCGCCTGCAACAGAAGTAGCGATACCAAGAAATTGCCCTGATCCTGTAAAAGTGAGTGCCCCTCCAGTAGCTTTTGATGCAGTTCCTCCCAGATAGTTATTATTGATTTGAAAACTATTGGTGCAGGAGCTGGTAACATTGATACCATTAAATTGAATACTATTGGTGGTCAAATTCCTGGTAGCAGATTGGTACAAACTGTTCCCGGTGATCGTCCAATCGCTGGAATTCCGAAGCAGTACACCACTTGGAGAAGCTATGCCGTTATAAAAATCATGAATATCATTGTTGGAAATAATATTACCACTATTATACGTTGCTGAAGAAGTTGTAGATCCATCTGAATAGATTGCATTGAGTGGTGTATTGGTGGCATCTCCGCCAATATCACAATTGTCTACTGTATTATTGTCATTGCCGGTTGTTCCAGTAGTATTTGAAAAAAATACTGTGGAGGAAGTAGCGCTTTTATTCCTGCTTTTTATATAACAATATTTGATCGTGTTGTTGGATGCATCATTAATGAATTTAATGGCAGCATTATTGTATCCGGCAGTGATAACGGTAGTAGCACTCAACGCACTTGTAGGCGCAGCTGTTACAACAAAATGTGTTGCATCTGTAACAGAACTTACTTTTGTACCGGCAGCAAATAACCCGCTACCAGGCGATACACCCACAAACATTCCGGCTACAAGGCCTGTTGTAGAAGCGCCAGATCCTGTAAGCGTAATAGTTGTTCCCGAGGAACTGGCTCCTGCAACGTTAAGAACATATAAAGAGGTACTTGTATTTTCTATCGTAAGATTTTTTGTTGTACCGGTGCCTCCTGCCCTTCCATCGAAATAAATATATTTTGCTCCGTTCAGATTTATAGTGCAACTATCATTGCTGCTTACAATGGAGAGATTGGTTGCTCCGGCTGCCGGTCTGAATGTTACGGTATTGGTTGCTGTAGTACCAAGATTGGGAATGGTTATCGGGAATGTTTCAACTGTAGATACATAAGTACTTTGTAATTCGAAAATATATGCACCGGATAAAGAACCACAAGAACTGATATCTGTTAACGCAGCTGTGATGGACGCATAATTTCCTGTAGGACCAATAGTATATGTACCGGGAGAAGGACATGCAAGTGGCTTGGCCATTACAAGATCACTTGAAAATAGCAGGGAAACGACAAATAACAAAATGTAAAATTTCCTCACTTAATTAATTTTAATACAAATAATGGTTCGCTAACACTTCAACAACAACTAAATCATCAATTGGTTTGATTAAGGGGAGTAAGTAACTTTTGCCAGTCTTGTAGATATCCTACTACACATATGCAAGTTACTTTTTTTTGATAAAACGTTGCATCCGAACCAAAGAAATTTGACCTGTTTTCAAAGATTGAGTACTTGAACTCGGAAAACTCGAAAATATACGGATTGCATTTGCGGATTTTACCAAACTATGCCCTTTTTTTAGTACTTGAAAATATCTTGTCTGGTTTTTGCAGGGTAGGTTTTTATCTTTAAAAAAGCATGTATCAGAAATTTTAAAAGCAAAAAAGCCTGTAAGTAGTATGACTCACAGGCTTTTAAATCGATTAAATTTATGAGGCGGAGAGAGAGGGATTTGAAGATTTTAAGGATATAGTGAATTGGTAAGGGTTTTAGGGATAAGGGGGTAAAATGGACAATGATTAGGACATTTTCACGGGAATTGGGGAAATATTGAACAAATTGGATATTTTATATAGAATTATGCAAATATCGTTGGTGTAACTGCCTGTTTTATTGCTTCCAATTAAACTTTCATATATATTTGAGTTAGTGTCCCCCTTTTCAATGTTTTATTACAAAAAATGTAAATAGTGTTTTCACGAAACCAAGTTTAAAATGGACTGGACGAAATTAACAGAGCAAGTAAATAAAATCAAAGTAAAGAATGTGGTTGACATGCCATTATTCTATGGACTTTGGGTGCTTGTACTTGCGGTAATTTCTGCTATTTTTTGCAAGTTAGTTTGGGTTACATTACTACTTTTTTGTTTTGCTGCACTCCTATTTTTAATTGCAGGTTTTGGATACTTCTATTTTACCTTCACTAATCCGGATTATTTACGTTCTGAACAATATCATTTAAGAAAACAATCTTTAGAAATACTTGGAGACAAAGACAATCTATTACCGGTTGACGCACGAAATATTGTTGACATAACAAATCCTTATCAATTACAAATTGATGAAGGTAATAATGAAGGAGAATCAGATGAGTAGAACTGCTTACATACTAACTTTTGACAGAGACGATAATCTTGATTATAAGTCATTCCATGAGTTGCTTATTAATTGCCCAAGTGTAATTAATTGGTGGCACTATATTAAATCATGCTATATACTTATAGCCGACACAAAAAATGCGACAGTTTTGCAACAAGAGATTAAAGAGATAATTCCAAATAAAAGATTTCTATTAGTTGAAGTCAATTTGAAAAATAGAAATGGCTGGCTACCATTAGAAGGTTGGGATTGGATTAAAAGACAAACATCAAGGATTTACTAGCAGAAATTTAAGAAATTTTGCACTAGGTTATGCTGCTAACATTGGATTTGCCAAAATGAGTGGCGGATGGAAGCAGTGCTTCAACTATAATGAACAAATTATGACATACGAAAAAGCAGTAGAAATTCAATTAGAAATTTGCGATAGATTTTTCTTTAATAGAAAAAATCGAGAGGTTTTTGCTGGAGATTTCGAAGATGAACCTGAACCTTCAGATTTGGTTTATGATATATTTGGTGAAGTTTTCGCAGTAAATGTTATTAACTCATTAGAAGGAGCCTATGTTATTGAGTTAATGAGTCAGAATGACGATTTATATATTACGCCCATAATCGAATTTTTCGGTCTTAATAAAACCGATATTGTAAGTACAAAATCCGAAAAATTCGAATTACAAGTAAGAAAAAGACCTCTTGAAATTGGTTGCTCAATTGGTCCCCTTGTCGAAAATTGGGGAGGAACATTGGGATGCTTCGTGAAAGACATCGACGATGGGAACAACTATATCTTAAGCAATCATCACGTCTTATTTAGTGATGCTGGCAATAAAGATAATTTTATTGTACAGCCTTCAACTTCTAATGGTGGGAAAAAAGAAGATGCAATTGGTTTATTTGTTCGCTCTATTAGACCTGATCCAAGTGGGGTAAATAATTTTGATGCGGCATTAGCTGGCCCCATTTCCATTGAAATGCAAAAAAATATTCCTAGCGTCGGTAGCCCTATTATGGGAGTCAAATCGCCAACCATCGGAATGAAAGTTTATAAAGTTGGCATTAAAACTGGCAAGACATTTGGTGTTATTAGAAGTATCAACTCAGGTTTAAAGGTAGAGGATGATAATGGAGTTATTTTAGATTATCAAGATCAAATTGTAATTTCAGGTACGAAAGAGGATTTTTCAACTCCAGACTTCTTTTCACAAGCCGGAGACTCTGGCTCAGTAGTACTTGAATATGGAACTAATATGTTAGTGGGGTTACACTTTTGTGGGAATGGGACACTATATAGTTGTTCCAATAAAATTGATCCTCTTTTCAGTAAGTTAAGAGTTTCATTATAAACTATGTGATAGAATATAAGATATGAAAGCTGCAGATGCATCAAAAAAATTATATCAAAGACTTCGTATCTATGACGATGTTGTAGGGATTGGTGTTTGTTCAGCAAATGACGGTCAATGTATTGTTGTATATTTAGCAAAAAGATCTAAGGAAATTTTAAAAAAAATACCAGATATTTATTTTGGTAATTGCGTAAAAACTGAAGTTACAGGTAACTTTTACTTCCAGCAATGACTTGCAAAACCTCGAAACAATATTTTACCATTAATGACAGACGGGAGTACTAATATTAAACCAGAGGTTATAAAATCTCATTTATTAACCTATTTCAAATCCTTAAAAAATTATCCTGATAAATATTTGCATCGCTTCTTTGTCGACACAGCAAATCCACCTGAACATTTTGCATACCTCTGTCCACTTTGCTTAATGAATGGTATTATTGTCGAGCAAACAATTGGATTAGGAATGCATGCAGACTTTTCACTTGACCACTACCCTCCTGAAAGCATAGGAGGATTTCAAAAAATTCTTGTTTGTAAAAAATGTAATAATGACGCTGGTACTTTTTATGATTTCTCATTAAAAGAAAAAATACAACAATTGGCTTTTAATAATAGTACTCCAGAAGCATCTCTCAATTCTAAATTTATTGCCACTAATCTAACGGGTAGGTATCCAAGTAAGCTTACAATTGACAAGGATGGTAAAATTGAGATTAGTTTAAAGCCAAACCCAGATATTCATGCTCCGTTTTTGGATAAGTTTATTGAATATTCAAAAGACAATCACGATTATAAAATCGAACTGACTCAAAAAAATCCTGATGAAAAAAAGGTTTCAAAGGCGTTAGTTAAAACAGCATACCTGACCTGCTTTGATATGTGGGGCTATGAATTTGTTTTTTCAAATACAGGTGAAATGGTAAGGAAGTTTCTTAATGATGAATGTGAATATCCTGTTCTTAACCCGTCTTTTTGGTTAGGCAGTATTGCAAAAACAGAAGGAATACGTTTGCCTTTAGGTCTTTGTTATCTTAAAGAGCCTGCAGAATGGCGTTCTTTCATAATAAACATTTGCCTTCAAGACAAAGAGACTGGCTTTTCAGAAGTTGCCTCGGTTTTAGTTCCTGGACCATCGAAAGAAGATTGGGAGAATCTATCAAACATTCAAACCTTGCTGAATGAAATGCCGATTACAAGTATGTCAATCGCACATGTGACAGAAAATTTAATTACTGACAACATTTTTGACGGCTATACCAAAGATTGGAAACTTCTTACAGACAATAATTAAACATGAACTAATTTCAAATCCAAGTTTCAGTTGGTCGGATGAACAGCTCCTGCAGTTTTTGATATTTTTTTACTCTTTAAACGCATCCTACCTATATAAGAGAACTTGTAGTAATCTCTTTATCTAAATGTTTATCATAAAAGGATAAAGGTATTGTTACATGTTTAGCTTGTGTTTTATGGCGCTTTAATTTTCTCCCATATTAAAATGTTTTCTACACTGACTTACAAAAGCTTGTTTTGAGCAATAATCCTCACTTGTACTAATGACAAGTAATAATAACTACCTTGATAATCAATAAAATTACATTAAGTAAGTTTTAGAAAAAATAACATGCAAAAAAATAGAAAAAGTACTTGTACCAATGTTGTGCACCTAGAATCTTCAAATTTGATTTTTTATACCTGTAGAGTAACCCCATTCATAAAATTATAAATTTACATTTAATGGAGGGGGTCAGCTCAAAGGTTTATACAAATGAGATCATTAAAAAGTTTCTTCGCTGTCACGATCTTTGATAACTATATAAGATAATTGCCGTTGGAATCTTTCTTCATTAATCGCCTTATTCCAAAAACGAACAAAAACAAACGGCAAAGAGTCTTTAAAAAATTTAGGCTTGTTGCTTAATAATGCATTCAAAATCTTTAATAATTGTTCCATTTGTTTTTTCTCGCCAAAAGATTTTAAATCCTCAATAAATGTGTAATATAGTTTCGTACATAATTTTATTAAATCGGCAACAGTTTTTTCATCCCATAAAATAGAACAAATACTTTTATATGTTTTTTTACAACTCTCATAAAACTTCCATTTATTTAGAAAAGGGATATCTAATAATTTTTCGACTAATTCCCATTCTTTTTTATCATTAAATTTTGTTTCTTCAATTACTTCTTTTTTATCTTCATATATATCCTTACGTTTTTCGTATGACCCTTCTATTTTTTTAGATAGTTTACTATGCTCAGATAGTCGTAATGCCTTATCCATTTTTAAGTCATCTCTTACCCTTCTTACATATATGCCATCTTCATTTTTTTTATTGTATTTAATATAGCCTTTGGGGATAAGAATTCTATTAATTGACCGACTAACAGTACCCTTTTTACAATGTGCAATTCTTGATAAATAATAATTATTAGCCGTACACCCTTTTTCATCCTTGTCTAATTGAATTATCGCACCCAAAATCATTACATCATTAGCTGACAGGTCTTCGTCATTCATAATTTCGGCTGGTAAAAACAAGAACCACTTTCCTAGTGGTATTTTTTTCTTCTTCATTTTGTTTATTTTTTAGGTTATTAATTTCTCTACATCGTTTAGTTTATAGAACCATGTACCATTTACTTTTTTAGCATTTAATGTTCCGGTAACACGTAATCTTTGTAAAGTGCCATCTGATATATGAAGCATTTTTCGTACATCGGATGATCTAAGGAACTTTTGTTCAACATTTTTATTACCACCAATCAATAGCTGCAATTTTTCAATCGCCTTTAATACTTCTTCTATATCAGCTTTAGTTGCTATTTCGTTTAAATACATTGGTTAGATGTTAAACCGAGAATATATAAGAATGAATGTTTTAAACAAAACACAAATTTTAAAAAAAATAGTTTGCTATAATTTGGGATATAATAAACTGTAAGTGATATAATTATAAAATATTATTACATTTATAAAATCAACACAAATTATCTTGTGTGTGTGATAAATATCATGAAATGTATATATTGTAAAAGCTATTATTGTGTAAAAAATGGAGTTGATAGAAAGCGAAATCAACGTTACAAATGTGTCGATTGCAAGAAAACATTTACAAGCGCAAAAATGGCAAAATTGGCTATGCTGAAGCACAAACGTGTTGTTCTTCATTTAATTTTAGCAGGTTGTAAAGAATCGGAAATAGCTGAATATTTTGAAATCCGAGAAAGTTTGATAAAAAGTTGGAAAAAAACACATTTCAGAGAATTGCAGGAAATTTTACCTAATCAATCCTTATTATATATTAATACACTGGCACAAATTTATAATGCAATTGAGAAATCACGTATTGCAAGCTTACATAACAAACGGCACAAAAAGTAAGTTTATAATGAAATAAAGACTGCCAATTCATGACACTAACGTTACCCTATAAGTATTTATGACACATTATAATGTATTATTGGCAGGCAAACGGCACATTCAAATACACAAGAATAAAACCAATTTATTTAGCCAAAAAATACTAAAACACTTAGTATCAATAACTTGATTAAATTAACCACATTATGTGGAAAATTGCTAGTTTGACATTTTTGCATTTTATTAACTTTTGGCACAATCCTCGCTGTATGAGCGCATTGCTTGTGAGAGCATAGTGAGTTCAAATCCCCAAGAGGACTTTGGCATGGTAGCCTAATTAAGTAAGAATATAGATAATACCATTAAAGTTTCTCATTTTCTTCCCCTCTTCCTGATTTGATAAAGTGAATGTAATTATCATCGCCCATTTAGAAGTTAGTTACCAGATTATTAGGAGTTATAGCAATGTACTGCAGTTATATAAGTATGCAATTATGCTAATGATAACATGCAAAAAGACGAACCAACTTAACATTATAAACAACATAAACTAAAAAAAATGGACAATAAGATTAAATACTACCCAGTAGATAATGGAGACAATTCTCTTATTATATTAGAAGATGGGACATCAATTTTAGTAGATTGTGATATCAGACAAAGTTCTGTCGACAGCACTGATCCACTAATATTTGATGTAAAAAAAGATTTATTGAGCTCTATTAAGAAAAGAGATAAAAATCCGTTTGTTGATATTTTTATTTTAACACATGGCGACGAAGATCATTGTAGAGGATTTCGAAAACATTTTTATCAAGGAGATCCAAAAAAATATTCTGAAAAGAACAGAGATGCTAATGAAATAATTATTGATGAAATGTGGTTCTCTCCTATGATTGCAGAAGAATCAACAAATGAAGAAGAAGACGCTTATCAACTTGAAGCTGAAAGAAGAATAGAATTGCATCGAAAAAAGGATAATGACAGAAATCTCCCAGGCAATAGAATAAAAATTATAGGTTATGATGGCAATAAAGATTATGCGGAATTAAATCATTTAAGAGCAATTCCTGGAGATGTAGTAACAAAATTTAATGATAAAGAACAAAGTTTATTTTCGATTTTTATACATGCACCATTCAAAACACAACTAGCTTCAGCCGATCATGAAAAGAAAAATACTGCTAGCATTGTTTTTCAAGCAAGATTTAAGCAAAGCCTAACTTCAAAGAATTTTTCTACACTTGCCATGTTTGGTGGCGATGCCGATTATATCGCTTGGGGTGTTATTCTTGATAAGACAATCAATTCAGGAAAAGATGTATCGGAAAATGCGTTAGAATGGGATCTATTTTTAGCACCACATCACTGTTCATGGACATTTTTTAATGAACATGATAATAAAGATGAACCACAGGAAAGCTCCTTAGAAGTTTTAAAATACCAAAGAAAGGGCGGTATTGTTATTTCTTCAAGTAAAAAAATAGTAGATGATGATAAAAACCCACCTAGTTATTTAGCAAAAACTACATACATAGACAATTTAGAATCATCAGCAAAATTTTTAAATACTGCAATTGAACCTAAAGAATCTGGCCCTAAACCTATTGAGTTTATTATTACAGTAAATGGACCTGTAAGACCTCCGTCTACCAAAGTAGGGAATGCTACTGTTTCAGCTGGGGGCTCAGGTGCAGCGTCCACAATTGTAAAGCAAGGATAAAAGAGAAAAATATGCTTTTTAGTGAAGAATTAGAACCCTATACTGGAGAATTACCTGAATCTATTAATAATAGTATTAATGAGATCAAACGGTTCTTTAATTTGGAAGAAGTAGCGATTCTTAAATTTGATAATTATAACATAGCCATTCCTGTTGTGTTCACAGTGCCCATTCCACCAATGGGCACTGTAAATGATATTGATATAAGATCAGAAGAACCCATATTAATAAAATTCTCTTTAACTCAGTATCCGAATATAATCCCAAGAATATTAAGCAATCGAAAAGATTTTCCTAAAAAGTATTTGTCTCATTTATATGCAAGTGAAAATGAAACTGAGCCTGCTAGATTATGTTTAGTAAGAAATGATCCAAACGAATGGTTTTCAAATAAAACTACCCATGATTTATTGGCTGTCACAGAACAGTGGCTTTTTAAAGCCGCTATTGGAAAATTAGTTGATGATGGCGATGAATTTGACCCTATACGATTAGAAAGTTATAAAGGATATCATATTTACAAATACGATATGCTAAATAGAATTGTAAGTGAAAATTTAAGATTTACTTCTGAGAATCCGTTTGCAATATTATTAGGATATGTATATAAAGACGACTATCAAAATGTTCATAGTTTAACTTACAGAAGTTTATCGCTTATTCCATTTATAAGCATTGCAACTACGTTGGAGGCCATAAAAAAAATTAATACCAAACTCGAAGATAAAATAGAAGCATTCCCTCTGTTTTCAATATTAATTTGGAAAGAAGATAACGCTATTGAAAGTGATTATTATACTGAATTGCCTAAAAACTATGATGAATTAAAATTGTATTTTCAAGCGAGAAGTATTGACATAAATGACCTGATAACTAATTATCGAAACATTGACCTTCATTTACGTAATGGCATTCCGGTTATATATGCTATTAAAAGGCCAAAAAAAATTATTGGATACGATGGTGATTATGAGTTTATTAACTTTTTAATAAGTGCAGGTGAATTAAAAAAAAATAAAATTCCTGGTAGTGCAAAGGTGTCTATACAATCACATATAGAACCATTTAGTAAAGCGTTAGCCGAAAAAGTCTCAGGCGAAAAAAGAAATTCAAAGTCTTTTTATGTTGGTGCAGGATCTTTGGGCTCTAAAATTATTATACATGATGCCCGAAGTGGGAAAATGGATATAGGAGTAATAGATAGTGACGATTTTTTACAACATAATTTAACAAGACACGCTCTATATAATGGAAAAATTGGCCTTAATAAGGCGAATGCAGTAATAAAGGAAATAAAAGATTTATTTGAATCAGATAGCACCAATGGTTTTGTTGCTTATGATTATAAGATTCATAATATTTCAGATGAAATACTAAATAATTATGACTGGCTTATTGATACTACAGCTAGTAACAATGTTTTAAATTGGTTAGTTCAAAAAGAAGTTCCTGAAAACCTGAGTATTGCTCGCTGCGAAATAGTGAATGATGGAAAATTGGGATTATTATATATTGAAGGGGCAAACAGAAATCCGAGAATTGATGATCTTGTAAGCTTAGCATATTATGAAGCTGTCAAAAACCCAATTTTTGAAGATTGGAGAAAAAGAGATTCCGAACGAGAAGTTACAAATTTAAGTGTTGGACTAGGATGTAGTTCGTCAACTACTATTATGCCCGATGATATCATCTCTTTACATTCCAGCATATTTTCAAAGGTGCTACATAATGAAAGTGATAAACAAAACATATCCGACTTAGGTTTAATGTACGCAAGTATTTTTGACAATGAAGGACTGCCTATTATAAAAAGTGAAAGTCAATTAGTAGAACCTTTCGATATCTATTCCTGCAATGTTGGTAGCAAATGGGAGTTAAGAATGTTACCTGGGCTTAAAGATAAATTTTTTCAATTGTGTAAAGAAAAAGGTGATATTGAAACAGGCGGAGTATTAATAGGCGTCTCAAACTATAAGACTAAAACAATTCATGTATTTGATATAATACAAGAACCTCAGGATAGTAAAGGGTCATGCAATGGATTCATAAGAGGCGTTAAAGGACTACCTGAACAAGTGGAATATATAAAACAAAAAACTGGCCAAGTAATAGGCTATGTTGGAGAATGGCATACACATCCTATGGATCTAGAATCACTAAGTTGTAGGGATAAACAAACGATTGAGGAACTCATTACAATAAATAGAACAACACCAATTCCTACATGTGCAGTGATAGTAACAAACGAAAAAATTTTACCATTTATATTTGAATAATTATGAATAACTATTTCACCAAAGCTCGGTTATACCCTACTCTTATTACTATTATACCAGTAATAATTTTTTATTATTTTACATTAGGTACTAAACTTAACGATTTGATGAGCTACATAATTGCGGTTCCTATCATTTTACATGTTACAATTACTGGTAGTTTAATTTATGGGGTAATACAACTAAACCGATTTATTTCCAAAGAGATATTTCAAAGACTTTATTTCAAAGAAGAAATACATATGCCTACAACTAATTTTTTGTTACATTCTGATAAATCTTTAAGCAATGGCATGAAAGATAAACTAAGAGAAAAAATACATAATGAGTTAAACATCGCATTATTAAATCAACGGGATGAAAAAAAGAACGAAATAGAAGCTAGGAAACAAATAGCATTTGCAGTATCACAAATCAGGAATAAAACCAGAGATAATAAATTGTTATTGCAACATAATATTGAATATGGATTTATAAGAAACTTAGTAGGAGGAAGTTTAATAGCATTATTTGCATGTGTTGCAAACATTATTATCTTCAAAAACATCCATCCAATTAATATTGCTTACAAAGTCAGCATAGGGCTGCTTATTTTTTATGCATTGATTGTTCTTTTAAGTAAATGGGGTATTATGAGGAACGGTAGAGCATATGCCAAAGTTTTATTTGAGCAATATCTTAGTACGTGATTTTATTGAAAATATATAAAGCTTAAATTTTTGTGTATCTCGAAAATGGTCTGCTAGATTTGGCTAGTTATTTTTAATAAAGATGAATAATAGAGATATTATAACCTACTTCAATTTGCACTTACAGCATAATAAATTTTCTCAGAAGGGTTAAAACGAACATCAAAAGTGCTAATATTTAAAACAAGTCCTCCAAAAGCATTTTTGCCTCGGTATTTAACAACAACTACCCATCCCTTTTTTGATTGTTTTAGTATTTTGTAATTTTCAATATCAATACTATTTGGGTCATTTGCATATTGCTCTAAATAAGTTTGACAAGCATCTTTAAGTGCATAATCTGACATTGGTTGACCATATGTTAGATAATTTGATATAGCGGTTTTCATTTTTTTACTATCAATTAATTGTTGCCTAAGTTTATTCAATTTTGATGGCGAATCAACTTTAAAGGAAGGATCCTTTTGTAAAGCTGATAGTATTTCTTGCAAAACATTTTCAAGAGATACCTGATAATCTTCATACTGTGGAAATTGACCTTCCGTTTCTAATTTAACAGCATCCCATTTGTCTTGAAAATACTTTAAGTACTCTCCTTCTGTCATAGAAGGAATTTCATTTTTAACAGTCTCCGTAGATGTTCCATTTTTATCTTTGGTGTCCGTACAGCCCAATTTTTCATAAACAAATCCCATAAATAGAAATGCGCCTATGACTACTAAATATTGTTTTGTTTTGCTTTGTTTTGTGGGTGTCATATAATTTTTGTTTGAAATTGATAGTAACTAGCATAATAAATGGTCTAAATTCAAATCCTTACATCCTTCTTAATAAAAAGATTGCAATGATTGGCACAAGTAAAAGAGGGAATGCAATACACAGACATCCTACTACAACATATAATATGAATTTGAACATAATTAGTGATTTTGTCACTGCTTTGCTCTAACAGTTATTTAAATAAAATAGCGTGAGCAAAATAACAATCCCGTTGGAGGTACTGGTATACCTTGTGCAAGAAAGTAAATCACTCACGCTTTACGTGAGCATTCAACTTTTTCTCTGCACATTTTTAAATTACCAGTTTTCCAACGAAGAGAAATTAAACGCTATATGTTAAAATATTTTTATGTTTTTATATGCCTCTAGTTTTATTTTTTAATTTTTCAAATATAATTCTTTTTACAACCTATTCATGTAGAAGCAAATTTCAAATACCAGGTATTTAAACCGCTTTAAGTTGTTCATTGATTTTTACCATTTCATTGGACACCTTCTCCTCTATTATTTTACCATAGATTTGAGTAGTTCTAATATTGGTATGACCTAACATTGAACTTACAGATTCAATAGATGCCCCTTTTGTTAGCATTAAAGTCGCAAAAGTATGCCTTGCTGTGTGAGTGGTTAATTTCTTATTACATTCGCATAAATTGGCTATTTCTTTCAAATAAGCATTTTGTTTTTGATTGGTTTTAGTAGGAAGTAATCTGTCATTATATTGGCAAAATTCATTGTCTTTATATTTCTCAATAATTTCCCATGCTTTTGAAAGCAAAGGAATATTCGCAAGAATATCTGTTTTAGTACGTTTAATATTGATTTGTTTACCGCCGTTTATTCCAAGTACAATGTTTTGTTTACTAAGTTTTACAGAATCGGAATACGAAAGACCGGTATAACAGCAAAATATAAATACATCTCTTACTTCATTTAGTCTTTCATTAGGCAATATCTTGTTTTCAATGACATTCAATTCCTTCTCGGTTAAAAACTCTTTATCAATACGCTCCAATTTGCCCCTATAACGTTCAATTGGATTATTTTTTATCCATTCCTGTCTTACGGCAAAATTGATAACGGCTTTTAGGTTTTTGATATATTTTAAAGAGGTATTATGAGAACAACTTCTTGTAGTTTTTAGATAAAATTCATAATCTGTAGCAAAAGAGTAATTTAAATCATGCGGGAATAAATCATCTATTTTGTACTTATAGGTTAGAAATCGTTTTAGATGATCCAGCGACGTTTTGTAACGTTCATAAGTACCAATTGCATAATCCTTTCCAATTAGCTTCTTTACATGTTGTTCATTATAGTATTCATGGAGCTGTATTAAGGTGTATAATTTGCCCGATTTTCCTAAATGGGTATTTACAACAATTTCTGGGGTTATTAGTTTTCCTTGTGATTGAAAGTCGGCTCTAATATTTAGTAGATTTAGCTTAATTGTAGTCAATGTATGATTAGCAGTTTTAGCCACTTCAGTCGTTCCATTTATTTTGGCAGCCTTAGGATTCCATTTTTCATTTTGAGCCCAAATTTGGGTTGAAAACTCCCTTGATTTGCCTTGAATTGTAAGGCGACAATAAATTGGATGTTCTTTGTCTTTATTCGTTTTACTTCTGTGCATGAAAAACAGAATAGAGAATGTATTTCGGGTTGGTGTATTTACGTGATTCATGGACAACGATTAGTGTATTTTAATGGCATTAAGTTACAATTTAATACGTTAAAAATCAAATATTTACACGTAAATCATTGGATTGATTTTAAGAGGTAAAAAGACAAGGATATAGACATGTAAGGATGGGGTAAAATGATGGATTTTAAGGGGGTTAAAATGCAAAAAACCCATTAAATATTAGATTTTAATGGGTTTTGAGATAATTGAGCAATTATCAGGCGGAGAGAGAGGGATTCGAACCCCCGGACCTGTAACAGTCAACGGTTTTCAAGACCGTCGCAATCGACCACTCTGCCATCTCTCCGGCGCAAAAGTACGGAGCGGAAGATTTAATCCCAAAAAAATATTGAAATAATGTGTTTATTCTTGTTTTTATTTTTCAGATTCACTGATTTTTTGGGATTAAAGTTGTATTTTACAAGTACCTAAAAACTGTCGTATGAATAAAAAAGTTTCTGATGTACTTTCCCGTAAAGGCATCAATTTAATTGCTGTAACCCCCGACACATCAGTATTTGATGCCCTTACCATCATGGCTGAAAAAAATATCGGAGCAGTTGTTGTTCTATCAGGAGATGAATATGTAGGTATTATGACAGAAAGAGATTATGCCCGAAAAATAGTATTGAATCGTAAATCTTCAAGTGATACCAAGGTTACAGAAATCCTTTCGGATGATCTGCCTAAAGTGAGCCCGGCTGATAAAGTTGATTATTGTATGTCGTTGATGTCTGACAGGAATATCCGTTATCTGCCAGTTTTTGAAAATAATAAAGCGATCGGTATTCTTTCTATCAATGACCTGGTAAAAGAAACGATCTTATCTCAGGAAGAAACGATCAGTCATTTAACTAATTACCTGCATGCCGGACAATAATATTTCTGTTGCCACTTTAGGAACAGGCTGTTTCTGGTGTACCGAAGCTGTATTTCAGCAATTGAAGGGTGTTAATAAAGTAGCCAGTGGTTATAGTGGCGGCGCCACCCAACATCCCACGTATAAAGAAGTTTGTACGGGTACTACAGGTCATGCGGAATGCCTGCATATAGAATTCGATCCGTCAGTGATCAGTTTTGAGGAATTACTGGAAGTGTTTTGGAAAACACATGACCCTACTACGTTGAACCGGCAGGGAAATGATGTAGGTACACAATATCGTAGTGTGGTGTTTTACCATGATGCGGCACAAAAAGAGATCACTGAAAAATATATACAGCAACTTACCGATAGCAAAACCTTTAGTAGCCCTATCGTTACTACTTTGGAGCCATTCACTGTATTTTATCCTGCAGAAGATTATCACAAGAATTATTTTAACCTGAATGGAGATTCATCCTATTGTCAGTTTGTAGTTCGTCCTAAAGTAGAAAAATTTCAAAAAATGTTCAAAGACAAATTGAAGTAAGGTCAATTCTTTTTCGTTTCTCTGAGTTCCAGCAAGTTTATACTATTCGGATAAAACTGTTCAATATTTGGTTGCACCAAATGTATCACCATATCATACCACAATGGAACCACGGGTGCGTCATTGATAATTATTTTATCCATTTGTTGGTATAGCGCATATCTTATCGAGTCATTTTTTTCTGCGATGGCTCTTTCGTATAATGCATCATACGTTGGATTTTTGTAGCGTGTATAGTTTGGGGGCGCCGGGTTCTTGCTATAAAAAAGACTCAGGAAATTTTCAGCATCAGGATAATCTGCTATCCAGCTGCCTCTGAAAAACAACGCCTGTGATTTGGCTGTCTGTTGCAAAAGCAAACTTTTCTGTATCGTTTCTACCTGCACATTGATGCCTGTTTGTTTTAATTCGTTGGCAATATAACTTCCCAGGTCTGCATAGATAGGAATGGTTAATAGTTTGATGGCAGGCAGATCTTTCCCATCAGGAAATCCTGCTTCGGCCAGTAGTTGTTTTGCTTTGGCAACATCATAACGGTAACCAATAACTGCTGTATCGAAAGAAGGTAATCCCATCGGGGCAAAGCCATTTTCGGCTGCAGTGCCAATTGAATTACGCAGGTATAACATCATTTTTTTTCTATCGAATGCATAATTTATAGCCTGTCGTACTTTTTTTGATCGCAAAGGAGAATTTTTTACCAACTCATTGGTGCTATCTACCAATATACCTAAGTATTCTATGTTCAGGTATGGGTATTTTTGCAATATGAGTTTCCCCTCCCACTCTTTTTTCAAATTTCCTGATTTGGTTAATATCTCATCTTTAAAAGAAGCGTCAATATCATTGATAAAATCTAACCGGCCTTGTCGAAACTCTAAAAACTCTGTGGCTTTACTATCGAAGAAAGAAACTTTGATGCCGTCTAAATACGGTAAGCGTATTCCGTGCTTGTCAGTTTCAAAATAATGTTCATTCTTTTTTAACACCAATGCTTGTCCTTCTTCCCAGGCTACAAAGCTAAAGGGGCCGGTGCCAACGGGATGTCTGCGAAATTCGTTGCCATATTTTTCTACTGCTTCGTGCGGAACAACAGAACAATACTGCATACTTAATATGCCCAATATAGGTTGAAATGCACCTGATAATTTTAATTGAAAAGTTGAGTCATTAATGGCAGTAAAAGCATTGAGAGAGTCCACCCTATTGTTAAATATCCAAGCACCCGGGCTGGCAACACTTTTATCAATGATTCTTTTAAAACTATATACCACATCATCAGCTATCAGTCTTCTGCCCTTTCCATTACTAAAACAAGCATCATCATGAAAATTGACATCAGTACGTAAATGAAAAGTGATCAATATATTGTTATCGCTTATCTCCCAGCTCTTTGCCAATGAGGGCCGTAAGATGAGATCGCTGTCAATTTCCAGCAATGTATTATACAATTGATGCACCGGCCAAACGATGGCCTGGTTTTTTGCAAATGCAGGATCTAAAGAAGCAATACCTGATTGTTCGTTGTAATGAAATATTTTTTTATCGTGATGTTCATGGGTATTACAGGATGAAAGTTGCAGGGAATAAGTAATGAATAATAAGTAACAGGCATATTGCAAAGCTTTCCTGATTGCGGTATTATTATTTAAATGGTTCATAAATGCGATAAAAGAAAACTAAATTAGCATATAATAAACAAACAATAATGAAACATTTAGTAAGCGTGCTGCTCGTTTTTCATTTTTCATTTTTCATTTTTCATTATTCGATTGCTCAGTCATTTACACATGCGGATACTTTAAGAGGCAGCGTTGGCACAGGAAGAGACTGGTGGGATGTGTTGAGGTATGATGTGAATGTGAAATTTGATTTTGAAGATAGTACGATCAGCGGATACGCTAATATTGAGTTTAAAATTATAAGAAAGGGTATTGTCATGCAAATTGATTTACAGGAACCATTAGTTTTGGATAGCGTCTTTTATATCCGTAATGATACATTAAATAATGGTTTACTTAATAAAGGCATACTTACCGCCGCATCAAAAATTGAAAAAATCACCAGAGACGGTAACACTTATTTCTTCAATAACATTGCAGAAAAAAAATCTAAGAGAACTCATAAGTTAGTTATATACTATCACGGTAAACCACAAATAGCGATCTATCCTCCATGGGATGGTGGCCTTATCTGGAAACGAGATAAAAATAATAATCCTTGGATAAGTGTGGCTTGTCAAGGTTTGGGAGCAAGTGTTTGGTATCCTTGTAAAGATCATCAAAGTGATGAGCCGGATAAAGGAGCAAGCCTTACTATGACATTCCCTGATACATTGGTTGCAGTTGCCAACGGCAGGTTAAAAGAATCGGTTGATAATAATGACAATACCAAGACGGTAACATGGGAAGTAAAATCACCTATCAATAATTATGATCTTGCTTTTTACATTGGTAAATATGTTCACTTCGGCGAAACATACAAAGGTGTGAAAGGTAATCTCACTATGGATTATTGGGTGCTTGATTATGATCTGGAAAAAGCAAAAAAGCAATTTACTGATGCAAAAAGAATGATGAAGGCTTTTGAATATTGGTTTGGCCCCTATCCTTTTTATGAAGATGGATATAAATTGATAGAGGCTCCGCATTTAGGCATGGAGCATCAAAGTGGTATTGCTTACGGCAATAAATATCAGAATGGCTATTTAGGAAATGACCTGAGCCATAGCGGCTGGGGATTGAAATGGGATTTTATTATTGTACACGAAAGTGGTCACGAATGGTTTGGTAATAATATCACCACAAAAGATATTGCTGATATGTGGGTGCATGAAAGTTTTACCAATTACAGCGAAACATTATTTACTGAATTTTATTATGGCAAAAAAGCTGCTGATGCCTATTTGCAAGGCACCAGGGAAAATATCGAGAATAAGAATCCTGTCATTTCATCTTATGGGGTAAACAAAGAATCGGAAACTACTGATATGTATTACAAAGGCGCCAATATGATCCATACTATCCGGCAGGTGATCAATAATGATGCTTTATTCAGAAAGATTTTACAAGGATTAAATAAAACGTTTTACTATCAAACAGTCACTACCCGGCAAATCGAGGAGTATATCATCAAGCAATCGAAGATCAATTTCAGTAAGGTGTTTGATCAATATTTACGAACCATACAAATACCTGTTTTGGAATATAAGATCGAGGGGTACAAAATATCGTACCGTTATACAAATTGCATTAAAGGATTTATCTTGCCGTTAAAAATCAATGCTAAAGGACAGCGATGGATAAGGCCTACAGAACAATGGCAAACGCTTTCTCTTTATCCTGAAGGAGAAATAAATTTTTCAGTAGACCCAAATTTCTACATCAATACAAAAAAGGTAGAGTAATTTAGCAGCAAAGAAACCTATGTCTCAAATAAGAAAGCAAAGCATCATTTCCTCGGTAGTAGTGTATATCGGCTTTGCATTAGGTTTTGTCAATACCTATTTATTTACCCGTGAAGGAGGTTTTACAAAAGATGAATATGGCTTAACAGCTATATTTATTGCTATCGCCAGTTTGATGGCATCTTTCTCCAGTTTGGGGATGACGGTGTATGTTTCTAAATTTTATCCTTATTACAATGATAATCTGCCCAGAAAAAAGAACGATATGCTCACTTGGGCATTGCTGGTATCATTGATAGGATTTTGTTTGGTGGCTATTGCCGGTATTCAGTATAAAGACCTGATCATCCGAAAATTTGGAGGACACTCTCCCAAGCTGATCACTTATTATTATTGGGTTTTCCCTTTTGGGTTAGGACTTACCTTATATGGCATCGTTGAAAATTTTGCCTGGCAGATCAAAAAGGCAGTACTTGCTAATTTTTTACGGGAAGTGCAATTCAGGTTATTTACAACAATATTGATTGTGCTAACGATCATCGGTGTTTTGACTGATTTTGATCTATTCATCAAAATATATTCTTTTACGTACCTGGGCATCGCATTTATTATGATAGCTTACCTGATCGCAAAAGGATATTTTCATTTAACCTTTTCTGTCAGTATAGTTACAAAAAAATTTTACAAAAAGATATTGATACTTGCTTCATTTGTATTTGGTGGGAATTTTGTATTTACCATTTCCAGTGTTTTTGATTCTTTTTTGATTGCCTCCGTTTTAAAGGATGGATTGGCTGCTGTGGCAGTTTTTACATTGGCGCAAAACATAGCCAGTCTTATACAAGCTCCGCAACGTGGCGTTATTTCTGCTTCAATGGGACCATTGTCGCAGGCTTGGAAGGATAAAGATTTTGGACGGATCCAACGAATTTATCAGCGGTCATCGATCAATCAATTAGTTTTTGCTGTGGGGATGTTTTCCCTGATATGGCTGAATTTTACAGACGGCGTATTTACTTTTCACTTTCAAAAAGGATACCTCGATGCTAAATGGGTTTTCTTTTTTATAGGTCTCATGCGTATCGTAGATATGGGCACAGGTGTAAATGCACAGATCATTACCACTTCTGTTTTTTGGAGGTTTGATTTCTTTACGGGCCTGATCCTGGTATTCATTACTCTTCCTCTTGATTATGTGTTGACCAAGCATTATTTTGGTGTTGTAGGACCGGCAATAGCCAATCTTATTTCCTTTACTATCTACAATGCAATCCGTTATTGGTATATCAAAAAGAAATTTGATCTGCAACCATTTACCATTCAAACTTTGTATACCATCCTGTTAGGCTTGGGTACTTTTTTCTGCTGTTATTTTTTATTGGATAATTACCAGGGATTTGTTTGGATAGTGATCAGAAGTACACTTTTCTGTTTGATATACCTGGCGGGGATATTGTTGTTCAAATTATCACCGGATATACAACCGGTTTGGCAAACGGTGTTAAAAAGAGCAGGTATAAAAAAAGAAGACTAGTTGTCTTCTTCTGTAAAATTTGTTAGCGTGTCATCGCCTTGCTGCGGATATATTCTTCCACCTGAAATGAATTTCTTATCGTAATAAGGATCTGTAAGACTGCTGATAGTAACTCCATCATGCACACTGCTATGTACAAAATAATTATTACCAAGATAGAGTCCTACATGGCTTACACCACCACGGGTATTAAAAAACACCAGGTCTCCTTCACGTAAATGATCCCTGAAAACGATTCGGTTAGACACCTGGTATTGCTCTCTTGCAGTACGGGGAACAGTGATATTAAACACTTCCTTTAATAATTTTCCGGTGAATGCGCTACAGTCGATCCCAGCTCTGGTACTGCCACCATAACTGTAACGGGTACCCCACCACTGATCTATAAAACTATACAAAGCACTATTTGTAAAAGATTCAACTTCCATGTCCAGCATCATCGCATATTTAAATTGCCATGCTTCGCATGTTTCAATTGCACTGGATGAAGAAGCTGTAATCTGTTTTTCGGGAGCTTTATCTTTTTTTACGGGGGCAATAGTTTTTTCAGTATTTACCTCAGCTGAAGCAGGTGATACTTCAGGGGCAAATTCAATCCCATCAATAAATTTCAGTGATATCTTTTTGGCAGACTTTTGATTAAGTTTTTCAATATTGATATTCGTCTGGGCATCAGTAGTGTTGGTTGTGGTAGAAAAAATGCCAGCCATCACTACATAAATAAATAAGTTTTTCATACGTTAAATTTAAGTTTTCACGTAAGTACAACTTGATCTATTGTTATTTATTCAACTCTCAATCTTAACTCGATAATGTTATACTTTTCCTTTCTGTGATTCCTGTAATACAAACTATTAATAAAATGGTCGTTTCAAATCCGGGGCAAAGGTAATGCCGTAAACCTGTAAAACCAAGTTAATTATACTAATAATATGATTATCAGTAACTTGCATTTGTGGAAAACGATATTATTGTAACAATTTTGAGTGAACGATATTTGTAATAATGAAATTTTCGCATTTACACGTCCATACTCAATTTTCGCTTTTAGATGGAGCTGCATCTATAAAAAACCTCTATAAAAAGGCAATTGCCGATGGTATGCCTGCGCTGGCCATCAGTGATCATGGTAATATGTTTGGCGCTTTTGAATTTGTAAAAGAAGCATATAACCACAAAAATGCCGATGGTACATTAAAGGTAAAACCCGTTGTTGGTTGCGAATTTTATATTACAACCGACAGAACAAGAAACAAATTCAGCAAGGAAGAAAAAGATCCCCGTCATCACCAGATACTGTTGGCTAAAAATGAGCAAGGGTATAAAAATTTAGTAAAACTAACCTCACTCGGATATATAGAAGGGATGTACAGTAAGTACCCTCGTATTGATAAAGAACTGATCCATAAATATCATGAAGGGCTGATTGCTACCACTTGTTGTTTGGGAGCATTAGTGCCTCAAACGATCCTGAAAAAAGGAGAAGATGAAGGAGAAAATGAATTCAAATGGTGGCTGAATATTTTCCAGGAAGACTATTATGTTGAGCTGCAACGGCATGGCATACCCGAACAGGATAAGGTAAATGAAGTTCTTTTAAAATTTGCCAAAAAATACAATGTAAAAGTTATAGCAAGTAATGATAGTCATTATGTAGATCAAAAAGATTTTAATGCACATGATATTCTGCTATGCATCAATACCGGCGAAAAGCAGGCCACTCCTGCCCTGCGTGAATTCACCGATGACGATGTAATGACAAAGAATAAACGTTTTGCATTTCCGAACGATCAGTTTTATCTGAAAACCACGGCAGAAATGTCGAAGGTGTTTGAAGATATCCCTGAAGCGATCGATAATACCAATGAGATCGTTTCTAAAATAGATCTGTTGGATCTGAAGAAAGAAATCCTGTTGCCTTTTTTTGAGGTTCCCGCTACTTTCAAATCACAGGATGATTATCTGGAGCATCTTACCTGGAGCGGAGCAAAGCAACGGTACAAAATAATTACGCCAGAAATTGAAGAACGGTTACAATTTGAATTAGGCATTATCAGGAAGATGGGATTTGCCGGCTACTTTTTAATTGTGAGTGATTTCATACGACATGGAAGAGATATCGGTGTATTCATCGGCCCTGGCCGTGGATCTGCTGCAGGTAGTGCCGTGGCTTATTGCATCGGCATTACTAATATCGATCCGATCAAATATAATTTACTATTCGAAAGATTCTTAAATCCTGAGCGTAAGAGCATGCCCGATATTGATACGGACTTTGATGATGATGGTCGTCAGAAAGTGATCGATTATGTGGTACAGAAATACGGAAAGAACCAGGTGGCGCAAATCATTACCTATGGTACTATGGCTGCCAAATCGAGTATAGCAGATGTGGCGAGGGTAATGGACCTTCCGATTGCAGAAAGCAGGGCTTTATCAAAATTGGTTCCAGAAAAGCCCGGTATCAACCTGAAGCGATTGTTACATGCTCCCATCACTACCAAAGAAGCAAAAGACGGAGAAAAAAGTCTGGAAGAAAAAGAGTCGTTGGTTGCTGACGATATTGAGAACGTAAAGAAATTAAGAGAATTATATGCCGGTAATGATCTGAACAGCAGAATTTTGCACGAAGCGGAAATATTGGAAGGTTCTGTTCGTAATACAGGTATCCATGCCTCAGCTATTATCATTGCACCGAAAGATCTCACGGAATTATTGCCCGTAGCTACTTCAAAGGAATCTGAACTTTGGATGACACAGATCGAAGGGAACTCTATTGAAGAGGCAGGTGTAATTAAGATGGATTTTTTAGGTTTGAGAACACTTAGCATCTTAAAAACGGCCTTATCTCTCATTAAACAAAACCATGGTGTAGAGATCGCTATTGATGATATTCCATTAGATGATGAAAAGACCTACGAGCTTTACCAGCGTGGGGATACCAATGCAACTTTTCAGTTTGAAAGTGCTGGTATGCAAAAATATTTACGTGAATTAAAACCGGATAAATTTGCTGATCTGATCGCAATGAATGCCTTGTATCGTCCGGGACCAATTGCCTATATTCCTGAATACATTGATCGTAAACATGGCAAGAAGCAGGTGGAGTATGATCTTCCGGATATGGAAGAACATTTGAAAGAGACCAACGGTATCACTGTTTATCAAGAACAGGTAATGTTGCTTTCACAAAAGCTTGCAGGATTCAGTAAAGGAGATGCGGATATTTTGCGTAAAGCAATGGGTAAAAAGCAAAGAGCGGTACTGGATAAAATGAAATTGCAGTTTGTTGAAGGTGCTACCGCTAAAGGACACCCGAAAGATAAATTAGAAAAAATCTGGACCGATTGGGAGGCATTTGCACAGTACGCTTTCAACAAATCTCACTCTACCTGTTATGCATTTGTGGCTTATCAGACAGCTTATCTGAAGGCCCACTATCCCAGCGAATATATGGCAGCGGTGTTGAATCATGCAGGTAGTATTGAAAAGATCACTTTCTTCATGGAAGAATGTAAACGAATGGGGCTTGTTGTTCTGGGGCCTGATATCAATGAAAGTAATAACGGATTTGCTGTAAACAATAAAGGAGAGATACGTTTTGGATTCAGTGGATTGAAAGGTGTTGGTGAAAAAGCGATCGAAGATATTATTACCGAAAGAAACAAAGGTGGACATTTTGCTTCCATATTTGATCTGGCAAAAAGGGTCAATCAGCGCTCTGTCAATAAAAAATCATTAGAAAGTTTAGCATATAGCGGTGCATTTGATTGCTTTAAAGATATTACCAGGGCTCAGTATTTTTATCAGGCGCCCGGGGATGTGCAGGGATTGGAAAAGATCATTAAGTTCGGTAGTGTGTTTCAATCACAAGCCACACAATCTACCAATACATTATTTGGTGATATGGTAATGCCGGAGATCGTTCCTCCTAAGCTATCTGTATGTGAGCCTTGGTCTTTGATAGAACAACTGGATCATGAAAAAGAAGTTACAGGAATGTACATGAGTGGTCATCCATTGGATAACTACAAGTTTGAGATGAAACATTATAATATTACTCCGCTGGCTGAATACAATGAGTTTAAGGCGATGGTAAATACATTGCCTAATAAAGGCAGACAGTTCAGAGTAGCAGGCCTTGTGATAGATGCACAGCATCGGTTGACTAAAACCGGAAAGAATTTCGGGATACTAACCATAGAAGATTATAGTGGCAAAAGTGAGTTCATGCTTTGGAGCGAAGACTATGTGAAGTACACCAACTATTTAGATAAAGGAATGATCGTGTTGGTTGAAGGCGGATTCAAACCCAGATACAATACAGATCAATACGAATTTAAACTAGGTAAGATACATCTGTTAGAAACAGTCAAGCCGGCACTTACCAAGCAAGTTACGGTAACTGTAGAGCCACAATTCATCAATAATGATTTTATCAATTTCATTGAAAAAAACATCAGTGAAAATCCCGGAGGAACTTTGCTTAGATTTAATATAATAGACGTTCGGAACAACCTTAAAGTTGGTCTGAATACTTTTGAGAAAAATTTTAAAATGAATGATGATATGGCAATTTTTCTCAATGAGAATAAAGATATAGAAGTGAGTGTGGTAACATCGTAATTTGGAGATTTGGAAATGTGCCAATTTTTAGTAAGATGTTTTACATCTCCAAATCTCCAAATTTTCAAATCGATAACTCATTCAATCATAAATATTTCCCTGCGTCCACCTTCCACGCAATCCATATATCCTTTCATTATTTCTTTTAATTCATCACTCATGGTAGCTGTTCGTAGATCTTTAAAGAAAGTACCGATGTCTTCTGTTTCGGATTCAAGAACAACAGTCCAGTATGTACTAACAATATCAGTAAGTACCTTCATGTTTTTCATTTTTTGTTCTTTAGCAAAATGCGGAGCAGCTTGTTTAAACATTTTAACAAGATCTTTCGCTTTGCCTGGTTTAGCTTGAAAAGTTTCTCTTATTAAATACATGGCAGAATATTTTAGAAACTAAAATTAATTTTTATATCTGCCAATTGCAAGCACTATTTTAACCAATAAACGGCCTTTTTGCCGACACAATGACCTGTTTTTATGCCAATATTTTTTCAGCACATATTGTGGATATGTCATTACAACATATTTAAGAGTTTGGATGTAAATTTGCCCTCTTCCTACAAATTTTAAACTAAATAATATGGCACACGAATTCACAGATGTAAATTTTAAAGAAAAAGTATTAGACTCAGATAAATTGTCGGTAATCGATTTTTGGGCAGAATGGTGTGGTCCTTGCCGTGCTATCGGACCAGTTATCGAAGAATTATCAAAAGAATATGAAGGAAAAGTTAACGTAGGTAAAGTAAATGTTGATCATAATCCCGAAGTATCAATGAGTTATGGTATCACCAGCATTCCGGCTATCCTTTTTGTGAAAGGTGGTCAGGTTGTTGACAAATTGGTTGGCGCACAACCTAAATCTAATTTTGTTAAAAAGATTGAACAACATAAATAGTTGGGCTTTATTTAACCTGAAAGAGCTGTTTCGTTTCGGAACAGCTCTTTTGTTTATGGTTGGAAGTTAGATCTTGGAAGTTAACAGTATGATGATTGAAAACAATCCGCTCTATTTGAAATGCTAAACTTCCAACCTCCAACTTCCAACTACAACCCTTACCTTTGCAGCCGCAAATCTAAAATCGTAAATTTTAAATCGTAACTATAAATGGCTCTTCAAGCAGGAATTGTGGGATTACCCAATGTAGGAAAATCGACCCTTTTTAATGCAGTTAGTAATAGTGCAAAAGCGCAAGCAAGTAACTATCGTTTTTGTACCATTGAACCTAATGTAGGGTTGGTAAATGTACCTGATCCCCGACTGGATAAATTAGCAGAATTGGTACAACCTGAACGCACTGTGCCTACGCAAATCGAGATTGTAGATATTGCAGGTTTAGTACGTGGTGCAAGTAAAGGCGAAGGGTTGGGCAATAAATTCCTGGCTAATATTCGTGAGGTAGATGCAATCATTCACGTGATCCGTTGTTTTGAAGATGAAAATATTTTGAGAGATGAAGGACCTATTAACCCTGTTGGAGATAAAGAGATCATTGAAACAGAATTGCAATTAAAAGATCTCGAAAGCGTAGAGAAAAAAATTCAACGCACAGAAAAACTGATCAAGAACGGAGATGCTAAAATGAAAGCCGAACTGGAAGTATTGACAAGATGTAAAGATCAATTGAACCAGGGAAAAAGCATTTTAGCTTTGGGATTGTCAAAAGAAGAAAAATCAGCCATTGAAGATATTTTCCTGTTGACAGATAAACCTATCTTATATGTTGCCAATGTAGATGAGGCAAGTATGCATACCGGGAATAAATTTTCTGATGCATTGATTGAAGCAGTAAAGGCTGAAGGTAACCAGGTAATTATAATGACAAATGCTATTGAGGCTCAAATTGCAGAATTTGATAATCCGGAAGACAAGCAAATGTTTATGGAAGAATATAAAATGACTGAGCCTGCATTAGACAGACTTATTCATTCAACCTATAAATTACTGAATCTCTCCACTTATTTTACCGCAGGTGTACAGGAAGTAAGGGCATGGACAATTCATCAAGGCTGGAAAGCACCACAGGCTGCCAGTGTGATCCATACAGATTTTGAAAAAGGATTTATCAAAGCAGAGGTTATTGCTTACAATGATTTTATTTCTTATAAATCTGAAGCTGCATGCAGAGAAAACGGTAAATTAAGGATTGAAGGAAAAGAATATGTGGTAAATGATGGAGATGTGATGCATTTCAGATTCAATGTGTAGTTGAATAGATTAAGGCCGTAGTAAGCAAAAGCTATGCATTATAATAGTGGATTTTAATTTTTTCAGGTCAGCCATTCGGTGTCGACAATAAAAATCCCGGAATTGAGAACAATTCCGGGACAATCATCATGTATTTTTTAGTTATAGCCAAAAAACATTTTATAAACCTGCGCTCATATTCTTTTGGCGCATGCCGGCCAAAGTAGGATCCAACTCAATAGCTCTGTCGCACATTTGTTGACCTCTATCTTTGTCGCCTTTCTTTTGAAAACATAGTCCGGCTTGCCATAGGGCTTTACCGTCTTTCATATCCAGCTCCATCAATTTTTGGCAGAACTCTAATGATTTATCGTACATTTTACGTTTGTAGTAAGCATCTGCAATATCTCTCAGCATATCTTTATTACCTGGTTTTTTTGCTATCAAATCCAATAACAATTTTTCTCCTTTTTCAAACTCTCCGCTGAAGATATATGCATATCCAAGATTTTCGTTAAAGTCACTGCTTTGATTATATCCGTTTTCTGCAGCTTTATTAAAATAAACTACGGCTGTTTTAAAATCATCATTATTATAACTTAATAAGCCAAGTTCATATGACCATGCATTTTTTGTTTGGTCTAATTCTACCGCCTTTTTGTAAAAAGGAACAGCTTTCTGATATTCCTCCATTTCCAGATAACTTCTTCCGATCGTATAGGTAGCTTCCGCATCTTTAGGATTCTTTGATAAAAAACTTTGTAGGGTTGCAACTGCTGATGGATAATCTTCCTGCTGGTAACTGCTTAATCCGATGATCTTTTCAGCATTCGGGTAGTTTTTGCATTTTTTTGCAAACTCTATCGCTTTTCCAAATTGACGGTATGAATAGTATAATTCTGTTAATTGTTGTATCGCAACGGCATTGTTGGGATCTAGTTCGTAAACTTTTGTAAAGGCAAATTTTGCAGCATCAGTTCTACGCATTTCCAGATTAATGAAACCATTTTCTAAATACGCTTCTGTATATTTTGGGTTGAACTCCAATGCTTTATCCAATAGTTTTGATGCAATCTGAAATCGCTTGGCAGTTTTCTCCAACATCGCTTTTTGAAAATAAACCTGGGCACTGTCTGAATTTTCTGAGAAGGCGGTAAATGCCACAAAGGAGCATACCAAAGAGGTAATTAGACTTTTCATCTTTATTGGATTTAGTTGTACGGATAAAATACAATTACTGTACCAAAATCATACTAACTTAACCAAAGAGATAAATTAGCCTGATACAGCTATCGCATTATAATACTACCTAACGCCGGAAGGTGGAGATTTATTTCATATAAGTCAGTATTTTTTTCTACCAGGGTAATTTCAGGCGCCGGATTGAATACATCACCGGTACCCCAATACTGCTTACTGTCACTATTGAAAACCTCCGTCCAGTTTGATTTTCCGTATATTTTTACCTTCCAGTCTTTGCGTACAACGGGAGTTAAATTTAATATGACCAATACATCATTTTTTCGGTCTTTTCCGATGCGTTTATAGGCGATTACCCCCTCTTTTCGTTGGTTTGTTTCCACCCATTCAAAGCCCCCGGGAATGAATTGCAATTCATGTAAAGCCGGTAAAGATGTGTATAAATTGTTCAGGTCTTTAACACAGTTTTGCATCATTTTATGACAATCAAACTGCAAAAGATCCCACCTCAACTCTGATTTATAATTCCATTCTTCTGTTTGTGCAAATTCGTTGCCCATGAACAATAATTTTCCTCCTGGATGGGTGTACATATAAGTGTACATCAGGCGAAGATTGGCAAATTTTTGCCATTCATCTCCAGGCATTTTGTATATCATAGGACTTTTACCGTGCACAATTTCATCATGGCTCAATGGCAACATAAAGTTTTCATCATAAAAATACATCATGCTGAAAGTGAACTTATCCTGATTGAATTGCCTGAAGTATGGATCCATTTTAAAATAGTCCAATGTGTCATGCATCCATCCCATCATCCATTTCATACCAAAACCCAATCCGCCTGCAAAAGTTGGCTTGGATATACCGGGCCAATCTGTTGCTTCCTCTGCAATTGTTTGTACATCGGGAAAATCTCTGTAGATCATCTCATTCAATTCTTTAATAAAAGCAATGGCTTCTATGTTACCATTTCCCCCAAATTCATTTGGCTCCCACTCTCCTTCTTCTCTTGAATAATTTAATTTGAGCATAGAGCTAACAGCATCTACTCTTATACCATCTATATGAAATTGATCAAACCAATAACGGGCACTGCTGATCAGGAATGACTTTACCTCTCCTCTTTTATAATTAAAAATGTATGAGTTCCAGTCTGGATGAAATCCTTTACGCATGTCTGCATACTCGTATGTGTGTGTGCCGTCAAACATGAACAAACCGTGTGAGTCGTATGGGAAATGCGATGGAACCCAATCTAATACCACACCAACTCCGGCAGCATGAAATGCATCGATCATAGCCATGAAATCCTCAGGCGAACCAAACCTTGAAGTGGCGGCAAAAAAGCCTGTTCCCTGGTACCCCCAACTGCCGTCAAACGGATGTTCCATAACCGGCATGAACTCTACATGTGTAAAGCCCATATCTTTTACATAAGGAACCAGTCGTTCTGTGATCTGTTGGTAAGTGTTATACGCTTCTTCATTGTTTTTATCAGGGCGCATCCAGCTTGCCAGGTGCACTTCATATACACTCCATGGAGCATCCAGTGCATTATGTTTCATCCTGCTTTTCATCCAGGAGCTGTCTTTCCAATCATATTGTGTTTTCCAGGTGATGGAAGCGGTTAAAGGTCTTTTTTCCCAAAAATTTGCATATGGATCCCCTTTGTCAACCTCAATTCCCTGGTATCCTTTAATAAAATATTTGTATACTTCACCTTTTTTAAAGTGCGGAATAAAACCTTCCCATATACCTGAATTATCTATACGAACATACAGTGGATGTGTGTCATTTTTCCAATCATTGAAATTGCCTTTTACACATACGGCTGTAGCATTGGGAGCCCATACAGCAAAATAATAACCGGAAGTACCTAACACTTCTGCTTCATGGCTACCGAATTTTTCGTAGGCATTATACATAGTTCCATTCTGATAATTTCGTATATCCTCGTCCGTTAGTAATGAGTAATTCCATACCGGCTTTGTGCTATCTACAAAATGAATTTCCTCGTATTTTTTTGTGACTTGTGTAGTTTTATCGGCAGACATCGTTGAAGTAACTTTTAAATAAACGGTTAGTAAAGTATCTATGTAAATTTATGAATTGTATGGTAGAAATAGAAAACTAATAATGAAAAGTGCTTATGTTACTTTTTTTGCGGAAAAAAAGTAACCAAAAAAGCTGTCGATAAAGGATTACAGCCCTCCCTACGTTACGTTGGAATCGATTAGTTCCCTGATTAGTCCCCAACCTGTTGGGGATACTACTGTGAATTCGGCATTTGTAATTCTATATTATGTTATACGGTATTTACAAAGGTCAATAGGATTTCTACTGATGAAGAGTGCGACGCCAATGAAGCTACACAAAGATCTGCAGCTGGTTACCAAAATAAAAATATAGCGAAGCTATCATATTTGGAAGCTTTGTACCTTTGTACTCTGATGACTAAATTATCTGTAAATATCAATAAAATAGCTACGCTGCGTAATAGTCGTGGGGGCAATAATCCCGATCTGATAAAAACTGCATTGGATATTGAACGTTTTGGTGCAGAGGGAATCACGGTGCATCCCCGTCCGGATGAAAGACACATTCGTTATGCAGATGTGTATGACCTAAAAAAGGTAATTCACACTGAATTTAATATTGAAGGGAATTGTACCGAGCAGTCTTTTGTTGACCTGGTATTGGCTAATAAGCCGGCACAGGTTACGTTGGTACCGGATGCTATTGGTCAGCTAACTTCCAATCATGGCTGGAATACCATTGAACATAAAGCGTATCTGACAGATATGATCGCTGTTTTTAAAAACGCAGGGATCAGGGTGTCTATTTTTGTTGATCCGGTGATAGAAATGGTAGAAGGAGCAAAAGCTACAGGTACGGACAGGATTGAATTATATACAGAAGGGTATGCTAAGGAATATGCAATTGGTAATAAGCAACAAGCAATAACCCCTTATATAGCTGCCGCAAAAAAAGCAAATGAATTAGGTTTAGGCATTAACGCCGGTCATGATCTTGATCTGCATAACCTGAAATTTTTTGCTGAAAATATACCTGGTTTACTGGAGGTGTCTATCGGGCATGCATTGATCTGTGATGCACTTTACCTGGGACTAGAAAATACGGTACAGTTATACAAACGTCAACTACAAACGTCTGTTTAGGTTTTTATTTAAGCAGTTTAGCAAGTTTTCTGGTCAGTTTTTCCCCACGTAGATTCTTGCCAACTATTTTTCCCTGGGCATCGATCAAAATATTTTGAGGGATACTATTGATGTAAAATTGCTGTGCTACCACGTTACTCCAACCCTGCAAATCGCTAACATGCGACCAGGTCAATCCATCCATAGTGATGGCATCTATCCATGCCTGCTTGCCTTTATCAAGTGATACACCCAGCACAGTGAAATTTTTATTCTTGAATTTATTATACGCAGCTACAACATTTGGATTTTCCATACGACATGGCCGGCACCAACTGGCCCAGAAATCAACCAAAACATATTTTCCTCTTAAAGAGCTAAGTGTTATCGGATTTCCTGCTGTATCAGCTTGTGTAAAATCTGACATGATCGTTCCTATACCATTCTTTTTTCTGTCTTCGATCAGTTGAACAACATAATTACCCATGTTGGATATTTTTACATTCGAATCCAACATATTATACAACAATTGTGTGTTATCTTCTTCATCATCTACCTGGCTGTAATGAATGATCGCCAATGGGGAAACATAAGATTTAGGGTGTTGGGCAACAAAGTCCTGTGTGATCTTCAGCATATTTTTTTCTGCAATAGAATCATAAGGAGCATTCTCTTCCAGTATATGCCTGTAGGGTTCTATGGCCTTATCATATTCCTGATAATCTTTATTAGATCTCGATCCGGTAACTTTTGCGTTAGTAATTGAATCTTTTGTGCCAACTACTTTAACAATACTGTTATCTAAAAACATTACCAGATAAGGAGGCGTATTATTAATAAGCAATATCTTAAAGTCCGGCTGCCCAAGTTTCCCTTTGAATGAGAATTTGTTTTTATTGATTTTGGTTTCGGCTTCCTGTACACCTGTTCGTCCATTCAATAAAGCGATCTTTGTTCCATCTGTAAAGCCTTTCAAAGTTCCGTTAATGATGAATTCATCTGCTGCTTTTTTGGAACGGACAGCAGTATGTTTTTTTACATACTTTTTATGGGTCTGAGAAAATGTCAGCAGTGGAGTAAATAAAACAAGAAGCAAAAATTTCTTCATACGATAACTTTGAATATGCAATTTAACTGTTTTGCAAAGATTTAAATTAGCTTAATATTTTATTTAAGAAATCTTTAGTAACTCCGTTAATATCCAATGTGTTTTGAAGTGCATTGATATAAGCGCTGCCAATAATAGCTCCATTGGTATGTTTACAGGCTGCCTCAAAAGTTTGTTTATCTTTAATGCCAAATCCCACCAATACAGGATTCTTTAAGTTCATTTGTTGCAGCTTAATAAAATATTCTTCCTGATTGGCAATGACCTTATTACTGCCAGTTGTTGAGGAAGATGATACAGCATAAATAAAGCCGGTACTCAAAGAGTCAATTTTACGAATACGTTCCTCTCCGGTTTCGGGTGTTACTAAGAATATAAAATCGAGGCCGTGTTTTTTTATAACAGCACCATATTCAGTTTCAAATTCATACATAGGTAGATCCGGCAATATTAATGCATCAACGCCTACCTCAGCAGCAGCAGCACAGAATTTTTCTAATCCGTATTGCATGATAGGATTCATATATCCCATCAGGATTACCGGGATAGAAACCTTTTGTCTGAGATCCTTTAACTGTTCGAATAAAATGTTTAGTGTCATTCCGTTTCCTAATGCCACAGCACTACTTTGCTGAATCACTTCTCCATCAGCTAATGGATCGCTGTAAGGCATACCTATTTCAATAATATCTGCGCCGTTGGCTTCCAGCGCCTGCATTACTTCAATCGTACTGTTCAGTCGCGGATACCCTGCCGTACAGTACACGTTCAATACATTATTTTTTTTTCGATTAAAAAGTGCTGTTAGTTTACTCATGATTATATTCAACGCATTTTATTAATATACAGGCGTAATGCCCACTACATTCTCTCCTAATTTTATAAAGCTATACTTTGGATATGTGTCTATGTCTAATGTTAATTTATACAAAGTAGTTTTATCGCCTATTTTTATGTCAGATAAATTTGTGATCAGTGAATCTCCCCTTCTTATAACAGTAAAATCTTTTTCCGTGAAATTATCCGGGAGACAATAATAGAACTCAAAACGTTCTCCGTTTATATTTGATGTCATAGTGCTGTTAGGCACGGGCTGTGAACAATTGCCTTTTTTCTCTGCTACTAAAGTATGCTTGAGATAAGGCCCGGTTTCACATGAGACAAAAAAAATACAGATGCAAAAAAATGATAAAAGTTTCATATTGAGATTATGCTGTTTCCATTGCCTTCATGTAAGTAGATAGATCCTTATCACCTCTTCCGCTTAAACAAACTACTACCACATCCTCTTTTTTAAATTTAATATTATTTAATGCAAAAAGTGCATGTGCACTCTCTAATGCAGGGATGATGCCTTCCAGTTTACTCAGCTCAAATGCGGCCTGTAATGCTTCCTTATCTGTTGCACTCATAAAAATCCCCCTGCCACTTTTATATAGATGTGCATGTAATGGGCCGATACCGGGATAATCCAATCCTGCTGAAATGCTATGTGGCTCTACCACCTGGCCATCTTCCGTTTGCATGAGTAAGCTTTTACTGCCATGCAAAATACCTGGTGTTCCCAGTTGTGTTGTTGCTGCACTCATGCCGCTGTTGATACCACAACCTGCAGCTTCCACTGCAACCAGCTTTACTGATCGTTCATCTAAAAAGTGATAAAATGCACCTGCTGCATTGCTGCCTCCACCAACGCACGCTACTACGTAATCGGGATTTTTATTGCCGGTCTTTTCCTGTAATTGTTTTTTTGTTTCTTCACTGATCACACTTTGGAATCTTGCAACCATATCGGGGTATGGATGTGGACCAACCACACTGCCAATGATATAATGTGTATCTACCGGATTATTGATCCAATCTCTTATCGCTTCATTGGTGGCATCTTTCAATGTTTTACTACCGCTTTTAGCAGGAACAACGGTAGCGCCTAGCATCTTCATTCTGGCAACATTTGGAGCCTGGCGCTCAATATCTTTTTCTCCCATGTAGACAATACATTCCAATCCTTTCAATGCACAAACCGTTGCAGTAGCCACGCCATGCTGCCCGGCGCCTGTTTCGGCTATGATCCTTTTTTTGCCTAATTTGATGGCAAGTAAAATCTGGCCGATGGTGTTGTTTATTTTGTGTGCACCGGTATGGCAGAGATCTTCTCTTTTCAGATAAATTTTTGCACCATATTTTGCACTTAATCTTTCTGCTAAAAATAAAGGAGTTGGCCTTCCAACATAATCAATCAGCAATTGTTGAAACTCTTTTTGAAATTCAGGCTCATACATTATTTGCAAATAATTCTCCTGCAATTCTTTAACATTGGGATATAACATTTCAGGGATAAATGCTCCTCCAAAATCTCCATAATAACCATGTTCATTTACGCCCCAAACCCCTGAAGGGGCTTCTAAGCTCTTTTCTGTTTGCATATTCTTTATTTTTTCAAACTACTGTTTTATCATTATTTTTTTTGACAAACATTTGCTTTTCATGGCATCATCGTTGTGTCACTCACTTGTACTGCATACCAATAGTCAACAATACTTATACAATCAACTCTAATAATTTCAGATCTAGCCATCGGTCAAACTTATAGCCTACTTCCTTTAAATGTGCTGCTTCGGTAAACCCGAATTTTTTATGCAATGCAATGCTCTCTACATTGTCGGCATCTATACCTGCTATAATGCTATGCAATTGCAATTTTTTTGCAGCATCGATCAAAGGAGGTAATAATAACTTCCCCACACCTCTACCTCTGCAATCCTGGGCAACATACACAGAATTTTCTACCGTAAACCTATACCCTGCCCATGTTCTGAAAGGGCCTATCGTACTGAATCCAACAATTTTATTATTCTCTTCTGCAACAAAAACCGGAAACCCCTGTTCTTTTTTTGTATTGAACCAGACCTGTCTCATTTCCATTGTGTGCGGATTGTAATCCCATACAGCTGTAGTGTTTATAATGATATCATTATAAATTTCCAGCATCTGTGGCAGATCATTTTCGGTAGCTAGTCTGATTGCAATCATTAAAAATAATTATCAATGTTTAAATCCCTGCTTGAATTGTAATACCAGTCCCATATCTTTTACACCAGGTTCTTTTTCCAGTTTGCTATTTACATCAACGCCTAAAAAATCAGGGTGTTTGAATTTTTTGATTTTTTCAATATCATCTATGCTAATACCACCACTCAAAAAGAATGGTTTTTCAATTTTCGCTTTGCTTAAAATTTTCCAATCAAACTGTTTGCCGGTGCCGCCTGATTTGCCATCTTTAGTAGCGGTGTCAAATAAATAATAATCGCATACTGCATCATAATCAGCAACCAACTCATCAATATCTACGTTTCCATCGCCGATACTGAATGCTTTGATCACTTCTACTTCTTCAGAGAGGTCTTCACACATTTCCGGAGTTTCTTCTCCGTGCAATTGAACTACATTTAAACCGTATTCATCAATCGCATCCAACACGTCTATCATTTCCGGATTACGAAATACCCCTACTGTCTTTAGGTCAAAATCGGCATTTTTAATTTCACTTTTATTTAGTTTGTCTCCTACATATCTTGGAGAATCCTTTACAAAGATCAATCCTGCAAAATCAATTCCTAATCCATCTAACTGTTGTAACTGTTTCAATTGTGTAATACCACATACTTTAATGTTCATCTTCTTTTTTCTTTTTATAATTGACTTGTAAAATTTTTAATTAGTTCCATATCCTTGATGCCGGGCATCACTTCAAATTTAGTATTGATATCAATTGCAAATAATGCTTTTGCTTCTGGTTTCGCTGCAAATGTTTTCAAATTTTCTGCATCAGACGGTTCAATACCACCGCTTAAAAAATAAGGTTTGCCTACCTGAACTCCTGATAGTTGTTTGTCCCAATCAAATTTTTTGCCGGTACCGCCATATCCCACTCCTTCTGTATCAAACATAAACATATCGCAAACGTTCATGTACTCTTGAATGCGGTAGCCAATATTATCAGATTCACTCACTCTGAAAGCTTTTACTACTGAAATATAATCAGCAATTTTTTCGCAATATTTAGGTGTTTCATCTCCATGTAATTGTACCATGTGTAATCTGCATTCATCCACCATATGCAATACTTCTTCTGTAGAAGCATTTACAAAAACCCCCACCTTATTAATATTGTTTTCCTTTTTTATCTGATTTGTGGTCATGTGGCGTAGCACATACCTCGGCGATCTCGGATAAAAAATGAATCCGGCAAAGGTAGCGCCAACTTCCGGCAATTTTACCAATTGCTCTCCTTGTGTAATACCACAAACTTTTACTCTCATTACGCTGATGCTTTTAATTGTTTTACAAATTCGGCAAAAGCAATCGTTGGGTTGGGTTGTTTCATAAAGTTCTCACCTATTAAAAAACCCTTAAATCCGGCATTTTTAAAGATATTGATCGTTTCTACATTGTGAATACCGCTTTCTGCTACTTTGATCTTATCCGCTGGTATCTGTTTGCTTAAAGCAATGGACCGGTTGATATCAACCGTAAAGGTTTTCAGATCCCGGTTATTTACACCCACTATGGCAGTTTCATCACATATATGTACTAATTCTTCTTCAGCATGAATTTCAAGTAACACTTCTAAGCCTAAACTTGTTGCAAAGATGGCTAATTCTTTCACTCTTTGTGGTGTTAAGCAAGCTGCTATCAATAAGATAACATCAGCCCCCATTGACTTTGCTTCGATGATCTGGTATTCATCAATAATAAAATCTTTTCTTAAGATAGGAATATTATTGATCCTTGCTTTAGTCAGGTCATTAGTGGTTCCGCCGAAGAATATTTCATCTGTAAGCACAGATAAACAGCTTGCACCATTTTCTGTATACGCTTTTGTAACATCCACCACATCCGCAGTTGCATTGATCACTCCTTTTGATGGAGATTGACGTTTGAACTCAGCAATGATGCCTGTTTTCGTTTCATCCAGTAAAAATTGTTTTAATGAAAAACAAGTACGGCTATACAGTGGAGAATTTCTTAATTCCTCTGCACTTGTTTGCAATTTTCTTTCTGCTACTTCAATTGCTTTTTGTTCAATTATTTTATCTAAAATAGTCATGAGCTTAACCTACTAATTTTTGTAAAACTTTTAATGCACTACCACTTTCCAAGCTATTAACTGCTAATTGATAACATTCTTCGTAGTTGCTATACTTGCCAGTACATTGCAATGCCATGGCTGAGTTAGCTAGTACCACTGCATTTTGAGACCATGTGCCTTCTCCTTTCAAAATATTTAAAAATATTTTTGCGGCAGCTTCTACAGAATCACCTCCATGAATATCTTCAGGTTTTACAGTTCTTTTGCCTAAAAATTCAGCAGTCAATATTTTTTCTCCTTCATTGGTGATCACTTTGGTATCTCCTGTCAAAGAGATTTCATCATAGCCATCAAGGCTATGGATGATGGTGAAATTATTAGCTGTCTGTTGTAATAAATAATTATAGATCCTTGCCATTTCGAGGTTGTATACACCTACTAATTGATGCTTTGGAAAAGCAGGATTAACCATTGGTCCGAGCATATTAAAAAAAGTACGTATGCCTAAATTTTTTCTGATTGGCCCTACAGCTTTTAATGCCGGGTGAAAAAGAGGTGCATGTAAAAAACAAATATTACATGTTTCAATTTCTCTTTTTAGTGTATCGGCATCGTTTTTGAATTTATAGCCTAACTGTTCCATTACGTTGCTGCTTCCGCTGATAGATGATGCTCCGTAATTACCATGTTTAGCCACTTTGTTACCGGTGCCGGCAACAATAAAACAACTTAAGGTAGAAATATTGAAAGTATCTTTTCCATCACCACCCGTACCTACTATATCAATTACGTCATTACCGTTAAGGTCAATTTTTACGCACAACTCCTGCAATGCATCTCTGAATCCACTTAATTCATCAATGGTGATGCTCCGCATAAGATATACGGTAACAAAAGATGCGATCTCACTTTCATTGTACACTCCTTTAGAAATATTGATCAATACTTCTTTAGCCTGTGCAGCAGTAAGGCTTTTATATTCGAATAAATGTTGTAGAATCTTTTTCATTACGTTATTGTTTCAACCAGTTCCTTAATATTTTTTCTCCGTCGGGTGTTAATACGCTTTCCGGATGAAATTGTACACCTTGTACATCAAAAGTTTTGTGTTGTAGCCCCATGATGTAACCATTGTCATCTGTGGCTGTGATTGCTAATTCAGTCGGGAAATTTTTATTGCTGACTATCCAGCTATGGTAACGACCTACTTCAAAACTATTCTCTAATCCGTCAAACAATTTTGATGCGACATTTGTCTTTTTAATGTTGGTTGCAACCCCATGATATACCGTACTCAAATTCTCCAACGTGCCACCAAATGCTTCGCCTATTGCCTGATGCCCGAGACATACACCCAGTATTGATTTGCTGGAAGCATATTCTTTGATCAGCGGCAAGAGTAAGCCAGCTTCTTCAGGTATGCCTGGTCCGGGTGATAAAATGATCTTATCATATTCTTTTACTTTTTCTAAAGCGATCTTATCATTACGGTAAACATCTACTTTCTCATGCATGATCTTTTCAACCAAATGAACAAGGTTGTAGGTGAATGAATCGTAATTATCAAATACCAATATCTTCATCTTATATAGTTTGTGCTAATGCAATAGCTTGTTTTAATGCGTTCAATTTATTGTTCACTTCCTGTAATTCGCTTTCGGGTTTACTGGCAGCAACAATGCCTGCACCCGCCTGGCGAATTAATGTATTATTCTTACTTAAAAATGTACGGATCATAATAGCGTGATTACATCTTCCGTCAAAGCCCATAAAGCCTATAGCGCCTCCGTAATAACTTCTTTTTGTTGGTTCAAATTCATTGATCAATTGCATCGCCTTAAATTTAGGCGCACCACTTAGTGTACCTGCAGGAAAACTAACTGCTAATAATTTAAAAGGATTTGTTTCGGCCTGTACAGTGCCTTTTACTTCACTCACCAAATGAATAACATGAGAGTAGTAATTGATCTTTTTGTATTGTGTTACTTCTACTTCATTGCACATTCTGCTTAGGTCGTTTCTTGCAAGATCTACCAGCATCACGTGTTCGGCATTCTCTTTTTCATCTGCTTCTAATTCAATAGCCAATGCTTTATCCTGTTCATCGTTGCCTGTTCTTTTAAACGTACCCGCAATTGGATGAACGATCGCTTTTCCATTCTCCACTATTAACTGACTTTCAGGAGAAGAACCTATCAGTTTATAATCACCATAATCAAAATAAAATAAATATGGACTTGGATTGATGTTTCGTAGTGCCCTGTAAACATTGAATTCATCACCTCTGAATTTCTGTTCAAATTTTCTGCTGAGTACGATCTGGAAAACATCACCTCTGTAACAACTTGCAATTCCTTTCTTTACTATTTGTAAATATTGTTCATCAGTAAGATTAGAGGTTTCTTCTCCAATACTTTCAAATGGGAAGACCGGAACATCTTTACTTTTTATTAAGCTTTCTACTTCATCAATTCTGCTCTCAATTCCCGGGATTAAATTTTCACAAATAAATAATTCATCTTTAAAATGATTGATCGCAATTACATACTGATACAATCTGTAACGCATCAACGGTATTTCTGTACTTTGTTCTTTATGTTCTACACTCAAATTTATCGTATCGAAAAATTGTACCGCATCATAAGTACTGTAACCAAATAAACCCTGGGCTACATTTATTGGTTTGGGTGCATGTTCAGTTACTTCAAATCGTTGCATAAAATCCCATAAATGTTGTGGAACATCCGTTGGATTTGCGATGGTAATTTTTTCAGGAACTTCTCCTGGTAATTTGTATTCGATAATTTTTGTATTGCTTATTTCAATACCGGCAATAGCATTGATACCTATGTAAGAATAACTGTTTTCACCTGCATGAAAATCGGTACTCTCCAACAGTATGGTATCTCTGAATCTGTCTCTCAATCGTAAATAAATACCTACCGGTGTGTAGATATCGGCTAAGAGTTTTTTCGATGTGGTTTCTATTCTTATTTTTTTCATTTTACCTCAATCCGCTGTAACGGAACTTTAGTTTAAAATTCGTTTGTTCTGTTTACTTCCTATTCCCCCTTTAGGGGGTTAAGGGGTATTAAAAAGCCCCAACACAATGTGTCGGGGCTTACGAGTATATTAAATACATATCAATAGCATAGCGACACAAGAATTACCTTGACTGCCACCACCAACTATTGTTATTTGTATTGTTTATTTTCATTTGTTATTGCAAATATGAGTGTGATTTTTTAATTAACCAAAAAATATTTTGATGTATTTTTCCTGAAAATTATATCAAATGCTGATACAACATAAGGAAGAAGGACATAAAGGTTCATTTTATGTAGAAGAAAACGGAAATGTACTTGCAGAAATGACCTACTCAATGACAGGAGACAAATTGCTGATCATTGAACACACAGAAGTTTCTGATGCTTTAAGAGGCAAAAATGTCGGCTATCAGTTGGTGCATTCGGCGGTTGAATTTGCCAGATCTAATCAGCTTAAGATATTACCATTGTGTCCATTTGCAAAATCAGTGTTTAATAAAAAAAAGGATGAGTTCGGCGATGTTCTACGTAACTAAGTAGTATATAGTTTATCTTTATTCAAAGAAAAAATGTATGAAAATTATAATATTTGGAGCAACGGGAATGGTTGGTAGTCGATTGGTGAAACAGGCGTTGCATATGGGACATCAGGTAAGAGCGTTTGGAAGAAATGTGTTTACGGCTGATTTACCTGAAAATGACAACCTGGAGTTGATACAAGGTGCTTTATTTGATGAAAAAGAGGTGTTTACTGCCATAAAAGGATGTGATGCAGTGTTATCTGCATTAGGCGGAGCTCCCAATGGTTTGGATGTTACTCGTAGCCTTGGCATGAAAAATATTGTAACTCAAATGCAGAAAGCAGGTGTAAAACGTATTGTTGGTTTGGGGGGACTTGGAGTGCTGAATGCGGAAGATGATACCTTTCTGTTGGATGCCCCAGACTACCCTGCTCAATATATTCCTGTGGGAAAGGAACATTTAAAGGCTTATGAATTTTTAAAAGCTTCTTCACTGGATTGGACATTTGTTTGTTCTCCGGACATTATTGATGCGGAAGTTACCGGTACATATGTAACCAACGCTGATTATGCGCCTGTCCCTAATGCATATAAAATTAATGTGGGTGATCTTGCCTTGTTTATGTTGACCGAATTAGAAAAAAATGAATATGTAAAGCATCGGGTTGGTATCAGTAATTGAGTAACAACAAAAATTTAACAGATACCAAGACAACCTTTGGCATAGATTTTTCAATCTTACCAAAAAACAAATTCAGTGAAGAAAACAATATTTTCCATTTGTATACTTTTATCGGCATTTGCGAAAGCGCAGACGATTGACAACATCTACGTCAATTTATACACTGACAGTTTAAAAAAAGGGACATACAATTATATCAACATTGACGGTCTTTTATCTAATGGAAGATATTTGCCTTTGGACAGCACACATCTTATTTTTTCTGCTTCTGCAGGTAAATTTTATGGAAATAATTTGTGGCTGGATAAAAGCTTTGCCGGCAATAAAGTAGATTTTAAAGTTGTACTCAAAGCCAACCCGGCTTTATATAAAGAGTTTTCTGTTTTTATAAAAACGAAAGCTGATAATGAACAATTGAAAACAGTAGATGAGATTTTGAATGATGTGAGAAATAAACCGAAATCAAATAAGAAAAAAAATTGAGGTTAAGCTATAAGTAAAAATGCCCGATTCATCTGTAAAGATTTATCGGGCATTTAAATGTATAAAATGTCTTTATTGAACTACAAAAGTTACAGGCTGTTTTCGATAAGCTCTTACTATTCTTCCATTTTGTCTGGCAGGAGTCCATTTAGGTCCTTCTTTAATAATACGTATTACTTCCTCCGCAGTTCCATACCCTGGAGATACATCGGCATTTATTGTACTTACAGAACCATCCATATCTACAATAAATCTTATAACAACTAGATATGAACCCTTTGGTGCTCCATTTTTTATTGGAACCAAAGCATTTAAATTTCGTTGAAGATATTTGGCCCACGCTGATGCTCCTCCTGGAAATTCTGCATCTTTCTCTACTTTGGTAAAAACTATATTGTCTAGACTTTGGGTATCAACTACAGGTGTGGGGTGCATAAAAACACCTGTAGAATCAGTCTGAAGAACAATTTCCTGTGCAGTTATAATATTTGAAAACAATAAAAAAAGAGCCCCTAAAATGTATTTACTCATTTAAGCAAACTTTTTAGCGTCTTCCAAAAATTGCGCTAATCCTATATCTGTCAAAGGATGTTTCAATAAACCTAAGATTGAAGGTAACGGACAAGTGCAAACATCGGCACCGGCTTCAGCACATTTAATAATATGATTTGGATTACGTATTGATGCCGCTAATATTTCTGTTTTGTATCCCTGCATAGAAAATATCTGACGTAACTGATGGATCAGATCCATTCCGTCCCAACCACTATCATCAATTCTTCCGATGAATGGAGAAACATATGTAGCACCTGCTTTTGCAGCAAGTATTGCTTGTCCTGCAGAGAAAATCAAAGTACAGTTTGTTTTAATGCCGTTTTCAGTAAACCATTTGATCGCTTTGATGCCATCTTTGATCATTGGCACTTTTACAATAATATTTGGATGAATTGCAGCTAATTTTTTCCCTTCTGCAATAATGCCATCAAAATCAGTTGAAATAACTTCAGCACTGATATCACCATCTACCATTTCACAAATGGTTTTGTAATGGTTCATAACTGCTTCTTCTCCTTTAATGCCTTCTTTGGCCATTAGAGATGGATTAGTGGTAACACCATCTAATATTCCTAAATCGTTTGCTTCTTTAATTTGTGCCAGGTTGGCTGTGTCTATAAAAAATTTCATATGCCCCTATCCCCTAAAGGGGGATTAGCTTTTTAATTGTGAGTTAAAATTATTCCCTGCAAAAGTAAAATAATTAAAAGTTTTATGTCAATTTTTATTTGATCGGGAAAAAATGGATAAAATGCTGTTATTGGAGATGGTAAACAGGCAAAAAAAAATGGCAAGTTACTTACATCGCACCGCTCAACCACCTACCCTTGCTACCTTCCGGTCCTGGGGGAGTTCAGCAGGAGCTGGTCGTATAAGACTTGCCGGCGCAAAGATAAGGAGAATTGATTTTAAAATGTATTAATTTGGAAATTAGTTATGATTTGAAAATAAAAGGAAATATTCAAAAGCTGATCACCAAATTGTTTAAAAGCTAAACCCAGGTCTGTCTGTTCTTGTATTTATTTTACCAACGCCAATCAACTGATCACTTCTGTCGGTAAATGATTTATAATAAACCAGGATCGTATAATAATTTTCAGTTTCCCAATAATTGCCATCCAATTCGGTATCAAGCGCCGGATTGGTCTTGTCTTTTAACATGTATCCGTAACTGTAATATCCCTGTTTTAAAAACAAACTGCTTTCATACAATCCTTTATCGGGGTTATAGATCATTTTGTTATTTTGAGGAAATGCGTTTTCTGTCAGTTGCCCGATCAGGCATAGTTCTTTGTTTTTATATTCCGCTAAATTCGGCGGAGCAAAACTAAAATGTACTGTGGCATAATCTCCCTGCCAATAAGGATTAACACTTTCATAAGTCGTAACCTGGTAAAGCCCATTAAAATCCTGATAATAGACATAACGTTGATTGCTTCTGTCGGCATCGGTCTTAACAAAAATATCTGTGCTGTTCTTCTTCTTATCTGCACTGTCAATTCTTTCACTTAATAAACGCAGGCTTCTCAGATCGAGCCAGCGCCATTCTTTTCCGCCGGGAAAAACAAAATTGTTTTCAGTGTTATATTCTAAAGTATTGCCTCTGATAAATGTTGGAAAAGCATTGAATTGAGCATTATCCCAACGATAATTTTGCAATACCACTACTTTTATCTGCTGATTAGGATTAAATGCATTTAGTCCGTTTATATTGACTGCAAATTTTATTCGCTGATGTGTATTGAAATTTTGTGGTGTAAAGGGCTGCATCATTTGTGCACTCACTGTACTTCTTGAGTCAAGTACCAGAAGTCGCCTGGTAAAAGCCAGATTAGTAGTATCTCCGTTTAGAAACACCTTTAGTAAATAATTACCGCTTTTTGTAGGTACAGAATTAGCTTCGGGCAAAATAACCTGGTAATGTGTGTAACGGGTAAATGCAATGGATGAGTATCGGTAATTGCTGATCCTTTGTTGAGTAAATCCTTTAATATAATCAAACGGGCTGAGATTTACAGGTTGCCAATCGTAATCACACAACTGATAGGTATAATAGTAACTTTTCACATCCCCGTCAAGATCATCAAAATGTAATTCAAGTCGGTCGTCACTGTTCAATTTATAGATAGGCATACTCAACTGATCGCCATACGTATGTAAACGAACGGTTTTAATATTGGGCAGATAGGTATTTCCGGCGTTTGTTTGAGCCGAACTGATTACCTGGTTGCCCAGTAACCATAAGAAGAAAATAAATTTTATAAACAGAGATTGCAAGTGTTTCATCAAATTGAAATAAAATGGTTTAGTTTTGAAAAACTGATGACAAGATACTTAATTTATCTGCCACACAATCAGTTATCATATTATTGATTGACAAAATTTATGCCGATTGGATATATCAGCGTTCATAGCTAAAAGAATTGCCTTTAACAAGCAGAAAACATTCTCTCGTTTTATAGTACGGCTGGCCGTTGGAGCTACTGCTATCAGTGTGGCTGTAATGATCGTAGCATTAAGTTTTGTAAACGGATTTCAGCAGGTGATCAGCAATAAAGTATTCAGTTTTTGGGGACATATACATGTTCAACAGGATATTGAAGACAGGGCAAACACCGCCGAAGAATATGTTATTACCAAGAATGATACAGTTGAAAATATTATAAAAAGTATTCCTGAGGTTAAGAACGTAGAGCGTTATGCGACAAAATCGGCCATACTCACCTATGGAACAGATATTGAGAGCATATTGTATAAAGGAATAGATTCATCATTTGATTATAGTCGACTCGATCCATTTTTAGTAAAAGGAAAATGGTTATCGTTTGCCGATAGTGGTTATAGTAAAGAGATCGATATCTCAGCTTATACGGCCAAGCAACTTAACGTGAATGTGAATGATACTATTTTGTCATTTTTTATACAACAAGATGGCTCTAAGAGGGCCCGGAAGCTTAAGGTCGTTGGTATTTTTAAAACATCTATTGAAGATTACGACAAACAGTTTGCTATTTGTGATATCAACCTCATTCGTAGAATGAATGATTGGGATGCCAATCAGATCGGTGCGTATGAGGTCTTCTTAAAAGATTATACAAAGATCGATACGATAACCAATCTGATCAAACAACAAACACCGCTTGAATGGAACAGTAAAAGTATCAAGGAGATATATCCTAATATCTTTGACTGGCTTGCTCTACAGAACAGAATCAAATTTATATTGATCTCCATTATGCTGGTAGTGGCTGTGGTAAACCTGATCACTTGTTTATTGATCATTGTATTGGAAAGAACAAAAATGACCGGCGTATTAAAAGCATTGGGGGCAAGCGACTGGACTGTTCAAAAAATATTCTTATACAATACAAGCCTGATCGCAATCGTGGGAATTATTATTGGCACTATACTGGGTGTAGGCATTTGCTTGCTGCAGGAAAAAACAGGATTTATAAAGTTAGATGAAGAAGCGTATTTCATGAGTGAAGCTCATGCACAAATTGTGTGGTGGCAAATATTATTGATAGATATCATCACATTGGCAATTTGTTTCGCTACATTGATCATTCCTTCTATATTGGTAAAAAAAATAAAAGCTATACGGGCTATACAATTCAGATAATATGTGACAATATAATACCCGTTGCTACAGCAGCATTCAATGATTCGGCCTCTCCTATTTTAGGAATAGTAATTTTTTCAAAAGCAATATTCATTAATTCTGCACTAATGCCTTTTGATTCGTTGCCTATTAAGATGATCCCTTCTTTCAGGTCTTTTATTTCATTAACTTTTTTACCGTCAAGTGCTGCGGCGTATACTTTAATGTCGTCATTCTTGTCGATCCAATCAACCAGGTCTGTATAAATAATATTTACCCTGCTCAAACTCCCCATGGTACTTTGTACTACTTTGGGGTTATACATTTCTGTAGTGTTTTTTGAGCAGATGATATTTTCAATGCCAAACCAATCGGCTATCCGAATGATCGTACCCAGGTTTCCGGGATCCTGGATAGTGTCCAACATCAAATTTATTTTGCCTTTTGCAGCAACTTTCTCTGTTGTAGACTTTGAAAAAATAGCCAATACTTCATTAGGAGTTGATAATGCACTGATCTTTTCTAATTCAATATCAGTTATGACCTGGATCGGTTCTTTGTAATTTTTTTTTACTGTCGATTTATATTGTACCTCCCAGTTGTAGGTACAAAACAGGGTTTTACACTCAAACTTTTCAGATTGCAATAATTCTAACACTACCTTAGTACCTTCGCCAATAAATACTCCCTCAATATCTCTTGATTTTTTGTGGTGTAAACTTTGAATATATTTGGTATATGTTTTGCTTAACATCGTTTTTTAAAGATTTGTATGCTCGTTAATTTTTTTAATAAATCCGGATTTATAAATAGCCTGAAAAGTATTGCATTGTTAGCTGTACTTTTTTCTTCCTGTACCATTCCGAAAAAATACCAAAAAGATAAACCGTTTTTATTTAGCAATGATATTAAAGTTATCGGACAAAATTTAAGCAAAGATGAAAAAATAGCTATCAAAACAAGATTAGAGGCTCAATTAGATGATAGTGCAAGAGTGATAAAAACAGACAAATTTTTAGTATTTCACTATATCAATCAACCGCCGGTATTTGATACAGCTTATGCCGGAGCATCTGCAAGAAACATGAAAGCATCGATGGTGCATATTGGATATTACAATTCTATCGCTACTTATAAGGTTGATACGATCACTAAAAAAAATCAAAAAAGGGTTTCTGTTGCTTACAGTGTAGAAACCGGTCCTCCAACATTGATTGACACTATTGGCTATCAATTAAAAAAAGAAGATCTGCAGCAATTGGCCTTAAAGACGATCAATAAATCTTTCTTGAAAAAAGGAAGACCGGTTACTAAGGTGGATATCAATGCAGAAAATGCCCGACTTGTTGATCTTTATCGTAATAATGGATACTTTAAATTCAGTTCGGATGACCTGCAATTACTGGGAGACACTACCATTGCATCATTAACCACTATCAGTGATGATCCTTTTGAAAGTTTACGTTTATTGGCAGAAGCACAACAACAAAGAAATAAGCCAACCATCAAGCTGCAGATGGTGCTTAATCCTGCCACAGACACGAATAAACTGAAGCAGTATTATATCGATAATATTTACATTTACCCGGATTTTTATAGTACAAGTTCTGTACGTCAACCTAAGTTTACCAGTGATACTGTGAAAGGGTACACTATTTTTCACAGAAGAAAATTATTCAAAAACAGTTTTCTTTTGAGTAATATGGCTTTTGAAAAGGGAGACCTTTACAAGCAGGATGATTATATCCGAACGATCAATAATTTTTCTAAGACAGGGGTATGGCAAAGCATAAATATTCAGGCCATTGAAGCCAAGGATAGCACGGGAAAACTTGACATGAATATTCAATTACTGCCTTCCAAAAAATATGGATTTGAAGCCAATATCGAAACAAGCTATTCTACCAACAATAACTATTCGTTGGGTAATCTGCTCGGATTTTCTGTCAACTCATCTTTACAGGATAGAAATATTGGAAAGGTTGGCGTTAAGATGACACATGCACTTCATGCCGGGGTAGAGTTTAACGTTAGTAAGAATAAAAGTACCAATGGATTGATCAATTCTAATGAAGTTGGCTATACCAATACAATTTCGATCCCTAAATTGGGATGGCCTTTCAGAACAGAGAAAGGAGAAAGATCTGATTTCTGGGATACAAGAAATAAGACAGCTCAACAAACATTTATTAATACCAGTTTATCTTATACCAACAGAATTGATCTATTCAATTTACAATCTTTAGGGTTGGCAGTAGGGTATAGTTGGAACAATAAGAAAAATGGCAACTGGGTATTAAAATTATTGAATGTTGAATTTTCGAGGTTGTACAATGAATCTAAAAGTTTTTCAGATACGCTTGCTAAGTATCCTTACTTGAAATATTCTTTTAAAACAGCATTGGTAATTGGTACCAGTGTTAGCTACACGTATAATTATGGTACCGCAAAAAATTTGAGTACAATAAAAATAAATGTGGAAGAATCGGGGCATCCCTTATTTTTCCCATTGGCACAATCCGGCATCTTTGAAAAATATTTACGTCAATTTGCTAAAGGAGATTTTGAATTTACTAAGACTATCAGTAAAAATAAATCGGCTAATGTCTTTCGTTTTTTTGTGGGAGTGGGTTGGCCATATGGAAAACAGGATTCTTCACTACCCTTCTTTAAGCAATATTTTGCCGGCGGCTCAAATAGTATGAGAGGTTGGCCAATTCGTGGTATCGGCCAGGGAGCAAGACCATTGGCGCCTTATGGAAGTGGAAATAATTTTAATGACAGAACAGGTGATGTAAGAATAGAAGGTAATTATGAGAACAGGCATAATCTCTGGCAAATAATCCCTAATTCGGTTACATTAAAAGGAGCCTTTTTTATAGATGCAGGTAACATCTGGAATTTTAAAAATACAAAAACTGGTGGAGGCCCGGATAGTTTACAGTTTGATTTTTCTAATTTGTATAAACAATTAGGTGTTTCTGCAGGCTATGGATTCAGGTTGGATTTTAATTATTTCCTCATCCGATTTGATCTTGGCTTCAGATTTAAAAAACCGGATGTTGCTAAAAATGCAGGATGGCAGTTGCCAAATATTTTCTCTTTTAATAATTTATTCAAACGTGGAGTAAATGTACCCGATCCTTTGAATCCGGGAAAAACATATAATGATGAACGCTATAAAAAATGGCGGTACGAGAATTTCAATTTTACAATTGGTATAAGTTATCCGTTCTAATTAACTGCTGGATATAATTCTTTCGTTAAATCATCCATATCAATAGCGTCAGCAGCGTTGAATTCTCCTATCTTCGTACGGCGGAGACTGCTTAAATACCCCCCACAGCCCAATGCTGCCCCAAAATCGTTTGCCAAACTGCGTATATACGTTCCTGTTGAACACGTTACTTTAAAGTCAACAACAGGTAAAGCAATATGGGTGATCTCAAAACTATGAATAGTTATTTTCCTTGATTTCAATTCCACCTCCTCTCCTCGCCTGGCTAATTCATATAAAGCCACCCCATCTTTTTTTATGGCGGAATATATGGGAGGATACTGATCTATTTCACCGATGAATTTTTTTGTAGCATTCTGCAGCATTTCATTGGTAATAAATGAATAATCTTTTTCCTGTTCAGGCTTACTTTCCAGATCGTATGTTGGGGTAACTGCCCCGAGTGTGATACTGCCGGTATATTCCTTTTGTTGTGCCATAAATTCATTGATCTTTTTGGTGAATTTACCAGTGCATACAATCAAGAGACCGGTAGCTAAAGGATCCAGTGTACCGGCATGACCAATTTTTTTGATCTGAAGCAGCCCACGTAATTTACGTACAACATCAAATGATGTCCAATGCAGCGGCTTGTCAATTAAAATAACTTTACCTTCAGCATATGGCAATTGAATGGCAGGGTCAATAGGGATACGTTCTTTTCGTTCCTGTCTGACTGGGGCTTCGCCTCCTGCCTCAATGATCCGGTTGGTATATCTTTCTCTGTATGATCCTTTTTTTGCCACAGTTAATGTTTTCGCAAAAGTACTATTTGAAACGGCAATGGAGAAATGTTAATCAGATACCGTAGAGTATGAAAATCAAATCGCTTGTCTGGTCTTTAATTCAAGATATTTATTGATCGTGTTGATGGTTAAATGTTCAGGCGAAGTAAGGATAGATAAAATGCCATGCTTCTGTAATTCTTTTACGATCAATCTCTTTTCGAAGGCAAATTTTTCTGCAATGGTTTTAATATACACTTCTTCTGTATTGGAGGCAGAGATAGATGAGAGTTCTTTCAATTCCGTATTTTCAAAAAATACAACCATCAGCAAATGATGCCTGGCAATGGAACGCAAATAGTTCAATTGTCTTTTTAAACCTGATAGCGATTCGAAATTTGTAAACAATATAAGCAGGCTACGATGCTTGATACGACTGCGTATTTGCATATACAACATTTCATAATCGCTTTCAAGATAACTTGTTTCCTCTTTGAATAAAAGTTCTGAAATATGACTTCGCTGGATCGGCTTTCTGTCAGCCGCCAGCAGTGTCCCCATTTTATTAGCAAAGGTTATCAGGCCTACTCTATCTTGTTTTTGTAAACAGACATTACTTAAAACCAGTGTGCTGTTAATAGCGTAGTCTAGTAAACTAAGTCCGTTAAATGGCATCTTCATCAAACGCCCCTTGTCTATGATACAATACACCTGTTGACTTCTTTCGTCGGTATAATTATTTACCATTAACGAAGTTTTACGTGCAGTAGCTTTCCAGTTAATGCTGCGAATATCGTCTCCCCTCACGTATTCCTTTATCTGTTCAAATTCCATGCTATGGCCAATTTTGCGCATGCGTTTATTGCCATTTTCAGATTGTATTGTAGTTTGAGAAATCAATTCGTATTTGCGTAATTGCATAAATGAAGGGAACACCTCGACGGTCATTTCTGCCTCAACATTGTGCCTACGCATCAATAAACCTAGCAGGGATCTAACGTAGATAATGATATCACCAAAATGATATTCGCCCCTTTCGGTAGGCCGTATGGTATAAGCCATGTTTTTTTGCTGGCCGGCTTTGAAAGATTGTTTTAATATAAAATCTCTTTTTTGAAACTGCACCGGTAATTCGTCAATGATTTCCATCATCACTTCAAAACGCATCCGATTGGTTACCTGTAATGAAACTTTATTGGTGTCGCCATTGCTCAAACGTTCTGCCACTATACGTTTGGCAGCTGGTGAGCTTCCTCCGAAAAATAAAAAAATGTAATCAAAAAATATTAGTGCTGCGATTGTATATAAAATGATCTTAACTGGCTGATACAATGCTGGTACAAAAAATGAGATAACAAACAATACAATGCATCCTCCCACCACGATATAAAAACGTGCTGGTAAAAAAAGGTTGCCTATGTATTTTTTGATCATATCTTATCTGGGTACTTCTATTGATTTAAGAATGGTGTCGATCAGATCATCTGCTGTAATGCCTTCCATTTCCTTTTCTGGAGTGAGAATGATACGATGGCGTAACACCGGGAATGCCATATCCACTATGTCTTCCGGAGTTACAAAATCTCTTCCTTTGATCGCAGCATTGGCTTTTGCTGCTTTCAATATTGCCAATGAAGCTCTTGGCGATGCACCTAAAAACAATGCAGGATTGTTACGGGTCTCATTCACAATTTTTGCGATGAATTCTATTAAACGAGGTTCTACAATTACTGATTGTATCAATGTTCTATATTCACGTATGGCTGAAGCAGATAATATTTTATTTACATCGGTCAATAATTGTGATTGCAGTTTGCCGTGTTGATTATTTAAGATGGTAATCTCATCAGCCAGGCTTGGATATTGCACATCAATTTTAAAAATAAAGCGATCCAGTTGTGCTTCAGGTAATCGATAGGTACCTTCCTGCTCAACAGGATTTTGTGTAGCTAAAATAATAAATGGAAAACGCATTTCGTGTGTTACGCCATCTACGGTGATCTGCCTTTCTTCCATTACTTCAAATAAAGCAGCTTGTGTTTTTGCCGGAGCCCGGTTGATCTCATCTATTAAAACAATGTTGCTGAATATTGGCCCTGCTTTAAAACTGAAATCACTTTCTTTTGGATTGAATACAGATGTTCCGATCACATCACTAGGCATCAGGTCGGGAGTAAACTGTATCCTGGAAAAGTCTACATCTATGATCTTCGCCAGCAGTTTTGCCGTAAGCGTTTTAGCTACACCTGGCACCCCCTCTATCAGAATGTGTCCGTCACTTAATAAGCCAATCATCAATAGGTCGAGCATTTTATGCTGACCAACGATCACTTTACTTATTTCGTTGCGGATATTATCTACAGCATTATTAAGACCGGAAAGATCAATGCGTTGCTGAAAAATATTTTCTTCCATTATATTTTAGTTTTATTAAAGTGTTCAATTTGATTGTTTAATGACAATAACTGATGATCGCTTACATCAAAATTATTTTGAATCTGGTGAATTGTTTTAAATAGTTTTTTAGTCTTTTCGATCGATACATTACTTTTTCTGCTTACAGTATCAATAAACTCGTCATTCAGATGATTGGTATTCAAAAAGTATTGTGTACGGATCTGTTCAAAAAAATACAAGATCATTTTATCGGCAATATTTCGATTGTTCTTACTCTGTAAATATAATCTTCCTATAGTTTCAGTAAAAGCTACTGTTGTGTTAATATTGGGTTTTACTACCTCGATGATCCTTTGTCTTCGTTTGCCTCCAAACAATATATATAAGGCTAACAACAGTAAAGTAAGCCATAGGGCCCATTTTAAAGGCGGGTATTTTGTCAGCATAGCAAAAGTACCCTCTTCCGACTCTCCATCACTTGTAGCATAATTTTTCTTACAATAGAAATCATCCCAAAAAACCTGCTCCGGGTTTTCATTGGTAAATGCCAATGCCTGTTGCAGGTATTTGTAATTACTTTTCTGTAATAAAAAATAATTGCTGAAAGCTTTGGGTTCCAGGTGTAAATAGAATCTTCCTTTTCCATGAAAGAGCAGAATGAAATTAGGCTTGCCATTTTGATTGACACCCAATACTCTTGATTGTGCTGTGTCGTACTTCAGAAATTTATTATCAAGCGGATAATAAAAATAACTGTATTTGGTGGAGTCATTAAACAAGGAAGGTTCAAGTCCTACATGTGTATAGTTCATCAACTCAGGCACAACATATGGCATGTCCTGAGATTCAGTAGTGCTGCAACCAAGTGTATCCAGTAATTTTTTGTCAATATTATTTCCAGAAATAAACATGGTATTGCCGGCATAAACATATTGTAGCATAGCTGTGACATCAGCCTTTGTTAAAAACACATTATTACTGATCGAAACATATAAAGCTTTTGTGTCAGAAATTTCACTCCAGGTAGTTTGGAAATTTTGCCGTTTAATAAAGATCGTATTGTGTGGATAAAGCTGCTCCATCTGGTTGTAAGTGATATAAGTACCAAAAGGAGTCTTATCTTTTTTTTCGAAAGTTTCAGTTAATACAGGTAGTTTAGATGGTTGCTGATTGCATGCAGCCACCATCACAATAGTGATAAATAGAAAAATATAATATCGTATAAATTGCGGCAACTATAATTGATTATGAAAGTGTTGAAACGTTGTTTTTAATTTTATATAGATCAGTTCATCTATCTCAAATTCTCCATACCATACATACTCATAATTCAAAGTGAGTGCTGCAAAATCTTTCTTATATGGTTTTGACATAAGCTCTCTTCGATATTGATCATTGGTTTTATCAGCGGCAAATACTATTGCACCAGATGCTGAAAGTTTTTGTAGTGTTTGCAGATATAAATATCTGATCGCTAAACGATAATTTTTATCAGCAACTGCCAAGGCGATCAGTTTTTCATAATCTCCATCAATCGAGACTTCTTCTTCCTCAGGTAATGTATTGATATCATTTTTAATTGCTGGCCGTTGAAAAAATCCTTTGGTAAAAAATAATTTATACAGGATGATCAATACAAATGAAATGGCCAATATCCAAAAAGCAGTATGCGTAATAGGAGATTCAAAAAAACGTTCTATCCAGCCTTTCTCAGGAGGTTTTATATCGGCATTGAATTCCTGCTTTCTCTGCATGGATTTTAAGATACTATCCAGATTTTTAGCATAAGCAAAAGCTTCGCTTTTTTTATATTGATTTATCGAATCTCTTGACACCAATTTTTCCGTCGCATACAAAGTAGTGTCGGGTTCTGCTGCATAAATGAATTTCTCTGTATTTTCTGAATTTTCTTTGGGAGGCTCTTCTATGCTTGAAACAACAGTATCTACCGTAATGTCCTGTGCAGTAGAGTAAATGCTGCACAATAATAATAGTAAAAATGATATGATGAATTTTGATCGGGGCATTAAATGGCAGCAGGAGTTTTTAAAAAACCACCGGTTGATACCTGATAGCCCTTTTTATGTAACTGAATAGGAAGAATTACAAAATACCAAACGATAAATACCAACGAAAGAAACAGGATCAAACCGCTACCCCACACGGGTAAGCCGATATTGTTATGCTTATCATATGTGTTACTCATTAAATGTGTAACATAACTTTCAAAAAATGCGGCTAAAATAAAAATAGGAACCAATACGATCATTACTTTTAATGCATCTTTTACCCCTCGCCTGAAAGATATCGATCTTGAATAGGTACCCGGAAAAAGAATTCCGTTGGCGATAATGAAACCTGCGGTAGATGCTACTACAAAGGATAGTATCTCCAGCGTGCCATGCACCCATATTACCATTACTGACTGTATACCTAAGCCTTTGGCAAAAAACATGTATTGAAAGCAGCCTAACATTAAACCATTTTGCCACATAGAAAATAGTGTGCCGGCGCCACAAAGAATACCTCCTATTGCCATGAGGAAGGCCACAAAAATATTGTTCATGGCAATATGTACGAACATAGTAAAAGGGTTATCGCTTTTATACACGCCAAACGGATCTCCGTTTGCAATATTTTCTTCTGTCATATTTACGTAGGCATCGCCTAGTACTCCACGGATGAAACCAGGTTCTTTTATAGAACCGAATACACCAATGGCTACAAACAGTAAGAATACCAGAAATGTAAATAATAATATCCGGTGATACCGTTTAAAAAGCAGCGGTAATTCGTATTTCCAGAAAATAAAAAAGCGGTTGTATTTTTCTTTCTTGTTTTGGTAAATATTTAGGTAGATAGAAGCGGCTATCGAATTTATCCAACGGGTAACTTTACTTTTAGGGTAAAACGTTTTGGCATAAGACAGGTCATCAACCAATGTTACAAAACGTTCGGCTGTTTCATCGGGGTCAGTAGATTCGGAATGTTGGTATTCATTCCATTTGTCTACATTCTTTTTTATGAACATTGCCTCACGCATTTAACAAATTTACTGATTGCAGTTTAAAAATGGTCAATTCGTAAAAATTGTACGCAAGATTTTTTCGTAAAAAAGTTCATCTGTAAACAGCAATCTGTAATTTGCAAGAGTTATGCCGCTGATACAAATAGCCACCCCTTTCAATATTGATATTGAATTTGAAATTGCAGAGTTTCATAAAAGGCTATTTGCGTATATGATAGACTTTTTCTTGCTGATCATTTATCTGTTCAGTATGATATATGTGCTTTTTGGAGGCTTCAGTCTTGGCGAAGGCAGTATAGGCTTCGTGTTTCTTGTTATTTTTATTCCGATGATCTTTTATACACTGCTTACAGAATTGTGGCTGAACGGGCAAACGATCGGTAAAAAGATCTTTAAAATCAAAGTAGTAAGTCTGGATGGTGGTGAGCCGACGCTTAGTCAGTATCTCTTAAGATGGTTTATGCGTTTTTACGAATGGGGGTTTATAGTATTCTTTTTGTTTTGGGGAAATGCCACCTGGGGCTTTATGATCCTTTTTCTTGGAGGGATCACTTCCATAATTATCATATCTGCTTCAAAAAACAATCAGCGTATAGGCGATATAGTTGCTGGTACTGTTGTGGTGAATACTAGATCTAACCTTACCGTACATGATACAATATTCATGAACCTAACCGAACAAGGATATAAAGTAAAATTCCCTCAAGCAATTACATTAAGCGATCGGGATATCAATACCATTAAAAATGTATTAACGCAAGCGGAGAAATCCAACAATCATCAAATGTGTAATCGGGTGGCAACAAAAGTAAAAGATGTATTGGAGATAACTACCGATATGTATGCTATGGATTTTTTAGAAAGAATTATGGCCGATTATAATTACCTGGCCACCAGAGAATAGAGCCGATGTGCTGATTTGTTGATTTGGTGATTTGAATGTGACGGATTTTCTAAATCTTGATATCCATACATTTTCAAATCACCAAATCTTCAAATTGAATGTATTATTTCTGCAATTCCAACACAACAGCCTGATACGACCCCAGTTTAAAATCTTTTAGATCGCTTTGTTTTTTAGTATACACGTCGAGCATTTTGGTAAAGCCGGCAGTACGTTCCGTATATTTATTTACCGAAATAGTTTTCTCTTCTTTGGCAGTATTCATCACGATCATCACCGTTTGTTTAGCATCGTATCTGAAATACACATACACGCCATCTTCAGGTAAGAACTGCATCATTTTACCGGTGGTAAGCGCAGATGATCCCATTCTGTAATTAGCTAGCGTTGCTACATATTGCCAGATGGTTTGTTCCTGTTGGCTTCTTCCTTTAATTGTAAATTTATTCACGGAATCACCTTTCCATCCGCCTATAAAATCCTGACGGACATATCCGTCGTTAGGAGATGTAAACCCTGTCATGCCAATTTCATCACCATAATACAATTGAGGAATACCACGGCACGTCATCAACCATGCTAAAGATGATTTGTATTTATCCATATTTCCTCCAATGGTAGAAAAGAAACGGCTCAGGTCATGGTTATCTAAAAATATCACTTGTCTTGTCGGATCTTTATAAACAAAATCCTGCGCAAGCGTAGTATATAGTTTATTGATACCATCATCCCATCCAAAATCTCTTGTCATGGCATCTTGTATAGCCCATAACGTTTGAAAATCGGTAGTAGCCTGCAAATTACTTTTGTATGGAATATTATAAGTATTCTGACAGAAGAAGCTTTGATTGATCACACCATGCACCCATGTTTCGCCAAACAGAGTGATCTTGGGGTATTCGTTCATTAATGCCTGGTTACACTTATTCATAAATTCCAGATCATTATATGCATATGTATCAATACGCCATCCGTCAATTCCAAATTCCTCTACAGTCCACAAAGCGTGCTGTATTAAAAAGTTTGCAACAAAAGGATTACGTTCATTCAGATCAGGCATCTCTTTCGTGAACCAGCCATCACTCATTATTTTCTTTTGTGATGGAGCTGCATACGGATCAAACAATGTCTGGTCTTTATAAGATGTATTGGTATAGTTATCCCATTGATTCAGCCAGTCTTTCATTGGAGGATCAAGAACAGTTAAATGAAATCTGCCCACATGATTATACACTGCGTCTTGAATGATCTTCATTCCTCTTTTGTGGATAGCTTCTATCAATTGATGATACGCCTGTTCTCCACCAAGTCTTGGATCTACTTTATAATGATTAGTAAATGCATAACCGTGTTCAGTGCGGTTAGGCATATCATTTTCCCAAATAGGATTTAACCATAAAGTGTTTACCCCCAGGTCTTGTAAATAATCCAAATGGTTACTGATACCTTGTATATCTCCGCCATGCCTGTTGAATACGGTATCTCTGTTCAATGTCTGATCTCTCATGCCTTCTATTCTGTCATTACTCGGATCACCGTTACTGAATCTGTCAGGCATGATCAGGTACATGAGGTCTCTGGAGTTAACCCCCTGAGCATAGGCACTACCGTTACCCTTACGTCTTGGCTTCAATTCAAAATCTATATCAAAAGGATAATTTGCTCTGTTTACTTTAATTTTTATAATGCCGGGTTTTGCTGCAGGAGCAATTGCAATATCTAAAAAAACATAGTTACTGCTTTCAACTATATTGGTCTTAAGAAGTTTTACACCGGGATAATTGATGGTAAAACCACCGGCTGCATTTGCGATCGCATCACCATGGATCATTATCTGTACTTTGTTCCATTTCATACCCGTCCACCAATTGGTAGGATAGCATTTATAACCTGATTGAGCTACTGAGCAAAAGGCAATGAACAACAGGCAATTGGCAATAAAAAGTTTCTTCATAATAATTATTTTTCTTTGATTCGTAAACATAATAAGGCTGCTACTAACATGGAGCATCCTCCTAAAACAATCGATAAAATTGCCTGATCTCCAAAAAGATGTTTAGTGAAGAATCCTAAAAGTGTTGCTGCCAATATTTGTGGAATTACAATAAAGAAATTAAAAATTCCCATGTAAACTCCCATTTTGTGCGACGGCAATGTTTGTGTTAAAATAGAATATGGCATTGATAAAATACTAGACCATGCTAATCCTACACCTGCCATACTAATGATCAATAATTTTTCTTCTTTAAAAATATAGTAAGAGATCAGACCAAGTCCTCCGGCGATCAATGCGATCATATGTGCTTTTGGACGAGAGAATTTTTTAGATAACACCGGTAAAAGGAATGCAAACAAAGCCGCAAAGCCATTATAAGAACCAAACATCACTCCTACCCAATCACCAATTTTATTATATTGAGAAGATGCTGTATCAGTAGTATTATACAAATGCTGTGCTAATGCCGGTGTACTGTATATCCACATAGAGAAAAGGGCAAACCAGGAAAAAAACTGAACAACAGCTAATTTTTTCATGGTGTCAGGTAAAAAATTCAGGTCATCCATTACTTCCACCAAACCATTGTCCATATTGCTTTTGTGAAACAACCCTGCAACCATTTGCAACAGCCCGAAAAAAGCAACCCCACAAGTCAACACATATAATTCTTTCTCTAATTTAACTTCAGTGGTCGTATTATAGAGGTATAAAGCAGCTGTCAATATTCCTCCAATCACCAACCATACCAAACCCTTGTTGAAAAAAGAAGACCAGTTGGATTTTATATTTTTAGCGGTAGATTCATCGTCCAGTACACCAAATGATTTCATTTGTGCCGGAGAATACTCCTGTGTTGTAAAAACCGTATATGCTACTGCGATCACATACACAATGCCGCCGATATAAAATGAATATTTCACTGTATCCGGTAGCTGACCAAGAGGCGCCTGATCGGTGATATCAAATTTTCCTAAAATATATGGAAGCATAGACGAAATAACCGCACCTACTCCAATGAAAAAGCTTTGCATCGCAAAACCGGTTGTTCGCTGATTGTCCGGCAACATATCACCTACAAATGCTCTGAAAGGTTCCATCGAAATATTTATTGATGCATCTAACAGCCACAATAAAACAGCAGCCACCCACAATGCTGCTACGTTAGGAAAGGCAAATAATGCCAATGCAGCTAAAATGGCTCCCACCATAAAATAAGGTCTTCTCCTTCCGAATTTCCCCAACCAGGTCTTATCACTCATATGCCCAATGATAGGCTGCATTATTAATCCTGTTAAAGGCGCTGCGATCCAAAGAATAGGTATCTCTTCGATCTTTGCTCCAAGGGTTTGAAATATTCTGCTGACATTGGCATTCTGTAATCCGAATGCAAATTGAATTCCCAAAAAACCTACACTCATATTCACAATCTGAAATAGGCTTAATCGGGGCTTTTGAATGGCTCCATTTAATTCTGACATAGCAATAGTTTAGAAATGATCGTTTATTCGTGTACAAAATACACATTTTTATTTTACTGCAAAAAAAAACATGTTCAACGGCTGTTAAAGGTGCTGTTTTTCAGGTTTATTGCATAGTTAATTTGTACGCTGGCATAGTACGCTTACTCAACTTCAGCCCCGCTATTCGCTGCTACTCCGGCACAAGGCTTGCGCACAAACCTTCACCGGGGTATCCGCTTCTATCGGGCGTATGAATTCAGCTGTTGAATATGTACGAACATGTATAAAAAAAGCCCTGCATAAACAGGGCTTACATTTTATTCTTTATAAAGTTCTTTTATTGTAACACAAAACCATTTTCAATGATCGCATCTTTTTTAATTACCACAATGCCATCTTTGATAGTATACAAAGAATGATCTCCATTTGGTAAATGATTGCCTCCATTGATACGAACATCATTACCAATACGGCAATGCTTATCTACAATTACATTATTTAAAAAACAACGTTCCCCCACACCAACTTTGGGAATGCCTCTTTCTTCTGCATAAGTAATTTCTTCCAGCGTTTCATACGAGTCGCTACCCATCATATAACATTTGGAGATGGTAGTTCCTTTGCCGATCCTTGTACGAATACCGATCACACTATCCTCAATTCTGGAAGCATGAATGATACAACCATCTGCAATGATCGTTCGTTCTAATGTAGTACCGCTAATTTTTGCAGGCGGTAGCATACGGGAGCGGCTGTAAATTGTTTTTGCGTTATCAAACAAATTGAATTCAGGAATATCTTTTGTCAAAGCCAGGTTCGCCTCAAAGAAAGAATGGATATTTCCAATATCTGTCCAGTAACCGTCGTATTGAAAACTAAGCACTTTGTATTTACTGATAGAATCCGGAATGATCTCTTTACCAAAGTCTGTGGCTTTACCATGTTCCTCTTCTAACAAACTGAATAATAATTTTCTGCTGAAAATATAAATACCCATTGATGCCAGATAATTTCGTCCGGTTGCTTTCATTGCATCACCGGTATCACTTACCCATTCAGGCAATAACTCTGCAGCAGGCTTTTCTATAAATGAAGTGATCACCCCTTCGTTATTAGATTTTAATATACCAAACTCTGTGGCCTCTCTGGCTGTTACGGGTATGGTGGCAATAGTAATATCGGCATTTCGTTTTTTATGATTTTCTATCATTTCGGTAAAATCCATCTGGTAGAGTTGATCGCCGGATAATATCAATACATAGTCGTAATCATAACTGCGTATATGCCTTAACGATTGTCTTACCGCATCAGCTGTTCCCTGGAACCATTTCGGATTATCCGGGGTTTGTTCTGCTGCCAGAATATCAACAAAACCGCTACTGAAAATACTGAACTGATAAGTGTTCTTGATATGCTTGTTCAAAGAAGCAGAATTGAATTGTGTCAATACCATAATTCTGTTGATACCAGAGTTGATACAATTTGAAATAGGAATATCAACCAATCTGTATTTTCCTGCAATCGGTACCGCAGGTTTACTTCTGCTGGCAGTTAAAGGATATAATCTTGTTCCGGCTCCTCCGCCTAAAACTATTGATATTACTGATTTTCCTATCATTGTGATACTGTTTTATATAGAAATTAATAAGCGTTTAAAATTACGGTATAAAGTTTATTGCTTGAAATATTATTACAATTTTCTTTTATAATTGTTTATACACTTCAATGTATTCACCTGCACTCTTTTCCCAGCTATTATCGATCTCCATCATCGTTGTTCTTACTTTGTCTAATTGCTTGGGATGTTTGTATAATTGAAGTGCCCTGTAAATGGCATGAGTGATATCCCCTACAGATGCGTCATTGAATCGCACTCCATATCCATTCTTGTCGCCGTAATCGATCACCGTATCCTTTAACCCCCCGGTACTTCTTACAATAGGTACAGTACCATATCTCATTGAATACATCTGGTTTAAACCACAAGGCTCTACCCTGCTGGGCATCAGTAAAAAGTCCGCTCCTGCATACATTTGGTGGCTCAACTGTTCGTTATAACCGATCCTTGAATTATAATAACCTGTCAACTGATGGTTCATACTGGCTAATTGCCCTTCGATCCAGGTTTCGCCACTGCCCAAAATGAGAAAATTCATTTGGCCCTGCAAATGATAGATAGAATCACCTATGACTGCAGGTAAAAGGTCTGCAGCCTTTTCATGTACCAGCCTTCCTATAAAGATGATCAATGGTTTGTTGATGTCTAAATTAAACTGGTCGCACAATATTTTTTTATTGTTTAGCTTGCCTTCGTCGGCATCTTCTATTCCATACCTGTAATCGATATAGGTATCTGTGGATGGATTCCATACAGCATCATCTATACCGTTCAAAATACCTATACACTTACCTTTTTCGTATTCAAATAATTTTTCTAATCCGTTGGCCATGTGTTTGAGCTCCTGCAGATAACTGTGACTAACAGTGGTAACCTTCGATGCACATTTAACGCCACATGCCAGCGAATTCACCGTGTTTTCCCATTCCAATAGACCGGCTTTCCATGGATCCCAGGCAGGAATGAAATTAGTTTTATCCCATCCTATCCATCCCTGGTATTGTCCGTTATGTATGGTCAATACGGTAGGGATGGTATTTAAATGTTGGTACACATAACAATGCTTCATCATAAAAGGGATCAATGCCGTATGATGATCATGCACATGCACTACGTCCGGACGGTGATTCCATCTGCTTATCCAATCAACAGCAGCGATCTGAAAAGCTACAAATCTTTCTACATCATCATCATAACCATATACCGCTTCTCTGTCCAGCAAGCCATAGATATCGATCAGATACAGATCAAAGCCTAGGGTATTCACTCTTTCTTTGATAACAGTATAATCAATAAAACCTGCGGCTCCCATATGAAAGCCTCCCTTATGCACTACATCAAATGAATGAGCATTCAGGAATTTGGTTTTATACATCGGCATCACTACTTTGGATATGTGGCCGAGTTGATTTTGATATTTTGGTAAAGCGCCTACCACATCACCTAATCCACCAGCTTTTGCTACCGGATAACACTCTGCACTGATATGTATTATTTCCATTTACTGTACAATATTTTTATTGTTGGTAAATTAAGAAGGATTTTGTTACCAGCAATATAAGTATTCAAAATTTTTCAGTTTGCTTAAATTATTCTACTTTCAGCCAAATTTTTATATACGATGCCGACTGAAAAAAAAAGCACCATTAGCGAATATGTAGAATCTACACAAATACCTACTAATTATGGTGCATTAAGCACACTTGTTACCGTATTTTTTTTCTGGGGATTTATTGCTGCCGGCAATAGTATTTTTATTCCCTTTTGCAAACATTATTTCCATCTTGATCAATTCCAAAGCCAGTTAATTGACTTTGCTTTTTATACTGCTTATTATATTGGAGCATTAGGTTTATTTGCTTATGGAGCTTTTGGTGGTAAAGACCTGGTAGGCAAATGGGGTTATAAAAAAAGTATCGTATACGGGTTACTGTTTTCTGCAATGGGAGCTGCTGCAATGATCATTGCAGTGAATGCAAATACTTTTGCTGGAATGTTGGTCGGTCTGTTCATTGTTGCATTAGGCTTTTCTTTACAACAAACTTCAGCTCAACCTTTTTCTATTTCATTAGGTGATCCTGCTACAGGAACCAGCAGGGTTAATTTGGGTGGAGCCATCAATTCTTTTGGTACTACTATCGGCCCTATTGTTGTTGCATTTGCGTTGTTTGGCACCACAGCTGCTGTTACAGATGAACAGATCGCTGCATTGAGTTTAAATAAAGTAATTATTTTATACACTTGTGTTGGCGCATTATTTCTTGCAGCTGCAGCACTCTTTTATTTTTCTAAAAAAGTGCCGGCAGGTGTGTTAGAAGAAAAAACAGAAAAGGCCAATAAAGCACTCAATACTTTACTGATAATAACCGGTTTATTGATCATCATGTTTGTGCCGGTTTTCAGTAGTTACAAAACTGATCTTACCAATGCAACGGATATTGAAAGACACAGCATGGAATCATACCGAATGAAATGGTTATTAGGAGCATTGGCCGTGGTGTTGATCGGTTTATTGTTTGCCAATATGAAAGCGAAAAAAAATCCGAATGGCTGGGGGGCAATGCAATACCCTCAATTGGTTTTGGGCATGATCGCCATATTTGTTTATGTAGGTGTAGAGGTTGCAATTGGTAGTAATCTTAGTGAATTGTTGAAACAACCTGCGTTTGGTGGTCGTCAGTCTTCAGAAGCAGCACCTTTCATTTCTATGTATTGGGGAAGCCTGATGATAGGCAGATGGGCAGGTGCAGTAAGCGCATTTAATTTTAGCAAGCAAACAAAAATGTTGTTGCAGTTTGTTGCTCCCTTGATTGCCTTCGGTGTGATCATTACCGTAAATACAATTGCCAAATATGATATGACAGCATTGTACTATTACATTATTTGTGTGCTGATTCAAATAGCTGCTTCTTTTATCAGTAAAGACAATCCTGCAAAAACTTTGCTGGTGTTTGGTTTATTGGGAGTAGCTGCTATGTTGGTCGGACTTTTTTCAACAGGCACAGTAGCAATATACGCTTTCTTAAGTGGAGGTTTATTTTGTTCTATTATGTGGCCATGTATTTTCGCTTTATCGATTGCAGGCCTTGGAAAATATACCACACAAGGATCTGCTTTTTTGATCATGATGATCTTAGGCGGAGGTATTATTCCTCCTATCCAAGGTAAACTGGCAGATGTGATCGGTATTCATCAATCTTATTTTGTACCGGTTCTCTGCTTCGCATATCTGGCGTTTTTTGCATTTGCAGTAAAAGGTATTTTAAAAAGACAAGGAATTGATTACAGTATCAGTAATGATGCAGCAGGCGGACATTAAAATTTATCAGTTTAAAAGAAGTTAATCATTTATGAAAAAGAAATACGCAGTTGGTATTGATATAGGCGGCACTACCACCAAGTTTGGTATTGTTACCGAAAAAGGAGAAATCTTAGTGCAGGATAGAATTCCTACCAATCAACATGAGGTAGTAGAAGAGTTTATAGACGACCTTTATAACAAGTTAATGCCAATGATTGAGCAACATGGCGGAGTTGAAAATTTTATCGGCATTGGCATGGGTGCTCCTAACGGAAATATTTATACTGGCACGATCGAGTATGCACCTAATTTAAAATGGAAGGGAATCATTCCTATTGCAGAATTGATGGAGAAGAATTTTGGGTTGCCTACCAAACTTACCAATGATGCCAACGCAGCCGCTGTTGGAGAAATGATGTATGGATGTACTAAGAACATGAAACATTTTATAACGATCACACTGGGCACAGGAGTTGGCAGTGGAATTGTTATTGATGGTAAAATTGTTGTTGGTCATGATGGCTTTGCCGGAGAACTGGGACATACTGTGATCAGACCCGGAGGCAGATTACATAAAACCACTGGATTGCATGGCAGTCTTGAATCATATGCATCTGCTACAGGAGTTAGAGAAACAGCGATAGAATTATTGACTGAACATCCTGAAAAAGAAAGTTTGTTAAGAGATTTTTCTCTCAATGAATTGACGAGTCAGACAGTATATGAATGTGCTATGCAGGGAGATGATATCGCCAATTCTATTTTTGAATTTACCGGACAGATATTAGGTGAATCATTGGCAAACTTCATTATGTTCTCTTCACCCGAAGCGATCGTATTATTTGGCGGACTTACAAAGGCTGGTAATTTATTGCTGAATCCTACAAGACAACACATGGAAGCAAATCTGTTACCGATCTTCAGAAATAAAGTAAAATTATTGTTCAGCGAATTGAATGAAGCTGATGCGGCAATACTAGGTGCAAGCGCATTGGTTTGGGATATAAAAGAGTAATCTGGTCAGACAGATATTTCTCAGGTGTACTATGTGTCTATGTACTGTCCTGTACAATGCACCGAACAAGTACATATCCACATAGAGTTTTCAGAAAGGGCACAATGCACCATTGCACGTAGGTGGTTAAAGCCTACGATGCAATAAAGTCCTTCAGTCGCTGAAAATCTTTTTTATCCGGAGATTCGAAAAGGGATCTGCATACAGATGAGATGATCTTAAGGAAATTTGATAAGGCAGTAGCATGTTGGTTTTGGGTACTTTTGTTTTCCATAGTCTTCTTAGATTAGACTGTAAAAGTAGAAAACTTTACCCCCCTTTGTCAAGAGGGGATTTGACCCTTTTTTAAGACACCATTTTTACGGAAATATCGTAAAATGTACTATATATCTATAGTAATAAGCACAACGTACCATTACTATTTTTATTGTAACTGTTTCTCTTCTAACCACTTATTTTTTCCCCATCCTTGTATCACATGCTTTTCGCTATGGTAAGACGACCGTACCAACGGACCGCTCTCTACATAATCAAAGCCCATATTGTAGCCAATTTCACGTAATTCTTTAAATTCATCAGGGTGTACAAATCTTTGTACAGCTAAATGTCTTTTACTTGGTTGAAGATATTGCCCAATAGTTATTACATCTACATTGCTATCTCTAAGGTCTTGCATGGTTTGTATCACATCTTCTTTGGTTTCACCCAATCCAAGCATGATGCCACTCTTAGTACGCATTCCGCCTGCTTTTAAAATACGCAGTGTTTCCATGCTGCGCCAGTATTTTGCCTGGATACGAACCTGTTTCGTTAACCGTTCTACCGTTTCAATATTGTGTGATACCACTTCAGGAGCAGCATCAATGATGCGTTGTATGTTCTCTGCTTCGGCTTTAAAATCCGGGATCAGTGTTTCTAGAGTTGTAGAAGGATTTAATGTCTTGATTGCTTTGATGGTGTTATACCAGATGATACTGCCACCGTCTTTTATCTCATCTCTGTCAACAGAAGTAACAACAGCATGCTTAACTTTCATTAAGTTGATCGCTTCTGCAACACGTTGAGGTTCGTCCCAATCAACAGGTTCGGGTCTGCCGGTAGCTACTGCACAAAATCCACAGCTACGTGTACAGATATTTCCCAGTATCATAAAGGTTGCTGTTCCTTCTCCCCAGCATTCACCCATATTAGGGCAATTACCACTTTCACAGATCGTATGCAATTTGTGTGTATCTACTAAATTCCTTACATGCTTATACTCTTCGCCGATAGGCAATTTAACTCTTAACCAATTAGGTTTTTTAGGACGTTGCTCCACTACTCCATCCAATACCGGTAACTCTATCATTTAAAAATATTTAATCATTAATTATTTTATTTCCTTCTGCCGAACATGATGCCTACATAAGCTCCAAAGAAAAATTGCTTTTGTTCTACATATACCATTTGTTCTAGCTTTTTGCTGTATACCTCAGCCGTCAGACCAAGCTCTACTGCATTAACCATCTCATTGAATTTTCCGTAGTCAAATCTAAATCCTGCTTTTACATATGCTCCCGGGTTTATTTTTATTTCGCCCCAACCTTTACCAAAATCCGGCCCACCTATGATAGCACCGTTATTTAAGAACAATGCACTGTCGGGAGAATTGTACTTAACAAATTCTGTTGAAGTAGGAGAAGAAATTACCTGAACATAATAAGGTCTTAACAGACCAATATTCACTCCGCCACCATAATTAGCTGTTACAGAAACACCATTCTTGTTGCTTTTGTTTCCTAATAATATTTGCTGTTGAACTCCTAATTTGATGTTGTATACAAAGTTTTGTTTTCCATAAACATATGGAATGGTGGATACATAAGGATTGCTTTGTTTTTCTTCTTTCGGGTGCTTTCTTTCTGTTATCTCAAATTGAAAAAGTGTAGCCTTTTTAACAGATCTGGCTCTGCCGGTCTCGAAAAACAACCCATAGCCATCTGTAGTTAATTTTAGTCCGTAAACGGTATGTTTATGGTAGGCAATCACCCCCTCTTCATCTTGTTTAATAAGCGCATTGATTCGTTGCCTCCGCTCTTCTTTCCGCTCCTTTTTGGTTTTTTGTGCCATTACAGATAAGGTGCCAATGAACAACAAAAAGAATAAAAATATTTTACGCATGATAGCTATTTACTTCTGTAAATTTATGCAAAAATAGTACAATGACAGCAACCATAGTATATGAAGGAAATTTAAGATGTGTGGCCACCCATTTACAAAGTGGTACAGCTATTGAAACCGACGCCCCTACTGATAACCGGGGGAAAGGTGAACGTTTTTCTCCAACCGACCTGGTATGCACTGCCCTGGGAACCTGCATGATCACAACGATGGCAATGAAGGCCACGGATATGGGAATTGAACTGAAAGATACCGGTATATCTGTAAAGAAACATATGCTCTCCGATCCAAGACGTATCGGGCAAATTGATATTGTAGTGAACTTTCCGTCATCCTTAGATCTGGCTGAAAATGACAAGACCATTTTGCAGAGAGTGGGTGACCATTGCCCGGTGATAAAAAGCCTACATCCGGATATTGTATTGAATATTGAATACCACTGGTGATCGATCTCATATGCTGCTTTTAAGTAGCTTATTACCGATAGCACAGTCCAGGCATCTTTTTTTACTGCAGTATTCATTTTTTAATTGAATGAGTGCCTGGGAGTCCGCAGCACTTTTATTAGCAATACCCAATTTCATATATCCATTGGTGATGGCATTTTTTTCTGCAGGGATATGTTCAAGCCATTGCAAAGCCCGGTTCTTATATTCCTGTTCATCGATAGTATGGCCATAAGCAAACAGTACCGGCACGATCGTATTGATACAGATATTGTGTATCATTTGTGTTCCCAGTTTTTTCTCTTTATACGCAGAAGGCTCATCCAGCATATAATGATAATGCCAGTAATCATTTGCAGTTACATCTAATAATGCTTGTATGTCATTCAATACTTTGATCTCTTTAATTCTGGAAAACAAGTGAGTGCTGGAATGTATCAACATGGCCAATTGCGCCAATCTTACCGAAGGAAAATTAGAAGGACGCATTCGTAAAAAATGTAACGGAATATTGATGGGGTCAAGCTTGTACTTATTTTTATAAAACTGGTATTCTCTTTTCAGCATGAGCGTATAATCATCGGTACAATCTGTATTCAATAATCCGGCCTGTCCTAATAACAATGCTTCTGTCTGATGGATCTGGTTTTTATGTTTGGCCAAAATATTTATGGGTATAGAACGGGCTATTGCTTCAAAAGCATCTGCATTTACTTTTACACCGAAATTTCTTGCTAATAGCCACCAGAAACTTTCCTCCCAATGGTTATTATTCTGAGACAAAAAACTAAGTATATTGGTTGATTTGTGTTGTAATCTTTCTATCAGCAATCTTTCTTTCCAGGAGTTCCAGATAAGCGGATTTACCGACTGAATATTTTTCTCACAAGGAATAAAAGTTTCTGCATTCATCAAGGCTGTATATCTTTCTAACAGTAATACAGAAGTACGATCCTGTAATTCAACTGTAAAGAATGGTTCATTCAATTGCACATCATCCTGCCATACAACATGCAGAATGATATTTCGATAATTGGCATCATCACTATGCTGATGATCATTCCAATCAGCAGTATGTATATGCAATTCGATATTACCTGCCCAGATAGTATTGCCTACTTTTATTTTAGCATCTAAAAAATCGGGGCCCTGGTTGGGATTAAGTTTACCGGGATAGATGATCTGCAGTTCCTCACCTGTAGTAGTGGTCAGATCGCTCTTGTTAAAATATTGGAATTGCCAGATATATTGCAGCAGTTTCTCTGTCATAAACAATTAGTTGTGATAATTACTTGAGGGAATTATTCAACTAATGGTTGCATGGTAATTGGAAAATTTGGTAATTTGATGATTTGGAGATTTGATAATAAAAGACTTTTTATAAATATTAAGGTACTCACATCTCCACATCTCCAAATCTTCAAATCATCAAATTACCAAGTTCCTGCACCACCCTGCTCACCGGTAATCCCATAACATTATAAAAGTCGCCTTTTACTGATTGAATGCCTACAACGCCGATCCATTCCTGTATAGCATAAGCACCTGCTTTATCGTATGGTTTGTATTTGTCTACATAAAATTCAATTTGTGCTGCAGATAATTGATGAAATACCACTTCTGTAGTATCTGCAAACACAATTTCTTTGTAGGCGGATGAAATACATACGCCTGTGATCACCTGATGTTTTTGTCCGGAGAGTTTAGATAAGATATTGATAGCATCTGTTCTGTCCTTAGGTTTACCAATGACCTCATTGTGCAATACCACAATGGTATCTGCCGCTAAAATTGTTGTTGGCTGAGAAATTAATTCTTTAACGGCAACCGCTTTATTTTTTGCAATATGAATAGCAATTTCATCTACTGATAAATTGGAAGGATAAGATTCGTCGGTTTCTTTTACGATAATATCGAATGGTATTTCGGCCCATTCTAATAATTGTTTACGACGAGGAGATTGTGAAGCAAGAATTATTTTTTGCATAAAGATTTAATGGTAGATCCTGAAAAATATCATTGATAGTATACCTGTAAGCATGATCAGTTTGATCCCTCTGCTCAACTGATGATATTGTGCTGATGTTTGAGCCTTGTATAATTTTCTGAGCACCCAGATAACAGGAAGAATGACCAGGATAAAACAGTACAGCGCACTTTCCCACCATCCTAATTGCAGTACATAAAACTGTATCACCGCCAGCGCCCCTGTCAATACTACCAGCCATACAGCTACAAATACTTTAGAGGCAGGTATACCCCAAACAATTGGCATTGTTTTGCAGTTGTATTTTGCATCGCCTTCCATGTCTTCCATATCTTTTACCACTTCTCTTACCAGGGAAATGATAAAAGCGAAACCACCATATAAAGCAGCAAACTTATATATACGTTGCATGGTTAGTTTAACAGGCACACTAACCACTACTCCTGCTTTGTAATCAATATCGGCAACAAAATAAAGTACAAATAATGTCCAGGCAGTTAACAGTGATATGATGACGTTACCTGATAATAATTTCTTTTTGAATGTTGTAGAATAGAACCAAAGTAACATGGTACAAACAATATTGGCCACCGCAATGATCCAATTGGTTTTAAGTGATATGTAGATGCTGATCACTACTCCGATCGTTGTTACGATAATATGCCATAAAATAGCCCATCTGCGACTAATGATCTTTTCAACCACCATTTTACCTGGTTTATTGATCTGGTCGATATTGATATCAAAATAGTCGTTTATGATATAACCACCTGCTGCTATAAAAACGGAAGCGATGATGATTAGAATAAAAATGAGATCAGTAATGCGGTGTGGTTGTAAATGATATTCCTGTGGTAAAGAAGGGAGAATGATACAGTAGTAAAAAAGCGTTTGCGCTAAAACAATAAAAAAAAGATTGGGCCAACGTATCAATCGAAAAAATGCGGCAATTAGTTTCATGCTTTTATTTCTTATACGAAAATACGTATTGAAATAGTAATAATGGTAAAAGATTATTTAGAAGCCACTGTTGTATCCAGCCCCCAGTCATTATTCAGCTTCAATACTTTTTCTATCACATCCCGGCCGCAACCGCCACCACCGATAATTGGTGAGATATATTTTGATATTTCCTTTATTTCTGGTACTGCATCTGCCGGGCAACATGGCAACCCTACTAATTGCATACAGGTATAATCGGGGATATCATCTCCCATATACAGGGTTTCATTGAGGGATAAATTATTTTCAGCTACATATTGCTGCAGCTTTTCTTTTTTATGATTCACACCTAGGAAAACATCCTGTATCCCCAATCGGTTAAGGCGTTCTCTCACGGCTTCTGAAAGTCCGCCGGAAATAATTACCACACGGTATCCTTTTTTTACAGCCAATTGTAATGCATATCCATCCTTGCTGTTCATGTTACGAGCCATCTCGCCACCGCTTAATACCAGTAATGTGTCGGTAGCCAAAACGCCATCAACGTCAAATACGAATGTTTTGATAGATTTGAAATGTTCGAGAATGTTCATTATTCTGATTTGAAGATTTGAAGATTTGAATATTTGGAAATGATGAAAAGTATTTCTAATAATGAAGTCTTTTCATCAGCAGATCTCCAAATTTCCAAATCTCCAAATTGGTTAATTATTTCTGGTTATCCCTCCATTCATACACCCAGGTACTCTGTATCATTTCCAGATGTCCTTCATTACTTTCTTCCGGTTTGCCGGCAAATTTTGGTATTTCCATTACCCACTTGTGCAGATCGGTAAAACGAATACGGTAGATCTGGCTTTCGCCAAAATCATCGCCGAAACGTTCGTACAGTTTCATGGCTATATCTTCATAATCATTCCAGTGGATGGGTGGCTCAAAATGCGTCATATATCTAATTTGATGATTTGGAGATTTGGTAATTTGGAGATGATAAGATGCTTTCGGAACATTGAAATCTTTACATCATCAAATTTCCAAATTGATTAATTAATTATTCTCCTAAAAATTGTGTTTGATCGGGTAAGGTAACAACAATATTACCGCTTCCGCTTTGTAATACACACTGACAACCAAGTCTTGAATTCAATCTCGGACTTATTGCTCTGTCAATAAAATCTTCTTCTTTATCGCTTAGTTCCTCTAAAAAATCTTCGCCTTCATTTACATAAAGATGACAGGTGCTGCAAGCGCAAACACCCCCGCAATTATGGTGTAGATCAATGTCGTTTTTCAGTGCAACCTCCAGTAACGACTGGTCGGGTTCTATATTATTGAGTGTGATAGAATCCAGTCCCTTCTGCTCAAAATTAAATGTGATGTTATACATGTTTTATACTAATATCTGACTGCAAACCTACTGTAGAATTGCCAATTAATGAAAACTTAGTTGAGTTAGAGTATACGAGTTTGGGAAATAAAATGGCAGACTATTATATTAAAAAAGTACTTATGTTACTTTTTTTGCGGAAAAAAAGTAACCAAAAAAGCCGTCGACAAAGGATTACAGCCCCTTTGTCGATTTGTTCCCTGATATAGCTTTTGCACTACTGTAAACTCAGCTTCAGTAATGCTACATTACGTTATGTTCTCAAACTCATCCCATCACTTATTTGGAAGACATGATACTATCCGTCATTTTCAAATAGATATTTTTAAGGGCAGGATAGCGTTGCAACATTTTAAGGTGCTTCTCCAGTGTTACAAAATCATTTCTTAATGCCGGGCCGGTTTGCAGTTCGGCAGCAGATTTTTTTTCAATGCGTAAAGCAGTTTCTGCAATAATAGGATGCAGCATATGGAAATCAACTCTTTCCTTCTGACAAAAATCTTCCGTCAAAGCATATAAGTGATTGCTGAAATTACTAACTACTACTGCGGCCAGGTGAAGATTCACACGTTCTTCATCAGTAGTAGGCGACACGATCGGTGAAAGTGTATGTGCAAATTCTTCTATTGTTTTCTTTGTCTCTTTATTATTTCCATCAACCAGTAAAGGAATTACCGGGATACTCGTCATCTCTTTACGTAGACTCTGCAGAGGATACAAAACCCCAAAGTTGGCTGAAACATGTTCCAGCACATTTTTTGAAACAGAGCCGGCAGTATGCAATGCTATCTTTTTTCCAAAGTCAAAATTTGTTCCCACTTCGTACAGAGCGGTATCTGATATGGCAAATAGATAGATATCTGCAGTCTCATCGATCAGTCCTTTATACCCACAATGTCCGCACCCCAATATTTCTGCCAATGATTCAGCGGCATGTTCATTTCTGCTTACCACCTGCAATATTTCATGTCCTGCTTTTTTAATGATCTTACCTAAAACTGTAGCAACATTTCCCGAACCAATCATTACTATTCTCATTTTAGTATATTTGTTTTTTATGAAGTTAAGGCAAAGATTAATATTCGCTTTCTTTAGGCGTAAAATAAAGTTCATTGCAGCTTTTTCTAAGCAAAAGGCTGCAGAGGAAGCGTTTAAAATTCTCTGTACCCCCTTTCCTCCCGACAGGGATACCATGCCGCTTATCTATCAGCAAGCTAAGTCTGTAAAGTTTGTATTACACGGGAAAAAAGTCCGGGGCTATCGCTGGAAAAATTCAGGGAGTGTAAAACGTGTATTGATCATTCATGGATTTTCATCAGCCTCACATCGTTTTGAAAAATACATTATATCCCTGCTGAACAGAGGCTTTGAAGTACTGGCTTTTGATGCTCCGGCACATGGCAGAAGCCAGGGCAGAACGATCAATGCCCTGGATTACAGGGATATGATCGTAAAAGCAATTGATCGTTTTGGCCCCATCGATCATTTTATTGCTCACTCGTTTGGAGGCCTGGCGCTTTGCCTGGCATTAGAAGATATCAAGGACAACGAAAAGTTTAAAGTGGCACTCATCGCCCCTGCTACAGAAACCACCACTACCATCCGTAATATGCTGGGCATGTTAAAAATATCAGATAAATCGATGATGAATGAGATCGAGAACCTGATCTTTAAGGTAAGTCACCAGCAAATTGAATGGTTCTCTATTAAAAGAGCAATGAATAAGATCAGATCAAGTGTGTTATGGGTACATGATAAAGATGATGAGATCACCCCCTATGCTGATGTGGTTGAACTGGAAGAAAAACAACTCCCCAACATAACTTTTTATGTTACCAACGGGCTCGGACATCATAAAATTTATAACAATGATGATGTAAGAGAACAGGTTATAAACTTTCTATAACCATCCATTTTTCCGCTACAGAATTTTATTAAAAATTTTGATTTTTCAATTTTAAACTAATATTGCAGTATAAAGGAACCCTTACGAGGTTAAAAAAGTCTTGTTAAGGTGTGGTTGTTCAGGCTCGTCTTAATGAGACGAAAAAGATACCGACCAATTGAATTTCAGTCGGTTATAAAAACAGTAAAAGTAATTATGGCTAAAAATTTATTGATAGTAGAAAGTCCGGCAAAAGCAAAAACGATTGAAGGCATTCTTGGAAAGGACTTCGAAGTAAAAAGTTGTTTCGGGCATATTCGAGACCTGGAGAAGAACGATATGGGTATCGATATAGCAAACAATTTTCAACCTAAATATATTATATCACCCGAAAAGACAAAGGTAGTAAGCGAACTGAAAGCCCTTGCAAAGAAAAGTGATGAAGTTTGGCTGGCATCGGATGAGGATCGTGAGGGAGAAAGTATCAGCTGGCATTTGGCTGAAGTGTTGAAATTAGATCCAAAGACAACCAAGCGTATCGTCTTCCATGAGATCACCAAACCCGCCATACAAAAAGCAGTACAAAATCCTCGTACCATTGATATGAACCTGGTAGATGCCCAGCAAGCCAGAAGAGTATTGGATAGAATTGTAGGTTTTGAACTGAGCCCCGTGTTGTGGCGTAAGATCGGTATGAAAGGCGGCTTAAGTGCCGGCCGTGTACAGAGCGTAGCTGTAAAACTGATTGTAGAAAAAGAAAGAGAGATCAATCAATTCACTCCTGTCAGCAGTTTTAAAGTAGAAGCATCACTTGCTGCAACAGATATCAATAACAGAACCGTTGCATTCAAAGCAGAAGGTGCTAAATATAGCCAGGAAGCAGATGCACAGAAGTTCTTAGAAAGCTGTGTGGGAGCAAAATACACCGTAAAAGACATACAGGTGAAGCCCGGCAAACGTACTCCGGCGGCACCTTTCACCACCTCTACCCTGCAACAGGAAGCCAGTAGGAAATTAGGCTATGGTGTAAGTAAGACGATGTTGCTGGCACAAAAGCTATACGAAAGCGGTAAGATCACTTACATGCGTACGGATAGTGTGAACTTGGGTGAAACAGCCATGGATGCCATCAAAGCAGAGATCAGTAAAAGCTATGGCGATAAATATTTGCAAATACGCAAATACAAGAATAAGAACGAAGGAGCACAGGAAGCGCATGAGGCCATTCGTCCTACCTACATGGAAAACCATACAGTAAACGATCCTGAACTGGCCCGTTTATATGAGTTGATCTGGAAGCGTACCATCGCTTCTCAAATGAGTGATGCAGAATTGGAAAAGACCATCGCTAAAATAAATATCAGCACCAACAACGAAGAACTAACGGCTACGGGTGAAGTAATTAAATTCGACGGGTTCTTAAAAGTATATATGGAGAGCACCGATGATGAAGAAACGGAAGAAGGCGATGAAAGCCGTTTACCGAATTTAACTGTTGGACAAGCGCTCGACTTCAACCAGATGACCGCCACCGAACGTTTTACCAAACACTCGGCACGTTATACAGAAGCCTCTCTGGTAAAGAAGTTAGAAGAATTAGGCATCGGCCGTCCGAGTACTTACGCTCCTACTATCTCTACCATTATCAAACGTACTTACGTAGAGAAAAAAGACAAAGAAGGCGTTAAAAGAGATTTCAGGATTTTAAAATTGAAGAACGATACCATTCAAAAAGTAACTGAATCAGAAAATACCGGCGCAGAAAAATCGAAGCTCTTCCCTACCGATCTGGGTTTGGTGGTAACAGATTTTTTAAGTCTGCATTTTAAAGATGTAATGGATTATTCTTTTACTGCCAACATTGAAAAAGAGTTTGATGATATTGCCGAAGGCAAGATCGTTTGGAACAATATGGTGAAAGATTTCTACGGCCCTTTTCATAACGGCGTAGAGCATACGTTGGAAACGGCTGAACGTGCCGTAGGCGAACGTGTGTTGGGAGTGAGTGAAGATGGCAAACCGATCATTGCACGTATGGGCCGCTATGGCCCGATGGTACAGATCGGTGCACAGGCTACAGGTGATGAAGAGAAACCAAAATTTGCCAAACTGAAGAATACACAGAGCATTGAAACCATCAGTATGGAAGAGGCGCTTGAGTTATTCAAGCTCGGTGCTCCGCTTGGTGAATACGAAGGACAGGAAATAACGGTGAACATTGGACGCTTTGGCCCTTATGTAAAATTCGGTGATCAGTTTGTGTCTATTCCTAAAGGCGAAGAACCTTCATCGGTTGATCTGGAAAGAGCCATTGAGATCATCAACGCCAAAAAAGTGGAAGACGCTCCTATCGGTTTTTATAATGAACTGCCTATCACTAAAGGCAAAGGTCGCTTTGGTCCGTTCATTAAATGGAACGGCTTATTTATTAATATCCCCCGTGCTTATAATTTTGATACGCTGACACAAAAAGATTGTGATGAGCTGATTGAAAAGAAAATGGAGAAAGAAGCCAATCGCTTTATTCAGCAATGGCCCGAAGAAAAGATCGCTATCGAAAATGGCCGCTGGGGCCCATTCATCCGCTTTGGTAAAAAAATGCTGAAGTTGGTAGGTGGTGGTGCTAACGGTAAATACACGCCTGAAGAATTAGCAGTAATAGACCTTGAGGAAGTGAAAAAAATGATCGTTGCTCAGGAACCGAAAGCATTTGATAAACCTGCTAAGAAGAAAGCTGCTCCTAAAAAAGCTGCGGCGAAGAAGAAATAGATTGAAACAAACCTCTACATATGAGAGCCCACTTGACTGAGTGGGCTTTTTTATTTTTTTGTTAGGGAGATTCGAACTCCCACGCCACAAAATTTTAATAGACTCAGGACGGAGTCTTTGCGCCTATTGGGATAAATAATAACCGTTTTATCTGATCTCCGTAAGCTGTGCCACAGAACCAAAACTTTTTGACCCAAATATATATCCTACTATCAACCTGTTATTACCGTCATTGAGAAGGGTCATTGTTCTTGTAGGATCCTTGTAAATGGATTGTTTATTATTGATGTCAAAAGTTTCAATGGTAACAGCTTCGCCTTTATATTTAATGGCGGTCTGCGTTACGTTTGTTGCAAGGGCAAAAGATTCCTTTGGGTAACTGTCTATTTTTAATGATGTAGTACCGTTAGCAATTATTTCTTTGTAATTGTCCCGGCTAAACCAAAATACCAGGGAATCCATCAAACTCATATTTAATTTATCGCTGCCAAAATAAGTGGTATAATTCCTGGTAGTTTTATAAGTGCTTCCGGGAATTACTACATGCCATTTATTGGAGGAAACACTTTGCTGATAAGAGAGGTCGATCTTCTGATCTGAAAATTCATTTACAACAATAAAGACATCATATTGCATTACCAATGCCTGGCAATGATATACCAGTGTATCATGCTTTGTAATAGTTGCATTCATTGCTTTACCATTTTTTTTATACGTAAAAGAAAGGTTGGAGGTTTGTGCCATAGAACCTATACTTAAAAATAAGAATGCAACTATGAATTTGACTGAATGCATATGAATTAAAATTTAGAAATATGAATGTACAAAATCTCTTAGCATTATTAGTACCCTCAATTGGGTATATGTGCTTTCTATAAACAGCTATGCCTTTAAGTAGTATTGAGGATGTTTTTGTTACGGCGGGGTAACAGAAACATTTTGTCTAAGCAACGTCTCTCTCCCAGCCTATGCAGAGCCGAATACGTTGCGACCTATAACTAACACTAGATCTTTTATAATTGTTACAATGTCCCGTGCTGGAGACATTGCCACTAATAGAGCTCAGAATGACAGTTTTTACATCTTGCTTAATTATAAACAAATGCACAATCCGTAACCTATCACTAAAAAACTTAAAGTATCTTTGCAAAATGTTCTACCGTAGAAAAATAATATTAGCCCTATTACAAGTATTTGGCGGCAGGTTAGATAAAATTAATCTGCAAAAATTATTGTTTTTGGTATGTAATAAGCAAAAAGCGCCAGCTTACGATTTTATCCCATATCTATACGGTTGTTATTCTCATTCTGCAAAAGCTGATCTGTTTGCAATGGTGAAAAGAGATTTCTTATCAGAGGATGAAACAGGCTATTCAAAGAAGGACAATAAAAATTATTTAGCTCTATTGAATGAGGATGATAAGCAATTAGTAAATCAGGCATATTCACTTTACAACAAAATGAATAGCGATGGCTTGATGAAACATACTTATATTAATTATCCTTACTACGCAATTAACAGTACAGTTGCGGAAAGACTTTTAACCAAAGAACAGTTACATAAAATCAATACAGTTCGGTCTACTCTAACCAATACAACATTGTATACAATTGGCTATGAAGGAATCTCTTTAGAAGCCTATTTGAATAAACTGATACAAAATGATATACGAGTGTTAGTTGATGTACGCAATAATCCGATGAGTCAGAAATTTGGATTTTCTAAAAGTCAACTAATACGTTATTGTGAAGGTTTAAATATAGAATATATCCATTTTGCAGATGTTGGTATCCAATCTGAATACCGTCAGGAATTAAAAGTGCAAAGCGATTACGATACGCTTTTTAATAATTATAAAAAGAAGACCCTTCCTCATACAGTTTCTACACAAGAAACTATACTAACCTTATTACAAGAAAAACAACGAATAGCCTTAACCTGCTTTGAAGCCAATATTTGTCAATGTCATCGTAAACACCTGGCAGAGGCAATTACCCAATTACCAAATTGGCATTATGAACTAAAGCATATATAAATGGCTATAACTAAAGTATTAATTGCAGTAAAGACATACCCTTCGCTTTCCACTAAGTATGATGAATTAGTATGCACTGCTGGCTTTTTAGAAACCGGCGAATGGATAAGGATCTTCCCTATCCCATTTCGAAAATTAGATTACGATAAACGTTACAGTAAATATGATTGGGTTGAAATCGATTTGACAAAGAACACGGGTGATTTTCGTCCGGAAAGCTATAAACCAAAATCTATTGAAACTGCATTCAATGTAGTTGGACATATTAATACAGGTAACTGTAAATCGTCAGCTAAAACTGGACTAAAAATAAGTTAATTTTAGAGAGTATTTCCATTGTTCATCATTAAAATAGAATAACATGGAAAAGAAACAAAAACAGTCCACAGAAAACTTCATTAAAGACATCCGTCGCAGGACTAGGCGATTGTTCACCTCCGAACAAAAGATCCTTATAGTTATGGAAGCACTACGAGGTGAAAGCTCTACCGCAGAGATATGTCGTAAACATGGGATTAACCAGGCATTGTTTTACAAATGGAATAAAGAGTTCATGGAAGCAGGTAAGAAACGCCTTAATGGTGATACTACTCGTGAAGCTACTAGTGACGAAGTAACTGAACTACGTAAAGAGAATCAAAGGTTAAAAGAAATGGTAGCTGATCTGATGCTCCGCTATGACATTGTAAAAAAAAGCTTAACCATCTTGGAGTAAGCGAAAAATATCAACGTCGTATGAGATTATCAGTAGCAGAAAAGGAGGAAATCATTCAATTGGTTGAACGTTCAGAACTGGGAGTAAACAGAACTTTGGTACAGTTGGGGATCAACAAGAGTACGTTTTACAATTGGTACAAAGCTTATTTGGATAAGGGTGCTAATGGCCTTGAATCAAAACGTGCTACCCGGCAACGCTGGAATACGATACCACAGTCTGAAAAGAATCTTGTAGTGGAGATTGCGCTGGAATATGCCGAGTTATCACCCAGAGAATTATCCTGTAAACTCAGTGATGTAAAAGGAATATTCATATCAGAATCCAGCGTGTACCGGATTTTGAAGGCCAAAGGGTTAATCACCAGCCCTTCACATATTTTGTTAGCAGCAGGAAATGAATTTAGTCAAAAGACCTGCTTTGTTCATGAAATGTGGCAAACAGATTTTACTTACTTCAAGATATTGGGATGGGGATGGTATTATCTGAGTACAGTACTGGATGATTACAGCCGTTTTATTGTTCATTGGGAACTCTGTAAGACAATGAAAACAGAGGATGTACAACGAACAGTTAATAGAGCCCTGGAGGCTTCAGAGTTGCCAAATGAGTTCAGGCCAAAGTTATTATCGGACAATGGAGCTTGCTATATCGCATCAGAACTCAAAATCTTTTTACAAAACAAGAAAATGAAACTTTTACATGGCAGGCCCAATCATCCGCAAACACAAGGGAAAATTGAACGTTATCATCGGTCAATGAAAAACGTTGTTAAGTTGGATAATTACTACTGCCCTGAAGAACTGGAAGCATCATTAACGGCTTTTGTACACTACTATAATCATGAACGCTATCATGAGTCTCTTGGGAATGTCACACCGGCAGATGTTTATTACGGAAGGCAAGAAGAGATTTTTAAATACAGGCAAAGAATAAAAATGCTAACGCTTCAAAGAAGAAGGCAAAATTATTTAAGACAAAAAATAGCATCTTAATTTTAATCTGTACACTATAAAACTAAAAATAAAAAGTATCTTTAAATCACGAAACACTCTCTAAGAGAAAGTTCACTTTGATTTGACGACATACACAGGTAACAGTTGGCAGGAAAGAAAAGATATAGTTCTTAAAAAGGTTTATACTAATCTAACTACGCTTATTACTGAAGCAAAAGATAAAACCATTGCAACATCTTTAGCAACTTTTAAACCGACAGAAATATTAGGTTTTGTTATTGAACCTGTAGAAGATCGTGAATGGGATAAAGAAAAATTGGCTACTTTAAAAGCAAAAGCTCAGCAGTTGCAATTATTTCAAAACGCAGACAATCCATTTGAAGTCGTTAATAAACTTCCTTTCAAATTTTCTTATCGTTTTAAAGATGATGCTGGAACTATTTCAAAATTGATGATCGAGGATTGGGAAATAGGAGCATTATACTGGCGACAGTTGGAAAAATATGACGGTCATGACAGAGAAACAAGAGCGTGTGAAGATGTAAAGAAAAAATATTGGGATGATTTTACTTTAACTAAAGACTTATACCTTTTCTTAGGCACAGTATATGAAAGTCATGTAAAAAATTATCCAAACCCATTTGTAATTATTGGAACATTTCATCCTACATTTCCTAAACCTGTAAAACCTGAAGCTCAATTAAAATTATTCTAAAAAGGTGGACTAACATCCCAAGCAATTCCTTCGCCTTACTCAAAATAGCAACTTTTCCGCCGCTGTAGGTGCTCCAATATCCCACATAAGCCAACTGTAACAAGTACAACATGCCGCCGTCTGGTCTCCGACCAACGGCACAAATTTAAAAGCCCCCTTTTATCCAAGCCTCTTTTCGAGTGCCACAAACCAAGGTGATGGGTAAATGAATCAATATAATATCGTTAAATGTACACCTGGTAATACATTCAAGCTTGCTCCGTTTTTAAGTGTAAGACTTCTGCAAACTTTATTTGAATTTATGTTTACAACAACAGGTCCATCAATGACCACATCGGTATAGGCATCAGGCACAGTGCCACAACTCCAGCTTGTTGCATTTTCCCAATTATGATTAGTAGCAGTAGTTAAGAATGTATTTACAAAATTAATCGTGTGGGTAAATGAATAAACAACATTTGTTAAGCAACGATATTTATAACCAGCAAAGGAAGAAGGAATATTGCTTATAGTAAGGGTACGTTGGTGCACTCCTGAATAATACAAACCATCTGATAGGTCTTTAAAGCCTGTGCCATCATCTACCTGCCAATAATAAGCATAGCCACAACAAATTGCTATCCCTTCCCAATTAGAAGTAAGGGTGATAGTACTTCCGGGGCATATTTTTTTTGCGGTATCAACAAATGTAAATCCGGTATAAGTACTTGAAACGTTCAATGCATTTTTTAATAAAATATCACCGGATGCTCCTGCACCTACAACCGCTTTAAGTATATTATTTGCAACTTTAATAACAGTATCCGCTTTTACACCACCAAAAGATATTTCAGGTAATGCAGGGTTGTTAGGTATGTTGAAATATTTTCCTTTGATGGTAACGGTATCCCCTTTTCTTGCGGTTAGTGGGTCTACCGAACTGATAACAGGTGTAGCGTCAAAAGTAATTCCCCCTATATCTGCATCAGCACTCTGACAAGAACCTTCGGGCTGGTAATGCATATACATTTGGTTATCACCTTGACAGTCGGAAAAAATTACAAACTTAGCTTGATTCAACGATTGCGAAATCATATAACTCGAAACTGTTCCACACGTTTTAGACATCAATGTACCCGAATAGTTACCAATAAAAGAACTGGTACTTAATGTAAGTGTATCTCCGGGACCAATTTTGGTATTTAGCGGAAACCCATTTACAGCCAATGTAGCAAAAGGACTAAACACCAATTTAGCCTGTCCGTAATTAGTATAAACCTGCAATACATAGCTACCGGGTTGTAAAGGAATTGCAAAATTAACCTCTATGACATTGGGATTCATTACAGAATAACTCGTCATAGGGCTTGGCCCCATTATAAATACTGACACTGGTCCGGTAAAATTGGACCCGATAATCGAAGCTTGAGTTGATCCTACATTTGCATTAATACAGTTGATGGTGGGTGGAAATTGAGCTAAGCTTTTAATGCTTGAGATTACAATACAGAGGAAAAAGATTATTTTTTTCATTGTTCAGGGAATGAAGGTTGTACAAAAATAAAAAATATTTTTCGTTTTTTAGCTGTCCTGCGCCTATTGGAGGAAACTGAAGAAATAGTTTTAAATTTATCGCATGACAGAGAAAAACACTATTATAACTCCTCCCTATTGGCTCGGTTTACTTTGTTTTTTGCCGTTGATTGGCGCAATCGTTGGAATAACAATGATAATAAAGGGCATCACAAAATATAAGGACAAAAAATTCATACTGATCGGTTATTTTGGCATACTGTTTACCATTACAGTGTACTCTCTCCTCTTTTACAATTTAAAATATGGCAAGGCAACAGCAAAAGGTTTTGCCGAAATAGCACAGATAGAATTAAATAGCTTATTTAGAAACGTGGAATTTTATAAAATAGAAAATGGTCAATATCCTGATAGTCTGCAACAATTAATTAAAGTAGATCCAACATTATCTATTTATGATCCTCTTCTTGTAAGAAAGATGGACAACGATGTAAAATCAACATTCGAATATCAAAAGATCGGAGAAAAATACAGGCTCTTTTCTGTTGGTATAGATGGAAAGATAGATACAGATGACGATATTTATCCGGTTTTAGATACCAGTGTTCATAAGTATGGATTGATAAGGAGGTTAGTTGTAAAAACTTTATAAATTAATGTTCAGGTAAGGTTGACGGCTAAATCATTTTATTTAGGAAGAGAATAAATATTGCTTCCCTGCTGTTAGAGAAATAATACAAAGCAACATGATATCGATAAAAGATCTGATTGAATTGGAAGGTGGCAAAGATTTAGTTACTATGTTACTGAATGCTATAATCGATAGCAAAACAAAGGGAATTGAAAAGCAAGAATTTTCCTTCAATGTTTTCGATGTTCCGATTGATTATAAACTTAACAACGTAACGATTAGTGAAAATCTAGTAATTGAGGAAAATGAATCTATTACAATAAAAATTGATGACTTTGTAAATAAGTTGTCATTATATAAAAATTGAGCATTCCTCCTCGCTATCCGTAGTATTCATCAAATATAAAACTTCACTGTCCTGAGTTTCCGAACTCAGAACTTATTATTTAAAATAAGAAATACAATTTTTATCCGAATGTGTGGATTATGCAATTAGTTTCAGTTGATATGTAACATCCTTCAATTTTGCAAACTTACTTTTGTGCTCTAAAAAATAATTAAGTCCGTTACAATCAAGCTGCAATTATTTTACCAACAGCATCTCATTTTTATGATCAAAGCATTCAAAAAGATCTCATTTGAACATTTAGTAACTCCGTTAATTATTTTGGTAGGTATTTTGTTGTTTGCTACCGGCTCTAAGAAAAATAATAACATACCTTCTGCTAATTATAAACAAGTAGATAGTATGACCGATACTGCAATGAGCCTGAAATACCATCCCTTTCCTTTTTAATAATAAACGATCCTTCTTTCTTTGCTGCTGATTTCTCTATCACAAAATCACTTTGCTGCGAATTGTTCTAAAAACTGTGAATCATGTAAGAAATAACTAAAGTTCTGTAATACCTTTTTTTAAAAAGAATTCAACCTTTACATAGTATCAAATACGGTACAATTTAAATCCTATAAAATGAAAAAAATATTACTACAAATTTTTATAATCATCGGTATTTTAGCATGTCCGAATATAAATTTTGCACAAACACCTGACCTGGGAACAGCTTCAGGATTCGCTCTTTTTACTGCAGATGGTGCATTTACCAGCACAGGTGCAACAAATGTAACAGGTGATATAGGAACAAATGTTGGGGTATTCTCCGGTTTTCCTCCGGGAACAGTTTCCGGGGCCATTCATGTAGCAGATCCAACTTCGGTTCAGGCAGCTTTAGATGTAAATACAGCGTATACTTATTTAAAAGGGCTTACTTGTGGAGCAGTGCTTACAACTACTCTGGGCAACAACCAGATACTAACACCCAATGTGTATTGTCTTGGAGCAGCATCTACTTTAAACGGAAGCTTAACGCTTGATGGGCAGGGTGATCCCAATGCACTATTTATTTTTCAGATCGATGGAGCATTTACCACCAGCACATTAACTAATGTATCAGTAATTAATTCTGCAGCTATATCGAATGTATATTGGCAGATAAATGGTGAATTTATATTGGGTGATAATTCTGTTTTCAGAGGCAACGTTGTAAATAACGGAGCTATTACTTTATTGAATGGCGCATCTCTTTTGGGCAGAGGCCTTTCACGTGCAGGAGCAATTGCTATCCATAATAATATGGTGATCCCCGATCTGTTTCCGGCTCCAATAAAGATGACAAATTTTAAAGCAACAAATGCAGGTTACCGGAACGTAATAGAGTGGACAACTGAAACAGAAACAGGCGGAGATGTGTTTGGCGTAGAAAGAAGTACAGATGGGATCAACTTTGTTTCATTGAGTACAATGAATGCAGCAGGAAAACCAATTGTATATAGCTATTATGATGAATCTCCTTTTTCCGGATTGAATTACTATCGTTTAAAAATGACCACAGATGCAGGGAATATTACCTACTCACCCATTGTTACAGCTAGTATGAAAGCATCTTTACTGTCTTACGTAAAAGTATATCCTAATCCAGTACATAACAATTTAACCTTACTGGTAAAAGGAACACCGGGCAAAAATCAGGTAGTAACTATTTCAGATATGACCGGCAGAAAATTGAAACAGATCTCATTTGCAGGTAATAGCGTTCACATAAAAATGAACGAGGTTAAAAGCGGCATGTATACACTCACCTATTTTGATGATACGATCAAAAAAACAATAAAGATCAATAAGCAATAAAAGGATTTTCTTCCAAACAATGTTTTTTCTGCTAATTTCTCTCCTGCTATTGGTGGGTATGTAATAAATACCCACCCAAGGGTATTGACATACCCGCCAATAACCATTACATTTATAAAAAATAGTAAAATGAAAAGATCAGTATTTCAACTCATTGTATTTCTTTGTATTTGTTTATTGCCAACAATAGCAGAAGCTCAGCAGGATGTTAGTCTTACGTTTAGATTTGTAACAAAAAATACCAAAGAAGGGTACGATCATGTATCAAAATTGATAGTATACAGCGATGATGAACAGATTGGTGAAAGCACAGAAAAATTACAATCCAAACCAAATAGTGTAACGGTAAAAACACCAAAAGGAAAGCATAAAATTAAAGCCATCTTATATGCTTTATATAATGGCACATGGGAACCCCGTACAATTGCAAATGAATACAGCTTCGATTTTGAGTATAGCAAAACAGGGAACTGGGAAGTGAATAATACCATTAGTCTTACTTTTGATATTGAACAAACAATGGTGCATATAAAAGAAAAAGTACCTGTTGTTGCAGATGACGAAGATTGATCTTAACCAGAAAATAAATACAATACTGCCTTACCGCTGCTGATCAGGAAATTGAAAGCAGTGTTAGTCCTCTCTCATTATAATTAATGCGTAATAGCGCATACTTCCCTGTACAAGCATTCGGATAGTTTTATATCAGTTTATACTATTATCATTCATTTTCTTTTACTGATAAACAGGAAACGTTTTCTTTATCAGGGCAACAGCCTATTGTTACTTATAGAATATACAATGTGTGAATAATATAACCATTTCTCATAATTATGTAACTATCTAATTGATAAAGTTGCTAACCTTTACTAAAGGCTAAAACTTAGCAAAAAGTGCTGCAAGAGACAAAAGCATTACATACACACAGTGTGTACAAATGTTTTTTAACCACAACCAGATCTTACCGATTAAAAACTACCCGGCTAAATTATGACTAAACGCAATCAATCGGAGGAGTTGATCAAAGCAAACACTGAACTGGTTTCTGAAAATGAAGTAAGCGACAGTATCAATACAAAAAAAACAGACAAGACTTTAGGTAATGAAAGGAAGAAATTGCATGATCTGTTCCTGCAGGCGCCTACAAGCATGGGGATGTTAAAAGGACCTGATCATATTTTTGAAGTGGTGAATCCATTTTACCTGCAATTGATCGGTAAAAAAGATATAATCGGTAAAACGGTAAAAGAAGTTCTTCCTGAGGTAGAAGGGCAAGGATTTATTGAAATATTAGATAAGGTATATGCAACAGGCGAAATTTATCGGGCAAATGAAATGCTGATACAGCTTAAGGAACCAGTTACAGGAAAATTAATAAATAACTATTTGAATTTTGTTTACCAACCATACAGAAATTCTGATGGAAGGATAGACGGAATACTCTTCTTCGCTGTGGATGTAACGGAGCAGGTTATATCCCGCCGGAAAGTTGAAGAAAGCGAAAATCGATTTCGTGCAATCATAGAAAAAAGCGCAGAGATGATAACGCTTTCTACTAAAGAAGGGAAATTATTATACATCAGTCCTTCCATTACAAAAGTGTTTGGATATGAATTGAATGAGCTTAGCCAATTATCCGGCTTTGATTTTATTCACCCCGATGACCTTCCGGAATTTACAGAAAAAAGACAAAAAATATTGGATACCGATGGCAGGTTCTTTACTGTGCAACTAAGAGTATTGCACAAAAACGGACACTGGATATGGTGTTATGCAAGACTTACCAATATGTTGAATGAACCGGGTGTGCATGCAATGGTATCTAATTTTACAGATATTTCTGAAAAGAAGATGGCAGAGCAGCAAATGGAATTTGATAAAAATAACCTGTATGCACTTATTAATAATACCCATGATCTCTTATGGAGTGTAGACAGAAATTTCAAACTGCTCACGTTCAATCGCCCCTTTTCTGATCTTGTAGAATTTATGTCTGGAGTTAAACTTTTAAAGGGAGAAGATAGCCTCAGTCTTGTGTTTCCAGGAAAAAGAATAGAGCGATACAGGAAATTGTATGAACGGGCATTTGCTGGAGAGATCTTCACTGAAATTGAATACACAGATAGTCCTGTAGAATTTTGGTCAGAAATTTCTTTCTATCCCATCATGAAAGGAAATGAGATCGTTGGTACAGCCTGTCATTCCCGTAATATCACGGAAAGAAAAAGAAGTGAAAAAAAGTTATTGCAAAGCGAAAAAAAATATCGCCAGATATTAGAAACTGCCCAGGAAGGAATATGGCTGGTAAATGAACATAATAAGACCACTTTTGTAAATGACAAAATGTGTGCAATACTTGAGTATGACAAGGAGGAAATGATGGGACGCACTAATTTGTCCTTTAATGATGAACATGAGCAGAAAATCGGATTAGCACGAATTGAAAGAAGAAAAAGAGGAGAAAAAGAAACATATGAATCTAAGTTTACTACAAAAAACGACAGACATATTTGGGCACGGGTATCGGCCAGTCCTATTTTTGATGATCATGGATTTTACGCCGGAACTTTAGCTATGGTCACCGATATCAGTAAACGAAAACAAGAAGAACAGCAACTGAAATTATTGGAATCTGTAATTACTAACACTACCGATTCTGTTTTGATCACAGAAGCGGAACCACAGGATGAACCTGGTCCTCGGATCATTTATGTAAACGAAGCATTTACAAAAATGACCGGTTACACAGCAGAAGAGGTCATTGGTAAAACGCCGAGAATTTTACAAGGCCCAAAATCTGATAAAAAAGAATTACACCGATTAGGTGAATGCCTGAGAAAATGGGAACCATGTGAGATCACTACTATCAATTACAAAAAAAATGGAGAAGAATTCTGGATCAATTTTACTATAAATCCTGTAGCAAATGAAAAAGGATGGTATACGCATTGGATCGCTATTGAGAGAGATGTAACGGAAGAAAAACTACATGAACACAAAATAATAAAAGCCATTATAAAAACACAGGAAGATGAGCGGTATGAAATTGGAGGAGAGTTACATGATAATGTATGTCAATTACTGGCAACCAGCCAGATCACTCTTGGTATGATCAAAGAATCTATACCTGAAGAAAGGATGAAGTTTTATACTCAAAGTAAAGAGTATATTAAAATGGCTTTAAATGAAATAAGAAATTTGTCTCATCGGCTGGCGCCTGCATTTATTGGAGACTCAACATTAGAAGAAGCATTTGGCAGATTGCTTGATGCATTCAATGTTGAAAATAAATATACTATCTTGTTTCATTTTGATGTAGCCATAAAGAAGGATGTCATAAGTAAGGATATTCAATTAAATCTCTACAGGATATTGCAGGAACAATTAAAGAATATTCTGAAATATTCTAAAGCTACGATCATTGAAGTTGCTATAACGATCAATAACAATAAACTTAACATGAAGGTAACTGACAATGGCGTTGGATTCGATACAAACAAAGCTAAAGACGGCATCGGATTGGCAAATATGAAACGAAGGACAGAATTGTTTTTAGGCAAATTCGAAATAATTTCTTCGCCGGGCAATGGTTGTATAATTGTGATAGATATTCCTGTTTAAATTTTATGGGTTAGAAAATCTCTCCACCAATAGCCCGATTTTTTGATAGTCCGCAATTGTGTTACAAAGTCTACATGTATCAACCCAAACCGGGCATTGTATCCTTCTGCCCATTCAAAGTTGTCGAGTAAGGTCCATGCAAAATATCCTTTCACCGGAATTCCTTCTTTAATTGCCAGATGCATTGCTGTAAGATATTGCTGATAATAACTGATCCTTGCAGCATCCTCTACAACCCCGTGACTTAGTATGTCTTTAAAGCAGGCGCCATTCTCAGTAATCAAAATATCTTTAGCTGGATCATAGGCAGAAAATCTTTTTATCACATTATAAAAACTATCAGGGTTGATCTCCCACCCCATTGCTGTATGTGGAACTTTTCTTGCTTTGGCTTTTACTTCCGATGCGCTTACGTATGGGATCAATGAATTATGCCGTATGGTAAGCGGAAAATAATTTTGTATACCGATGAAATCAAAATCAAATTGAAATTTGGTTTTGTTTCTCCAGCTCTTCGAATGAAAATGGATCTTTTCCATCAAAGGAAAATCATCTTCGGGTAAACCAAGCCCCAAGGCAGGCTCTATAAATAACCTGTTTAATAAAACATCTATTCTGTTTGCTGCGTCAATATCTTTTTGATTGGGTGTATGAGGAATGATCTCACTACAGGAAAAAGAGGTGCCAATATATGCCTTTTGAATCAGGCTTCTTATGATATTACCACCTTCAGCCTGTGCCAGTGTTGCATTGTATACAGCGGGTAAAAAATTTGTCAGCCCGGTTTTACCGGGAGCATGTTTGCCCAACATATAACCTAAAGAGGTAAAACCCATTGGTTCATTCAACACGATCCAGTGCTTTACCTTGTCGCCATATTCCTTTGCACAAAAATTAACGTAGTGTTTGAACCATTGAATAAAAAATACAGATGTCCACCCGCCTTCCTTTTCTAAAGCATAAGGAAGATCCCAATGATACAATGTTACAAAGGGGATCAGTTCAAGTTTTAAACATTCATCAATAAGTCTGTGATAAAAAGCAACACCTTCTTTATTCGCTTTCCCTTTTCCTTCAGGGAATATTCTGCTCCATGAAATGGAAAATCTAAAAACAGTAAAGCCCAAAGCTTTTGCTAATAAGAGATCATCTTTATAACGATAATAAAAGCAGCATGCATGGTACGGTGTATGTCCATTTTGTATTTTACCTTGTCGCTTTGCAAAACTATCCCATATAGATATTCCACGACCATCAACGTTATGGGCTCCTTCTATTTGTGCAGCAGCCGTAGCAACTCCCCAAAGGAAATTCTTATTGAAATCGTTATGCGTAATATCAGTCAAGTAATAATCGGCTTAGTGAAGGATGGATATCCAAATAGGTAGATAATTGATTGCTGCGATCTTCTCTAAGGCCACGTGCTGTATAAATTACTTTTGATACGATCGATTCTGTACTGTATTGAAGTGTTAGTTTTTTTTGCTCACTATCTAACCATTGCTTAACGCTATTTGAAAACAGAGCATCCATTTCTTCCAGTACAGGTACATTAAAATTTTTTAAAGCCTCCGCATTACATAGCTGTTCGTATTGACCTTTAATTGGAAGTACCATTAATTTTTTACCCAGGTATAATGCTTCTGCAGGTGTTTCAAATCCTGCGCCTGTTATGATTCCTTTGGAGTGTATCATGCTTTCATTAAAACCATTGTTATCTATAGGAAGAAATGTAATATTCTTATTCACTTCTTTTTGTTTCACCCTTTTACTAAATACTTCAAACTCGATATCCTTGAGATTTTTAAGTTTTTTTGCTAACTGCAGGTCGCTGTAATGGGGCAGATAAACTGTTACATGCCCTTTGTCTGCAGGTCTTGCGCTCAGTATCTTATTTTTAATTACAGGTGATAAAATAAAATCATCGTATTGCTCAAAATGAAGACCAATGTATGATCTGGCAGGGGCATATTTTTTAAGTATCAACTCTCCTGCAAAGTTTTTCTTTTTAGGACGTGGCACTTTATCACTCATAAAACTTGCCTGATGACCAAAATTAACAGATGGAATATTTTTCATTCTGCAGGCGTGCGAAGTGATGCTTTCAAAATCATTGATCACAATATCATATTTTTCAACAGGCAGATCTTTAGCCTCTTTAAATACTTTCAACGGTGAAAAATGTTTTAACATTTTCCAGTAATCCAAGCCCCCTTTGTTACTGTAAAAAAGACTAACGCCTTTACTCCGGTATTTTACCGGTAATTTTTGGGAGGTATCCAAACTGCTATTGCTTCCACTTAAAAAAATATCCACTTCACCATATTGTTGCAAGTAGGGCATTAATTCTATTGCTCTTGCAATGTGTCCGTTTCCGGTAGCTTGTACGGCATAAAATATTTTCATTATTGAGAAATTAATGTGTCAATGAATAAGGATATTTCGTTGGTTTCTACATTCAATCCGGGCAACTTTTTATCTCTTGTTACAATACGTACATGATCTTTTAAAAATTGTTTTTCATCATACTGATATATCTCCCACTCATCGTTATTGTATTCAAGTGCTGTCAGGTTTTCAACCCAATCTCCGCTATTGAGATATATAACATTTCCTTCCTTTGTTTCTATCACTCTTTTCTGTGGCTGATGGATATGACCGCATACCACATAATCATATTTTTTAGCAATGGCCAGTTCTGCAGCCGTTTGTTCAAAATCTGCTATCCATGAAACGGCTTTCTTTACACTATCTTTTACTTTTTTACTTAAGCTCATTTTCTCTCTGCCGAATATTTTTAAAATAGCATTGATGAAACGGTTTAACAGTATCAGCAGATCATAACCATGTCCGCCAAGTTTTGCAATTATTTTAGCACTTCCTTTTGTGGTAGCATCAAATACATCACCATGAAAGAACCAGGCTTTCTTTCCGTTTATTTCAATGACGAATTTATCTGTGAGTTGAAAATTTCCGATCTGCAGATCGCAGTAACGACGCAACATCTCATCATGATTGCCAGTGATGTACACTATCCTGGTTCCATTGTTCATGAGGGTCATTATTTCTTTTATTACCTGCATATGACTAACAGGAAAGTATCTTTTGCTGAATTGCCAGCCGTCAATAATGTCGCCGTTTAGAATTAATATCTGCGGAGCAATACTTTGCAAATAATTTAGAATTTCTTCTGCATGGCATCCGTATGTGCCCAGATGTAAATCGCTGATGACAGCAATTTCTACAGTACGTTTTTCCATAATGGAATGATGGTTTAGCAAAAGAACTAAACCTGTATTACCATAGTATTACCTAAGTATTAAGGAATTGTGATAATATCTTCTACATATTTTAATCCCGGGAAAAAGATAGGAAAACCTTATAAATTTTAGTAAATTACATTAACACCCGTCAATATATTACCATTATGTCAAACATCTATTTTACAACAGCAGCATTTCAAGATCTGCATACACCGGAAGGTGTAGATGCATTGATCGGGTTGATCAATGAAATAAAAAATGATAAAGAAGAGAATGAAAAGTTTTATGTAAAGGAAGGCAATATTGTAAGACAGGTAAAATACAGTGAAGAAACCGATTCATTGTACTTAGGTGAACCAATTAGCGAAAACATATAGTAATTATCTTTTCTCAACGCTGTATACTACTTATTGTGTACTATTCGTACACAACTAACCGTTCGATAACGGTATTATTTTTCCCTCTTGTATATTTTCTTTATTTTCGCTCCTAATATTGATGTAATTATTAATATTTACCTTTTTAAACCTTAGACTTATTTTTCAGTCAATTCATTACCTAACCAACCAACTGATATGAGAATAAGTTTACCGTATCTATCGGCACTGATCTTTATTTGCCTTTCTTCTTTCTTTTCAACTACATTACTAGCTTTTGACGCCAACTATATTGACACTACTATTGACCCGATCCCCGATGCCAAAGTAATGATCGCAAACGGAGCTGATGCACTAGAGATCACCCCGCTTACTTCCACAGACAGCATTACATTAATAGAACCGGTGAATCGCACTACTAATAAAGGTATATCTACCCGTTTCTTTTTATCCGATACTTCTTTCTGGTCGTTTTATACTAACTCTACACAACGATTGACCATTGCCGGTGATGGAAAAATTGCCACTACTACCCCATTGTTTGTAAATAATGCAACTGTTGACAGTACTTCGGCATTAAGGGTAAATGGCATTGGCCGTTTTGATTCTGCCGTATATGTTCCCGGAAATAATAACTCATTTATTGAAATAAGAAGCAGGGTAAGAAGTATCACTGAACCAGACGATAGTATTTCTCCCTATACCATTACTCCTATGACATGGGCAGAGGGAAAAGGATTACCTGTATTCAGATTAAGACACCCGAATACAGTAGCAGGCTTTCAAACAAACCATCATGTAAGTACGGGCAGAGATTTTATGATACTGCCATATGAATTTGGTACTGCAATAGAATTTAATGGTGTGGTAGAATGCTGGGTTGGAGAATGGTCAATTCACAAAGGAAATTATTATGTGGATATAGAAGGGAAAGGAAATGGATGGGGTGCTGTTCATTGGGTTGGTGATGATGTAGACGGAGGAGGCGTAAGAACAACTGCCAGAAACAATACTTCATTGGGAGGGAATGTTAAATACGGAGAAATTTCTGTTGAAAGTTTCACCAGGGGATCTAACGGAGATTTTCGTTTTCGATTACCAACCACAGAGAATTCATTTCAATATGTATACGGAGAAAGAGGTAGTGAAAATATTGTAGCTAAGATATCTCACAACGGTTTTTTTATTCCTGTTATTCCTTCCACCGATTCTGTTGCATTGCCGGAAAGAGCACAGCTGAGTTTTGATTCATCCGATCACCAACTAAAAGTATATGATGGTACAAAATGGAAAAAGCTGACCAATGATGATGTCCCTTTGAATCCGGGTACTTATACAATTTCAGGAGATGGCATAAGCCTGTTATATAGCATTCCACACGGCTTAAGCAGTAAACCTTCTTACTATACTGTGATCCCTACCAGTGCAGATGCTGCCAACATAAGCTATGTAACTGCAGATGATACTTTCCTTTATGTTCACTACATCATTCCTCCAATATTGGGTACAGATAATCTTTCATGGAACTGGTTGATAAAAAAATAAAAATACGCTTGTATTGTTTTTGAGAAAGTTCATACTGTATATTTACAGCTGAAAAAATTCAATACATGAACATGAAAAAAAAATATTTCGGCCTGTTGCTTCTTCCCTTTTTTGTAATTGCCTGCAGTTCTTCAAAGACGTACTTCACCACAGGTATTCGTAATGCTGTAGAAAGTAATCATCAACCTCTGGAAAAAATTCAGTTTTATGCCGATCGTGATATCATTTTAAAACGTGAAATGAATGTGGGTGAAACAAAAGTGAGTTCAGGAAAAGTAAAAATTGAGAACGGTCACTATGTGCAGATCATCATATTAAAGAAAAATACGCCGGGAGTGTGTACTGTTGTAAAAAATAATATAGTAGGTATTTCTTTTGAGAACGGGCCTAATAAATATTTAACTTTTGGAAAGATAAAAAATGCCAAGCCGGAAGATCCTTATCGTTTGCTGATCACTGATTGGGTAAAAGATATGGGAGTTGTTGAGTACGAAGGAAAAAAATACCGTATTGCTTCAGAAAGTGCTGATGCCGGTATCATGATAAAAACAAGTGTGTTGAAAAAAGATAAAACTGAACAAAGAAAGATGAAGGGCCGAACGCTCCCTAATTAAAATTGATCACAGTTTTTATTTGAAACATTACGTATTACCGATACGATAGCACATAGCCCTTACAGAAGTTAATCACATAAGTGGAAAATTATTGTTTCTTTTTGTGGTTTCTAATAACGAATTTCATTTTTAAATAAAATCTGTTGATCGAAAACAAAGAAATATCAGCCCTGTTTCATTTGATAGATGATCCCGATGAGGAGGTGTACAGTACTGTTAGTGATAAACTGATCTCCTTCGGAAAAGATATTATTCCTAACCTGGAAGACCTCTGGGAAAATACAACGAATGAAGAGATACAGGAAAGAATTGAATCTTTGATCCATAAACTTCATTTCAGAGATCTTACAGAAGATTTTATCCACTGGAAGAATAATGATGGCAGTTTGCTGCAAGGTGCTATATTAATAGCCCGTTATCATTACCCTGAAATGCAGACCACACAAGTGCTGCAGGAAATTGAAAAACTCCGGAGAAATATATGGCTTGAGTTAAACCGCTATCTTACGCCATTGGAACAGATCACTGTTTTTACCAGCATTTTATACAATTACTACAAACAACAAGGTGTAGAGATAGCCTACGAACATCCCGAAGATTTTTTGATCAACAAAACCCTGGAAACAAAAAAAGGAAATGCCATCAGCAACGGTATCATTTACCTGATCTTGTGTGAGATATTAGATATTCCTGTAAAGGCAATTAATTTACCCCGGCAATTTATCCTGGCACATTTTGATCCGCAATTTGAGATGATCGAGTCGGTAGCGCATAATTCTGAAAAAATTCTTTTTTATATTGATCCGTTAAATGGTCAGATATATTCACATAAAGATGTAGAGAATTATTTTAAACGTATTTCTGTTCCGCCTACAAACTCTTACTTTAAACCAATGGATAACAAACGGGTTATTCAGTTCCTGTTAGAAGAATTGAGTAAATGTTTTGATGATGACAGAAATCGGTATAAAATGCAGGAATTATTATCACTAGTAACTTTATTGGATGAATGATCTACCACGTTGTAACTTCTGAAAATTGGCAAAAGGCGCTGGCAGCAGGCTTTTACGAGGCTCCTTCCCTGCATACTGAAGGATTTATTCATACCAGTAAAAAAGAACAGCTAGCAGGTGTGCTGGAAAGATATTATAAAGGAGCTACAAATTTATTACTCCTCCACATTGATGAGAACAAACTTACTGCTTTACTGAAATATGAATTAGCCCCATCTGTGAATGAGCTTTTTCCTCATATTTATGGCCGGTTAAATATGGATGCGGTTATTGAAGTAACGGAAATATAATTGCCCGGATCAGGCTTCGCAGAATTTTCCCAGGAAGGTATTAATTCTTTTAAAGTTTTCTTTGTTCAGCGTAATGATCTGATTGCGTCCTTTTTTATTGCAATCGATCAATGCACTTTCTGCTAACAACTTAATGTGATGTGAACAGGTAGGTTGAGATAAACCGGTAAGGCTTTGCACATCACCACAGCACAACTCTCCTTTCAGGTAAACTTCCTGCAGGATAGATAAACGACATGGGTCTGCTATCGCACTCATTGCCTTCTCTATAAATTTCATATCACCTTTTGTTGTATTCATTCAAAGTTGTAAAGAAATTGTATTTTATTCAATCAGTCAAAATTAATATAGTAAATTTATTTTTTTATACATGGAAACCTGCACTTCATACTATCAATCTCCTATCGGTATTCTTGAGATCAGATCGGAAGGCGACACTATTACTGCCATTCTTTTTGTTAATTCATGGAAAGGTACAAAGCTCGATGAGGCTGCTATTCAATTGAATCAGTCTGCATCTCCGGCAATTAAGATCTGCATGGAACAACTGGGTGAATATTTTTCAGGAGAACGAAAAGTTTTTTCTTTGGCGTTCAGCCAGACAGGTACGGATTTTCAACAAACTGTTTGGAAAGAGTTATGCAATATTTCCTACGGACGGACAATCAGTTATCTTGAGTTAAGCAAACGCATTGGTAATACAAAAGCCATCAGAGCAGTAGGTACAGCCAACGGCAATAACAGTATTTCAATTGTTGTTCCTTGTCATAGGGTCATTGGCAGCAACGGAGACCTAATTGGCTACGGCGGTGACCTGTGGCGAAAGAAATGGTTATTAGCACACGAAGCTAAATTTGAGAACGGCGTTCAACAATTATTTTAGATCATCACCACCAAAAGACAAAGGCAATAATTGATTGGCCTGTTCTACAACAAATATATTTCCGTCCATACCACTCAATATCAACCTGATCGGGTGTTTGGTTCTGCCTTCATACTCAACCAATGCTTGTCTGCACATACCACATGGCGAAACAGGTTTATTGCTTTCTCCATTTAAATTATGGTATGCAATAGCCATTGTGTCGATGGCCACATTAGGGAATAATGTTCCCAATGCAGATAGCAAAGCTCTTTCGGCGCAAATACCAACCGGATAAGAAGCATTTTCCTGGTTGGTGCCGGTTACGATCTCTCCATTAGCTAATTTAGCCACGGCGCTTACCTGAAAATTGGAATAAGGCGCATAGGCCAGTTTGGTGATCTCCCTTGCTTTTAATAACAAAGCTGCATCACCTTCTGCCAGATCAGTAACTGATGGGTAGGTTTCGAATGTAAATTGGTATACTTTTTTTTCCATGCAATTTTTATTTAGATAAAAAATCCTCCCAACATTGCTGTTGAGAGGACACATCCATATTTTAAAGTTACATAATATAAAACAAAGGACAAATTATTTTATCCATCTGAACATTCTCTTCCATCTTGGGCCTTTATCCCAACTGAACCATATCAGGGATGCTTTACCCACTACATGATCTTCCGGTACAAAACCCCAGTAACGACTATCCAGTGAATTATGCCTGTTATCCCCCATCAACCAGTAATAGTCCATTTTAAACGTATAACTGGTTGCTTCTTTACCATTTAGCAACACTTTACCATTACTGGTTTCCAATGTATTATTTTCATAAGTAACTATACAACGGGAGTATCTGGCAATATTGTCTGGGGTTAATTGTATCGATACTCCTTTTTTAGGCACCCAAAGTGGCCCGAAATTATCTACCGACCAATGTGCTGCAGTATCGTAGTAAGGGTATAGTTCAGGAGAAACCTCATTGATATAATCTTCTACTTTTGTCACATTTTTTAACGCAGCCACTTTTGCTTTTTCTCCGGCCGTCATGTTTATTTTATAAACACTGTTGTTCATTACCTGGAACTCTCCCAATTCGGGATTGGTATGTACGCCTATCTCAGTCAATTCATCCTCGTTCAAGGGCGTACCGTTTGTTTGTACAGTATAATAATGTTCACTTTCCGCAGGGAAAGGTTGTGGCACATTATTGATATATAGAGTGGTGTTTTTTATTTGCAGGGTATCTCCTGCTATAGCCACACATCTTTTAATGAAATTCTCACGCTTATCAACCGGACGTGTAATGATGAGGTCTCCGTAATTCTGCCATACCATATCTCTGCCCAATGACCTTACTGCCTGATAATAGGTGATCTTAGACCCAAAATTTTCTTCATCGTTGATAAGTGTATCATTGGCAGGGAAATTAAATACAACAGCATCATTGCGTTTTACAGGACTTGCAAACCACCTTGTATAAGGTATTTTGATCCATTCCAGGTAAGCTTTAGTATTGGTAATTGGTAAAGTATGATGTACAAAAGGCATTGCCAATGGTGTATTAGGAATGCGTGGACCATAAGTTGATTTACTAACAAAAAGAAAATCATTCACCAACAAAGATTTTTCCATTGAAGGTGTAGGTATCGTGTAGGCTTCAAATACAAAAGTTCGGATAAGTGTTGCGGCTACAATAGCAAAAGCTGCTGCATCTATCCATTCTCTTGCGCCTGATTTCTTGTAATTTTTTACAACAAGCTCACCGGCAAATTTTTCATTTTGGCTGTAGCCTAAATAAGGGAAATAGATAAACGGCAATAGAACGGTAGCGGCATGATGCCAAAAGCCAAAGCGGCCGAAATGTTCTACAAATTTTATGGTGATCCATATAGTAATGAATGCTCCTGCAATAGGAACAAACTGCAGGAAGAACCAAACCTTATTTAGTTTGATCTTATCTACGATGCACCAGGTATTATAAAAAGGGATCAATGCTTTCCAGGATTCTATTCCTGCTTTTTTAAACATGCCATACAAACCGATGTGCCAACCTATTGTTGCTACTATAAAAATGATCCAGCCAATACTCATAATAAAAATTTAATTGTGCCAAAAGTACCATATTAAACGGAAACCTAAATTGGTATCACAAAATTGTTTTAAAATGTTTAACAATACCCTACCACTCATAAAAAAGTCCCGACCACACAAGGAATGTAATCGGGACAGTAAAACCCTGAAAACCTAGTTCAAATATTTTTAACGAATCATTTTCCAACCAAGATAATCGACATATATTGCTTTTGCAGTTGTTCCTGCTGTTTTTTCAATTTTAAAAACAAACTTCATGGCAGCTGTAGGAATATTAGCCGATACAGATCCAATCAAAGTACCATCAATATAAAAATCAACTTGAGTACCCGCTGCATTAACCACCGCTTTTATTTTATACCAGGTGTTGGCTACAATCGTAATACCTGTATTTAAAGAACTCGAGGTACCTGTTTTAGTACATATGGCTGTCCATTTGCCTGAATTCAATGCATAGTTATATTTATAATAAACCCCATTAGATGGATCTCCGGCTGTTATAGAACCTGAAGCCATTACCAGATCCATTAATCCAAAATAAGCATTAAAATTATTAGTAGCATCACCTAATCCAGTGATCTTTACCCTTGCTTCGTATATTACCTGTTTTCCTCCCAGTTTTAGTCTGTTAATAAAGTTAAAGGCACCCAAACCGGCTCTACCTGCAGAGTTAGTACCGGTACTCATGGTATCCATACCTGCATAATCATTTGCGGTAACATCAACTGAGCCATCCACATCATTTATACCACTATTTTGTGTTGCTTTAGTGAAGGAAAATTGGTTATCATTACTACCCGAACCGGCATACGCATCAAACACAAAATCTTCAAAGTTATCTTGCGAAAAACTTAATGAAGGTGGTGCATAGGTTAAGAAATCAGTCGCAGATCTTTTTTTGATTGCACCTGTTGCATCAATTGTTAATAGACTATCATTACTTGTACCACTTGATAAAGTGCTTAATACAACGGCACTGCTTGCAGTTAAAGTGTCTGCAAAAGTTTTCTTTCCTCCTAATGTTTGTGAGCCTGTTGTTACTAACCCCCTTGCGGTTGTGCCTGCATCAGGTATATTAAAAGTATTTACAGTACCAGCAGTAGAAATATTAAAGTCAGATCCGCTTGTACCGGTAGCGAAAGTCTGATCTCCACTAATACCATTAACAGCACCACCTACCGGTGTCCATGTAGGACTTGAAGGCGTACCTGTATTCACCATAAATAAATTGTAATTAGTATTATATATCAACAAGCCTTTTGCCGGAGAAGCAATAGCATTTTGCTGAGTTGTTGTCATACGGGGAGTTAATACACCTTTGTTTGTACTCTTCATGTCTAATATAGAGCTTGCATCCGGCGTTGCCCCATCTTCATTAATGGCTATATTTTGCGCTTGAATTTCGGATGTAAGCATTACTGCGATCAGTAACCAAACAGATGTAACTACTTTTTTCATAACCTTAGTTTTAATAATTAATTCAAGTTTTTTCATTTAAAGGATCTTATTATTTTGCAATTATACTTTGTGTAACAATTGTTTTGTCTGGTGTTGTAATTTTTAATTGATATATACCATTGATCAATTGAGATTCTTTGAGCTTAATCACATAAGTAGCATTGCTGCCTGTATGTTTTAATGTATTGTTGTAAATAATTTGCCCAAGTGTATTGATCAGTTTAAGTTCATAACTACCGGCAACCTGATTATTTAAGTGTAAATTGATAGTACCGTTAGTAACCGGGTTTGGATAAACATTCAATCCTTTTTCAATATTATTACTATTTGATACTTTAACAATTGATGAATATTTAACCTGTCCATTCGTTTCATAAATTTTAATTCTATAGAAATTATTACCGGTTAATGTATGTTCATCTAACCAATTGTATGTATTGGTTGAATTATTATTGCCAGCTACATTTTTTGTTCCGGCTGTGATAAATGAAGCACCATCAGCCGATTTTTCTACTTCGTATTTTGCAATATTTGTTTCATTTTCTACTATCCATTCTACCGCAATATTGTTGTCAGTTTGTAGGCTTGCTTTTATATTACTGATGGTTACCGGTAATGGGCCGGATACAACTATAGGTCTGAAAACAACCCTGAATCTATCCATTGCCTGAGAAGCAGGAGCACTGTTGATAGAAAAATCATAAACAGTAGGGGTTTCCAGGCTTACAGGAGTTGATGTTTTTAGGTAGCTATCTTCTAAAAAGCCCTGCAAACCAGTTTGAGCCAGGTAAGATGGAACTAACTCTATTCTGTAGTTTCTTTGTGTTGTTCTCCAGGTCTTAAAAAATATGGTATCGTGTACATTGAGCATTGGTCTTCTTTCCACAGAAAAACTCAACCCGTTTCTTATCAATGTAAAATTTTCATTTGTATTGGATGGTTTTGAAGCATCTTCTAAGTTTGTAGCAGCGCTATATCTGTTATCAAACTCAGTAAGGTTACCATCTGCAATTATTGCATTATCTGGATTAAGTAAATAAAAATTACCACGGATAGAAGCTATCGGACTGCTTGGAGAAGCAGGTCTACCCATTATCGTTGTATTGGTAGAGGTAGCTTTGCTTGTTTCCTCAAATGTAATAGAAGCCGAAGGGACATTCCCATTTGTTACAACCATAACCGCCTGCCCTGATTGTATTTCATTTGTCATGCTGCTGGCAGCAATAGATTTTGTATATGTGCCATCTCCATCAAGATCATCTAACATTACCCATGACCCTACTGAACCTATCGAAGGATCCAGTACAAAGAATCTTTTTACAATATTATTTCTGGTAACATTATTAAAGTTAATGGGAGATGCATACGGATTACCGATCAATGTATATTTTGCAGAGTCTTTAGCTGTGGTGAAAGTCTGCGTGTGTGTTTGTAGTTTACCAACACTGGTAAGTGTAGTAATGGTACAAGCACCGGAATAGTAATCGAAGTTATTATACACCCTGTCTCCTCTTACAAAAATAAAATAGCCTGTGTTGTCTGCACTTCCATTAGATCCTGATGAAATAGGAACTTTAGTATTTAATACATTAGTAAAAGCTTGTGTACTGTAATTAAATCCTTTCATTGATACGTTATCTTCCGGGCTATCATCAATACCATTACCTGATGGGCCGCCTGGATTAGGACCTGTAACCCATGTACCTTTGCCAGCTTCGTATACTCCCCCGTTTTGCCAGGTGTTCAAAATTGTATTAGAACTGGTTACAGGAGCTGTTAATAAACGCCATGCTCTTCTGGGTGGCATATATCTTTGCACAAAAGCCTTTCCGTAAATTTCGGAACTAGCTGGAACATTATCTACTCTTGCAGTAAGTGTAGCATCTGATAATAAAGTTAAATTACTATCGCAATACAAATGTCCTGCACCTACTTTTAAAACATTCCTGATGCCTGCATAAGATTTTACAGCAAGCCCGTATGCGGATTTATCTGTGGTTAGATTATAAAATGTAGAACCTGAACTTCCTTTCACATATGATACAGTTGTATCAGTTGTCCCGCTGAATTTTACTGTACTAACATCTGCGGTAAAAACGCCGTTATTATTAAATCCGGTATTATTCAATACCAGATTGATAGATCCGTTCATAACCATATGTATGCCGGAAGTAAGTTTTAGCTCTTGTGCATTTATTGTGGAGAAAAGCAGAATAAGACCAAGAGTTACACCAGATACATTTTTTACTTTGTGAAAATATTTTTTATTAATTGCAGGAGTAACAGATCTATACAGGAATGACTTGTAAGAAAATATTATGATGCTTACGGATAAGAAAAAAAGTATAAGTAAAAATATAACCATCTCATTAAGGTTTAATATCCAACTGACATGCAATCGGGCATTAAGAAAAATCTCGAATTAGGAGTCTTTGAATAGAATGTTGGAGCTAACGTGGTTAGTTAAAAGAATACTGGAAGTTAGTCTTCGGGTTAGTTAGATAGGAAATTGGATGGATAAGGTCTACCTTGTTGCAGATATAATGACTACATAAAATGACTACTTTAAATTGCAGTCGCAGAAATTAATAAGTATTCCCTAGGCTAGATTAACGCTAAATTATTTTATTTATTTCGTTTTGTAAAGGTATTTTTAACTTTTATTTACAAATAGCACCTAATGCTTTTGTCATTAGCTAATTACATATTAGTGTATATGTGTATAAAAAAGTCAAAAACCTCGTTTTTTTGAAATTATATAATTAATTATTGTAATAAGATTTTTTCTATTTTAATAAAAGTGGTGCTATTTACCTTCAAGGTATAGATCCCTTTCGAATAATTACCCAGATACAGTGTAGTTAATTGCCCCCTACTGATTTTTGATAACTCTTTATTAATTACCAGCTTACCGGCAGCATCAAAAACCTGATATTGGGTCTTGCCTGCATCTACGTTGCTCATTACCGATAGAATTCCTTTTGTAGGGTTGGGAAATATTAAACAAGTTATTTTTTCGGTATTAAATAGTACAGATACAATTTGCGATATTACAACCTGTCCACTCTTATCCACTTGTTTTATCCTGTAGTAATTGATGCCTGATAACGGTGTTGTGTCAGCGAAAGAGTATTGTTGTGAGGTGCTTGCATAATTTTGAGCAGATACTTTTCCAATACTGCTAAAATTAATTCCATCCGAACTTCTTTCTATTTCATAAAACGAAGCATTTTGTTCGTTCACTATCCATTTTAAGTTAGTGCTCAGGAAGTTTTTTTGTGCACTAAACTCAACCCATGTTACCGGTGTAACAAATAATATATTGAAGTTGTTGGAAGATATGTTATAGAAAATATTGCCCACTGCTTTTACTCTTATTCTGGCGGTGGTGGTAGTAGCTACATTCGGTACTGTAATTGTTTGTGATCCATCGTTTGGTGTACTGGCTATTAAAGTAATCGGATAAGTGTATCCCCCATCCGTTGATAATTCAATACTGACATTAGCTGTACTGACTGGAGATATATTTGTATTGGCAACATCCCAGGTTACGGTTTGTGTTGTATTGCCTGTCCAGGTAATACCGGCTGCTGTAGGATAGGTCACTTTAAAAGGCCCATCACTATTTACAGTAACCAATATGTCATCATAATTAACACCGCCACCGCCTGCACGATTATCCCTCGCCGTTAGCCTGAAATTCATCGGCCTTGCAATTGCAGGTAACAACTCTCCTATGGTTGTTGTATTGTTTACAACATCACTTATTTTGGGGAAATAACGAACGCCGGAATCAACAGGTAAAAAGGACCTGAATAATGGAGCACTGGTTCCTGAGGGTTCATTCCATTTAGATGCAGGAGCTCCTACATCAATTTGCTCCCAGCTATATGATAAAGCGTCACCGTTAGCATCTGTTGCAGAACCGGATAATCGGAATGGCGTAGATTTTGGTATTATATAATCTGCTCCTGCATTTACTACAGGTATAGTATTGCCTGTAGCTGTTTTTACAGCACATGAATTTCCTCCTCCGTTTACAGAAAAAGTTGAGATCTCAATAAAACTTACTGTATGAAAAACAGCATCACTATTATTTTGCAGATTATCTGTTCCGCAAATTGCCGGATTAGCAGAATATCCCATGATAGTAGATCCGCTACCGGGTTCAGCATTGGTAGTAGCATTCCATTGCAATGGAGATCCGCAAAAATCCAACTCAGAATTAAAACTATGATCAGCGTTAAACTGATGCCCCATTTCATGACAAACGTAATCGATAACAAATGGATCTCCTACAGGGTTTGAAGTACCCGTAACGCCTTCAGCTTTATGATTTGTACTACATACTACTCCTACACTGGCGGCTCCCCCGGCACCTGTACTGAAGGTATGTCCTATATCATAATTGGCACTTCCTATAGTTGTACCAATTACAGATTGACTTTCATCAACTAAGATCTGTGCGTCATCATTTCCTGTAAAAGGATCAACTCCGGCTGTTGGGAATATTATCGAATTTTCATTTGCGATTAACGTGAAATGAATAGACAATTCTTTTTCGTAGACCTGATTAATTCTATTAACAGCTGTAACGATCGCCGACAATGTTAAAGCCACTGTAGGAGCAGAAGGCGAACATACTGCAGCCGCATACTGGTGTGTACATGCAATAGCGAGGCGATATGTTCTCAATTGTGTACCTACACCAGCTAAAATATTATTGCCTTGTATTGGCCTGTGTAGATTTTCTGTCAGTTTTTTTGGGGCTAACTCTTTGAATGCTCCTTTTTTTTTAAAGTCGCTTTTAAAATAGGAAATGTAGTTTACTTTATTCCCATTCGAATATGGATCTATTAATATTGTACCCGATAATGCACTTAATATCATGGCATGAAATCCTAAAGGAGTCCAATCTATTTTTATTGTAGCAGTTTTGTCGTCTACCCCTTGTCCAGTATATGTTTTTATATCCGGAAATTTAGCAGCTAATTCCGGTGCCATTATTTCTGTTTCCCAAACATGAAATTTTGCAGTAGTGCCATTGGGCATTGGTAGTTCTAATACCGGAGTATTATTTCTATCAGCCGATATTGATAAAGCTGGTAGAGATTGAAGAAATTTTTTAAAAGCAGTGGTATCTAATGAAACAGTTCTGTACTTAGAAGGTTTAACAATTGGCTTTAGTTCTGTTTGCCTGAATGCTTTCTCTGGTTTATCGGCAAAGAAATTATTTTGTGCATTGGCTTTTACTGAAATTACTGCCAACAGAAGAATGAATAATGCTTTTGTAAAAATTTTCTTCATATAGATATTTTATAAATCAAAAATGTTAAAACCCATTTCTAAACAGAAGAAGCTTTGAAACCAATTATTGCTGCTTCTTTGGAAGCACATAATTTTCTACATCATCAGGGGTAATATTTTTTCCTGAGAGAATGATCAGTCTTTCAACCACATTTCTGAGTTCACGGATATTTCCAGTCCAATTATATTTTACTAAAAGATCTAATGCATCTTTGTCAATGATCTTCTTAGGTTGGCCATATTCTTCAGCGATAGTTTCCAGGTAATAATCTACCAGAACAGTTACATCTTCTCTCCTTTCATTTAACGAAGGGACATGTATGATTATTACTCCTAAACGGTGGTATAAATCGAGTCTGAAATTCTTTTCACTTACTTCTTTCAGCAGGTCTTTATTGGTAGCAGCTATTACCCTTACATCTACATTAATATCTTTATCAGCGCCTACTCTTGTTATTTTACCTTCCTGCAGGGCTCTTAAAACTTTGGCTTGCGCATTTAAGCTCATGTCTCCAATTTCATCCAGGAATAAAGTGCCACCATTTGCTTGCTCAAATTTTCCAATACGTTGTTTGATAGCTGAGGTAAAAGATCCCTTTTCATGACCGAATAATTCACTTTCAATCAGTTCACTAGGAATAGCTGCACAATTGACTTCTACCATCGGCCCTTTATTGCGGCTGCTTTTTTCATGAATCCATCTTGCCACCAATTCTTTCCCCACACCATTTTCTCCGGTTATTAATACTCTTGCGTCTGTAGGGCCTACCTTCTCAATCGTTTCCTTTATTTTTTTCATACCGGCGCTATCTCCCACCATTTCCTGCACCTTACTTACTTTGCGCTTTAATACCTTAGTTTCTGAAACCAGATTTTGTTTGTCTAATGCATTTCGCAAAGTAATCAGCATCCTGTTCAGATCAGGAGGTTTACTGATATAATCAAAAGCGCCTTTCTTTACCGCCTCTACTGCAGTTTCAATATTGCCATGTCCGCTAATAATAATGATCGGAACATCAGGATTGATCTGCCTTGCTTTTTCCAAAAACTCTATACCATCCATCTTAGGCATTTTTACATCACATAATACTACATCATAGGCAGCATTACTGAATTTCTTAAATCCTTCCTCACCATCCGCAGCTTCATCTATTTTATATCCTTCGTAACTAAGTATCTCTGCTAAGGTTTTGCGAATTGCTTTTTCGTCGTCAATGATTAAAATATTTGGCATAGTTTATTAACAATTTTTTTTGTGGATTAAATGCTGAGAAGCATCTCACAAACAAGTCTAACCAAAAATAATGATTTATGCGTTCCAAACCTATACTGTTATTTATTTCGAGTGTAAGCTTGTCTTGTACGGAAAATCATGTGGATGTAACAAGAAACATTCAATCAAATGTAATCAAAGTTGTATCAGAAGACATTAATCCCTATACTTCCATTGGAAAAATCCCGTTGCCTCCCGGGTTTGTTCGTTTGGAAAAAAGCAAAGATTCATTTGCCACCTGGCTTAGAAATATCAAATTAAAGAAAGATAAAACGGTATTTCTGTATAATGGGAATGTCAAAAAAAATCAATCAGCACAATTTGCTGTACTTGATATCTCCGTCGATAAAAAAGATCTTCAACAATGTGCTGATGCTATGATGAGATTAAGAGCAGAGTATCTTTTTAACAATAATAAATTTGATGAAATAGTTTTTACAGATAATGCTGGTACCAAATATCAATTTAGAAAGCCATATACTAAAGAAAATTTCAACAACTATCTTACGACAGTTTTTGGCATGTGTGGTTCTGCATCTTTATCAAAACAATTAAAAAACATAGCTATCAGAGATATTGACCCCGGGGATGTTTTTATACGGGGTGGATTTCCCGGGCATGCCGTTATGGTTATAGACGTGGCCACGAATGCGCAGGTAAAGAAAATTTATTTACTGGCACAAAGCTATATGCCTGCACAGGATATTCATGTGCTGATAAACCCTGTAAATGCAGTATTATCTCCATGGTATATGGTGAATGAAGATGAAGATATTATAACCCCTGAATATTATTTTAAGAAAAATGAGCTTAAACGATGGTGAAATATTTCTACGGGTTGAACGAAGGTTGGACCATTATAACGTATACCATTAATATACAAAGTAAAATACCGATAATAAAAAAGCCCTCCATTTGGAAGGCTTTTTATTATCTATTAATTAATTATTTCTTTAAATACATCACTTCTTTTACCACTTTAACTGTTTTTTCTACACTTGGTAAATAAGCAGCTACAAGGTTTGGTGCATAGTGCATTGGAGCATCGGCACTGGTAACCCTGCGTACAGGAGCATCCAAATAATCAAATCCTTCTTTTTGTATGCGGTAAGCAATTTCAGAAGATACAGAAGCAAATGGCCATTGTTCTTCTACAATTACTAAACGATTTGTTTTTTTAACGCTTTCTAAAATTGTAACCCAATCTAAAGGACGAATAGTAGCTAAATCAATTACTTCTGCTTCGATACCTTCTTTGGCTAATTCTACTGCAGCACCCAAAGCAATCTTCATCATTTTATTGAAAGAAACGATGGTTACATCTTTACCCTCTCTTTTAATGAATGCCTTACCGATTGGTAATACATATTCTTCTTCAGGCACTTCTCCTTTATCTCCATACCCTACTTCACATTCCATGAACATAACAGGATCGTCGTCACGAATAGCTGCTTTTAATAAACCCTTTGCTTCGTATGGCGTAGCAACGCTGATCACTTTTAAACCAGGGATATTTGCATACATAGATTCAAAAGAGGTAGAGTGTTGAGCACCTAATTGCCCGGCTGAACCATTTGGCCCTCTGAAAACGATCGGACAACCAACCTGTCCTCCACTCATTGCCAACATCTTAGAAGCCGTATTTAAAATTTGATCTAAAGGTAAAACAGCAAAGTTCCAGGTCATAAATTCTACAATCGGACGAAGACCATTTTGAGCAGCACCTACTGCAATACCGGCAAAACCCAATTCAGCGATCGGAGTATCAATAATTCGTTTTTCGCCAAACTCATCCAGCATACCCTGACTAACTTTGTAAGCTCCATTATATTCGGCAACTTCTTCACCCATTAAAAAAACTCGTTCATCCCTTCTCATTTCTTCCTGCATTGCTTCTCTAAGGGCTTCTCTAAGTGCTATTTGGCGCATAATTGTGTTTATTGTTTATTGGTTTAGTAGTAATAATTGTGTAAATGTTCATTTATCATTACCCCGGCATTTAATGACATATTAACCAATCAATAATTAACCTGAGTACATTTACGGAGTGCAAATTTATTCCTTAGAAGTCACACAAACAAATTGAATACTATAGATTTTCGATAACGATTGCACTGGCTCCTCCTCCGCCATTACAAATGGCTGCTGCACCGATCCTTCCACCATTTTGTTTCAACACATTAATTAATGTAACAATGATCCTGGCACCACTACAGCCCAAAGGATGCCCTAATGAAACAGCCCCTCCATTCACATTTACTTTATCTGCCGATAAATTCATTTTTTGCATATTAACAATACCCACTACACTAAAAGCTTCGTTCAATTCCACAAAATCAATATCACTCATTTCCAAGCCAGCTTTTGCAACAGCTTTAGGTAAAGCCAATGCAGGGGTTGTTGTAAACCATTCCGGTGCCTGTTCGGCATCAGCATAACTGATGATTTTAGCGATGGGTTTTAGTCCTAGCAAATCAGCTTTTTCTTTACTCATTAATACAACAGCAGCTGCACCATCGTTCATTGTACTGGCATTGGCTGCAGTTACGGTTCCGTCTTTTACAAAAGCTCCCTTCAACTCCGGTATCTTATCAAATTTTACATTAAAGGGTTCTTCATCTTTAGAAAATAAAAGTGGCTCTCCCTTTCGTTGAGGTATTGATACCGGGATAATCTCGGCATCGAATTTTCCTGTATTTACAGCCGCTTGCGAACGTTTGTAACTTTCCACAGCAAATGCATCTTGCTCTTCTCTGCTGATATTGCACTCTCTTGCACACAGTTCAGCAGCATTACCCATTGCATAATTATTGTAGACATCCACTAATCCGTCTTTAGCCAGCCCATCTTCCAAAACAACATTGCCATACTTATTCCCCCAGCGCATACTGGACGAATAAAAAGGAACATTGCTCATACTTTCCATGCCACCTGCAACTACTATATCTGCATCCCCCAATAAAATACTCTGAGCGGCTTGCGTTATAGCTTTCATACCACTGGCGCATACTTTATTTATTGTAGTACAATTAACACTATTGGGCAAACCGGCAAATTTTGCTGCTTGCCTGGCAGGCGCTTGTCCCATGCCTGCCTGAATTACTGCTCCCATTAAAACATCCTGCACATCCTCAGGCTTTATACCGGCTTTCTCAATCGCACCTTTAATAGCCACAGCTCCCAATTGTGTAGCGGAAAGATCTTTCAGGCTCCCGCCAAAACTTCCTATTGGAGTACGAACTGCAGATATAATATACACTTCTTTCATATGGATCGACATTTAGTTGATAAAGATAATTTTTTGTTAGCATTATACACATCAATTTAGAAAGACAATTGTAGTATTTTTGAAGTTTCAACATGGATAAAAGTTTAAACAAATATATCAGTGAAACCGGCTTTTGCTCAAGGCGGGAAGCTGATAAATATATCGAACAAGGCAGGGTTACCATTAATGATAATATTGCCAGTAAAGGCAACCGGGTAATGCCCGGTGATGTGGTTGAGATAGATGGAGAATCTTTAAAAAAGAAAGATAAAACAGTCTACATTGCTTTTAATAAACCGGTAGGAATAACCTGTACTACCGATATGAAGGATAAAACCAATATCATTTCCTTTATCAATTACAAAAGCAGGATTTTCCCTATTGGGAGATTGGATAAACCATCGGAAGGGTTGATCTTTTTAACCAATGACGGAGATATTGTCAACAAAATTTTGCGGGCAGGCAACAATCACGAAAAAGAATATATCATTACTACAGATAAACCGATTACCGGGGACTTTGTTACTAAAATGAGTAATGGAGTTAAGATATTGGGTACGGTCACTAAAAAATGTTTTGTAAAACAGGAAGGAAAAAATCGATTCAGGATCATTTTGGTACAGGGATTGAACAGGCAGATAAGAAGAATGTGTGAGGCATTGGGATACAAAGTAATAACGCTGAAAAGAGTAAGAATAATGAACATAACTATAGCGAATCTGCCCCAAGGTAAATGGCGCTATTTTACGTCGGAGGAAATCGCTTCGATTGAAAAAATGATCTCAAATTCTTCAAAAACCGAGGAAGCTTCTAACATTTCATTCGAAATGGGAGAATAACAATATTTTAATGTAAATAATCTTGAGCAACGTTTTTTGCATTTTTACTATCTTTATAATGAATTTTTTTTAGAAAATAGGACTGATGGATTTTTTAAGTATTACATCTTTATTTATTTTCTTATGTGGATTGTAGGCTTGATACTATTTAAAACTAATTTTTTATATGCGGCTATCTTTGTCCCTTTTGCTGTTACTTTTTTGCTTTATCACAGTTAAAGTAGTGGCTCAGCCCACTATTATTAACAGAGGAGACTTAGCTATTGTAGCTGTAAATGCAAATCTTCCTAATCCAAATGCAAGTAAAGATGAAATAAGCTTTGTTTGTTTTAAGCCCATTACTAAAGATACAGAGCTTCAATTGATCGATGCAGGCTATGAAAACTGCGTATCAGGCATGTGGAGTGGCGGGCAAGAAGGGGGTGCTATATTAAAAAGAACCGGAGGCACTATTCCGGCAGGAACGGTAATAACTTTCAGAACCACTTCCCCATTTGTTTTTGTTTCCCCTGATAATGGCTGGAGTGTTAGTGATCTCTATGTTCATCCGACAAACCCTGCTTATTCACTGTTAGCTGCTAATTTAAACATGAATTCTAACGGAGATCAGATCTATATGGCTCAAGGAGGAACATGGACACCAGGTCCTACCCTTTGTACTATCAACGGAAATCGGACATCACCTAATGCTGTATTCCCAGGAAATGGGGGAAGAATATTATTTGGCTTTTCTACGAGTTCCTGGTTGTCTCAACAACAATCATCGGGTGAATCAGCATTATTTCCCGGTATGGAATGTTTTAGTATGGCTCCAACCAGTGGTACTGCATATAATAAATATACGGGGCCATTAACACCAACCACACAAACCGGTTGGATAGCCAGAATCAGTAACGTAAATAATTGGTCTAGCTATGGTTCTAGCGCTACTTATTCATCTTCAGGTACTAATTTCGGAGGAGGTTTTAGTATGACCATACAAGCCGGAGGAGATATTCCCACTGCAACATGGTCTACCCGCCCTCCGATCTGCTCTGATACGGCCAGTTTTGACCTGTCTACTTTGATAACCGGCACAACAGGTGGAACTTTTAGCGGAACGAATGTAACCGGTAATATGTTCAATCCTTCCGGATTAAATGGGAACTATGATATAACATACAAGGTTGTTTATTTATCATGCCCAATAACTCAAACGAATACTATAACTGTTAATGCTACTCCTAATCCGCCAACACTTAGCGTTACGCCTCCAAGTTGTACGGTTGCTACAGGTACAGTTTCTGTAAGTAGCAGTACAGCTGGTTTAACTTTTAGTAGCGATGGGGTAAATTATACTAATACCACGGGTGTTTTTTCTGGAATTGTTCCTGGTGCTAGTTACAGCATCACTGCAAAAAGTGTCGCTGGATGTATATCTACTGCATCTACGGGAACAATGGGGCCTGCGTTAACAACACCTGCTCAACCTACTGTAACGCCAACAAATCCTACCTGTGCTACTCCCACAGGAACACTAACGGTTACGAGTAGTACCACAGGCCTAACATTTAGCAGTGACGGAACAAACTATACCAATACTACAGGAATATTTACCAATATTGCATCTGGAGCAGCTTACAGTATCACTGCTAAAAATACATCAGGCTGTGTATCTACTGCTGCAACGGGTACGATGGGAACTGCGCCTTCAACCCCGGCTCAACCTACTGTAACACCTACAAATCCCACATGTGCCGTTGCCACAGGTACACTAACTGTAACAAGCAGTACCACTGGTTTAACTTTTAGTGACGACGGAACGAACTATACCAATACTACAGGAGTATTCACCAATATAGCATCAGGTGCCGCTTACAGTATTACTGCTAAAAATGCAGCAGGCTGTATATCTACTGCTGCAACAGGTAATATGGGAACTGCACCGGGAGCTCCAGCTCAACCTACAGTTACTCCTACTAATCCTACATGTACAGTTACTACCGGAACATTGACGGTTACAAGCAGTACTGCAGGTTTAACATTTAGCAGCGACGGAACCAACTATACCAATACAACAGGCATATTTACCAATATAGCATCAGGAGCTACATACAGTATTACTGCAAAAAATGCAGCAGGTTGTACCTCTTCTGCGGCAACTGGTACGATGGGAACTGCGCCGGGAGCACCAACTCAACCAACAATAACACCAACCAACCCAACCTGCTCCGTTGCTACTGGTACACTAACGGTTACGAGTAGTACAACCGGTTTAACGTTTAGCAGCGATGGAATAAATTATACCAACACTACCGGAATATTTACCAATATAGCATCAGGAGCTACATACAGTATTACTGCAAAAAATGCAGCAGGTTGTACTTCCTCTGCTGCAACAGGCACGATGGGCATAGCGCCAACAACCCCAGTTCAACCTACTGTTACTCCTACCAATCCTACCTGTACGGTTAATACCGGCACACTAACAGTTACGAGTAGCACAACCGGTTTGACATTTAGTAGTGACGGAACTAACTATACCAACACAACAGGAATATTCACCAATATTGCATCAGGTGCTGCTTATAGCATTACTGCAAAAAATGCAGCAGGTTGTACCTCTTCAGCGGCAACAGGTACGATGGGAACTGCGCTGGGAGCACCAACTCAGCCAACAGTAACGCCGACTAATCCTAAATGTACTGTTGCTACCGGAACATTGACGGTTACAAGCAATACAACAGGTTTAACATTTAGTAGTGACGGAACTAACTATACCAACACAACAGGAATATTCACCAATATTGCATCAGGCGCTGCTTACAGTATTACTGCCAAAAACGCAGCAGGTTGTGTATCAACAGCGGCAACTGGCACGATGGGTACAGCACCAACGACACCAACTCAACCTACTGTCACTCCTACTAATCCTACCTGTGCAACTTCTACCGGCACACTAACGGTGACGAGTAGTACAACAAGTTTAACTTTTAGCAGCGACGGAACTAACTATACCAATACAACAGGAATATTCGCCAATATCGCATCTGGAGCAGCTTACAGTATCACTGCAAAAAACGCTGCAGGTTGTATATCAACAGCGGCAACTGGCACGATGGGTACAGCACCAACGACACCAACTCAACCTACTGTCACTCCTACTAATCCTACGTGTGCAACTTCTACCGGCACGCTGACGGTGACGAGTAGTACAACAGGTTTGACTTTTAGCAGCGACGGAACAAACTATACCAACACAACGGGAGTATTTACCAATATCGCATCTGGAGCAGCTTACAGTATCACTGCTAAAAACGCAGCAGGTTGTGTATCTGCAGCGGCAACTGGCACGATGGGTACAGCACCAACAACACCAGCTCAACCTACTGTCACTCCTACTAATCCTACGTGTGCAACTTCTACAGGCACACTAACGGTTACGAATAGTACTGCAGGCTTAAGTTTTAGCATCGACGGAACTAACTATACCAATACAACAGGAATATTCAACAATATCGCATCTGGAGCAGCTTACAGTATTACTGCTAAAAACGCAGCAGGTTGTGTATCTGCAGCGGCAACAGGCACGATGGGTACAGCACCCACAACCCCAGTTCAACCTACTGTAACTCCAACAAACCCTACCTGTGCTACTGCCACAGGCACATTAAAGGTGACGAGTAGTACAACAGGTCTAACATTTAGCATCGACGGAACTAACTATACCAACACAACAGGAATGTTCACCAATATCGCAGCAGGTGCAGCTTATAGTATCACTGCTAAAAACGCAGCAGGGTGTATATCTGCAGCGGCAACAGGCACGATGGGTACAGCACCCACAACACCAGCTCAACCTACCGTCACTCCTACTAATCCTACGTGTGCAACTTCTACAGGTACACTAACGGTTACGAGTAGTACTACAGGTTTGACATTTAGCATCGACGGAACTAATTATACCAATACAACAGGAATATTCACCAATATAGCATCAGGTGTACCATACAGTATTACTGCTAAAAATGCCGCAGGTTGTATTTCTACTGCAGCTACGGGTACAATGGGTGCAGCGCCGACAATTCCAGGCAAACCTGCTCTTACTGTTACTCCCCCTACTTGCACCATATCCACAGGGGCATTACAAGTTAATCCGTTGGTTACTGGTTTATCTTATAGCAATGATGGAGTTACATACAATAATACAACAGGAACTTTTTCTAATGTAACTGCAGGCACTACTTATAGTATCACCGCTAAAAATACAGTAGGATGTATATCTGCTGCAGCAACAGGAACAATGCCTGCAGCTCCTATTAAGCCATCGGCTCCTGTATTAGTTGCAACTAATAATTGCGGCACTTCTTCGGTAATAGCAAATAATGTTACTGGTACTTTAACATGGAGTGATGGAGGTTCAGGTAATCCAAGGACATTTAATACAGCCACATCTAATATTACTGCCACACAAACAATCGGAAGCTGTACCAGTCCGGTAAGCAACATTGTTTCTGTTTCACCTGCATCACAACTTGTTCCAAATCTTGGGAAAGATCTATTCCTTTGTCCGGGTGATAGAGTAACATTAGATCCTGGTAAATTTGATAGTTATACCTGGCAGGATAACTCTGCTTCTCCAAAATATGTTGTAACACAACCGGGAACCTATACAGTAACTGTAAGGAATAATGCAAGTTCATGCACCGGATCTGATGCTGTAAAGATCACTTATTTTGTTACCTGTAACGAAATCTATTTCCCAACTGCATTCAGCCCGAATGGTGATGGACTAAACGATTATTTTGGCCCAGTTGGAAATCTTAATCTTGTGACAAATTATTCGTTTTACATTTATAATCGCTTTGGAGAAATGGTTTTCAAAAGCAATAACCCATTTGAAAAATGGGATGGTGTCTATTCTGGCGGTATTTCACAAGGAAATTTTGTGTGGCAGGCTAATTTCTTGTTTAAAGGTGCAGCAAGGGTTCAGAAAGGGAATATAACTATTGTTAAATAATCCCTCGTTGTCTTGTTGCCTCATATAAAATAATTCCGGTAGCAACAGATACATTCAATGATTCAAAATCTCCGGGCATCGGTATTTGAAACTGGTCATCACAAATTTTCATTAATGCAGGATATACACCATGTTCCTCGCCTCCCATTACTATGGCACAAGGTTCTTGTAAATTCATTTCTGATACTTTTTTAGTTGCTGTCATTTCGCTGGCAAAAACTTTTATACCATTGAGATGGAGCTCATCGACAGCTTTCATCAAACTGCTCACACGGCAAACAGGTATTTTTTCTAATGCTCCTGCAGAAGTAAGAATAGCATCTTCATTCAATGCTCCTACCCCTTTATCGGGGATAATTATTGCATTTACACCAAAACAAAATGCACTACGTGCAATTCCTCCAATATTTCTAATATCTGTAATACCATCTAAGATCAGGAAAAAAGGCATTTCACCTTTTTCTACAATAAATGATATAATGTCCTGTAAATTTTGATACTGAATTTTGCTGATCACAGCCACGCAACCTTCATGATTACTTACATTAAAGTTGTTTAACTTCTCTACAGGTACCTTATTGATAGGTACCAGATTTTTTTCTGCCAGATTTCTTATTTCATCAATAACTTCTCCATGTACTGTGGCCTGAAGATAGATACGCTCCAATTGTTTGCCGGATTGCATGGCTTCAATAATTGCTTTTCTGCCGATTATCAGTGTGTTTTTTTTGGGACGATGTTGTTGTTGACGGAAATTTTTCACAAATCAAAATTAAGTAAATAAATATTGCTGAAACAAAAATCAGCCAATCTCAAGGATATAAGAAAAAGACCATAAGCTTTTGCAAACTTATGGTCTGAAATTATTTTAAACGATTCGTCTATTTTAAACCGAAAGCTTTTTTTACTTTAGCTACGTAGTCAAGTTTTTCCCACGTAAATAATTCTACTTTCATTTTCTTTACTTTACCATCAGGACTAGTAAAAGTTTTTTCAACTACTTCATTTTTACGCCCCATATGACCATAAGCAGCTGTTTCACTGTAGATAGGAGTACGTAATTTCAAACGTTGTTCGATGAAGTAAGGACGCATATCAAAAACGCTTTCAACGATCTTGCTGATCTGTCCATCATTTAAACCAACTTTTGCAGTACCATAGGTATTTACGTTGATTGAAGTAGGCTGAGCTACACCAATTGCATAAGATACCTGAACCAATACTTCATCAGCAACACCAGCTGCTACTAAGTTTTTAGCGATATGACGAGTTGCATAAGCAGCACTTCTATCTACCTTACTTGGATCTTTACCACTAAAAGCACCTCCACCATGAGCACCTTTACCACCGTATGTATCTACAATGATCTTACGGCCGGTTAAACCAGTATCTCCGTGTGGCCCACCAATTACAAACTTACCGGTTGGGTTAATATGATATTTGATATTTGCATTGAAAAGCTTTGCATATTTTTTATACTTAGCTTTAACTCTTGGGATCAATATTTCAATGATATCTTTTTTGATCTTAGCTAACATTTTAGCTTCGCTATCAAAATCATCATGTTGTGTAGAAACAACGATCGCATCAATTCTTACCGGTTGATTGTTATCGTCATATTCTAAAGTAACCTGACTTTTAGCATCAGGACGTAAATATTTGATCTGTTTATTTTCTCTGCGTAATGCAGCCAATTCAATTAAAATTTTGTGAGCCAGATCCAAAGCTAGTGGCATATAATCATCTGTTTCGTTACTTGCATAACCAAACATCATACCCTGGTCACCAGCACCTTGTTCTTCTTTCTTTTGTCTGTCTACCCCTTGATTAATATCTGCAGATTGCTCATGAATAGCTGACAAGATACCACATGAGGCGGCTTCAAACATATATTCACTTTTGGTGTATCCTATTTTCTTGATAACGCCACGTGCAATTTCCTGTACATCCAAATATGCTTTACTTTTTACTTCGCCGGCAAGCACAACCTGTCCGGTGGTAACCAATGTTTCGCAAGCAACTTTACTTTGTGCATCAAAAGCTAAAAAGTTATCAATTAATGCATCGCTGATCTGGTCAGCTACTTTATCCGGGTGTCCTTCACTAACGGATTCTGATGTAAATAAATACGGCATGAAAATTAATTTTTTGAGGTGCAAAGATAAGATTATAAAATATCTATTTATACAAAGCCCCGAAATATTTCGAGGCCTTATAAATTTCTTTAAGAACTATATTTTCGAATAAATAATACGCATTCGTAGTTTGTAATTTGGATTACTGCCGGAGCCAACTTTTATCCTTCCAAATCCAAGCGGATTACTAAAAGGGAAAGTATAACCATAGTAGTCCATATTGTATGGAGCATATAACCTAAAACCATAGTTAATAGTCCGTTTGGTAATGGTATTTTGTACGTACCTGGAAAGATTAAAACTATAATAATTAATGCTGTTACCCAGGTTATCCAATTTAGTTTTGGTGAAGCCTCCAAAATAGCTAAAATCTACACCATTACTCGGTAAAAAATAACCAAGTGTACTATTATCAGGATTATAAGTATATGTTGGACTCAGATCATAATTAATAGGCTTAAACCCATTTCCTACCCCTGGAGATACAATATCCATATAAAGATACTGCGGTGCAGGGAAAATAAGATTTAATGATGTAGTTGACGGAATTTGCTCCACAATCACTTCGGCCCTGTGTATAATACTGTTAGGGAAAGTACTTAATCCTGGTATATCCAGATTGGCGTATGTTCCGGGAGTTGCCTGAATATATAATGCTTCTGGATCCGGAGACATGCTATATTCTGAAACAGTTCTGTCTCTTTGTAAATAAGCAGCATGAGAACTTACGCTGGCATATGAACTTGCTGCAGCAATAAATGGGAAAACAGCATAGGTAGTATCTACTTTACCTGCATTGCGTTTACGATAATGAATCTCTAAACGTGTAGTAGCATCGGTTAGGTTTACATAAAACAAAGCATTGCCACCCATTCCTGCATCTGCCACTACTGCAAAACCTTTATAAAAGGTTTTAAATATCGAGTCTGAATGAAAAGCATTATTAAAACCTCCTGAAGTAGAATCCCGGTTATATAATTCGGTTGCGAAAGCATTGCTCAATTTAATACGGATCTGATTCTGTGCAGAATCTTTCCTGTTTGCAAAATATGTAAATTGATTAAGTTTCCTTGCATCAACAGTGGCCTGACCAAGTAATTTCGTAGGAGTTACATTTGGTTGAAAATTTAATTTGTACGAAGAATCAACAAAATTTGTTGTGTTGTTATCCATTTGATATACACTGAAATTTTGAGGGATCATACTATCTCCATATAAGCCTTTATACGATAGGCATAAAACTACCGAATCCACTCCTGCGTCTGTCCAATTCAATGTATCACCTGAGGCACCAAAACGATAGGGAAAAACTGCCGGTTTCAATTCAAGATAAAGATTGGCATTTGTCTTTCCAAACAATGGATCATTGTTAATGCTACCGATAAAATGATTAGCTGTTCTGGCAATTCTGGTAGAATCAGTAAATAATAACGCTTGAGACGTATTGATATCCAAAGTAGTGTCGAATGTATGCACATTGTCTACTGCCGGGATCAGATCATCTCCGATCGTAGTAGTGTCTATCTTGGTACAACTCAGATTAACAAATGACAAAAAGAATAAAGAAAATATGACGAACGCTAAAAAATTTCTTTGCACAAAAACAGTATTTATGATAATGATAGTTAGTGAATTATACTACTTCGCAAGGTCGGTATATAATTGTAAATAGTCTGTTAAATCGCTTTCTGCATTAAATGGCAATGTTTTTTTGCCTTTTACCTTGCTGAACTCTTCCACTAACTTTTTATCAACTTTTGCCGCACCGAAAGTAACCGCATCTGCAAAAGCAGCCCCACCTCTGAATAAGGCTACATTGTTATTATCTTTAAAAATATCTAACTCTTTTTTTGTTACATTATCATTAATGGTGGCCAATTTTAAAAAGTCAGCACCCATTTTTTCTTTAAATGTATTCTCTCCAATAGTGTAAACAACTTTACAATTATTGAAAACAGGCTCTTTTTTATAAGCTGTTTTGATGAACATAGGAATTAATCCAGTCATCCAGCCACTGCAATGAATAATGTCAGGAGGCCAACCGAATTTTTTTACGGTTTCTAAAGCTCCTTTACAGAACAAAACGGTTCTAAGTCCGTTATCAGGAAACCATTTTTCATTTTCATCATGAAAAACAGTTTTTCTTTTAAAGAAATCCTCATTATCTAAAAAATAAACCTGCAATCTTGCATTAGGCAGAGATGCCACCTTAATAACCAAAGGATAATCATCTCCATCAACTGTTACATTAATTCCGGATAACCTTACAACCTCGTGCAAACGGTGTCTTCTTTCATTAATCACTCCAAATCGTGGCATGATACACCTGATTTCCATGCCGCTATCATTTGCCTTTACGGCCAGTTTATTAATTATTTCTGCAAATTCTGTAAGCTCTAAATAAGGCGACATTTCATTTGCAATAAATAAAATTCTTTTCTTTGTTGACATTTGTACTTGGTTATGTGGTTCCTTTGAACTTCTAAGGGTGTGCAAAAGTACGAAAAAAAATCGGGAAATTTAGAACGCATCAGGATTTGGTAGTGTCTCAGTTTGAAAATATCCCCTAAAATGCACAAATTTATTCCCAATTTCATTAAAAGGCTGTATTCTATCTGAAATTAGGTAATAAAGTTACCCATTGTTATATTGTGAGACTAAATCATAATAATAATGGGAACTGCCAACGAAATAAAAGATTTATATACTGAGTTATCAAAAAGCAAACCGATGAAAAAAATAATTATAATTATTTCTATTCTTTTTACAGTTTTTGTTTCAGTTGTTGTGATTAAAGCAGCAATTGGGCAACACGTTAAAATGTTATGGATTGAACTAAATATCCCGAATGAGCATAATGATACTGTTTTTATTACTCAGCCTGTTAAAATAGATACAGTCTATAAATATATCCCTCAGCCAAAAGAAAATAAAAAGGTTACTTTTAGCCCACCAATTAGTAAAAACACTGAAAGTAATGTTACCTCAATCAATCAAAGTGGTGGGCAAACTGCAAAAGATATTAATAATAATCGTTAGCTTTTTTTTAAGTTGTATCTCTAATTCTCAATCACAAACCCTCTCTCCAAAAGATAGCATAAATTTTAAAAAAGATTTTGAGAATCTTCTATCCAAGTATAAGATCGATAATTCAGCGTATCAAATAAATGTACAATCCAACAATCAAAAAGGAGGGCAAACTGCTTTTATAATAAATAATAATTATTATGGTGACCCTTCTATAATACCAGATTCTATAAATTATACTTACAGTGTTACACTTGAGAATGGTAAATTAATTCTAAATGTTTCACCGAGGGGACAAACTTGGGAAAAACCATTAATAGGATATGATACTTTATATAAAAGAACTAAAAATAAAGTAAATTATCTAAGTGCACAAAGCTCAAGTTATTATGCTAGCTTACCAATTGACAAGATTAAAACTAGTCTATACTCATGGATATTTGATTTGCCATGCACAAACAAAAAAAGTATAAAAATCGACATTTCTGAAAATCCAAACCAATTTATATATTTTGGAGATGCTAACAATACTAAAAAAAGATACTTGTATAGAAATGGGAAAGTAGTATGGTATTGGGGTGATTAGTATTAAACTATTTTCTTTTTATATTGCCCCCTTGTTTTAGAAGATTCATCAGGAACTAAATTTGCAATATCTTCAATACTCATAAAGCGTTTTGTCAATCCTGCTGCGATTGCAGGGGTTATTCTTAAAGACTTATGTTGTTTTACAAAATTGTAATAAACAAAGTGAAGTGCTATTGCATGGCAATGATTCTCTAACTTTTTGCTGAAAGCATTGGTTAATCTTGTAAACCTTCTCATGTGCATTCTCATAGTAAGATTTTGACGTTCTACAAATGATGTTGAGATATGTTCTACATCTGGATTACCAGATACTACAATCTTGTTAATTGATTTTAATCTTGCAGGACTATATTTCTTTTCTGTATTACTATTGCTGCTACTTCCACCACCACCGTATATTTTCATTAATTGAGCATAATCTATTTGGCTGCCAAATACACTACCAACAGCATCTAAATAAATATTCCACCCGTCTGATGTCAATTGCACTCTTTGTTCTGAAATTCTTGATTGTATATCCTGCATAAATTCTAATGCTGATTCCATCCCTCTGTCACCTACATACCATGATACAACAAGTTTTGTATCTGCATCTATAGCAACCCACGTCCAAGCATCCCCGTTTCCTGCTTCTTTTTGTTCTATTGTTGCGTTCTTGTCCTTGCAACCAACGAACGACCAAATTTCGTCACATTGTATTCTTTTAGAGGGTACTGCAATAACAGTATCATGATGAAATTGCTCACAAGCCCTGCCTACATCTACAAGTAATTTAGTAACTGTATTTATTGATACATCGGCTATTCTTGATGTTGAACGCAAAGAGTTGCCTTCAACCAATAGATTGATGATTTGCACTCTTTTATGTAATGGTAGCTTGTTCATACATCAAATATAACACTTTATGCTTAATCGGTCAAGCATTTGTTCATTTTTATTTTTGTTAATTTTTTGTCGTATCTATGTTAAACAAATGTTTTTTAAGGCACAAATGTAAATAAATTCTTGGAAATAATTAACCTATAGCTTAATTTCGTGAAAAGAAAATGTATTGTAATTAAATCTGCTAAAGAATACGGGTCTTCATATAGGAGATATTTATGTGTAGATGAAATTAATGCAGATGAAATTATCCAGCTTATCGAAAAGAAAAGAAAGCGATTTTGGTATATAGTGGAAAGAACTTTAACCCAAAGTGGAATATATTGGGATTGTTATGGACAAGAGGCAATGAATGACAAATCAAAAGGTGTTTCAGCTATAAAATTTTTTGATGTCGATAATACCAGAATTTATTGCAAAGAAGTTTCAGATGATACTGGCGGTTTTTATATAGTTTGTTCTATTCTTTTACTAAGTAAGAAAGTTCAAGAAAATGATCAACGAATTAAAGAGATAATTTTAAAAATAGCTTCATATGAATATGAAATTGAGCAATAAAAGCCAAGAGATAAAAGAAAAAATTAGACTTTTATTGACTGAACAAAACGAGATTGAGGGTATCAAACATGATGCATTAATTTTAATGTCTGGTTACTTATCAGAAATTGATAGATTAAGTGAGATTGCAGTAATAAATAGAGGAGAATTGGCAGAAAAAATAAAAGTATCCCCTAGTTATTTAACTCAAGTATTTAGAGGTAATAAACCTTTAAATTTTGAAACTATTGCTAAAATACAAAGGGCATTAAATATTAAATTTAATATTAGTGCAGAACCAAAGCAAACATTTATTTCAATAACTGCATCTAAAACAGAATTTATACCTTCAAACACTTCGGCTCTAATTACAGCACCAAGTAATTATCTTTATTCTGTTAAAGGCGGACAGTTTAAGTATAACCACAACACAGAAAACAATATAAACACAGCTTCTTAGGATTATGTTAATTGATAATAAAAATAACAAATATGATGATTTGAAATATTCAATTAGTAGAGTTAAAAATCTATCTTTTTTTGTAAATGAACACTTAAAGCAAGGAGATTCAAAAGAGGTAAATGTTGAATTAGCTCAGGCATGTGGAATAAGTTTAGAAGGGAACATAATTGATTTTAGGATTACCATTTTTTTTCATTATCCTGAGAATAATATTCAGTTGTCTCAAATAGTAGTACAAAATGTTTTTACTGTCAATGAAATAAAAAAATATCATACTGATGGTAAAATCACTTTGCCGTGTGGTTTAATTATTAGTATTATTAGCATGTCTATTTCACACGCCAGAGCTTTATTTTGTCAAAATTTATCTGGAACAGTTTACCAAGATTTTATATTGCCAATAACTAACACTTTAGATGTTGCAAAAAAATTCTTTCCAGATATGTTTGACGCAAATGGATTAATTCTTGAAGAAACTACTTTTAATTTGACCCCTAAAATAACAAAGAAATAATTTATTTTTTATCCCACCTTGCAGCAGCAGCCTTCTTAGCTATTTCAGACCTTCTTTTGGGAGTTAATGATGCAGCTCTGGCTTTACCTCCCTTTAAGCCACCTTTACGACCTAATGCCGCCGCAGCAGCCTTTATTAAGTCTTGTTCAGTAGATTTAGTTTCTTCTATTTCTCCCGTTGCTATATCTACTATTGATTTAGCTAATTGATTAGTATCTTTTGGACGTTTTAATTTTGCCATAACCCAAAGATAATACATCTTTGCTTACTCGGTTAAGCATCTAAAAAATAACTATTTTCAAACTGAGACACTACCCAGGATTTCAGCATTAATACATATAAATAATGATTTTATTTAAGACGGTTAAAGACATTAAAATATTCCTTGGAAAAAGAGATAAGGGAACAAGTAAGATGGCATTTGTACCAACCATGGGGGCATTGCACGGAGGACATATATCATTAATTAATAATGCAAAAAATGACAATTTTTTCACTGTCTGCAGTATATTTGTAAACCCCACACAATTCAATAACCAGCTGGATTTCAGTAAGTATCCGGCTACTATCGAGAATGACATCTACCTATTAGAAAAATCCGGATGTGATGTACTCTTTCTACCCTCAGCCGAAGAGATCTACCCAAATGGCCCTGCAACCAGTGTCAAATATGATCTGGGGTATTTAGAAACGATCCTGGAAGGAAAATACAGACCGGGTCATTTTCAAGGTGTTTGTCAGGTTGTACAAAGATTATTGGAGATCGTTCAGCCAAAGATGCTTTACCTGGGGCAAAAAGATTATCAGCAATGTATGGTCATCAGTAAACTGATTGATATTATGGGAGTAGATATTCAATTGAACATCTGCCCTACTCAAAGAGAAATAACGGGTTTGGCCATGAGCAGCAGAAATATCCGGTTGACTGATACAGAGAGAACACAAGCATTAAGAATTTACGAAACATTGGAGTTAATCAAAAGAGAATGTAAACCCGGCAATTTGTTGGCTTTAAAAGCAATCGCAACAGAAAATCTTTCTACTAACGGATTTGTAGTAGATTACGTTGAAATTGCCGATGCTAAAACATTAGAATTGAAAGAAAATTGGGATGGCGCTTCTCCGTTAGTTGCATTAATTGCAGCTTATTTAAATGAAGTTCGGCTAATTGACAACCTTGTAATTACAAATTGATTAATTTGTAGCTCTTTATGAAAAAACGTTTTCTGTCTATATTGCAATATGCCGCTTTTTTTTCTGTAGGAATTTTTTTGGTTTGGTGGAGTATTCATAAAATGAGTGATAAGAACTGGGAGAATTGTAAGAATGCATTACAATCTGCCAGATACGGATTATTTGTTCCTGTTTTTTTTATCCTTTCACTTAGTCATATCAGCAGGGCAATCCGTTGGAAAATTTTAATGAAACCCCTGGGATATAATCCCCGGTTTTTAAATACTTTTTTTGCCGTAATGATCGGATACCTTGCCAATTTAGCAATTCCAAGATTAGGTGAAGTATTGAAATGTACGATCCTTGGAAAATATGAGAAAGTCCCCCCCGATAAATTAGTAGGAACGATCGTTGTAGAACGGGCTGTAGACCTGCTTTCATTGATCATTGTATTTTTTATTGCGATCATAACGCAAGCCAGTATTATCGGCAGTTATGCTAAAGAAACGATCAAAGAGAATTTTTTATCTGGCAGCAAGCAGGCTATGCTTACGAAGTTTTTAATTTTGGTGATTTCTATTGTTGTTATTTACTATGTACTTAAATATATTTTTAAAAAATACGGAGAAAATAAATTCATTCATCGAATGAAAAATATAGCTACAGGCATTGCAACAGGTTTGGCATCTATAAAAAATTTAGAGAATAAAAAAGCATTTATTTTCCATAGTGTATTTATCTGGTGCTGTTATGTAGGAGGCACTTATTTAGGTTTTTTTGCAACATCAGGCACCGCTCATTTATCATTTGCAGCTGCTTTCCCGGTGTTGGCTTTTGCCAGTATAGGCATGATCATAACACCCGGCGGTATTGGCTCCTACCCTGTTTTTATCATGGAAGTAATGCTCTTGTATAATATAGAAGAAGGTATTGGCTTTGCTAATGGGAATCTACAATGGGTTGCTCAATTCCTAATTGTTTTGATCGTTGGATTTTTGTCTCTTCTCCTCTTACCATATTATAATAAAAAATCAAATCATGCGTAATTCTAAATCAATCACAGATAAAATTATAACGACTGCTGAATTACCACATCTGGTAAATCGCTGGCGATTACTAGGTAAAAAAATTGTTTTTACCAACGGTGTTTTCGACATCCTGCATGAAGGACACATTGCTTCCTTAAGTGAAGCTGCTTCTTTTGGAGATATTCTTGTCGTTGGAGTAAACACAGATGCATCCGTAAAAAGATTAAAGGGAGAAAGCAGACCCATTAATAACGAAAGCGCCAGAAGCCTTTTGCTGGCATCTATTGTATTAACTGATACAATTATTTTATTTGATGAGGATACACCTTTGAATCTTATCAAAACGATACTGCCTGATGTATTGGTAAAAGGAGGAGATTATTCCATTGACCAGATAGTGGGAGCCAAAGAAGTAATTGCCAATGGTGGAGAAGTAAAAATTGTAGAACTCGTTCCGGGTATTTCAACAACAGCTATTATAAAAAAAATGGCTTCTTCATAAAAACTTAACATTGCAGAAAATATTTTTATCACATCTTTGAGTATAATACTTTTATTCAAAGCGTTAGTTTGTTAGGTTTATGCACCGAAATATAATTCCCCGGGATATCAGTTGGCTTTCTTTTAACGGACGTGTGCTTCAGGAAGCGGCAGATGAAACTGTTCCATTAAGAGAACGCATTCGTTTTCTGGCGATCTTTTCCAACAATTTAGATGAGTTTTTCAGGGTACGTGTGGCTACATTAAAACGTATGATCGAAGTAGGCAAAAAAGGGAATATGCACCTGGAAACTGCTCCTGAACTGATCTTAGAAGAAATACAGGAAAAAGTTGTTGAACAGCAAAAGGAATTTGACCGTATCTGGAATGAAATTTTGCGTGAATTGAAAAAGCAAAAGATATTTCTGTTGAATGAAAGTAAATTAAACAGGGAACAGCAAAAATTTATCGTCAATTATTTTAATGACGAGATCAAGAGCAATATTGTTCCTTTAATGATCGAAAGTTTACAAGCATTTCCAACCCTGAATGATAAATCCATCTACCTTGCTTGCAAACTTTCTAAAAAAGATAAAAGTATCTCACAGCGTTTTGCGCTGGTTGCTGTGCCTGCAAGGCGTTTACCCAGATTCATCATTCTTCCTTCAAAGGCAAATGAAAAAAATATCATTTTATTAGAAGATATCATACGGTTTTGTTTACCGCAAATATTTTCATTTTTCGGGTATGATGTTTTTTCCTCTCATATTATTAAAGTAACCAGGGATGCAGAGATCGATATTGATAATGATATATCTACATCATTGATACAGAAAATTGAAAAGGGATTAAAAAACAGAAAAAAGGGCAAGCCTGTTCGATTTGTGTTTGACAAAGAAATCGACTCCTCTTTATTAACTTATTTAATAAAAAGATTGGGGCTTACAGAAAAAGACAACATTATCCCAGGAGGCAGGATCCATAATTTCAAAGACTTTATTAATTTCCCCGATTCTGTTTTTACACAAAAAAGTACCAGGAAGAAACCATTTATACATCCGGCATTTCGAAACGCTTCTCAAGTTACTAAGGTTGTTTTGCAAAAAGATGTGTTGCTTAGTTTTCCTTATCATTCTTTTGACAGCGTAATAGACCTGTTGAGAGAAGCTGCCATAGACCCCGAAGTTAAAAGTATCAAGATCACGGCATATAGATTAGCAGAAAGATCAAAAGTCATTAACACATTAACAAATGCTGTTCGTAATGGTAAAGAAGTAACAGCTGTGATTGAATTAAGAGCTAGGTTTGATGAAGAAGCTAACCTGGTTTGGAAAAAAGAGCTGGAAGAAGCCGGAGTAAAGGTTTTGATAGGTGTGCCTAATGTTAAGGTACATGCCAAATTATGCCTGATAAAAAAAGTACACAACAAACATACTACCCATTATGGATTTGTAAGTACCGGTAATTTGAATGAGAGCACGGCTAAAATATATGGTGATCATTGTTTATTTACTTCTGACAGAAATATCATGGCAGATGTAAACAGGATATTTCATTATTTAGAACATCCAAAAAGCAGAGGTGCTTTTCTAAAAGCTTGTAAAACGTTGATGACGAGTCCGGTGAACATGCGTTCGCAAATAATTTCATTGATCAATAAAGAAATTAAAAATGCCCGGGCAAAACAACCTGCATCTATCATCCTGAAGGTAAATGCACTTAGCGATGAGCTATTGATAAACAAATTATATGATGCAGCGAAAGCCGGTGTAGAGATAAAAATGATCATAAGAGGTATTTGCTGTATGCTTACAGAAAATAAAAAATTCAAAACTCATATTCAGGCAATCAGTATTGTGGATGAGTATTTAGAACATGCCAGAATAATGATTTTTCATAATGGCGGTAAAGAGAAAGTATATTTATTATCTGCAGACTGGATGGTGCGTAATATTGACCATCGCATTGAGGCGGCCTGTCCTGTGTATGATCACGAAATTCAGAAGGAAATAAAAGATATACTCCAGATACAATTATCTGACAATATCAAAGCCAGAAAGCTCGACAATGAGTTAAGCAATCAATACATCAATCCACGAAATACCAAAAAGATTCGAAGTCAGGTAGAAACTTACAATTATTTGTTTCGTAAACAAAGTAAATAATTCGACCAGAGATATTACAATTTCACTGTGGAAGGGTCCTGCATTTTTTTGTAAACCATTTTTGAAATACTACTGATGACCTCCGGTAATTTCTTTACGTCAGTTCCTTTTGTCATCACTGTTAAAATATAAGGAGCAGAATTGGAATATATTATACCTGATTCACTTAGTTGCGGGGCAGTTGTATATCCTCCTTCTCCAAATTTGTGTGCAATCTTACAATCAGACGGAATGCCGGCAACTAACCCGTTCTTAAAATCACTATCGCTTAGCAATTCGGTACAAAATTCAGAGTCCTTTATAGAAAGGTATGAGGCATTATATAACAATTTCATGAATAATGAATAATCCTTTGCAGAGATCGGATAATCGTTTGCACTCCAATCCGGAGCTGGTAAGCCTACATCTGTAAATACCTTTTTAAAAGTTGCTACATCAATCAATTTATTCAGTAAAAGTGTAGCATTATTATCTGAATACGCAACCATGTAAAATAGTAATTGCCTGATTGTATAAGTATTGCCTAATTGGATACTTTTAGACAGATAGGTAGCCGTTTTTGTCGAGCTTAATGGCTTATCAAAAACCACTTTCCTTTCCAATAAACCAGGATTAGTTTCATTCATCTTAAAAAAAGTAATAAGTTCAGGAACTTTTAACAATGATCCGGGACTATATTTTTCTGCCTCGGCAATTGACATCCATTCTCCATGATGAAACTCTCTTAAATAGACTGAAGCAGAAGTAATGTCGCCTTTTGTTTTATACGAGCTGATCAAACTTTCTACCTCACTTTTTATATTGCTTAATGTATTGGATTCGCAGGCAGGTTCTGCAAACATCAAGGGATGAATGAATTTATATCCATCTAGTCTTGATATATTATAACTACAGGAATTTTGACTGACATTTACACTAGCAGAACCGGTTTCGTCAGTTTGAGAATTAATAAAGGGAACTGCAAAATAAGTCAAAGCAATAGTTGTAAAAAGCAATAGAATAACTACGTAAAGCGGAACCGTTTTTTTTAACATGGCAAGAATATTATTGGATTCAACGGCGCAAAGTTACAATAAATTCTGTTTGGGTTGGTAATTATCCACATAATTATCATATTGCACGATGTTGATTGCACTTCCTCGGTTACACCACTATCTTTGTAGTATTAGATCAAATCATAATAGCTTAATAACCTTGAAATTAGCAGCGATAGACATAGGAAGTAATGCAGCGAGACTCTTGATCACACAAGTAGTAGAAAACGATAAAGGCGTTGCAACTTTTAATAAGTTGAATTTATTTAGGGTGCCGCTGCGTTTGGGGTTTGATGTATTTGAAAATGCCGCTATTTCCAAAGCCAGGATGGCAATGCTTTTTCAAACAATGAAAGCATTTAAACATTTATGTAATGCTTATGAGGTAGAGTATATAAAAGCATGTGCCACCAGTGCAATGAGAGATGCTAAAAATTCCGGAGATATTATAAGAAAAGTAAAATTGGAAACTGATATTGAAATTGAAGTTATCAGCGGTGATTACGAAGCAGGACTTATATACGAAAACCATGTGGCCGAAAACATGGATAAAGATCACAGTTATTTATACATTGATGTTGGCGGTGGCAGTACAGAACTTAGTTTTTTTAGTAATGGCATTCTTATATTTAAAAAGTCTTTCAATATTGGAACAATACGATTGTTAAAGAATATGGTAAGAGAGTCAGATTGGGATGAAATGAAAAACACTCTCAGAGCTGTTACCAAAGGACATAAGGAAGTAGTGGCAATTGGTAGTGGAGGAAACATCAACAAAGTGTTCAGCATGAGTAAACGCAAGGACGGCAAGCCCCTCCCCTTTGAATTATTGAGAGAGTATTACAAAGAATTAGGCAATGTTTCTTTAGCCGACAGGATCAGTAAATATAATTTACGGGAAGACAGAGCTGATGTGATCGTACCGGCACTTCAAATATATATCAATGTTATGCGTTGGGCCGGTGCCGAGAATATTTATGTACCAAAAATTGGCCTGGCAGACGGATTGATACAACACTTATACGCAGAAGTAAAATAGTCCTCCTTTTAACGTTATCTTTTATTTTGATTATGTAGTTTGGCTACAAATCTCCACAAAATGAAAAAGTTATTTTCAATTATAGCCTTGCTTTTTCTCACAAAAATCTCTATTTCTCAAGAGAAAATTGACTACGCTGATTTCATACAAACTGATACAGGCGTTAAATGGGCTGCAATCGGCAATTATTACATCAATCTTACTCCAGTAAATCCCAATTTTAATCTGAGTAATTATTTTTTTAATAAACTGAAAAAAGCTTCGCTTATTGCGTATAGAGATTCAGACAAAGATCTTTCTGTAACCCGGTATAACGTAAATTATAATGACATTATATCCGGTAGAGTATTTGAAAAAAATGATCCTGAAAAAACTAATTGGATATTCAATTATGATGATAAGCATGATGCTACAGAAGAAATTTTCTATAAAGATTCAAATGATTGTGATACCTGCTTGTTAAACAAGCTCAGCTTCTTTAAAGTAAAACAATTACTTTACTATAAAAATCATCAATTAAAAATTAAAAATATCTTCATCAATCCTATTGTTTATAAGAAAAAACAAGAGCAAAGAAAAGAAGAAACACTTTTTGCAGAAACCTTTAATGTTTGTTTTAATCCCGGGGAGAGCGATAATAGAACAATCCCTTCATCTGCTGTATTTATTAACAGAACCTGTAATAAGATAACATTATCAGCTACCCCCTCAGGTAATTTTACAGAAACCGGCGTACTAACGATCAATAACTGGAGTTTGGGAAACCAATTATTTAAAGACATTAAAGCAAAAAAGATCAAAGCATACGATACAGAAATGAGTATCTATCCAACCTCGGCATCAGTCATTCAATCTAAACAAATAGAAGCATATCACAATCCTCCCATAGAGGTTATGGTATATGACGTTGAGGGTAACGTGACAGGGACAAAAAAGGTATTATCGGAAATTAATTATGATAGTCTCTACACTTACAAATTGATCCAGGATTTTTATTTTGATTTTGCCACAGAAAAAATGTACAGCAAACTGATCGCTTTCGTCCCTCAGATCAATGTAATAACATCTTCAGGAATATCCTTAGGCTTAACCGATTATTGGGGTGTAATATTTGATGAAAATACCAGAAAAATAGTAAGTAAGAAGAAATGATCTTTAAAAGAAAAAACTTTCACTAATTCTATTTAATCTTTACATTTACAGTGTAATCACCGGATTTGTTTTATTCTAATGCAGAGTCAATTCCTTTTTCTTTTATAAAAATATCTAATCACTCAAAACAGATCAGTAAACAATGGGTCCGGAGCACAAAGAAATTAAGAAAGTTACTACCAACACTATCCAAAAAATGAAACAGAATGGAGAGAAGATCTCCATGATCACTGCTTATGATTATTCGTTTGCAAAATTGTTTGATGAAGCGGGTATTGATATCATTTTGGTGGGTGATAGTGCCAGTAATGTAATGGCAGGGCATCACACTACCCTTCCTATTACTTTAGACCAAATGATCTATCATGCTCAAAGCGTAGTGAGAGCAAGAGAAAGATGCTTGATCGTTGTTGATATCCCATTTGGATATTATCAATCTAATTCTGAAATAGCCCTGGCATCTGCCATCAAAATAATGAAAGAAAGTGGTGGCCATACCGTAAAACTGGAAGGTGGCGAAGAGATCATCGATTCTGTAAAAAAGATCGTAAGTGCAGGTATCCCGGTAATGGGACATTTAGGATTAACACCGCAATCCATCAATAAATTCGGAACCTATGTTGTAAGAGCTACCGGAGAAGAGGAAGCTGATAAATTGAGAAAAGACGCTTTGTTATTACAACAGGCTGGATGCTTTGCAATAGTTTTGGAAAAAATTCCAGCTGCATTGGCTAAGCAGGTAAGTGAAAGTCTTTCTATTCCTACTATTGGTATTGGTGCCGGAGGGGATTGTGATGGACAAGTATTGGTAATGCACGATATGCTGGGTATCAACACAGATTTTAAACCTCGTTTTTTACGCAGATATCTTAACCTGGATGAACAAATAAAGCGAGCTGTACAGCAATATGTTTCGGATGTTAAAAGCAGAGATTTCCCCAACGAGAATGAACAATATTAAATTATTGTTTAATGGTTTAAGTCATCTGAAGTTAAATGACTCAACGCACTAAACGATTCTATATATCTATTGAATCATTGTAAACTTTTATATTTGCAAAAAAATATTAATTTCATACCATGGGAATTACGCTTAGAAACGACTGGACTTTAGAAGAAATAAAAGATATCTATTACCGTCCACTGCTGGATCTGATCTTTGAAGCAGCCTCGGTTCACCGCCAAAATAAGGCCTACAGCGAAGTACAGATCAGTAGCCTGATCTCTATTAAAACCGGAGGATGTAAAGAAGACTGTGCGTATTGTCCGCAAGCTGCCCGTTACCAAACTGATATAGAAGTAGAACCGTTGATGACGGTAGAAAAAGTAAAAGCAAGAGCTGAAGTGGCGAAAGCAAACGGAGCATCAAGACTTTGTATGGGAGCTGCCTGGAGAGAAGTAAGAGATAACAAAGATTTTGACCGTGTGTTGGAAATGGTAACTGAAGTAAATGACATGGGATTAGAAGTATGCTGTACATTGGGTATGCTGACGTACGAACAGGCCGAAAGACTGAAAGAAGCAGGATGTTTTGCCTACAATCATAATATTGATACCAGTAGCGATAAATATGGTGATATTATTACCACCAGAACTTTTGATGATCGCATCAACACACTGAATAATGTGCGGAAAGCCAAGCTAAGTGTATGTTGTGGAGGTATTGTTGGTTTGGGTGAAACGGATGATGACAGAGTAAAAATGTTACATACTTTATCTACAATGGAAGTTCACCCCGATTCTGTACCGATCAACCGGTTGGTACCGGTAGAAGGAACCCCATTACAGGACAATCAGATCGTACCTATTGATGAAGTATTAAGAATGATTGCTACTGCAAGGATCATCATGCCAAAAAGCGTGGTGCGTTTATCGGCTGGCAGAAATGAGATGAGTGTAGCTGAACAGGCACTTTGTTTTATGGCTGGTGCTAATTCTATTTTTGCAGGAGAAAAATTATTAACTACACCTAATCCTGATTTTGATGTAGATATGCAGATGTTTAAAATGCTTGGTTTAACACCACGTAAACCTTTTAAAGAAGCCGTTAGCAACTAAGGAGAAACCTCCTTCATCAACAAACTACCTTATTGTGAATGCTAATCAACGTTTTGATATAACCTTACAACAAAAGTTGGATGCCAGAGAAGCAAGTGGTTTATCACGTGAGTTAGTTACTGTAGGTAATAGAATTGATTTTAGCTCCAACGACTATTTAGGATTTTCCAAACTCCCTGCTTTACAAGCAATAGAAGTAAAGACCCAGCCAACGGGAGCAACCGGCTCACGACTGGTTACCGGCAATTCCGAATTAGCAGAAACTACAGAAAAAATTATTGCTGACTTTCATCATGCTGAAGCTGCATTAATTTTTAATGCAGGCTATATGGCGAATGTTGGATTATTTTCCTGTATTGCAACCAAAGGCGACACCATCATTTCCGATGAATTAATTCATGCAAGTATTATTGATGGTATCAGGCTTAACCATGCCAATCGATATAAGTTCAAACATAATGATGTAGCTGACCTGGAAAAAAAAATGCAACAGGCAACCGGGCAAATCTTTGTTGCAGTAGAATCTATTTACTCAATGGATGGAGATGAAGCTCCATTGGTTGCTATCAGCGAACTATGCAAAAAATACAATGCATTGTTATTAGTTGATGAAGCACATGCCATTGGTGTATTGGGTGATAAAGGTGATGGCTTGGTTTGCAAATACAATTTGCAAAATGATGTATATGCCACTGTATATACTTTCGGAAAAGCAATCGGTTTACATGGTGCTGTTGTTACCGGGAGTAATGTTTTGCGTAATTACCTGATCAATAATGCACGTTCATTCATTTTTGCGACAGCATTACCTCCACATACATTTTTGCAAATTCAGCAGGCATATCAATTGTTGCCTACAGCTGATAGAAAATACTTATTTGATTTGATCAGTCATTTTAGAGAAACGGTTGGTAAAACAAAGGGATTGCAATTTATTGATAGTTGCTCTCCCATTCAGGGAATAATTGTTGGTGATAGTTTTAAAACAAAGGCACTCTCCTATTATTTAAGAGATAAGGGCTTTTTTGTAAAAGCGATCCTGCCTCCAACGGTTCCGGTAGGCACAGAACGATTACGCATAAGTTTGCATACTTTCAATACTGTCAATGAAATAGATATGTTGGTTGAAGAAATAAAAAACTTTATTGCATGAGTGTAATTATTGCAGGGATACATACAAACATCGGCAAAACAATTTGTTCAGCCGTAATATGCCAGGCATTAGGCTATGATTACTGGAAACCAGTTCAGGCTGGTGATTTGGAAAACTCAGACAGTGTTTTTATCAAAAGAGTGGTGAGTAATCCTTTATGCAAAATTCATCCGGAAGCATATCGATTAAATACCCCTGCATCCCCACATTATGCCGCTGAAATTGATGGGACAACAATTATTAAAGCAAATATCAATCTGCCAAGATCAGATAACAATATTGTAATAGAAACCGCTGGCGGTATCATGAGTCCTTTGGCATACAACTATTTGAATATTGACTTGATAGAACAACTCAGTTTACCGGTAATACTCGTTTCAAATAATTATTTAGGAAGCATTAATCATACCCTATTAAGCGTCTCAGCTTTAAGACAAAAAAACATTTTTCTAAAAGGACTTGTTTTTTCAGGGGAAAGCAATCTTTCTTCAGAAAATTTTATCAGGCAATATACTGACTTACCTATATTGTTTTCCATTCCTGCATTATCAGAAATTAATGCAACATCAATTGATAATTTTGTAAAGCAAGGGCCAATAAAAATTTAATATGCCAAAAGAAGATAATGCAATATGGTATCCATTCACCCAGATGAAAACGGCTGAAGCTCCTATTCATATTGACAGTGCAGAGAACTGTACATTATATGCTAAAGATGGAAATACTTACATCGATGCAGTATCTTCCTGGTGGGTAAACATACATGGGCATAGCAATCCGATCATTGCGAAAGCAATCGCTGACCAGGCAAAAAAATTAGAACATGTAATATTTGCAGGGTTTACACATACACCGGCGATCGATCTTTCAAAAAATTTACTCAGCGTCTTACCTGATCATTTTAAGAAAATATTTTTTTCAGATAATGGATCAACAGCCGTTGAGGTTGCTTTAAAAATGGCGCTTCAATACTGGCACAATCAAGGTGTCAAAAACAAAATAAATATTATCGCATTTGAAGGCGCTTACCATGGTGATACTTTCGGTGCTATGAGTATAGCAGAGAGAAATGAATTCAATGCTGCTTTCAGTAAACATTTATTCAAAGTTTCACATATACCTGTTCCAACAAAAGAAAACATTAAAGAAGTAACTGAAAAATTTACTGCTTTAATTGATAAAGAAAATGTGGCAGCATTTATTTTTGAACCGTTGATACAAGGCACTGCCGGAATGAAAATGTATAGTGCTAAACATTTAGATACGCTGCTTTCTATTGCAAAGAAAAAAAATATCCTCTGCATTGCAGATGAAGTGATGACGGGATTTGGTAGAACAGGCAAAAATTTTGCCATAGAATACGTAAAGAGTAAACCTGATATTATTTGTTTATCGAAAGGAATAACAGGGGGCTTTATGCCTTTGGGTGTTACGGCATGTTCAAATAAAATATATGATGCATTTTATGCCAATGACAAAACAAAAACATTTTATCACGGACATTCTTATACAGGCAATCCTTTATCGTGTGCTGCAGCCAATGCAAGTATTGAATTACTAAAAAGTAAAAAATGTAAGGATCAGATCACAATGATCACTGAGCAACATAAAAAATTTGCTGAATCAATTTCATCTCACGATTTTGTAAAAGAGCTTCGTCAACAGGGCACTATTCTGGCAATTGAGTTGAATACCAAACAGAATACCTCTTATTTTAATTCAATCAGAGATCTGGCTTATAAGTTCTATTTGTCAAATGGGGTACTGTTACGTCCGCTTGGCAATATCGTCTACATCATGCCGCCATACTGCATTACTAAGAAGGAATTGAGTAAGATCTATACCACTATAGAACAATCATTGACCTACCTGAATGATAGAACACTGATTTAACTGATTAGGCCGATTACACAGATAAGTGGTCATAAGTCAAATCAGTACCATCTGTGTTCGATAAAAATTTATCTTTGCCCCATAATTATGGAAAATATTTTTGAAACAGTAGTGAAAGACAATAAACTGCATGCAAAGTGGCTGAATACGCTTTCTATGATGGAGAATGCAGGCGCTAAAAAGATCAAAAAGTGTGAGCACCCTATTTTAGCAACAGAAATGATCTTAAAACATTCTGCTGAAGAAGCCAGGCATGCTTATTACCTGAAAAAGCAAATTCAGAAGATAGATAAGGGTAGCTGTCCTACCTATGAAAAAAAATATTTACTTGCTCCTAAAATGAGCTTCTATTATATTCATGAGCTGGATATTAAAGTGTGCCGTTTTTTGAAAGATACATTTGGCTACATAGGCAATGACCTGAAATATGCTGCTTATCTTCTGGTAACCTATGCCATCGAAGTAAGAGCAGATGAACTCTACCCCAAATACCAGGATGTATTGACTGAAACGAAAAGTTCCGTGAACGTAAAAAGTATCATCGCTGAAGAGATCAATCACTTGGCAGAGATGAAACATCAGTTGAAAGAATTTTCACCTGATTGGGAAAAACTTTGCAGTACTGTTGTTGAAGTGGAAGAAAAATTATTCAATGTTTGGATCAATGCAGTAGAGAAAGAAATTTTAGCTAACTAATAATAATTTATTAAAATTAAAAAGGGCCTTCAAAAAAAGTTGAGGCCCTTTTTGGTTACAGTTTATTTCTTTAAGAACCGCAGCTCATACACTCATCTTTATTATCTAAAGAGCAAGATATTTGTGCAGCTTGCTCATCTTTTGTTTGATTTAAAACAGATGCATCAACTGTGAATTTAATTGCATCAGCTGCTGCTTTGGTACGAAGGTAATACATCCCGGTCTTCAGCCCTTTCTTCCATGTGTAGAAATGCATTGATGAAAGTTTTGCGAAATTTGCATCAGCTACAAACAAATTCAATGATTGTGATTGACAAATGAATGCTCCCCTGTCTGCCGCCATATCAATGATATTACGTTGCTTGATCTCCCAAACTGTTTTATAAATTTCTTTCATATCTGCAGGTATCTCTTCAATATTTTGAACAGAACCATTAGCAGCGATGATACGTTGTTTCATATGATCGTTCCACAAACCTAAGTTCATCAGATCTTTCAGTAAATGTTTGTTTACCACTGCAAACTCACCGCTTAATACACGACGGTTATAGATATTTGAAGTATATGGTTCAAAACATTCGTTATTTCCTAAAATTTGAGACGTAGAGGCAGTAGGCATCGGTGCCAACAATAAAGAGTTGCGTACGCCATGTTCCATAATTGATTTACGTAAACTATCCCAATCATAACGATCGCTTGGTTGTACATTCCACATATCAAATTGTAAAATACCCTGACTTAATGGAGAACCTTTAAATGTTTCGTAAGCACCAAATTCTTTTGCAACATTGTTTGATGCTACTAAAGCGCCATAATAGATCGTTTCAAAAATATTCTTGTTCAGCATCTTTGCCATATCACTTTCAAATGGCAAACCTAATAACATGAATACATCCGCCAAACCTTGTACACCTAAACCAATAGGTCGATGACGGAAGTTACTCAACTTCGTTTCAGGGATTGGATAGTAATTGTTATCAATTACCTTGTTCAGATTTTTAGTGACGATCTGAGTGATCTCTAATAATTTTTCAAAATTGAAAGTCTTGCCTTCAACAAAACGAGGTAAAGAAAGTGACGCCAGATTACAAACCGCTGTTTCATTTTCATCACTGTATTCGATGATCTCTGTACAAAGATTGCTGCAGCGTATCGTACCTAAATTCTTTTGATTACTCTTTTCATTTGCAGCGTCTTTATATAAAATGTACGGTGTCCCCGTTTCTATTTGCGATTCTAAAATTGCATTCCACAAATCACGTGCAGGAACTGTTTTCTTTGCTTTTCCTTCAGCTTCATACTGCTCATACAATGCTTCGAAAACTTTTCCATGATTGGTGTGGAGGTCTTTTGCTTCATTCGGGCAGAACAAGCTCCAGTTGCCATTCTCTTCTACCCTTTTCATAAACAGATCAGGAATCCAAAGCGCTAAGAACAGATCTCTTGCTCTCATTTCTTCTTTCCCATGATTTTTTCTCAGGTCTAGAAATTCAAACACATCTGCATGCCATGGTTCTAAATAAACAGAGAATGCTCCTTTGCGTTTTCCTCCGCCCTGATCTACATAACGTGCTGTATCATTGAATACCCTCAACATTGGAATGATTCCGTTACTTGTACCGTTTGTTCCTTTTATATAACTACCTGTAGCTCTGATATTATGAATGTTTAAACCAATTCCTCCTGCAGATTGAGAGATCATGGCACAGTTTTTTAACGTATCATAGATACCAGCAATACTGTCATCCTTCATACTCAGCAAAAAGCAACTGCTCATTTGCGGTTTTGGTGTACCAGCATTGAATAAAGTTGGAGTTGCATGAATAAACCATTTTTCACTCATCAAATTATAAGTTTCAATCGCAGCATCAATATCTGTTTTATGAATTCCCAATGCAACTCTCATAAACAAATGTTGCGGACGTTCAACTATTTTACCGTTAACTTTTAATAAGTAAGATTTTTCCAATGTTTTAAATCCAAAAAAATCAAAATGATAATCTCTTTCATAAATAATTGATGCATTCAACACATCCTGATGCTCTTGAATGATAGCCCAAACATCATCAGCGATCAATGGAGCCACCTCGCCTGTTTTCTCATCAACATAATTATACAATAATCCAGCTGTTTCTGAAAATGACTTTAATGTATTTTTATGCAAATTAGAAACAGCTATACGTGCTGCCAATACTGCAAAATCAGGATGCTTAGTGGTAAATGATGCTGCGGTTTCCGCAGCCAGATTATCTAATTCTGTAGTGGTAACATTATTGTAAATACCTGCAATTACTTTTTTTGCGATTTCAATAACATCTTCATTCTTTAATTGCAAACCGTAACTCAGCTTCATTACTCTCGAAGTGATTTTATCAAAGTGTACGGCTTCACTTTTGCCATTGCGTTTTATTACTTTCATGTGTTAGAGAATTTAGGTAGTAATTATATTAAGGGTAATTTTTTATTTAAAAATCTTCATCCATTGTAAATGCTTTCGAACTGCTGTCATTCATCACACCTGCTTTTTGATATTCGCCTACCCTTTTTTCAAAGAAGTTGGTTTTGCCCTGCAGAGAGATCAATTCCATAAAATCGAAAGGATTGGTGGCATTGTAAATTTTATCACAACCCAAGGCCACCAATAATCTGTCTGCAACAAACTCAATGTATTGGCACATCAAGGTTGCATTCATGCCAATTAATCCCACAGGTAAAGCATCGCTTACAAATTCTTTTTCTATCGTTACCGCATCTCTGATAATTTGGGTAACTGTTTCTTTTGGTAATTGATTTATTAAGTGATTGGTATAAAGCAAACATGCAAAATCACAATGTAACCCTTCATCACGGCTGATCAATTCATTGGCAAAACTTAAACCAGGCATTAGTCCACGTTTTTTTAGCCAGAAAATAGAACAGAAACTTCCGCTAAAAAAGATACCTTCAACAGCAGCGAAAGCAATTAATCTTTCTGCAAAACTTCCTTTATCGATCCAGCGTAAAGCCCATTCAGCTTTTTTCTTAACACAATCAATGGTATCAATTGCTCTAAGTAATCTGTCTTTTTCAATCGGGTCTTTAATATAAGTATCGATCAATAGTGAATACGCTTCGCTATGAATATTTTCTATCATCACCTGAAAGCCATACATACAGCGGGCTTCAGGATATTGCACCTCCTGTAAAAAATTAACTGCCAGATTTTCATTTACAATACCATCGCTTGCCGCAAAAAATGCCAGCACATGTTTGATGAAATATTTTTCATCCTCCGTTAACTTATTTGCCCAATCCTGCAAGTCGGCTGTAAGATCAATTTCTTCAGCAGTCCAGAAACTTGCTTCCGCCTGTTTATACATTTTCCAGATATCCTGATGGTTGATCGGAAAGAGCACAAAGCGGTCTTTGTTATCCTGTAAAATCGGTTCGTTCTGCATATTTATTTTTTGATTACCGTCGACACAAATAAGGTGCAAAAAAGAAGAGCAAAATCGTCTACTTTATTATACCGCTACTTTTCCGCCGAAAGTATAGTTTTTGTTATGTCATTGTTAAAGGCAGGTCTTCTGGCTCGTCCTGTTTTTGCTGCCTTCCCATCCGCCTGACGGCGGAAAGTGGCTTTGAGGTGCAAAAATCTTTAAGACTTACAGCTACGGGGATAGCTCCTGAATTGAACAGGATTCCCTTTTAATCTTGTTACTACTAATGAATTGGAAATAGAACTAAGAACCTCAACAACAGTGCAATATTACACCTGATGACGGCAACAATTCGATAATGTTTTTCACAAATTGTTTACAAGTTTTAAAAGTGTTAACAGGCAAGGATTTCACACATAATTGATCGATGTAAAAAGAAATAACTTTATTTTTGGCAATCCTTATTACACTTCCATAAACATGAAAGCATTTTTTTTATCATTTGTTTTTTTACTAATTGCAACAGTTGGATTCTCACAAACTTATACATTTACCGGCAATGGTAATTGGTCAGTATCCTCCAATTGGACTAATAACATCATTCCTCCATTAACATTACCATCAGGAGACAGCATCGTAATAGCTCCGGCCATTAATGACAGTTGTGTATTGGATGTAACTCAAACAATTTCAGATGGAGCTTTTTTTATTGTGGCTACCAATGCTAAGTTTATCATACATGGCAACCTTAATATGAATGTACAGCTTCCTACTGTCACTACTACAAGCCTTGCTGAAATAACAGGTTGTTCTGTAATGACTGGCGGCAATGTAACTGCTGATGGCAATGCTCCTGTAACATCAAGAGGTGTTGTGTGGAGCACTTCGCCAAACCCTACAATTAACCTATCCACTAAAACTTATGATGGTACAGGAAAAGGTGTTTTTCAATCTAGTATCAGTAATTTACAGGCGTCTACCCAATACTACGTAAGAGCTTATGCTACCAATGCAGTTGGCACAGCTTACGGCAACGAATCAAGCTTTATTACTTCAAATACTTTTACTATTGTATTTACAGATTCTCCTACGGTTATTACTAATACAACAGCAACTTCGGGTGGCACTTTTATTACTGATCCATGTTCCCCAATATTTTTTAAAGGAGTGCTTTGGAGCACAGATTCAAATACCGTTGTTTTCTCTAATAAAAAAACATCGGACGGACCGTCAGGAAATATATCAGGCCATTATTCAAGTTTTATAACAGGACTGTTACCTGCTACAACTTATTTTGTTGCAGCTTATCTACAAACTAAAACAAATTTGATCTTCGGTAACATTATTCGTTTTAAAACATTACCAGATCCTCCAGTTGTTACTACCACGTCTATTTCTTCACTAACTAACAACTCAGTTGTTTCCGGGGGAAATGTTGTTAGTGGTGCAGGTATTACCGCTAGAGGAGTTGTGTGGAGTACATCTTCTAACCCGACAGTAAATCTTACAACTAAAACGATAGATGGAACCGGTACAGGTTCATTTATCAGCAATATTGCAGGTCTTTCAAACAATACTACTTATTACATAAGAGCCTATGCTACTAACAGTGGTGGAACGAGCTATGGAAATGAAATTAGTTTTACAACACTGAACGGAGCCATTCTGACAACTAATAGTATATCATCCATTACCAGTACTACCGCTATGAGTGGAGGAAGTATTACTGCAGAAGGAGGAACTCCTGTAACAACAAGAGGTGTGGTATGGAGCACAAGTCATAATCCAACAATTGCGTTATCAACCAAAACTGTTGATGGTAGCGGCTCGGGCAGTTTTACAAGTAACCTTTCAGGGTTACTGCCTGGTGTTACTTATTTTGTCAGAGCATATGCTACTAACAGCGTCATTACCTCGTATGGCAATGAAATTGGTTTTACTACTGTTGATCCCACAATAACAGAAGTTGCTATGTGCAACCAGATATGGTCAGGTAAAAATTTAGATGTATCAACTTATAAAAATGGAGATACTATACCACAAGTTACAGATCGTACTCAATGGAATGCTATGAGAACAGGTGCATGGTGTTATTACAACAATGACCCTGCTAACGGTTCCGTATATGGCAAAATGTATAACTGGTATGCTGTGAATGATCCAAGAGGTCTAGCACCTCAAGGTTGGCATATCCCTGACAATGCTGAGTATACTGATCTTGCTAATTGTTTAGGCGGCTCTACTGTAGGTGGTGGCCCGTTGAAAGAAACTGGTTACATACACTGGAACAGTCCTAATAGCGGTGCAACCAATAGTACAAACTTCACTGCTCTTCCGGGTGGCAATACCAATAGTTCTGATGGCAATTTTGGCAATCTACGTGACTGGGCAGATTGGTGGCTGGCTACTGAAACGGATGCTAATAATGCGGTAGTGATCGCTACAAATAGCTATTCAACTTATTTCCAATCAGTACCAACTACAAAATGGAGAGGTTTTTCAATCCGCTGCGCTAAAGATAAAGTACCAACCATTACAACGACATCACCAACATTGGTCACAACCAATTCTGTCAGATCCGGTGGTACTATTTCTCTTAATGGAGGATATGCAGTTACTGCAAAAGGTATTGTTTGGAGCACAAGCCCCAATCCTACTATAGCACTTACTACTAAAACAAATGATGGGTCAGGTAATACAACTTATATAACTGATATCAATGGATTACAACCATACACTACCTATTACATAAGAGCTTATGCTACGAATAGTATTGGTACAGGCTATGGTAATGAGATCAGTTTTACTACTTTAGATATTCCTTCTTTGGCAACCGATTCGATCAATGGAATATCCAGCAATTCAGGAACAGTATGGTGGAGACTTGTTAATGATAAAGGAAGTGCTGTCACTGCAAAAGGAATTGTTTGGAGTACTAATCCTAATCCGACAATTAACCTCCCAACAAAAACCAATGATGGATATGGTGCCCCGGGGTCATACGGCAATATTATGTCAGGCTTATTACCAAACACTACTTATTATGTAAAAGCTTATGCTACAAATGCGATAGGTACTGGTTATGGTAATGAAATCAGCTTTACCACTTTAACTACAACACCAGCAATTACAACAAATACTGCATCATCAACTACCAATAATTCAACTGTTTCAGGTGGTGTGATCTCTTCCGATGGAGGTAGCCCTATAACTGCAAAAGGTGTGGTATGGAGTACAGCACATAACCCTACTGTTGACCTAGCTACAAAAACCAATGATGGATCAGGAACTGCTTCATTCACCAGCAATATTACTGGTTTGTTATCCAACAAGAATTACTATTTCAGAGCATACGCTACCAATGCTAACGGCACCGCATATGGCACAGAAAAAAATGTAGTAACACTGATAGAACCTTCTTTAAAAACAATTCCAACTGTAGCTATAACAGGCAACACTGCTGTATCAGGTGCTAGTGTATCATCTGAAGGCAGTGTAGTCTTAACTTCAAAAGGTATTGTATGGGATATCAATCCTAATCCGACAATTAACCTTCCAACAAAAGTAACATACAGTGCAGGTGGCACTGGCATATATACCGCAAACATGACAAACCTGACCCCTAACACTGTGTATTATGTAAGAGCATATGTAGCTAATAGTTTGGGTGTATTTTATGGCAATGAACGCAGCTTCACTGCAAAAGATATTATCAGCATACCTGAAGTAAAAACTTGTAATCAGGTATGGATGGCCCGTAACCTTGATGTAGTTACCTATAAAAACGGCGACACAATACCACAAGTAAAATCTGCAACAGAATGGGCTAGTCTAACTACTGGTGCATGGTGTTACAATAACAATAATGATACTGTCAATGGGGTCTTATTTGGTAAATTATATAATTGGTATGCTGTTAATGATCCAAGGGGCTTAGCTCCGCAGGGATGGCATATTCCTACCAGTATAGAATGGGATACATTATCCAACTGTGCAGGTACTTACAGTAATTCTGGTGCAGCATTGAAAGATACAGGCACTATATTCTGGCCAAGCCCGAATACAGGCGCCACCAACAACAGCAATTTTACCGCACTTGCAGGGGGGTACAGAACTTCCGGCGGAGCATTTCTTTTACCAGTAACAGGTAATGCAGGTTCTTTTTGGACAAGTACACAATCTACTTCCAATATTAACTGGGCCTTATGGCGTGGCTTAACTGGTACAAGCAGTACCCTCTCAAGTAACAATGTTGGTGACGATAAAAGAATTGGATATTCTGTCCGATGTGTAAAAGATCAGTAATCGTAAGAATGCCTTAAAAAGTTTACATTTACTTACAGTTAGTGATTGATTCATTATAATAAAATTGATCAACACCTGTGACTAAAACAAATGCCATGAAATTTCTTGAATTACTTCAGATAAAAGAAAATAATCCGGGAGTATCTACCGGTTTACAATGGATCAAATCCAAAGGTGATATCTTTGATTCCTTCTCTCCTGTTGATGGGAAATTAATTGCATCGGTTCAAGGTGCAGATAAAAGATCATACGATGAAGTTATAAATACTGCCAAAACAGCTTTTGCTGAATGGCAATTATGGCCTGCCCCAAAACGTGGCGAAATCGTAAGACAGATCGGTGATAAATTAAGAGAAAACAAATCTGCACTTGGGCAACTGGTAAGTTATGAAATGGGCAAGAGCTTACAGGAAGGATTAGGCGAAGTTCAGGAGATGATCGATATCTGTGATTTTGCAGTTGGTCTATCACGCCAGTTACATGGCTTAACAATGCATAGTGAAAGACCCGGGCATAGAATGTATGAACAATACCATCCACTTGGAGTTGTAGGCATTATTTCAGCATTTAATTTCCCTGTGGCGGTATGGGCATGGAATACTGCATTGGCATGGATCTGCGGCAATGTATGTGTATGGAAGCCAAGTGAAAAAACACCATTAACCGCCATTGCATGCACCAATATTGTAACGGAAATTTTTAAAAAGAATAATGTACCAAAAGGCGTTAATAATTTAATTGTTGGTGGCAGAGATGTTGGTGAGTGGATGAGTAATGATACAAACATTGCATTGATCTCTGCAACGGGCAGCACCAGAATGGGCAAAGCCGTAGCCGCAGCCGTAGCCGCAAGGCTTGGAAAGAGCTTATTAGAATTAGGTGGCAACAACGCTATCATCATTACTGAAAATGCTGATCTTGATATGGCATTGATCGGCGCTGCATTTGGCGCTGTTGGTACAGCAGGTCAAAGATGCACTTCTACACGAAGATTGATCATTCAAGAAAAGGTTTATAATAAATTCAGAGACAAATTAGTGAATGCATACAGGCAATTAAAAATTGGCAACCCTCTAAATGAAAAAAATCATGTCGGCCCATTGATCGATAAAGATGCAGTAAAAATGTATTTAGATGCTATAGAGAAATGTAAAGCAGAGGGCGGCAAATTTATTGTTGAAGGTGGCGTATTAAAAGGCAAAGGTTATGAAAGCGGTTGTTATGTAAAACCTTGTATTGCCGAAGTGAAGAATCATTTTAAAATTGTACAGCATGAAACCTTCGCTCCTATTTTATATTTGATCAAATATAAAACCTTAGATGAAGCCATTGCTTTGCAGAATGATGTACCACAAGGTTTATCATCTGCTATCATGACAAATAATTTAAGAGAAGCTGAAAGATTTTTATCTCATGCCGGTAGTGATTGTGGTATTGCGAATGTAAATATCGGAACCTCCGGGGCTGAGATCGGTGGCGCATTTGGCGGCGAAAAAGAAACAGGCGGCGGCAGAGAAAGCGGCAGTGATGCATGGAAAGTTTATATGCGTAGACAAACAAATACCATCAACTACACTGATAAATTACCATTAGCACAAGGAATAAGATTTGATCTGTAAAACCTTACAGTTCAGTTAACAATTCATCAATATCTAATCTGGCTGTGATCATATCTAAATTGCCATTTGCATCAACAGGCCAATCAGCCTGTGGCTTGTCCCAATACAACTCCACCCCATTGCCATCGGGGTCATTTAAATAAATAGCCTCTGATACGCCATGGTCTGCAGCTCCGGTCAACGGATATTTTATTTCCAATAAACGCTGAACTATGGCAGCAAGATCTTTTCTTGTTGGATATAAGATCGCAGTATGATATAAGCCTACTGCATTCACCGGTGCAGGCCCTGCTCCTTTACTATGCCAGGTATTCAACCCTATATGATGATGGTAGCCCCCGGCACTGATAAACACTGCACTATCACCATAATGCTGCATTACCTGAAAGCCCAGAATATCTCGGTAAAATTTCAACGAACGCTCAATATCTGCTACTTTTAAATGAACATGTCCGATACGGGTTTGTGCAGGAATTGTATATGTCATATATTTTTTTTAATTTGCACTCAAATTTACAACTATCTCTTCTAACAGATACATATCGTATTTTCTCAGCAGTAATCTTGATCTGCTGAATCACTAAGTGAATTTCTTAGGCACTCCTCTGTTTCAGAGGAGCAGCTATCCTTGTCTATATCATCAAACATCAGGTAAATTGGCACAACCCAGTTTTTAAACCTATTCAACATTTTAAACATCTGAAACTTTAAATAAATGCATTCAACAATAAACATATCGGCTAATTCGCAACAATACATCGACCTTGAAGAAAATTACGGAGCACACAACTATCATCCTCTGCCAGTAGTACTGGAAAAAGGCGAAGGTGTTTTTGTGTATGATGTAGATGGAAAACGTTATTTCGATTTTTTAAGCGGATATTCTGCTGTTAACCAGGGACATTGCCATCCAAAAATCATTGCATCATTAATTGAGCAGGCAAAAAAGCTAACACTAACGAGCAGGGCTTTTCACAGCAATCTTTTAGGACATTACGAAAAATATATCACTGAATATTTTGGCTATGACAAAGTATTACCAATGAATACCGGTGTAGAGGCTGTTGAAACAGCTTTAAAATTAGGCAGAAAATGGGGCTACGAAGTAAAAGGTATTGAACCCAATAAAGCAGTGATCATAGTTTGCGAAGGAAATTTTCATGGTCGTACAACAGGTGTGATATCATTCAGTTCTGATCCTTCTGCAAAAAATAATTTTGGCCCGTACACAACAGGGTATGTTACTATACCACATAACGACCTGTTGGCATTAGAAAAGGCTTTGCAGGATAATAATGTAGCTGCCTTTATGTTTGAACCTATACAAGGAGAGGCTGGTGTGGTTGTACCAGATGAAGGTTACTTTGCCGGAGTAAGAAACCTGTGCACCGAATACAATGTATTAATGATCGCCGATGAGATCCAAACAGGGTTGGCCCGTACCGGAAAAATGCTGGCATGCGATCATGAAAATGTACGTCCGGATGTTTTGATCTTAGGAAAGGCTTTAAGTGGCGGTGTTTTACCTGTAAGTGCTGTATTGGCTGATAATGAAATTATGCTGACCATTAAACCTGGAGAACATGGCAGCACGTATGGAGGTAACCCATTAGCCTGTGCTGTGGCTATCACTGCATTGCAGGTATTAAAGGACGAAAACATGATGGCCAATGCAGAAGCAATGGGAGAATTATTACGAAGTGAATTAAAAAAGCTCAACTCTCCTTTTATTGATATTGTAAGAGGGAAAGGCTTGTTAAATGCTATCGTAATAAAACATAGTAATCCTGATGCAGCGTGGGAACTTTGCCTGGCATTAAAAGAAAATGGTCTATTGGCAAAACCTACACATGGAGATAAGATCCGTTTTGCTCCACCATTGATCATTACAAAAGAACAGATAATGGAATGTGTGGCTATTATTAATAAAAGTTTACAAACACTTTGATATAGTGTAGAAGGTTTAAGAGTTTAGATAGTAAGCTATTAGTATATTACATCAAATCTGAACTCCCAAACTTCCTGAACACTCTAAACTAAAAACCAAATGGATACACATCTTCATCACGAGCATACAGAAAGTCATTTAAAAAGTTCAGAAGCTTTAAGAGATATAGTGATCGGCATGAGTGACGGGTTGACCGTTCCGTTTGCATTAGCTGCAGGATTAAGTGGTGCTGTAGACAAAAGCAGCATCATTGTTATTGCCGGTATTGCTGAAATTGCTGCCGGTAGTATCGCAATGGGTTTAGGAGGGTATCTTTCAGGAAAAACTGAGCAAGACCATTATAGAAGTGAAGTGAAAAGAGAATATGATGAGGTAGAAAATTTGCGCCATAAAGAAATTGAAGAAACAAAAGAGTTTTTTGCTAATATTGGTTTAAGCCCTGCTTTGCAGGAACAGGCTACGGAAGAAATAGCACAAGATAAGGATCGTTGGGTCGACTTTATGATGAAATATGAATTAGGATTGGAAAAACCGGATCCTAAAAGAGCCACCAAAAGTGCACTTAATATCGGACTTTCCTACATTGCCGGAGGCATCATTCCGTTGAGTCCGTATTTTTTTATTGCCGATTCTACACAGGCATTAGAAATATCTGTAGTGGCTACATTAGTATGTCTATTTATTTTCGGATATTTTAAAAGTAAGATCACGGGAGTAAATCCTTGGTACGGTGCATTAAGGGTTACACTTATCGGCGCAATGGCTGCTGCTGCTGCATTTGGTGTAGCCAAACTATTCGAATAACAAAGAAATCAAATAAGGAATAAGAAAAAGCCATTTAATTCAAAAACTAATACGCTCTTATTTCTACTTTATAAATGATGTTTCGTATCTGCCGAAATATTTCTCATCGTCCATTCGATCTTTTTCTCAAATGGATGTTTACGCACAGGACAATCTTGCTTGGTACAAATGTTACAACTAAAATCCAAACAACCATCCGAGTGTACAAATAATTCCATCGATTCGCCAAACTCATTTTTTACCAAATAAGATAATGCATCGATTTCTACATGCGCCTCGTGCACATTCAAATACCATGGCACAGTAAGATGACAATCCAAATGCAAGGTGCCTCCATTTTTTATGATCCGCAGATTATGAAAATCGATCCAGTTCTCTCTCCTGTTAGCATTTAACATTACTACCATTTTTTCCATCAGTGCTTCATCTGCCTCATCCATAATACCGGCTATAGAACTTCTTACAATTCTGTACCCGGTGAACATAATAATGAAAGCAAATAAAATGGCGACAGCACTATCTATCCAGCTATATTTTAAAATATATAGTAATATTAAGCCAATGATAATCCCAATAGTAGAATACGTATCTGTCTGAAGATGTTTACCGCTGGCGATCAATGCCAATGAGTTATTTTTCTTACCTGTATTCACACAATAAACACCAGCCACATAATTGATAACAGCTGTAATCGCTACCAGTATAATCCCGTAATCTAATTTTTGGATCTTATGTGGATGAATAAAATTATTAATGGCTTCATAGATGATGATCAAACCGGCTACACTGATCAAAGTACCCTCTACAGCAGCTGAAATAAACTCTGCCTTACCATGGCCATATGGATGATCCAGATCCTTCGGCTTTGCACTTACATATAAACTGTATACTCCAATCAATCCGGCTATCACATTTACAGTACTTTCCAACGCATCGGTTAGTATTGCCACAGACCCGGTCAAATACCAGGCAACCAGCTTCATAATGAAAAGGACAATAGCAACTGTAGTCACTATTTTTTGAAGACGCAGGTTTTGTAAGACTTTTTGCAAATGATAAAATTGAGGCAGCAAATATAAGATTACATAGTAAAGATAAAATTTTTGAATTTGTCATAAAAGATAGGGGTATCAAAAAATGTAACGCAATTCGTACATTTGCACTCATTAATAGCGATAGAAGGCCGCAGTAACGGCATCAAAAAGGATAAAATGGAACTGACCAAAAATTACATACCCAACGAAGTAGAAGTTAAATGGTATCAGCATTGGCTGGATAAGAATTATTTTAGCAGCATCCCCGATGGCAGAGAACCTTATACCATTGTAATGCCACCTCCTAATGTGACCGGTGTATTGCACATGGGACATTGCCTTAATAATACTATCCAGGATATTCTGATCCGTCGTGCCAGGATGGAAGGCAAAAATGCCTGCTGGGTTCCGGGTACAGATCATGCCTCTATCGCAACAGAAGCAAAAGTGGTGCAAATGCTCAGAGAAAGAGGCATCACTAAATCTTCTTTAACCAGGGATGAATTTTTAGGCTATGCCTGGGAATGGAAAGAAAAATACGGAGGCATCATCTTACAACAATTAAAAAAATTAGGGTGTAGCCTGGATTGGAACAGAACATCCTTTACAATGGATAAAGACTATTACGAAAGCGTAATAAAAGTTTTTATTGCATTACATAAAAAAGGCGTGATCTATCGTGGCAAACGAATGATCAACTGGGATGTAAAAGCAAAAACTGCGTTGAGTGATGAAGAAGTGATCCACAAAGAAATACAAAGCAAATTATACTATATCAATTATTTGATTGATGATGACAGAGAGCATGAAGACAGCATGACAATTGCCGACTATATCACCATTGCTACTGTAAGACCCGAAACTATTTTAGGAGATACCGCTATTTGTGTAAATCCTAACGATAAAAGGTATACGCATTTGCATGGCAAATTTGCTTTTGTGCCTTTGATCAACAGACGCATCCCTATCATTGCTGATGAATATGTTGCTACAGATTTTGGTACAGGTGCACTAAAAGTAACGCCGGCGCATGACATCAATGATTATCAGTTAGGATTAAAATACAACCTGGAGATCATTGACACTATGAATGATGACGGTACCTTAAGTGAAGCCGCTCAATTGTTTGTAGGTGAAGACAGAATGGATGTTCGTAAAAAGATCATTCCTTTATTACAGGAAGCAGGACATATAGCTAAGATAGAAGATTATACCAACCAGGTTGGTTTTAGCGAAAGAACCGATGCTGTTGTTGAACCAAGATTGAGTTTGCAATGGTGGGTGAGCATGAAAGAATTAAGTACCCCTGCATTAAAAACTGTAATGGAGGAAGAAATAAAATTCTATCCGCCTAAGTTTAAAAATTTATATCGCCATTGGATGGAGAACATCAAAGACTGGTGTATCAGTCGCCAGCTTTGGTGGGGACATAGAATACCAGCCTGGTACGATGCGGAAGGGAATTATGTGGTGGCTGAAACAAAGGAAGCTGCGATTGAACAATTCAATATCCAACATCCAACTTCTAACAGTAAAGACATCAAACAAGATGAAGATTGTCTTGACACCTGGTTCTCTTCATGGTTGTGGCCTTTCGAAGTGTTTAAAGGATTTAGTAATCCCGGAAACAACGAAATAAAATACTACTACCCTACCAATACATTGGTTACAGCTCCTGAGATCATTTTTTTCTGGGTAGCACGTATGATCATGGCAGGATTTGAATACATGGAAGAAAAGCCTTTCAGCGAAGTGTATTTTACTGGTATTGTTAGAGATAAGCAGGGAAGAAAAATGAGCAAGAGTTTAGGTAACTCACCTGATCTTTTAGGTTTGATCGACCAATATGGTGCTGATGCTGTAAGATTTGGTATCATGATCTCTTCTCCTGCTGGCAATGACCTATTATTTGATGAAAGTGCCTTAGAACAAGGACGAAATTTCAATAATAAATTGTGGAATGCCTTGAAGCTGTTGAAAATGTGGGAAGGGCGGCAATCGGCAACGAGCAATGAACAATCGACAAAAGACAACTTCGCTATCAATTGGTTTGAGAACAGATTGAAGCAGGTGGCTATTGAGGTAGACGACCTGATGAAACAGTTCAGATTAAGCGAAGCATTGAAAACGATCTACTCATTGATATGGGACGATTTCTGTAGTTGGTACCTGGAATGGATTAAACCGGGTTTTGAACAACCGATCGAAAAGGCAGTGTATGATAAAACTGTCTCTTTCTTTGAACAGCTAATGGAATTATTACATCCTTTCATGCCTTTCATTTCTGAAGAAATCTATCATTTATTGTCAGATAAAAAAGATGATCTCTGTATAAAAGAAACTACCACTAAAGGACAACCTGCAACAGCCATCTTAACACAGGGAGAATTATTGAAACAAGTGATCTCTGCATTGAGAGATGCCAGAAATAAAAACCAATTAAAGCCGAAAGAAACAGTAAAACTACATATTCAAACTGCTGATGCAGCAGCATATGCCGCTATTGAAAACATAGTAAGCAAGCAAGTAAATGCAGAAGCGATACATTATGTAAATGATACTGTTGCCAACACTATTGTTGTGGCAATTGAAAAAGACAAATTCTACATTGAAAGCGAAAAACAATTAGATAGTGCTACATTAAAAAATGATCTGCTGAAAGATCTTGAGCATCAGAAGAAATTTCTTGAAAGCATTGCCAAAAAACTCAGCAATGAAAAGTTTGTGCAGAATGCCAAACCCGAGGTATTGGCGCTAGAGCAAAAGAAGCAAGCAGATGCAGAAAACCGCATTAAAACCATTCAGGAAAGCCTGGCCGGACTGAATTAATACAACTCCGCAAAGTATACGCAGATTCTATTTGTGTACTTTGCGGACCTTTTCAACTGCATAAATAATCCCGTTAACAGTTTATTATGAGAATTCTGCTGTAAATTAGTGGTAGTTAAAATGTGTGTCTATGAAAAAAATATACTTTATACAATTTTGTGTAATTCTTGTAATAACAATATCAACAGCAGTTGCCGTTGCTCAGGTTCCGAATACTAAACCTACTCAGAAATCAACAGATAAATTCAATCCGTCTCACGTAAAATCTTTTTTAGGGAATTTTACAGGTAAATCTGCTGTAGCCACAGCTGCAGAAGGTAAACAGGTAATTGGTTTGCCATTAAGAATTGTAGATGAAAAAAATGTTACATACAAATTATTATCGTACCAATTTGCCTATACAAAATGGGGGGCTGTAGAAGATGAAGCCACGGGTAAGATCTCACAAAAAAGCACTTTATCTGCCGACAGATTTACAACAACTCCCCTACCAGAAATATGGCAAACAAATATCACAGAATTTTTACATAGCGGAGAAGAGTTATATTTCTACGACATCATCGCTTATGACAAAACAGGCAATCTGTTCTTTGCACCCGAAATTAAAATTACCATCCAATAGTTTTCATGATCAGTATTAAAAAGGTTGGCGAAGAAGCCATCCCTGCAATTCATTCGCTAGCCAGGTCTATCTGGCCAATTGCTTACAAAAATATCATCACTGATGAACAGATCGATTATATGTTAGAGTTGATGTACAGCCCCACATCCTTACAACAGCAAATACTCGAAAAGAAACATCAATTCATTATGGCGTATGAAAATGACCTGCCTGTTGGCTATTCATCTTACTCCATAAAAAGCGAGACAGAAATAAACACTTACAGACTGCATAAATTATATGTATCCGTTGATCAGCAGCGTAAGGGCATTGCTACACGGTTATTGAATTATATCATCAGCGACATACAACCAACCGGTGCTACCGCAATACAATTGAATGTAAATAAGATGAATCCCTCCGTTCTGTTTTATACAGCAAAAGGATTTACTGTTGCAGAAGAACAGATGCTGGATATCGGTAATGGATTTTTTATGGATGATTATATCATGCAATTAATGTGCTGATTCGATAATATGCAGATGTGCTAATGAAAACAGCCCCTACGTTTAAAATCCTCAAAGATCAAAAATAGAAGCTGTTTTTATTTTAATTAGATTGCGAAATCAAATTCAGCACATCAGCACATCAGCACATCAGCACATCAGCACATCAGCACATCAGCACATCAGCACATCAGCACATCAGCACATCAACTACTCAACCGCATAATCTATCTTAGTAGTAATAGAAGCCGTTTTGTTTTTTGAAGAAGTATTAAAAGTGCCGCCATAACTATAATCTTCATTGCTGTTCTTTCCGGTGATCTGAAAAATTCCCATTGTTGCTTTTTTTATCTTGCCTAATCCGCCACCAGAATTCTTTGCAATGGTTTCTGCCCGCTGTTTAGCATCTGCACTGGCTTTGGCCAGCAGGTCAACTTTCAATTCAGATAATTTTGTGTAATAATAAGATGGTGAAGATGAATTGAATTCTATACCACTTTCAATCAACTCAGTTACTTCTCTCGAAATTCTTTCTACTTTTTCAATGTCTTTAGAATCTACTGTAACATTTTGCTTCAGGTTGTATCCGGTAAACTCACTGCCGATCATTTTTCCGTTCTCATCATATTTGGTAGTAAAATCTTTATCAATAGATACTGCACTAAAAACCATCTCTGCCTCATTCACCCCTTTACCTTTTAAGTAAGTACGTATCTTACCTTCATCATCTTTCAACTCCTGGTAGGCTGTTTTAAGATCCATCGTTTTACGACTGTAATTACCTGTCCAAACGATTTGATCACTCACAAAATCTTTTTCCGCCAACCCCGTCACACTAATGGTTTCCTCCGCTCTGAATTTGTATTTATATGCATTCCCCAATATGGCAAATGCCACTATAACACCAAGAGCAATAATAGCAGCAGCAATATAATTTTTCATGTTTCAAATATTTTCATGTTAAGATAATCCGTTAATTGTTAAGAGTGTGCAAATAGTTAGAAGTTCAAAGTTGTGTTGCAGTATAACCCAATAGAAAACAGTTTATATGATTGACGCTTCCTACTTCCATCATCACCAAATCTTCAAATTTCCAAATCTTCAAATCAAATCTTTACCAAACTAATTGCTGCGTATTCTTCACCTCCCCCATCACAAATACACTCTGCACATGCCCCATGTTCTCAATCGGCGATAATTTATTTACGTGGAAATTGTAATACGCATTCATATCCGCACACATCACTTTCAATAAAAAATCAAACTCACCCGAAATACTGAAGCACTCCACCACTTCATTCAGTTCATGAATGGTTTTGATGAATTTATTACCGGCATTCTTACTATGCTCCTTTAAAGAGACATAACAAATGATCATCAGCCCTTTATTCACCGCATTCCTATCTACTATAGTAACATACTGTTTGATCACCCCGGCATCCTCCATCCGCTTGATACGCTCATGCACCGGCGTGGTACTTAAGTGTATCGCTGCAGAAATTTCCTTCACCGTTACACGGGCATTTTCCTGCAACATTTTCAGTATGGCCAGATCTTTACTGTCTGGTACAAATGTTGTGGTAGATAAATCTTCTTTTTGTGCCGCTTTTCCCATGATAAACTACTATTTTATTCTGTTAAACGATTGAAAAATGTAACAATATTCCAAATTTACTACAAGATACAGAAAATTACACTACAAAACTGTACTTTTGTGGTCTAAAAAAATCAAATATGTCAACAATAACAAAAACCAACATTGATTTCAGCTTGAAATACAAAGTAGCTGATATCAGTCTTGCAGAATGGGGCCGTAAAGAAATTATGTTAGCCGAAGCAGAAATGCCGGGCTTAATGGCTATCCGTGCAGAATACGGACCAAGCCAACCTTTAAAAGGCGCTCGTATTGCAGGTTGTTTACACATGACCATCCAAACAGCTGTATTGATCGAAACGTTAGTTGCGTTAGGTGCAGAAGTTAAATGGAGCTCATGTAATATCTTCTCTACACAAGATCAGGCTGCTGCTGCTATCGCTGCTGCAGGTATCGGTGTTTTTGCCTGGAAAGGACAAACACAAGCTGAAGCTGACTGGTGTATCGAACAAACTTTATTCTTCGGTGGTGCAGACCGTCCGTTGAACATGATCTTGGATGATGGTGGTGATTTAACTAACATGGTATTTGATACTTACCCTGAGTTGATCCAGCACGTTAAAGGTTTATCTGAAGAAACCACTACAGGTGTACACCGTTTATACGAAAGAATGGAAAAAGGTACGTTGCCTATTCCTGCTATCAACGTAAACGATTCAGTAACTAAATCTAAATTCGATAACAAATACGGTTGTAAAGAATCATTGGTAGATGCGATCCGTCGTGCTACTGACGTGATGATGGCCGGTAAAGTTGCAGTGGTTGGTTCTTACGGTGACGTAGGTAAAGGTTCTGCTGCTTCATTACAAGGTGCCGGTTGCCGTGTAATTGTTACTGAGATCGATCCTATCTGTGCATTACAAGCTGCAATGGATGGTTTTGAAGTAAAACCAATGATCGAAGCGGTTAAAGAAGCGGATATCATCGTTACTGCATCTGGTTGTAGAGACCTGATCACTGAAAAACATTTCCGTGTAATGAAAGATAAAGCGATCGTTTGTAACATCGGTCACTTTGATATTGAAATTGACATGGCATGGTTGAACGCTAACTATGGTAACACTAAAAATACCATCAAACCACAAGTTGATCTGTATACGATCGATGGTAAAGATGTGATCGTTTTAGCTGAAGGCCGTTTAGTGAACTTAGGTTGTGCTACAGGTCACCCATCATTTGTGATGAGTAACTCTTTCACCAACCAAACCCTGGCTCAAATTGAGTTGTGGACAAAAGGCGAAAAATACGAAAACAAAGTGTACGTTCTTCCAAAACATTTGGATGAAAAAGTAGCTCGTTTACACCTTGCAAAAATCGGTGTTCGTTTAGACGAATTAACTACAGAGCAAGCTGCGTACTTAGGAATTCCAAAAGAAGGCCCGTACAAAACTGATGCTTACCGTTATTAATATTCGCAAAAGCGTTATAATAAAAAGCCCCACAAAGTGGGGCTTTTTTATTTTTATGCCTGCCCCGACGAACGAAGTGGAACTCGGGGTAACAAGCAGTTGTGGTGCTATTGGGCTGCAGTGGCGTCGCACTCTTGTGCGCTATATCTTTATTGAACTTTTATCGAAGCGTAGTCAAGTTTATTCTTTTGTATATTTGATTTATTAATTGAATAGTATATGAAACCAGACGATATTAAAAGTATAGTTCCTCTAGATAAAGTATATGAGGATTCATTAAGTCCAGCCATGAAACAAATTGGCAAGTCACTTGAAAGTGTTGCAAAAACTGTAAATCGTCAGCTAAAACTGGACTAAAAATAAGTTAATTTTAGAGAGTATTTCCATTGTTCATCATTAAAATAGAATAACATGGAAAAGAAACAAAAACAGTCCACAGAAAACTTCATTAAAGACATCCGTCGCAGGACTAGGCGATTGTTCACCTCCGAACAAAAGATCCTTATAGTTATGGAAGCACTACGAGGTGAAAGCTCTACCGCAGAGATATGTCGTAAACATGGGATTAACCAGGCATTGTTTTACAAATGGAATAAAGAGTTCATGGAAGCAGGTAAGAAACGCCTTAATGGTGATACTACTCGTGAAGCTACTAGTGACGAAGTAACTGAACTACGTAAAGAGAATCAAAGGTTAAAAGAAATGGTAGCTGATCTGATGCTCCGCTATGACATTGTAAAAAAAAGCTTAACCATCTTGGAGTAAGCGAAAAATATCAACGTCGTATGAGATTATCAGTAGCAGAAAAGGAGGAAATCATTCAATTGGTTGAACGTTCAGAACTGGGAGTAAACAGAACTTTGGTACAGTTGGGGATCAACAAGAGTACGTTTTACAATTGGTACAAAGCTTATTTGGATAAGGGTGCTAATGGCCTTGAATCAAAACGTGCTACCCGGCAACGCTGGAATACGATACCACAGTCTGAAAAGAATCTTGTAGTGGAGATTGCGCTGGAATATGCCGAGTTATCACCCAGAGAATTATCCTGTAAACTCAGTGATGTAAAAGGAATATTCATATCAGAATCCAGCGTGTACCGGATTTTGAAGGCCAAAGGGTTAATCACCAGCCCTTCACATATTTTGTTAGCAGCAGGAAATGAATTTAGTCAAAAGACCTGCTTTGTTCATGAAATGTGGCAAACAGATTTTACTTACTTCAAGATATTGGGATGGGGATGGTATTATCTGAGTACAGTACTGGATGATTACAGCCGTTTTATTGTTCATTGGGAACTCTGTAAGACAATGAAAACAGAGGATGTACAACGAACAGTTAATAGAGCCCTGGAGGCTTCAGAGTTGCCAAATGAGTTCAGGCCAAAGTTATTATCGGACAATGGAGCTTGCTATATCGCATCAGAACTCAAAATCTTTTTACAAAACAAGAAAATGAAACTTTTACATGGCAGGCCCAATCATCCGCAAACACAAGGGAAAATTGAACGTTATCATCGGTCAATGAAAAACGTTGTTAAGTTGGATAATTACTACTGCCCTGAAGAACTGGAAGCATCATTAACGGCTTTTGTACACTACTATAATCATGAACGCTATCATGAGTCTCTTGGGAATGTCACACCGGCAGATGTTTATTACGGAAGGCAAGAAGAGATTTTTAAATACAGGCAAAGAATAAAAATGCTAACGCTTCAAAGAAGAAGGCAAAATTATTTAAGACAAAAAATAGCATCTTAATTTTAATCTGTACACTATAAAACTAAAAATAAAAAGTATCTTTAAATCACGAAACACTCTCTAAGAGAAAGTTCACTTTGATTTGACGACATACATGCAGATGTTGGTATTTTTCGCAATTACAGAATACCTACAAAGGTAAAAAGCGGGATGGTTAGCGTACAAAAACCAAAATTGATATTTTTAATTAACTTTTTTATATCTTAGATACAGTTTACCAAACTTATCCATTCATTAACTAAAATATGCTTACATGAAAAGTTCTTTTCCCATTACACTAGGCCTTACTATTTGCCTAAGTCTTTTTTGTATGGTATTACGCAGTCAGAATGTAGGAATTGGCTTTCCCGATCCTGCATATAAATTGGATGTGAATGGCAATTTGCATACAACCGGTAATGTTTACATTGATGCCAATCTAGGAATAGGCTATACTCTTTCTGATCTACTTAACTATAGAGTTACAGTAAAAAATGGCAGTTATGCCATTTATAATTCTACTGCCGATGTTACCTGGCGTATGAATTATGATGCAAGCAACAGTGGCCTGGCTTTCAGTTATGGTGCAGGAACATTAACTAATTCAACTCCCTTAAGTATTGCCAATACTACCGGCATTGTTACCGCTCACAACGGACTTAACGTAATAGGTAATGCGGCTATTAACGGTACATTGGCTATTACCGGTAATGCAACTATTAGCGGCAATGCGGTGGTAGGTGGCGATAAGCCGGTTGTCCGGGCAGGTACTGCTGCTGGTGGCAATATTAAGATTTATAACCAAAGTTATTCAGTTACTGCCATACTGAATGGTAGTGCACAATCGGCTGAGTTTTCTATAGTATGGCCAAATGGCATTTTCACCAACAGGCCCACCGTGTTTGTAGGAAATGAAATTTCAACAGGTGGTACCGTCGGTCAACTTTACAGGGTATTTGTAAAACTGTATGATTGCAATTCCACGAGTTGTAAAGCTCGGCTGATTAATACCAGCACCAGTGCCATTAACTACGATATTACTTTTGATGTAATGATGATTGGTGACTAAATAAGTTTGAAATATATTAGTTACCATATTGGCATAAGAAGCCAACAAAATTAATGCTCTTGGCGCAAGCATTTGCTTGTGCCCGAATTTAATACACTAACATTTTACTAAAGTATAATCCCCCCCTATTGGTCCAAGCTTGTAACAAATTTAAAAGTTTTTAGCGCAAGCGTCCGCTTGTGCTAGAATTTAAAAGAACTAACAGCATATTGAATAGATTTCATACCCCTCTGCCCTGATTCGTGGCACACGAAACAGCAAGTTTAAAACTGTAACGAAAACAGCAATTCAAATACTTCTTCCATAAAAGTTCAATAACGGTATACAGTACAAGTGAGTGACACAACGATGATGCCACGAAGCACAAATGTTCGTTTCAAAAAATTAGATACAACTCAAGCTTTGCCGTTTCGTGTGCCACGAACCGGGGCTATCGATTTATATCAGTTCATCCATCTGGCGTAAATATCCTCCGCCCTCCGCCCTGGTTCGTGGCACACGAAACAGCAAAATTTAAACTGTAACAAAATCATTAAAAAATATTTTTTTCCTTATAATAAATTATAGCCGATACAATGTTTTATATATTCGGTTGCTAGTCAGACTCGCTGTTTCGTGTGCCACGAACCAGGGCGGAGACAATCAGTTTTCCTTGTTGTACTTTGATTTATAATCTAAAGGTGACAAACCACTTACACGACTAAATACATCACGAAATGCTTTGACATCATTATAGCCTACTTCATACATAATTTCATTGACCGATTTTCGAGAAGTTTCTAATAACTTTTTGGAAACTTCTATTCTAACTCGTTGCAAATAATCAAGTGGTGTTATTCCAGTAGCTTTTATAAATCTTCTGTCAAAATTTCGTCTTCCAATATTCAATTTTGCAGACAACTTCTCCATAGAAATTTTATCTTGATAATTTTTTTCAAGAAATTGTTGTGCAGACAAAACTTCATCGTCATTGTGTTTTTTATGACCATTAAATATTGAAAATTCAGCTTGTAAGTTTCTATCTACATCTATCTGAAAATATTTTGCACAATGAATAGCAGTGGCTCTGTCATAAAATTTTTCTACTAAATAAAGTAATAAGTTTAAAAAAGAATATGCACCACCATTTGTATATATACCATTTTCATCAGTTATTAATTTATCTGTTTGCAAATTAACATCGGGGTGCAGGTTTTTAAAACTTTCTGACAATGCCCAATGAGTAGAACACGTTTTGCCAGTTAATAAACCAGTAGATGCCAACATAAAACTGCCGATACACATACTTGCCACTTCAGCACCTAGCTTGTATTGTTTGGTAATCCAATCTATCAATAATTTATTATTTTTAGTAGCAGTTTCATAGCTTTTTATTAATGAGGCAGGAATTATAATGAGTTGTGTATGGTCGATTTCAGCAATAGAACATTGAGGTTTTACAGATAGAAAATTATCATTCAAAAAATCAGTTTTTGTAGCACCCACCAAGGCAATTTCAAAGAGTGCTTTGTTGCCGTTTAATTCTCTAAATTTATTCGCCTCGCTAAATATTTGGTAAGTACCAACAATACAAGCAATTGTACTCATATTGGTTTGTTCGTCAGGAACTAAAATAGACAAGTGCCTCATTTGCTTTTTTTGGGGCAAAGATAAATAAAAGACTTGTCTAAATCAACCCTTTATATTGTCTAATTAACACACATATATATTATAAATTAGACATTATGTTTGCAAAATAAAATTTAATAAAATGACACAAACAGAAATCGCCATTAAAATGGTATTGGACAGATGGATTGGTTCTATCTTAAATTTCAACAAACACTTGAATGAATTGAGTGATGAGCAGTTGCAAAGAGAAATTGCGACAGGAAAAAACAGAGGAATTTATCTTTTAGGACACCTTATTGCAGTTCACGATGATATGTTGATATTATTGGGAATAGGTGAAAAGCTATTTCCTGAATTAAACGAACCATTTATTAAAGAAGCCGACAGAGTGGCTCCACAAATTCCTTCTGCATCTGAATTAAGAGTAATGTGGGTAAAGCATAACGAAATGCTACAAGAAAAGTTTGAAAAAGTAACTGCCGATGAGTGGTTTGCAAAACACACAGCAGTTTCCGAAGAAGATTTTTTGAAAGAACCACATCGCAATAAACTTAATATTATAATTACAAGAACATCACATTTACAATATCATACAGGACAATTAGTTTTACTAAAATAATTTTATAAAAAAATATTATGCAAGATTTTACAACAACAATTCAAGTAAGCAATTCAACGGAAGAAGTTTATAAAGCTATCAATAATGTAAGAGCTTGGTGGCAAGGCGAAATCATTGGACAGACAGATACACTAAACAATGAATTTACATACCAAATGAAGGATGTTCATTTTTCAAAGCAAAAAATTGTAGAGCTTATTCCAAACAAGAAAGTTGTGTGGAAGGTAACTGAAAGTAGTCTTAAATTTCCTATACCTACTGAATGGACAGGTTCAACAATTGAATTTCTTATTGAAAATGTAGATGGAAATACACAAGTGAAGTTCACTCATAAAGGGTTAGTTCCTGCTTTCGAATGTTATAATAATTGTTCTTGGGCTTGGGGCCAGCTAATACAAACTAGCCTCAAAAGTTTAATAGAGACAGGACAAGGAGTAAATGTGTTTAATTAAAATTATAAAAATTTTCCGCCGCCGTAGGTGTTTCTCCGCCCTGGTTCGTGGCTCCCATATTGGCGCAAGCATTTGCTTGCGCCCGAATTTATAAATGCTAACAGTAACTCACACCCTAAAAATGATCTTAACCTATCCTAATTAGGTCAATCAACGTATCCACGATAGGTTGGGTAACCTATCTTCATTAGCTTTAGAACGTATCCACGATAGGTTTGGTAACGTATCCACATTAGATTAAGAGAGTATCCACGATAGGTTGGGTAACCTATCTTCATTAGGTTAAGAACGTATCCACGATAGGTTGGGTGTCCTATCTTCATTAGGTTCAGAATATATCCACAATAGATTGGGTAACATATCCTCATTAGGTTAAGACCATATCCATGATAGGTTGAGCAATGTATCCTAATTAGGTTCAGAACATATCCACGATAGGTTTCTTCTTCCTAGCAACGTCTATCCCCGAGCCTTAGCAGAGCCGGAGACGTTGCTAGGAATAAAGAGTGGCCAAAAGTGCGGAAGCAACAGAGTTTGTTCTTATAACTACAATCGTTTACCTGATTACAAAAACTATAATCTATATTTGAAACTTAATTTTCAGCATGAAAAAAATTGCACCTCTTTTTTATATTGTTTTACTGATCATTACTCCTGCATATATTCATGCACAAGATGGCTGGACAACATTTGGCCCTGATTCTTCTATTATAAGTGAACAAACAGGAAGTGTTCAAGAGCTTATTGCTGATAACAATGGTAATTTTTACACAACGATAGCTTTTAAAAATTATAATAATCCTACGCTTTCCAAGTACTATGTAGCAAAATATGATGGCACTGCATGGGCAGAATTAGGAATAGGAGGAAATGCTCTGAATGCAAATGGTGAAATTACAATGCTTGCATGTGACAAGAAAAATAATATATATGCAGCAGGTTTTTTTACCAATGCAAATGGTCAATATTATGTAGCTAAGTGGAATGGTACTACATGGGCACAAGTGGGAGGAAATGCATTGAATGCATATGCAAATACCTATCAGTATATAAATTCCATTGCTCTGGATACTGCAGGAAACTTATATGTCACTGGATCATTTGTTAACGGTAGTGGTAAATATTATGTTGCTAAATGGGGTGGTGCTGTATGGACTGAAGTAGGAACAGGAGTAAATGCACTTAATCCTACCAAGTATATTAAAAAAATAAAATGCGACAATTCAAACAATCTTTATGCAGTAGATTATAAGAATGCTATAAATAAAAGATGTGCAGCTAAATGGAATGGTACTGCATGGACAGAATTAGGTGCTGGTGTAGATACATTTCCTTTAAAAAACAGTTGTGTAGCAATTGAAATTGATAAATCAGGAAACTTATATGTAGGGGAAGATTATGGTTATCCAAATGGTTTCGGCACATCTTCTGTAGGAGGATATGCCTATAAGTGGAATGGGGCCACATGGGCAAAAGTTGATAATTTTTATTCGGAGTGGGGCGTATTGGCTTTGGCTACAGATACTTCAGGCAATGTATATGCAACTACATACGTTGACTCTAGCATTACAATCACTACTGTTTATAAATGGAATGGACTTTCGTGGAAACAAGTTGGTAATGCTGGCATCGGCATCAATGCTACCGATGAGATATACACGCTTCTATATAATAAGGGAACTTTATATGCAGGAGGTTCTATTAAGAATGCTAAAGGCAAAAAATATATTGCTCAATATACACCCGCAAACTACATCACTTATATTTTTACCGGGGATGGAGCCTGGGAAAATGCTGCTAACTGGAATACAGGAAAAGTTCCGGATATAAATGCAGAGGTAATTATTGCAAGTGGTAAAACAGTTACAATAAATTCAAACCCTACAATAAGAAGTATAAAAATTGATCCTTCTGCAACAGTTACCGTTAGTTCAGGATATGAGCTTACAGTTTTGCATTAATTTTTCAGCCTTTCCGCCTCACATTGGCGCAAGCATTTGCTTGTGCCCGAATTTAATACACTAACAATCTTCTGAATGAAATGCAGTATGCTGCATAAGTAAATATTTGCGCTAAGAGTGAGCGTATTTAACAACTAAAACTTTTTATCCTTGGTCGGTACAACTATCATTACCGATCTATGAGGACACCGACCGACAAGAATGAATCACTCAAAATTTATACACGATCCCATTGGAAAAATTATAATAGAATTTTGTTATGGGCACCACCGGTTTTGAATCGTACAAACTGCTGAATGCAATGGCAAAATCAAAATGTTTTGCAAAGGCTACTTCAAACTTTGCACTTGTTGCAATACGATAAGTATCAAAAAAAGATTTGAAGGGGGCTTGGTAAAAAACAATAAAAGAAAGATCACTATTGGCGGATGTCTTTCCATCCAGTTTCACATAATTATTTGATTTAAGCAAACTGGTCATTTGATTGTTGGGCGCAAGCGGTTTTAATACCGTATCCACGCCATTATAATTCCAGGTTTCTGCTTCGTACATAACACCAGTGGCAATACTAAGCTCCCAATTCTTTTTATGCCAGAAGGTATAGCGTGCATTCTCTCCTATTAAAAACCTGTCCAGCATTCCTCTTGAACCATCCCATTGGTATTGCACAAATGTTTCAGGCTGCCAGGTGTTTTTATAATCATGCCTCCAGCGTAAATGGACAAATCCTGAGTTAAGAAAATTCTGGTCGCCGTCATTAGTAAAACGATAACTGGCTGCCAGAATCAGTAATTCTTTATAATGCTGCAGTTGAAAATTAAAAACATTGGTACCATCTAACAACAACGTTTTTTGTTTGTCACCTTCCAACCCCAACGAAAGACTCCCCTTGCAAACAGTTTTTTTTGCATAAGCTGCAGTGTCTGTAAGATCTACAGTAAGTATTTGTGCTTTCAGCGATTGACAACAACCTGCTATAATAATAAAGAAGAATATCTTTTTCAACACACATTGTAATTATAGGTCAAATATAATAAAGTACAGCAAGAGATATGGATAGCATACTTCCGGGCAACGTCTTCGGCACTGTACAAAAGACCACACGGCAAAAGCACACCAACCATTGTTTTTACTTCTTCTGCACAATATATAATCCTCCTATCACTAATGCAACTCCAATGAATGTATGGATGCTAATTGGTTCATGCAGCATTGCAGATGCTATGGCAAATCCAAACACCGGGCATAAGAATAACCAGAAAGATGCTTTTACCGGATTGTCTTTTAATAAATACAACCACAACTGTACAGCACCAATAGATACCGGAATGGCCAGCCATACAATCCCTCCAATGGATCTGATATCGTATACATTTTTATGGGCATCATAAAAAGCAAATAAGAAAGGAAGCAATAAAATACCGCCGAACAATGTTTGCCATCCATTGATAACAAGAATGTGCAGCCCATTCCATTTGTTGTTGGAAAAATAAACAGCTCCTGCAGAATATGCCAGCATACTGGTGAGTAATAAAGTTAATCCCATCGGTGTGGCATAACTGTTTTGCAGCAATGGCCATGCTGCTACTAATATACCGGCTGAACACAACAGCAAACTAATAATAGTGGCCCGTTTTATTTGTTGTTTTAACCAGATGGCTGAGATGATACTGATAATAACAGGGTTGGTGCCCACAGATAAAGTACCCAATCCGGCCGATACATTCATCATTGCAATTACATACAATCCCAAATAGATACTGATATTGAAAGTGCCATAAATAACCAATTGCCTCCACTCCTGTTTTTGTGGCACTCTTTTTTTTAATAAAACATGTGAAACAAACAGCATGATAACGGCAGCTATAAAAAAACGGGTAACCGCTATTACAAATGGCTGAGCTGATAGCAGGGCAATTTTTGTAGCCGCTGATGCCGATGCCCATAGTATGGCAAAACAAATTCCTGCAATGATCAATTTTATCCGGTACCCGCCCACTTTTTTCATAGGGGCAAAATTAAAGGCTTTTTCTTCCCTACAACGTCTCTCCTAACCTAAACAAAACTAAGAACGTTTCGGCCTATTACTAATACCACCAATTTTATAATTGTCGCAATGTGCCGAAGACATTACCCGTAAGAAATCACCTAAAAGTGATCACAAATTCCAACTTCTATCATTATATTCAACTATATACATCTTTTTTTTATTTGTTTTTATTGCAATGTAAATCAGCTACTTACGCAATGTAAATTCATTTTTTTGTTAATATTTCTTATACATATGTTATATAAACTACCAGGCCCCCGTTTCTTAATACCTTTATAAAAAGTTATACGCTCAGTAATCTCCGGAATTCTAATTGACTTGCCTGTTATGAACAACATTTTAGTAAAGTTTTCAATCATTACCCTCTTCTTTATAACCAATGCTGTAAATGTGCTTGCGCAACGTGGCTATTATGATGCACCGTATAAAAGATATGAAGCCAATGCAGGCGTTTTATCAAGTGGTGCATTTGCCACTGCTAAATCATACGCACAGGCAGATCTTCAATCGGAAGCATCTGACCAGATATGTGTAAATATGAGCGCCGCCAATGCAGCTGTTGAATGGACGGTGATTGAAGCAGCAGACGGATTGGTAATAAGGTATTCTATTCCTAACGGAGAAACAGATGTTATTGGCGTATATGTAGATAATGTTCGCATAACAGGGATCACCTTAACTACCAAATGGTCGTGGGAATCACTTTGGAATAACGGCAATCCGAATAATGGCGGGGTCTCAAATAAAAACCCTAAAATGAGGTTTGATGAAGTACGGTATAAACTGCCTGATAAAATAGCGGTGAATGGTAAATTGAAACTGGTAAGAGAAAGCGGCAATGTATCTATTGATTTTGCTGAACTGGAACCTGTACCGGCTGCAATAACAGCACCTGTAGGCGCTGCAGTTTATTCAGGTACCGGAAGTGATCTGCAAAGCTTTATCAATAGCAATGGTGGCAAAACGATCTTTGTACCGACGGGTATTTATAATATCAATAATTTAATTCAGTTCACTACTGCCAACACCAAATTGCAAGGTGCCGGCATGTGGTATACCCAACTCAATTTTACCAACGGAACATCTAATAATGGAGGACTTTGGGGATATGCCAGCAACATCAGTTATGATGGCCTTTACCTAACCACCAATAATGCATCAAGAAGTAATTCTTATAAAGGAATAAACGGCGTGTACACTTCGGGCTCTACTATCACAAATATATGGGCCGAGCATTTTGAATGTGGCGCATGGATCGCTAATTACTCCGGTACAGGGCCATCAGTTGCAGATGGATTTACTGTTTCTAATTGCCGCTTCCGTAATAATTATGCTGATGGCCTTAACCTTTGTAAGGGTACATTAAATTCAATTGTTGAACATAGTAATTTCAGGAATAACGGTGATGATGACATGGCGATCTGGAGTGCTAACGGGCAGGAATGTATCAATAATACTTTTCGTTACAACACCTCAGAAAATTGCTGGCGTGCCTCTGGGGTAGCTATCTACGGAGGTAAAAATAACCAGGCGTATAACATCATCGTAAAAGACAATCTGGAAGCCGGCCTCAGGGCAAACAATACTTTTCCCGGCGTTACCTTTAATGCTACAGGTCAGCATGTGTTTCATGATATTACATTAATTGCCTGCGGCACTTTTAACGATCTGTATAATAATCCTGTTGGAGCTATCGATCTTTTGTGCACCAGTGTTAGCGGCACACAAGTGAGGAACGTTAAGTTTTATAATATCGATATCATCGATTCTAAAAATGATGGCATCTATTTTAATAAGACCGCTGGCGATGGTTTTTATAATTTGATCTTTGAGAACATAACGATCACCAATACAGGAAAAGAATATCCTTATAACAATAACAATAATTCTGGTGCTAAAAGAGGAATGTTTGTGCGTTTCAATGGTTCTCCCAATGGCAATGGCACTTATTGCGGCATGAATTATTCGGGCCGAGGTGGTAATGCTGTGGTGGATGAAGACGTTAGCGGCAAAGGTGCTTTTGCATGGACGGCTTCATCAACTTGTCCTCCATTAATTAAATCATTTACACCTACAAATGCCATTACAGGTTCTATCATAACTATTAAAGGATCGAGTTTAACAGGAACAACGGCTGTAAGTTTTGGGGGAACTGCCGCAGCATCATTTACAGTTGTGTCAGATACAATGATAACAGCTGTTGTTGGTAACGGAACATTTGGTGCTGTTTCAGTAACAACAGCTAACGGAACAATAACGAAAACAGGATTTAATTATATGCTTTGTCCTGGTGGTGTCAATTCATCATTGGTCTCCAATATTACCGGCAGCAGTTATCAATGGCAGGTAAACACCGGTGGCGGTTTTACGAACGTAACTGATGGAATAAATTATAGTGGTGCTTCATCTTCTACGCTTCTGTTAAATAACATTCCATCATCCTGGTATGGCTATCAATACAGGTGTTATGTAAGCAACAGTACATACAGCAATACATTCACTTTAAAATTCACAGATACCTGGACTGGTGCCGGCGGCACTACTGCCTGGGAAAATCCGGCCAACTGGAGTTGTGGTGTAGTGCCTGATGCGAACACTGATGTGATCATTAATAGCGGTACTGTTATTTTAAATTCTACTACTTCGTGCAGAAGTCTTTCAGTTTCAAATTCAGCAAATTTTACGATCAATTCTGGATACACACTTACTTTGTTTTGATATGACCGGGATCTATAAAAATTAATTACGGCAAGCTTGCAGAACATGTACCAAAGCAAAGGATCAATGCGTCACTGTAAGTGTATGACCGCTGGTTACTGTAACCTTCGCTCCTGCTTTTACCGTCAGACTTCGTACAGTTTTATCAGAATTTAGAGATACGGTTCCGTTAATAATTACAACATCTGTATTTGCATCAGGGGGATAATTACAACTCCAGTTACTACCATCTTCCCATGCAGCACCCGATGCACCTGTCCATGTGTCAGCAAATTTCAACTCATAGGGAACAGTATAATTTCCATCAACTTTACATCTGTATAAATAACCATAAAAACTGGTGGGTATATTATTTAATGATAGCGAAGAGGTATTTACCAGGGTATAATTACCGCCATTGGGAATATTTACAAACCCGGTACTGTCTTTTTTTACCTGCCATTGATAGGTGCTTCCTGATAAGGTGGAATGAATACTTGTATATATGTTATATGGATTATAACATAGGGCAACTCCATAGGTAAATCCGGCTAAACTTGAAGTACCTGAAGGGGTTACTACTGTTACAATTCCCGAAGCACCATTACCTACTATTGCAGTAATTTGTGAAGCTACATTTACACTCCATGAAGCGGCCGGCACTCCTCCAAATGTTACGCTTGATGCATTTTCAACATTCAATCCATAGATAGTAACTGCATCACCTGTTTTTGCAGTAGTGGGATAAAATGCAGTAAGTGGTGTATTGGAAATATAAGTAAACCCGACTGGGTTAGAATAAACACCATCGGTTGTTTTTACTAATATGCTTCCTGATACTGTAACACCAACCACAGCTTTTATCATGGTATCATTTATTACAGTAAATGATGCCGCATTATAATTGATCGTTCCTATCTTAACTACTGTTGCATTGGTGAAACTACTGCCTATGATAGTGATTGTATCGTCGGTTGCACCTGAGGTAGGATAAATTCTTTTTATATAAGCTGTGGTATGTGTAAAGCCACTTTTGGTAGCTGAACCACCATATGTACTTACAGTAACATCACCTGAGCTACCAAAATTAACAACAGCAGTAGCAGCATTATCATTTACTAAAGTAAATGAAGAAGCACTGATATCTCCAAACCTAACACCGATAAGCCCGGTAAAGCGCTGCCCGTATATCTGAATAACATCTCCCTTTTTTGCTGTAGTGGGAGTAAAAGAACTGATAGCAGGTCCATTAAAAAAACTGAACCCCGAAATATCACCATAGCCTGCAGGTGAGGATACATAGATCTTACCAGTTGAGCCTGTATCTACTACCGCAAGTATATGTGCAGAATCTTTTACAATAAAAGAACGGCAATTGGTGTTGCCAAATTTCACTACAGTTGTTCCTGTAAAATTTTTACCTGTAATGGTTATGGTATCTCCACGTCCTGCTTTATTCGGAGTAAAGGATGTGATCATTGGCCCGGTATATGTAAAGCCTGTCATTCCACTATAACTAATGGCAGATCTGATTACTACAGAATCGGTTTTAAGTCCGCCGGGCACAACAACAGTAATAGTTTGCGGATCTATTATTTTAAATGAATCCAACAGCACACCCCCAAGTGATACAACTGTGGTTTTATTCATATTGTACCCCTTTAGTGTTAGTACAATACCCGAATCACCCGATGCCGGAGAAAATGATTTTAATGTTGGATCAGCTGTTTGATTTCTCCTTACCCTTACAGAACTGGACGCATAATCCCCGGAAATATAATCACATGCATTGTCCCCATCTATATCACCTAAGGCAATACCGGGAGTCCAGACATTGTCGTATCGTGCCGGGATAGCAAAAGCTATATTTCCAGGTGTGCTTATATTTTTTGCCACAAAGAATGAACGTGTTTCCGGATAATCGAGATCAGGGTCAACTCCTGCTGTTACAATATCGAGTTTACCATCCCCATTCATATCATCCACGGCAATCGGATCCGGATCCTGATAATATGCATACTGGTTTATAAAAGTAAAGGCAGAATCAAATTGTATGATATCATCAGTAATGGTATTACGGAAAATGGAAATGCTATTAAGGCTGCTTGCACAAATTTCAAGCCTTCCGTCCTGGTCAACATCTCCCATAGCAATACGCCTTGTGCGGCTGTCGGCTTTAAAATTCACTCTAGGCAAAAGAGAAATTATTCCGGGGCTACTATTATTTTTAAACACAGAAACTTTTGCTACACTGTCATACCCAACAATTATTTCCGGTTTTTGATCATTATTAAGATCGGCTACTTTTACATCCCAGGGCTTAGCCTCTGTTGCAAAACTTAGTTTACTATCAAACGACAAATTACCTGCAGTACTTGTATTTCTATAGATCAATATTTTAGAGGAATAACATTCAGATATAATGATATCCAGCTTACCATCTCCATCTATATCCCCATTGGCTATACTAAAAGATATAGTGTCAAATGCCATATCAAACTGGTTGGCAAATGATACGTTGCCCGGAGTACTTGTATTTCTTAAAATACTGAATTTATGATTATTCGCATCATTAACTGCTATATCTATTTTACCATCTCCATCAAAATCCCCTGTGGTCATATCTATCTTTAATGCTGAGATTGGTATCGGCACATAACTCGAAAAGTTTATTGATCCCGGTGTGCTTGTATTCAACAATACTGCTACAGTAGAAACATTACTATTCATAGCAACAATATCCGCTTTGCTGTCTCCATCTATATCAGTGTAGAGGATTTTCCTGGGAGAACTGTAAGTCGTGCCTGCGGCATATATGCCGGTGAGATATGCACTATAAAAGCTAAAGGAAGCATTATCAAAATCCTGCCCGGCGCCATCATATTTTACCTGGAAATATTGAGAGGAATACCCCGTTAAGCCATTCACCAAAACACTAATGGGAGCATAAGTAGCTTGTGCAGGAACGCTTACTGACAAAGCCGTTGCAGCAGCTGAATTAACAGTTGCCCTGGTAGCGCCAAAATATACAATATTGCTTGCAGGATTGGTACTAAAGTTACTACCGGTGATAGTTACAATTGTACCGATTTTACCAGTCACAGGACTAAAAGAATTTATCACAGGAACTTGCGCATACACGTTATGTATACATAAAACAAGTACAATTAAAAGCAACTCCTTTTTAAAACCCATGACATGTTATTCTAGCCGTTATAATTTGATCATTGTGGCGTTAAAGTTAATCATTTTTATTTTGCCCTTATCCCCAACTGCCGGAGGTATTCCCTATCCTATCTGCAAGCCAGCAATTCCAACTATTAAAAGACAAAAAAGTCTTTTTTAACTCAATGCAGCTATTTTTGCGAAAATTTAAATTTTACATGCATTTAATTCGTTCCGCTGCCTACCTCATCTTTGTTATAATACCAGGTCTTTGTTTTTCTCAAATATGCAATGTTCCAACTAATATAAAGATCACTTCATTAACTACAACTTCTATTGGTGTTCAGTGGAATATACCTGCAGGTAATGCAGGTGCTACATATGATTGGGAGGCACGTACAAGCGGATTAGCCGCAGGTTCAGGCAATACAGGTCTTATCAATAGTGGCAATACAGCAGATACGTTCATTAACGTCAGCAGCCTTACCGCCGCCACTACATACGATATATATGTAAGAACTGCATGTACATCATCCACCAGTGCATGGGCAGGGCCGGTAAGTATTAAAACAGCCTGCACTATAAACAGCATTCCTTTTTCAGAAAATTTTGATGGTGTAACTGCTCCGGCATTACCCAACTGTTTCACCGTTCAAAATATTAATGGTGGCAATACCTTTACTAATACCAGTTTATCAGGTTCTTTTGCCCCTTACTCCTCTCCTAATGCAATCATTTACGCTACAGAACAAGCCAATGCTGCTAATGACTGGATATACACTCCTGCTATTAATTTAACACAGGGGGTTTACTACAGAATGCAATTTTGGTACAGGGTACTTTTTGCAGGCTTCCCCAATCAAATTGAAATTAAATTTGGTAAAGCACCGGTAGCATCTGCCATGACCAGCGGTGTCATTTACAGTAACAGTCTTAATAACACAAGTTTACAACAGGCTTCATTTTCTTATACCGTTCCGCAAACAGGCATTTATTATATCGGTATACATAATTATACCCCTGCTGGTGCGTATAATTTTCAGATGCTGTTAGATAATTTATTCATTGATATCGGCCCCGATCCGAATTGTGGCATCGCAACAAATTTTACCGCCGATAGTATTGGTACCAACAAAGCTACTATCAGATGGACCTCACCTTCATCGGGTACCCCTGTCAGTTATGATTGGGAAGTAAGAACAAGTGGTCTTCCTGGCTCTGGCTTCTCCGGTTTATATAACTCCGGAAATATAGCAGCAGCCGACTCCATCAATTTATCAGGATTAGCAATGGGTACTACCTATAAGTTCTATCTTAAAACAAATTGTACCAGTCCTTCTTACGGAGTATGGAGTGGTGCAACAACATTTACTACTAATACCACTGCTTGCGGAAGCATTGCAAATTTAAGTTATTCCAATGTGCGTAAAGATGGATTCCTGTTGTATTGGGGTGCACCGAGTGTCAGTAGCCCTTCGGTGGGATACGATTGGGAAGTGCGGCTATCCGGAGCCGGAGGAAGTGGAGCGACAGGGTTGGTTACCAGCGGAACTACCACCAATACTTTTGCAGATGTTACCGGCCTTCAGCCGCTCACTTATTATAGCGTGTATGTAAGGAACCGTTGTGCATCAGGTAACAGCAGTAGCTGGGTCAAATATACCGGTAGTATCTCTACGGGCATCATCAATGAAGTCTGCTCCGATGCCGTTGAATTGATAGTGGGCAAAGGATTTTGTACAAGCATTAAAACCATAGACCTAAGCAGAGCAGTTCCTACTACCGGATTATCCAGCAGTTGTGCATTGATCAATAATGGAAGCGGTACAACCAACCCTCTCAACGATGCCTGGTACAAGGTAACGGTACCGGCTACGGGCAATGTGGTGGTACAAACATTTAATGTACCATTAAATGCATCAAATACTGGTATCAGCGCTTATAATAGTATGTTGATAGCATATAGCGGAGACTGCGGCAACCTTACGGAAATAGCCTGCGACAGAGATGGTGGCCCCGACGATCCTTACTGGGCTTCGGAAGGGTACCAGGCAAAAATTTCGTTAACGGGAAGAACTCCAGGCGAAACGATCTATTTCAGAATGTTACCTGATGCACTTAACAGTCAATATGTCTTTTTTACCGCAGGCCGCCTGGGTATTGGTGCCAAAGACACTACTGCCAGCGTACTACCTCCCATATCAGCCGGAGGTAATTGTGTAAGCAACCCTTCTATAACGGTGAGCAGTACTGTAAATTTAGATGACATGTATAGATGGTTGCCCATATTTGATACTGAAGGAAAAATTGTAGCAGAGATATTCCCGAATAACCTTTTAGGAGCTATCAATACAAAGGTGTATACTCATTCTTCAGATTCATCTTTACGCTCTACACCAACCGGCAATTATTTACTTAACAGGAATGTTTCATTTACCAGTCAAAACAATCTGTCTTCGGGGAGCAGCTATGTATATATCAGAATATATTTCACTAAAAAAGAACTGCAACTATTGAAACAGGCCGACGCTTCGGTTGAATATAATTTATTACAGGTGTTAAATACCAATACTGCCTGCAGTGGTGTATATGCCGGAACGGAGCTTGTATTTCCTCCCACTGCTTTCGGAAAATATGGAGAAGATTATTATATAGAAGTTCAACCCAGCGCATTAAATAATTTTTTTATCAGCGGTGGCAGCCTTGTTTCAAAAATATGTCCCGGCACTAACACTACATTTGTTTCTAACGCCGATGAGTACCAGGCCACTTATCAATGGCAGGTAAATACCGGCAGCGGCTTTACAAATATTTCTAATAACAGTACCTATGCAGGTGCTACAACAAAAACATTACAATTAACAAATATACCGGACACATATAACGGTTACCAATATCGCTGCTTGCTAAACTATGTTGCTAATACCGTAAGTACTTTCAAATACAGTCATACTTTTAGCATTGAAATGGTAAACACCTGGACAGGTGCTGTTAATAATAATTGGAATGTTCCGGGCAACTGGAGTTGCGGCACTATTCCAACTATCAATACAGATGTAAAAATAAACAGCGGAAATGTAGTGGTTAACATAACCGATGCTGTTTGTAATAGTTTAAATATAAGAACCGCAGCAGCCACCATAACAGTTTCAGAAGGCAATAAATTAACCATTGTGCATTAGAGAATAAATTCTTGGAAAGAACAAATCATTGTGCCAACAGCTGAAAGTAAATCAAACACGTTGATAATTTCATCTGCTGCAAACGACACTGTTATTTTACTTTCTACTATCCTCAATTTCTAATACAGGTAACTACCACTATAACTTTTCCTTTCTATATTATTTCAGAAAAAATCTGGTAAAAATTTGAAAAACCAAATGTGAAATATTATTTTTAAAGCTATCGTGTAAGTTTCAAAAACTATAAACCTATTTTCATGAGACCTCTATACGCATCTGTTACTGCATTATTTTTGTTACTAAGTACAATTCTTACAGCGCAAAGTGTTGGTATCGGCACTACTACACCTGCCGACAGTGCCTTAGTCCATGCGCCTTGAAATTAATTTTAAGAGGGCTTTTGTAGAATAAATTCTACTTCTTCCGATAATTACAAAAAAAGACAATATAAACTAATACTATACGTTTGCTACTTAGAATATTTTAGTAATAACCGGGCTTTCATTTCTATGATGAGCCCTTTTTTATTATCCCTTATTTTAACGAATTTCTCTACCACGATTTGTGTCCCTGCAAATGATACATATAGATACAAAACAAAATGAAGAATATCTAAACCTAACTGTTACAAATATCCTACAATCCTATTTTAATAATATATTTGCTTTAGCATAAAGTAAACAAACGTATATCACTTCATTTCTTTATGCTACTCTTATAAAAATCAATACATGAAAAAAGTATTCCTGTTTTTATCTCTGGCAGCAATTACAATAATATCCTGTAAAAAAGAAGCTACTAAAAGCTGCCCGACCTCCATGGCTGACCTTGCCGGGACTTATAGTTTTGTAAAAGTTGAAAGTGGCGGAGGTGGTACTTACTCAGATGTTACCAGCTATTATACAGAAGCCTGTGAAAGAGATAATAAACTTACCTTAAATGCTAACGGCACTTATACCTATACTGATGCAGGCACTGTTTGTACTACTGATGAAAGCAGTACCGGTAATTGGGATATTGATATTACCGGTCATTTGAATATCGGATCTGTAGGGCCCTTCAATCTTGATGACCTCACTATCATTTCTTTTGATTGTAGCACACTTGTAGCAGAAGCAGATTTTGGCACCGTTGGTAGTACTCCTATAAAAGTAAGATTCACTTTCAGAAAATAGTCAGCCATCATAGCATAGCAAAAGCAACGTCTACACATCTGTGTTTGTAAATAAGTAAGCATGTAGAATAAATTCTACTTCTTATGATAATTACAGAAAAAGACAATAGAGTTTAATACTATACGTTTACTATGTAGAATATTTTAGTAATAACCGGGCTTTCATTTCTATGATGAGCCCTTTTTTATTACCTATTGTTTCAACGGCTATTCCGGCTATCTGTCTTCCCTCCTTTTGATCTTCAACATATTGTACAATCACAAAAAAATCCGGCACAAAACCATTGCATTTTTCGAGGTCAATATTTACTTTTATCCGTTCATTTTAAAACTAAGGCATATGAAAAAAATTATTGTATTTCTGCTAGTAGCAGCAGGTATCTATTCCTGCAAAAACAGCCCAGCCGGCAGTGATATGGCCGGCACCGAAGCTCATAACAAAATGAGGATGCAGCAATTTTATGACCAGGTATTCAATGCACATGCTCCTGCAATGATCGATTCATTTTGTGTATCCGATTTTGTTGACCACAATCCCGATCCCGGCCATTCAGGAAAAGGCACCGATGACCTGAAGGCTCAGTTCACTGATATGATGACCGGAATACCGGATGTGAAAGTAACAACTAAATTCATGGTGGCTGAAGGCGATACGGTAGTAGCGTATGTTACCATTAATGGAACAAATACCGGTCCGATGGGAAAAATGCCGGCAACCAATAAATCATTTACTATGGATGGCATTGACATCGTTGTTATCAAAGGAGATAAAGCTGTTGAACGCTGGGGTATTTTTGACAATATGAGTATGATGGCACAAATGGGAATGATGGGAGGAGCACCTCCTGCAGATTCAACAAAGATGGCTCCTAAAAAAATGTAGCATCTCAAAATACGTTCGATCAATAATCAATAAACCACTGGTTTACAGGCAGTGGTTTATTATCATTGATCACATGTGAAATTTAAAAAAAATAATAGCTCCATTGCTGGCATTTACAAATTATTTTATTTAAATTTAAGTAACACATCACCTTAAATTTTACATCATGAATACTAATCGTAAATTACTGACAGCATTAGCTGTCGGCGCAGCTATCGGCGGTATATTAGGCGTATTGTATGCTCCTGATAAAGGAGTAGAAACCAGGAAAAAGATAAGCGACAGAACAAAAAAAATTACTGATGCCGCTAAAGAAAAACTGGAACAATTAAGACATCATGGTAACGGCGCAAAAGACAGAAAAAGTGAATTTGCGTAGAGAGCAATTGATCAGACAGGCATAGCATCAATGAAGCGTAAAAATAATGAGAGAAACATTCGCCAAAGTCGAAGAGATGATTGGCACTGTAAAGGAATATGTAAATGTCAGGATCGAGTCTGTTAAACTTGATGTAGCAGAGATATGTTCAGATATCATCTCAAGCGCCATCGCAATCTTTATAGCCGCTTCTTTGTTCTTGTTTTTTATTTTGTTCGCCAGTATTGCTTTATCCATTTACTTAAATGAATACACCCGAAGTTCCTGGTCGGGGTTCCTGATTGTAGGCTGCCTGCATCTGTTACTTGCGATCATTATATGGATCGCAAGAGAGAGACTCATACGCTTACCCGTAATGAATGCTTTGATCAAAAAAATATTCAACGATCATGAAGAAGATTAAAAGTATAAAGCATTTACAAAAGGAAAAAAGACGTCTTCTGTTGCGCCAGCTGGAACTGGAAGAAGAATTACAATATAACTGGGATCAGTTTAAAGATTGCTTACACCCTGTAAGCATTGCAAAAGACCTTTTCAATACAGCATTTACCCAAAAGCCGGAAGAGGGACTGAGTATTCGCAGCATTGTAAAAAATGCTTTTGTTTTCGGCGTATCATTTCTTGCAAAGAAAATGGCAAACAAATTTGATGAAAAGCTGTTTGCAGATCATCTGTCAAAAGCAGAAAGATAGATTACGGTATCGGCATTACCCTCTCCTATTTAATACAGCACAAATACATAAGATCTTTCCCTCTTATTTTCAGCTATAAATTGATGAACAGTAGTTGAAAAAATCAACTTTTAATTATACATTTAGGTTAAGTCTTGAGCAAACAGTCAATCAATTCCTGAACACACAAAACTATATTCGTTTTACACAAGCAATGGCTTTTGCTTAAAGTAAACCTTACCTGCTTACTAAAATTTTCATGATGAAAAAAATATTATCTATCCTTCTGTTTCAGTTGATTGCTGTTGTTGGTTTCTGTCAGATAAATGTATCAGGCACCAACAGCCATCCTTCCTGGATAATGCAAGGCAATATTTATGAGGTAAATGTTAGACAGTATACACCGGAAGGTACATTAGCTGCATTTTCAAAACATGTAGACCGTTTAAAAAAGATGGGTGTACAAACGATCTGGTTCATGCCCATTAACCCTATCAGTAAGGTAGATAGAAAAGGCTCTTTAGGAAGCTATTATGCTGTATCCGATTACACAGCCCTTAATCCTGAATTTGGTTCGATCGCTGCATTCAAACAGCTGGTTCGGTCAATACATAATAAGGGAATGAAAGTGATCATTGATTGGGTTCCCAATCACACAGGTGCAGATAACAGATGGCTTACAGAACACCCCGATTTCTTTGTAAAAGATAGCAATGGTAATGCAGCTATGGCTGCCGACTGGGCAGACACCAGGCAATTGAATTATAAAAACCCTGTAATGCAGGATAGTATGATAGCGGCTATGAAATTCTGGGTCTCCACTACAGATATAGATGGTTTCAGATGCGATGTAGCCTGGAATATCCCTGCTTCTTTTTGGCATAAATGTATCCCTCAATTAAAAAAGATGAAAAGTATTTTCATGCTTGCAGAAGGTGATAGTGCTTATCTTCCTGAAAGTGGTTTTGATGCTGTTTATCCATGGCATATGTTTAAAATGATGGAAAAGATTGCAAAGGGTGAAAGACCTGCATTTGGTTTAGATAGCATTAAGCAGGAAAATGACAAGATGTATCCTGCCAATACTATTCAAATGTACTTTACAAGCAACCATGATGAAAACAGCTGGAACAAAGCAGACTATGGAACCTTCCCCGGCAACGTACATCAGCCTTTTGCTGTATTTACACAAACAATGATCAACAGTGTTCCATTAATTTATAGCGGGCAGGAAGAACCGGTATTGAGAGCACTAAAGTTTTTCGATAAAGACCCGATGACTTTTAATAAACTTCAAAGAGCTGCATTTTATAAAACTTTGCTTGATCTTCGTAAAAGAAATGTAGCTCTTTCTGCCGATGCCTCATTTAAAAAATTAAGCACAGGAAACGACGGAGCGATTTATGCATTTGTAAGAGAAAAAGCAGGAAAAAAGATATTGGTAATTCTAAATTTTTCTGCTCATCAGCAACCTGTGGTTATAAAAGATAAAACATTATATGGCAAAGCATACAATGTTTTTAAGGGCTCAAAAGTAATGATAACCAATAAAAAATGGAATATGCCACCATGGGGATATGTGGTGTATGAGTTATAGAACGGCAAATAACAAGTGAGCAATAAAACTAAAATATATTTGACACTAAAGTAATATTTAACATTTATCACAAGCATTTATGACAAGCAAATACCTCTACCTGGCAACCCTGTTTTTCTGCCTCCTCGTAAATACAACTAACGCTCAAAAAACAAAACTGATAGAAGGCAAATGGAAATTTAAAGATGTTGCTGATAAAGAAAAACTCGACTCTATGACTTTGAAACAGGCGAACGTCATTTTTCGTAATACAGAAATGGATTTTGCTGCTGATGGAAAATATTTATACAATTCTCTCAAGGGCACATGGAAATTTAACAAGGAAGAAAATAAAGTGATCGTTACGATGAACAATCCTTTAAGACCCGATGACAAGTCAATATCTGAATGGGAAATAAAAGGACTGACAAATAAAGAATTAAAACTGAATATGGGTAAAGCTGTTATCATTCTCAACAGGCCTCCGCAACAGATAACAACTACTGCCCCTCCCAAACAGCCCATTAATAAAAACGTTGAAGTAGTTGAAGTTGATAAAAAAGCAAAACAACTATTTGATATGTATACACAACAGGATGCCATTCATCGCCCCAAAATAAAAACGCTCTTAAAATACCTGGAGGGAAGCATGAAAATGGATGGACAAGGCAATTTCAACCGTAGCGCATGGCCTTATTATTCATCACAGATCAAAGACACCCATTGCAAGGGGCTATTCGAGAATATTAAAAGTTATCAAAACGAATTAGCCTCCCTGGGGCTTACCCGTGGACAAAACGAACTGTATGACAGTTTAACAACATACCTCTCCGCTGCAAATAGTTTTGTAACATCTTGCAGCGTTTGGGCAGATAACATTAGTCAAATCGATACAGATAATGAGACAATATTGAGCATGCTTGAAATACTCGAAAGAAATTCCAACAAGATGGTAAAAGAAGACAATTGGATCCTTGTATTTATAAGTCAATACAAACAACGGAATCATCTATAGGATAAATACAAATATTTTGAGTAAGTGATTCAAAAATTGGATTGATCAATTTGTTGATCATTGAGTTGCTTTCTGATGTGCCAGATACTGCAAATAAAAAAATGTCATCATATACAAAGTGAAAAAACAAACTTTCATCAATCGAATACTGATCTCTTCCGGTCTCATACTCTTAGTTTGTTTTTTTGTTGCCTGTAGCAACAAAAAAACACCAGCTGTGGTTCATAACCGTATTGATAGCAGTAAGATCGGGAAAATAAAAACAGTACTGATCTTAGGCAACAGTATCGTCAGGCTTCCTCCTGATCCTGCTGTTGAATGGTATGGCGACTGGGGAATGGCCGCATCAACGAAGGATAGTGATTTTGTGCATTTACTTATCCGTAATATTAACCTTAAAGACAGCACTGTTGTTGTTCATTTCAAAAACATATCTGACTTTGAACGAAACTTTACTTCTTACAATTTTTCAAAACTTGATTCTTTAAAGAACCCTGATCTTTTGATCCTGAAAATATCTGAAAATGTGGATGTTAAAAAAGCAGAGGACAGCAACTTCATAGCGCATTACGACAAACTCATCAATTATGTAGATCCAAACAAAAAAGCGGAAAGAGTAATTGCCGACGGTTTTTGGCCAAAAGGATATAAGTATACAAGGTACCACCTATGGACAGTTGAAGGTGGTGATGTAAACGATATGATCAGGCAATATGCCATCAAAAACAACTACCCCTTTATAACCACAACAAATTTATCGCAGGACTCTACAAATATGGCCGGAAAGAGATTTAAAGATGCTTCCGTTGCATCACATCCATCAGACAAAGGAATGAGGATGATCGCTGATCTGATTTGGGACTATATCAAAAATTATTTTTGATATAGAAAACTACTGTAATTTATTTTATTCAATACTTTCACCTGCCATTAACGCTACGCTTAGCCCTTGATATGGAATTGCATTTTATTCCATTTACAAAGTAATTAGTAGTAAGTTTATACAATATAAAATAAAAGACATGAAACATCTGGTATTATCTCTTATTACTTTTTTTGCTTTCATCACTTGTGTCATTGCTCAAAATGTAGGTATCGGTGTAGCAACCCCGGAAGCCAAATTAGATGTAGGAGGTAATATAAAAATTACAGATGGTACACAAAAGGCCGGCTATGTATTAACCAGCGACAACAGTGGTTTGGCAACCTGGGAAAGTAGAAAAAAAACAAGAGTAATACGTGTTACTGATCCCGTTACTACCTGTCCTGCTCCCTATCATACTCCTATTTATAATTATTCATTCACACTTACAGACTCTGCAGCAATAACAGTTACTGGTAAATCTATCAGACTTGCTTTAGGCAGGCATGATATAAATCTAACCATCGATGGAATACTGGTTCAAGCAGTACTTTGTGTTACAACAAACACTGAATGGGCAGAAGCTTACTTCACTTACGGAGGAATGCTGCAAGCAGGTGCACACACCATCCAGGTTGTTCCTGCCGATAATACAGGTTGGGGTTGCGGAAATGTTTGGGGTAACATGATCGTTACGATCTTTGATTAAGATACTCATTCATTCTGCATAGCTTAATCAACAATCATTTAACTACTACATTGATATGCATGGTAATAGCTATATAGAAATGGATAATCACCTTTTGTTTCTGCGGCTATTTATTACCATCCCACAAATATTTCCGAGTTAAAATTCTTCTCAAAAAAGTAAAAGATGTATTTCAAGGCAACTGTTATAGTACTAAATACTTGATTATTACCTGTTTTGTACATGCTGAATCAAAGATTTTCCGACTCATCTTCCAATCATAAAAAAAATTATCAAAAAAAGACTACAAAATAACGTATAAACGCAGTTTTTGGGTACATCCTGAGCATCAGTAATTTACGGCTCTCCGAGAACGTTTCCGTAAATAAACATACGTTATACATTAAAAAATATGTAAAACGTACACTACTTTTGTGTCCGATTGTTGAACGCCTCCCCCCTGTTAAAACGTAACCTTAATTTTATCTGATACTAAATAAGCAAAAGACAACTTGACTTTTGTAATGAAACGATTTCAAGTTTTTCTATTAAGTATTATATAAAAAATTAACGTGAAAAGACGCCTTGCCATTTTAAATGTAGTACTGTTTAGTTGTATAACAGTTACAAGTGTTGCACAAAGCAACCAATTAGTTAAAGTCCCGCTTTTTAAATCAATGCCTAGAACGATCACTTGCACCTCTCTTGATCTGAACAATTTTTTTGCGTTTCCCAAAGGACAGCAAAAAATGCAAACCTCTATTTCGGGTCAGCTGGATATCAGCGGCACAGTTATTAGTAATACAGCTAAATACAATAAGCTGTTTACTATGGCCATTAAGCTATCTGCTTACAATGATGCTATCTTCTCAATTTCAAAAAGAATTGATGAAAATAACAAACCAGTCTTTACCGGACATATTTTTCAGCAAAACTCTGCAGACGGGTATGAACTGAAAAAGAATGCAGATGATACTTATCAATTTGTAAAAATAAATATGGACGAAATATTACCAGCTTGCACTCAATTATAATGAGACAAGAAATACACGAATCTTTAGCATATATGTCAGACAAAAAAATATTTACAATTGCGCCAACTTGTTATTCTTTATAAATCCAATATCATGAACAAGCTATTAACATTCCTTGTGTTATTACTCATTTCGTTAAATGGTTACTGCATCCCAAAGTTGAATAGCTGGCCGACGGCTGCAGCGACCATTTATCTTGATTTCGACGGGTACTATGTAGACAATCCCGTGTGGAATAATGCAGTGCCATTCAACTGTGCGCCTTCACCAATGACAGATGCAGAAATAACAGAAATTTTTAACAGGGTATCGGAAGATTACAGACCTTTCAACATCAACATTACAACCGACAGCACTGTTTATTTAGCAGCTCCGTTAACACAAAGAATAAGAGTTGTAGTTACTCCTACCAGCAGCTGGTATCCCGGCGTTGGAGGTGTTACTTACAAGAACTCATTTACCTGGGGAGATGATACACCTTGTTTTGTTTTTTGCGACAAACTAGGCCCCAATAGTCCAAAAATGGTTGCTGAATGTTGTTCACACGAAAGTGGCCATTCATTAGGCTTGGATCACCAATCAAGTTATGATAACTCATGCAACAGAACTGCAGTCTATAATCAAGGACAAGGCACCGGAGAAATTGGCTGGGCTCCTATTATGGGTAACAGTTATTACAGAAATATGAGTAGCTGGAACAATGGCCCCACTCCACTGAGCTGTTCCTTAAAACAGGATAATCTTTCTATTATTACTTCTTCAAATGGATTCTCTTACAGAACAGATGATCATTCTGATGATATTAATGTATCACCAACTTTGCTTGACCCGATCAATATTAATGCAGATGGTTTGATCTCTACTTCTACAGATAAGGATGCATTTAAATTTAAGATAGCTAAGAACGCCAATTTTCATTTGGAAGCAGCTCCTTTTAGCGTTGGCCCGGATAATAATGGTGCTGATGTTGATCTTAGAGTGCAATTGTATGATGCCTCAAAAAAACTTATAGGAACATTTGATCAACCTACTATCCTGAGCGTTACAATAGATACGGTTTTAAATTCAGGAGATTATTACCTGGTGGTAAATGGTTCTGACAATGCAAACGCAACCCAATATAACAGCCTCGGATCATACCGCTTAAGAGGAGCTACATCTGTATTGTTACCCATACGCAGCATTGTGTTGTCTGGAAAAAAAGATAATAACAAGCATGACCTTAACTGGAATATCATTGCTGATGAGCCTTTAAGATCAGTAACTATAGAAGCATCAATAGATGGCGTCACTTTTAAACCTGTACATAGTTTCCCTGTTGCTGAGAAAAGTTATTCATATACCCCATCTGCAAACAGCAATAATATTTATTATCGATTAACAGCTACTTCAACAACCGGCGAAACTGTTTTTTCAAATGTCATCGCTTTAAAGAACAGTGAAGTAACATCAAAAGCATTTACTGTTTCTACGTTTGTGTACAATGATATTACTGTACGTGGCCTGGCAAAATTCCAATATCGGTTAAATGATATGAGCGGCAAAGTAATTATGACGGGAAATGGTACAGAAGGTGTAAATGACATAAATGTAAATGGCTTGTCTAAAGGAGTATACATATTGCAATTGATGAGCAACGATCAAAGACAAGTAGAAAGAATTATAAAGCAATAACCCTAGCTGGCTCACTGGTGCAAGTCTTCCGCTTTAGGGCGGATGACTTGATACCTACCAGTGCATCGCTCATTTTTATCTATAACAAATTATTTTACACGATACTATACGTAGTAAAAAATCTCTTTTCTTTCTCTGTTGTTCCACACACTATCCTGCACTACTATATTCATTGATATATGTATGGATACATATTTCCCTCTGCATTATTTATCTCTTGCAATTGGCTAAAAGTATTTGTACTTTCAGCAGTTAAATTTTACTGTCATGAAAGCAAATATTTTATTCATCATGTTGCAGTTGTTGCTATACTCCACTGCATATACACAACTACCCAACTATAAAGTTGTCTTTGATATCAGCAGTAAAGATTCTGTAAGCCAACAGGCAGTAGTTCGTGAAGTGGAGCTGATAAAAAACGCAAACCCGGATGCTTCACTTGAAGTGGTTGTGTACGGGCAGGCAATTAATCTTGTTGTAAACAACCAATCTAAACAACTGGCAGCAATACAGCAATTACTAACAAAAAAGAACGTGAATTTTAAAGTATGCGCTGTTACTATGAAACGTAACAATATTACCGCCGATCAGTTGATAGCCGGTATTGAAGTGGTGCCCGATGGTATTTATGAGATCATTACAAAGGAACATGAAGGCTGGGGATACATTAAAGTTGCACATTAACAACAGTAAGGGGTATGAAAAAAAACAGGCTCATTGCATATTATGTACCACTCTCCTGGCTGATACTTTTTGTGTTATCTTCTGTTTTGTATTATTCGGCTTCAATATCTACGGCAGAAACTATTAAAACAAATGAGTGGGCTGCGCCCAATTTTTATCTGTTACCGGATGGAAAAGAGGGTGACCTTATCCGTTATGGAAAAGAACTGATTGCCAACACATCGAAATATTTTGGCCCTAAAGGAACTATTGCTGTTATCAGCAATGGGATGAACTGCCAGAATTGTCATCTGGATGCCGGCACAAGACTGAATGCAAATTGTTTTGCAATGGTTGCCTCCACTTATCCTAAATTCCGAAACAGAAGCGGCAGAATAGAGTCTGTTGAATTTCGTGTAAATGAGTGTATGGAAAGAAGCATGAACGGAAAAAAAATAGACAGCCTCAGTAAAGAAATGTCTGCAATTGTTTGTTATATAAACTGGGTGGGTAAAGATATTCCGAAAGGATCAAAACCTTCTGCAGGAACAGATTTTAAAGCATTGCCCTATTTGAAAAAAGCCGCCGATCCGGAACATGGCAGATCAATATTTATAACAAAATGTGCACGTTGCCATGGTGTAGATGGCGAAGGAACTGCAAAAATTGATTCCGGTGGGTATATATATCCTCCTTTGTGGGGGCAACATAGTTACAACGTTAGTGCAGGAATGTATCGCATAACAAAGCTGGCTGCTTTTGTAAAAAATAACATGCCTTATAAAAATACTCCTGCCGAGCCAGAACTTACAGATGAAGAAGCGTGGGATGTGGCTGCATTCATTCTTTCCAAACAAAGGCCTGTTGTATTCTTTAATTACGATTGGCCGGAAATAGCCAATAAACCCGTTGACTATCCTTTTGGTCCTTATGCCGACAGTTTTTCAGCACAGCAACATAAATACGGTCCATTTGAAGAGATAGCAAAGGCAAATAAAAAGCCGTTATAACAATGATAACGGCTTTAATAAAAAATGCAACCTGCTTAAGCTACCGCACAATAAGCACAACCGTGTTCCTGCGCTCTGCCAACTGCCCACACTCCGGAAGGAACTACTTTTACTTTTGGTAATAAACCGGATAGCCAATCTTTTTTAACTTCAGCTGCGGTCATCTTCATTTTGTCTGCAACTACAGCACTATACACTGTAATAGCAACATCGCATACACAAAACATTACGCCGCTATCCTGCAATTCATTAATGCCAATAGGCACTTCACCAAATCCGGGAACTTTAAAGTCTCCTTTCTTAGGTTTCCAAAATGGATTACGAATAGCTGGTGCTTTTGTTGCAGGATCATCTGCCTTGAATATTTCACCAAAATTATATTTTTCCCAAAGCCTGTTTTCAAATGCATAAGGAATTCCATCATGCCTCAATACAACTACTACACCACAATCCTTTGCAGTAGCGCCTGTCTTTTCATTGGTAATGAGAAAGACCCGTGGCCATACAAAGGGCATTATTTCTTTTGGGTGAGTTACATCAAACATAATACGATGCTTACCTTTTATTTTGGCAAACCAGGCTTCAGGGTCATCGGGTAAATTATCTTCTTCATCGGATAAAGGAAGGCTGGCAGCTCCCAAATGTAAAGGTGCAGCAAGTGTGGTTAAACCAAAAGCTGCTACCCCTGTGGCAAGCGTTCCTAAAAATTCCCTGCGTTGTGATGGCAGATTCAAATTATGCTTTTTCATTTTAGTAAAATTTAAAAAGTAAAAAATTGAAAAAAGGGAAACTAAATTACTACTTGAGAATGTGAGATGCAATAGTAATTTTTAAATGAAGCCTTTGCAGATCGCAAGTTATATTCTATCGGCTCTTACATTAATAATCGTAATACATTGCAATCAATGCGTCAATTCATTGCATTGTGTGTGCATTTATAACTACCATATGTGGGAATACTTTGATAGTGATAAAACACAAATGCACAGGCATAAACCTGTGCATTTGTAAAATGTATTTACTTAAAGTATACGCTTACAAATTCTTTTCTTTTATCTTCTGTCCGTCTACTTTGCCTTTCTTTTTCATTATGTTTCCTTTTTCATCTATCAAAGCAGTCATTTTATCTTCACCATTTTCCATTTTTACCTGGTAAGCTGTTCTGTTTTTATCATTTTCCTTTTTTATAGATGTAATAGTATAAGTTGGAAATTGACTTTGAAGTGTTTTGTTTACTGCATCAGGTAATTCTGCACTATAGATGGTAGATACTGTATATATCCAATCGCCCTGAGATGTATACCAACTCCAGAAACTGGTGGTATCGATCTTATAATTAGCGGCATAATCCATCGTATCTAATGGAGCCTGGCCGGTAAGATCCCAATCAACTACTGTTTCAGGCACATCCTGGTAATTCACCCATTGTACATCTGTTGCAGCAGGATATCTTTCAACAAATTTTGTTCGTACTATCGGAGCTACTTCTACTGTTTTGTATACGGTAGTCACTTCTTTAGTTTTTTCCTGTACAACTACAGTGTCTTTGTCATCTGTTTTAGTTTCAGCACTATTACAACTGATCAATATTGTCATAACAATTGCCGTAAAACCGATTAGTTTCTTTTTCATAAATTTTTAGTTTGATATATATTATTTGTTAAGAAGCGAATTAAGTGCCTGTTACAACAAGCAGTGAAAAATAAAAAGGAGCAGATAGAGATCCGCTCCGATTAAATTTTTATTAACCTTACGAAAACCAATGCGAATGTAGATTGAAGATGCTTAGCGATTGTTACATCATTTCAATAAAAAGTTGCATAATTCACATCTTGCATAGTTAATGGAAGTTGCATCGATTTCGTAAACGGATGGTACCAGGTTATTTTGTGCCGGAGGCGTAGCTATACTATTTTAGTGCTGGTTGGAAACCAGGCAACGGCCCCTAGGGGCTTCCTGAAAATTAAACGAAACACCGACAACGGAAGAAGTATTATTCTTACTTTTTTTGCGAAAAAAAAGTAACTCCCAAAATAATCGGGACAGGCGCCAAAGCCGCCAGAAAAGCATTACATCCGCTTTTCTGGTGAGTTCCCTGATTAAGCTTTTATACTTCCCGAGACTACGCTCGGGATTTTCAAACTGTAAACTGGACATTTGGAATTCTACATTATGTTATGATTTGACTCGAAATAGTTGTTTGTTTGATATGTGCTGATTTATTGATGTGAAAAAATACCACTCTTTACTTTACTGTCAGGCTGACAGCTTTAATTATTTGTTGATAGAAGCATGGAAATATTGAGGGTGAGTGTTTGGCCGAGTTTTACTTTGATGAGGTTGAGGGTTTGGGTTTGGTAGCCTGCTTTGGTGATGATGATGGAATAGTGTCCGCTTTTTAGAGGTTTTAGGGTGTAGTTGCCTTCGGCATCGGATATGTCGGTGGTTGAACGACCGATGACCTGAATGGCTGCGCCGGCGATGGGCTTTGTAGTTTGAGAATTGGTGATAGTGCCTTTTATCTGGGTGTGTGCTGTAGGTGGATCGATGATGACCCTATTGGCAATGTAAGTTGTGACAAAATCGGGATGGGTGGATCTGAAGGCTAGTATTATTTTGTCTACCTGATCGGTGAGTAATGCGGAGGCTTCTTGTAATTGCATTTTTAAATTGGCGATGTATGTCTTTTTTTGTGCGGTTGCGTTTCTTGTGTTGGGAACTTTTGACTGATAGTTGTTTATTGTTTGTTGTAAATGATCGATCTGCATTTGTGTGATGCCGTAAGGTGCTAATGCTGCGATGTTATTTTGTGCGGCGGCATGAATATTTTGTGAGCGTGGGGCTAAGAGGTCGTCTTTTGTTTTGAGTAATGTGCTGTAGGTAATGTTTACTGATTGTAATAATTCATTGTTGCCGATGGCGGCTGCGTAGGCGGCGATGATACCGGCTATTGCGGCGGCTTCGGTGCTGAGTTCTTTTTTGGCAGCGGTCTTATCTGCTGCGATGCCTGTTGTTATTACAACTTCGTTTTGGACAGTATCGATAATGGCCTGAATTTTTGTGCTTAACACCTGAACTGATGCCTGGAATGCGGGTATTGTGGCGACAATGCTGCTGTTATCGTTGAGATGTGTTTCTACTGCTCTGAGCATGTTTAGTTTTGCTTCTTGTTTTGCATTCATTTTCTTAGTTTTTTATTTGATTGCGTTGGAATAGTTGGGGTTTTCTTTGAAGGAGTTGGTTATTTCTTTGGCGTAGTTCACCATTTCTTTATTATAGTTGGGCATTTCTCGATTATAGTTGATCGTTTCTTTTGAACAGTTTGTTATTTCTTCTTGATAGTTTATCATTTCTTTTGAGCAGTTGGTTATTTCTTCTTGATAGTTTATCATTTCTTTTGAACAGTTGGTCATTTCTTCTTAATAGTTTATCATTTCTTTTGAATAGTTGGTCATTTCTCGCTTGTAGTTAATCGTTTCTTTTGAATAGTTTGTTATTTACCGTTAGTAGTTGCTTATTTCTTTTAAATAGTTTATCATTTCTTTGAAATAGTTGGTTATAGACTGTTGGTTATTAATTGTTTATTTTAGATAGACGGGAATTGATGGGGAATGGTTGCAGGGCAGGGTTCTGTAAGAGAATTAAAACTCTTTTCAGTATGTTTCTTGCTGCAGTATTTGCTATTTTTCTTTTTTGCCCCGAAATAATCGGGATTTACAACTTCTCCAAAAAGAAACAAAAAAGAGCCCGACAAACGATTACGGCACGTTTGTCGGATGGTTCCCTGATTTAACTTTTGTACTTCCCGAGACTACGCTCGGGATTTTCAAACTGTAAAATCAACATTGGTAATTCTACATTGTATTATTATTTAGGCGGACGGGTGAGCACAGAAAGAATAGTATATTGAAGAGAACAAAGTGAAACCTCGCTGGGAGAAAAAATCTTTTATTTTTTAATATTCCGAAAAAAAATAAAAAAATAAAAAAGGCAATTCTAAAGAGAATTGCCTTACATCCAGTTTTGTGCCCGGGACTGGATTCGAACCAGCACATCCTTTCGAACGCTGCCACCTGAAGGCAGTGCGTCTACCAATTTCGCCACCCGGGCATTTTTGCATTAAGAAAACGCAAGATAATGTTTTATGTAAATTGAACCTAAATAATAAACCAGTACCTGGTAAAGAAATATAAAGCGTGATCGCTAAAACTTCTACTAACAGATCGTAGAAATTATTTATTATATTTTTGATATTGTTGCTGCCAAAGATCTTGAACCGGCTGAACAAAAACAGTTTGAATAGATGCATCAGATAATAACCAACTCCCCTCCTGCACTTCTTCCTCTAATTGCCCATGATCCCAACCACAATACCCGATGAACAATTTAATATCATTTTCATTGATGGTTTTGAGATTGATATGCATCACTGCCTTTTTAAAATCTCCTCCTAAATAAATTGTATCAATAACATGTATACCCTCATCTATTAAACCAGGCCGCTGATGCAAAAAGAAAAGGCTTTCATTTGCAACAGGCCCTCCTTCATATAGAGGGAAGGCCTGAGATGTTTTAAATTCTTCCAATTCATTCAGTGTTCTTGGGAATAATTTATTGATGACAAAACCCATTGCTCCCTTATCATTATATTCTGCGATAAAAAGAACGGATCTCTCAAAGATACTTCCATCCAGAGAAGGCGTGCTGATAAGCAATGTGCCGGCGTTAATGTTCATTTGTTTAAACCAGGTGTTTGAAGAATGAAAGTACTGATTGATTTCAACAAACACAATAATCTTAGCCTGATATTAGTCATCATACTCTTGCTGATCGCAAGACTCCAAATGCTATCAAACTATTTTACCGGCTGCCGCTTCCAGCTGGAATCAGATCATTAATACAATATGTATGTAGCGCCGGGAATAGTACGTAATTTTTTATCCGGGCCTATCACTTTTACATCATCAAAAACAACTATAGAACCAGGCACACAACGCAACATAAGTTCTTTGATAGGTTTTAAACTGCTGCTGGTGATAGTACCTTTTTCCAGGTTCTTAAAATTAGCACCGGAAAAATAAACTGTAGCACCTACCACACTGAAATGAGCATCGAAATCAAAACGTTCTAACTCTGCACGACAATACTCCTGATTTTTAAATACTACTGCAGACATCCGTCCTCCATCAGTACCAAGTTGTAATACCCGGTCAGGATCTTCTTCAGGATTGTTAGTAGTAGATGAAAAATAATTTACGGACTCAGGCTTTTCAACATAAGCTAATTGACTATCTGCCTGTACTGTACAAAAGGATACCACGGAGAAAAGAAGTAAGGTTTTCATTGTTTAAAGTTTTTGCAAGCGTGAATGATGTTTTAAAAATAATGCATCATACGTGAAAAAAATGTTACAGTTTATTTTAACCACGTGAATGCAACCCTATCATTGTGTCGCATCATTTTTTTGAAACGTCTACTAATTTGTTCGTATTTTTTCAGGCATCTCTAAACAATAAAACGAGATAATGATTTTATTCATATCTCCATTAACGTGAGTATTTATGCCCACAAAGCAATATTGTAATTGTTGAAAACGATTGGGTAAGGATCACTATAATTCAAAAGAATGGCTTCAAATCTGAGCTGACCAATGCCAGGCAATTTGACCTTAATAATATGAAGACAAATTGCATACAAATATAAAAGCAGGGAAAAATAATTATTGAGTTTTGATCTCTTTATCTGTGACCGGTGTAGAAAAAGCGCTACCTAAACTTTGCATCAAGCTGGATATGGGGCCTTCCATTTTGTTGGTACTATCATCCAGCGAATCATTATGTAGTAATACTCCCATATTTAATACTGCAGGTAAATATAAAAGTATAGTATTCCTTTGGTTACTAAAGAACAGTTTTATGTCTTTTATCGCTGCCGCATCAGTTAAATTTTCTTTTACCACTTTTACCGCTTCATTGGCAATATTATTCATCGTAGCAACAACTATTTCGTCAGATACGTTTGCATAGCCGGCAATTTTTTGAATCGCTTCAATTTTATTTTCAGTAAATATTTCACTGGTCCAATTTATTGAACCGTTATTTCTCAAAAAGGCTATAGCTCCTTCATCCGATTGCACATACATGTACAACCCTGCCAGCATAGAAGGAATTGCAGCCTGACTTAACCTGTCCTCATCCGGAGTTTTTTCATCTAAGACAATTTCTTCTGTATTGGGGTCAATTTTTTGCAACACAGGATATCCTAAATTTTGTTGGATCTTTTCTAATAAGTTAATAGACATAGCGATGAGTTTTATGTTAATACTTTCTGTAATGTAGGGCTATAACACCACAGATCAACTACATGTGTGAATTATGCAATGAAACACAGATATTATACAACAACCACTTTTTGCCCATATTTATTCTTACATACGATGAAACATACTAAAGATGTAAAAAAAACGTTGTGTAAGTACCAATCCCTATGAACCAGACTATTCAAATATTATTTGAAGGCATCGGGCAATGCAGCCCGGAAGAAAAAGCCAATAGATTAGCTGCCATAGGAAGGTATATGCGATCGGGAGCCGATAACACCCACAATGAAGAAATAGCACAAACCGTTCAGGAATTGGTAAACTTATTACCACTTGAAGACAATCTGATAATAAGAAAATTGTTATTCAGGAATATTTCTGCTGCTTATACTCAAACCTCCGGTTTGGCAGATATACAGCTTACGCCTATCCTTGAAATGCTGAATGAAAGCGGGCCTGTCTTTATTTGCAACACATTACACTTATTATCACTGACTTATAACATAAAATACTCCCCTGTTATTTCCAGGTACCTGTACTATGCTGACGATAAAGTAAGAGAAGTGGCTATAAATGCCTTAACCTTTATGCAGCATAAGCCATCACAAAAGCGCAGCTGGGATTACTCATTCAACTGATCGTTGGCTTATTTAACCGCAATTGCTTACCTTTGCAACCTTTATAAAATAATACTGCTATATGTTTTTAAGGAAGATAAAGGAAAAAGAATCGGGCATTTTATTATACGGAATTACTCCTCCAAAAATACAGACCGCTCCAGAAAAGGTTATAACAATAGCAGAGAAAACACTGGAACGTATTTACCCTTTAGATATTGATGCCCTGGTGGTGTACGATGTTCAGGATGAATCGGCCAGAACTTCTGAAGTAAGGCCTTTCCCGTTTACCGGCGCACTGGATCCATTTGAATTTACTACCACGCATTTACAGTCGCTTTCTATTCCCAAGATCATTTACAGACCGGCAGGAAAATTTACCAAAGAAGAATTAGCGCAATGGTTACAAGACCTTACTGATAATAAGTGTTACCCTGTACTTGTAGGACTTCCAGCTCCGGATTATAAAGTAAAAACAAGTCTTAAGGAAGCTTATGAAATATGGAGTAAACATAAAAACGACTCTGTAATTGGTGCCGTTACTATTCCTGAAAGACATGCCACTCTCGGAGATGAAGACATCAGAATGATGGACAAAATGGAATCAGGTGTGTCATTTTTTGTATCGCAATGTATATTCAATATTGATTATGCCAGAGAAACACTGGAAGCACTAGCTGCAACCTGTAAATATAAAAAACAGGAAATGCCTACGGTTATTTTCACCTTGACTGTATGTGGTTCGGTTAAAACACTTGAGTTTATGGAATGGCTGGGCATACATATTCCGGATTCATTAAAGAATGAACTGATAACAACTGATAACACGGTAGAACAATCTGTAAAAATTGCACTGGATATTGCTGATGAACTGATCAATTATTGTTCGGAGAAATCAATACCTTTTGGATTTAATATTGAGAGCGTAGCTATACGCAAAGAAGAAATTGATGCCTCGATCTTCCTGGTTAATAAGATCGGCGAAATGCTGAAAGCAAAAGGATTAAGAAAAAAATCCGGCGAAATTGCTGAGCAATCGAGAGCATAAGAAATAATAATTTTAAAGCCACTCCTGCCCTTTCCTGTAATTTATTATCATATCAACAAGGGCCCAATACGCTACATAGCAATAATGTAAGCATTGCATATAATTGTGTAACAATTTATCCTATCAGGAAACGCATCTTTGTGTTACGATAATTCATTCGTAACTAAAGCGCACAAAATGGAAACTACTCATAATAATTTACCAACGACCAACAATCAACCTGATACAAAAACTAACAAAGAGTACAATCAAAGTAAACAGGATCCAACAGATCCAAATGAAACAAAACAACAACCCTATATTGAAGTACCCAATATCAGAGGAAACGAAAAAATTGTTACTGAAGAAGAAATAACAGATGAAACAAATGATATTTTAAAAACATTTTCTTTGTTTGCTTCTCTTGGTCAATGTTGGAATGAATCTGCCAATCATTTTCTTGCAGACCATCCGGCAATGGGCAAGGTTTCTACCCTGGGTAAGTTTGCCGCTTAACATCACAACCACTATAGATAAAAAGACGGTTTGCAATTATTTGCAAACCGTTTTTAATACAGGCCATCTTTTATTTAATATGGCGTTGTTTAGAGAAAAATACTCAACCAAACAAAAATTGTTGCTATGATTTTAATCATAGGTGCAAAACATCAAAACCATTTACTTTGCCGCAGAAATTTATTTAGCCAGGTATCATATACTGTAAACATATCCATGATCACACTACATGCAAGAAGGAATAATTAATTTTATAAAAGAAAACAAAATAGCCACCATTTGCTGCACTGACAAAGACAATACCCCATATTGTTTTCATTGTTTTTATGCTTTTGATGAGCGTAATCATTTATTGTTTTTCAAATCTTCTTCTCAAACCCTGCACTCTACTTTGCTTGCAGAGAACCCAATAATAGCCGGAAGTATTTTACCCGACAAAAATGAACTACTCTCCTTAAAAGGAATACAGCTGACCGGCAAAGTTCTTTATGGCGGATTTCCGGAATACATTAAACCTGAAACATTTTATCATAAAAAATTTCCTTTTGCATTGGCAAAGCCGGGTGATGTATGGTGCATAGAATTAACTATGGTAAAAATGACGGACAATACGAATATTTTCGGCAAGAAATTGAAATGGGAGAAATATGAACATGCATAATTTCTTTTTATCACACACAAAACACACATCAACGAAGTATAGATTATGATCATTTACAAGAAGTTCTCTTTTGATTCTGCACACTTTTTACCAAACGTACCAGCCGGACACAAATGCGGAAAAATTCACGGGCATACTTATTTTTTTACTGTATTTATTGAAGGAGATATTATTCCGGAACTCGGTTGGATCATTGATTATACCGATCTGAAAAAAGGAATACTGCCAATCATAGAATTGCTGGATCATCAGTTATTAAATGAAGTACAAGGATTAGAAAACCCTACCAGCGAAATATTGACCATATGGCTTTGGAATAGAATAAAACCAATCTTCCCCGGATTAAAAAGAATAGAGCTGAATGAAACACCTTCTTCCGGGGTGATCTATGAAGGATAGATTGATCATACCAATCGTTTCAGAAAAAAAGTACCAAAGGGTAATAATGATAACAAAAAAGCAATGGCTGCCTTTTTAAAAGACATCTTTACTTTAAGTAACATCAATAGCTGCAGCACCATAAATAACACAAACAGTATTCCGTGCACCGTTCCAAATAGCCGAACATATTTTGGTTCGTTTAAAATATACTTCAGTGGCATTGCTATCCCCAATAAGATCAAATAACTATACCCCTCGATCTTTCCAATCAGCAAGAACCATTTAGTAATAAAAGATGTTGTCAGTTTCATAGACACAAATAGTAAGATTATGGCCAAAGATAGTGGCTTGCATGATCTAAAGTAGTTATAAATTAATTCTTCTCAGTTGATGGCAACGATTACAAACCTGCTATCATATATAAAATTCCTTACTCATATCAATAAATCAAAGTCAAATTGATATGTTGGTTAACCAAATTAGTATTGCTATATTTGGTTAAACCTTATTCGTTAACATGTATAGATTCTATTGCCTTGCATTGGCTGCCCTATTACTGGCTACTCAATTACATGCCCAAAGCAACAGTGCCCTGATCTCTAAGGGTACTGAGTTATATAACAGGGCTTCATACGACAGTTCTTTAGTGATTTTTGAAAAATGTGAGCGTACGGCATTACAAACGAATGACAAAAAACAACTGCTTACCATTTACAATCATATTGGCCATATTTATTCTCAAACAGGGAAAAGAGTTGAGGCGATGAAGTATTATGAAAAACTGGCTGTATTGGCTGAGGAAACAGGGAATAGAAGTGCTGAGGCCCGGGCCTTAATAAATATGGGTGCATTGTATGAAGAGCAGAAAAATTACAATTCGGCGCTTAATATATATAGTAAGGCAGAAGAAATGGCTATTACTATTAAAGATTCTTCTATTATTGCCGACTGCGCCAATAACAGAGGAGTGGTATACGAACAGTACCTTCAAAAATACCCCGAAGCATTAAAAGAATACAATACAGCATTAGCGATTTATATCAAAATGAATGACAGGCGCAGGATGGCGATGTCATACAATAATACTGGTATAGTGTATAAATTTCTGGGTAATTACCCAATGGCAATCGAATTATATAAAAAATCCTTACAAATAGCCGAAGAACTGGGAGATCAGTTTTTTATAGCCGTAAACATGACCAATATCGGTAATGTATATGCTAAAATGAAAGATTATAATAAGGCCATTGACTATAATATGAAAGGGCTTAATATTGCTCTCAAACTAAATGCGATGAATGTTGTGGTTGAAGCAGCCTCAAGCATATCGGATGACTATGCAGGACTGAAGGATTACAAAAAAGCATTTGAATGGCATCAAAAATATTCTGCCTATAGTGAAAGCCTGTACAATACAGAGCAAACCAGGCAAACTACCGAACTGGAGAGCAAATATCAATCAGCGAAAAAAGAAAAAGAAATCATACTGTTAAAACAACAGCAGGAGATCGATAAGCTTACTGCCAGTAAACAAAAACTTTTGTTACAAAAAAGAAAATATCAGTTTATTGGTGTTGGAATTGTTGTTGCACTGTTAGGTATTGTAGCCTTTTTATTGTACAACCGCAAACTGCTTAAGCAAAGGCAATTGCATGAAAAAGCTATGCTGGCTGCGGAATATAAAGAGAGAAAACGTATCAGCAGTGAAATGCATGATGATATTGGCGCTGGTCTTACACAAATTACTTTGATAAGCGAACATGCTTTGCGGAAACAGCCAACAGGGAATAATGAATTTGCAGAAATTGCAGAGACCAGTCATAAGCTCATTAGTAATATGAGTGAGATAGTATGGAGTTTAAATCCTGAAAATAAAACACTGGATCTGTTATTTGCCTATTTGAGAGAACAATTGAACAAATTGCTTGAATACTCCGGCATTATATTCACTATTGATTTTCCGGAAACAACTTCTGTGGTTATACTTAGCAACGAACAACGAAGAGCCCTTTTACTGATCACAAAAGAAATTGTACATAATGCTGTAAAATATAGCAAGGCAAAAAGAATAGATATAAAAGCTGTATTAGTTGGACAACAATTAACTTTTACAGTTAAAGATGATGGAATTGGGTTTGACACTACGCAGCATTTTAGCGGTAATGGAATGAAGAATATTAAACACAGGATACAGGAAGTAAATGGAACACTTACTATTGATTCTGCAATAAATGAAGGAAGTTCATTTACTTATGCTATTACGATATAAAAAAAGTCCGACCATTCTGATTGAATGGTCGGACTTAAATAAAAGGTATTTAATTTATAAAGTTCTTTTACCGTAAATAGTAATAGTAGTATTATTACCATCTACAAAAGTACCATTGATCTCATCTCCTGACAAAGTACCCACCTGAGTATTATTGTCATCGATAATTTTTCCATTCACTATTGTACCATTAATATCATCGCTAACTGTAGTGCCGTTTTCTCTGGCAACACCACCCCATTTACCCAAAACTCTTGACAATAATATATTGAATGTACCTTTTTCATTTTGTGATGTTGAATACGTTCCTTCAAAACCTTCTACCAATGCAGTAGATGTTTCTTTCACTAAAGTAAATTCGATTGATGGATGTCCCGGAACTGATGCAGTTGTGATCGTTGGAGATCCTCCGTTATTATCTACACTAAAGGTGATACTGACTGGAGAACCATTTAATGTTCCTGTAAAAGGCGCTATATAAGGCTGGCCTGATACCCATGTGACAGATGATGTAAGATTTACAGTAACTCCATCAATTACCATTACGGCAGTGATATCAGTTCCATTGTTCATTACATCAAATTTAATAGTTCCTGAAGAACCGATCAATACGCCTATATATACACCTTTACTGCTTGCATCATTTGCTGCAGCAGCTCTTGGTGTACTGGTACAGGTTGCACAAGTGTATGACTTGTCAGATTTTTTACAAGAACCAAATGTTAAAGCACCAATAAGTGCCAGCAGAAAAAGCATGTTTTTTTTCATAATACAATTTTTAGAATGTTACTTAATGGATGATTGATTTGATACAGTAAAAGTAAACTGAATAGCTACGCAGCACAATGTGAAAAAAGTAGTAATTCGGTAGGGAGGTATAATTATAACAGTCCTGTTTTTTTCAATGCTTCGATACGGCAATTGACCTGTAACTTTTCGTATACATTGCGTATATGCGTACGTACAGTTTCAACACTTAAAAAAAGTTTATCTGCAATTTCTTTATAACGAAATCCTTTACTCAGCAATTCAAGCATCTCCTGCTCTCTCCTGCTTAATTCCTGAAAATATTCGTTTACTTTTTCCTTTACAGTAAATGCTTCGATCACCTTTCTGGCTATTTGACTACTGATAGGAGAACCGCCGGAATGCAATTCTGCAATTGCTTCGATGATCTTTTCGGGTGGGGTACTTTTTAGCATGTAACTACTTGCGCCTGCTTTTAATGCACTGAAAATTGTTTCAGTATCATCATAAACGGTCAGCATCATAATCTGCATACGGGGATGTACCATTTTCAATCTTTTGGTACATTCTATTCCATCTATTCCTGGTAATTGAACATCAAACATGGCGATATCCACAGCATTCTTGGTTAATGCAGACAAAGCAGCCTCTCCATCCGAAAATGACAAGACCTGAGGGATATTGGTATATGCCTGAATTTGTTCCGTAAGATAATTACGAACCTTTTCATCGTCTTCAATAATTGCAAGCGACTGGATGTTCATTGAACGAATATCTGTAATATTTTACAAAAAAGAGATGTGAAAAAAGTAGTAGCAGTTAAATGCGGCATTCTAATAGTTGCGTTTCTTCCCTGCAAGATATTTTTCTCTGATAATGGTGGCCATTGGTTTTTTATACACTTTACTTTCTACCCATGAAATAATATCCAGATAAGCGAAAGAACGGGTTTGAAAACGATTTTTCTCCAACTGTTTGATCGTATGCAAAAACTTCTCTAACTCCGGTTGCAATTTAGAACGATGTACTTTAAATGAATTACGCAGGAATTTAAACATCTCCTCTTCCACTATAGTAAGATTTTGCATCTTAGCCATAAAACGGTAAACCGATTTAGTTAATGAATCTATCAACTCCAAATTACCCATTTCATAATGAGCCATTAAATGCATTAACCTTGAGTAACATTGCAGGTCGCCTCTGAAATCAACATTATCATTGATGATCTTCTGCAGATAATCTATGCAGGTATTATAATCTCCATTACCAAAATAAAGAGATGCTATCTTATAATTGAAGACCAATATCCGGTGTGTATCCAGATACAAAGAATACTCTTCCAGTTTCTCTTCAATATAAGGCACCAGCTCGAGGCCTTTAGAGAATGTTCCGAGCATAAAATGCTGATTGATCTTTGCGCTGTTAATGTATATAAATGTCTGGATACGGTGATTGTCATGCCTGTTTGCCAGATCCGTTTTAGAAAAAGCTTCGAAGTCTTTTAGGGTTGTTTCAAATTTTTGATAATTGCGCAGATCAAAATGGGCATTCAGCAAATTGTGCATCCCCTTAATGTAATAACCTGTTTCAACTTTTATCATCAATGGATGATCATTAAACAAATCGATCCATTTTTGAGAATAACGATAATACTGTATAAAATCCTGGCGAATAAAAGCATACCAGCAATAACATTGATACAGATACATCCGCTCATAAAAACCGATTTGTTCAAATGCTTCGGATGGTAAATTGTTTTTGAAGAATTCCTTTACACCTTGTTCGTCTTTTTCATTTCGGGCATGACCGTTCTTTATAAACCAGCTGTAAAGCTGTATCGATAAATTAGACAGCCGGGCAACCATCTGTACCCTATCATTTACTTCTATTGCCTCAGCAGACAGCAACTCTCCTCTGCTTTGCATCCCTCTGGCAATATGCAATGCTTCAATCTTTTTTTCCCAGGAAATTACCTGTGTCAGAAAATTATATTTATAGTGATGTTTCGCTGTTTCCTTTAGTTTCTCTAATATTTTCAAACTTTGCTGATACAGCCCTTTGTTATATAATATCCTGGCAAAATCCAACTGCTCATTTAACTGCATATCAATACTTTCCGTACTCTTCAATAATCGTAAACTACTCAATAATTGTTTGTAGAGATGCACTTTTACATTAGACAGTTGTGGTTTTTTGATGGAAGAGAGTCTTTTTAGCAAAACTGCCTCATCATATTCAGGCAATTTGTCCATTGCATCAAATAATTCAACAATTTTCAGGTTCTCATTGTGTGAACTTCTTTTGATATAGAGCTTAAAATTCCGCTTTTCTGCCTTTTCTAATGACTTTATCAGTTGAAATAATATATCTGTAAATCTGTTGGACATCATAAATTAAATTTAGCCAAATGCAATACCAATAAGGACTTTGCATTTTTTTTAACGTTCTTAGCGTAATAAAAGCTTTATCAAGTTGATTTATCACACATACAGAACCTTCTTACTTTTGTGTAAGAAGGTTGGGAAATAAAGTTCATAAGCAAGCAATCGTTAAAATGACATCCAATCGTTGAGGCGCATTATTCATGCGGAGATAAAAATACTGAAATCCAGTTTCAGTCAAAAATTACTTTAAGAATTTTTCATATGGCAAGCAATCGTTAAAAGTTCTTCCGTTTCTACGGAAGGACTTATTTTTTGCTAAGTACGGTAAAAAAACATTACCAACATCACATTTCTCTAACTTTTTTTTAACATTTACTTAATATTCAAAATAAATCTCTGTTGCCCCATAGCCAAATCTATGATGGTATTGATTGGCAAAGGATTTCACATGCTTTTTAGCCTTTAATATCTCATGGATCTCATTCTTTAGTTTCCCGGTTCCTACACCGTGTATTATGATTAAACTTGGCTGAAAATGACTGATAGCCAGGTCGTAATACTTTTCAAATGCTTTTAATTGGATGGTCAGGATATCGTAATTGCTCAGGTGCTTCCAGTCATCTGTCAGCTTCTCTATATGCAGATCTACTACAGATTGTGCCGACGGCATATTTTGTCTTATTTCATGAGCTCCGTATATCCTGAAACCGGCATTGCCCAACTTTGACAGATCAACCTTTTCCGTCTCTATTCTATCCGGATATTCCTGAAACAACAGATAAGAAAATGAAGGTTCATTCTTTATCTGCATCTCTTCGATACGCTTAAATAATTGTTTTGCCTTGATTTTTAAGGATGATTCAAAATACTCCGCTTTCTTTTTATCAGGTTTTGTAAGAGAAAATTCAAAATCAAAACGGGGATTATCACTTAACAATTCAAATTGTACATCATGCAGGTAAAAATCATTCAACGGAAGTATGCTATTCTTTAATTCAAAATCGTTTACCCCGTTAAGCAATAAAGTATAAGTGAAATCCAATTCCGTATCTGTTTGATTGATCAGGTACAGTTTAAATTTTTCAACCACCGCATCGTCAAAAATATCTTTCTCAAATACCGGTACAAAAGAAATGAAAACCCCATCGGCTACTTTTTGTTTACTGCTACCCTTTTCTTTTTTAACATCCTCGGCATATACCTTCTGTTTTGGTACAGTTTTCTTTTGTGAGAACATTTTAAAATAAGGGAAATCGATCTGGTCAGTATAAGCAGGGAATTTTACCCCCTTTACTTCAATCATCACCATCTTCTCATTCATGATATCTACCACCACTCCTTCTTCATCAGTAAGATTCACCACTATTTTATCGCCAACTTCGTATTTCATTTGTTATTTATAGGACTGCAAAGTTACACATAGAACACTGATAACGCAGATTTGACTTTAAAAAACTGATCTCATTCTGTAAAAAACACCGGATCATTATTATTTGGCCAGTTTGCTTTTCTTGTAACCATACATAAAATAAACTATCAAGCCGAGTAATAACCAACCTCCAAACCACAACCAGTTGGCTTTGGTCATTCCTGTAAGCAAGTAAAGACAAGTACTGACACCCATTAATGGTATCAAAGAATAATTTTTCACTATCGTAATGATAGCTAACCCAATCATTAATAGCCAGAATATAACTGTAGACACTTTTTGTGTACGACTTTGTTCTGTATCGGAAGAAGCAATGAATTTATTGGCCACCGAAATTTTTTCAGCTGCGGATTGTTTTACAGCAATCGAATCTGATAAGCCTGTAAATAATTCATCGTGATCTGCTGCTATTGATAAATGTTGTTGCAATTGTTGTAATACCATCACTGTATCAAAATTGTGTTTAGGTATAACCGCAGCAAAAGCATCAATTTTTTTCTCTTCAGTAAAATCTATTTTATCGGTAAAATATTTCGGTATCATATATACCAATACAGCTATCGATCCGATAATAATGAAAGGAAAAATTATTTTACCATTGATATAAGGAATATTGAACTTACCGGATTGTTTTTCTTTACGTGGTATCAATAATACGCCACCACAAACCAACACAAATGCAAATAATGTTGCAATACTGGTAAAGTCTAACACAAAGGTCTTATCTGTAAATAATATAGGAATACCTACGACCAAACCGGTTACAATTGTTGCAAACGAAGGTGTTTTATATGTTGGATGGATCTTTTGAAATACAGATGGCAAAAGCCCATCACGGCTCATACTCATCCATATACGAGGTTGTCCCATTTGGAATACTAACAACACACTTGTCATCGCTACCACCGCAGCAACTGCAACAAATAATTGCATCCAGCCAACATTCAGATTCTGTTTTTCAAATATAAAAGCCAGGGGATCGCCTACTCCATCAAAATTCCGATAGTTAACTGCACCTGTTAAAACCAATGTTAAGAGTATATAGACAATAGTACAAATAACCAAAGAATAGATCATCCCTCTTGGCAGATCCCGTTGGGGATTCTTACTTTCTTCTGCTAACACACTCACCGCATCAAAACCTATGTACGCAAAAAACACTCCCGCAACCGCCGCCATCACTCCACTAAAACCGTTTGGCATAAAAGACCTCACCCCTGCGTCATTAGCTGGTGTCCAGTTAAAAGTCAATCCATTCGCAAACACCAAATATCCGCCAACTACGATCACCATCCCTACAACCACCATTTTAAGTATCACCATTACATTGCTGAAATTGCGGCTTTCTTTTATTCCTCTATAAACAAGATAAGTGATCAGGAAATTGATGATCACCGCAGGCAGGTCAAAGATTATTCTCAAGCCACCAATAACCGGAGCTGTTTTCCATGCTTCAAACTGATCTCCGGTTAAAGCACCATCTCTTACCGCATGCTGAGCTTCTTTATAACTTGTGGCTAACCAGGTGGGCAAATCGACACCACATTTAGACAAGAAAGAAGTAAAGTAATCGCTCCAGCTAAAAGCAACATAAATGTTACCAATACTGTATTCCATTATCAAAGCCCATCCAATGATCCAGGCAAACAATTCTCCAAAACTTGCATAAGCATAGGTATAGGCACTACCTGCCACGGGTATTCGACTGGCAAATTCACTATAACAAAATGCGGTAAATGCACAAGCAACTGCGGTTATCAAAAACAATATCACTACCCCAGGCCCGCCATTAAAAACTGCGCCACCTAAGCTACTGAAACTACCTGCTCCCAAAATGGCAGCAATTCCAAAGAAAGTAAGATCACGAACTGTCAACACTCTTTTTAATCCGTCACCCCCATGAGGGTCATCGCCGCCCTCTGCTAAAATATTTTCAATTTTTTTTGTGCGGAACAAAGAATTTGACATACAAGATTATTTTGTAGAGGTAAATTATGAAAATTTGTTTGAAGTGAGATTTTTTAGAATATGTTATAAAAATCCATTTTCAATCAATGCTCTCTTTGTATTAAATACGCCGCCAGATCGGCCAGTGATTGTTTACGAGAAGAAACCACAGGAGTATCTTCTAAATTTTTCAAGGCTGTTTGCAGGTATTTTTCTTTTAACTCTTTTGCCCAATCATCTACTTTGCAATCCTTAAATATCTTCAATACTTTTTCAACTTTATCTGCAGGGTTATTGGCAACTAATGAATTCAACTCAGCCAACTGCTCAGGAGAAGCAGTATCCATAGCATGGATCATTAAAAATGTTTTTTTGTTGGCAAGAATATCGCCGCCGATCTGTTTGCCAAATTTTTCCGGATCGCCAAATGCGTCAAGATAGTCATCCTGCACCTGGAAGGCGATTCCGAGATTTTTACCAAACTCGTATAAATATTGCTGACTACCTTCTCTTGCACCTCCAAGAATTGCTCCTAACTGCAAACTTGCAGCCAGCAGCACAGAAGTTTTTAAGGTGATCATGTTTACATATTCTTCCAAACTAACATTACTTCTGGATTCGAAATCCATATCCAGTTGCTGACCTTCACAAACTTCTTTAGCAGTTTTATTAAATAGCTGCATCACTTTTTGTAAATGATACGCATCGATCTTATTAATATATTCATATGCCTGGATCAACATCACATCTCCGGCCAGCAATGCAGTAGAGTCTCCGTATTTTTTATGCACTGTTTCCATCCCCCTCCGCAAGGGAGCTTTATCCATAATATCGTCATGGATCAAACTGAAGTTGTGAAACAGTTCGATGGCAGCTGCCACATGAAAAGCATCCGGATTGATCTCATCGAATAATTCATTACCCATCAAAACCGCAACGGGCCTTATTCTTTTACCTCCCAGTTGTAAAATATATTGTGCCGGGTCATACAAGGTTTTTGTATGATCAGGAAAATGCCTTACAGCAAATCTTTCTTCAAATATTTTAGACAATTCTGTAAAAGATTTCATTACTTCTTTTTAGACTTTTGATTTAATTTAGATTTTTGGGCATCTAATTTTTCATTCCCCACTACCCACTCGTAATCTAATTGTCGTTTTTCTAAATTAGCGGCCACTACTTTTATCATCACTTTATCTCCCATGCGGAATTTCTTACCGGTACGCAAACCAACCAATGCATAATCGGTTTCATCTAATCTGAAATCATCATAGGCACTGAGATCTCTCACAGTAACCATTCCTTCACATTTATGCAAAACAGTTTCTACAAAGAAACCAAATGCCGCAACACCACTAATAATACCTTCGAATTCTTCTCCAAGATACTGTTGCATGAACTCAACCTGTTTGTATTTATTACCGGCTCTCTCACATTCCATTGCTTTACGCTCTCTGTCGCTGCAATGTTTACATTTTTCCTCCATTTTTTTATCCAGCTTCAAATTCTTATCCAGGCATTCCTGTAAAATTCGATGCACCATTACATCCGGATAACGACGTATCGGAGAAGTAAAATGACAATAATGTTCAAATCCTAAACCATAATGACCGATATTTTCTGACGTATACACAGCTTTGGCCATCGTACGTATGCCTAACTGCTCCAATACATGTTGCTCTGGTTTTCCACTTACATCTTTCAATAACTTATTAAATGAACCGGCTACAGCTGCTTCGTCTTTAATATCAAATGTGTAACCAAATTTTTTTGCAAAAGCTGCAAATGGTTTTAGTTTTTCTTCATCAGGTGTGTCATGTATCCTATATGGAAAAGGGATAGGTTGTTTATTTATTTTTATCTTGGAGATATATTCAGCTATAGTTCTGTTTGCCAACAACATAAATTCCTCAATGAGTTTATGTGCGTCTTTACTTTCTTTCACTACAATACCCAAAGGCTTACCATTTTCATCTAATGTAAAACGAACTTCCTGTGAAGAGAAATTGATCGCTCCATTATCAAACCGCTCTTTACGGAAACGTTTTGCCAGGTCATTCAATAATAAAATGGCTTTAAAATTTACGCCATCCTTTGTTTCGATGATCTGTTGTGCATCTTCATAAGTATACCGATGGTTACTATTGATAATAGTACGACCGATCCACTTATGTTTTATCTCTGCTTTATTCGTAATTTGAAATATCACTGAGAAAGTGTATTTATCCTCATTAGGACGAAGAGAACATAATTCATTACTGATCTTTTCGGGTAACATCGGATTTACTCTATCGGGCAAATAGACACTGGTAGCCCTTTCATAAGCCGCTTTATCCAACACACTATCCGGTTTTACAAAATGACTGACATCAGCTATATGAACGCCGATCTCATAATTGCCATTATCTAAATTTCTTATTGAAATAGCGTCATCAAAATCTTTTGCATCAACGGGATCAATGGTAAAAGTTAATATGTCTCTGCAATCTTTACGTTTCTTTAGCTCCTCCCTGGTAATTTTATCAGACATCTGCTTTGCCTCCTTCATCACCTCATCAGAAAAAGATAAAGGGAAACCTCCATCTATGAGCAATTCTTTCATCGCCATATCATTCAGATCCTCTGCTTTCAAAACGTTCAATACTTCACCCTCGGGCTTCTTATCTGCTTTATCCCATTTAACTAATTTCACTACTACCCTGTCGCCGTTTACAGCTCCGTTCAATTTATCTACCGGCACATAAAAATCAGGAATCGGTTTTTCTCCCGCTGCAACAAAAAATGCAAAATTCTTATTAGCTTCTATATTCCCTACAAATGTTGTTTTACTTCTTTCGGCTACATCCACCACTTTACCTTCTGTGCGTTTGCTACCGCCACCTTCTTTATTGATCTGCACCCGTACAATATCCCCATGAAAAGCTCTTCCAAAATCGTTAGGTCTTACAACAATATCTTTTTCAACTCCTTCTACAATTACAAATCCCATTCCGCTACGACTGATATCTAATCTCCCCTTAACTATAGCTGTTTGTGATGATTTTTTTGAATTTGATTTTCTGTCTTTACTCATATCGTGCAATTTACATAAACTATTGCTTTAGAAGGAAATTATGACCAGAGTATTAGCGAAATATTGAAATATCATGAACAAATATGCTGTAACTTTAGGATAAACTTAAACAAATGGAAACATATGAAACCGTAGTGGATGCATTAAATGGGCTAAAAGCAAAAGGGTATACACTCGACTTTAATATTGCATTTGACAAATTAATGTGCTCTAATAATGAAATATGTCTTAATCCGAATGAGTTTGAAATAACTGAAGTATATCGTTTTGAAGGAGAAACCAACCCTTCGGATGAAGATATTGTATATGCTGTTGAAGCCAAAGAAGGGAATATTAAAGGAGTAATCACCAGTGCATTTGGAATGTATGCCGATGCCTTAAGCACAGAAATGATACAGAAATTATCCATGCATAAATAGTCAGGTGTTGGCAGCATTTAATTTAATCGACGAAATAATAAAAGAACATACAAAAGCTCAATGTGAAAAAATTGTACATTGGGTAGGTGCTTCGCAACTCAGATTTGATCAGCTTTTTAATTTGTTTTTACAGAATCAGGGAAAAATAACACAAAGATCAGCCTGGCCGGTAAGCTATTGTATAGAAGCTCATCCTGAATTGATACAAAAACATTTTCCAGCACTATTAAAAAACTTACAGCATACCAATTTACATGATGCTGTTAAACGAAACAGTATCCGATTGCTTCAATATACTGACATCCCTAAAAAGTACCAGGGCCGTGTTATGGATATTTGCTTTCAATACCTTGCTTCTCCTGCAGAAGCAGTAGCCGTTAAAGTATTTTCGTTATATGTATTGATCAAACTTTCCAGGCTATACCCCGAAATCTTACCCGAAATAAAATTAATGGTAGAAGAACAGCTTCCTCATCAAACAGCAGCATTTAAAAGCGCCGCTAAAAAAGTATTGACGAAAAAGTAAAGTTATAACCGGGATCTACCTCTACCCCATCATCCAATACCTGTCCCAGGTATGTGAATCTTATAACTATTTTTAAAAATTGTGTAACGATTTACCCGAATAAACTTTGCATTTTTACCTGACAATAATTTCAAGTAAATAAATTAAACGCAAAATGGAAACAAATCAAACAGGTGGCCACGGTCTGCATACAGATCACAACCTGAATAGAATAATAAACGAAGATTATAAAGATAAACAACCTGAACCAACTGCACCAAAACCAGACATCAAAAATCCGGACGAAGCGGACGATGGCACGAATGATGACGAAGAGGTTACGGCCAACACTACTAACGGTAATAAGGAGTTGCAGGAAGACGAAGCAGACAATACTGAAATAAATGAGAACTTCAACGCAGAAACGATATAGATAACAAGGTTCGTTTTATTTTCTTATAATCTATGAAAAATGCAAATCGTCATATAATTTTCATATTGGTCTCTATCTCTTTACTGGTCTCTTCTTGCAAAGATGCAGGAGAAATCCTCAATGAAGGGATGAGTATTGTGATTGCCATATTATTTGTGGTGGTAGCAATCATTTTTGTAATAATAATGCGTATCAGAGAAAAAAAAGACATTTGAAAACAAATTAATAGTTTTAGAAATCGACAGTTTTAAACATACTAGAAAAGTGAATTATTTATGAATAACTTATTCAGAGGACTGATTGCAGGAGTTGGCGCAAAAAAGATGGGATTTGGATGTGTTGGTACTGTATTAGCATTTATTGTCATCTGGGTTATACTCGGTCATTGCAGCTAGCATTGAATATATTTTGATATCAATCGTGATACACACATTATCACAATTTTTTTTTGCGTCGAACTATAACTCCCATTCTAAAAAGTCTGTATTTTTATTACACAAATAATTGCAACAGAAATGAATGTACAGCAAGCATACAATATCTGGGCTGACCAATACGATACTAACGATAACAAAACCAGAGACCTTGAGGCCATTTCATTAAAGGAAAGCTTGGCTAATATTACATTTAATAACTGTCTTGAAATTGGTTGCGGAACAGGAAAAAATACCGAATGGCTAATTACAAAAGCTACTCACATTACAGCAGTTGATCTTTCGGATGAGATGCTGGCAAAAGCAAAAAGTAAGATAAATGCAGACACGATCGAATTTCACAAAGCTGATATTACTCAAGAATGGGAATTCATAAATAAACAATATGATCTGGCCACTTTTAGCCTTGTGCTGGAGCATATAGAAGATCTTGATCCTATCTTTAAAAAACTATCTACTGCAATTATTTCCGGTGGTCATGTATATATCGGAGAACTCCACCCATTTAAACAATACGGTGGATCAAAAGCCAGGTTTGATACCGATAACGGTCAGCAGATCGTAACTTGTTACAACCACCACATATCTGATTTCACAGATGCCGCTACGAATAATGGTTTTGCTATTGTTTCAATCAAAGAATATTTTGATGATAATGACCGAAAAAATATTCCAAGAATTCTTACGATACTTTTACAGAAGATATAAAAAAGTATAGTTACACTTTGCTTTTTGAGGATTAATTAAATGCAACACCTGCTATTATCTCCATTTACCTATACAATTAAGACTATACTCTATTAAAACTAAATTCTGTTATTTCTTCTTATCTGCTTTTACATTAAATATCAGTCTCAAACTCTGATCGTAAGTAAAATAATTATACAACCAGTTACAAAACACAAAGAAGCGATTTTTTACCCCAAGAATCAGCATCAGGTGTAATCCCATCCATATGAGCCAGGCAGGGAAACCGCCGATACTTAATTTTGGCTTTGGCAGATCAACTACCGCAAGATTTCTGCCAACAGTTGCCATACTACCCTGATTGTTGTATGTAAATTCCTCCAGCAACGCATTGCTGCTTTTCATTTCTATCCGTTTCAAATTATTAGCAATGGTATCTGCCTGTTGCATAGCCACCGGCGCCACTTGTGGATGACCGTTAGGATAAGCAGGCTCTTGCATGTAAGCCACATCTCCTATCGCATAAATATTGTCGAAGCCCTGTACACGGCAATGCCTGTCAACCTTAATTCTGTTTCCTTTTGCTATCAATTCCTGATCAATACCATTCGGCACATTGCCTTTAATACCCGCTGCCCAAATAACAATATTGGCAGGAATAATATTTCCGTTTTGCAATAAAACAGCCTGTCCGTCGTAATCTTTTAAAATACTATCCGTTAATATAGTTACTCCTAATTCTTCCAAATATTTTTTTGAGCGTATACTTGATTTTTCCGCCATAGCCCCCAAAACCTTAGAAGAACCTTCTAACAGATAAATTTTCATTTTGCTAAAATCCAATTCGGGGTAATCTTTCGGCAATACAAATCTTTTCATATCTGCGATAGCACCACTCAGTTCTACACCCGTTGGCCCACCTCCCACGATAACGATATTCATGAATCTTTGCAATGCTTCCGGCTCTTTAACCAATAAAGCATCTTCAAAATTTTGCAACAGTTTATACCGCAACTGTAATGCTTCTACCGAACTTTTCATCGGCAAAGCATTATCTGTAATATTTCGATTGCCGAAAAAATTAGTATCTGCACCTGTGGCAATCACCAATGCATCATACTCAAAATTACCAATATCAGTCACCACCATTTTTTGTTCAGATACTATTTGCTGCACTTCAGCCACCCTGAAACGAATATTTTTCGATTGATGAAAAACCTTTCGCAGCGGAAAAGAAATATTACTGGCATCCAGCCCTGCTGTTGCGACCTGATAGAACAACGGTTGAAACTGATGGTAATTAAATCTATCTAATAAAGTGATCTCAAAACCGGCTTTGTTACTTAGGCTACGAGCCAATCTTAACCCTCCAAATCCTCCACCTATTATTACGAGTTTCATATACAGAATTTTATACCACAAATATACAATATTTTCAATAAATTTTGAAAACTATGGAAATTGTGGAAATTTAAAACCCTGCTGGCAATAGCAGGGTTTTATTAAAAAGATAAATAGAGAGATCAGTACAACACTCTCACTTTTATAGTAGCTTTTACTTTCTTTAATAGTTCTACGGCATTTTTACTGAGTCCTTTATCTACGTCCAGCACTACATATCCTATAGCATCGTTCGTTTTAAGGTATTGACCTAAAATGTTTATTTTATGCTTAGATAACTGAGTATTGATCTCTGAAAGCACTCCCGGAACGTTATTATGTATGTGCAGAATGCGATGAGTTCCTTCCAAAGGTGGCAAACTTAATGCCGGTACAGTCAGTGATCCGCTACTGATACCTTTTTCCAGATAGTTGAATAATTTAGCACTCACATCATCCCCAATATTATGTTGAGCCTCTTGGGTGCTACCACCAATATGCGGCGTAAGCAATACATTACTTAATCCCTGCAACGGCGAAGTGAATGTATCTCCATTTTTTTCTGGCTCCCAAGGGAATACATCTATAGCAGCCCCACCTAATGAACCATCCTTAAGGTATTTGGCCAACGCATCCAGGTCAACCACTTCTCCCCTTGCATAATTGATCAATATCGCTCCTTTTTTGAAATATTTCAGATTGGTCTTATTGATCAGATTACGGGTGCTTGGTAAATCCGGTACATGCAAAGAAACCACATCTGATTTATTCAATAATTCCTTTAGTGAATTACAATCTGATGCATTACCCAAGGGCAATTTGGTTTCAGTATCATAAAAAATAACTTTCATTCCCAATGCTTCTGCCAGCACACTCAATTGGCTACCGATATTACCATAACCAATGATCCCTAAAGTCTTGCCTCGCAATTCGTAGCTGCCTGTGGCATCTTTCATCCAGATACCTTTATGAGCTGCTATATTTTTGTCAATGATCTTTCTTATTAAAATAATTGCGGCACCTATCACTAATTCTGCCACACTTCTTGTATTACTGTAAGGTGCATTATACACCGCAATGCCATGTTTCGTCGCCGCTTTCAGGTCAACCTGATTGGTGCCGATACAAAAACAACCAATTGCCTGTAATTTTTCTGCAGCATCGATCACTTTTGCTGTCATCTGTGTTTTACTGCGGATACCTATTAAATGAACATCTTTAACGGCTTTAATTAATTCCTCTTCGCTCAATGCCCCATTTAACTTGCGTACGTTTACATAACCTGCTGCATTAAAGTATTTTACAGCTACATCGCTTATGTTTTCTAAAAAAAGGATATTGATCTTGTCTTTTGGATAACTTGTTATTTTTTTGTCTGCCATGATTATTACACCTTATTTTGCACAAAGATATTTCATCTACGTTTAATTATTTTATGTTATCGGCAATTATATCACTTTTCAATCAAATTTCATCTCATACTTATCGTATACTTATTGCTGTAAAACCTTACAGGCCCTTATTTTTAATTGTTTTTTCCTGTTCGGCCTGCAATCTTGGCGGCGCTAAAAATAATGCCGGAGAAAACGAAAAAATTGTCATTATTGATCTGCCAGTGCCGTCAATGGTTTCAGCGGCAGAGAAAGAAAGAATTTATAATACCAGTAAATCCTGGTTCGATACGGTATTAAAACCCGGAGGCTTTAATGGAGGGATGATTGTGGCAAAAAATGGGAATATAATTTTTGAAGCTTATAACGGAACAGGACATTTGCCCGGAAATGATACCATTACAGCAAATTCATCTTTACATATTGCATCTGTGAGCAAAACATTTACAGCCATGGCTGTTTTAAAGCTATGGCAAGATGGAAAGCTGAAATTAGATGATGAATTTTCATTATACTTTCCTCAGTTCAATTACCCGGGTGTAACCATTCGCTCATTATTAAGTCATAGAAGTGGATTACCCAACTATACACATTATATGGAGTCCATTCATTGGGATGAGAAGAGAATGGCCACTAATGAAGACATTTTAAATACTTTAATTACCTTAAAAGATCAATTACCCCCTGCCGTTAGCCCAAATACGAAATTTGCCTATTGCAACACAAATTATGCCTTACTGGCTTTATTAATAGAAAAAGTAACAGGTAAGAAATATAGTGATTATTTGTCTCATACTTTTTTTCTGCCATTGCAAATGAAACATACATTTGTTTTCACCATGGCTGATACTGTAAAAGTACCTCCTAGTTATGATTGGAGAAACCGCCTGATGCCTTTCAATTTTTTAGATGCCATTTATGGAGATAAAAATATTTATACTACCCCAGAAGATCTGTTGATCTGGGACAGGGCTTTAAACAGCGGATATATTTTTACTCAAAAAACTTTAGAAGCAGCGTATGCCCCATATAGCAATGAACGGCCTGGTGTAAAAAATTATGGGTTGGGTTGGAGAATGAATATTTACCCTACCGGGAAAAAAATCATATTTCATAATGGCTGGTGGCATGGAAGTAATGCGGTGTTCACCAGAATTTTACAGGATAGTGCTACTATAATAGTAATTGGAAACAAATACAATCGAAATATTTATCATACGATGAAATTGGCTAATTTATTTGGAGATTATTACGAATCAGGTGAAGATGAAAATGAGCCATTAAGACCTGCGGAAACCCCGATAAAAGCGGCGAATGACTATAAAAAATAAGTACCTTTGCCAATCTAAATAACGATTACCTATTGCCTTTTTATTATGAAAAAAAATACTCTTGTTTCCTTATTTATTTTTTGCGTTTCCGGATTTTATACTCAATCTAAGGCGCAGTTAATTGCCTTCCCCGGAGCTGAGGGCTATGGAAAATATGCCACTGGCGGCAGAGGCGGCAAAGTAGTTGAAGTGACTACTTTGCAGGATAGTGTGGCAGGTAGTTTTCGTTGGGCATTAGATCAATATGTTGATACTTTTTATGTTTATAAAGATGCTGCTAACCCAAATGTTCAAATTATTTCTTATCAACCACTAACCATTGTATTCAAAGTTTCAGGCCTTATACATCTTAAAAGCGATATTAAAATAAAAAGAGATAATCTTACTATTGCCGGACAAACTGCTCCATGTGATGGCATTTGTTTTTCTGATCGGTCTATTTTATTGAATGGCGCAACTGGTGGTCAATTATTTTATTGGGGGCCACGTAGAAAAAATGTGATCATGCGTCATTTACGTTTCAGGCCAGGCCCGCCTTTAGATGCTAACGGCGCACCTACCGGTACATTTGTTACATATGGTTTAGACCTCGAAAATTATGAAAATGTAATTGTTGATCATTGCTCAATCAGCTGGGCCAATGAAGAATGTCTGGCTACTTACGACACAAAAAATGTAACGGTTCAATGGAGTATTATCAGCGAAGGGCTCTACAGTGCGGCTCATCCAAAAGGAATACGAGCGTATGGTGGAGTATGGGGCGGACAATACGCTACCTACCATCATAATTTACTTGCACACCAGAACAGTCGTGTACCAAGGTTTAACGGAAGCAGGGCTCATGATACCATAGCATTGGTTGATTACAGGAATAACGTGAACTATAATTGGGTAACTTCAAGCGGAACTTATGGTGGAGAAGTGGAAATACCCGGCGGTTTGTCTCGAATAAATATCATGAACAATTATTTGAAACCCGGCCCTGCCTCTCCTTCCCTTAATAGTCAAAAATTAATGCGTCCGGATTATCCGGGTTCTTCGGTTGCAGTTAGCCGCTATCATGTAGAAGGCAATTATATAGATGGTAATACCGCAAGAACGACAGACAACTGGCTGGCTGTAGATTTTACCAATATACCCTTAGCCAGCAGGGATTCTGCAAGATCAGATACGGCATTTACTGTTGCACAGCCCATCGACATGAAAACTGCACAGCAAGCGTATGATTCTATACTAGCTTATTGTGGTGCAATCTACCCAAAAAGAGATGCAGTGGATACAAGAATAATGAATGAAGTAAAGAATAAAACCACTTCAGGTACCGGTTCTTCCGGTAAAGCAGGCATTATTGACAATCCCAGTGCAGTAGGAGGATGGCCTGTGTACAATGTATGTGGTTCACTTACAGATACTGATCATGATGGTATGCCCGACGAATGGGAACTGGCAAATAGTTTAAATCCTGAAAATCCGGAAGATAGAAATAATATAGATGGCACTTCGGGTTACACCATGTTGGAAGTATACCTCAACAGATTGGCAGCAGGATTAGAAACTACTCCTGTAAGATTAATTTCATTCAATGCAGTTTTGAATGACAAAAGCGTTTTGCTTAACTGGAGTATGGCTAATGAATTGAACAATAAAGGCTGGACCATTGAAAGAACATTGATCAATTCTAACACCTGGCAGTCTGTGGGTTTTGTAAACAGCAGAGGCAACAGTAGCAGTAATACAAATTATTCATTCACTGATAATATGGCTGTAAGCGGTACTTATCAATATAGATTGAAACAAGTGGATCTGGATGGCCAAATTTCCTTCAGTAATATCATTATCGTAAAAATCGGAACATCTGTAAAAGGAATCACCTTAGAAGCATTTCCAAATCCGGCAGGTTCGTTTACAACACTCCGTTATACAATACCTGCTAAATCAACTGTAAAACTTAACATCTTCAATTCTCAGGGACAACTAATATCTAGTGTGGTAGATGAAAAAGCTGACAAAGGTGTTTATCAAAAGTTAGTTAATACCGGTTATTTAGCCGCAGGTAAATATTTATTAAAATTGAGTGTTGATGGAAAGGTAGTTACGAGTTCTCTATTAAAAGGAAAATAAAACAAGGAATTAGAAAGTTAAACAACATTAAACTACTTAACCCCTTTAACGATTCATTATCCAAAAAACAGATAGCACAAAATTATCGAAGTAATAATGCCTACCAGGTCTGCCAGTAACATTGCTCCTACTGCATATCTTGTATTTTTTATTGATACAGCCCCGAAGTAAACAGCAACAACATAAAACGTTGTATCGGAAGAGCCCTGTAAAATGCAACTCAATCTTCCTGCAAAAGAATCAGCGCCATATGCTTTCATTGTATCTACCATCATACCTCTTGCGCCTCCACCACTAAAAGGTTTTATCAATGCAGTTGGTAATCCATCTACAAAACGAGTATCTGCACCCATTGCAGCAAACATTGTTTTCATCCCATTGATCAATACATCAAACACGCCACTATTTCTAAGTAAACTAATTGCCACTAACATCCCAACTAAATATGGAATGATCTTGACAGCTGTTTCAAAACCACCTTTTGCACCATCAATAAAGGAAGAAAAAATATCTATTTTTTTATAGATACCTCCGGCAATAATTGCAAGAAAAATAAATAGTATCAACCCATTGCTTAGCAACCCTGAGAAGGTTTGTACTTCTGTGTACTGCAATGATTTTATGTAAAGCACCAATAATGCAATGATAGCAGATATTCCTAACACCCATCCCATTATCACCGGTGTAAATACATTTATTTTTTGTTTGATAGAAACTATGAACATCGCTGCCATGGTTGCAACAAAGGTGGCGATCATACAAGGAATAAAAATATCTGTAGGATTAACGGCTTTGGTAGATGCTCTTAATGCGATGATGCTTACAGGTATCAACGTTAATCCGGATGCATGCAAACATAAGAACATGATCTGTGAATTAGATGCCCTCGTTTTATCCGGATTGATCTCCTGTAAACTTTCCATTGCCTTTATACCAAATGGAGTGGCTGCATTATCCAACCCTAATAAATTAGCAGAAAAATTCATCATCATATGCCCCATTGCCGGATGCCCTTTAGGCAGTTCAGGAAATATTTTAGAAAAGAATGGCCCAATGATCCTAGATAGTAAATTGATCCCTCCTGCTTTTTCTGCAATGCTCATAAAGCCCATAAACAAAGTCATGATACCAATTAAGCCGATACAAATATTCACCGCACCTTTACAGGTTTCGATGATCCCGTCTGCCGTTTGTTCTTTATAGGTCAGGTATTTATTGTCAGGAGTTTTGGTGATCTTTTGCTCGCCCTTTTTGAATTCTTTATTCGCTCCCAATGAGTTTAAAACTGTTGAAGGCACAGTACTGCTGTCATATATTCTAGTTTGTGTGGTATCTCCTGCCTTACCCACTACCATCTTATTAAAAACTGTATTACCACCTTCAGAGAAAATACAAGTAAATGATGCTGCAAGAATTGCAATAATAATGAACGCACTCCATATCCTGCTTAATGCCATAATCCGATTTTAGATTCTAAGTTATAGGATTTACTTCATAAGTAAAAAAGGACATTTGTTTTATCAAATGTCCTTTAAATAGTATACCTGATTATTGATTATTTTTTTTCCAATAAGTTCTTCAAATTATTTAGTCCGGTATTCAAATCCTTACCGATCACTTTATCCATATTCATGAACATTAATAATATATTCATCGGATACTTCATTTTACTATGAAACCCCCATTTTACTTTTGTTTCTGATGGTGTTACCGGATCAACCGTCATATAAGAATCTGCCATTCCATCGAATGGCTTGATGAAATGTAATGCAAAATCAACTCTTTCTCCTTCTGTCACTTTTACAATTTCCTGTACCCCTTGCCCTACTTCTTTCATATTACTTTCCCATGCAGATTTAAATCCCCTTACTCCATCAATCCCTGTATATTCCTTTTTCATATTAGGATCCATTAAAGCCCATTTACTGTAGTTATTTTGGTTCTTTAATAATTTTATATACTCAAACACTTCCAATTTTGACCTTTTGATACTTATTTCACTCTCAACACTGTAATCTTTTTTAGAAAACAATCCTATGACCAAGAGTAATATTATTATCACAATAACGATGATCAGAATCCTCAATAACAATATTTTCATTTACTATAATTTAAAAATGGTACAACTAAAGTATTAAAAAAATTAAACTTCAGCGTAATATCGTTCTAGAAATAAATACATATTGCTTAAAAATAAAAAGAAACCACCCGACAAACAGGTGGTTTACTTTTATAATTCTCGCTATAATTATTTCACTTCTTCAAACTGTACATCCTCTACATGATCATCAGCTTTGCCATCATTCTGCGGCTGAGCGCCTGCATCACCTTGCGGTTGTTCGCCGGCAGCTGCTTGCGCTTTATAGATTTCTTCACTGGCAGCGGTCCATGCTGTGTTCATTTCAGCAACAGCTGCATCAATGGCAGGAATATCCTGAGATTTATGCGCTGCTTTTAATTTTTCCAGAGCAGCTTCAATCGGTGCTTTCTTATCTGCACTGATCTTATCACCATATTCTTTGATTTGTTTCTCTGTCTGGAATATTAAGCTATCTGCCTGATTGATCTTTTCTACTTTTTCTTTTTCTGCTTTATCGCTTTCTTCATTGGCTTTAGCATCAGCTTTCATTTTTTCAATTTCTTCTTTGCTTAAGCCGCTGCCAGCTTCGATACGGATGTTGTGTGATTTACCTGTGCCTTTGTCTTTGGCAGTTACATGCAGGATACCATTAGCATCAATATCAAAAGTAACTTCTACCTGAGGTACTCCTCTTGGAGCCGGAGGTATGCCATCCAGGTTAAACATACCCAAACTTTTATTTTGATTAGCCATTGGTCTTTCACCTTGCAGTACATGGATCTGTACACCGGGTTGGTTATCACTGGCTGTACTAAATACTTCAGATTTTTTTGTAGGTATAGTTGTATTACTCTCTATTAATCTGGTCATTACGCCTCCCATAGTTTCAATACCAAGGCTTAATGGAGTAACGTCTAATAACAATACATCTTTTACTTCTCCTGTCAAAACACCTCCTTGGATACAAGCTCCAACAGCTACTACTTCATCCGGATTTACCCCTTTGTTTGGTTTTTTACCGAAGAATTTTTCTACGATTTCCTGTACTTTAGGAATACGTGTACTACCTCCAACCAATATAACTTCGTTAATATCATTGATAGATAAACCAGCATCTTTCAATGCCAATTCACAAGGTTTTAAGCATCTTGCAAAAAGGTCATCAGCCAATTTCTCGAAGTTTGCTCTGGTCAATTTCTTCACCAAATGCTTAGGCACTCCATCAACTGCAGTAATGTAAGGCAGGTTAATTTCTGTTTCTGACGAAGAAGACAGCTCAACTTTGGCTTTTTCAGCAGCTTCTTTCAAACGTTGCCAAGCCATCGGATCCTTGCGTAAATCGATTGCTTCGTCCTTCTTAAATTCTTCAGCTAACCAATCCATGATCACTTTATCAAAGTCATCACCACCTAAGTGTGTATCACCATTGGTAGATTTCACTTCAAATACACCTTCGCCCAATTCAAGGATAGAGATATCAAAAGTACCACCTCCAAGATCAAATACGGCGATCTTTTGATCCTGGTGTTTCTTATCTAAACCATAAGCTAATGCCGCAGCAGTAGGCTCATTGATAATTCTGCGAACATTCAAACCAGCAATTTCACCTGCTTCTTTAGTAGCCTGACGTTGAGCATCATTGAAATAAGCCGGAACGGTAATTACCGCTTCGTTCACTTCATGGCCTAAATATTCTTCGGCAGTTTTCTTCATTTTTTGAAGAACCATTGCTGATATTTCCTGTGGAGTATATAATCTTCCTTCGATATCGATACGTACGGTATCATTATCCCCTTTCACAACTTTATAGCTGCTATGACTGATATCTTCAGATACTTCATTCCATTTGTGTCCCATAAAACGCTTAACACTCATGATCGTGTTGTGCGGATTAGTAATAGCCTGACGTTTTGCAGGGTCTCCTACTTTACGTTCGCCATTCTTCAAAAATGCCACAATGGATGGCGTTGTACGTCTCCCCTCATCGTTTGCTATAACTGTAGGTTCATTACCTTCCATTACGGCAACACAACTATTGGTTGTTCCTAGATCTATCCCTATAATCTTTCCCATGATAATTATATTTTTTGTTCAATGAAGATTGTCAATGATTATGCCATTACTGTGTGGGGTGAAAAAATGGCAGATTTACACGTAAAATAGCCGTCTGAAGTATAAGATGGCAGTAGTTAAAGTACTAACTGTCAATAGCTTTATCAGGTTTTACTGTGAATGTGTATTTACGTTGAGTAATATAACTAATGATCACCACTATGATTGTAACGATCAACTGTGCCAATACCGGGTACAAATGCAGTTGAGTAACAAAAAACTTAAGCAGCAAATAGTTAATGAAAAGATTTGAGGTAAAAGAGACAAAATAACGAAACAACTGTATCCTTCCTTTGAGGTTAGATTCTTCGAAAACGATGTATTTGTTAAGAAAAAAGCCTACAAAAAACGATAGCACACCTGCAAGAAAAAGGGCCAAACTATAAGACTCAAAACTATAAAACCCCAAATGAACAATCTTATACTTAGCAACAAAAAAATGATACAAAATAGTGAATACAGAAAAATTCAATACCATATTTGAACCACCACAAGCCGCATAACGAAATGTTTGCAAGGGCATTATTCGCTTAAAAAGCGGATAAAATGAATCGATGACTGATACTATTTTATTTTTCATTTTGAACTATACTCCTTAACAAACATCCAACTTTCCCTATTAACTGTAATATTCTTCCTTCAACGCTTTCACCCTTTCATCCGCCAGATATTCATCATAGGTCATCAACCTGTCAATAATTCCTTTAGGTGTTATCTCAATGATCCTGTCAGCAACCGTTTGCATAAACTGGTGATCATGCGTGGTAAACAAAACTATACCCGGAAAAGTGATCATACCATCATTGAATGCAGTGATACTTTCAAGATCCAAATGGTTCGTTGGTTCATCCAAAATTACAACATTCGGATTTTGCAGCATCATTTTGCTAACCATACAACGCACTTTTTCTCCTCCGCTTAATACATTGGTTTTCTTTAGAATCTCATCACCACTAAATAGCATCTTACCCAAAAATCCTCGTAAAAAATCTTCATCTACATCGGTAAAATGTGGCGGCACAAACTGGCGTAACCAATCCATAAGGTTTAGTGAACCTGTAAAAAATTCAGTATTATCATTTGGCAGATAAGCACTGGTAATAGTTGTACCCCATTCGTAGGTCCCAGAATCAGCTTTCATTCTGCCATTTATAATTTCGAAGAAAGATGTCAATGCAACATGATCTCTACTTAAAAAAGCGATCTTCTGTCCTTTAACCACATCAAAGTTTACATCTTTAAAAAGCGTTCTGCCATCTAATGTTTTTGATAATTTTTCAACCATTAAGATCTGATTACCCACTTCTCTTTCAGGCTTAAATATAATGCCAGGGTATTTTCTGCTGCTTGGGGTAATATCTTCAAACACCAACTTATCCAACGCTTTTTTACGGGAAGTTGCCTGTTTACTTTTCGATGCATTCGCACTGAATCGGGCAATGAAATCAAGAAGATCTTTTTTCTTCTCTTCCATTTTCTTATTCTTATCAGTTGCCTGACGTGCAGCTAATTGAGAGCTTTCGTACCAGAAAGTGTAGTTACCAGTGTAAATTTTGATCTTCATTTTGTCTACATCCGCCACATGCGTACAAACCGCATCTAAAAAGTGACGATCATGACTCACTACCAATACAATATTTTCGTAATCGGCCAGGAAGTTCTCTAACCAACTGATGGTTTCAACATCCAGGTTATTCGTAGGCTCATCCAGTAATAAAATATCCGGATTTCCGAAAAGTGCTTGCGCCAATAAAACCCTCACTTTGATATTACCGCCAATATCTTTCATCAGCATCTGGTGCATTTCTTCCTTTACCCCCAATTCATTCAGGAACTGTGCGGCATCACTTTCTGCAGTGTACCCACCCATTTCACCAAATTCATGCTCCAGCTCTCCGGCTCTCATACCATCAGCTTCTGTAAAATCTTCTTTTAAATAGATGGCATCTTTTTCAATCATCACATCCCACATTTTTTTATGCCCCATCATCACAGTATGTAATACCGTGATCTCATCAAACTCAAAGTGGTTCTGCTTTAAAACAGCCATCCTTTCACCGGGACTGATACTTACAGTACCCTTATTAGGTTCTATTTCACCACTTAATATTTTAAGGAAGGTAGATTTACCGGCACCATTGGCACCAATAACACCATAGCAGTTCCCTTTCGTAAAACTGATATTTACTTCATCAAATAACACCCTTTTACCGTAGGCCAACGTAACATTACTTACACTTATCATAACTATTAAAAAGTGTGCAAAGGTAACGTTAATAAGTGAAAAGGTAAAGGTGAAAATTGAAACCCTCGATAGAAGCTATTAGCAAGGCTTTCAACACTATCCAATATCTCATATTTACAAAAACAGTATATCTGCTGTTAAAGTTCTTTAACAGTTTATGTAATTCTTTCAAAATTGGCATCCGGTTAAGAAAATCAAGCGTATGCAAAAAATACTATTACTAGCCTTACTGGGAATTTTCAACATTGCCAGGGCACAAGACACAGCCAAAGTTGAAGCCAAATTAACTACTGCAACTGTCTATTACGGCTATGGCGCAGAGCTCACCCACGAAGCAAAATTGAATGTCAATCCGGGCATTAAGCAAATTGTAATAAAACAACTAAGTACTGTTATTGATGTAAATAGTTTGCAGATAAGCGTGCCTGAGAATGTAATGTTGCTGTCACAAAAGTATAGCGTATTTTATCCCACAACTCCTCCGGTGGCTGTAAACCCTGTGGTAAAAGCCTTTCAGGATAGTATTACAGCTATTAACAAATTAATACGCCGCAATACTAACCTGATCTCTATTGAAGAACAAACGTTGGAAAAAACAGGAAACCTGATAGAAGCGGTAATTAATAATAGCGGTAATAAAACTGTTAGCTCTGATGAAACATTGAAACTTGTTAGCGCATATACAGTAAAGATTGAAAAAGCTAAAACAAATATTTTCAATTTAAAAGAAATAGAAACAGGACTTAATAACAGAATCGCTGATTTTCAAAAGAAAATAAACGAAGCCGCTAACCCGATAGTAAAAACGGATAAACCTTACGGACAACTAATCTTACAGGTTATCTGTAAAGCCAGTGGTGAAATACCGGTATCGCTGAGTTATTTTACCAATACCGCCGGCTGGACTCCATTGTACGACATTAGAGTGAATTCAAAAACCAATGAACTGAGATTAGTGTACAAAGCATCTGTAACACAATCTACCGGCATAGACTGGAAACAAACCAAACTTACGCTTAGCACAGGAAGCCCTAATTTGGCAACTACCGCCCCTATTCTAAGTGCCTGGTATTTACAATTATTTGTTCCACAATTGTATAATGAAGTAGTAGTAACAGGCTATGCAACAGCCAAAAGAGATGTTCGTAACAGTATACAATCTACTTACAATGATGATAAAAAACTAAGTGAGTATAGTATACGTGCAGATGAAAGCATTGACCCTAGCACCTTACAACAGTTTACAACATTAAAGGAAAGTCAGCTTAACACAAATTTTGAAATTGACCTCCCCTACGATATTGAAAGTGATGGCCAAATACATGCAGTGAATATCAAGGAAGAAAAAATAAATGCCACACTAAAAAATTATGCTGTTCCTAAATTAGATAAGGATGCATATTTGTTAGCAGAAGTAAGCGATTGGCAAAACTTAGACCTGTTGCCCGGCACCGCAAATATCATTATGGACAATACTTATCTCGGTAAATCTTTTATCGACCCTAACAGCACCGCCGACACCTTGAATCTATCATTGGGCAAGGACAGAAGAGTTGCTATAAAACGCAGTACCGTAAAGGATTTTACCAGTACAAAAACAAATGGTAATACAACTAAACAAACCTTTACTTATGAAATCACCGTTAAGAACAATAAACTTACAACTGTTGACCTATTATTAAAAGATCAATACCCCATCAGTAATGTAAAAGATATTGAGGTAAAATTAGAAGACAACGGCAATGCCGCAGTAAATGAGGAAGTAGGTGTACTAACATGGAAACTACAATTGAAACCCGGAGAAAGCAAAAAAGTAAGGTTTACTTATACGGTGAAATATCCAAAAGATAAAAAGGTAAGCAATTTGTAAAAAGTACTAGGTCGGCCATCTTTAAAGGTGGTCGACCTTATTTAAAAAACTCGCCTTACTTTTGCAGCATGTCAATAGTAACAAAACTGCAGAAAAGTGTAATTGAAAGCCTAACAAGCTTATATAATCAAGCATTTACAGAAAAAGATTTTCAGATCAACCAAACCAAGCCTGAGTTTGAAGGCGACTATACCGTTGTATTATTCTCATTGGTAAAATCATTGAAGCTATCTCCAGATGCAATAGGGAATAGTTTAGGTGAACACCTTGTCACAAATAATCCGCATCTTTTTACTCATTACAATATTATAAAAGGGTTTTTAAATTTAACCGTAAGTGATATTTATTGGTCAGATCTGTTGAATCAAAATTACACAGATGTTGCATATGGTAAAAAAAGCAGTAATGGCAAAAAAGTAATGGTTGAGTACTCCTCCCCCAACACCAATAAACCATTACACCTTGGACATTTAAGAAATAATTTTTTAGGATGGAGTGTTGCTGAAATTTTAAAAGCCAACGGATACGAAGTAATCAAAAGTTGTATTGTAAACGACAGAGGTATTCATATTTGTAAAAGTATGATCGCATGGCAATTGTTTGCCAATGGAGCAACTCCGGAAAGCACCCGTATAAAAGGAGATCATTTTGTTGGCGATTATTATGTAAAATTTGAAAATGAATTAAAAAGACAAGCGGTTGAATTAGCTACAAATGAAGAATCGGGCAACTTTTCTCATTATTCTTCAGAAGAAGAAACCAAAGTAAAGGAGTTAAAAAATCTATACTTAAAACTAAATACCGAAAATGCTGAAAAAGATAAGTTGATAAAAATAAATGAAGAAGTAAATGATATAAGAAGAGGCGCAACAACAATAATGAAGCAAGCAAAACAAATGCTTTTTGACTGGGAAGCTGGAAAACCTGAAGTACTTGAATTGTGGAAAACAATGAACAGTTGGGTGTATGCAGGATTTGATGTAACCTATAAACGTATTGGTAGTGATTTTAATAAAACTTATTACGAAAGCAATACCTATCTTTTAGGAAAAGATATTGTGCAACAAGGGCTGGATAAAAAAGTCTTTTATAAAAAGGAAGATGGCAGTATCTGGATCGATCTGACCGCTGAAGGATTGGATGAAAAACTGGTGCAACGTAAAGATGGCACCTCTGTTTACATCACACAGGATATTGGATTGGCTTTGCAGAAATACGAAGAATATAAAATTGATAGCAGCATTTATGTTATCGGCAATGAGCAAAACTATCACATGAAAGTGCTGCAATTGATCTGTCAAAAATTAGGAATGCCTAATGCTGACAATATCTACCACTTAAGTTATGGTATGGTAGAATTGACCACAGGGAAAATGAAAAGTCGTGAAGGGACAGTAGTAGATGCTGATGACCTGGTCGATGAAATGGTGGCAACATCACAACAACATACTGAGGAATTAGGAAAAGTGAAAGACTTTACTCCAGCTGAACTGACCGAATTATATGACACTATCGGTTTAGGGGCTATGAAATTTTATTTATTGAGGGTTGACCCGAAAAAAACAATGGTATTCAATCCTGCAGAAAGTATCGATTTTCACGGATTTACAGGGCCATTTGTGCAATATACTCATGCAAGGATCAAAAGTATTTTAAGGAAGAATCCGATGACAGACAACAAACCATTGACCAATAATGGGTTACTTAAATTGGAAAAAGAAGTGATCGTAACACTCGAACAATATCCCACAGCCATTAACCAGGCATGTACCGAACATAACCCATCGGTGATTGCGAATTACGTTTTTAACCTGGCAAAAACATTCAACTCATTTTATACCGAACATTCTATTGCTAATGCAGAAACAGATGACAAAAAGCGATTGCGTTTACAGTTAGCTGTTATGACCAGCAATGTACTGAAAAGCGGCATGGAATTACTAGGGATCAGGGTGCCGGAGCGGATGTGATTTTCAACAGCCTGAAAATTTCCTCTTCTTTCATTTCCCGGATAGAGCCCGGAGCTAAATCATCTAATCTAAGGTCTTCGATAGACACACGTATCAGGCGTTTACATTTATGCCTGACTGCATTTACCATTTTACGCACCTGATGAAATTTACCTTCGGTAAGTGTTATCATTAACCAGGTAAATGGCGGATAAGCAGTTAAACGATCTCCCGGATCACAATACATTTCCGGATCATGAACGATCTTTACCTCACATGGAGGAGTTATATACTCCACCCCTCCCTTTATTTTTATGGGGACACCGGTTTGTAATCGTCTAAGGTTTTCCGGGCTAACTTCTTTATTTACCTGCACTAAATAGGTTCGTTTATGTGGAATATCACTTGAAAATAATAACCGGGTAACCTTTTTATTGGTGGTCAATAATAATAAGCCTTCGCTATGGTTGTCTAATCTTCCAATAGCATGAGTACCTTCCGGAAAATCAAAATCAATATCTCCCAACAAACCAACATTATGTGTACTCACAAACTGTGATACCATATCAAATGGCTTATTGAGTACGAAGTATCTGTTTGGAGAGGACATCTGCAATATTACGCCGGAATAACTGAATTGAAAGGTGGCTGGTACTTCAATCCAAAATTTTGTTATTAAATGTGATAATTTTTATCTTAGTAATCCATTATACCCAAACAAGTTTTTATGAAACAGACAATCATTTTTCTTTTTTCTGTTATTTCTTTAACACCATTTTACTCTTGTGTAAGTACACAAGCCTTTTCTAAAACATCTTATATCAGTAATGATGCAGTATATCTTCCTAAAGAAAAAACAAACGAGGTCTTAATTATTGCTATCTGTAATACAGCAGATAAAAAAATGTATGAAAATATCACTGATGCATTACAATCTTCATTCTCCGCAAAAAATATCAAAAATGACAAATTGTTTTATGCCGCAGAAAGTGACGCTCCCGGTATTGCTGGAACACTATCCTACTCTCTCATTATCAATCCTGTAAAAGATGAGTATATAAAAGATGAACTAAACAACCCGATGATCATCAAACAAATAACTGTCATATTACAAAAAAATAACGGCGAAAAAATAGCAGCCTTTGCTATCGCAATTGACAGAACTAAAAGCGACACAAGATCGGGTAATGAAATTGCGGGTCTTATCTTAAGCTATCTTAAAAAGAAAAATTTTATTTAATTAGTTTCTGATTACAGTTGGCACCCCTTCAGACATCTATTCAGCAAATAATTTTTTATCCAAAAAACAAAAGCTCATTTCAGCTATATACAGTATTAATGCGTATTCTGCTTTTTTAAGAAAAAAATTATAAGGTTACATCATATACTAATTATTGATAATTTAATTTTTTAATTATTAAATGGTGTATTTTTGACACATTGATAACGATTGCGTTGATATACTTGTACTAGTGAATCAATTGACCGAAATTTAATTTTAATTGAAATGGCAGTAAAAAAAATAACAAAAATTGGAGTAATGACATCCGGTGGTGATTCCCCGGGAATGAATGCAGCAATAAGGGCGGTAGTAAGAACAGGAAACTATTATGGTTTGGAAGTTTTTGGCATTGTGAGAGGTTATCAGGGATTAATTGATGATGATATTTATAAAATGGATAATAAGAGTGTTGCAAATATTATCCAAAGAGGTGGTACCATTTTAAAAACAGCCAGATGCAAAGAATTTTTTGAATACGAAGGCCGTAAAAAAGCTTACGAAAATTTAAAAAAACGAGGCATTAACGGGTTGGTTATTATAGGCGGAGATGGTTCTTTCAGAGGTGGAAAAAGATTTCATGAAGAATTTGACATTCCAAGCGTAGGTATTCCGGGCACGATTGATAGAGATATAGTTGGTACGGAGTTTACTATTGGCTTCGACACCGCTGTAAATACGGCTGTGGAGGCCATCGATAAAATACGTGATACCATGGATGCACATGACCGTATGTTTATCATTGAAGTGATGGGTCGTGATGCCGGGTTTATAGCATTGCACAGTGGTATTGCTACCGGTGCAGAGAACATCCTGATCCCGGAACGTAAAACGGATATTCAGGATATGATTGCCAGTTTGAAAGAAAAAGAAAAACGTAAAAAATTAGTAAATCTTATAGTTGTTGCCGAAGGTGATGAATTTGGTGGCGCCGAAGGGGTAAACAAAATTATTAAGGAACATTTGCCTGAGATGGACACAAGAATTTGTGTATTGGGTCATATTCAAAGAGGAGGATCTCCTACCTGCATAGACAGGGTTATTGCCAGCAGAATGGGTTACCACGCCGTTGAGTGCCTCATCAATGGTACTTTTAATATCATGATCGGAATTAAAGAAAACCGGATCAACCACACTCCCCTTGAAAAAGCAGCAAAATTAAAAACCAGGGTCAGTGATGAATGGATGAAAATTGTAAAAATATTAGCCTCATAAAAACAAACGATTAACCATAAACGAAATTCATGAGTAAACACATCGGCAAATACCTGCACAGAGAAATGGATAAACAGGCAGGTATTGCACACTCTCAAAAACGTACTAAAATTGTTGCTACGGTTGGACCTGCCTGTAGCAGCTACGACAAACTGCTGGAATTAGTAAAAGCCGGCGTAAATGTTTTCAGATTAAACTTCTCACATGGAGGATATGACGGTAAAATAGAAGTAATTAACTGGATAAGACAGATCAATAAGACAGAACCTTATAATATCGCCATACTTGGAGATCTGCAAGGGCCCAAACTAAGAGTAGGCGATCTGGAAGATGGCAAAATAGAATTGGTCCCGGGTAATACATTCATTTTTACTACAGAAAAAATTATTGGCACTAAAGAAAAGATCTATGTTTCTTATCCAATGCTATCATCCGATGTAAAAGTGGGAGAACGTATTTTTTTGGATGATGGTAAAATGGAAGTAAAAGTTCAGGAAATTTTAAATGATAAAGAAGTAAAAGTATCTGTTACATTAGGTGGTACTCTTACTCCAAAAAAAGGTGTAAACCTGCCTGACTCTGCTTTATCTATGCCTTCGCTGACAGAAAAAGATAAAGAAGACCTTGATTTTATCATCGACCAAAATCTTGATTGGGTTGCCTTATCTTTTGTAAGAAAAGCAATAGATATCATCGACCTTAAAAAAAGAATTAAAGAAAAAGATAGCAAGATAAAAGTTATCGCTAAGATCGAAATGCCTGAAGCATTAAAAAACATCAGGGATATTATTGTTGAAAGCGATGGAATCATGGTAGCCCGTGGAGATCTGGGAGTTGAAGTACCTATCGAACAAGTACCATTGATACAAAAAGATCTGATCCAAAAATGTATGCATAGAGCTAAGCCGGTAATTGTGGCAACACAAATGATGGAAAGTATGCTCGATCGTACCAAACCCAATCGTAGTGAAGTAACTGACGTAGCAAATGCTGTTCTGGAAGGTGCTGACGCAGTAATGTTAAGTGCAGAAACTGCCATGGGCAGCTATCCTACTTTAGTGGTAGAAACAATGAGTAAGATCATTTTAGAAGTAGAGCGTAACGTTTACAACTATGACAGAGATGACATACTAACTCCTCAGCCACATTCTCCTTCATTCTTAAGTGATGCATTGTGTTACAGTGCATGTAAGTTAGCGAAGGATCTGCAGGCAAATGCATTAATAGGTATGACACAAAGTGGCTACACTGCGTTTATGCTTAGTAGTTATCGCCCTAAATCTCCTTTATATATTTTTAGTAAAGAAAGAACACTGATCAATCAGCTGAGTTTAAGCTGGGGAGTTCGGGCTATATTTTATGCAGAGGAAGTAAGTTTGGATGATATCTTCTTTGACCAGATTAACATTCTGAAAGAAAGGGGATTCCTGAAAAAGGATGACACGGTTGTTAACACCGGTAGTACACCGATTGAGATGCATTTACCTACCAATATGCTGAAGGTTACTAAAGTTGAATAGAAAAAAATACAAGAAATAAAAAGGGGGCCAGTTCATAGAAATGAAAGCCCCTTTTTTTATTACTAAAATATTCTCTAGCATTAACGAGCAGTCAATACAATTATTGTACAAAACGCTGAATAATGATAAAAATCATGTTTTTGATTGCATAAAAGTCAACAAGTTCCTTTTAGCCTTATTCTTTATCTTATTTTGAAAAAAAGAATTCCAGCCAAAAAGTACGCCGCTTAACCCCAAAGCCTGTTTACTCCATTGATGTATACTGAACCCATCACTGTGTTCTACTATCTTTCCATCTGCAAAACGCATGTTTGCTTTAATTTTGTTCACTACTCTTTTGCCAGTAGCAGAAAAAGTGTAAGTAGCTACCCACCGGCAAGTACTATACTCTTCATCCAGGTCGGTAATATCTGAAAAGGTTAACGAAAAGTCTTTGGCATTTTTACATAACATTTCCCACATAAGCTTCACCTCATCCCCTCTTAATAATCCAAATACAGGGTCGAAAAAGACAATATCATCGCTATAACAACTATTCATTGTTACATAATCCAGCTTACTAAACGCAGTATAAAACTTTTCTAATACCTGAGCATTTGAACTCATACAACCGATCATTTTTTATTACCAAAATATTGTGTACAAAGCTGCCAATATGCCGCAAACAATTAATGCGCCTACGGTAAATGAAGTATTCAATCCAAACATTTTTCTATCTAGTTCTAATGCATTAGGTTTTACTCCTTTTTTATTTTCATACATACTGATAAAATACATACCAATAACACTAGCACAAAATACAAACCCCATCCTATCCAAGAATGGAATTTCATAAATCCCTTTCTCATTCATTTTTGAAAATCCTATTGAAGACAAAAATGAAAGATTTACTGCAGCAGGAATGAATTTTAAAACGAATGAAAAAATAACCCCGCCAATAGTAGCGAACAATGCCGCATTAGAAGTAGTTTTTTTCCAGAAGAACCCTAAAATGAACATTGCAAAAATACCCGGACTTACAAAACCTGTGTATTCCTGCACATATTGAAAACCTCCTTTCTTATCAATGCCCATTAATGGAGCAATGACAACCGCCAATAGCATTGCGACCAACACAACAAGTTTCCCAATTTTTACTAATTTAGTTTCATCAGCACTTTTATTAATCTTTTTATAAATATCCAGTGTAAAAATAGTAGCAATGCTATTAGCTTTGCCAGCAAGAGAGGCGACGATTGCTGCTGTTAAAGCAGCGAATGCAAGGCCTTTTAAACCTGCAGGTAAAAGATTCAATAATACCGGATAAGCTCTGTCAGGATTCAATTCTCCATTTTGTAACAATTCTGTTTGAAAATTCCCTCGTTGATGCAATACATACGCAGCAATACCAGGCAGAACAACAATTACCGGCATTAATAATTTCAAAAATGCAGCAAACAAGATTCCGCCTCTTGCAGTCTTTAAATCAGCTCCTAAAGCTCTTTGTGTTATATACTGATTACAGCCCCAGTAATTCAAGTTTACAATCCACATACCTCCTATTAAAACTGTTAGTCCGGGCAAGTCCATGTAGTTAGCATTATTCTTATCAAAAATCATATGAAAATGATCATCTGCATGCTGTGTTAATAGTCTAAAACCATTGATGGTACCAGTAGTACCAAATTCTTTCGATACAAGATTCAACGCAATATAGGTTGTTACCAACCCTCCCAGAATTAGAAAGAAAACCTGTATTACATCCGTGTAGCCAATCACTTTCATACCACCCAATGTAATAATGATTGCAAATATTGCCAAGAATAACATACAGGTTGTAATACTTATTCCCGAAATGCTGCTGATAGCTAATGCTCCTAAGTAAAGTATAGAAGTGAGATTTACAAGCACATACAACAAAAGCCAAAATATAGCCATAATCATAGCCACCGTCCCATTATACCGCTGACTTAAAAATTGCGGCATTGTATAAATTTTATTCTTCAGATAAACAGGAATAAAAAATATTGCGACGATCATCAGCGTAGCCGCAGCCATCCACTCATATGTAGATATAGCTAAGCCCATTTTAAAGCCACTCCCACTCATTCCTATAAACTGTTCGGCAGAAATATTAGAGGCGATTAAAGAGGCTCCAATTGCCCACCAGGTCAACGAACCCTCTGCCAAAAAATAATCTTTGCTATCTACTGATATTTTTTTCTTTCTGCGATATACAATATATCCATATCCGGCTACCACCAAAAAGTAAATAAGAAATACAATATAATCTTTCGTTTGAAGTGAATTCATAAGCAATGATCGATAAGATAAGTATAAAAAATTTTGATAAATATAACAGTATATTTATAGGTAATCGTAATTTTTTACACTTGTTTTTTGAATGGAGTTAAAATTATATTTTCGACGTTAATTATGGACCAGTTTCAATCAACCGCATTATTAGTTTTTACTACTGAAAGATTATTATTAAGGCCACTCTTGCCGGATGACGCAAAGGGCATTTTACATATCAGATCCAATGATATAGTGAATAGGTATATTGACAGACCAAAAGCCAATACAATTGAAGACGCCAAAGAGTTTTTAACCAGAATTGAAAATCTTACAAATAACAAGGGATGTTATTACTGGGCTATATTCCTCAAAGAAACGCAAGAACTAATAGGCACTATTTGCTATTTTAATTTTGATAATGAAAGAAGAATGGCAGAGATCGGATATGAACTGTTACCTGATCATCAGCGTAAAGGGATCATGCTGGAAGCAATCTCTACCGTGATTAACTTTGGCTTTGAAACACTCAACCTTAGTGTAATCTATGCCTTAGTAAAACCCGATAACGAAAGGTCTGTTTTACAACTTTTGAAAAATAATTTTAGCAAAGACATCAATTTTGAATATATCAATAAAGAAAAGAGTGGGAATTTCAACGCCTATATATTAACTTATGACAATTACACAAAAGCAAAAGCTTCCTGAATAATCAGGAAGCTTTTGCTTTTGTGTAACATGAGAACAATCTTAATAGAAGATATAAATCATATCAATTAGAAATGATAGATACCTGCGATCAAAGCAGTAACTGTGCTTTTTGTTAAGCCTCCATCTGCTTTATTGAATAATTTGAAAGTACCGTTATCAACACGTACTTCAGGTACAAGTGTAAATCCACCAACTTTGTAATTTGCAGATAATGTTGCAGCAAAAATATTATCGCCTAACAAAATTGCATCTTGTTTGTCGCTGAAATATTCAGTACGAAGTGTAAGGCCTAAATCAGCTTTAGGATCGTAGTTGAAGTATAAAGCAGAACCCCACCAATTAGCAGAAGAACCACCGCCAGAATATAATTTGATTGTACCATCATACCCTAAGCTGAATTTGCTTGCAACTGCTGCTGTAGCAGTAACGCCAATTTGGTTTTCGCTTCCGCTTTTGTAGAAAGTACCAACATAATTTACCCAAACTTTGTATTTATCATCTTTAGATGCAGTACCGAATTGAGCGATAGCAGCTTTAGGAACCTTTTGATCATCAGTTACCTGATCTGTTGGGTTTGCAACTCCAACCATCAAAGTATTTTTTCCACCTAAGCTGATATCAGCTTTGATACCTGTATGAAAAAACGGACCGTTAGTAAACATATAGCTCATGCTATAGTTTCTGTTTAAATAAGCATCTAACAATTCGTATCCAACGTGTGTACCCCATTTACCAGCAGTAAATTTAATTTTAGAACATGGCGCATAAGAAATGTAAGCTTGTTTAACAGCTTGCATTAAAGTACCGTCATTGTTAGACGAGCCTCCGTCGTTATAAGAAAATTCCTGCGCTCTTTTACCAAAACCCAAATCGATTGTTCCGCTAACTTTTCCTGCTGTGTGTTCAGCTTTCAAAGAAGCCATACCCAATTCGAATGAATTTTGTGAATTGGTAAAAGAAGTTAAGTTGTTAGAGATCCCATAAGACTTACCAAAGTTATAACGGTAGTAAGCATCAAGAGAACCAGTAATGGTTGTTTGAGCAAAAGCAGCATTTAAGCATAAAAATGCAGCTACAATTGATAAAGAAATTTTTCTTGTCATAGTGTTTGTCATTTGTTTTAGTTTTTGGTTAAAATAAAAGGGAATTGGTAAGGCACAATCCCCTTTTATCAAATGTTGTTTTATTCTTTAGTACTAGTAATTAGCTTTTTCTTGTAAACCAGATTCAGTTTTAACAAGCAATGTTCCTTGAACATAATTTTCATCATGTTGAGAAGCATCCAACCCTTCATCTTCTTCTTCGCTAGTAACACGTAATGGAAGAATAAGGTTGATCAATTTGAAGATAATGAACGCTACTACAAAGCTATAAGTAGCAGATATAAGCATTCCTTTTAACTGAATTAAAAATTGACCCTCAACAACTAATGAGTTAACATTTTTATCTCCGAATACACCTGTTAAAAGCATACCTGTCATACCACCTAAACCGTGACAAGCAAATACATCTAAAGGATCATCCAATTTTGTATGACTTTTCAAGAATTCGGCTACTACATTAGAAACGATAGCAGCGATAAAACCGATAAATAACGCCTGAGGAACACCTACGAAGCCTGCAGCCGGTGTGATAGCAACTAATCCAACAACAGCACCGATACAGAAACCTAATACTGAAGGTTTTTTGCCTCTAAATACATCTAAGAACATCCAAGATAGACCAGCAGCAGCAGCAGCAGTATTTGTTGTAGCAAAAGCATAAACAGCTAATGACCCAGATCCAACAGCACTACCTGCGTTGAAACCAAACCAACCGAACCATAGTAAACCTGTACCTATCAACACGTAAGGAATATTTGCCGGAGGAATAGGCCCGCCTGCAATAACATTTCTACGACGTTTTAAAACGATAGCACCTGCCAAAGCAGCCATACCTGCTGAAATATGCACCACAGTACCACCAGCGAAATCTAACACACCCATTTTGAACATGTATCCATCAGGATGCCATGCCATATGGGCTAATGGAGAATATACCAATACAGCAAACAATACAATGAATAAAGAATAAGAACTGAAACGGATACGTTCTGCAACAGCACCTACTACCAGACCCGGAGTAATGATCGCAAACATTAATTGAAAGAAAGAGAATAGCGGTAAAGGAATAGTAGTAGCTAAAGACCATGGCTCACCATTCATTACATTTTTAAACATAAAGAATGTTCTTGGATCACCGATAAAACCACCAATTGATTTACCAAAACAAAGACTGAATTGAACAACAACCCATAAAACAGAAACGATACCAGCAGCTACCGTACTTTTGATCATAGTAGAAAGTACATTCTTACGAGCCACCATTCCTCCGTAAAAGAAGGCTAAAGCCGGAGTCATTAAAAATACAAAAGCACAAGACACCAACATCCAGGCAATGTCACCACTATTATAAGTGTATTTTGGAGCTTTCGTTGCTTCATCAATTACAGAATTAGGATCAAAAGAAGCACCCGGTGCAACAAACAGTGCACCAATTACTACTGCTAACAGCACCAGGAAGGGAGTTACATTTTTAATTGATTGTTTACTCATATCAGTTGTTTTTTTGTTAAGTAATTAACACATTAAATAAATTATTTATTTGTGTTGTTATAACAAAAATACAAGTAAAAGGCAATCAAACAATCAAAATTATTATATTTTTATTTATTTAATATTTAATATTTATATATAAAATACTAATAATTCAAGGTTGTTGATCTATTTTTTTAAAAAAATTGAGAATATATCCAATAAAAAATAAAATAAAAGCAATAAAAATCATTTTTTTGTATCAATTTGATAAAAATATCATTATATAAAATGATACTAAAAAGGGGATAAAATTAAAAATTTTATCCCCTTTAAAATAAACTTAGCCTTTTTTACCTAAGGTATCGTGCAATGGCATCTCCATCTGCAGTTTCTAATAATGATTGCCCCATTAAAAATTCGTCTACCTTTTGAGCACAATCTCTTCCTTCTTTTATAGCCCACACTACCAAAGACTGCCCTCTCCTTACATCCCCTGCAGCAAATACTTTATTTATATTAGTCTGATAATTCTTTTCGGTGGCTTTTACGTTCCCTCTTTCATCCAATTCAACATCCAGCTGATTTACCACTCCCTCATGCTGAGGATGCACAAAGCCCATTGCAAGGAAAGCGTATTCACAAGGAATCTCTCTTTCTGAACCGGCGATCTCTACAAAGCTGGCTGGTTTACCATCCACAATTTTCCATTCCAAATCTACCAGTTTAAGTGCTTTTAAATTACCCTTACCGTCACCGATGAATTCTTTTGTAGCAACAGCCCATTTCCTTTCGCACCCCTCTTCATGCGATGAAGTTGTTTTCAATACCATTGGATAAGTGGGCCAAGGCATTTGTATATTTCTTTCCGCAGGTGGCTTAGGTAATAATTCAAACTGAGTAATACTTGCAGCTTTTTGACGGTTAGACGTACCAACACAATCACTACCAGTATCTCCGCCACCAATCACAACTACATTTTTACCAGTTACAACAATATCTTCTCCATTAACCTTTCTTCCGGCTACTCTTTTATTTTGTTGTTTCAAAAAGTCCATTGCGAAATAAATGCCTTTCAATTCTCTGCCAGGTATCGGCAAATTTCGTGGAATAGTTGATCCTCCGGCCAAAACGATCGCCTGATATTCTCTCAAAAGATCATTTACTGATATATCTACTCCTACGTTGGTATTATTTCTGAAAATAACACCTTCTTCTTCCATTAATTTTACACGTCTGTCAATTACCCATTTTTCCAATTTAAAATCTGGTATGCCATAACGTAATAAACCTCCGGGAGCATCGTCTCTTTCGAATACAGTTACTAAATGGCCGGCAGCATTCAATTGTGCCGCTGCTGCTAAACCTGCCGGACCACTTCCTACTACCGCAATTCTTTTTCCTGTTCTGGAAATTTGTTTTTGCGGTTGTACATACCCTTTTTCAAAAGCAATTTCTATGATATGTCTTTCTATTTCTTCAATAGTAATAGCAGGCTGATTGATCCCTAACACACAAGCTGTTTCGCAAGGTGCCGGGCATATTCTGCCGGTGAATTCAGGGAAATTATTTGTAGAAGATAATATTTCATACGCTTCCTGCCAGCTTTTACGATATACAGCATCATTGAACTCAGGGATAACATTACCTAATGGGCAACCACTATGACAAAATGGAATACCACAGTTCATGCATCTGCCCGATTGCTGGTTCAGCTTATCATCAGGAAATCTTTCTATAAATTCTTTATAGTCATTTACTCTTTCCGCTGCCGGACGCTTTGCCGGTAATTCTCTCGTAAATTCTAAAAAACCCGTTGGTTTACCCATTGTTGAATTAAAAAATAAAAATTAAAAATTAAAAATTCCGAATCCTATATTCGATCTTCTGTATTCTAGATTTTTTCTCTTATTATGCTTTCACTTTAGCACTTTTGTTTTGCAACACTTTTTTGTAATCTGTAGGGAATACTTTTACAAAATTCTTCACCTGATTTTCAAAATCATCAATTACGAATTTGGCCACTGTACTCTTTGTGTTTTGATAATGATTAGTGATCAATTGCAATAGATCTGCTTTATCATCATCTCCTACCGGATCAAGATCAACCATCTCCTGATTACATTGTTCAGCAAAATTTCCTTTTACATCATATATATATGCAATACCACCGCTCATACCAGCTGCAAAGTTTCTTCCTGTATCTCCAAGAATAACGATCGTTCCTCCTGTCATATATTCGCAACCGTGATCTCCTACACCTTCTACAACCGCTCTTACACCTGAGTTACGTACAGCAAACCTTTCTCCTCCTTTACCTCTGATATAGGCCTCTCCGGATGTAGCCCCATAAAAAGCAACGTTACCAATGATGATATTATCTTCAGGAACAAAAGTTGCTTTTGTATTAGGATATACGATCAATCTTGCTCCACTTAAACCTTTACCAAAATAATCGTTTGCTCCACCTTCTAATTCTAGTGTCAGTCCTTTTGCATTAAATGCACCAAAGCTTTGTCCGGCTATACCTGTAAACTTAAAGTGGATGGTATCATCAGGTAATCCCTCGCCTTTATATTTTTTAGATATTTCGTTAGATAAGATAGTTCCAACCGTACGATCTAAATTTATGATAGGGAATGATGCTGATACTTTTTCTCCTTTCTCCAGAGCAGGTTTAGCAGCTGCCAATAATTTCCAATCTAGTACTTCAGTCAATTCATGATCCTGAATCTCACTGTTGTATAAACCTACATGTGGTAATGAGGGTTCTTTGTATAATATTGGAGAAAGATCCAGTTTACTGTATTTCCAATGCTTGATATCATCTTTTGCTTTTAAGCAATCAGCCTGTCCAACCATTTCATTGATCGTTCTGAAACCAAGTTCTGCCATTATCTCTCTTAATTCCTGTGTTAAGAATTTAAAAAGATTTACCACATGATCTGCATTACCGGTAAAACGTTTACGTAATTCAGGATCTTGTGTAGCCACGCCAACCGGACATGTATTCAAATGACATTTACGCATCATGATACAACCTTCGGTAACCAATGCAGCTGTTGCCACACCCCACTCTTCAGCACCTAATAAAGTTGCGATCGCAATATCTCTACCGGTCTTCAATTGACCATCGGTTTGTAATACAACCCTGCTGCGTAATTTATTTCTTACTAATGTTTGTTGTGCTTCTGCCAAACCAAGTTCCCAAGGTAACCCAGCATGTTTGATAGAACTAACCGGAGACGCTCCTGTTCCACCATCAAAACCAGAGATCAACACTACATCTGCTTTAGCTTTTGTAACACCTGCAGCAATAGTACCTACGCCGGCTTTAGAAACCAGTTTCACATTTATTCTTGCAGCTCGGTTAGCATTTTTTAAATCGAATATTAACTGAGCCAGATCTTCAATAGAATAAATATCATGGTGCGGTGGTGGAGAAATTAACCCCACACCCGGTGTAGAGTGACGGGTTTTACCGATCCAGTCATCAACTTTATGACCAGGTAATTGTCCTCCTTCACCCGGCTTAGCGCCTTGTGCCATTTTAATTTGCAATTCGTCTGCTTCAGTAAGGTAGTAACTCGTCACACCAAATCTTGCAGAAGCCACCTGTTTGATCGCACTACGCATACTATCACCATTAGGTAATGGCGTATAACGCATTTCATCTTCTCCTCCTTCTCCCGTATTACTTTTACCGCCTAAGCGATTCATTGCAATAGCTAATGTACTATGTGCTTCATGAGAGATAGAGCCAAAACTCATTGCACCTGTGGCAAAACGCTTATAGATATTTTCTGCAGGTTCTACTTCATCAATTGAAATAGATTTACGATTTGGATTGAATTCAAACAAGCCTCTCAACGTACAAGCCTTTTCGCTTTGATCGTTTACAAGTTTCGAATATTTTTTGAACGTATTGTAATCATCCGTTCTTGTAGAATATTGCAGTAAGTGAATGGTTTGCGGATTGAATAAATGGAATTCACCTTTACGTTTCCATTGATACACACCACCTACAGATAACCTGTCTACAGGCACCTCTTTTCTACTGTATGCATATTGATGCTTCGCTAAATTCTCTTTAGCAATTTCATCCAGCCCCATACCTTCGATACGAGATACCGCACCGGTGAAATATTTATCAACTACCGTTTTATTTAAACCGATAATTTCAAATATCTGTGCTCCCTGATAAGATTGTAATGTTGAAATTCCCATTTTTGAGAACACTTTCAACAAACCATCTTTAACGGCCTTGGTATAATTCTTTTTAAGTTGTTCTACATCCAGATCTGTATCCAATTTACCAGATAGTTTCATATCACGTATGCTGGATAATGCCAAATATGGATTGATAGCAGTTGCACCAAACGCTAACAAACAAGCGAAGTGGTGTACTTCCCAAACATCACCGGCTTCTACCACTAAACCAACACTTCCACGCAATCCTTTACGGATAAGGTGATGATGAATGGCTGCTGTTGCTAACAATGACGGGATAGGAGCATGATCTGAATCGATCGACCTGTCGGTCAAAATCAATACTTCAAAACCATCCTGCGCTGCATCTACTGCATAACGACAAATTCTATCCAATGCTTTTTTCATTGAATCGGGTTTGCCATCTGCTCTATAATATATTTGTAATGTTTTTGCCTGAAAGATACCGGTATCAATACTCCTGATCTTTTCTAATTCATGATTAGACAGAACAGGATGTTTTAATGCTACTGTATGACAGCTTAATGGATCTTCTACCAATACATTTCCATTATTACCAACAAAAGTTGCCAGAGACATTACCAGTCTTTCTCTGATAGGATCTATCGGAGGGTTAGTAACCTGGGCAAATAATTGTTTGAAATATGAACTTAAATGTTGAGGCTGATCGCTTAAGATGGCCAAAGGCGTATCTGTACCCATTGAACCGATCGGCTCTTTACCATCCAATGCCATTGGAGCAATGATAGTATCCAGATCTTCGGTAGAATAACCAAATGCTTTTTGATATTTGAAGATCTGATCATGTTCCAGATGAGTGAACATTACTCTTGGTTCAGGCAATTCTTCTAAACGAATTTTGTATTTATTCAACCAATCCCCATAAGGTTTTTGTGAACAGATAGTATGCTTAACTTCTTCGTCACTGATGATACGTCCTTGCTCCATATCAACCACAAACATTTTACCCGGTTGCAGCCTTCCGTTTTCTTTCACTAATTTAGGATCGATGATCAATGCGCCAGACTCAGAAGCCATAATAACTCTGTCATCATGTGTAACACAATATCTTGAAGGACGTAGTCCGTTTCTGTCTAATGTTGCTCCAATAATTTTACCATCGGTAAATGAAATAGAAGCCGGGCCATCCCATGGTTCCATGATAGAAGCATGATATTCGTAGAAGGCTTTTTTAACCGGATCCATTTTATCATCACCATCCCATGCTTCAGGGATCAACATCATCATTACATGGGGAACAGATCTACCTGAAAGTACCAGCATTTCTATCATGTTATCCAAACAGGCAGAATCTGACTGATCGGGAACAGTGATAGGTGTAAGCATTTCCATCTCTTCTTTAGTAAAAAGAGGAGATTCATAACTATTTTCGCCAGCCTTTAACCAGTTAAGATTTCCTTGTAATGTATTGATCTCCCCGTTATGAGCAATATACCTGAATGGTTGCGCCAATTTCCATGAAGGGAATGTATTGGTAGCAAAACGTGAGTGTACTAAACCAAATGCTGATACAACTCTTTTATTAGTAAGATCTGTAAAATAATTACGAACCTGTATACTTCTTAATTGTCCTTTATATACAACTGTTTTGCTTGATAAAGAGGCTATGTAGAAACCAATGGCATCTTTACGAACAGTATTACTGATAGTATGGCTTGCATAGTTACGTAATACAAAGAGTTTACGCTCAAATTCATCCGTATTTTGAATATGATCCGGACAAGCGATGAATACATGCTCCATTACCGGTTCTACAGACAACGCTGTTGGACCGATATCGGTTGTATTTACCGGAACACTTCTGTAGCATAATATCTCAAGCCCTAATTTCTCAGCAGCTCTGGCAAAAATTTCACGGCACTCTTCTCTAAGTTTGATCTCTTTGGGAAAAAATACAACACCAACTCCATATTTGCCAAATGCAGGAAGATGAACGCCTAATTTTACGCATTCATCAAAGAAGAATTCGTGAGGGATCTGTATAAAGATACCTGCGCCATCGCCGGAATTCTTTTCACTTCCGGTTGCACCTCTATGCTCCATATTTTCTAATATGGTTAACGCATCCGAAATGTTCTGGTGAGATTTATTGCCTTTAATATTTGCTACAAATCCGATACCACATGAATCATGTTCTAACTGGGGTAAATATAAACCAGTACTGTTTGCCATAAGTATATAAAAGTATTAGGTTAATCTTTTTTTACGGCAGCAATCGTTAGCTGCGAATTTACTTAAAAATTGTTAAAATTTATTGATTTGTATCATAAATAACTACACTAAATGATCGAAAACGATGTCATCGCTCTTTAATTCGGTATAATTTATCAGATATTTATTTAGATTATGAATCAATTCTTCATAATGCTCTTTTTCCTTTAATTCTAATCCTACCAAAGCCGGTCCTGTTTCTTTATTATGCTTTTGTATATATTCAAATCTTGTAATATCATCATCCGGCCCAAGTACGTCATTCACAAATTGTTTTAATGCTCCGGGCCTTTGAGCAAACCGAATCAGGAAATAACGTTTTAATCCTTCGTATTGCAAGGATCGTTCCTTAATCTCCTGCATGCGGTCTATATCATTATTTCCGCCGCTTAGCACACATACAACATTCTTCCCCTTTATTTGCTCTGCAAAATCATCCAGCACTGCAATTGATAATACTCCGGCGGGTTCGGCCACAATTGCATCTTCATTGTACAACTTTAAAATAGTGGTACATACTTTACCTTCAGGAACCAGGTGCACTTCATCCACCACATGCTTACATATATTATAAGGAATATCTCCTACCCTTTTAACTGCCGCTCCATCTACAAAACGATCCATCGTTGTGAGTGTTACAGGATGACCGGCTTTTATAGACTCGTACATTCCGGGAGCACCGGAGGGTTCAACACCAATTATTTTTGTTTTAGGAGAAACGGACTTAAAATAAACTCCCATTCCTGCGCTTAATCCGCCACCGCCTATCGGTACAAACAAATAATCGATATCCTTGAGGTCTTCCAGAATTTCAACAGCAACTGTACCTTGTCCTTCTATGATCTTGTAATCATCAAAAGCTGATACAAAGGTCATATGATGCTCGTGTGTATATTTCTTTGCAGCTGAGGCACAATCATCGTAAGTGTCTCCAACCAGTTTGATCTCAATATTATTCTCACCAAACATTTTTGTTTGATGGATCTTTTGATTGGGAGTTGTAACCGGCATAAAGATCACTCCCCTGACATTTAATTTTTTACAACTAAATGCAAAACCCTGTGCATGATTTCCTGCACTGGCACACACCACCCCTTTTTGCAATTGTTCAGTAGGCAATGTGCTCATCATATTATACGCACCCCGTAATTTATAAGAGCGTACAACCTGGAGATCTTCTCTTTTCAGGTAAACATTACAATTATACCTTTTAGAAAGATTCTGATTGAGTTGCAATGGAGTTCTTACTACAATATCCTTTAATCGCTGCATTGCTGCAGAGAAGTCAAGCCCGATATTATTTGTAGTAGTACTCATTCGTTTAACGTTAGAACGTTTAATGGTTTATATCTTTTAAGGTTAGGGAACCGTTAAACGTTAAACCATTAAACGTATACAACGATTTTATGCATTCGTAGCGATCGTCTTCATATCCGTCATAGCCTGACGCAATACGGCACCAATTGATTCAATTGGATGTTGACGAATCTCTTTATTTACAATAACCAATTCTCTGTTATCTACTCCGCCATCTTTACCGGCATTGAAATTTTTACCGATGATATCTGTATCTACGGTTTTCATAAAATCAGCTAACAATGGCTTACATGCATGATCGAATAAATAACAACCATACTCAGCAGTATCAGAAATCACACGATTCATTTCGAATAATTTTTTACGTGCAATGGTGTTAGCGATCAATGGTGTTTCGTGCAATGATTCATAGTAAGCTGATTCAGGTTTGATACCGGCTTCTACCATTGTTTCAAATGCCAGTTCAACACCGGCTCTGATGAAAGCAACCATTAATAAAGCGTTATCAAAATATTCCTGCTCTGCAATTTTCATATCCCCTGCAGGCGTTTTTTCAAAAGCGGTTTCGCCTGTTGCTGCTCTCCATGCTAATAAATTTTTATCTCCATTAGCCCAATCTTCCATCATTACTCTTGAGAATTCACCGCTCATAATATCATCCTGGTGCTTTTGGAATAATGGACGCATGATCACTTTTAATTCCTGAGAAATTTCAAAACATTTAATTTTTGCAGGATTAGACAATCTGTCCATCATACCGGTAATACCACCTTGTTTCAAAGCTTCAGTAATTACTTCAACACCATATTGTACCAACTTAGATGCATACCCTTTGTCAATTCCTTTCTCAATCATTTTATCAAAAGAAAGAATCGAACCTGTTTGTAACAAACCGCAAAGAATAGTTTGTTCTCCCATCAGATCAGATTTTACTTCCGCAACAAAAGATGATTTCAATACACCCGCTCTGTGACCACCTGTTCCAACTGCATATGCTTTTGCCTGTGCTAAACCTTTTCCTTCCGGATCATTTTCAGGATGCACAGCGATCAATGTAGGTACACCAAAACCTCTAACATATTCTGCTCTTACTTCAGAACCCGGACATTTAGGAGCAACCATGATCACAGTGATATCTTTACGAATTTGCATTCCTTCTTCTACTATATTAAAACCATGAGAGTAAGAAAGCGTAGCACCTTTTTTCATCAAAGGCATTACTGCACTTACTACAGCAGTGTGTTGTTTATCCGGAGTCAAATTGCTAACTAAATCCGCAGTAGGAATTAACTCTTCGTAAGTTCCAACAGTAAATCCATTTTCAGAAGCGTTTTTCCATGATTGTCTTTTTTCAGCGATCGCATCTGCACGAAGCGCATATGATACATCCAATCCAGAATCTCTTAGATTTAATCCTTGGTTAAGACCTTGAGCACCTGCTCCTACGATCACAATTTTTTTACCTTTTAGAACATTTACACCATCCGCAAATTCGCTGCGGTCCATAAATTCACATACACCTAATTGATTTAGTTTTTCTCTAAGCGGTAATGTGTTAAAATAATTAGCCATTTGTTTTTTATTTTTTGTTTTTGTTAGATGAATATTTATATGCTTTATTACACGAATTTTATTTCATTTTTTTCCGGGAATCAACATTTTACATAGTAAAAATATGATCTTGCTGATTCAGGTATTCATTTTCTATTACATCTTCGCCTGGTTCTCTGGCCTCAAACTGACGAAGTTTTTCATGGAAACCGCTACTGTCTTTTATAATAGCAACTCTTGCACTTCTTACAAACTCTATCAGTCCGAACTGTCCAAACACTTTTATTAACCTGTCTGTTTCTTCTCTATGCCCGGTTGTTTCAAAAATGGTATAATCTTTCGTGATAGCAATAACTCTTGCTCCAAATTGCCTGAGCAATCTTTCTACTTTTACGATATCAGCGATAATACCGGTTGGCACTTTATACAAAGCAACCTCCTGCCATACCAATTCATCGTTTGTATTATAATAGACTTTCAATACCTCTACCTGCTTTTCTATCTGGCGGCAAAGTTTACGTACTACATCTTCATACTCATTGATCACAATGGTAAAACGATGTATGTTCTCAATTTCAGAAGGAGATGTATTTAAACTTTCTACATTTATTTTTCTTCTTGAAAACATAATAGCAATACGACTCAATAGACCTACCTGATTTTCAGTGTACACTGTAATTGTAAATTCCAGTTTACCAGATTTGTCAACAACTACATGCCCGCCGGGAGGTGTAGTAATATCCAGATTTTCGATACCGTTATTTTCTTTTGACATAAAATTCGTTTTTACAATTCTTCTTTACTTAAAATAATTTCAGCAACCCCTCTGCCTTGTGGCACCATCGGGAACACATTGTTTTCTTTACCGACCATTACCTCTAACAAATAAGAACCTTTATGTGTAAGCATGGTATTCAATGCATTTTTAAGATGCTCTCTTTTGCAGATACTACGCCCCTCAATCTTATATGCTTTTGCTAATTGTATATAATCAGGACTGGTGATATCGACAAATGAATATCTTTTTTCATGGAATAGTTGCTGCCACTGACGTACCATTCCAAGGAATTGATTGTTCAGAATAATTATTTTAACATCTACGTCAAATTGCATGATCGTACCCAGCTCCTGCAAGGTCATTTGAAAACCACCATCACCGATAATTGCTACTACTGTACGTTCTGGCGCTCCGTATTTTGCACCAATTGCTGCAGGCAAAGCAAACCCCATAGTACCTGCTCCACCGGAAGTAATATTACTTTTTGACTGATTGAATTTTGCATAACGACAAGTTACCATTTGATGCTGACCAACATCGGTTACAATGATCGCATTCCCATCAGTTAACTCATTCAATACTTTTATTACTTCTCCCATTGTAAGCACCTCTCCTGTCGGATTCAGTTCATCTTTAATGACTACTTCTGCTTCCTTGCGAATGTGTTCATGAAATTTACTGATCCAATCTTTGTGATTTTTTTTCTCGATCAATTTGGTCAACATCGGCAATGTTTCTTTACAATCGCCCCAAACAGGAACAGTTGCTTTTACATTCTTATCAATTTCTGCAGGATCAATATCCAAATGAATCACTTTTGCTTGTTTTGCATATTTATCTAAACGGCCGGTTACACGATCATCGAAACGCATACCAACGGCTATCAAGACATCACATTCGTTGGTCAATACATTCGGGCCATAATTACCATGCATACCTAACATCCCTACATTTAAAGGATGATCTGTTTCCAAAGCACTCAATCCTAATATTGTCCAGGCAGCAGGTAATCCTCCTTTTTCGATGAAAGCTTTAAATTCTTTTTCTGCTTTACCTAGTATGATACCTTGTCCGAAAATTACAAATGGTCTTTTTGCTTCATTGATCAGCTTAGCAGCTTCCTCTACATACTTTTTACGTACAATTGGTTTTGGACGATAGCTACGAATGTGATCACATTTTTTATATCCTTCGTAATCGAATTTTTGTAACTGTGCATTCTTTGTAATATCGATCAACACCGGCCCCGGACGACCCGTTGCCGCGATATAAAAAGCTTTTGCCAATACCCCGGGGATTTCTGTAGCATCAGTCACCTGATAGTTCCATTTGGTAACCGGAGTTGTAATATTTATTACATCCACTTCCTGAAAAGCATCTGTACCTAACAAATGTGCAAACACCTGTCCGGTGATACATACTAGCGGAGTACTATCGATCATAGCATCAGCCAAACCAGTTACCAGGTTAGTTGCACCCGGTCCGCTTGTTGCAAACACCACACCTACCTTGCCTGATGAACGGGCATAACCTTGTCCGGCGTGTATTCCCCCCTGTTCGTGACGAACGAGGATATGTTTCAATTTATCAGCGTAATCATACAATGAATCATATATAGGCATGATAGCACCTCCGGGATATCCAAAAATGGTATCCACATTTTCTGCAACCAATGCTTCTAACACAGCTTGCGAACCACTGATGTTTTGAATAGATGCAGTCGCTTTTTCTTTTTCTTTTATTTCAAGAGTTTCCATAACTCAAATTTTAGTTGTTAATTATTTTATGCTTCATCTGTTACACATCCCTGAGAAGCATCTTTCACACACATTGCATATTTATACAACACTCCTTTCGTTTCTTTCAATGCCGGTTGCTTCCAGTTTTTGCGTCTTTCTGCTATCACTTCGTCAGCAACTTTCAGGTTGATCTTGTTTGCGCTTGCATCCAGTTCTATGATGTCATCATCCTGCACCAATGCAATCAAACCTCCTTCAAATGCTTCCGGAGTGATATGCCCGACGACGAAACCATGAGAACCTCCACTGAATCTTCCATCTGTGATCAATGCAACATCTTTACCCAAACCGGCACCCATAATTGCTGAAGTTGGTTTCAGCATTTCAGGCATACCCGGCGCACCTTTCGGACCTTCATATCTTATTACAACAACATCGCCTTTTTTTACTCTTCCACTTGCAATTCCTGCCACCAGATCTTTTTCACCATTAAATACTCTTGCAGGTCCTTCAAAACGTTCACCTTCTTTACCACTGATCTTTGCTACACTACCCTTTTCTGCCAGGTTTCCGTACAAAATTTGCAAGTGCCCCGTTGTTTTCAATGGTTGCTCTAGAGGGAAAATGATTTTTTGAGTATCGAAGTTTAGATCCGGAACATTTGCCAGGTTCTCTGCAACTGTTTTACCCGTTACCGTTAGACAATCTCCATGCAACAATCCTTTTTGTAACAAGTATTTCATTACAGAAGGAACGCCACCATGCGCATGTAATTCCTGCATCAAATATTTTCCGCTTGGTTTAAAATCTGCTAACACAGGCGTTTTATCACTGATGCGTTGAAAATCATCCTGCGTAAGATCCACATCCACACTTTTAGCCATTGCGATCAAATGCAATACCGCATTTGTACTGCCGCCAAATATCATAACCGTAACAATCGCATTTTCAAATGCTTTCTTGGTCATGATATTCCTTGGTTTGATATCTTTTTCCAATAATATCTTTATTGCTTTTCCTGCATCTAAACATTCTTTGCTTTTATCATCGCTGATTGCAGGGTTAGATGAGGAATAAGGTAAACTCATGCCCAATGCCTCAATTGCCGCAGCCATGGTGTTAGCTGTATACATACCACCACAAGCTCCTGCTCCCGGGCAACTATGTTTTACTACTTCTTTAAAATCTTCCGGTGTAATAGTCCCCGCAAGCTTTTTACCTAAAGCTTCAAAAGAAGAAATAATATTCAGTTCTTCTCCTTTATAATGACCCGGAGCAATTGTTCCACCATATATCATAATTGATGGACGATTTAAACGGCCCATTGCCATGATAGCACCCGGCATGTTTTTATCACAGCCCGGTAAAGCGATCAAACCATCATAATAAAATCCACCACAAACACTTTCAATACTATCTGCGATCAGATCACGGCTTACCAGCGAATAACGCATACCGTCAGTACCATTACTGATACCATCACTGATACCGATCGTATTAAATATCAATCCCACCAGATCATTTTTCCACACGCCTTCTTTCACCACTTTTGCCAAGTCATTCAAATGCATGTTACATGTATTGCCATCGTAACCCATGCTTGCAATACCTACCTGTGCTTTTTTCAGGTCAGCTTCTGTTAATCCTATACCATACAACATTGCTTGTGCAGCCGGTTGAGTTTCATCCTGTGTAAGTACCTTACTGTATTTGTTTAGTTCCATTCTTTTTTTCGTTTAAATCGTTTAAATCGTTTAAAGGTTCAGCGTTAAACGTTAAACGCTGTTTTATATGATCGTTGATTTTCGTAATTCTACATTTTCTAAATTAACATCCCCTGACACTCTGCCGTGGATGTACTCTGTGATCAATTCTCCCACTGTACTGGTAAAATAAAAATTGATCGGATCGACATCTTTTGTTACAAATAAATTTTTGATCGTCCATTCAACACCACTACGAACCAATTTAGCTTCTTCTTTCATTCCAAAATACTCCAGCATCATTGCGGCAGATAATATTGACCCGATAGGGTTAGCAATATCTTTACCTGCAGCCTGCGGATACGAACCATGAATAGGCTCAAACAAAGCGGTTGAATTACCAATAGACACAGAAGGCAATAAGCCTAATGAACCACTTATCACACAGGCTTCCTGGCTCAAAATATCTCCAAACAGATTCTCTGTAAGGATCACGTCAAATTGTTTTGGGTTGATGATGATCTGCATGGCTGCATTATCTACATACAAAAAATCTACCTGTACATCAGGATATTGTAACGCAATATCTTTTACTATTTTCCTCCACAACTTTGATGTTTCTAATACATTTGACTTATCTATTAACGTTAGTTTCTTTCTTCTTTTTTGTGCATCCTTAAAAGCCAGGTGACTGATACGTTCTATTTCGGCAGATGTATATGTGCATTCTTCTGTTGCCCATGTATGATCTTCATTTGTCTTTTTTTCTCCAAAATAAATCCCCCCCATTAATTCTCGGTAAATAACAAAATCAACTTCTTCTAATCTTTTCTCTTTAAGTGGCGATAAATGGTGCAAAGAAGGATAGGTTGCTATCGGACGGATATTGGCATAGAGTTGTAAAGCCTTTCTTAATTTAAACAAAGCCTGCTCCGGTCTTACTTTAGCTGTTGGGTCATTATCGTATTTAGGATGACCGATTGCTCCGAAAAGAATAGCATCACTGTTTAAACAGATCTCTATTGTTTCATCAGGTAAAGGATTCCCTGTGGCATCAATAGCTACAGCCCCCATTAAACAATTAGTATAAATAAATTCATGCTCGAACTTCTCAGCGATCGCATCCAATACTCTAATGGATTGCTGCGTCACTTCCGGTCCGATCCCATCGCCTAATATTACTGCTATATTCTTTTTCATATATGTATTGCGATTGACGAATATTATTTAATGAACTTTTTTAGGGCTAAAATATATCCGCTATGTAAACCTGCATGCATGATTGCATACTCGATGGCTAATTCTATATTCGTCAACTCAATGCCACTCATTGTTTTAAAACCCTGAAAGCCTGCGAACTTGTGAGCTGCATAATCCTCTCCTAATTTTTCTACTCCAAGCTTAGCAAATGCTTTGTATTGTTGATACTCTTCTGCTGATACGGTTCCTTCCGGTTTTGTTCCTATTTTATACCGATCGATAAACCCCTGATCTAAAACCGGTTTAATACCTGCTCTAACATAACATAACATTTGAAGAGCAGAAATAATATGTGCATAATTCCAGATCAGGTTATTTTTAAAGCCTTCCGGAATTTGGTTGATCTGTTCATTTGTATATCCATCCAGTGTTTTTTCGAACGTCTCTTGTATAAAAGCCAACACTTTTAATTGGGTCTCCATGAATCACTCAAGTTTATTAAGGATAAAAAAGATTAAGCTGTTACTGCGATATGATTTTTTGCCAACACCTCGAGATCTGCATCCTCCACTTCTTTTTTAGTATCTGCTACATGCAGAAAAACTTCATACAAAGCATCTATATCATTTCTATTGAACTCGTACCCTAATTTTTGGAAACGGTAAGCCAATGCACTTCGTCCACTCCTTGCCGTTAAAACAATTTTAGACAGATCAGCTCCAACATCTTCAGGATTGATGATCTCATAAGTGATGGCTTCTTTTAAAAATCCATCCTGATGAATACCCGAAGAGTGGGCAAATGCGTTTGCACCAACGATCGCCTTATTTGGCTGGACCGGCATTCGCATGGTATCACTGACCAGATGACTTATAGGATTTAATTTTTTAGCATTGATATTTGTATAGAACCCTAGAGCCTCGTGCTGTTTTATGATCATCACTACTTCTTCCAGAGAAGTATTACCGGCTCTTTCGCCAATGCCGTTGATGGTACATTCAATTTGTCTTGCCCCATTGATAATACCGGAAATAGAATTAGCTGTGGCCAGCCCCAGGTCATTATGGCAATGACAGGATATGATCGCCTTGTCAATATTGGAAACATTGTTTACCAGGTAGGCTATTTTTTCACCATACTGATGAGGTAAACAATAACCGGTAGTATCGGGAATATTTACAACGGTAGCACCGGCTGCTATTACGGTTTCTACCAGTTTAGCTAAAAATGCATTGTCAGCCCTACCGGCATCTTCACAGAAAAACTCTACATCAGGCACCAGGTTTCTTGCGATCTTGGTGGCTGCAGCAGCTCTTTCGAGAATTGCCTCACGTGTTGTATTGAATTTATATTTTATATGTATGTCTGAAGCGCCGATACCAGTGTGAATTCTTGGTTTAACTGCATGCTTTAATGCAGCTGCAGCTACTTCGATATCTTTTTGAACAGATCTTGTCAATCCGCAAACAGTAGCATTTTTAATTACTTTGGAAATGGCTTCTACAGAGGCGAAATCACCAGGACTGGAAATAGGAAACCCGGCTTCGATTATATCTACACCTAACTCTTCTAATTGAAGAGCGATCTCAATTTTCTCATCAGTGTTCAATTTACAACCTGGGACTTGTTCCCCGTCTCTAAGGGTTGTATCGAAAATATATATCTTATTTTGTGGCATACAATTACATTGTTTTTATACAAATGAGGTTAAATGTTTTACATTTGGCAACCGCTTTTATATGGCTGATAAACATGGATTGCTAATTTACAACTAAACGTTCAGTTAGCAACAATAAAAAACGCTATTTTTTACGCTATATAAAGGGGGAATTTATGGCTAAAAGCCTTTACTGTATAGGATTTTAAACTATTTCAATTACGATGCCCAACCGCAGTACAGACCCTCTATTCCAACTAATAAAATCGCTTGAAAAGAGCGAAAAACGCAATTTTAAGCTTTACGCCACCAGAAACACTGCATCCGACGATCTTAAGATCATACAACTATTTGATGCACTTGACAAAATGGATACGTATGATGAAGGCATCTTATTAAAGAAAAATGAGTCGATCAAAAAACAACAACTCAGCAATTTAAAAGCACATTTATACAAACAACTTTTATCCAGTTTGCGATTGATAACGGACGAAAGCAATATCGATATTCAGCTACACGAACAAATGGATTATGCCCGTATATTGTATAACAAGGGATTGTACCTGCAAAGTCTGAAAGTGCTGGATAAACTCAAAGAACAGGCCAAAGTAAAAAATCAATTTACTTATTTGCAACAGGCGTTGTTTTTTGAAAAAAATATCGAGGCACTGCATATTACCAGAAGCATCCAAAACAGGGCCGACCAATTAAGCAAAGAGGCTGATGAAGTTAATGACACGTTATCTTTAGTTTCGCAGCTTTCTAATCTGGCTTTACAATTATACAGTTGGTACATTAATCATGGCCATGCCCGTAATGAGCAGGAAGCAAATGAAGTAGAAAACTTTTTTGTTCAAAAACTGGGAGACAAAGCGGGCAAATGCAAATCTTTTTTTGAAAAATTATTTTTATACCAGAGTTATTGCTGGAACGCCTTTATACGCCAGGATTTTTTACAATATTATCGCTACACTCAAAAATGGGTGAATATTTTTGAAGAAGAGCCATATATGATCGCCATTGAAAGTGGCCACTATATTAAAGGCATGCACAACTTGATGGGATCACATTTTGACCTGGCCAATCATCAGAAGCTAAAAGAAACACTTGATAAATTTGATCTCTTTTGCGATAGCGACATTGTTAAAAGCAGTATCAACAACAGCATTCAGTGTTTTGTATACAGAACGATATCTGTCTTCAACAAACATTTTTTAGAAGGAAGTTTTTCAGAAGGTATTGAATTGATACCGGAAATTGAAGCCAAATTAAAAGAGTATGAAATATACCTGGACAGACACCGTATTTTAGTTTTTTACTACAAAATTGCTTGTTTGTATTTTGGTAGTGGCAACTATGAAAAAGCCATCGATTACCTGAATAAAATAATCAACTGGAAAATGGACCTGCGGTCGGATCTTCAGTGCTACTCTCGTTTGCTGCATCTCATTGCACATTATGAACTAGGAAACGAAAAAATACTGGACCATCTGATCAAATCAGTATATCGCTTTATGGCAAAGATGCAGACCCTTAGCGTAGTGGAAGAAGAGATATTCAAATTCCTACGCAATTCCTTTCATCTATCTGTAAGAACAATTAAGCCTGAACTGGAAAAGCTTTTATTAAAACTAAAACATCATCAAAACAATCGCTTTGAAACCCGTGCTTTTATTTACCTAGATATCATTTCCTGGATAGAAAGCAAACTTGAAAACATACCGGTGCAGGAAGTCTTAAAAAAGAAATTCAGCAATAAAAGAAACTACTCCTAATATTAATAAACATTTGCAGGACACCCTGTCTTATTGCCTTTACCACTGCCTTCATCATCATTGTTATTGAATCTATACCTTAACCCGATCGTTGCACTATAATAATGATCTTTCTTGTCGGGGCCTGCAGCAAGACTGAAGCCATCTATATAGTCTGTGAATGAGAACCGATACGATGCTTCTGTAGTAAGAAATAATTTTTGTGAAAGCGGAAATTCTACTCCCCCACCAATTGGTATCACAGGGATCACCCTAGGTGTGCCGTGATTTACATCTCTGGCAATATTAGCAAACACTGTGGGATCTTTATATTGAGAAGTATCTAACCTGCTATAATCTATTTGAGTTCGTAGAAAAGAGAAAGTTATGCCACTTAATAAGTAAGGAGCAGCTCCATTATTACTGAAATTACTCCCTTTGATATTCCATAAAATAAGCCCGGATAATTCTTTCAATGGTGTAGAGAACATAAAATTCCGTTGTTGCCTGTATGCAGGAGAACTGTATTTACTTTCATCCCCTCTCAATTTAGCAATACCAACATTGAAACGAAATGACAGATAATCACTCAATGCTTTTTGAGCATAAATATTAAAGCCTGCTGTGGTAGTCTTTAATGACCCCATACCAGACGGCGCAAGATCTCCCTGGTAAACATATGCACCTCCATTTGCGCCAATGCTTATATTGCTGAATAATTGTGCTTTTGCAGAAACAGTATTGAATGCTACTGCAATAACAAATAGTGAGAGGAGTTTTTCATTTGCTTTCATAATTATACATTTTAACGTGATGAATGAAAGCAGTTGCTTTGGAAACCTTAATGTATAATTAATGCATGGGATGGATTTAAATTCAACCCTAAACTAAAAAAGATTTTCAATACAATATGTTAAAAGATCATTGACGCAATCTAACCAACAAGCAATTATTTGATACAGTAATGCCATGACATAACACAACTGCAATGTCTGACCAATGAGATTGGGTGTAACCTATTCTTATTACCTACCTGTAAAACTGATATTAGTTGTTTTAATTGGCACAATTTTGTTGTAGCTTCAAGTCATAAAATAAACTATAATGAAAAAGATCCTCATTGCTACCGATTTTTCCAAAGTGGCTACAAATGCCGCTTATTATGGAGCTGAAATGGCAAAAGCCATCGGAGCTGATATCATTTTATTTCATACCTATCATATACCAGTAAGCGCTGCAGAACTTCCATTGCAATCTGTAAATGTATTGGAGATGAAGCATGCTGCTGAGGAAAGCATGGCTGCATTAGAAGAAAAAATAAAATCAATTACAGGCAATACCGTTAATGTTAGTACAGAAGCTATACTTGGTTATATGCCTGAGGACCTGGAAACCTATTGCAAAAAAATTAATCCCTTTATTATTATAATGGGAGCAAAAGGACAAACCGACCTTGAAAATATATTTTTTGGAAGTACTACCCTCTCCACGATCAGGCATTTAACCTGGCCAATAATTGCTATCCCCGAAGTGCAAAAATACAGCAGCATAAAAAACATCGGATTTGCCTGCGATTTTACAGAAGCCGTAGAAACAACACCTGCAGACAGAATAAAGGAAATTGTAAAAACATTCAATGCAAGACTTCACGTAATTAAAATATCTACCCATAATCGATTTATAGAGATCACCCCACACGAGACCGTTTTGCTGCATACAATGCTAGACGACATAAAGCCTGTGTATCATTATATCGAGCATACGGATGTTGAAGCTGGTGTTCATCAGTTTGCAAAAGAACATAATATGGACATGATCATTGTGATCCCTAAAAAGCATAGTTTAATTGGAAAACTTTTTCATACAAGCAATACAAAGAAATTTATTACCAAATCAGAGATACCTGTGCTGTGTATGCATGATGAATAAATCGGAGGAGCATTATTGGTAAAATTGAAGGGCTAACAATCTGAAGAGAATATAAAACTGTGAATTATGTAATTCTCCGAATAAATATTGTAACAGTTCCCATAAAGCTCTATTCTACATTTGTAAGTGTTTAATGGTAAGGACGTGATAAATTTTTACCCTTCCGCTCTTTTACCTGTTATGCAAACCACAAATGAATAATTTATATAAACAACTTGCCAAGGCTATTTTTTTAGCGGCTGCTGTAATAATACTGATGTGGTTCTTTTATACGATCATAAGTGTGATCTTACTATTCCTTTTTGCCATTGTTTTATCAATTGCCATAAACGATCCTGTTGTACGATTGGAGAAGAGAAAGATAAAAAGAATCTGGTCTACAGCTATTGTGTTTACTATAATATTTATTGCATTTGCCGGCATAGCAATACTTGTAGGCCCAAAGATTACTGACCAGATCTCTTCTGTGGCAAAAAATCTTCCGGCCTATTCCATACAGGCTTCAAACAATGTAAGTTCATGGTTTGCTGCATATCCTGAGCTTCAGGAAAAAATCAGGATCACCCCTGCAAGCGTTTCATCATGGTTTCCCTCTATGCCCAGTACCTTAATGCAGGCAGGAAATTTTTCTCTTTCAGTGTTATCATCTATTATAGTTATTATTGTATTCATAAGCCTGATTGTATTCATGGTAGCAACCCCACAACCGTTATTAGAATTGTATCTGCAGGTATTTCCCCCAACACAAAGGAACAAGGCCACCATTGCATTTACACAAATATCTGTAATGATAAAAGGATGGATGAAATCTAATTTGATCGGAGGTTTCTCCAACGCAGTTATGGTAACTATTTTCTTGAATTTATTGGGCATCCCCGGAGCATTTGTATGGGGTGCACTTGCATTCTTCACAGAATTTATACCAAGGATAGGCTTTTTCATAAAAGCAATACCGCCAATATTAGTCGCATTATCCATCAACGGATACGTAGCTACCTGGGTGATCGTTTTCTATTTTGCAACTGATGAAATAATGGCTGATTTTATTATGCCGAGAGTACGGTCAAGTACTATGAAAATACATCCGGTCTCTATACTGTTTGTTGTAATGGCAATGGGTGCAGCCTTCGGCTTCATAGGCATCTTATTGGCCACTCCTTTAACTGCCATTGTCAAAGCATACTTTGAAGTATTTTATCTAACCAAATATGAAGACGATCAATCAATGGGAACAAGAGTGCAGCAAATGCTTTACCAGGATAAAATAATATAGAGAGTTATTTATGAATTCTACTATAGTTACCTGAAGTTGTGCATCAAAGTGAGATAGCCCCTACTATTGCATCATTCAATTTTAATAACTAACTTTCTATAAATATTTATATGAGAAAATATCTGACAGGTGGTATAGGAGTAATTTTAATTTTACTGGTAGTGTTCATGCTAAGCAAATGCAATACCTGTAAATCGGCTAAGACACCTGTTGTAGCTAATGCTGTTGCTGGTCATAAAGCCTAATCCACTATGAATTATTTTCTATCTTCTTACTTTGTCTAAGCTGCTCGAGGGCAATTATAAGAATTATGCCAGGACAAGACAATATTAGTAATTGAATTTTATTTCCTGAAAGATATACGGAGATCAAAACGGCAATAATTGATATCACACAACAACCAACTCCTACTAGTAATAGTTTTTGTTTTAGTTTTTCTGTGAACGGCTTCTTTTTGAACAATAATACGCCTACAAAAAAAACTATTGCGATAAACAGTGGAACAAAGAGTAATACTTTCATATTACAAGCTACGTTTTATTTTTTTGACCATTTAAAATGTGATATTGACACAATTTATTGAATATAACTATTTTGTCTCACTATCGTATTTTTTTCAGATCGATCATCTTTGTATCCTCATCATAATACATAGTTTTATTTGAATAGCTGGAACTGATAAACTCATTTAGCTGCGCTGAATGATCATATTTATCAGCAGGTGGAAGTGACAGTAACTTTACCGTAAGTGCGCCATGCTTAATTTCCCATTCGGCGAAATAATAAATCAGTGAAGAACTTTCATTAAGTGACATGAGACTTCTGTTACCCACTTTAGATATCCAGCCTACAAAATCTGAAGATGTATATCCATACCCTTCAGTGTTTACTTTACTTAGAATACGATATTGTTTCTTGTTTAATTTTTCAATAACTATTTCAGTAGAATCTTCAGAGTAATGCTGTGAACGCCATGTTCCCAGTAATTCGGTATCAATTGTGACGGTTCTTTCAGCAGGTTCTTCCAACGCCAGATAATACATTGATGGGCAACCGGGAAGTATGATGGATAGAATTGCAAGGCAGAAAATACTATAGATCGTTCTCATACTGTTGGTTTGGGAATGAAGGTTATAAGAGTAATATATGATTAGTTTTTCATTACAACGATATTTATTTATGCTTTACATTTTTAGTATGCAGGTTTTCGTGAAGTGTAGATTATGAAGGAAGACTCGTGAGACAGAATCCCAATCGAAAATGATACAAGATGTCAACAAAAATATTATCTGAATAATTTATATTTGAACATAAACAATACACACATGTCTAAAGCAAAAATTCTCATCATAGGATTCTCCCTAATCGTAATATCTCTTTCTTCCTGTAATAATTTGGTAAAGAATGACAACGTAAAAATTATTGTGGAAGAAGGCACGCAAATAGACAGCATACAAAGTAAAAAAATAAAAAAGGAAATTGATATTACAGGTACTTATGTTGGCATATTTGAAGTTGATCTTGATGATTCAACGAAATGGGCTAAATCTGTAACCGCTGGTGAGGCTTTTCATTGGACAAGAGAAAATAAAATCACCTTATTTATTGACAGTATTGATCAAAATAATATCAAAGGACATACTGTAGTGGCAGGAAACAACAGACCGTTTGAGGGAACAATTTCCAAAAATGATACAGCCTCTTTTGTAGAAGCTAAAGAACCTGGCAACAATAAAAACGATGGTACTTTTTCTTTTATTTTAAAAGACACAATCATAAATGGCATATGGAAAGCTTTTGCAAAAATCGAAATAGAAAAGAGAAAATATTCCTTAGTAAAAAAACAATTTAAATATGATCCAAATCAGGCATTAATAGCAGACTCAAGATACATAGATTGGAACAAACCTGAAATGAGTGAAGCAGAAAAGAAGCGAATATTATCAAAAATGAGTAAAGAAGAGAGAGAAGAATTTTATGAGTTTGAGGAAGACACTCACTTCGCTTCTGCAACAAAAAAAATATATTTGATTAATGCAAGTAGTACCCTACTAACTGAAAATGATCTTACTAACCTTAATAGAGGAGATCTATTTATCATAAGAAACACCATTTATGCAAGGCATGGTTATTCTTTTAAAAGCAGGCCCTTACGTGTCTTTTTCGATAGACAATCTTGGTATATACCTGTAAGCACAGACATTAAAGCAACTTTTACAGATACTGAAAAAAAGAATATTACGCTCCTGTTAAAATATGAAAAAATAGCTAAAGAGTATTATGATTATTTTGGAAGAGGTTAGGTATTTTCCCCGTTGTTGGTCGCCTGACCAACAACATACGCTTCAATTAAAGTTCAATAAAGATATAAAGTACAAGTCCCGAAGTAAATTCGGAATGCCGATTTAACATCGGCAAGTGCATGACGCCACCTAAGTTCAACAAAGAACAAATGCCCGTAACATAAAAATCCCTGCTATGCTTTGCATAGCAGGGATACTATTTTTTAAGAGATGATATTATTTAGTGTTGAGTACTCTTGGTATTCTTTGTTCCAATAACATAAGATCGGCCAAAACGAAGGCTGTAACGGCTTCTAGCACTACAGGTACACGAAGAGCAATACAAAGATCGTGACGGCCACGTACGGCAAAGGTCTCCATTTGTTGTGTTTCCCAATTCAGCGTAAACTGATCTTGTGGTGTGCTTGATGTTGGTTTGATGGCAATGCGATACACCAGTTCGTTACCATTAGTATACCCACCTACTACTCCACCTGCATGGTTGGTAGTTGTTTTGCCTTCCATGTTTTCGATGGGATCATTATGTTCTTTACCCAGCATTTTTGCTGCGGCAAAACCGGTTCCGAATTCTACGCCACGTACGGCAGGAATGGCGAATACGGCGTGTGCTAACAATGATTCTACCGAATCGAAAAAATGTTCGCCTAAACCGATCGGCAAACCTGTAACACGACATTCTACAATACCGCCAACAGAATCTTTTGCATCGATGGCTCTTTGTAAACCTCTTTCAGTATCAGTATCACCACCAATTTCTGTGATGGTTGCTTTAACTTCTATATTCTGCAATAATTTTTTTGCGATAACACCTGCTGCAACCATGGCTACCGTTAATCTGCCACTGAAATGTCCGCCACCTCTGTAATCTTCGTTGCCTCCAAATTTTTTGCTGGCTACAAAATCTGCATGCCCCGGACGTGGGTGACTGCGTTGTTTTGCATAATCGCCGCTACGGGTATTGTTGTTTTCAAATAAGATCGTGATAGGCGCACCAGTTGTTATATCGTTGAAGATGCCGCTTTTAAAAATTGGCAGATCTGTTTCCTGACGAGGTGTAGCTCCTTTTTGTGTGCCTCCTTTTCTGCGTTCAATATCGGGTAAGAAATCGTTTACTGTTAACGGTAGGCCTGCAGGGCATCCGTCGATATTGATACCAACGCTTTCGCCATGCGATTCGCCGAAGATGGTTAATTTGAAAAGACGTCCGAATGAATTCATAAAATTTTACCCCCAACCCCTAAAGGGGCTTTTAGATTATTATAATTTAACGTTCTTTATTTCTTCAACACTTGCTCCCAATTGTTTTATGTGTTCATAAAAATCAGGATACGATTTATTGATGGCTTCTGCTTCTTCTATGGTTGTATCACCATCTGCTTTTAACGCTGCTACTGCACATGCCATTGCAATACGATGATCGTGACGGGAATGAACGGTAGCGCCTTTTACACCAGTACCGCCATATACAAGCATCAGATCATCCTGCAGATCTATTTTGATACCCATCTTGCCAAACTCATCTTGCAAGGTAAGTCCTCTGTTGCTTTCTTTATGCGCCAATCTGCTTACGCCTTGTATTACCGTTGTACCATTGCAATATGCTGCCAATGCCACTAATGGAGGAAAAAGATCCGGGCAATCGGTTGCATCAAACTGAAATGGTTTCAAACTTAATGGCGGCGCCACTTCTATTTGTGTATCGGTAATTGATAACAATGCTCCGCTATCTCTTACTGCTTCCAATATTTTTTTATCTGCCTGCGTTGATTGAACATCTAACCCCTTAATGATAATACCACCGGCAATAGCACCTGCTACAACTAAGAAAGCCCCTCCACTCCAATCACCTTCTACTGTGTAGCTTATAGGGGTAGCATTTAGGGGTTTAGGGTTTATAGTGAACGATTCGTAATTATTGTTGACCACATCATATCCAAAATGTTTCATTACCTGTAAGGTAAGATCTATATATGGCTTGCTTTTTAAATTCCGAACGGTGATGGTTGAAGGCTTAGTTGCTGCTTTGCCATAGGCCATTAATAAGCCGGTTAAAAACTGTGAGCTTAGTGAACCATCTATAGTAATATCATTAGGTTGTAGTGGCCCTTGAATTTGCAAGGGCAGTTTACCGCCATTAGAGGTTATTGCAATACCCAGCTGGGGAAATATTTCATCGAAGAAATCCATCGGACGGGTTAATAAACTTCCTGTGCCGTTGATGGTGATGGGCTGAGCGCTTAACGCAGCCAACGGAGTAAACATTCTTATTCCGAGACCACTTTCGCCACAGTTCATCTCTCCACTTACCGCACCTGTTCCGGTATTTTTAATTTTTACTTTTTCGTTTTGAATTTCAACGACGGCTCCTAATTTTTGAATAACATCAATTGCTGCTACATCATCATTACTTTTTCCCGGATTGGCAATCGTTGTTTCTCCATCATGCAACAAAGCCGCAGCACATGCTCTTTGCATACTACTTTTAGATGTAGGTGCCAGTATATTGCCTTTTATTACTGATGGGTGTACTGTTACAATCATTTTATTCTAACTAAACTTTATTTAATTAATTGTTCTAATTGGGTCATCGGGATGGCACGTACAGTGGCATCCCCAATTTTATTCAGCAACACAAAATTCATCTCATTGCTTACTTTCTTTTTATCTAGTTTTAATACTTCCCAGATCTTTGCTTTATCATATTCCATTTGTGTGGGCAGATGATATTGTGCCAACAATTTTTTTACTCTTTCGAGATCTTCAGAATAAAAATTATTTATTTCTTCTGATATAGCTCCGGCTGCAATCATACCAATGCTGATTGCATGGCCGTGTAATAATTCGTAAATATTTTCTATCGCATGACCGAGCGTATGCCCGTAGTTCAACAATTTTCTATCCCCTTGCTCAAATTCATCATGTATCACTACATTGGTTTTGATATTTACGTTTCTTTCTATCAACGCAGCCAATGCAGCTTTATCTTTTTGTAAATTTTCTAACGTTGTATTTTCCAAGAGGTCAAACATTGCAGCATCTTTAATGCAAGCATGTTTTATAACTTCAGCAAAACCATTTACCCACTGTGTTTGTGGCAATGTTTGCAATAAAGAATAATCGAATAATAAAAAATCAGGTTGTTTGATCAATCCTACCAGGTTTTTATACACACCAACATCTACCCCATTCTTACCACCAATAGAAGCATCTACCATTGCAAGGATCGTTGTTGGTACAAAACCGAACTTCAATCCTCTCATGTATACTGACGCTGCATAGCCTGTAATATCAGTTACTACGCCACCGCCTACCCCTACGATAAAAGTTTTTCTGTCTGCCCCCAGGCGAATTAATTCGCTGATGATAAAATCTACTGTAGATTGTTGTTTATGCTCTTCTCCTGCCTTGATCACAACGGTTTTCCAACCATCAAATTTTACACTGTGAGATTTGAAAACATTGTCATCGGTGATGATAATAGTATTATTTTTTGATGTGATGTTTTCTAAAAAAGAAAAATTGGCATCAAAATAATAATTGACCTGTTTATTGCCGATGGTAACGTTGGTTGTTTGCATATGGAGTAAATGTCTGAATCAGGATTTTGAAGATTCGACGATGAATAGGATTACAGTATTAAAGTTGAAATGATTTTCAATTAAGCAGAGCTACATGTTTGCTAGCTCAAATCCTGAAAATCTATTAACCTTCACAATCCAGATTCAGACAAAAAAAGTTCAATAATGGTATACCGTACAAGTGAGTGACACAACGATGATGCCATGAAAAACAAATGCCGGTAACAAAAAAAAAGAAAATCTTACGAGTTCATTATTTTATTCTGATGATTGATACTTTCTAAATGCACCGCATCAAAATATTTAGTGATAAAATCTTCGCTCAAACCAGCTTTAGCACCACGTTGGATTCCTTTTTGTAAAATTTCATTCCAACGATTGGTTTGTAAGATCGTAATGTTATTTGCTCTTTTATATTCACCGATCTTATCAGAAATTTTCATACGTTGACCTAAGATGGTGATCAATTCATCATCTAAGTGATTGATCTGCTCTCTTAATGTAGCCAAGGCATTTAAGAATTCTGCTTTATCAGAAGTTTCGTTACGCCATACCAATGCATCAATGATCTCTCCTAAACGTTCAGGAGTAATTTGTTGTTTAGCATCGCTCCATGCATTATCGGGATCGATATGACTTTCGATCATAAATCCGTCAAAATCAAGATCGATACTTTTTTGTGCAGTTTCCTGCAACATAGTGCGATTACCGCAAATATGTGAAGGATCGCAAATGATAGGCATATCCGGGAAACGACGTTTCATTTCAATTGGCAAATGCCACATTGGTGCGTTACGGTATTCTGTATTTCCGTAGTTACTGAAACCACGATGGATCATACCAATTTGTTTAACGCCAGCTTTTTGTACACGTTCAATACCACCACTCCACAATTCAAGATCTGGATTGATAGGATTTTTGATCAATACAGGAATATCAACACCACGAAGTGCATCAGCAACTTCCTGTACGCTGAACGGATTTACTGTTGTACGGGCACCAATCCAAAGCATATCCACATCAAACGCCAACGCATCTTCAACGTGTTTAGCTGTAGCTACTTCTACAGTTGTAGGTAGCCCTGTTATTTTTTTTGCTTGTGCTAACCATGGCAAACCTTTTGCTCCAATACCTTCAAATAACCCTGGTTTGGTACGTGGTTTCCAGATACCTGCACGAAGCACATCTACTTTACCTGTTTTAGCTAATCTTGTAGCTGTTTCAATCACTTGTTCTTCAGTTTCGGCGCTACAAGGTCCGCTGATAATTAAAGGGCGTTTATTCCATTTCGCCTGCATTACTTCTTTCATTGTGTTAGTTTGTGTTTCCATTTGCGCAAATTTACGTTTTTTTGCCCTTAAAGCCTAATAGAGGGCTGTTTTGATATATATTTTATTTAATGATCGCTCTTATTTTATTTGCATTCTCCATCAACTCTTTCAGATACTCAATATTTTCTTTTTCGAGACTAGCCTTAAACTTTCTTAACTGAGAAATGTGTTCATTTAAAACATCTAATACATTCTCTCTATTTTGCATAAATATCGGCGCCCACATAGCCGGACTACTTTTAGCCAACCGCACAGTACTTTCAAAACCACCACCAGCTAATTCAAAAATGGTATTCTCTTCCTTTTCTTTTTCTAACACCGTATTTGCCAATGCAAATGATGTGATATGAGAAATATGACTCACATATGCTGCATGTGTATCATGTGCTGCAGCGTCCATATATATTAAATGCATACCAAATGCTTTGTAAATATTTTCCATTTTGGCAACTGCATCTTCTGCACTTTTTTCTTTTTCACAAATAACACAGGCCCTGCCTTCAAATGCGCCTTTGACAGCTGCCTCGGGCCCGCTATACTCGGTACCCCACATCGGATGCGTTGCTACAAAACGTTTACGCATCGGGTGATCTTTTAATGCATCACATAAAGCAAATTTGGTTGAACCTGCATCTGCAACGATCTGTTCATCTGTTATTAAATCCATCACCTGCTGTATTACTGGGATAGTTACATCAACCGGTATCGCCACATAGATCAGATCACTTTGTTTAACTGCTTCTTCTAACGGCAATGCCTCATCGATGATACCTAATTCCAATGCTTTTTTGACAGACGCCTCCGTTCTGCTTACACCAATTATTTTCTTGGCAAAACCTTTCTCTTTCATTGCCAAAGCAAACGAACCGCTTATTAAACCAACACCAACTATCGTAATCTTGTTGAACATCTTATTAATGAAAAACTAAAAGTGAAAAATGAAAAATTAAGAGATCGCATTCACCGAACCTTATACAATTAAAATCTATTTTTCATTTTTTACTTTTTATTTTAATTTAGTTTTTAATTCTTTTTATCGCTTCTTCAATTTTTTCTTCAGTGCTGCATAAACTTACTCTTATGTAATTGTTTCCTGCGCTACCAAATATTCCTCCAGGCGTAATAAACACATTGCTTTTGTGCAATACTTCATCACTTAACTCAAACCCATCTTTATAATGCAATGGAATAGATGCCCAAACAAATAACCCTGCCTGATCTTCATCATAATTACAATTCAATAAATTCAGCAATTCAAAAACTTTCTTTCTTCTTTGTGCGTATACTTTATTTACCTCATCATGCCAATCCTGCTCTAATTCCAATGCCTTTGCTGCAGCCAGTTGAACGGGCAAAAACATGCCACTATCCATATTACTTTTGAATCGTAAAACTTCATCTATTCTTTCTTTTGCCCCGCAAAGCATCCCAATTCTCCACCCTGCCATATTATGACTTTTACTCAATGAGTTCAATTCTATGGCTACTTCCTTAGCTCCTTCAACACTCAATAAGCTCATTGGCTTATCATTCAAAATAAAACTGTATGGATTATCATGAACAAGTATAACATTATTTCTTTGAGCAAATTGCACCAGCTTTTCAAACAGATCCTTTGAAGGCAATTGCCCCGTTGGCATATGCGGATAGTTTACAAACATCAACACATTCCGTCCTTCACCTCCCATTTTCTCTTGCATACTTTTATGGACACGGATAATTTGTTGTAACTCCAAAAAATCAGGATACCAATTATTCTTTTTTTCTAAACTATATTCAACACAAATACCTCCTGCGATCTTTGCTGCACTCCTGTATGTAGGATAACCAGGATTGGGAATTAATACCAGATCACCTTCGTTGATATAGGTCATGCAAATATGCATGATACCTTCTTTGCTACCGATCAATGGCAATATTTCCGTATCGGGATTCAATGACACACCGTACCATTTATTGTACCATTTTGCAATGGCATTTCTAAAGACCGGACTACCTTTATAGCTTTGATATCCATGCTGATTAGGCTTTGCCGCTTCTTCCTGCAAAGCTTTTATCACTGAAGGATGCGGCGGCAGATCAGGACTGCCAATGCCCAAACTGATCACATTCTTTCCCTGTTTGTTCATTTCATCTATCTCTCTCAGTTTTTGAGAAAAATAGTATTCGCCGATACCGTCTAATCTTTTTGCTGTTTTCATTGTTTATTTTTTTGACAGAACGCTGATTCGACTTATTGTACTTATCATCATGATCGTATAAGTGTTTATCAGTCAAATCAGTTCTATCTGTGTTCTATCATTTATTTTCCGTTTTTATAAACACCATAGATCTTTAAACTTTCTGTCATCTTTTTCAAAGCCACTAATACTTTATCCAATTGATCTTTTCCTTCAAATTCCAGATCAGCATGAAATGAATATTTGAAATTGCTGCCCGGAATGGGAAACGATTGAAGCTTACTAAGATTGATCCCTGCATCTGCAATACAGGTAAGTACTTTAGCCAGGCTTCCTTTAGAGTGATCTGTATGAAAATTAATGGACGCTTTATTAGCGCCTTCAATTTCCAGCACTTCTTTTTCTCTTTGTAAGATCAAAAAACGGGTATAGTTATTTTTAAGCGTTTGAATATTAGGAGCGATCATTTCAAGATCAAATAACTCGGCGGCCAATTTGCTTGCAATAGCAGCAATATGTTTGCTATGATGCTGATGAACATGCTTGGCACTTAAAGCGGTATCTTCCGTTTCAATTAATTTCCAATTGTACTTATCTAAAAAACCAAAGCATTGTTGTATTGCCATAGGATGGGAATGAACTTCACGGATATCCTCCAATTTAACACCCGGATTCACCAACAAATTTTGCTTTATCTGCAGGTATACCTCGCCAACAATTTTGAGATTGCTTTTTTGTAACAGATTATAGTTAGGTAAAATGCTTCCTGCAATAGAATTTTCTATTGCCATAACACCTCCGTCACTTTCGGTTTTATTTTCAGCAATATTGATCAACTCTTTAAAAGTTGAGCAACATACTACTTCTACATTCTTTCCAAAGAAGTTACGGGCCGCCATCTGGTGAAAACTACCTTCAAAACCCTGTATAGACACTTTTTTATTCATATTGACTTAAATAAAAATCCCGACCTTTTAGCCGGGATTTTTTATGTTAATATTTTCAATCGTTTTAGTTCAGTTTTTAACAAAAAATCCCCTTTCTATTTATAAAATAGAAGCTAAAATAAAATCGGGTATTTTTTACTGTTAATGTCATTGAGTTGCGAAGGTAATAAATACTCATTTAATTTCCAATATTTTTTAAAATAGAGACGCCCCGTAAAAACGGGGCGACTTTAACGATTGCTTGCCATATGAAAAATCTTTATATAAAACCGGTAAAGTTCAACAAGCAATCAAACCGGCTTGTTAAATTACTTCTTTTTTGCAGCAGTATCGATCTTAGCAGCAGCTGAATCTACTTTTGCAGCAGCTGAATCTACTTTTGCAGCAGCTGAATCTACTTTTGCAGCAGCTGAATCAATTTTTACAGCAGTTGAATCAGTAGCAGGAGCTTCTGTAGTTGAGTTGTTACAAGCTGCAAATGCAGTTACGATTGCGATAGCGAAAATTACTTTTTTCATTTTTTTGTTTTTTTATTGGTTTATATAACGGTTATATGGGCATTTATACCCTAAACCGAAAAAGGTAACCCATATTTAGAAAAAATTTATTTTTCTTTGCAACGGGTTACTATTTACCCAAAACTGTATTAATATAAGCCAGGTGAGTACACAAGAACAAGAAAATGCCCTATTGAAAGGATTGGCACAAAATGACAATGTAGCGATAGAGGCTATATACCGTGAAAATTATAACATGGTACAGGCTTTTATCTTGAATAATAATGGATCGGTAGATGATGCCCGTGATATTTTTCAGGAAACGATGATGGTGCTGTATGAAAAAGCGAGTAGCAACACATTTGAGTTAAACTGTAAAATTAAAACGTATGTATATTCCGTATGCCGGAGATTATGGCTTAAAAAATTACAACAGCTTCATCGATATAGCTCACAAATTGACAGCCTTGAAGAGACTATACCTGTTGAAGAAGAAGTTGAAGAGCACGAAAAGAGGAACAACGACTTTGTATTAATGGAAAGTGCCATGAGCAAGATTGGCGAACCTTGCAAAAGTTTATTAGATGCCTATTACCTGCAAAATAAGAATATGCAGACCATAGCATCTGAGTTTGGCTATACCAATGCAGATAATGCTAAAACACAGAAGTATAAGTGTTTAATGAGATTGAAGAAAATATTTTTTGCTCAATATAAAAACGGTCAATAAAATGGATGAAGTAATGTTATTGGATGCGGTTGAAAGATACCACAGAGGCGAAATGCCACAGCATGAGATCGTCATGTTTGAGGAGTTGCGTAAAAGCAACCCTGAAGTTGACCAATTAGTGGTTGAGCATATCTATTTTTTGCAGGAACTGAACAAATTTGGTGCCTTGAAAACGCTTAAACATTCATTGCATGAGGTAGAAACCAAACTATTGGATGAAGGTTTTATAGCGCAACCTAAACTTACAGGTACTGCTAAAGTACTTTACCTGTGGGGTAAATACAAACGTAATATCGCTGTAGCAGCCTCTATTGCAGGGGTAATTTCAATTGCCTCTACGGGTGTAGTTGTAAATTATGCCAAAAAATATGGCAATGAAAACTACCAGGAATTAGTAAGTAAGATCAATCAGACTAATGCAGAAGTTGCAAAACTGAAATCTAATAAACAAGGTAACACCACTACTCCTGTTAAAGTTGAGCCCAAGGTTGATTATAGAGCTACAGGTTTTTTAATTGATGGCAAAGGATACTTGGTTACTAATGCCCATGTCATCGGTAAAATGAAAAACATTTACGTACAGAACAACAAAGGCGAGTATTTTACTGCTGTTGCTGTTTACACAGATAACACTTCAGATCTGGCTATTTTAAAAATAAGTGACGCCTCTTATAAAGCTATCAGCAACTTACCTTATAGTATTAATAAGACCAACGCTAATCTAGGCGATCAATTCTTTACATTAGGGTATCCTCGTAACGAGATCGTTTATGGCGAAGGGTATGTAAGTGCTAAATCCGGTAGCGATGGAGACTCTACCGCTTATCAGTTAACTGTATCAGCCAATCCTGGTAACAGTGGCGGACCGGTTATCAACCGTAATGGCGAGATCATAGGTATTATCACCGGTAAAGACACAAAAGCTGATGGTGTTGTTTACGCAACAAAATCTAAAAATATCTTCAAAGCTTTGGATGAATTAAAGAAAGATGAAAGTCTTCGTGAAAATATTAAAACTCCCTCCAATAATGGCTTAAGAGGCTTGGAAAGAGGTCAGCAAATAAAGAAAATGGAAGAGTTTGTGTTTATGGTAGTTGGTAACTAAATATTCATATAACCCCTAAACCTGATAAAAATAAAAAAGAGAGCTACAGAAATGTGGCTCTCTTTTTTTATATACATTTTATTTCTAATCACTTCCAAAGTGAAGCAGGATATTCTCCTGAAGCTACTAATTTATCAATGCTCGCCTTTACACCCGGGGCATCTTCTTTGTAGGTAACTCCAAACCATTGCGCTGAAGTAGGTATTACTTTTATTTCTCCACCTAAGCGATGCATAAAGTCTTCTGCAATGATCGGAATAAAAAATTCTGATTTTATATTCTCCAGATTTTCTTTAACAAAGGAATGAAACAACTTTTCTGTTGTATCAAATAATGACGGATGAAATCCCCAGAAATTCATTGATACACTTGAATTATTCGGAACAGTATGTTTCTCATCATTTTCTTCAAAAACAATAGTGTCATTTTCCCGATAGATCTTTGTTCTTTCTTTGATACTTACAAGATTATTGTCTGCATCCACCTGGCATACCCCCCTGCTTACCGTACCGTGTTCACTTAAAGTTTTTGACAATTCATATCCAATGATACAATAGGTCTTTTCTGAACATACATTTTTTAAAAAATCTGCCGCTTTTATAAAAGAATCTTTACCATAAAAATCATCCGCATTGATCACAGCAAAAGGTTCTTTTACCACATCTCTTGCACACAATACCGCATGCCCGGTTCCCCATGGTTTGGTACGATCTGCCGGTACCTGCACATCCGGCAGAAAAGAATCTTTTTCCTGAAACACATATTCAGTTGCTATTTTACCTTTAAGTTTGGGTTCAAAAATGGCTTTAAAATCATCAGCAAAATCTTTACGAATAATAAATACTACCTTGCCAAAACCGGCACGGATAGCATCGTAAATCGAATAATCCATAATAGTTTCGCCGTCAGGACCAAAAGATTGGGTTTGTTTCATACTACCGTATCTGCTTGCCATTCCTGCGGCTAATATTAAAAGTGTTGGTTGCATAAATAAGATTATAGGTTACTGAAAACTAATTGTGGCAGCGAAAATAAGACAATCAGCTAATTATTTACAAATAATGCTCTTAAACTCTGAAAATATAATACTTGAAAGACTTGAAAATGACTTATTTGTCAGAAAGCAAATAAAGCTTTCAGTATTGAGACTGGATAAGATACACCCTGTTATTTCTGGGAATAAATTATTTAAGCTACATTATTTTTTACAGGAAGCTAATAACAGCACCCATAAAACGATCATTACTTTTGGAGGCCCGTATTCCAACCACCTATCGGCAACTGCTTATGCCTGCAAACTATCAGGATTAAAATCTATAGGTATTGTTAGAGGTGAGAAGCCCCAACAACTATCGCATACATTGCAACAATGTATTGCTGATGGAATGCATCTCCATTTTATTTCCAGAGAGCTATATGCACAAAAAAAAGCATTATCATTTGCCCAACGCCTAACAATGCAATTTGGAGAACATATCCTTATTCCTGAAGGTGGCTACCACCCACTTGGCGCAAAAGGTGCTTCGATGATCATCCAATTCTTAGCCAATAGCAATGCTACTCATATCTGTTCGGCCATAGGCACTGCTACCACCATCGCAGGGTTATTACTTGGATGTAAAGCAAATCAGCAAATAATTGGAGTAAGTGTATTAAAAGGAATGACAAATATTCAAGAGGATATTTCAGCCATCATTAATACCACTTCAGATTTGAAACAGCTTACTATTTTGAATGACTATCACTTTGGTGGGTATGCAAAAAAAACACCTGAATTGATATCATTCATGAATGACCTATATGATCAATACCAATTACCTACTGACTTCGTTTATACGGGTAAATTGATGTACGGCATTATTGATTCTATCAAAAAAGATATTTTTAAACCTGGTTCAGATATTGTATGTGTCCATACCGGTGGCCTACAAGGTAATGTATCTTTGCCCTCAGGAACTTTAATTTTCTGATTGATTTAACATCCTCCTATATTTGCAACCGAAAAACTTTATTCAGCTTTGTAGCATAAAGAAAATCATGCGTATCAACCTCTTTGTATTTATTTTTTTGATCCTCGGCCTAGGCTCTAATGCATTTGGACAAGATACGCTTCCTCATATTTCCGTAAAAAAAACGATCACCGGCAAAGTGGTTATTAGTTGGAAAAATAATTATGGAGCAACTATAAAGACAATCAATATTCAACGATCTATTGATAGTATAAAAGCCTTTACTACCATCGGCACAGTACTTAACCCACTGAACAGAGATAATGGCTTTGTTGATGGGAAGCCTCCTGCAGAAAAAATGTATTACCGCGTTTTTATTGCGTTTGATGGAGGCAGTTATCAATTTTCACGTTCCTATCCTGCATTAAAAGACACTAGTGTATACATTGCTAACTTACAGGAAACGAATGTTCCCCAACCAAGCGGTTTTATTCCTAGCAGATATATTTATACTGACAGAGAAAATAATGTAATCATAAATATACCGGCTGCCACTATAAAAAAATACTCGGTTAAATTTTTTGATGCCAACGATAAATTTATGTTTGAGATCAAGAACATTCCGGAGCCATATCTTACTTTGGAGAAAGTAAATTTCAAGCATTCCGGCTGGTTTAATTACCAATTATTTGAGAATGAGGCTTTATTAGAAAAATTTCAATTTTTTATCTCAAAAGATTATAAAAAAGGATCACAAAGTGCTGACCAGGGGAAGAAAAACAACTAATTTTCTGAATGAATACTTACATTAAATACCTTCTCAAAATTCGAAAGTAGTTGCCTTTTTACCAGCTCATACTCTACCTCTCTACCCAATTCTCTTTGTAATGATGTAACCTGTTTATTTTGAATACCACAGGGAATGATATTATTAAAATAGCTTAGATCCGTATTTACATTCAACGCAAAACCATGCATGGTTATCCATCTACTGCAGCGTACCCCCATAGCACAAATTTTTCTTTCTTTACCGATAATACCCGGTTCTATCCAAACACCAGTTTCACCCTGACTCCTCTCTCCTTTTATACCAAAATCTGCTAAGGTCAAAATGATCACTTCTTCCAATTCACGTAAATACCTGCCAATATCTGTATAAAATTTTTCCAGGTCGATTATCGGATACCCCACTACTTGTTGTAACCCATGAAACGTAATATCTCCTCCCCTGTTTGTTTTAAAATATTGAATACCCTGCACTTCCATTTCATCATCATTGATAAGGATGTTACTTTCATTTCCACTTTTACCAAGTGTATATACCGGAGGATGCTCACAAAACAATAGATAGTTTGTAGTTGGAAGTTGGAAGTTGGAGGCGGGTGACACTTCTTTATTTCTGGCCTCCGATTTTATTGCAACATTCGCTTGCAATAAAGCCTCCTGATAATCCCAGGCTGACTTATAGTCAATAATTCCCAAATCTTTATAATGTACTATCTGCTTATCCAATGCAATTTCGTTTACTTTGCAAAGATAATTAGTTCATAGTTTGTAGTTTGAGGATTTTGACAGATTGAATAAATTTTAAGTAAAATAAAAAATGAAGACGGAAGAAGAAATAGAAATACAGGACAGCGAAGAGTTATACGAAAAATTAGTGCTTGAGATTGACAAGGGTCAAGAACCGCTTCGTATTGATAAGTTTTTAATGACCCGGATAGAAGGTGCTACCAGAAATAAAATTCAACAGGCTATTGACAACGAGATGGTATTGGTGAATGACAAGCCAATAAAATCAAATTATAAAGTAAAACCGGCTGATAAGATCGTAGTTTTTGATAATAAAAACCCTGAGACAACTGATATTGTCCCCGAAAATATTCCGCTCAATATTGTATTTGAAGATGATGATATCATGATCATCAATAAGCCTGCAGGTATGGTAGTTCACCCCGGAAGCGGTAATTACAGCGGCACGCTGGTGAATGGTATTGCCTATTATCTGCAAAAACAAAATGAAGAATTGACAGAAATACCTCTTTCCAGATTGGGTTTAGTGCACAGAATTGACAAAAACACTACGGGCCTATTGGTGATAGCAAAAAATCAACATGCGATGTCTCATCTTGCCAAACAATTCTTTAATCACACCGTACACAGAAGATATGTGGCATTGGCTTGGGGAAATTTTGATGAAGACAATGGCACTATAACCGGGCATGTAGGAAGACACCAGCGTTTCAGAAAATTATTTACTACTTACCCTGATGGTGAATATGGTAAAGATGCTATTACACACTACAAAGTACTGGAAAGGTTCAATTATGTAACGTTAATTGAATGCAGATTAGAAACAGGTCGTACTCACCAGATAAGAGTGCATATGCAGTATATAGGTCACCCATTGTTTAATGATGATTTTTATGGTGGTGACAGAATAGTAAAAGGAACAGTGTTTGCCAGGTATAAACAATTTGTAGATAATTGTTTTGCTTTATGCAATCGCCAGGCTTTACATGCCAAAGAATTAGGATTTATTCACCCAACAACAGGCAAACCCGTACATTTTGTAAGCGAAATTCCGGAAGACATGAATGCTGTTATAGAGAAATGGAGAAAATACAGCACCAATAAAAACGATACAGAATAACTTATTTTTCTGATGGATTTTTTTTACCGTTTTTGAGCTTTTCAATCGTTTTATGTAAACGAGCAGTTCTGGTCTCTTCTTTTTTAGCACCAGTGATCCATTCTACATATTCTTTTTTGTGACTAAATGCAAGTTTGTCGAAAACTTCTTTAGCACTTCTATGCTCGGTAAATAGACTCTCTAAATCAGCTGGAGTAGTAACTATTCTTGTTTCAAAATCAATTTCTTCAACAGCAACACGTATTGCTGTTGCATCCACTTGTTTAACAGCCTTTTTTATCTGATCAGTTTTTTTAAAATTCATCGCACTCCAAACATGATCCAAAGCAACTAACCGTACTCCTTCAAAGCCATGCTGAGTTAAAAATTCAAATTTGCAATCTCTGCAAAGATCACTTACTATTTTAGAACTAACCTTAGGATAAGCTACCCATAGTTTAGCATCTTTTTGTAAAGCAGGTATTACATCTTTTAATATATCATTTAATTGCTTTTGGCTAATGGCAAAAACCAACGCAAAATCAATTTTTCTTGATTTTAAAAGAGGAGTTACGTTTTTTGAGAATGAAAGCTTGGAAAATTGTTTCTCTACAGTGGAAGGTAAACCCTGTACCAGAATATTTTTTTCACCGTTAAATTGCAATTTTTCTAATACAGACTGTGAGGGAGACATTACTTCCAATTCCATATAAAAAGCTTTAGAGTCTGCAAATTTACGCAAAAAAATGCAATTATTTCATTAAAATCTTTAATAATATGGAATAGCTTGACAAAAACTGTAGTTTTTGTCTCTACTACTATCAACAAAAGCATAAAAAAAGTTCACTTATTTTAAGTGAACTTTTTATTGAAATAAAATTTCTATTTAACTGGCTTATAATAACTTAATGCTTCATCCATATATTCCTGCAATTTAGCAATTCTGTTCTCATCTGCCGGATGAGTAGCCAAAAATTCAGGAGGCTTATTACTTCCGCCGGCCTGACTCATTCTCTGCCAAAAAGGAATCGCTTCTCTTGGATTGTACCCTGCCATTGCAGCGAAGAGTAAACCATAATGGTCAGCCTCATATTCCTGTTTACGACTATTGGGCAACAAAACACCCACCTGTGCTCCTATACCAAAAGTGTTATTAAAAATACCGTTGACTTTACTGTTTCCACTTGTTAACATATCGCCGGCTACACCTAAGCCTTGTGCCAACATTGTCTGACTCATTCTTTCATTCCCATGGCTCGCTACAGCATGAGTGATCTCGTGCCCTAGAACAATTGCTAAAGCAGCTTCATTTTGTGCAATAGGAAGCAGTCCGGTATACACTACCACTTTACCACCCGGCATACACCATGCATTTACTTCCTTGTTATCAACTAAATTAAACTCCCATTGATAACCACTTAAAACATTCCCCTTTCCTTGTTTGGTATAATAATCTGTAATAGCTGCTGCAATCCTGGTACCTACCCTTCTCACCATCTCGGCATCCTTACTGGCAGAAGTACTTACTACTTTATTTTGTGACAAGAACTGCTTATACTCCTGTAAAGCCATTTGCTGCAATTGGCTTTCGGGTAAAAGAGATAATTGATTACGCCCAGTTACTGCATTGCGTGTACACCCCAATGCAAAGGCTAAAGAGAAAACGAGAAAGAATATTTTTTTCATTTTAGTTGTTTGTAATAATAAATATACAATTGGCGTACCAATAATTAAAACTGTAAACGTTAAAATCTACAGACGTACTAAAATAACCAATAGGTTGTATGGGAGAATTATTTATTGCGACGAGACTTACGTCTGTCTCTATACTTTAAGATAGGTACACGGCTTTCGTTACCTCTTAAAATTTTGACGATATTCTTTTGATGTGTAAGCACTATAAGCACCGCCACTAATACAGCAAATATCCTGTATATGGTTACATCATCATTCCAGATCCATAGCACACAGATAGGCAAACTTAAACCAGCCAGAATAGAACTTAATGAAACGTAACGAGTAAGAAAAAGCACTAATAAAAAAACACTTACACAACTGATAGCTATAACTGGTTGTACAGCCAAGATCATCCCGAATAATGTAGCTACACCTTTACCGCCTTTGAATTGGGCAAATATGGGGAAGATATGCCCCAGGACAGATGCAAGCCCCAACCCAACCATCAGGTTGGTCTTATCCCAATCGTTATGCAAATAATGAGGTAAGAAATTGTATAAAGCAACGGCTAACATTCCTTTACCAATATCGAATATCATCACAATGGTACCATATTTAGAACCTAATACTCTAAAAGTATTTGTAGCACCCATATTGCCACTACCGTAATTACGGATATCTACACCAAAAAAGCTTTTGCTGATAATCAAAGCCGTTGGTATTGAACCAATAAGATAAGCTATTACAATTAGAAAAAATTCCTTCATAGTGATGAGTGAATTGAGGGGTAAAGTTACCTAAAATCCACCAGTTTACATTAATTTAATATTCACATGCAATGTTAAATCAGAGTTTTTCAGCTAGCATGGCTATCCAATCTCCTCTTTTTGATGTTGATAAATATTTGAAATAATTGTCTTTTAAAGCATCTTTAACCTCTTCTTCATTTTCTGAGAGCAAACCACTCAACAACAATTTCGCCCCCTGGGGCATGATCTTTTGCATCGCTGAGATATTATCAAGAATTACATTCAGATTAATATTGGCAAGAATGATATCATATTTCCCTGTATCGGGTACGGCATCTTTTTGTTCTACCAATATTCCTAACGAACCATTTTTCTCGATATTTTCAAGTGTATTGGTTACACTCCACTCGTCATAATCTATCGCAACTATTTTTGAAGCGCCTAACTTTTGGGCCAAAATTGCCAATACCCCGGTGCCTGTTCCAAAATCCAATACCTCTTTCCCAGAGATATCCAATTTCCTCATCAACTGAATCATTAAATGAGTGGTGGCGTGGTGCCCGGTACCAAAACTCATTTTTGGAGTAATGATTATTTCATGTTGTACGTTTTTTATCGGGTGATGAAAGTGAGCCCGTATCGCCACAAAATCATCTACTACAACCGGATCGAAATTTTCTTCCCATCTTTTATTCCAGTTAATATTTTCAAGTTCAGTTTTTGAATATGCCAGAATCGAAAACATCTCCAATGTTTTTTCAAAACTGACAACATCAAATTTAGATTCGGGAATAAAGGCAAGTAAGGTATTACCATCCTCTTCAAATCCATCGAAGCCTTGCTCACTTAAAAGTGCAATTAATTGTTCTGATTGTTCTTGATCCTGAGTTTCAAAATCAAATTGCAAGAAGTTCATGGTTTTATTTTATTTCAATTTTCAAAGGAACATTTTTCAATGTCACTGTAAAATTATAACTTTTATCTGATGAAGCCTTATTACCAAAAGTGGAAATAAGTTTATCATCAACATATAATTTTTTACCTGCGGCTGAATGACCATGAATGACAAATGTTATTGTTTTAACAAAATATCTTCCTTTGTAGTTTCCTCCTTTAGAAGACACTGTGAAAGTAAGCTGTTGCCCTTGCGGTTTTGCTTTAAAAGTTATTATTTCAAATTGTCCGTTGGTGACAGACTGCTTGGTAACGCCATCATCATCAAACAAATCATAGTCGGACGATTTATTGTCGGCATAATAGTTAACAGTAAAATCCGCCAAATTATATCCACTGGTATTCGTTCCTTCCGGTCTTTTAATCATAGGAATGAAACTGCCGGCTTTAACATACGCAGGTATTTCATTACTCAATACCGGTGTGACAAAACTTCCTTCATGAGTATTGTAAGCCAAATCTGAATTAAAAGTATTTTTCAATTCATACCAGGTTCCGCCGGGCAAGTAAACACTTCTTTCTTTAACCCCTTTTTCCAAAACAGGTGCTACCAAAATGTTTTCTCCCCACATAAATTCATCCCCAACATTTAAAGCAGTTGTATCATTTGGATAATAATAATATAATGGTGCTACCAAAGGGGCTCCCTTTTTTGTTTGGTTGTATGCCAATGTATAGTTGTATGGCAATAAAGCATAACGCAGATTGATTGCGGCTTTCGCTTCACTCCGATATGGTTCTTCAATCAAAGCAGCCTCACTGGGAAAGCTAAACGCATTTTTATCTACATCTCCCAATGCCGTTCCATGCGGCCGGAATATAGGCGTAAAGGCAGCAAACTGCAACCATCGAACATACAATTCATTATCACCTTCACCTCCTGCAAAACCTCCAGCATCAGCGTGTACATACGGAATGCCACTCATACTCATGCCCAACATTACCGGCAATTGTGCTCTTAATCCACTCCAACTTCTTCCTACATCTCCACTCCAAGGGAATATTCCATAACGTTGGGTTCCTGCAAAACCACTTCTATTCAAACTAAACAATCTTTTTGTCGGATATTCTTTAGCATATTGATCGAACAACATTTTCGTCCACACATTACCGTAAGCATTGTGTACTTCATCCGCTTTAAACAATCTTTTAAATCCAATATCTTTCAAATTGTGATACATATCTGCAGGATGTGTTTCAGGCTCTCCCAAGTCACCCCACCATGATTCTACTCCCAGCTTCATTTGTTCTTTGTACTTACTCCAAAACCATTGCCGGGCATCTTTTCTAAACATGTCTAGCAAACCTCCTTTACCAAAATAAAAATTGGTCAACACATAAGGCTTCCCTGCGCTATCCACAGCATGATATTGCGTAGTATTTGTATAATTTGAAGAAGATTTTACAACAAAGGGTTCAGTTATTAAGATAGTATTGATATGCTGCTTTTTAAAATCACCGATCATCTTTTTAGGATCGGGCCATTTAGTTTTATTCACCCATGATAAATTTCCCAATGTATTTTGTATGCTATCGCCAAACCAAAAAAGATCGAAAATAATTGCGTCTACCGGTACTTTTTGCTCTTTCATCTTTGCTACGATATCATTTGCCTGTTCCTGACTGGTATATCCAAACCTGCTCATTAAATTACCCAGTGCCCATCTTGGGGGCAAAGGCTGTGTACCTGTAAGTTGGTGATAATGGTAAAGTATTTCTTTATAATCCTTCCCTAGTATGATATAGAAATTTAATTCACCTCCACTAAAACCAGCTATGAACGAATCAGGAGTAGTCTTGCCTATATCAAAATATCCTCTCGAAGGATTATCGAAAAACAATCCATACCCTTTATTACTCATTACAAACGGCACAGAATAATTCAGATTATCCGCACCTTCTCCATACCCATACCAAGGGCCATTATATAAATTAAACTTATACCCTCTTCTGTTCAAAGGCAAGGCTCTTTCCCCCCCGCCAAAAACACGCTCGCCCTCATCCAGTTTAAAGGCAAACCCACGAAAATTATCTCCGCCAAGAAAATCGGAAAAAATTATTTTTTTATTCCCTTTGAGTGGAATGCCCTTAAGCATGAAATGATCCTTATCCTCAGAAACCAACTTAGCTTTATGAGTATTCTTTAGAGTTGGCTTTAGAATTACAGCATCACTTATATTTTCGTTGGCAGTGTAGTTATGGGGCGTATAAGTTACCTTAATGATATTATTTGAATATTGTTGAAAAATGTATACACCGTTATCTTTTTTAAAGATATCTTTTTGTGCAAACCCTGTAGAAAAGAGAAACACTAAAAGGAAGAAAAAGGAAAATTTTAATTTCATTACAATCGATTTTTTTACAATTTATGACAAATTAATTACAACTATAAATACCTACCTTTATTAGCAGTTTAACCCTTATCTGAATCTATAAAATTTAATGACGTGAAAAGAATCATACTTTCTTTATTAATATGTGCCAGTTTTTACAACTCCAATGCACAAAAAGGCGGAGCTAAACAACAACCGCTGATAAACTACAATAATACTGAGTACAAGATAAAAATGCAGTATCCCAAATCATGGGAAATAACTGATACTATCAGCGGAGCTGTTTTTTTTATATTTACTCCTTCTGATGACAATGACCAGTTCCGTGAAAACCTGACCTTAAGTTATGAGGATATTTCTCAAAATCCGACTACACTGAAAGAGTTTGTTGACGGCAATCTTATTGGTATAAAAGATGGAAGCACTATATTAGATTTTAAACAGGTGAGTGCCAAATATTTTATATGGAATGGCAAACAGGCTTACGAGATAAATTACACCGGCAAAATAGCTGATGTTGATTTTCCTCTAGTGTGGTGCCAGAGATTTGTTATTAACAAAGACAAAGCCTATATACTCACCTACTCTGCAGAAGGTAGTAAAAAGGACATCTTCAGTACTGCGGCAAAACTTGCAATGAATAGCCTGAAGTTTTATTGACCTAAGCTAAAGCATTATACAATACCTCAATAGTATGTTGCGCTGTTCTGCCGGTGCCATCATGTATCTGATGACGACAACTGGTGCCTGGTGCCGCAATGATGGTATCCACAGGCTGTTTACGTACAGTTGGCAATAATACCAACTCGCCTACCTGCATAGACAAGTCATAATGTTCTTTTTCAAAACCGAAAGAACCTGCCATTCCGCAACAGCCGGAAGGAATTGTCTCAACAGTATAGTTCTCGGGCAATGATAATATTTTTACTGATGACACAGTAGAAGACAATGATTTTTGCTGACAATGCCCATGCAATTTGATCTCTTTTTTCTCTTTGGTAAACTGCTCTTTGCGGATATTTCCTTTATCAATTTCGTTCGCTATAAACTCATCGATCAAGAAAACATTTTTAGCCAATGCTTTGGCTGCAGGCAGTTTATCCTCCGCCACCAGGTCAATGTATTCATCTCTAAAAGTAAGAATAGCACTTGGTTCTATCCCAATCAAAGGATTTTCAGCAGTAATAACAGCGCTCAATAACTCAACATTTTTATTAGCTATTTTTTGAGCATCTCTTATCAAACCTTTTGACAATGATGCCCTGCCACTATCCACATGCGTAGGGATCACAACCTCATATCCCAATTTTTCTAACAATAAAATTGCTTTGATGCCAATCTCTGTATCGTTGTAGTTTGTGAACTCATCGCAAAACAGGTAAACTAATTTTTGATTTACTACGACCTTTGATTTACGATTCTTCTTATACCATGCGCTTAGTGTAGTTTTGTAGAGTGTAGGCATAGAGCGTTTAGTTGCAAAGCCTGCAAACTTCTTTATTATTGTGCTGATAGGCGCTGTAGTTACCGCAAAATTATATAAGCCCGGAACAATTGACCCTAATTTCCCAAAGGTGCTGAAATTGGCTATCAATCTTGACCTGAAAGGAACACCATTGGCATCATAATAATGCTGTAAAAACTCCGCTTTCAGTTTGGCTACATCTACATTACTCGGGCACTCAGATTTACAGCCTTTACAACTCAAACACAAATCCATTACTTCATAAATTTCTTTATGATCAAAACGATTCAGTTTATCTGAATTGGTTAAAAATTCACGTAAAATATTTGCTCTTGCCCTGGTGGTATCCTTCTCATTACGAGTAGCCATAAATGAAGGGCACATTGTTCCGCCGCTCAATTCAGTTTTTCTGCAATCTCCACTACCGTTGCATTGCTCTGCATGTTGTAACACATTCTGATTATTAAAACGGAAAACAGTTTTAAATTCGGGTGTTTGCTGCCCCGGCGTATAGCGGAGCATACTGTTCATTGAAGGCGTATCAACGATCTTATTCGGATTAAATACATTTTCCGGATCCCAAGTACGTTTTATCTCTTTCAGTAATTCATAGTTTTTGGGGCCTACCATTTGCTTGATAAACTCTCCTCGTAATCTGCCATCACCATGTTCCCCACTTAAAGAGCCATCATATTTTTTAACCAAAGTAGCGATCTCTTCAGCAATTGTTCTGAAAAGCTGATTACCTTCTTTGGTCTTTAAATTAATGATCGGACGTAAATGTATTTCTCCACTTCCTGCATGTGCATAATGCACAGAGTACAGATCATGTTTTTTCAGTATCTCATTAAAATCACGGATATATGCAGGCAGATCATTCACATCTACCGCAGTATCTTCAATTACAGGCACGGCCTTGGCATCACCTGGCAGGTTACTTAGCAACCCTAAACCAGCTTTACGTAACGTCCATATTTTTTTTGTATCTGCTCCAAACAGCAAAGGAAAATGATACCCCAGGTTTGCACTACGCATTTCAGCTTCTACTTTCTTTGCAATTTCTACCACTTCTTCTCTATTAGTTGCAGCGTATTCTACCACTAATATTGCCCCGGGATCTCCCTGAACAAAAAATCTGTTCTTGCTCTGCTCAATATTATCCTTTGTACATTCTAAAATATAATGATCGATCAGTTCGCTTGCACTCGGCTTGTATTTTAATGCGATCAAATTAGCTCTTAATGCTTCATCAATGCTGTTAAAATGCACACACAATAATCCATTTTCTTTTGGAGGAAGCGGAACTACATTCAGTTTTATCTCTGTTAAAAAAGCCAATGTGCCTTCGGAGCCAGCAATGAGTTTACAAAAATTGAAATCTTCTGTGCCGGCAGTAAATGGCGCCGATTCCAACAATACATCTATTGCATAACCGGTATTTCTTCTTTCTACACTTTTTTTAGGAAATTCTTTTCTTATTTCTACCTGATTATCATAATTGCTTAGTATGCTGCGAACTTTTTTGTAGATATCGGCTTCCAAAGAATCTCCCTCACATTTAGCATGAAATTCATCAATGTTCAATGATTTGAACTCAGCCTCACTGCCATCGCTTAACAAAGCCTTTACTTCCAGCAAATGTTCCCTGGTACTTCTGTATACCACAGAGTTTGACCCACATGAATTATTGCCCACCATACCTCCGATCATAGCTCTATTGGCTGTAGACGTTTCCGGTCCAAAAAATAGTCCGTGTGGTTTTAAAAACATGTTCAGTTCATCTCGTATCACTCCCGGCTGCACCCTCACCCATTTTTCTTCGGCATTCAATTCCAGGATAGAAGTGAAATATTTTGACACATCTACGATGATACCATTGCCTACCACCTGGCCCGCTAATGAAGTACCAGCTGTACGTGGTATCACGGATGTTTTATTTGCATGTGCAAATGCAATTACTTTTTTAAGATCCGCTATATTTTTAGGAATGACCACTGCCAATGGCATCTCACGATAAGCTGATGCATCCGTGGCGTATAGTGTACGCATGGTTAAATCATCAAACAGATCACCCTCTAAACTTTTTGCTAATTGTGCTAACTGCGCCTTCATGCTTACTTGCTTTCTTTGTAATTGGAGTGCAAATTTAACCCATTTTAAAATGCGACACTTCATAAATACATTTTAACGGCTATTGTATTTTATAATCTTGTTAATTAATTTGTGACAAGAAATCAAAAAACACATCACCCTCATCTAAAAACCAACATTATGAACCAGTTAGAAAAAAGAATAATAAGATTAGAGAACCGGCTGAAAACCTATAGGATCATCTTCGGTTCAGCACTAACCGTTTTTGCTGCCATTATGCTTATGTCTCATAACAATAAGCCATCAGTTCCGGAAGTTATTCAAGCCAAAGCTTTTGAAGTGGTGGATAATTATGGCAATGTATTGTTGAAATTAAATAAAGAAGATGGTAACGGCTGCTTCACCACTTACACCAACACCGGTAAAAAATTAGTTAAACTCTTTACATCCACTGGTGGAGGCGGCGCCATCAATAGTTTTGACGAAAATGGAGAGATCAATTTTAAGGTTACCAAAACCATTGGCGGCGGCGGTTATATGGCCTTGTTCAATTCTGACAGAAATGAAATTGTTGAATTTGGCGCAACCAACAACAACACCGGTTATTTTAACCTTAATGACAAGGATGGCAAAAAAATAGCGTGGTTAACTTATACTGAAAACGGCGGTGGTTATTTTGCATTATTGAATGATGATATTGAAACGATACGATTATCAACACCATCTGAAGGAGGAAGAGTGGGCATTTCGAATAAAAGAAATAACAGGGTTGTTTATATGGGTACCCAGGATGACCTCGATGGCAACATCACTATCTCCAATGCAAGTGGAAGTAAACTGGGCAGTATTCCTGCAAATTATTAAAGAATGTTCCTGAAAAAATAAGCGGCCCGGAAAAATCCGGGCCGCTTTACCACTTAACATGAAACCTATAACCAGAACTTATTTTGGTAAAAGCACGTGATCTATTACATGTATCACACCATTACTTTGATTTACATCTTTAATTGTTATAAATGCCATCCCTCCGTTTTCATCTTTAATAACAATTTTCTTACCCTTTAACATTACCCACAAATTACCTCCTGCCACAGTCTTCAACATTGCCTTGCCCATGCCAGCCTTTATTTTTGCCATTAAATCTGCAGCACTTAATTTACCTGCAACAACATGATAAGTTAAAACACCTGTCAACGCCATTTTGTTCTCAGGTTTTAATAAATTATCAACTGTACCTGCTGGCAATTTATCGAAAGCTGCATTTACCGGTGCAAATACCGTAAATGGTCCTGCACTTTGTAGGGTCTCTACCAAACCTGCCGCTTTTACGGCAGCTACCAATGTAGTATGGTCTTTACTGTTTACTGCATTTTCTACAATATTTTTTGAAGGATACATTGGCGCCCCTCCAACCGTTACCGTTTTTTCCATTGACATTTTGTTTATAGAATTACCCATCATTTGTGCAAAGGAAAAGTTGGCAAATACTGTTGCAATTGCAACGATCATTAGTTTTTTCATTGTCGTAATTTTTTTTGATTAATGTTTGATTTACTTACGACAGACAAAGAAGAACGGTTTCAATTTTTTAAAAAATATTTTTTAATAAAAAATGCCGACTAAATGTTAGTCGGCATCAAAATATTATATAAAAATCAAATTACATTTTTCCCATTACATACATCGGTCCTTTAGGAACAGGGCTATCCATTCCATCTTCGAGGGTAACAGCAAAAGCCTCTGCCTTACCAAAAGATTTCATTTTTTGTATCCTGAATTTTTCTCCTTTTTTATTGATCAGGATCATACCTCCACTAACAGGCTTGCCATCAACAATTGCCCAGAACTGGTAATTTTTCCCTTCGGGGGCATCCGGCAAATTACTCGGATCGATATAAACCTCTCCTGTATTTTTCATCCAGAAAACTTTTGCCGCAGCATCCATACCAGGCATTGGATTTAACGAGACAGGCATGCTGTATTTATCCTGTACCACATGCATATCCTTTTTCATATCCTCATTTTGCTGCTGCAAACCGGCCAATGTTTGTTGCGTTTCCTGTAAACTTCTTTTAGTGCTACTATTCTTATTGATCAATATTATATTCAATGCAAGGCTACCAAATAACAAGATCGCAGAAGCGGCGGCTGCGTATTTCCAGAAAGGAGTAATTCCTACAACCCTTCCACCACCCCCTATATCGTTATTGTGTTTTGAAGCTATTTGGGAAAATATTTTTTCTTTAACATCCGCAGCAGGTGCAATGGCATGAGCCGCCGCATAAGCCTCCATACCTATCTGTATTTCAGCCAATTCTGCTGCAACCTCAGGGTATTGCTTGGCCCATTGCTCTACCTGCAATATTTCCTCCTCCGAGGCGATCCCGGTAGCATATAGCTCCAATAAACCCGATGATATGATATCTTTTACCTGCACCTTTATTTTAATATTTTTCTTAACTCTGTAATAGCTGCCCTCATTCTTGTTTTAACTGTCCCCAAGGGTATACCTGTATTCTTAGAAATTTCATCCTGTGTATAGCCTTTGAAATATGCCAAATCAATAATGGTACGCTGTTCTGGTTTTAAGTTGGCTAATTGTTTCTGTAACCCCATTGTATCAAACTTGTCAGCACCAAAATTGGTGTCTTGTATATTACTTACGGAATTTTCATCACTTGAGATTTTCCTTTGCTTTTTATAGCCCTTGCTTCTCAATGTATCAATAGTCAGATTCCGTGTCAAGTTGAGCATCCAGGTAAACAACCGGCCTTTAGTACTATCGTACTGTGCAAAATTATTCCATATTTTAACAAAAGCCTCCTGTAAAATATCTTCTGCCAGCTCTTTATCTTCAACCATCCGAAAGATAAGCCCGTTTAGAGCTGCGGCATAGTTATCATACAAATACGAAAATGCCTGACGGTCTTGCCCTTTGAGCAATACCACCAATTCATCCTCACTATATTTTTTTACTAACTCCAAATGTTTTTATGAATTCGCTTATGAAAATAATAGTTTTATTACGAAAAGTAAACACCATTATTAAAAAAAGGTTTAGATCTCAGGTAATTATATCAAAAACATCCCTGAGATCAAGGTATTATTCATTGATCAGTATGACTTCATACACGGGACTAAACAAATAGACCTTACCTGTTTTAACTTCTGTGCATTTATACCGTTTACGTACTTTTTCTTCTTTTCTAAAAACTCTGCCGCCTTTTATTGCAAACAAATTTCCTGATGGCAATTTTTCTATTAAGATCACTCCCTCTTTCTTTGCATCATACTGATGCAACACTCTTAATAAAGATGTATCTGCGCAACTACTTGCCGCAGGATTTTGCAATGTTTTGTATAAAGCCTTTTGAATATCTCCGGGAAAAATCTTTTTTAATAAGAATTGAGCTAATATCTTGCTATACTCATTCTTCCATTCCTGCCCATGGGCCTGCACCCTATTGCCAAATCGTTCGAAAGTGAATAAATGTGCCAGCTCATGTAACAAGGTAATTAAAAATGCATACTTATTGAGATTACCGTTTACACTGATGCGATGATTTTTATCAGCAAAAGAATTGCGATAATCTCCCAATACCGTTTTGCGCTCACGGGTAATAGTTAGATGTACTTTATGCAGGTGAAGATAATGCAACACATCATCCAGACACCCATCGGGTAAATAAGCTTGTAACTGGTGTAATGGAGCTTCCTCTTTAGGCATCCGGTTTTTTATTCAGTTTTAATATTACTTTCACTTCTATTGCCAGATAAATAAGGTATAAGAACATGGCAACAAAAACTGACATTTTGCTGAAACTGTTCGGAGCTAGTAACCTATAGAGAATAATGGCTATTACACAACCAAACATTTTTATCATTACACTTCCTAAAATACTTCTTACAAAAACATTGGGATTTTTATGGCTCAATGCTTTTTGCTGTAAAAGAAAAGTAATTATGCTGATAATAAAGAACAAGGCATTAGCCACTAATAGTACCCTGTAATCCAGCCCCCATTTATCAAGCGTTGTTCTCATAAGTACAACCGCAATTCCGAATAAGGAGAAGATAGCTATAAAAGGCAACAGTGTTTTTTGTTGAGAAGGCATGAATATTTAATTTGTTTATTGATTTACTGCCGTGGCTATTTCTGTGTTTAATTCTACTACGTTTGCCCCCATATGACATTGCCCATTAAATGTTACCGAAGGCTCTATATGTAATTTACCGGCATAGATATCACCTTTTACATTTGCCTTTCCTCTAAGTTGCAAGAGGTCTGTTACATTAATTTTACCGTTCACATTACCTAAAATATCTGCTTGCTGCCCGTGCAGATCTCCGTCAATATTTCCTTCGGGGCCTACTAATATTTTTGACCTGGAAATAATATTACCGATAATAGTACCATCTATCCGTATATCTCCATTGCTTTCAATATCTCCGGTAATGGTTGTTCCTGCTCCAACAATTGTTATTCCATTACCTACAGTTTCGGCAAATGGAGCTTTAGATTTTGTATTGAACATATATGACAAGGTTTAGGTTATTCGTTGATATCGTCGTCTTTTGGAAGATCTAATTTATTCGTATCCAGTTTAGGCACTTTACCTTCCAATACTTTTTGCAGATCATCAAAATATTGTTGTTTGTACTTTAACGAGGCTTCCATTGAATCTGCCCGTATTTTCAGTTGCTTAAATTCTCTTACCTGTTTGGCATCTCCATACCCAACACCAGGCAGATAGTACTTAATTGGCGTGAATACGATCAAAGCTACCGTTAATACTGTAAACAATACAAAAGCGCTGCTCAATACGATATAAACGCTCAATCGGCTCAATTTAAATTTTACCACTTCTTCATAAGTATCCTCATTCATTACCACCAAACGGTAATGATTGCGTAATCTTTTTAGTGTACTATTGGCATCTAACTTGGACATAGTTCTTTATTCGGTGTTAAAATTAAGAAACCAAATGCATTATCCTCAATAATTGCTAAAAATATCCGATATTTAGCCGCATTTTCAATTAGTTCTTGCATGCTGAAGAAGACATTAACATTTATAATACTTTTATCTGTACTCGGTACAATTTTTAATCTGGCCTACGCACAACCTGCCTGGACAGTAGACCTGTTAGGCAAACAAAAAAAGCCGGATAAATTTGAGAACAGAAAGTTAGGGTCAGAAAAGATGGCCGATAAAAAATTCACTCCTATCAGGCATTTGTTTCAGAATACCTATACACATTATAATTATTACTATAATGCCAATAATAAGATCAATACTGTTATTGAGAGAGCCAAAATCGCACAAATTGATGATTATTCTAAATTATTATCATTTTATCCCTATTCATTAGATAATACTTCTACACAGGCTGCAGAATTAGATTCTGTCATTCTTAAAGCAACGGCAGGTATATTATTGCATGATCTAAGAAATGACTGGATAGATAATATGTATTTATTGATGGGTAAAGCATATTTTTTTAGAAAAGAGTTTGACTCTGCCGCAGCAACTTTTCAATTTATCAACTACAATTTATATCCAAGAAAAAAGAGAAACGAAGATGACGATAAAATTGTTGGTACTAATTATGAAGCCAGCAAAGGAACTATCAGTATTGCCAATAAAGAGAAACAAAATCTCTTACAAAAAATAGCCTCTAAACCACCCAGCCGTAATGATGCTTTCATCTGGCTTGTACGAACTTTTATTGAACAGGAGGAATATGGAGCGGCGGCAGGCTTGATAAAGACATTACAAAATGACCCTAATCTGCCAAGACGTTTACAAAATGATCTGGACGAAGTATATGCTTATTGGTTTTATAAACAAAATACTTACGACAGTGCTGCTGTATACTTAGAAAAAGGATTAAGCAATGCTGACAATAAACAAGATAAATCCCGTTCTGAATTTTTGTTGGCACAGTTGTATGAACTAACAGGCGAATTTGACAAAGCCTCAGATTATTATGCAAAAGCATCCAAACATACTACCAGTCCGTTGATGGATATCTATGCTAATTTGAACGATGCAAAAATGTTTAAAGGAAATGTCAGTGGCAAGGAGTTAGACAACAGCATCAGCAACCTGTTGCACATGGCCAAAAAGGATAAATTTGAAGCATACAAGGATATCATTTATTACTCTGCTGCTCAATTAGCAATGCAAAAACCTGATACAGCCAATGCTATTACGTATTTAAATAAAAGCTTGCTCTATAATCAGGAAAATATTGTTTTTAAAAACAAGGCCTATTTGTTACTGGCAGATATTGCTTATGAAAGAAAACAATATAAATTGGCTGCTGCTGCTTATGATAGTCTTGAAACTACGGACACATCATTTGGCGAACGACTTTTGAAAATATTAGAAAGAAAAAGCGGCTTGTCAAAAATTGTAAAGCAAATCAACATCATCGAGCGGCAAGATAGCCTGCAAAGAATTGCAACTTTAACCCCACTGGAAAGAGATACATTCTTAAAAAAATTATCAAAAAAACTCAGAAAAGAAAAGGGATTAAAAGAAGAAGACTATAATGGAGGTGTTGTGATCGGCTTTGAGAATAACAAAGAGAAAGCTATCGATCTGTTTTCGGACAACTCCGGTAAAGGCGAATGGTATTTCTATAATGCTTCTACAAAAGCCAAAGGGTTCAGCGAATTTAAAAGACGTTGGGGCAATAGAGACAATACCGATAACTGGCGTAGAAAAGCTGCACTAGATGCCAGTATGAGCAATGATATCATAGCAATAAATCCAGACATGGATATTGATCCTACCGGTATTACCAATACCACTACTCCAGTAGTGGCTCCTACAGAAGAAGACATAAGTTATGATGGGTTATTAGCAAATATTCCGCTTACTGAAGAAAAGATGATCATCAGTCATTCTCTGATAGATGCTGCCTTATTTGACTTGGCGCAACTTTATCAGAATGACCTTGAAGATTACAAAGAAGCCATCAATACTTACCAGGAATCATTAAAACGTTATCCTGATTCTTTACATGAAGGGAAGATATACCTTGGACTATACTATTGTTATACGAAACTAAACGATTTATCCCAGGCCGCTTTTTACAAGAATTTATTAACAACCAAACTGGCTAATAGTATTTCTGCAAAATTACTTACAGATCCGGCATCTGCTAAGCCTGAACTTAAAAACAACCCGGCAACTAAGCGGTATGCAGATATCTACAATTTGTTTATTGAAGGGAAATTTGCCGAAGCATTAACTGAAAAACAAAAAGCAGATAGTTTGTATGGTAAAAGTTATTGGTCGCCTCAATTGTTATATATAGAAGCGATCTATCACGTAAAACAAAAAGATGATAGTGTTGCCAAAATTGTTTTAAAAAATATTATTCAGCTATACCCCTCCTCTCCGCTTAAAATAAAAGCAGAAAGTTTGCTGGATGTATTAAGCAGAAGAGATGAGATTGAAAAATATCTTACAGCATTAGAAATTACAAGAGCTAAAGAAGATGACATCATTCATATTTCTGATAATGTTGTTAAGAATACAATTCCGGTAAATAACAATCAGCCGGTTATAGACAGTGCTCAGCGAAACATTACTGTGCCTCCATCATTGGATAATAAAACACAGGTTATTTCCCAGGCAAATATTATAACAAGTGGGCCATTTTCGTTTGATGCATCATTACCACATAACGTAATTATGCTACTTACCAAAGTGGATGGCACCTATATTAATGAAGCAAAAAATGCATTCAACAGATTTGTTAGTGAAGGATTTGGTGACCGTCCTATTACACTAACAAAAGATGCTTTGGATGGAGATAACACTTTGCTGATATTTTCATCATTCACAGATGCGAATAAAGCAATAGAGTATATGAATAAATTACGAAGGGCAGCTCCGAGTGAAGTATCATGGTTAGATGCCGGTAAATATTCATTCTTTATCAGCACAGATGAAAATCTGCAAAAATTAAAAGCCAATAAAGATCTAACCGGATATAAAGCCCTTTTAAACAAACAATATCCAGGCAAGTTTTAATTCGTAACACTAACTATCTAATTCATTTTAATATATGAAGCGTTCTGTAAAAATTTTATGGAGAGTCTTTTTCGGTGGACTCCTTTTTGTTGTCTTATTATTTATCTGTGCAAATTTTGGTTTATTTGGCAAAATGCCTTCCTTGCAGGAATTAGAAAACCCTGAAGCTGATCTTGCCAGTGAAATATACAGTGCTGATGGTAAGCTTATGGGTAAATATTACTCAGAGAACAGAAGTGAAGTAAAGTATCATGAAATCTCTCCTAATATCATCCATGCATTGATAGCAACAGAAGATGAACGTTTTTATGACCACTCCGGTATTGATGCAAAAGCAATAGCAAGAGTTGTACTTAAATTAGGTACCGATGGTGGAGGTAGCCCTATTACTCAGCAGCTTGCTAAAATGATGTTGGGCCAGGGACATAAAAATATAATTACCAGGGTACTGGAAAAGATAAAAGAATGGATCATTGCTGTAAAACTGGAAAGAAATTTTACTAAAGAAGAGATCATCACTCTTTATCTTAACAGAGCCCCGTGGGGAAACAACTATGGTATACGTAATGCATCAAAAACTTATTTTCAAAAAGAGCCTGCAGAATTAGACATACAGGAGTCCGCAATATTGGTAGGCATGTTAAAAGGATTTATTTATGATCCTGTCAGACATCCTGTTGCCGGCCTCAACCGTCGTAATACAGTGTATGGCAGAATGGTGGATTGCAAACAACATTATCTTACAGAGGCGCAGGCCGCTGCTTTAAAAGCCAAACCGCTTTCAACCAATTATAAAAAACCTGATGAAAATCTTGGGATCGCTCCTTATTTCAGAGCAGTACTTTCTGATAGATTAAAAGTATGGTGTAAAAGTCATAAAAATTTAAAAACCGGCGAGAACTACGATTTATACAGAGATGGATTAAAGATCTATACCACTATTAATTCAACCATGCAGCAATATGCTGAAGAAGCAGTAGAACAACACATGCCTGTAATTCAAAAAAAGTTGGATTGGTTGATAAAAGCAAACGGCGGCAAAGTTTGGAAGGGCCGTGAATCCATTATAGAAAGTGCAATAAGATCCTCTGAAAGATGGCGCAGCATGAAAGAAGATGAAGTAAAAGATGAAGATATCAGAAGATCATTTGACAAGCCGGTAAAAATGAAAATATTTGCCTGGAATAAGGCAAGAGAAACTGATACTGTTATGACTCCATACGACTCTATCAAGTATCATAAGCAACTGATGCAAACATCTTTTGCAGCTATGGATCCGATAACTGGTGAAGTAAAAAGCTGGGTAGGCGGAATTGATTTTAAATGGTTTAAATATGATCACGTAACAGCATTAAGACAAGTAGGTTCTACATTTAAACCACTGTTATATACACTTGCAGTACAAGATGCCGGCTACACTCCTCAAACATCTATTGCCGGTGGTACTATTTGTTTAGGAGGAAAATGTATTACAGGTGGAGCAGGTACAATGGCTTACTGTTTAGCTCATTCAAAAAATGCTGCTGCTTATCGTTTGATCTCTATCATTGGTGTAAGCAAATTGGTAGAATTTGCTCATAACTGTGGCATCACTGTTAAGATACCCCCTTACCCTTCGATTGCGTTAGGATCTGCAGAAATACCAATGCTTGAAATGCTTAGAGCGTACACTATGTTCCCTAGTAAAGGATATAATATTGAGCCCATATTTGTTAATCGTATAGAAGACAAGAACGGTAATTTGTTAGAAGAATTCAGATCTGAAACAAAACAGGTGATCAGTGAAGGTGATGCATTTACCATGGTAAAATTGATGCAGGGGGTAGTGCAGTTTGGTACAGGAAGATCATTGAACAATTATGGAATTGAAGTAGAAAAGGCTGGAAAGACCGGGACTACAAATGATAATACAGATGGTTGGTTCATTGGCTACACTCCGGAATTATTAGCCGGTACATGGGTTGGTTGCGATGATCCTTTTATCAGGATCTATGCAGGTACCAGTGGTGGTAATGAAATGGCATTGCCAAAGTGGGGCTATTTTATGAAAAAAGTGTATGACAACAAAAGACTCCCTTATGGCAAGATCACGAAATTTGAAGCACCAGCAGAAATGAGTAAAGACCCGATCTATGCTGATCAGAATTTTGCCAATATTGTAAATCAAAGTGATGGAAATATGGCGCCAGATGATATGGGCAACGGTAATGCGGACGACTTTATAGTTGATCCTGCTCCGGATAATTCAGACATCAGTAAACCATTGATTCCTGTCGACAGCAACTCAAAACCTGCGGCTACATTGCCCAAAAAAACTGAGGTCAAAAGTGAAGCATCTACTCCACCTAAAGCGGAAGATAAAAACAAAAAGCCTGTTAAGTCAGAAAAGCCAAAATTAAATGACTACAAATAACTGTTAATGCTGTTTTCACAGCCTTAACAGATAGTTTATTAACCTACGGGAACGTTTACGTAAACAATCTGTTAAAAGCAAAATAATATCAAATCAGTTGCCTAATTTTATACTGTAAAAAAAATAAATATAGCCACATGAAAAAATTAATTATTACGTGTTTGTTCATGAGTGCATTTGCTTTTGTATCATTTGCACAAAACAATCCTCCAAAAACCAAAGAACAAAAAGCCGCAGAGAAAGCTAAAAAAGAAGCTGATCTGGTTGCTGCTTTCACAGAGTTAGGCTTACCTGCTGACCAGCAGACATTAGTAAGAATGACTTTAACAGATGCTGAACAAAAAGGAAAAGATATAAAAAATGACGACGCTTTAACTGAAGCAGAAAAAGCAGCAAAGAAAGACGAAGTTAACAGTGCTAAAAATGAAAAGCTAAAACAGATCATGGGAGCTGAAAAGTTCAAACAATGGAGTGCTATTCGTAAAAAACAAAAAGAAGCAACTCAACCACCTCCACCTCCAGCACCAAATAAATAATAAAATTATTTTACATAATTAAAAAAGGTCAACTATTTAAGTTGACCTTTTTTAATACAAGTAGTAATTATTTACCCAGTAAATAACTTATATAGAACAAAAAGTTACGGCTCTTAATAAAAGACCCTGTAGTAATTCTATCTTTTGGGATCAGATTAGTTGTACCTATATTATATTGAAGTCCCATATTTGCTTTCTTTATTCTTAAACCACTTTTTAATATGAAGCCAGCATCTATAGATTTTCTATTATCAGCACTTCCGTTTCCAAAACTCATTGTTTTATAATTATCTATCGATGAATTTCTGAATTTACCCGAAGTAGCAATATTCACAAAGGGGCCTGCACCAAAAAATAGCCCTATTGATTCGCCATTATTACCTAAGAATAAGCAAACCGGTAGTCCCAAGGATAAATAATTCACCTTCACCCTACCCCCTCCTGTGTTTTCGTAGCCTGTATGCAAATAAGATAAATTGGGATTAAGTGACAGGTTAACGTCTTGTCCCTTCTTCAGGGTAAGAAATGTTTCGGCTCCAATACCTAATGCAATTGTACTGTTGCCTTTACCTCCATTAGTTTTCACATTACTGATACCCAAATCGCCCCGCAAGTAAATAGGATATTTAGCATGTTGTGCTTGTGCAGCCAGACCAATCAATACAAAAAAAGACAGATAAATTTTTTTCATGGTTTTATTTTTTTTCAAAGTTGAAAAATAAAACCATATTGCACTATACCCAACAAAGGGTATTTATAAAGAGATCATTGATCAACGATCTTTCCATCTTCCATCTTAATAGTTCGTTGTGTTCTTTCTGCAAAACTTTGATCATGTGTAACGATCAACAAAGTTTGATTATACTCTTCTGCTAATTGTTTAAAGATATCAAAAACAATATCACTATTTTTTTTATCGAGATTGCCGGTTGGTTCATCTCCCATAATAATATGTGGATCATTGATCAATGCACGTGCAATGGCAACTCTTTGCTTTTCTCCTCCTGAAACCATATTGGCATTTTTTAATGCCAGGTGATCGATCTCCAGCATCTTCAATTTTTCCATTGCCCTGCTCTCAATTTCTGCTTCTGAATATTTATTCAACTTCAATCCCGGAAGCATTACATTTCTTAATACATTAAATTCATTCAGTAAATAATGGAATTGAAATACAAATCCGATCTTCTCATTTCTAACCCTTGCCAACTCCGCTTCTTTTTTATTTGCCATAGAGATATTATCAATCAATAATTCTCCTTCATAATCTGTATCCATGGTAGATAAAATATAGAGCAGTGTGGACTTCCCACAACCTGATTTTCCTGTAACTGAAACAAACTCTCCTTTATTAATCGAGAAAGTAATACCTGTTAATACCTGTACCGTCACAGGATCATGAAAATATTTATTGATATGTCTTGCCTCAAGAATTAATTCACTCATAATTATTTACCTCTTATTATGACAACCGGATCAACTTTACTTGCCTTACGTGCCGGAAACCAGCCTGCCAGATAAGTGGTGATCAATGAAAAAATAATACCAATTCCATAATATACCGGATTGTAATTGATCGGATATGTTTTTACAGTGGGTAGTGCCGCAGTATTAAATGGTATCTGATCAATTATGGACGATAATGTAAAACCAAATAGCAACCCAAACAAACCTCCAAAAAAACCAATGCTTAACGCTATCCCTAAAAAGATCTTCATCACATCTCTGCCGGAGAAACCCGTAGCTTTCAGAATAGCGATCGAATCCATTTTTTCGTAGATCATCATGTTGAGTATATTGTAAATACCAAAGCCTGCAACAATCAATAAAGTGATACCTACAGCATAAGAAATTAAAGAACGAATAGAGCTCCCCGTTTCAAATTGGGAGTTGGCAGTTTGTATATCTTCCGCATCTGCTTCAAACAATTGCCGGTATTCTGTGGCTACAGCAGGGGCTTTTTTTATGTCTTTCATTTTTACCTGTATATCTGTAATATAATCAGCCGGCTTACTCAGCAGCTTCTGCACAGTACTTACTGTAGCATAACTTTGCACTTTATCAAAATCAGCTATACCAGATTGGAAATACCCCACCACCTTCAATTGAAAGCGTTCACCCTTAGCCGTTGTAACCTGCACCACATCACCAATCTCTGCCAATAACTTTTCTGCTAACCCTTTACCTAATACAATACTGTTAGGAACTTTATTGATATCCAGTCCGGAGCCGGAAGTAATATAATCACCAAAATGGAATAACCTGCTTTCTTCCAGTACATCGATACCATTTATAACACCGGTAATATCAACATTACCATCATTAAAAAAAACCTGGGCAGTAAGTTTCGGCGAAAACCCTAATACTCTTTCATCGTTTTTTAACGCTTTCATGATTGCTCCACTATTGTATATCTGCTGACGACTAGTGGATGATTTTACTGAGCGGATAAAATTGTAATACCCCGTATAGTTCTTGGATATGTTTACCGGTTGATTTTTATTAGGTTTTATATCATTGAATAAACGGACATGAGGAGTGCGATTTAAGATTAATCCATCCAGCAAATTATTAAGGCCCGTCATAAAACTAAGCAGTGTTATAAACATGGTAATACTAAATGTAACCCCTATAGCTGCTACCAGCGTTTGTTTCCAACGTGCCAGCAACAACGACATTGCGATGCTGATAAGAAGTTTAGTTCTCATTACAGTGGTTTAATTATTACATCTTTACTAGTTAGCCCACTAAGTATTTCTATTTTCTGATAATCCTTTAATCCCGTCGTAACTTTTCTTTTTTCTTTTGTAGATAGCATTACATAGGTATCATCTATCAGATAATTTCTCGGAATGGTCAATGCTTTTTCTTTGACATTGATGATTATATTGGCCTCGGTTGTAAGGTTAGGATATAATGCCGGAGGTGGCGTAATAAAAGCAGCATCAATTGTAAAAGACTTTGTCTGTGCATTCATCGCAGGATTTATCTTTTCTACAACAGCTTCAAATACCTGTCCCTTATAGCTATCCATACTCAACAGGATTTTTTGGCCGATCTTAATTCTTGCAATATCATATTCGTCTACTTGCAATTCCACAATAAATCCATTAGCATCTCCAATCAATGCAACAGGAGTTTGCGTATTCACCATCTCTCCTTTTTCTTTTAACACATCATATACTTTGCCAGAGACTTCACTTTTGATCGTATAATCCCCAGTGGTGGTATTCGATATCTCTAATCTTTTTTGTGATTGTTTAGACTGAAAATTTAATTGTTGTTGAAGGTCATTATAGCGAAGCTTCGCTGCATTATACGCATTAACAGAATTTGTGTGCATCAATTCACGCTGATCCAGCTCATTACGGGTGCCGATACCCTGATTCCATAGGTTGCGTTGTTTTTCTAATAAAGAAGCATCATTCTCCATTTTGGCCTTTGCATTGGCAATATCAATTTTTAATGCATTTAATTTATCAGCATTAGCCGCTACACTGGAATAATCTGCAGCTATTTTAGCATTCTCACTATTGAGTCTTGCTGTTATATCAGACAATCGCATGATGGCATCACCTTTCTTTATCAGATCTCCTTCGGTAACGAGTATATCTTTAACCAGCCCGCCTACTGCAGAAAAAACCTGGTATTGATTTTTGCTTTTTATTATTCCCGATGCATATACAGATTCAGTGATCTTTTCTTCGATGGGATTTGTTTTTTCCTGCTTACTCTTACAGGAGACGAGTAGTATCAATGCAATGAAAGAAGTGAATAGTTTCATAATTAGCTAAAATGACTAGATTATACAGTAAAGCTAATGCTAATATAATAACAGCTGAGTGATTATTCTCATAATCAAATGTGATTTATATGAGTAATAGAAATTTTGTGATCGCACGTTACAAACAGGCATATAAAATCATTCCCCAATCAGATCCCTAATCACAACTGAAGCAGCGACCGCACCAAATACTGCAGGCAGATACGATATTGTTCCATAAGCCGATTTTTTAAAATTACTGCCATCAGTTAGTATCAAACTTTCCTTCATCGGTTCTTCAGGTGAAAAAACCACTTTAATGCCTTTCCGAATATTGTGTTGTCGTTTCAACACTTTTCTTATTTGTTGAGCAAAAGGACAGTTATATGTTTTCGAAATATCCACTACCTGTAATTTAGTAGGATCTAACTTTGCCCCGGCCCCCATACTGCTTACAATATTCCAACCTTTTTCATAAGCCATTTTTATAAAGGTGATTTTTGGTGTAATACTGTCAATTGCATCTATCAGATAATCGGGCTGAATAGTAAATTGCGCTGCCACCATTTCAGGATTAATAAATGTTTTGATTACTTCGACCTCAAGCTCGGGATTTATAGCTAATAATCTCTCAGCCATTATATCGGCTTTATACTGCCCATGATTGGTTGACAATGCAGGCAATTGCCTATTACGATTAGTTGGATCCACCACATCGCCATCAATAATTGTCATTTTTCCTATGCCACTCCGGGCAATAAATTCTGCGGCATAAGAGCCTACTCCACCAAGCCCCACTATCATTACATGACTGTTTGCCAGCTTATGTAAAGCATTTTCACCAATAAGAAGTTCTGTACGGGATAACCAAGAAAAATCAGTTGTCATAATTTAAAATAGATCGTCACCAAAAACTTTGGCAACATTTTTTTGAATTTGCAAACTAAGTGAAAAAGTATCAATTTTTAAAGCAGTGGCTGCTATTGAATAAACCACATCTATACCTGAATCAAAATCATCCGTTTCAAAAAAAACCTGTTGTAGTGGAAGTGATACCAGAAGCTCCTGCACTCTTGTTTGCATCAGCGCTTTACCAAAAGACAAATAGTACCCTTTATCAATAAGCTTTTCAGCTAGTTCTTTATTTTTATTAAATCCATGAAAAATAACCGGCACATGATTATTATTCTGTTGTAAAAGTTCAAGCACTTCATCGTAGGCTCTTACACAATGAATAATTATAGGTTTGTTGATCTTATTTGCAAGCAATATTTGTGCTGTAAATACTTTTTTTTGAAACAAAAAATCAGTACTACATATTTTATCTAATCCACATTCGCCTATAGCTAAAACAGATTTTTGACTACTCCATTTTATCAACGACGTAATTTCCTTATCAAAGGTATCTTTCTGCAAATACCAAGGATGCAGCCCTATAGAAAAGTATCCCTCAGTAGCCACAAAAGCAAAATTATTGTGCAAATTCTTTATTGTCCATTCATCTGAAACAGAAGAATGATGTGAGTGTATATTGATCAGCAATATGACATAATTTATATGAATCGTAAAAGTGAGAAAAATAAATGAATTAAGAACAAGAGAAAAAAAATAGCAATATAAAAGCTTCAAAAGCGCTGATACAGCTATATTTTCATCAAAATGCAACACATAAAAAACTAACAAAAATCATATTTTTCTTCCTTGTATTCCATAAAAAATCACCTTAACTTCATAAGGCAAAAGCACTTCCGCATACGTTGTATTGAGAATACTTTTACTACTCAGTAATCCAATACCTGACAGTTTTAATTGAAGACCGATCAATTAATTCCTCTTCCTCACAAAGGCCATACACCTTTTAAAACTAATTATCATGAAAACGTTTATACACTCAACTTTTATGTTGATCTTTCTTGCATTGGCTCTATTTCCATGCAAGGCTCAAAATAACGACTTACCCAACCCTAATAAGAATATCAAAGTTATGCCGGCGGGCTCTTTCATCATTCCAATGGACAAAACATATCAGGCAAACCCGGGATACTTTAATTTAAAGGCTTACGGACTATTGGTAAATTTGCAAAATGGAGGGATTAGGTTACGCTGGATCATTGACTCAGGAAAGGTTAAAGACGGCGTTGATTTTTCTGTACTTGCAGAAAGGGTTGCGCCTTCTTTTGTTATTGCCGGTAGTGTAGCAAAAGATTTTAAAGCAGGCCCTTTCGTTATCTTCCCTCCTGACACAGCTTTAGCCAGAGTTTTCATTAATGTATTCAATAACTCAATGTCGGCAAGCAACAAAGTAAATGTTTACAGAACGATCAATCCTGTTAACGTTAATGTGCGGTATGACCTGTTTGGTGTTAAACCCAAAGCCGCAATTTTAGATGATGGAGGAAATGGAAAACTTCAGCTTGCTTACATGGTTACAGCTTCTATCCCATCAACAAATTATGCTGTGCTTGATTCTGCCGTTAACTTATACAACGGTTGTTATACATTTGCCTCTGAACCACACAATGATGGCACAAATGGCTATCCGATCGGCAGAATTGTTGATTCTCTGACAGACTTTGTTCAACGTGGAGGAAATTTTTTAGCACAATGCCATGCAGTGGATACTTATGAAGATTCCCGTCAGGTACAATCTTCCGGAGGTATTACAAAGAATACAATTGGTATTCCGGACAATGCCGTAAATTATGCCAACCCTGATCTTTCTTATGCACAATTTGATGGTATTTTTATCCCTAATCAAACAGGATATCTTCAAACCTGGCAACGTCTTCCGGGCAGTAATGCCATTAATAATTTTTATCCGATCATTGTAGGCAATACTCCTGCAACAGACTCTATATTTGGCGCAACTGTAACTAAACACAAAACAGGTAAGGGAGGATTAATATTTTATCTCGGCAATCACACATTTAGCGGCACTAAAGATGAAGACATAAATGGTCAGAGAATGTATCTGAATGCATTTATGACACCGGCAGCATATGGCAACTGTCCGTTGTATCCATGTGTTGGAGAAGAATGTGGGCCGTTACCTGTAAAACTTGAATTCTTTAATGTAAAAAAATTAAGTAATCAACAGGCTCAATTGAACTGGAGCACAAGCACTGAATTAAATTCAAAAGAATTTGTTATTGAAAGATCTTTGGATGGGGTCAGTTTTACCGACATGGCAAGAGTGCCGGCAAAAGGAATAAGTGCAGCTACAACAACTTATTCATATAAGGACATAACTCCTGTAAAAGGATATAATTACTATCGTTTAAGAGAAGTAAGCACAGATAACAGAACTAATAATTCAGAAATTGTTGCAGTGTATTTTACTGAAAAAAATACAGGATTGGATGTATTTCCTACCCCTGCCCGTCAATCCATTACGATTGAAATACTCAATGTGCCTGACAACAATCAAACAATTAGTATATACAGCTTAACTGGAAAAGTGATTGTTAGTAATATTAAAGTTGTAACAAATTCTACAACATTTGATGTAAGTAATTTTTCTCCCGGCACTTATATTATTAAAACTGTTGATAGAAATGGTAAAGTGCTTCAATCTAAATTTACAGTGATAAAAAAATAACCGCAGAAATGTTCTATCAGACAAGTACCACATTATTGAAATGTGGTACTTTTTTTACACTGATAAATCTGTATTAAAACATTACACTTATGTGATGTTCATTATTATTATCAACAAGGACAATATGATCCAGTTGCTCTACTTCATCCAGAAAAAGTTTTATCACTTCACTGCCCATTTGATTATATGTTATATGATAGAGCGTATCCTGATAACGATAATCTATTTTCAGCGACTTCCATTCAACAGGAACACAAGGTGTAAACATTAATTTATTACCGATCTTTTTAAGACCGATAAATGACTCTATAATAAATTGATACATCCAACCTGCCGAGCCTGTATACCATGTCCAACCCCCACGGCCAAGATGTAATGATTGAGCATAAATATCTGCCGACATGACATATGGCTCTACTTTATACACCGCTATTTTCTGTGCATCATCGCCATGATTTACAGGATTGATCATTTGCAATAATTGCCACGCCTTTTTTTTATCCCCTAACTCTGCAAATGCCATCGCCAACCATATAGCCGCATGTGTATACTGTCCGCCATTCTCTCTTACTCCTGGCACATACCCCTTTATATAACCAGGGTTCATAGATGATTGATCAAAGGGAGGATCAAACAGTTGTACAATATTCTCTTCTTCACGAACCAAATATTTATTTGCAGATGCCATCGCTATTGTTGTGTGTTGAATGTCTGCGCCTTTAGATAATACAGACCAACTCTGTGCTATTGAATCAATCTTACATTCATCATTCATTGCTGATCCCAATGGAGAACCATTATCAAAATAAGCTCTTCTATACCATTCCCCATCCCAGGCATTTTTACTTATATTGTTATACAACTGATCTGCATGTAGTTTACATTTATCTACAAAAAGAAGGTCATTTTTGATTTGCGCCACTTCGCTAAAACGATTTAAGATATCATACAGAAAAAAAGCCAGCCAGACACTTTCCCCCTTTCCATGATTGCCCACCTTATCCATCCCGTCATTCCAATCTCCCGAACCAATAAATGGTAATCCATGTTCACCGAAATTCAATCCACGTTCGATGGCCTTTACACAATGTTGATACAAACTTGCAATATTATCTGATTGTAAAGGAAGATCATAATAAGATTCTTCTGCAACATTAAGCCCTCTTCCTTCAATAAAATGTATCTGTTCATCAAGAACAGTTATATCGCCTGTAATTTTAAGGTATCGGGATGTTACAAATGGCAGCCACAGATAATCATCTGAACAAGTAGTACGAACCCCTCTTCCCATTGGCGGATGCCACCAATGTTGCACATCCCCTTCCTTAAATTGTCGTGATGCACATAATAAAATTTGTGAACGTGCCAATAGTGGTTGTGTATGTAACAATGACAATACATCTTGCAGCTGATCTCTGAATCCATAAGCGCCTCCGGATTGATAGAATCCACTTCTGGCCCATATCCTGGAAGCAATCGTTTGATAATTAAGCCAACCATTAGTGATAATATTGATTGCTGCATCAGGGGTCTCTATCTGTACGGCCCCAACCGTTTTCCTCCAATAATTTCTTACTTTTTCTAAGGCCGTATTTGCCGCTGCACCACCCTTAAATTGACGAGCCATAATACTTGCATCATCTGCATCTCTACCTACGCCAAGCCTAAAGATCACTTCTCTCTCTTCATTTTCTGTAAGATTGAACTGCACCTGTATGGCACCGCAAGGATCGATTGCTGCTCCTTTTTTTCCAGACAAACGAGTTCTGATCATGGCATCAGGATTATTGATCGTTTTATTACGACCGATAAATTCTGCACGATCGGTCGTATAAGTTTTTACCGTATCATCCACATCAAAAAATGCAACCCGATTTTCAAGTTCTGCATTGTATGCATTTTTTGCAAAGATCGCTCCACTGTCTACATCAATTCCTGTTACGATATGCATAGTAGTTTTTCTTCGCATATCACCTAAAACCCATTCAACATACCCAGTTGCAGATAAAAATCTTTTTCTATCAGAATTATTTTTTACTCTCAGTCGAATAAATTTAATGCTGGCTTCAATATCGACATAAACGCACATTTCAGAATAGACCCCATCTTCACTATGTTCAAAAATACTATAACCAAACCCATGCCTGGTTATGTAAGGGGATTTCCCCCTGCTGGGCAATGAGGTTGGCGACCAATATTTTCCACTTTCTTCATCTCTTAAATAAAACGCTTCTCCTTTCAGGTCACCTACTGCATCATTATTCCATGGAGTGAGTCTTAATTCATGCGCATTTTCAACCCATGTATATGATTGTCCATTTTCAGAGATAATACTACCAAAGTGTTTATTAGCCAACACATTTACCCATGGAGCCGGAGTCTGTTGCAATGATGTGGTAGTGATCACATACTCAGAACCGTCTTTGGAAAACCCTCCTGTACCATTGAAAAACTGCAAGTCTGTTTTAGGTTCAACAGATGTAAAAACTTCTGCATAATTATTAGCCGGATTAAAATAAGGAATAGCTCCTTTCAGTTTTGTTCGACTATTCATTTGCTCTTCCAGAGAACCAAGCGTATCTGATATCACAATATGTGATACCGTTTGAAATAAAATACGATCCTCATTGGATATCTGATCAGCAGACCTTATGAAAATCCCACCAGGCTGTTCTTTAATGTCGGCGCCAAAACCGGGAGCTACAAATCCCAGAATTTGATTTTGCAATACCTGACGATATCCTCCCCTGTCTTCATTCCAAATTACCAGATCTACCATCAAACCTTTTAGTCGCCAGTAAGTATGAGCCTGCACCATTTGTTTTACAAGATCAACATTAGCAGCATCTTCTATCTGTACCAATACTATTGGCAGATCGCCGGAAACAGAATACCCCCATAAGCCAGATTGCGTTCTGTGATTTTTTATAATAACTGCCGGATCGGCTCGTAATAATGAATTAGAAAAGACAATAGAACTTGCTAAACGACAATATAATTGTGCGTCAGATTCCATTGCATTAATTTGCCGCAGAATGACCTGGCTATGTGTCCATGCCAGTTCCAATACTCGGTTTGTGAGATTCTGATCCTGGTATTTTTCTATTAACCCATTACATATCTCTTTATTTTCTGCTATGCCATTTATCAGATCGATCGTGGTCACTTCATATGGTTCCAGAACAATTTTGTAGCGTATAGAAATGATAGGATCTAACACAGCTCCTTCAGTATTTGACAACGCTCCATTCTTTTTCATTGCTGCCGGTTCATTTATCGTATTTCCACGACCAATAAACTTAGCCCGGTCTGTTTCGTAAGAAACCTGCTGCACTTCTGCATCATGTACTTTCATCAAATGAAACATGTATGGCATGTGCTCTTCATCTGAACGAGGTCTTCTAGTACAAACGATCGCATGCCGCTGCTGATTAATTTCTGTTTGAACAAAAAGATTACTGAATGCCGGATGTATCTCATCTGCAACAGCAGAAGTTAATACAACCTCTGCGTAGCTGGTGATCTCAATATTTCGTCTTTTACGTGACCGATTGGTAATATGTATGCGTCGTAATTCAATATCATCTTCAGGCGACACAACAATCTCTGTATGTGTTTCTAATGACATATCCCGACGACGAAACTCTGCTCTTCCCTGAGAAAAAACAGCTTCATAATTTTCTCCGGCTGTTAAAGTTGGTTGAAAAGCAGTAGACCAAACTGAATCATTATCAAGATCATGTATAAAACAAAATGCCCCCCAGTTGTCACAGGTCGTATCTTCACGCCAACGTGTAATCGCAATATCTTTCCAACGACTATATCCTCCCCCTGCATTGGTTACAACAGTATGGTACCTGCCATTTGACAACAATTGTACTTCAGGAATAACTGTATCTGGTGTATTGATAACACGGATAGGGACTTCATCAGTAGATGGTAGACCTCCTGTATCTGCGATATGAACACTCGGTGAATAGAATGTTGAAATTCTCGGAACCCTTTCCTGCAACAACAACAATGTTGCTTTAAACCTTATCTCAGACTCGAATAATTTTTGTAATGGTTGATCAAGTAAAACAAAAGCCAATGACAAAAGACTCATCCCTTGGTGATGCGCCATAAAAGATTTTATCACTGCTCCAGACTTACCTCTTGGCAATCGGGATGCAGTGTAGTCGATTGCTTCATAAAAACCAAACCTACCCTCTAATCCAGCTTCTTTCAATTTCTCGAAATTTTGATAACTACTTTTAACATCTATCATCAACGACATTATAGAAGAATATGGTGAAACCACAAGATCTTCTCCCAATCCACGTTTAAACCCTAGGCCTGGAACTCCGAATGCACGATATTGATAATTAAGATTAGCATCTACTAAATTATAGCCCGACTCAGAAATACCCCATGGCACTCCGTGCTTTTCTCCATATTCAATTTGCTTTTGTATGATCGCCTTATTGGTTTCTTCAAGCAGAGTATTTTCATAAGCAGGCATGATCAATGAAGGCATCAGATATTCGAACATAGAACCACTCCATGAAAGCAAGACTCCTTTTACTCCAAGGTTTGTGATTTGTCGTCCTAATGCAAACCAGCTATCCTGTGGTAATTTACCTTGTGCTATCCCTACAAAAGTTGACAACCTTGCCTCTGACGCAAGAAGATCATAAAATCCATGATCTCGTTTATGTTCATCAATATTAAATCCTATTGACAATAAATGCTGTGTTCTATCGTATAGAAAATCAAATTCCATATCTGAAAGAACTTCGCAATCTTCTATCAGATCTTCTATAATCCCCATCAGGTTTTTCGCCTGATCAATTGATGCTATATATCCTGCCTTGATTATACCAAGCCACTCATTTTCTTCTTTGGTATTATCTTGTAAATAATAACTATCGATTAGTAATAATGTATTCGTTTCAGATCTTACAAGATCCTGTAATGTTATATTGTGAGACAATGCGGCAATGATCTTGTTAAACGCTGGCCCCGGAGCTGGAAATGCAAGCCAGGGAGCAAATGCATTAAGATCGTAACTTATATCTTTTAATTGTTTTAGTATACACTGCCCCCACCAATGAGAATTATTCGCAGGGTCATCAGCTGATGTATTCAGGATTTTTTCAAAAGAAACTGTTGCTGTATCAACATATTTTTTAATGTCAGCAATATTTGTAAAACCTGTTTTACAAATATTTATTAGTTCATTCTCATATTGTTTGAGAGAAGCATTGTCAGTAATTTTTTCCCGATAAACGCTCACGCTATCTAATAAGCCATCAAATAATTTTTCAGAAAAAATCGCATTTTCAGGTAGTGCAATAAGCCCTTGTTTCAATACCATTAAATATCCCGCCAAATTTCCGCTATCAACTGTAGAAATATATCTTGGATTTAATGGCTGCAATGTTTCCGTGTCATACCAATTATATAAGTGGCCTTTATAACGCTCCATCTTTAGCATGGTAGCGATCGTATTGTTTGTAAGATGAATGAAATCCTGTATAGTAACATATCCGAATTTAAATGCAGAAAGATTGGATAGCAAAAGCAGACCAATATTAGTAGGTGATGTACGATGAGCAATTCTTCCTACTGGCTCTTCCTGGTAATTATCAGGTGGCAACCAATTGTCTTTTTCTCCAACAAAATTTTGAAAAAAGCCCCATATTCTTCTTGCTAATTTTCGTAGCTGTTTTTTTTGCTCTATAGTCAGTTCGGCTTTATGTTTTACAAGTGGTGTACTTATTTTCCATGAAACAAAAGGTGATAAAGCCCAAAGTATCAAAATTGGCATTACAACAAAAAGTACCTCTGTAGAAAAAAGCATTAAATAAGTAAATAGCACGATTGATAAGAAAACAGGGAACCACATTATCTTATATGTCTCAGGAATATTTTGATTATTATTTCTCAGTGCGTTACCGGAAGGATTCCATTCAAGCATTTTCTTTTGTGTAACAGACATACGCCAGTTGGTTCGGATGATCGCATCTAGATTAAAATATACTTCAAAAGGCAAACAAATAAATTCGAATACATGCTGAAAAAAATGATTCCCGGCTGATTTAAATGAAAATAAGATATGTGGCCAAAAAAGGACATCTCCCGGTTTTTTGATCAGTTCACTACACAAACTGACCAGCGATGGTAATACCATGATACTCACAACAGACAAAGTCCAGAAGAAAGGATCAGCAGATATAAGCCAGCCAAAAAACAACAATAGTAATAATGATAGAGGGACTAAACTACGACGTATGTTGTCAAATATTTTCCAGCGTGATAATAACGAAAGCGGATTTTTTTGATAAAAATATTTTTTTGCAGTGGGTACATAAGCATGAAACCAACTTGCTATTTGCCAATCGCCTCTTATCCAGCGATGTCGGCGTTTCATATCAACAAGATACCGGGAAGGATACTCTTCATAAAGTTGTACATCACTGATCAATCCCGAACGAACATGACAACCTTCTAAAAGATCATGGCTTAGTATACGATTTTCGGGAAACCTCGTGCCTAAAATCTTTTCAAATATATCCACGTCATAAATCCCCTTACCAATGAATGACCCCTCACCAAAAAGATCCTGATAAATATCTGACACAGCTTTAGTATAAGGATCTAATCCTGTTTCATTCTGATATAACCTTGCGTATATTGAGCTATTGATCGCATGTAAACTATCAGAAACTTTAGGCTGAAGAATAGCATACCCTTCAATAACAGTTTGCGAATCTTCAGAAAATACCGCCTGATTAAATGGATGAGCAATCGTACCAATCATTTTCCATGCGGCATCTCTGGGTAATTGAGTGTCTGCATCAAGTGTGATCACGTATTTGACATAAGGAAATATTGTTTCGTCACCAACTACGACAGAAAATCTATCGTGACATTTACCACGTAATAAAGAATTAAGCTCTGCCAGCTTACCTCGTTTTCGCTCATACCCCATCCATACTTTCTCGCTTGCATTCCATCGGCGTGGTCTATGGAAAAGGAAAAACAGATCATTATTATTACTACCGTATTTTTTATTTAATTCAATGATCCTCTCTGTTGCCAACTTTACAAATGCTGCATCTTCCGGCAGTACCTCAGATGCTGCATCTTTAAAATCTGTTAATAAACCAAAATGCAAATTTTTATTTCTATTAGCAAGAAAACGTATCTCAAGCCCTTCAATCAATTCTTCAATTTCAGATATATGATTTAATATAACGGGGATTACAACAAGTGTACGATATTGTTCCGGGATTCCCCTGGAGAAATCCATTCGTGGCAATAAAACAGGTGGTACAAACATCGTTATAAAACGATTCAATAATGATATTACCAGTTGACTGATCGCTATTACTGAAGTAACCCCTAATACTGCTAACAGTATCCAATTGCCCAGTCCTTCTGCATAAGCCTTAGCTATCAAAAGCCCACTTATTATAAAAGAAAAAAGAATGATTGTTCCTGCATAAAAAGTAAGCGGTCGTTTGTTGAAAGCTTTTCGGAAATACTCTATTATTGACCCTTTGAATTTCACCATCTTTTCGAGAAGAAGTAAGCCTTTCCCAATAAGATAATATCCAACATGTGCTGTACGATCATTTGCTTTACCATGTTGTGCATTTGCCTGCGTCAGTTGAATTACGGTTAAAGCAACTGCTTCTTCAGACATATCAGTACCTCTGGCAATTTTTTCAATTACATGACGATAGTTATCACGAGTGTAAAAATCCATATTACCATAAACACCATTATTGTCTTGCCGCAATATTTGCTCTATGGCACTGGTATTTTCAACGAACTCCCGCCAATCGTTAGCACCTAAAAAACGAAGACTATTAATACTATTACTGATCGAGACCTGATCTGCTGCCTGCTTCTGATTTTCCTGATGAATCAATTCACTGCTCGTGGTTGCATTTTCTGATAATCGTTGTTCAATCCAACTCAGTGGCAACATCAACAACGTCCCTTTTTCCTGCAATCTTTTAGTTAGTTCGGCAACGAAAGAACTAACAATAGGAGGATCTGATCTTACCATATCTGCAATGATCAAAACCAGATTTTTTGAATCAACCTCTGCTATCTCTGTCATTTTATCTGCCCAGGAAGATGCCAGATCTTTATTTCGAATATCGATAGCTATCTGTATAGCAAGACGTCTCAAATTTTCTAATAATGCCAGACGTAACATAATAGGAATTGCCCACAGCTCTCCCAGCTTTAAAGTAACTTCCGTTTGATAAGCCTTTATAAAACTTAGTAAGCTTTTTAAATCGATCCTTCCATCTGTATGGGAAATAATTTCCACAGCCACATCATAAACACGGGGCAGGTTGGCTGATTGCCCTTTTGAAAGCCTGGGCAAAACCTTACTGTATCCTTTTGGCAAATGTTTCTCAGCTGTGTATATCTGTTCTTCTATGAGATAGAAATTATCTAACAACCATTCTCCCGCAGGCACGATTCTTTTATTCTCCTTAACTGATTCTGTAAGGAGCTGATGTACTTCAAGTAATACCTTTTCATTCTCAGATAATCTTTTCAATAAGCTCTCAGAAGTGCGCTCATAAACAGCTGTATGAGTTTTCGCAAGTACCTTGGCATAGTTTTCAAGCTGTTCTTCCGAAAACAACTCTTCTCTCAAGGGAGGCCTTTCATTTGCATACCGATCATTCCAGTTATTCCCCAGAAATGGAAGCTTGAAATCTTTCTTAAGTTTTGCAATTGCCTGAGAAAGCTTTTCAAATATATTTTTTTTCTCCTTTTTTCTTTGGTATCCCATCTATGGCTACATTATTTTGAACTATAAGTACAAAAACAGTTCCGCATTTTCAAAATGCTTCCACCCGTAAAATTTTTATATCCTTGTGATTAGAAAGAATAAAAAACACAGAAAATATATTTTTTAAAATGTTATTTACAATATTAATTATCTCAGTTTACTATACTTTTCTATCCGAGCCAACAACCATTGTAAAAGCAAAAACGTCAACACCCCAAAACAATACCCTGCTATTACATCACTGGCATAATGTACTCCCAGGTATACCCTACTCAATCCAATGATCAATATCAACACAACCAATAATATAATCAGTACCCACTTCAATTTTTTATTAGCGACTTCATGATTGATCAAACAAATAAGAAAACCAAAAAACACGAGTCCCATAAATGCATGACCGCTGGGGAAACTTAACCCTTGTACCTGATGCAGGAGTGGAATAAGCGGACGAGGTCGTTTAAAGAAATATTTCAGACCAAACATTATACACAAACTGCCGACTGCAATTACTAATGCTTTTATAAAAATCCATTTATTCTTATCAAAGAAAAAAGACCGAGCAAACAATAATAACCAGGCAGGAATAAGGAATTTATGAGAGCCCAAAAGAGTAGCCCCCTCCATAATAATGGTATTTCTACCTGTTCTATATGGAGCCAAAAGTTCAAAAACCCGATGATCGATTGTCTCTTCTTTATAGTAAAATATTTGTCTGATCAAAACGATCAATAAACACAAAGAAATAAATATTGCTACCGAAGTAATAAAAAGTTGCAGAGAAAAAACAGCCGCTGTTTTTTGCAGTTCCTTATCTCTATTTATCTCCATCTCAAATTTTTAGAGAAAATAATTCAATACCACTCGCCTTCCCTTTAAGATCTATAATTCCAAGACTCTCCCCCTGCCACTCTTTAAGATCACTCGAATCCACAAAGTCTTTAGACATAATGAATTTCTGATTAAGTTCATTACAGGCACTCCGTATCCTTGCAGCCGTATTCATCGTATCTCCACTCATTGCCAGATCCCTCTTTATAACCCCTATTTCCCCAACGGTAACATCGCCTACATGAATCCCAACCCTGAATTCAGGAATAATGTCATAACTTCTTCGGAATTGGGCGCCATTCCGTTGAAGATTTTTACGAGCTTCAATGATCGCATTCATACACTTCACCGTATTTTTTTTTTCAAAAAGCCACGACACTACAACCTCATCTCCTACATACTGATATATCCTTCCGTCATGTTCTATCAATGCCATCGAAACATGAAAAATAAAATCACGAATGAATTTAAAATTCTCTACATGTCCCAATTTCTCTGCTATAGGAGTAGAATCTTTAAGATCGATAAACATGATAATACGTTTCTCTATTTTTGGCTGTATGTATTTGCCTATGATAATATCTATAAACACCCCTGGAGAATACTTTTCATTGATCTCAATATATAATTGAGTTATTGTAAAAAGAATAAGCCAATAAAGTATATGCTGGATAAGAAGTCTTGTTTGAAGCATTTCATAAAAAAAAGAGATAATAGCTTCTACAGTATCTTTTCGAATAATAAAAACAGTATCGATAAAGTGTATAAGAAAATTCATTGCGAAAGCAGCAGCCAACAAGATGATACTCTTAAAAATAAAATTAACAACGAGTGATTTTTTACGAAATACATTTTTTAGTGTAAATACAAACAAATATCCCATTACGCAGCTCATCATGAAAACGGCTATCTCTCTTAACAAAAAAGATTTGAATGGATCAGTGTCATATTCATTTTTAACTAATATCGTTACAACAATATCAATCAACGTCCAAAATACAGCAATGTATAAAATTGAACGCATTCGATATTTACCTACGACCGAGAATACTGAATATGATGAGGATAAAGATTTCATGCTTTGATTTTCAGATATTCGTAGATTCCTTTCTGTGCATTTATTTTATTATGACTAATGTCAATAATTGGTATAGACGTATAGTCCGACAAAAGCTCTACCGACTTAGAGTTATCTGACCACTGCATGTCAAAATAATCCAATAACTCTTTTTTGCAACTACTATCTTTTACTGGCACACACACTTCAATCCTGTGATGCAGATTTCTTATCATCAGATCTGCCGACCCCATAAAGACCGTTGCTTCTTCATCTGTACCAAAAATAAATAGACGACTATGCTCCAGAAAACGATCAACGATTCGACGCACTTTTATATTTGTACTTAAATTATCTACCCCGGGAACTATACAACAAACACTTCTTACTATAAGCTCAATCTTAACGCCAAACTCACTTGCTTTATATAATAAACTAATCACATGCGGTTCTTCCAGATTATTTACTTTTATTCTTATTCTCGCCGGCTCCCCCCTTTTTGCTTTTTTAATCTCTCTGCCAATATATTTACTCAAGTCTTCTACCATATTAAACTGCGATACCAGCAACTCTCTAAATTTTATTTTGATATCTCCAATCGCTTTGTATCCTTTTTCCAAAAAAACAAATAGCAATTTGATCTCATTAATAATGATCTTATCTGCTGTCATCAATACATGATCGGTATAGAACTTCGCCGTTACTTCATTAAAATTCCCTGTACTAACAATAGCATAACACACTTCTCTACCCCCAACCATTTTTTTTATAAGTGCTGTTTTTGAATGCACTTTTATTTGTGGCATACTATACACTAACCTTACACCTGCTTCTTTCATAACTCTACTCCATTTAATATTATTGGCCTCATCAAACCTGGCTTTCAATTCAATAAAAACAACCACATTCTTACCATTCTTTGCAGCGCTGATCAAGGCATTGACTATATGAGACGCTGACGCTAATCTGTATAGTGTGACATAGATATCAGTAACATCTGCATCAACCGCAGCCTGATTAAAAAAAGATAATACAGAATTGTATGACTGATATGGCAAATGAAGCAGTATATCTTTACTATGAAGTACACGGAATATATCCGCAGTGTCAGTAACATCAGATGGTGAAAGCGGAGTGAATGCTTCAAAATGTAATTTTTTATCATACGAAGGAAAAGAAGAAAGATCGCTTAGATGATGATACCTTCCTCCTTCGAACATATCTTCATACTTTACAGAGAATGCCGCTGCTAAAAACAATTGCAAATTACGAGGCATTGTATTTTCATATAGAAACCGTGAAGGCAATCCTACTTCTCTTTTTTTTAATTGCTTTTCAATTTTGTTAAGAAGATTACCACTATATTCTTCCTGCAGGTCTAATTCTGCATCTCTGTTAAACTTAATGCTATATACACTTTGAATTTTGTGTTTAGGGAAAACAATAAAAAGATTTGCTCTTACGATATCGTCTATAAAAACTGTATACGCTTCGTCATCTATTTTTGTTAATAAAAAAAATCTTTTTAATTTATCAGAAGGAATATTCACGATCGCATGTTTGAGTGCATCCTCCTTAAGTTCTTTTAATATAACGATGAAATAAAGCTGATTATTCTCGGGCAAAAATGTATCAGTCCCATTACCTTCCAACAATACCGGCTGGATAAATGACAGGATATTGGATAGAAATATTTCTTTCATTTCAGTCACATGCTCAGATCTTATTAAAGAATTATAATAAAAAACTATCCCATTATTTTTTAATTCAGGAATGATCTCTTTTGTAAGAACTGCACCAAAATACTTGAGTTGCCCATTTATCTCATGTTGTATTTTTTCTGAAATATTATCAGACACTTCAATACCGGCTTTTTTCTTTATCTTTTCTTTTAGTCTTGACAATGCAACGATAGACGGGTATCTTACCCTAAAAAACTCGTCCAGATTACTGGAGAATATAGAAAGATATTTTATTCTTTCATACAGCGGCACAGACTTATCCCCAGCCTCTTTTAACACGCTGTAGTTAAATCCTAACCAACTCAGATCCCTATTGTGTAGCATATAAATATATTAAAAAGGAGAACCCGTGGCTGTAGTGATTGCGGCAGAACCCGTTGAATGAAAAAAGAAATAGGCTATTCCAAATGCTAAAACTGAAACAATTATCCCCACCATGAAAATATTATACGCAAGCCGGATCTGTTTATACTTTCTGCCCAAAACTGTCCCCAATGTATATATGTCTTTTATTAATGATCCATACAGATAATCTGTATCCTTCATCATCTCCCTCATCGCTACATCATACTCTTCGTAAGATGTCTTATAAAAATTCCCAAAAAACAACAGATTGGTTTTCTTATCCAATATGTCTTGTCTTGTGAAGACACCTCCGCTCACTTTTGGTCGAGTAGCAATAATAGAAATAACAATAGTTGTTACCGCCACAAGCAGAAAAATAACTGTAGGTATGACTAAATAAGGAACCTCCTCTAATTTCCGTAACAACACACTTAAAATAACTGATATAATTATCGCATTTACCGAAATAAGAATATTTGCCTTACTATCAGCCATATCACTCAAACGAAGATGATTTCCTGAAGTCATACGTAGCATAGTCTGAATACCTTTTGACATCATACCTGTCTTATCTTCTTCCATAACAGTTAGGCTCAAAGCTTCATCTACTTCATTGGTGTCTTTTAATTTTTTATTTAACTTTTTCATATTTTTTCGTTTTCCGGAATTCAGGAGATCTTTACAGTATTTCGTATAAAACCGGTGTTCTCCCAGTAATCCCAATGTTTTAACTATCCATTCATTTTCTGTTACCACTGTTCCTTGATGATTATACTCGTCAAAAACCATTTTATTGGTAACTTTAAACTCTTTTGTTCCGAAATGATAGGTATCTGCATCTCCAATTATCTCCTGCAATAACCCTTCGTGATTACTATGCGAACGAGTAGCCATGATACAACCTTCTATCGTATGAATTAATTTTTGATCCTGTGAAAATTCTTTCATGAAATCTTTCATCAACTCCACTCCTTTTTCTTCATGATGTTCTGCTTCAGTAAATAAATATCCAGTATCATGAAACCATGCTGCTACATAAACAGCAAGCATATCATTTTCACTTATATAATAATGACCTGCTATTTCTTTAACCCTCTCAACCACTGTCCTGGTGTGTTCCAAATTGTGAAAAACCAATCCAGGTTTGTGATTCTCATTAAACAGATTTACAACATGATCTTCTGTCTTTTTGTAAAAATTATTTGAATGCATATACTGTTTTAAAAGATCAATTTAAATTTTGTACCAAGAGAAAAATTAAACAACTTATCCTCCGGCGAAAATCCTAAAGTCAGCGACACCATTATTAAACTATAAGGAATATAATACAACCCAGTTCCATAAGCTGCATGCCATTTTTTAGATGTTTCTCCCTTTTGCCAAACTTTTCCCAGATCATAGAAGCCCATCATTCCTACATCACCCGGAAGCAGATAGGATTGTGATTTAAATAATTTCAATCTTAGTTCTGTACTTGCATAAGCAATCGACGACCCAGAGAACCTTCCTTTTCTATATCCTCTTAAAAAATTATTTGCTCCCATATTTAACGCCTGAAAATATTCATATTGTTTACTGAATATGTGGCCGCCACCAAAACGTAAAACAGCTCCTACTCTTCCCGGATCTTTAATACTGGCATAAATCGTCATATCGGAAGTTATTTTAGTAAGGGCATGAGCATTTTTATTTAGTCCTCGTAAGGAAGAGAATTCCGTAAACCAGGTAATGCCACGTGTAGGAAAAATTTCGCTATTGAGATAACTAATATCAAGCTTTACTTTTCCTCCCAAAAATTGTTTTACCCCATAAATACTTACAGAGTCGCTGCCAATAATAGCAGGATCAGCCAAAATTCGTTTTTCATTGTCCTCGTATTTGCTCCAATATTGATAATAGCTCGGGCCAATTGAAAATTGAAAAATATCATTATATCGCCTCCTGATAAGAAGATCCGTTTCAAAATATTTATATCGAACTCTGTAATATTCCAATGGCTTACTCTTATCAAACACAGATTGATTTCCGAAGCCGAAAAAGTTACTTAATGTAGGATTTACCAATTGAGAATGAATAACAATATCTTCTTTCGAAATCACTTTATTGAATACACCATCATACCTTATTTGATAAGCTCCTTCATGTGGAGCAAATAGCGTTACAAACTTTTGATCAGTAGCAAATGGCACTTTTCTAAACCCATACGTTTTCCTGGCAAAACCAAAACCAATAAGGATCTTATCTTCGTCATTATATCCCAGGTCTATTTGCGGAAAACTTGTTTTTGGGTACTGAAAGCCTGTACTCTTATACTCATTTATTGCCGGATCAGAAGAGAACTCCTTGTTTGTCCTTCTCAGATTGATCGCAGCATTTTTTTCTGTAGAAAGATCATACACAAGGTTTTGTACATTCCCTTTAAGATCAAAAGTATCATTCCCTCTGCCCCCAATTATTCGCACTTTTATTTTTGACGAAACATCTTCATCTATTTCAAACTTATCATTATCATTCAACCCATACAACCGTAGTTCTTTTGTAACATTATCTTCAAAAACCCTATTGTACATTACAGAAGCAGAATCCAAATCAGTTAATTTTTTATAAACTGTAAGTTGCAGACCATCGGGAGATTTTTTTATATGAAAGTATTCTGATTTATTACTACCGGTTACGGACACTTGCTTTGATATAAATGTATAATATTTAAGCGCACTTTTTAACAAGTCATCTCGTCTGCTTTTAAGCTTCTCTGCAATACTCGCTGCATTGAGCAATGCAACAGAGGTAGGGAATTTAGCCACCGCATTATCGATAACCTGATCGGTAAGTTCATGTTGAAAATTTACAATGATCTTTTCCCATGCGTTCTTATCAAGATTATTCATAAAAAAACGATCAAAATCCCTGGCTACATAATTAAAGCCATTAATGTCTTTGATTTTCTTTTTAAAGCCTTGCAGAAAAGGCATCTGACTTCTGGATAGGTACCCAAGTAATAGACCGTTGGAATTAAAAAAAGCCTGATCTCTGTCTTTAGGCACCGGGTAATATAATTTACCTTGCCCTGTGTCAGCAGTCCCCCATTTCCACTGATCAGCATGTCTGTCGAAATCTCCAACTAACATATCGAGCAACCTTGCATTCAGTACTTTTTCCTGATCAATATGATGGTCATTATCCTCCAACATTTTGTTCACTACTTTATTGGTACTTTTCGTATCAACAAATCCTGCCCCGGGATCCCGGTTTTCCAGCATTGCTACTGTATTCGCAAACATCCCTCTGTATTGTCCCAATGCAGGATCATCTGGTACAAAAAAGAATTCAGGATCTGGCGTAATTACATTTACCGCCATTGCTAGTTCCCTTACTACCAATGGAGCATACGGATGACTTGCAGATATCATATCCTGCACAATCCAGTGCGCCAATGTACCCCTTAAATTGGTCGGCAATGCTTTTTCTGGGTCTTTGTCAACTGACCTTAATGTCCATTCCGTCCCATTTTTATCAGTCAGTCGTAATGATTTTGTTTGTTTACCACCTCCTAAACTTTTTATAGTAAGTCCCCCTTTTTCTTTACGAATATTAAACTCTTTAAACGTAACAGGAGCACTCCACTCTTTGCGATAATTGGCACCTAAAAAAGTTTTTCTGAATCCTACTTTAGCTTTATACCTGTCACTGGCAGAAATAACAACACTGTCTTTAAATTTATATTCCACCTCACGGGTTGTATCTGCAACAGGCAATGGTATTTTTGAAAAATCAAGAATCAATTTGGTGTAATCCATCTTTGCAGAATCACCATCTACCAGATAAACATTGGCCTGCACATTTTTATTTTTTGATATTTCCAGCGTGACAAATCCCGACTTTGCAGAAGCGTATAAACTCTTTTTATTTTTAGATACCCGTGTATTCTTACTACCGCTACCGCTAACAATATAATTGTATCCACTATCTTGTATCAATTGCAAAGAATGATCATGACCGGAAGCGTAAATTACATTTGGATGTCCTTTTACTACGTTTTCGATTTCATTGATCATAGCCTGATAAAGCGGATGCTTCAGATCTTGAATAGTGCCAAATACCGCCCTGGTTAAAGGATAAACAGAACCTAATACAGGCAGAGGAATATATAATTTTGGGATTGCATCTGTAAAAGGAAAAATATGTTGCTTGATAGTAAAATAACCGCCATGTGGACTATAACTTCTAAAAGTATGATGAAAAGCAAGTATTACTAATTTTTGAGAATTTCTTGAAAGTATATCATCTAACTGAACAAGTACCTCTGCTTTTGTTTTATAGGGACAATCTGACTCAATGCCGGGTTTATCATTTAACTGCAACCACCACTGACTATCCATTGTCACCAATGTAATATCTTTATTTATCTTGATCTCTTCAGGGCCGGGACAACCGTCACGTGGAAACATTGCTACGTTTTTATTCCCTAAAAAATCAATATAAGCTTGCTCTCTTAAAATTGATTCATATCCTTTAGAACCGCCATTTGCCCAATCATGATTACCTGGCACAAAATACACTTTTGCGTCGCTTGAACCGGCAATTTGCACCTGCGAATCTAATGGAGCTTTTGCCATACTGAAATTGGGCAAACTATTATCCGGAAAACCGGGTTTGTATAAATTGTCTCCTAAAAAAACAATGGTAGTTTTTTCATCAAGCTGTATACTCCTTTTCACAGCTGATACCACAGGATGCCTTCCATTGGTCAGCTGACCGGCATCGCCTATCAAAATTATTCTTGCCTGAATACTATCCTGTGCAAGTCCAATGGCTTGAAACAAAAAAAGGGTCAATAAAACTATCCCTGTCTTTCTCATAGAACTTTCTTTTTGTTTTTAATGATTAAAATGTTCGCAACACCTGTCTCATGCGATTCATTAGAAATGATCATTTCTCCGGATGGTGTAAATGCAATCCCCTCCGCCTGTTTATATATCTTCGGGTCAAGCTCAAAAAGTTCCTTGAACACACCTTTTCTGTCGGCAACTATTATTAAATGATTGATGGAAGACAAAATATAAAGCTCATTAGTTAAAGGATTTATCGCAGCCGCTGAAGGTCTTAATTTTAATTTTTTAATTCCTGTCTTGGCTTCGATGGGCCGAACGTCAATAATAAAAACTGATGGCGTATAGGTCTGTGTGGCGATATCATAACTCCAGGCAGTTAGTGTCTTACTATTATCATCTTCGCAACTCTTGCATAGCAATATCAATTGCCGCAGACTATCATCATAATACATGGATTCAAATTCGTTCGTTTTTTTACTGGCATCCGGAAACTTAGACATGTTTGTAATAATGGAATCATTTCCTCCAAATCTTACAGATTCTACATCTCCATTGCTTATCAAAACATAAAAAATACTATCATGTAAAACCACATCTTCAAAGTCATGCTTTTTATCAAAACGCCATTTTTTAACTGCAGTTTGTTTGGTGAGATAAATTTTATAAAAAAGTCCATCCTCATCTTCTATGGCAAAAACTGATGTATCAGAGGGATTATAAACAATTCCCGAGATCTCAGCCAGCGCTTCAGGCAATTTTATGATGACAGGATTGAGTAAATCGTATCGAGAGGAGTCTCCTTGAATGATCTTCTTTTTTTGCGTTTTACACGACAAAAGCAAACAAACAAGAATAAGGGCATAATTTAATTGCCTGATAAATGACATAGATTAAGTAATTACAATAAGGTGATTGAAGCTTATACCGAACGATCAGAATTGGTATAGGATTAACGGTAAAAGTACCCTCAATTGAGGCGTTGATTGTTACACAATCTTTTAAAAGAATTACATTATTCACATGTTTGACTCTCATCTGTATGTTACAGCATACAGTAAATTTCTTAGAAGTTCTTTTGTTCTGAAAGCCCAAACAGATCATTAGTTTTAAGAATAATCTGTCATTTTAAATTTATATGGTCAAAAGATAATCAATACTATAATTAAACTCATTCATAAATGATCGATAGAAATAATGAACAAATCAGACCAATGGCCGAAACCAATTTAGTGGTTTGTATTGATTCCAACTCCTTGTTATTCATCAAAAAAAGAATAATTCCACAAGCAAAATCTTTTATATATTAATTTATATAATTTGTATACAATAAAATGATTATCAGATACTTAACGTTAGTTATTTATTTTTTGCCTGAATAATTATTATACATCGTTTATATAAGTTGTATCGCTATAGTAGCTATGTAATTTTGAGTATTGAGTGCTTTGTCCAGAATGGTTCATTTCCTTGAAAATGTATTTATCCAACTGTAAGATCTTGCCTCATTTTAAATTTAATTTAAAGCAGCCATGTGTAAAATGAAGAGATCGATGCTTCGTCAATATACCAGTTTCTTACTTGTTTCAATATTGGTTACAACAATCTCCCTGACGAATTTACAGGCACAGGATTCGCTTAAAAATCTTCCAGAATTAAGTTTACCGCTGTTGAACAATAAACTGGTCATAGCACATTGCATGACGCATATTATCCGCTATCAGGGGTATAGTTTTGAAGATGGATGTAACGCCACTTATTACCCTACTACTAACAATGCTTCTTCTTCTATAGGAGGCTATACCCAGGTTAATGTTATGGCCGACCAATACCTGAAAGATTCTACCCTGGATCAGGCCGTTGAGTTTGAAATGCGAACAGCCAAAAGGTGTGGAATTGACGGATTTCAATTTTATTACCCTATTACCAATACCAGTTGGGATAATATCATTAAAGCGTACTTCCGAGTGGCCGACCTCAAAAACATTGACTTCAAATTCACTTTTGCTTTTTCCCATCCTTCAGGTGGCAATGAAGATTCGAAGATTGCAACCTACGCCTCAAGAATAAATGGTATTATGAATGTAGTAGGTAAAAACAATTCACATTGGTTAAGAACACCGGATGGAAGATTGATCGTGTACATGTGGTACGGAGAACAATTGGCAACCATTCCATCTAATCTTGCCGGTTATCCAAAACAATTTTACGAAGCCAGGGCTTACAGAAAACTAGCTAATGCTGTTGGAGAAAAATTTGCATGTGTGTATTCTATCAATGAGAATATCAGCAGTTCTACATTAAATGCTTACCTGGATTATTTTCCTGCAGTATGGATGTGGACACAGGCTTATGCCACTTCAAATCTGGACGCAATGGTAGCCACTCAATGTTCAACAAGAAACAGAACATATACAGCTACTGCATTCCCTGACTTTTACACTTCAAAAGTGTTGCAGCCCGGTACATGGAATATTTTGAGCGTTGCAGGTGCTGTATCGGCAGGAACCAGCAAAATAGAACGTAAACATATGGTAATGGGATTATCGCAAACGTTCAGAAAACAATTGGAATTTGCCGTTGCTAAAAATTCACCTATTATAAATATTGTGACCTGGAATGATTATCCCGAAGGACATCATCTGGCGCCTGAAATAAATCACAATTATGGTTTCTCCGTTTTATTGCAGTATTATAAAAGTTTGTGGAAAGCGCAGCCATCCCCATACGCAGACAGAGATGTTGCGATTGCTTTTTTCAAGAAGTACAAGAGAACTGCTGTTCCTTCTCCTTATAATGTATCTTCCATCAACCTCGGAAATACTACCAATGTAAATACAGAGGATTCTGTAGAGGTTGTTACTATTTTACCCGCCTCAGGTCAATTAGTAGTAAATGATTCTACTGTAAATGTACCAGCAGGGCTTAGTTCTCAAAGATTCAGATCACAACCCGGAGCTGTTAATGTGGCTATTTACAGAAATGGAATTAAAACAAAAAGTTTTCAAACTCCAGAATGGATCACCAATAATCCAGTAAGGACAGATAAGCTTACCTATACTTTTGACACAGAATATTCAAATTTTCATAAAGATATTTTTGGAAATACTTTTCCGATATTTTCCAGCCAATATAACCCAACCCCGATCACAGTACCACTTCGATTGACTCAGTTTTCAGCAATTAATAAAAACAATGTGGCGCAACTACAATGGCAGACTGCTACTGAAATAAATACCGCCTATTTTAATGTACAACGAAGTGCCGGAACCGCTCTCGCCTTCTCAACCATTGCCAAGGTAAATGCAAGTGGTAACAGCAGCAACAGTAAAAACTATTCACTTACTGATAATGTATCCGGGATCAGCAGCAATAAGATATACTACCGCTTACAAATCATCGATATTAATGGAGCTACTTCTTACAGTGAAATAAAAAACATTTCACTTGTAAGAGTGTCTTCTTTATCTGTTTCTCCAAATCCTGCCAGAAGAATGGTAACTGTGCTGGGCAGCGATTTAAGAAGGGTGAGCATCACAGATATTAACGGAAGAACCTTATTGACCAGGGACAGGGTTGCAAACGATAGTGTTGTGATCAATATCTCAAAATTTGCCGCAGGAGTATACATTGTATTAGGACAAGATAAACACGATAATATTCAATCACAAAGTTTGATAATAAAAGATTAACAGATCACTATTTAAGTACTGCTAGCTCAGAACTAGCTGTACCAGGAAACTAATTTAGAATTTAATAGATTAAATTATATTGCCGGTCTATTGAAACAAAACGATAATAATTGCTTTATATGAAGAATACCTCTCCCCTTTTTTTATACAAAAGTTTATTTCAACTTTCTATGAAATATCGTCATTACTTTTTAGTGTTGACTTGTATCACACTCGTGAGTCTTAGTTCAAAGCTTGATGCACAAACGCCTTGTTCTGCCAGATTAATAGCAAACACTGGCTTTACATATACTGGTGGAGGCGTAGAACCCCCACGTTGGGATATGAGCCAAACAAACGCCGGAGGTTTTATTATAGATCAAACTTCTTATGCTTATTTACCATCGGGAAATTTTTCTAATCAAAATGTAGATTGGCAAAATGCAAATAATAACCTGAACAATACCCGCCAATATGCAATTGTAAAAAACCCTAAAGACCTCAGTCCTCAATATGCTGATATTCCAACAGATGGTATGATCGTCATTAATCCAAAGCAAGGGCAAAATGATCAATACGGACAATTTTCAATAGCAAACCTGCAACCATTACAAACCTATTATGTAGAAATAAAATTTCATAATGTGATAGCACTTAACCCAAGAGGCCCAGGTAATAATTGTTATTCATGGTGTAACTGGAATAGTGAACTAAATATTTTATGGGAAGGAAATGGTAACAATGCACACGATGGTCAAAATGCTATGACATGGACAGGAACAAACGGAAGCAATAGTGCCAGTGGTAATTGGGATGGCTGGAGTAACCAGGTATCGAATTGGATGTGGGTAACGCCTGCAGGAGCTACAGCGGTAATGAAAGGTCAAATGACATTAGGAAGTGCTACCACCGGTTTTACATTTACTTTCTTAAAAAAAGATGGCTCCAATACAAATCCAATTGTACTGGGGATAGACTATATCAAAATATACGGATGCCAGCAGGAAGCAATTAATGTATCGGGGGGGACTAACAGTGTTTGTGAAGGAACAGACATTACTTTAACTGCTCAGGGACTAGGCTCTGCAGGCTCTTCTTATACTTGGTATAAAGATGGCAATGTTTTACCAGGCAGAAATTCAGATACGTTGAATATTGTTTCTGCTATTGGAATAGGAACGAATGTTGTATACAAAGCAGTTGGAGAATGGTCAAATCAAAGTGTAACATTAACTTCTAAACTCTGTTGCAGCAGTGTTGGTGGAACGAGCGATGAAGTAATAAGGCAAAGCTTTGATGGACTTGCTTATACCTGCCCTACAGGAGGCACACCAGATGGCTCAAGACATGGAGGGTATGCAGATATACCCGGAAAAAACGTTACTAATTTTATTGATGGAACCTATAGTTATGCTGGTACTGGTTGTAATAGTTTAAATGACGGACAATATGCTGTGGTACAAAGTTCTTATGCCGGTAATTTTTGGCAAAATCGTCCTGAAGTAAAAGACCATACTGGTGTTGCTGGTAGCGGTAGTTTATTTATCAATGCGATCGGTGGTGTTGGGCAAGCATTTTATAAATTTAATTTGACTGGCCTTTGTAACGGAACCAGGTATGAGTTTTCCGCATGGTATGCTTCTCTTGCTACTGGGGCTGAAACAAAACCCAATATAGAATTTGATGTAATGAATGGTTCAACCGTAGTTGCATCCACAACTACCGGAACAATTCCCGAAAATTCAAAATGGTATCAGGCAACAGTAACATTTGTAACACCAACAACCGGCACGCCTACCTATACATTACAGTTAGTGAATCTGATCACTGGCTCCAGCGGTAATGATCTGATGATCGATGATATTGTTGTAAAAAAATGTACTCCATTTATTAATCTATATCAGGATGGTACTAAAAATTCTGAATTGGATGTATGTAATGATAATCCTGTAAGCTTAAAGATCAACACTTATTATGATCTGCCACTAGCCATTACCGGTAGTTCTTCCGGAACTGTTTACTATCAATGGATGAAATCCACATCACCTACCGGTCCATGGACATTGCTCGGAACTCCGGAAACAACGGGCACTTATTCAGCAACCCCCACAACAACTACAACTTATTATAGAGCAAAAGTATCATCTGATTATACCAGAGCATCTAACGGTAATGCTCCATTAGCAGCTGAGTGTGGTAATGACGGGATCACCACTTCTTTTAAATTAACTAAAGGAGGAAATTTCACTATTCCTGCTGCAACAGGCACTACAGCTTATTGCCCGGGCAATACAATGACATTAAACGGTAATTCAGGCACCGGCGATCAGTGGGAATGGAGAAAAGGAACTTCATTTGCTGCTGCCACAGTTCTTACTGGTTATGCATATAGTACTGATGTTGCAAAAAAAGTATTCAGTAAAACTTTTGCCTCTGGAGATGAAGGCAATTATTATTTCGTGGTAAAAGAAGCAAGTGGCTGCGAAACTTATTCTATGTTAACAGTAACATTGAATCCTTCTGTAACCATCACACCTGCCACAAAAGCTGCAGACGTTTGTTTAAAAAACAGCTCACAAACATCTACCTTAACTTATACAGCAACGGGTACACCAACAAACTATACTATTACATGGGATGCCGCTGCACTTTCAGCTGGTTTTGTTAACGTATCTAGTACAACATTAACAGCAAGCCCACTATCTATTAATGTACCTGCAAATGCAGCAGCAGCTACTTATACAGGAACAATAGCAGTAACAAAAACTGGAAATTGCCCGAGCACGGGAACTACTTTTACCCTAACGGTAAATTCATTGCCAACACCAACATTTACCGCAGCTCCGGCAGCAGACATTTGTGCAGGAGGATCTGCGACTTATACAACACAAGCGGGGCAATCGAATTATGTGTGGAGTATACCGGGCACATCTGGAACTGACTATACCATTACAAGCGGTGGCGTAGGAGCAACAAGCAATACAGTAACCATAACCTGGAAAACTGCAGGCAGTAAAACTGTTACTGTGAACTATAGCAGCAATGGTTGTCCTGGTGCAACCGCAGCAAGTAATACTTTTACAGTTAATGCTTTACCTACACCAACATTCACCACAGCCCCTTCTTCTAGTGTATGCGTAGGCGGTAGTGCAACATATACCACTCAAAGTGGACAATCAAATTATGTATGGAGTATCCCGGGTACTGCGGGTACTGATTACGATATTACAAATGGCGGCACAGGCTCTACCAGTAATACAGTAACGGTAACCTGGAAAACAGCCGGCAGCAAAACTGTTACAGTGAACTACAGCAGTAATAGTTGTGCTGGAGCAACAGCAGCTACAAATACTGTTACAGTAAACGCATTACCAACACCTACATTCATCAATCCTCCGACGGATATATGTGTAAATAATAGTGTTATATATACCACACAATCAGGACAATCTAATTATGTCTGGACTGTACCTGGAATATCAGGAACTGACTATACTATTACAAGTGGTGGTGTAGGAACAACAAGCAATACTGTAACAATAACCTGGAAAACAGCCGGTAGTAAAACTGTTACAGTGAACTACAGCAGTAATAGTTGTGCTGGAGCAACAGCAGCTACAAGCACAATAACTATAAATGATATTGGTGCTCCTAATATTTCATGTGGCACGTCAACGAATAATTCAGTAGCGTTTAATTGGGTAGCAATGTCCGGCGCTACATCATATACTATCAGCCATACCATCAATGGAGGAGCCGCAATCAATGACCCTTCAACAACCGGAACTACTTTCAACGTTGCTTCATTAAATCCCGGTGACGAAGTTAATATTACTGTTACTCCAACCGGCAATGCATCAACATGTTTTAAATCTGCTTCGTTTAAATGTACAGCAACATCCTGCCCTGCTTTACCGGCACATCCACCTACTCCAGATATTACTGAATGTAATAATGCTACTGTAAATTATAGCTACACAGCTTCTGCAGGTGGCACTATTACCTGGACAAATTCTAATACAGCAATAGGTTTAAGCGCTTCCGGGGCAGGTACAGGAAATACTCTTAACCTCAGTTTTACAGGAACCAACAGCGGTTCAACACCAGTAACCGCCAAAATAAGAACCATTACCACATACGGCCAATGCAGTTACCCTGATAGTTTTAATATTACAATAACTCCCGGCGCTGTTGTCACATTAACATCAGCTGCAGCAACTAACGCACAAACTGTTTGTAATAACAAAGCTATTTCTGATATCACTTATTCTATCACAGGAACAGGTAACAATGCTTCTGTTTCGGGCTTACCTACAGGAGTGACCGGTACATTTAATGCAGGAGTTATCTCCATTTCAGGAACACCGACTCAAAATGGTGTATTTAATTATACGGTAACGGCAACGGGTACATGTAGTAATGGAACTGCTACCGGCAGTATCACTGTTACTGCTTTACCAGTAATCAGTGGCATTACACCAACAAACCCTACTTCATGTGGTGGTAATAACGGAAGTTTTACAATTACCGGCCTTACTCCTGCTACTTCATACACAGTTAATTTTATTGCAGATGGAATTCCTCAGGCAGCACAGGTGTTAACTTCAAATGGAGCAGGCAATATAGTAGTAGGCTCTTTGAAACAAGGCAGCTATACCGGCATCACAGTTACGATAGCAGGAGGATGTGTTTCAAATCAAGCTACCACTTCCCTATCTGACCCAAGTGTTTTCTCTCCGATTGCCAGCAGCAATCAGCCTTGTGTAGGCTTCGCTTTAAATCTGTCATCTACAACAAGTTCAGACCCTACGGCAACATATACCTGGACAGGGCCTAACGGATATACTGCATCGGGAGCAACACCTACGATCACAAATACAACAATAGGTATGAGTGGTGTATATAGTGTAAAAGCAACTGTTGCAGGCTGCTCTTCATCAAGCAGCGTTACAGTTACGATCAATTCCGCACCAAACGCTCCTACGGGATCGGGTGCTCCAATATGTGGTTCGGGATCAGTGACATTAAATGCTACACTTTCCGGAAATCCGTCTGACATATTAAAATGGTATAGTGATGCTACTTTAACAACACAAGTTGCAACAGGTACAAGTTTCTCTACTCCATCTTTAACTTCTACTACAGATTATTTTGTAACTGAAACAAATAGTGCTTCCTGTGTGAGCGCTTCTACTAAAGTAACTGCAACGATCAGTTCAATACCAAATGCACCAACAGGAAAAGATGCAGACAGATGTAGCGCAGGCGTAGTAACTATTGGAGCTACTCCTTCTAATGGAGCAAACACCATTAAATGGTATAGCAATGCAGGATTAACAACGCAGGTTGGTACTGGTTCGAGTTTCACCACTCCTTCCATCAGCAATACAACTTCTTATTATGCAACTGAGACTAATACAGCAGGATGTACAAGCACTACTGCTACCAAAGTTACTGCATCCATTAATCAGGTTCCACCAGCACCAATCACGTCAGATGTAAAATATTGTTTAAATGATATAGCAACTCCGTTAACTGCAACCGGAACAAACCTGGCCTGGTACGATTTTGCAGGAAACAGTAATTCAACTGCCCCTACCCCAACAACTAATAAGGGAGGAACCGCCACCTATTTTGTTACTTCTTCTAACGGCACATGCGAAAGCGAAAAAGTACAAATAAAAGTGTTTGTAAATAATGTTTCGGCTTATGCCGGAGGTCCGATATTAAGAGTAGACCAGGGAATACCTACTCAAATAAACGGTAAAGCAACAGGTGATAACATTACCATTTCTTGGTCATCGAATCTTTATCTTAATAGCACCAGCATTGCAAATCCAATCATAACTGCATTAACGGATAATATTTATACGATGACGGTAAGATCAACAGATGGTTGTGTTGCAACAGATGATCTTCAAGTGAAAGTGCTCAAAAGTGTTGGAATTCCAAATGCTTTTTCGCCTAATAAAGATGGAATAAACGACACTTGGATCATAGAAAACCTCGAAGATTATCCGGCTGCATCTGTGAGCATATTTAATCGATACGGACAAATGATCTTTGAATCATTATCTGGAGGATATACAAGTACCCCATGGGATGGCATGTACAAGGGGAATCCGGTTCCGGTAGGTACTTACTACTACATTATTAAATTGCAGCAAAACAAACCGGCAATCAGTGGTTCAATTTCTGTGATCAGATAAAAATAAAAACAGCAACAGGCTCTATCAAATGACATAGCGTAAAATATTATATCCAATATCTGTAAAAAACTATCGAATAAATTACATGATGATGGACTGTTGTACATAGCCTGCGATCTGATCGTGGGCTATGTGCTGTTTACAATAAATTGTCTCATGTGCAAATCAGCATTCAAAAATGAAAAAAAATATTTGCCTTATTTTTACCCTAACCATACTTGGATTCAATATTCAGGCACAAAACATAACCCTACCTTCTGATTCAGCGTCAATAGTATTCACCAATCTTATCCAGTCCAATAATATGTCTTTAGTCGTAAACAACGATGTTAACGCTGAGGCATACACTGTATCTGCAAATATCAATGGAACTCCATGCAGAAAAATCCCCGCAGGAAAATTTATGTATATCACCTGCAATCGTAGTTTTATCCCTACCAGTCAAACAAATCTTTTAATTGCTATAACTTATTATGCAAACAGCAATAACAATATCTGGTTCAACTATAACAGTATTGTAAATAATTATCAGGGAGCTGATTTTTCAAAAACGAAGACCAATCAATGGGTGACCACCATTGTTGCAATCACCGATGCCGCATTAAAAGGTGTTATGAATAGTGGAGGGGATTTCAGGCTCGGCTTTAATGCGGAAGATAATTATATAAAGCAAATCATTGTATACAAGGGTGTGCTGGATCCATCATCACAAAGCATTCCATCAAAACCAGACAGCACTATTTCTGCATTTAGAAATAAATCATTTGCCGGATATCAGATATGGCATAAAGCAGGCACCACTAACACAGACTGGATACATTGGTCGTATGGAGTGTTGCCTGCTGCCGGCTTCCTCACAAATGAGAACATCGCAAGTTTCCCGGATATTTCGGAATATCCCGACTCTGTTTTGTATACAACTAATTTTGCAAATCTTGGAAATGGGAAAGCTACAAAATTGTATAATGATGCCGATGCCACGATCATTAACAGGCAAATGAACTGGCTTCAAAAAGCGGGGTTAGACGGAGTGGCTATTCAAAGATTTGTAGGCCCAATTGGCAAAACAATTACGATTACTCCTACATCACATTTAAGCAATGTTAAAAATGCATGTGAAGCAACGGGAAGATTATTTTACATCTGTTATGATTTAAATGGGACAGATGCCAGCATTGTACAGCGAATAAGAATGGACTGGGTATATGAAATTGAGCAAATGAGAGCATTAACTACTTCTCCCAATTATGCTACGGTAAATGGTAAACCTGTAGTAGAGATATGGGGTGTAGGATATGATATCGGTGCAACTAAACAACAGTGCATCGACATGATACATTTCCTGCAAAGCCGCGGCTGCTATGTGATCGGTGGTGTTCCTCGTGGCTGGAGAACAAATTCGGAAGGCGCTTTACCTGATTTTACAGAAGTATATAATACATTAGATGCAATTTCCCCATGGACAGTAGGGGTCTACAATGATATCAACGGAGCCAATAATTATCTCAGCGAAAAAATGATCGCAGATAAATCATACTGTGATCAAAATGGCAAAGATTATCTACCGGTAGTTTTCCCCGGAAGCGGAAACTGGCTTAGCGCCAACGGGTCTTTTTCACAAACAGACAGAGCTGGTGGAAATTTACTTTGGCAACAAGTATTAAATGCAAAATCAATCGGGCTTACAAGTGTATATTATGCTATGCTGGATGAATTTGAAGAAAGCACTAATCTCATAAACGGAGCAGTTGATTATTTCGATATTCCTACCGATCAATATTTTGAGACCTTTGCTAAAGATGGTGTATGGACTTCTTCCAATTATTATTTACGGCTGGCCGCTACCGCTTCTAAAATGCTTCGTGGTGACGTTCCCGTTACGACAACAATCCCACTCGCCTATTCACTCGGTCCTATATATTACAGAAACAGTGCAGAGAGCCGAACCACTGTGTATAATATGAATGGTGCCACAGCAACAAAAACTTTAAAGATAGATCCTTGTTTTTATAACCCTGCTGTTTTTACAAGTACTAACGTTACCAATCCCTCTGTTGCTATTGTAAACGAACCTGCATTCGCTAAAAGTGGTATCTATAGTATAAAAATAAATGGCACTTCAAATTCTATTGTCTCATCTAAATACTTTTATAAAATAGCGGATGTAAAAATTCCGGTAAAAAATAATATGCAGCTCAGCTTTTGGAAATACAGCATAAATACTTTGGGACAATACACATCGGTTGATCTATTATTTAAATCTGGCAAAACATTGCATAGCTTGATCTCATATAAAGACAATAATGGCAACGCATTGACCCCGGCTTTCCCGAGAGGAACTATTGGAAGCTGGCAAAAATTTACTTGCCAGATCGGTAAAGGAGAATTGATCGATGATACGATTACGGGACTATTAATTGCATATGACAACCCTGTATCCGGCAGTAACTTCACCGCATACTTTGATGATATTATTATTGAAGATGTAATCGATACAATATCACTCTCCGCCTCTTATGGAAATTCTCCATGGCCAATACCCGGGAAGATAGAAGCTGAAGATTATAATTACGGAGGAGAAGGGATCGCTTACCACGACTACAACAGTACAAATGATGGCGGACAGTACCGAATAACCGAAGGAGTTGACATAGAAAGCTGTGGAGAAGGTGGATACAATGTAGGTTATACAAATGATAATGAATGGATGGATTATGCTGTTAATGTATTGGTTCCGGGAACTTATAATTTACAAATACGTTACGCCTCTCCTTCATCTGATAGTAGAATTCATATTGAGTTAAACGGCATTAATATTTCCGGCTCACTTACATTGTCCGGCACTGGCAATTGGCAAGTATATCAAACAGCAAATGTTACCACTCCTCTATTAACAACAGGCAAGCAAATCATGCGTATTGTTTTTGAAAAAGGAAATTCCAATATTAACTTCGTAAATTTTAATCTGATCAATTGGATCTCCTGCCCTAATTCTAACACCGTTTTAATAGCGGGTAATTTTAAAACTGGTGATACATATCAATGGCAGATAAATACCGGTTCAGGTTTTACTGACCTAACTAATAATTTGCTTTATTCCGGCGTAAACACAGATACATTGACATTGCAAAACGCATCAAGTTCAATGTATGGCAATTTGTATAGATGCAGGATCAATAATAATACTTCTGGAATAACCTATAGCACTCCTTACCTATTAAGATTTATTGAAACATGGACAGGAGCAGCCGGCACACCTCTCTGGGAAACTGCAGGTAACTGGAGTTGTAATACAGTACCTGATGAAAATACAGACGTAATAATAAATTCCGGAAATGTTATTTTAAACTCTACTACAACAGTAAGAAGTTTTTATGTTAGTGATGGAGCAATATTTAATATTAAAAGCGGACACAAGCTCACAATTAAATAGAAAAAAGATCTTTTCATTGTGTTATTTAATATTTAATCCCTTAATGCTACATATATGATAAATTATTTAATTCATTTTTAACAAATTGATTATCATCTATTTAAGTATAAGCTATTTTGTTTTTTAGTAGCAATTTTCTATATATAGTTTATATAAATTGGGGCTCCTCTTCATGTTTAGTTATTTTGTTATAAATAAATCGGTTGCCATCAGAGACTTTTTAATTGTGATGATCTCAATTAATTTTCAATAAAAGCTATTGCCAAATTTTTTCAATCTTTTATTATCAGATTAAATTTTTATCGAACGACAAAGGCATAGCATCAGGAAAATTGATGGATTTATTTTAAACAGCTCTTACGAAATAAACAAAGCAATTACAGACATATTAAAAACTGTCAGTGTATCTTTTTTCATATAGAAATACAAGCAATAGTGAAGCCTGTTGTTTCCACAATGGGCTTCTTTTTTAACAAACCAAATTCATCAACTGATTATATTTTTTCATGCAAGCCTAGTAATAGTGACCTGGCGTTTCTACGCCAGGCCTTTTTATTAGCAGCTAACATGCATATTTATTTCATGCCTGCATAATTTAAGTAAGCCAGTTGTTTTCAAGCAGGCTTTTTCATTAAGTATATAACATAAAAAAGGTAGTCCCAAGACTTCATCTTCGGACTACCCTTCGTATATACTTTATAGTTAGTTTACAAATCGACCATCATCGCCTTCTTCGCATTCCTGCGTTTGATCACCCATACACCCAGACCGACACCTACTGCAAGCAAGCCAATACTCATCCACTGAGTCAATGGCACTGCTGGTGGACGGTAGTCCGGATTACCTCCGGGGTTATCATCCGGGTTCTGAGCAAATAATACTACAGGCATCATGAACACTATCAGCATCACCAGCATCGGGTATAACCGGCTCGTGAACTTTGATAACGATGTCTTTAAATGTGCACTCATCTTTGATATTTTTTTTATTTCTTAATTTGTTTGTTTGAGTCAACTAATTGTATTCTCTGGTTGCCCTATTAGTTCACTACTATTCTTTCGATCAGCTTAGCACCATTTGGTCTGGTGATCTCTAATTGATACAGCCCTTTACTTACAACCGTCGGCAAAGATACAACTTGTGTGCTATTTCCGCCATTATGCGTAAAGTTTGTTGTCATCAGTTCCTGACCAACACTGCTGATCAGACGGATACCATAGCGACCTTTATCCTGGTTGTTCAACTGCAGGCTAACCTGGTTGTTCGTGATAACTGTTGAAGACAATTCGATCGATGATTTAACTGTCCCCATTACCACTCTTACCACTGTTGTGTATTTAACTACTCCTGACAGATCTACTGTCTTGATCCTGTAGTAGTTAGTTCCTGCAACAGGGTTGGCATCAGTAAGGCTGTAAGTAGCTGATCCGCCATTGTTGGCTGAAGCACTTACTACTCCTACCTGTGTAAAGTTAACGCCGTCGGTTGAGTGTTCTACTGCGTATTCTTTAACACCGCTTTCTACCGCTACTTTCCAATCTATCTGCATTGCAGTATTTTTTTGCTGTGCATTTAAGTTGGTAATAGTTACCGGTGTTGGTGTGCTGAACACGATACGGAACCTGTCGGTGAACGATGCTGCCACTGCAGGGTCTGCGTTGAACACTACGGATGAAGTAGCTGACAGGTTGAATGGTGTTGTCGTATTTAAGTATTTATCTTCTAACACCGCTGTAGCTCCATTATCCAAACCACTTGGCGTGAACTCTAATTTATACGCCTGTTTCTTAAGGTTTGTCATTCTGTAAGGAATAACATCTCCGCTTACGATCAGTTTGCGTTGTTCTGCACTTAATACCGTGGTGCCTCTTACCATACCGATACCATCACCAAAGCCTTGTACTTTAATATTGTCTTTGTTGTCGATATCATTTGAATAAGAATCATCGAAGCCTACGATATTACCATCGGCTAAGTTGAACGTGTTATTAGGTGCCGCTGCATACAGGTTGGTTTCAAGATATGGTATCGCTGCTGTTGGTGATACCGGTCTGAAGCCGCTGCCACCTACATTGCTGCCGCTTGTTTTACAAGCTTCGGTCAGCTGGATCGTTCCGTCTGAACCTGATGCATGTACCATGAAGCCCAAACCTGATTGTATCTTAGAACTTGGGGTAGTGCCATAGCTGCCTCCGCCCGGTACAGGTTTCCAAGGTATTGGTGTATTGGCACTGAAGGTTTGATAACCACCCAAACCATATGAACCGTATAACTGTGGATCCCACAGGTAGAAGGCATTGTCTGCACCGCCACCTCTGTTGAGTAATGTAAAGTCTATTTCTGATGGTAAGATATTACCTACAAGACCATTGGTGCCTGCAGGAATAGTTACTGTCGGATAAGGGGCAGTGTACAACGGACCTTTCACTCTCAACACTGTTTGTGTCGGTGCCGTGATCACTCCTGCTGTATCAACGCCTCTGTCGCCTCTTACATATAACATCCATGCATCCGCCGCTGTACCTCTTGATACTTTGGTGGTTAACAGGCTGCCTGTAAAGCCACTCCAGCTGGATCCTGTATATTGTAACAAGGAGTTACCAAATGTCTGTGCATCAAAACCGTTCGCTACTGCATTAGCAGTGCTGGCTGTGATACGGGTACCAAAGCCCGGGTTAGGATCGGCTGTGTAGGTAGTCGCTCCTTCCTGCCATGACTGACGGATCGTTTGACCTGCAGTAGTTACCGGCACTGCCAGTAATCTCCAGCCTCTGTACGTATTCTGACGGATATAACGTTCTGCAGTCACATTTGCTGTTCCTGATAAAGTTCCCGTTATCTGACCGATAGAACCTGTTCCGGTTGCGTCTGATTTAATTAACACCGCATTGTCGTGGAAGTTAATGCTTCCTGAACCGCTGGCGGTTAATCTTACACCTGGGGCTATGATGAACGTATCTACCGTATTGGTGAAATCTAAAGAACCCGTAACATCTAAGTTAGAGGTTAATCTAACCTTACCTGAACCGTTTGCGATCGTTACTGCTCCGCTTGCAGGAGGAACAATACCACACTGCCAGTTACCTGGTTTAGTATAGTCGTTATCGATCTCTCCTGTAAATGTATAACCAGAACATGTAGACCATTTAGCATATAATACCACATCGCCCAATCCTAAAGAGAAAGTAGCACTACCGGTTGCGGCATAATCAGTACCGTTACCATCAGCTGCCGTATTCCAACCAGCAAATGTATATCCGGTTCTTTTGAGATTGCCTGTGTTGGCTTTTACCGTCACTGTAGAATTATAATCGTAAGGGCTACCTGCATCAACAGGTGCTGTTCCACTGGTATTATTATTACCGTCGTAAGTTACAGTATAGGTGTTAATTGCGAAACTTGCACTGATCGCAGAATCGCCTCTTACATTGCTGATAGTATAAGCAGATACCGCACCAACAGAATTACCGTTTACCAATACATCAGCTATATGATAGCCTGTATTAGGTGTTATCGTGTATGCCTGACTGGTACCATAGTTTTTAACAGTAGCGCCATCAGGAGATATACTTCCTCCTGTTCCGGCAGAAGAAGTGATGGTATAGGTATTAATTGCAAAGCTTGCACTAATAGAAGAATCACCTCTTACATTGCTGATAGTATAAGAAGATACCGCACCAACAGAAACACCGTTTACCAATACGTCATTTACATGATAACCTGTATTAGGTGTTATCGTGTATACCTGACTGGTACCATAGTTTTTAACAGTAGCTCCGTTAGGAGATATTGTTCCATTAGCTCCAGCAGAAGAAGTGATGGTTGCCTGAGTAGCCGCGGTTGCAGTATTGGTAGATCCTGTTAATAAATAATTACGAGTGTCTGTATTCGTGCCATCATACCCATAAGCAATTACAGTATAACTGTATTGAGTACCCGAAACTAAGCCTGTACTGCTAAATGTTGTACCGGTAGTAGTTCCTATATAAGTTGTATTTGCTGGTGAAGTAAAACCAGTATTAGTTCCGCCATCTACTACACCTGTTGTTGATGGCGCTGTTACACCCGATTGTCTGAGTATGATATATCCTACAGCACTTGTTCCAGTTCCAAATGTAGCCGCATCCCAACTTAAATCTATTTGAGATGTTGACACCGTCGTAGCTGAAAGATTGGCCACCTGCGTCGTTGGTTCATTAGATAATGTTCTGAAAGAACTTTCTGAGCTTGTACCAGTCACATTTGTAGAGAAATTGGTCCTAGTAGCAAACGCTTTAAAAAAGTATTGTGTTTGAGGATTTAACCCACTACGTGTTTGACTAAACGGAGTATTAAGAGTTGGAGTAACTGTAGAAAGCATATTCTCTGTAGTAACCCCACTGGTAGTTCTGTAAACTGTACCTCCACCATTGGCAGTTAGAGTTCCCCCATTTATAGACGTTACAGTTGAACCTAAACTGGCAGAGGTAGCTGTCCTATTTGTAGCGACCGCAGTAGCTAAAACAGGTGGCGCACAAACAGACAAGCTTGCATATCCAAACAAACCTGGATTATTGTATGCATTTGTATTACTGGTAAACCAACCTTTGGCCGTTTGTCTTGTAGTTCCTGCATCTCTGTCATTCCATTCTACATCAAATCCGATTGTTTTTCCGGCTGTAATAGCAGATCCTCCGCTATTTATACCCGCCCATGGAATTGCAATTTCAACAATGTATGAAGTATTTGTTATTGATGTTGCTTTCCAATTAACAGTACCATTTGCTCCGCTACCAGTTAAACTATTAAATGCTGTACCTCCAGTACCTGAACCATTACTGGAACCGGAAATATTATTGGGGAACCCAGGGTTAAACCTAAGTTGAAAATCATTCGCACCATCATAAACTCCTCCTTTGCTATTATTCCCATCGATAAATAATTCAACTCCATCATTATCATAAATATTTGTACCGCCTGTAAATAAAGTTGTTGCATCATTTACTTGTACCAATACATATAAACTATCAGCTGTATACATGGCTTTCCAGGTACCTGTATTATTTGAAGTACCAATAACATTCGTTCCAATTGTATTAGCTGCCGCTTTTGTCCATACTCCACTACCATCTACCGCTCCATCAATCACAGGATTAGCAGGCGCATCTACTATAAGTCCCGGAGTCCCTGAATTACCATCCCCCGTTGTACAAGACGATCCTGAATTAAATGTTGTAGTGATTGAAGTGCTCGTAGCTGAATAAACTGAGCTACCTGCTGCATTTACTACTTTCACTCTGTAATAATAAGTAGTCAATGGTAATAATCCTGTACTAAAAGTATATGAAGTACCACTTACTGCTGTTTGCGTTGCATCAATTGACCCAAATGCATTATCATTATCAACTTCTACTGTGTAAGTATAAGTTGCAGTACCTGGTATGATTGGAGCAGACCAGGTTGCTGTAAAGCCATTAGCTGTTGCAGCGGAAGGAGTACCAATAACAGGAGCATTCGGAAAAGTTGTAAAAGTAGCATTGCTACCAACAATGGGACTACCCGGATTACCATTATTGCTTTCTGCTCTGAAATTATATAAAGTATTTGGCGTTAGTCCTGTAAGAGCCAATGTAACATTTGTGTTCGCCCCTCCTGTTGCCGTACCACCAGTTGTTGGTGCAGCATTATTATTTACATACGATGGTGGAGTTTGAGTATTATCTCCCCAATCAAATGTATTAGTAGCAGAAGGACCGTTATTCGCATTTACTGTTCCATTCAATGTAGCAGTAGTAGTAGTTACAGATGAAGCTGCTACTGTCGTTACAGTTGGAAGCACAATAATTGTTTGCAAACCAGCCTGTGTTGTACTTCCTGATGGTGTACCTGAAGCAAAAACAAGTGCAGTTGCCGGATTAATTGCTGCTACCTGAATAGTACCGTTATTAGTCGCTGTTCCCGGAATCGTTGCTGTTATCCATAGATAACGTGTACCGATTGGAACAAGTTGGTTAAGTCCAGTAAAGGTATGTGAGCCTGCTCCTAAACCAGGATGTGTAAGTGTTGCTCCTGTTACCAATGTTTTCGTACTAAAATCATTTGTAGCACTATAATATAATTTAAAATTAGTGATATCGGTACTACTTGCAGCAGTACCTGTAGTAGTGAATGTTAAAGATTGAAGTGTCGCATCTACTGTAGACACAGTTAGTTGCATATTAGCAATCAAATTATCAGTGCTGCCAGTGCCCAAGTTTGCCGCAGCAACCTGGCCGCCTGAATTATTAGCAAGAGTTATTACAGGCACTGTTTTTGTACCGGTAGCAAGATAAATAGTACTTGCACCCGTTAAGCCACTTGCACTTGTGTTTATACTTGGCTGACCGCTTAAAGTATTAACGGCACCACCTATAGAAATGTAAGATGTAGCTGCGTTAGAGGTGCTTTTACCTATTGCATTAGATGTTCCCAAAGCAGGTGTTGATCTTCCTATAGAAAAAGAATTAGCTGCAAAAGTACTGCCTGTAGTAATCAGTTTCCAATATTCGGTAGAACTTGTACTGGCAAGTGTTGAACCATCTGCAGACCCCGGTGCACTTGCAAAAGCCTGGGCGTTAATAGTAGGAGTTCCTGAAGCAATTGTACCTGCAGCAAAAGCAAATGGATAATAGCCCGAACCATTCACACCTAACGGCATAGTATAAGTGCCCGTAGATGTATTAGTTAATGTCCAAATTGCCGGACCATTAATATATGCGGAAGCATAGCCACCTGCTATTGCAGTATTAGCTGTATTGGTTAGTGTAAGTATATTAGTGGCGTCTGTTGTTAATTTAGCTGAATATGTTGAAGTTGGCAATGTAAGGTTATTACTTACTGTAACAGGACTATACAATTTAACGAAAGCATTTGTCGCATTCATTGTTAAATTATATAAACTGCCTGATGCCAAACTAAGAGAATCCGGTGTAACCGACGTCCCTGTACCATTTAAAATAACCGTACCTGAATTATGTACAAAAGTATTAGCCCCTGCATTGCGATGAACAACTTTTCCCCTTACAGTCATATTCGCAGCAGGTGCATTAAAAGTAGATGCTGTACCCACAATTAAAGCACCACAATTAAAAGCATTAGCTGTACCACCTGATATTGTAACATTACCTCCTAAACCATTTTCTCCAATAGAAAACACTCCGTTAATTGGCAAACTTTGTGAAATTGTAGATGGATTACCACAATTTACCAGGGTAACATTATTAGGATAACCGACGGTAGTACCAATAACAAACCCTGACGTAGCAGCCCATTGCAACCTACCAGCACCACCAGGCGTATATCCTTGCCCGTTATTATTTATATATAATGTAGCATTTGAGCTATATTTCGGAGAATTTGTATTCCATTGAGCATTATTATCACAATACCGTAAAGAATCATTGATCAATACGTTGGTATTATTTTGATTAACACTAGTATTACCTGTACCAGTTACATAACCTCCTACTATCAGGTCATAAAATGTTAATTGGCCGGTACCGTTTATGTTCATCGAGTTTCCACTTGTATTACTGAATATAACTTTACCACCGTCTGAACCATTAGTGCCTGTTGTTGCCAGATTACCATTTGCAGTATTGGTTATTGTAGCACCTCCTCCGTTAAAATAAAAAATATTACCTGTTCCAATTTTAAAAATACCTTGTGTAAGAGTGAGTGTTTGAGCATTATTTATGGATGCTCCAGATGTTGTAAGACTAACTACATCGCTTGGCGAAGTCGTATTAATTGTCAGACTGTGAAAAGCACATACATTTGTTCCTGCAATAACTCCGCCTGTACCAAATGTAAACGACTGACTACCATGTGTAAATGTTCCATTATTTTCAAGCGTGCCACTTAAACTAGTAGCTCCTGTAAGTGTAAGAGTGGCTGTATTAGCTATAACAATTTTAGCCCCTGTTCCAGATATTGACCATGTACCTGAATTAACATTTGTTCCGGCTCTTATATTAAAGATATCTCCGGAAGTAAAATTTGCAGGTGCGGTTCCGGCGCCACCTGTTGGATTTGTTGTCCAACTGGCAAGCGTTGACCCTGTAACGTTAGTAGCTGTGTTATAATAATTTTGCCCCAACGAAATTGTTTTAGTTCCGCCTACTGTAATGTTATTAGTCGGAGTTCCTAATGCAAATGTTAGTGTGGGAGTCGCAGGAACAAATACCGTATTTCCTACAGTTCCTCCAGATGCAATATCAGCAGTTATCCAAAAAAATCTGTCTCCAATAGCGCAAGCCTGGTTGAGTGTAGAAAACGTTACAGCGCCTCCATTAGCTATTCCTGTAGCAGAAACTGTACTTAAAGCAGCTCCTCCCGGGAAAGTGTTAGTAGCAGCTGTATACAATTTAAAATTAGTGATATCACCAGCAACAAAAGTTCCGCCTGCAGCAAATGATAAACTATTTAATGTAGCGTTTGAAGTTGCAACATTTACTCTAAAATTCGAAAGTAAATTATCAGTAGAAGATCTTGCAACATTGCCTGCTGTCGTTTGCGTAATAGTCGAATGATCTAAAACTATTGTTGGAGGTATTGGTGCAACAATTGTTTTTGTGCCTCCTGCTGTAATGGTATTAGTAGGTGTGCTAACAGCAAAAGTCAAAGTCGGCGTAGCCGGAACATTAACCGTTTTAGTTAATGTAGCTCCAGAGGGAATATCGGCAGTTATAAAGAAATATCTAGCTCCAATAGCACACGCTTGTGTTAAACCGGAAAATGTAACTGTACCGCCTGCAGCAATTCCTGTAGCTGTAAAAGTACTAAGAGGTGAACCACCTGGGAAAGTTGTTGTAGTATTTGTATATAATTTAAAATTAGTAATATCGCCTGTCACAAAATCTCCTCCAGCAGCAAAAGACAAACTATTTAATGTTGCATCTGAAGTAGTGACATTCACTCTAAAATTAGACATTAAATTATCCGCAGAATTTTGTCCGATATTGCCTGCACTTGTTTGTGTAATACCTGTTTGATCGGCTGTAATAACGGGAGGACCTGTTACATAAGCGGTAATAACAATATCGTCAATTACGGAGTTTGAAAAATTGCTTGATTCTGAATCATCTAAAAAAATCAACTGACCTGGCTGGGTTGAAGCAGATCCTGTAAGACTAACGCTGAAAGTAAATTGGGAAGCAACAGCGTTATTTCTCGTAAATGATCCTCCTGATACCCCATTTGCAGGAATACCAGCGACACCAATATTACCTACTACAGTTGTAGGAAACAATACATAACCATGATTTGTCTGTGTTCGCTGAAACCTAGCATTTGTACCTGACACTGAAGTAACAGAAAGCAAAGTTCCTGTTAGTGGCCTATAACCTACATACACGCTAGCCCCGCCACCAACACTACTCATCCAGAACTTTACTGTACTAACACCACCGATAATTACTGGTGTAATAAGGTAGCCTCCATTTTCTTTTAACATTATACCACGAAGATTGGAATGCACTTGTTGATTACTTGGCGAGCTAGCAATGGTAATTTGTCCCATTCCCCAAGACCAACTACTATTTGCAGTAGCTCCTGCTGTACCAGTACTAACCAATGCTGCACCATTCCATGAGCTAATAGTCTGTATTGCGGAAGTAGCATAAGCTGCCACAGTTCTACCATGACCATTTATTGAAGCTATGGCTGAATTTGTCGTCCAGTCTGCACTCTCAAAAGTTTCTACTATGGTTTGTGCCATAACAGTAGCATTAAAAAATAATCCTGTTAGTAAAACAATTGCTAGTTTTTTAGTACGTGAAAAGATTTTGGCATTCTTGCTGACAGTAAACATTTTCATAATCGTTAAATAAGGCTTTGAAAAGAAGTTGTTTATAAAAGATTTCCCTTCACCGGCAAGTGGTGGGGACACAAAGAAGTGTAGATTTTTTTTCATACTTAAGCAGTTAAATCGTTTCGTTAAATCTAAATATTTCATAACTCATGGTTATCGATCATGGCATAGATCTGAATACCCGGGTTTTCGGCGATTCAAGTAAGTATTGGCTTTAGAAGGACTAATAAAACAAGAAAATAAAATGCCCAAAAGCATCCTTTTCTTTTCTATTGGTCAAAAAACAATCGTTCGTTAAAAGGAAGGGGTTCCTAAAAACTAAAAATAATTTTATGTACCACCCTAAACAAAATATATACTATTCATATAAAAAATATTCTACAACTTATACATATTTTAAATACATGTTATTGCAAATCAAATAGATGCATTTATATTGCAATAATTTATATATATTGAATAGATAATATTAATTTATATTATAAAACAACTTATACACACCATTTTAATAGACATCTATTTCAAACTCAGCCTTTAGTTCTTTATTTCTATCATTTTTTTGAAATTACCAGGACCAGTAATTTCAAGATAGTAGACACTTTTCACCATCACTTTTTTTATCCCTATTGTTTGATGTAACAGATCCGCATTTTTGATGATAATCGCATCTTTCGTCATTAATTGTCCGACTGAATTTAGTACCCTAACATTATATTCCCCCTCCAACATATTTTTCAAATACAAATTGATCTGATTATTTTTTATAGGATTAGGATAAATAACAACGGACATATTTTTATTTATCGTTAATCTCACACTCACCACTTTGCTGTATGATCTATCTGCTGCATTCCCTATACTGATTATGCGATAATAATTCACCCCTGCATTCGCCTGTTCGTCTATCCAGTTATAAGTACTTTTACCGCTGGCAGCAACGATTCCTACCTGTACAAAATGAATTCCATCAATTGATCTTTCAATTTGGTATTCCTTCACTCTATCTTCTGCTACGTTCCACTGAACATTGATTGTTTCAGTATTCTGCCAGGCGTTTACATCAATAAACTTAACCGGAAGTGGAGCTCCGGCTTTTAATTTAAAGACAACCATAAACCTATCAGCCGCAAGACTATTTGCATCTCCATTTGTTTCAAAATCATGCCTGGTTAACCCTGATGTGGTCAATGGAAACACCTGTTGCAAATATTTATCAATAAGAAATGCATCAAGATCAGCAGCAAAGTCTTTCCCAAATAGATGCAACTGATATCTGTAATTAAAATCAAGTTTGATCAATTGCAAAAAGATAGTATCCTCCATTGTGATCGCAGCTCTTCGCTCGATAGCCAAAATATTATTATCTCTTACTAAACTTATCTTTTCTTTTGTTTGGAATGTTTGCATTTTAGGTGCATCTTGTTCATCTACTTCATTATGATAGTTATTACTGAATGTAGCTGCCACGCCATCTGCTAATATGCTGCTGTCTTGCCCATCTTTGTATAACAAATTGATATAAAATTCTGATGGTTGATTTTGCGGTCTGCTTTGCGGCAAAGGTCTGCTGGCTATACCTACTGTTGAATTAGCTGTTATTTTATCTGTTTCATGAAAGATAATACTACCTGCTCCGGCAGATTCAATCATGAATGCTCCTCCGGATTCTATAATACCAGTATTGCTGTATGCACTGATCCCCGTGCTTCCTCCCGGATATGCAGTGTAAGGAACTTTGGTGTAGGTTCCCCCACCAGCACTACTAAATGTTACAAACCCTCCCACATTTTTACTACCTAATAATTTCGGATCCCACATATAATATTCAACACCTGAAGTAACGCCTGGTGTCAATCCCATAAAATCTATATTATTAAAACTGATAGCAGACGGATAAGGATTACTCACAACATATTTTCCGGCTCCGGTAATTCCTACCGTATCATTACCCGTATTAATACGCCCTTTTATCCGCATATTATTTCCTCCCGTAGTATTGATGTATTGATTAGAAACCTGGATACTTCTGTCTCCTCTAACAAAAATCATGTACGCCTTATTGTTAGTAATCGTCACTCCGGTTGATGAAGGAACTGTCCATGTTCCGGTACCCGGGTCCATCTTATAAATAGATGGATTAGATGTAGAGCCTGCATCAAAACCATTTGCATTATTTGAGCTACCTGTCCCATTAGTAATATGTGTACCATATCCCGGCTTTGGATTGTAGATACTTACTCCCGACGTAGCACTTGTAGTGGTAGGCGTTGGAGTTGCTCCTTCCTGCCATGCTGCGTTGATGGTAGGTGCATTTATACTACTAATCGGCACTCCCAGCAAACGCCATCTTCTGCCTGAAGAGGAAGTCAACATAGGCAAATATCTTTCTATGCAAAACTGTCCTGTCCCTGTATAGTTAATATTACTGGCTACAATGCCCACCCGGGCCGTAGCAGTGGCTGTAGAGATCAATGTTACCAATGCATTATTTACATCAATGTTACCAGCTGTTGGTGTAAGTGCCCCTGTAATGAAAAAGTCCTTATCAAACGTAACTCCTAAACCAGATGTATTATTTACAGTTAGGTTATTCATTGCCGTTATGGAACCGGTTGCACCAGGAAAACTCTGAGCAACACTGCTACTGTTCAGCAGGACATCTCCATTATTGATCAGTGTACCATTGCTTGTATAAGTACCACTAATCGCTAATGAGCCTCCACTATCTATGGTTACAGACGCGTTAACTGCCATATTATAATTCTTACAGGTGGCAGCTACACCTGAAGTAATTATTGGATAGATACCCCCCACTCCATAATCTGGCACTACCACATCATCAGCAGAAGTAGGAACTCCATTGCACCAGTTCTGACTATCATTCCAATTGGTATTTACTCCAAGCCATGTGCCTGAAGTACTCAATGTGATCGATTGCGAAGGCGGAGTTGAATTAGTTAAATAATTACGTGTAGAATCATGTACATTATCCCATGTAAATGGAACCAATAAAAAGCTATAAGTAGTTCCAGCTGTAAGAGATGTATTGGTATAAGTAAGTGTGCTGCCACTTGTAATGACAGTAACTAAAGTTGTTCCAGATGGCAAAGAAAAATTTCCCGGAGCTGTTGCATTTACAATACCTGAAGTTGTTGGGCTAGCTCCTTGCTTACGCAGCAAAATATATCCTGTTGCAGTTGCTCCCGAAACGGGAAAGGTAGCTGTATTCCAATTCAATGTTACAGAACTGCACGTAGCCGATGCCGTTGTGAAAGCAGGTTGCGCCGTAGGAGGATTTGATAATGACCAGAATGCCCCTTCTGTACTTATTCCTGTTCCCGACTGATTGGTGGCATAACCAACATAGTAATAATATGTTTGTGGACTCAACCCAGAAACCGTATGTGAAAATGGTGTACCAACAACGGCTGTACCACTTATTCCAGATGCATTCTGAGAAGTAACTCCTGTTGAGGTATTGTATGCAGTACCATGACCACCCGAAACCAACGTTCCATTTGCTACTGAAACAGTTGCGCCAAGATCTGCAGAACTGGCTGTGATATTTGTCGCAGTTGGATTAATAACCACAGGCACCTGACATAGTGTTAAACCTGCTGTACCAAACAGGCTGGCATTATTAAATGCCTGGCTATTCGACGTATACCATCCGCCTTGTGAGGTACGATCAACTCCATTGTCATTGTCATTAACTTCAACGTCCAACCCTATTTGTTTACCATCAGCGATACCTGTTGTAACTATGCCAGTCCATGGTATAGCAATTTCCAAAAGATAACCACCGGTAACAGTAGGGATCCGATAATTAATAGGGATTGATGTGGGCGTAGGGGTACCAACACCAGACACTGTTCCGGTACCCCAGTTTATCCTTATCTGTACATCATTATAATTATCATAACTGGTTCCTTTGCTATTATTTCCATCTAGATAAATTTCTATCCCGTCAGATCTCCAGGTATCTCCGGGTACAGTTGTATTGGTGCTCCAAAGATTAGCATCAGTTATTTGAACCAACATATACAAAGTATCTGCAGTATACAAAGCCTTCCAGGTAGAAGTACCGTTAGTAGTGGTATACGACCCCACAGTGCTTTGTGAAATATTGTTAGCCGGGGCATTTGACCACAATGCATCTACCCCTCCATCTATTGCGGGGTTTGATGAAGTGAATTTTATTGTTGAAGGAGAATTAGATGCACCTGTACCATTTGAACAACTAGGCCCTACAGTAAAAGTTGTTGTTACTGCTGCACTTGTAGCTGACCAGGCTGAAGACCCTCCAGCATTGACTATTAACACATGATAATAGTATGTTGTTGCTGATGACCCGGTGAAGGCATAAGTAAGCGTTCCAGAAGAAATGCCTGTTACAGTCGTATTGCCAGTTGCAAATGTTGGATCAGTAGATACCTGGATCGTATAAGTAAATGCTTCGCTACCTTGCCCTGTAGGTGCTGTCCAATTAGCAGTAAAACCTGTTGTGGTAATAGCACTTACCATACCAACCGTTGGTGCATTTGATAAGGTAGTAAAAGTAAGATTACTTCCATTAACAGTGATGCTGGAACCATATACACCATTCGCTCTGAAATCATACAACGTATTTGGGATCAATCCGCTTATTGCCCCGGTAACGCTGGTATTGCCCGTACCGGTTACTGTAGCAGGCGAACCGGTAACAGAACTTCCGTAACTAACTGTGGTACCATATTCAAAAGATGTTGCTGTTGATTGTCCATAAGCATTTATCGTAGCATTTAATGTAGCCGAAGTTGTACCAATTGATGAAGCTGCAACAGTAGTGACAGTAGGCGGCGGCGGAATAATTTTAGCCAATACAAAAAACCATGGCGATGCTGTTCCTATATCGTTTGAGCCTGTTACTCCATAAGTACCTGCTGACCCTGCCAATGATGAATATATTCCATTAGCTGATGTACTTTTTCCTATTGCATCTAATGGAGAAATAGCTGTTTGTCTTGAAATAGAAATTGAGCTTCCTGTTGTTCCTAAACCGGCAGAAGTAGTCATCGACCAATACTCAGTATTGCTGATTGATGTAAGTGTAGTTCCATCCGCACTACCTAAAGAATTTGTTGCAAAAGCAGTTACAGTGGCAACATTACCTGCAGCAGTATTTTTTGAACTTAAAACTAAAGGTAAATAAGTAGTCCCTGATCCTACAGGAAAAGTATAGGTATTGGTGCCACTGTTAAGTAAACTCCATTTGACAGGACCATTGATAAAATTAGTACTTGACCCTGTTCCCGAAATACCTGTAGTAGCTGTATTAGTGATACTGAGTATATTGGTTGAACTTGTTTCCAAAATACCAGATGTAAGGGTAAGTTTTTTTGTACTGAAGATTGTTGCAGGGCTGTTTAATTTTACATAGGTACCATTATTGATTGTAACATCTGAAAAATTAGCCCCTGTTCCAAACAATACAGTTCCTGATGAAATACTAATTGTTTGCGGAGAGACCGATGTTCCGCTGCCACCAAAAATAATTGCAGAAGAACTCGTTGATGTAGGTGAAAAGACACCTACTGTTGTGCCTTGCTGACGCCAATTTCCTTTTACAGTAAAAGTTTCAGAAGCATGCTTCAGTGTTGAATTATTATCAATTGTTATCCCTCCACAAGTAAATGCTGTCATTGATTGTAAAGTAGCCATCCCTGCCGTTGTACCATCCCCAACCGACAACGTTCCATTAATACACCAGGTACCGGAAGGACCAAAACCACACCCATTATTTTGTGAGGTCCCCATATTTACCAATGTAACATTATTCGGATAACCGGCAGTTGTTCCAATTGTTCCAGACGACATTGCCATCCACTCTAATCTTTGGCCTGCCCCCGGCGTATATCCTTGTCCGTTATTATTTACAAATAAAGTAGCGTTTGAACCATAAGCGGGAGAATTGGTCGACCATTTAGACTGATTATCCTGCATTGTTAAAGTACCATTGATGATAACAGTATTTGCTGTACTTTGAACCACATTTCTATTTCCTCCACCAACCGCAGTACCGAAAGAAAGATCATAGAAATGAACTGTACTTGAACCGGATATTGTAAAATTTGCTCCACTACCATTCAGTAAAACTATTTTACCACCATCTGCACCATTGGTTCCTGTTGTGGCAAGATCTCCTCCATTATTTGCAAGAGAATTTGTACTACTGTTGTTATTAAAGTTGAGTGTATTCCCTGCTCCTATTTTGAAAATACCTTGTGTTAAAGTAAGAGAGCCGGCTGCCGGATTGGCTTTAATTTCCAGAGGGCTTGTTGTTAAGGTTACTATGTTGTTAGAAGCTGCGCCTGAATTATTAATTACCAAAGCACCGATCGAAGCCGGCAAACCGTTTCCTGTAACCTGATTGGCTGTACCATTATACACATAAGCCGCACTTGCTCCAAAAGATCGGGTGGCCCCAGAATTTTGAATACTACCAGAAGCTGTTCCGGTAGTAGTAATACCATTAGGGCTACCAATCATTAATATGGCGGTATTGGCACTTGATAAAGTAAAATTGCTGCTACCGTTGATGATATTTGCGCCACAGTTTAATGTTCCATTAATCGTAATGCTACTGCCATTACTCGTTAATGTAGCTCCTAAGGTTAACGTCCCTCCCGAGTTAACTGTAATTGTTCCGGTTTGAGTAATTGCCACCGACACAGTAATATTTGCACCACTTACAATGGTAACATTATCCCCAGCTGCCGGTATCACCCCACCCGCCCATGAAGCCGTAGAATTCCAGTTACCCGTAACAGCATTTGAACTGATATTTGCAGCATAAACATTAATCAATGCAAAAAAAGTCAAAAAAGTAAATAGCAGTTTTTTTACATTTCTGTTTATAGATAGTCCATTATTTGCCTTACAAATGTTCATCACTATAATAATTCAATTTGTATGGATGAAAGAAAAGTAATGGCATTTTGTACCATATGACAGACATGTAATTTGTGGCAATAAACGGCGGTACTTCTTACTTTTAAAGTAGAATTTTTCTTCATTTTGACAGCAATTGATTCGTTATTTTTAAGAACAAATTCTTTTAAAAAGAACCTGATTCTGCTTAAATTAAAAGTACATTGTCACTACACCCCCAACAAAATATATAAATCGGATATAGTAAATACTTAGTAAAGCCCCATTTTAATTATTCATTGTACTTAATAATCAATGTTTTATAAAAACATTACAATAAATAATATATAAATATTTTACTAGTCAAATTCTTTATTTTACGTACGCAATCGTTGCCATTTAATACAAAACTTACAATCTAAACCCAATGTTTTATAATTTCAAAGTCATTTTAAAAATGGCTCTGATCATAATAAAAAGTCTTTACTGTGGAGAAGTTCTACCAAACATTTTTTGGGCAGGTATCACTATTGTATTTGTTGCCGATAATAAAGCCAAGCACTACTTCATGGGTACCTTGACTTACTGTATTTATCTGCGTCGTAGAATAATCATAAGAATAGGAAATGGTTAAACCACTTAATATGTTGATCCCCGCCATTCCTGCAAATCCGTATTTAGCTCTATAGCTGGCTCCTATTAAAAGAAAGTCTCTGAACTGAGCCTTTGCATTTATATCCAATTGTATAGGTAATGACCCTATCGATTTCACCATTACGGACGGGATAAGATTGATATCCTCATTTAACAATAAACGATACCCTGCTGTAGCAAATATGTGAGGAACCATTTTCCCTTTTTCAGTAACAATTAGTTGTCCGTCAGAAAAATCCAATTTATGCGGAATGAGTTGATTAGCTGCAAGTCCTACAAAATATTTATCTGAATAAAGCCATAGTCCTGCATTCATATCCATCCTGGAAGCACTTATCTCGTCATTTCCGAAAACAGAAGGATCATTTGGTTGTGATGTGCCGAAATTTAACTTGCCAGGATCTAAACTTAGTTTACTTACCCCTAATCCAATACCGGCAGACAAATTCGTTTTTTTGCCCACGCCCATATGATAAGCGTATGTAGCAAAAGCAGAAAAATTATTAAAGGCACCCGTTCTGTCATTAATTATTTGCATTCCAATTCCATGATGTGGAGCCGAGGCCTCATAGTTCTGCCAATAATCATTACCTCTTGGATTGTCTCCGGGCACTTCAAAAAGCGTAGTTGCATTTGTCTTGTAATCCTTCTTACCTATCGGCCCCTGAATAGTAAAGTATGTAGTGACAGGTGCATCCTGTAATCCTACCCATTGATGTCTATGACTAAATTTTACATCAACATAATTTTCTATGCCTGATAATGCAGGATTCAAAATATAATTATTCAGAATATACTGCGTATAATGGGGCTTTTGCTGAGCAAATGCTAATACATTGATCAACAAAAAAAGCGGCAATAATCGAAAAAATCTTATAGTAAGCATCTTCATTTTTTTATACCTAACGGTAATGAACAACTCTTATTCTAAATAATAAACTGCAGTTTATCTTTTTATTTCAAAAAGAAATACCTGATCATGATCTCATGAGCATCTCCACCATTATCGAAAATACTTAGTGGTGTATTATATTGATCATATCCATACCCTATCGCTAATTTGTGATTGATCTTAACGCCTGCAAAAAGACTGTACGATTGTTTATAGGTATAATTACCTCCTACCCACAGCAGGTCTTTATGCTCTAATCTAACTCCGGCCTGCACATCTACAGGAGCATTAGGCAGATATTGCACCAATGCATTAGGAACAATCACATTATCTTCATCAACTTTCCAGTTATAACTTCCCATAAAATAATAATGTCTGTATAATTTTCCTGAAGGATTGGTGGAACCTTTGATGAACTCCAGCTTAGATTGTAATATATTTTTTATAGAAACACCCAGATTTAATGTAGGTGATTTATAGTATATACCTGCAGCTGCATCTCCTTTAATAGTAGAACCAGAGCTCGCTAATAAGGGATCGTCAGGAATATAATTTTGCATGGCTGCTTTATCGATCTTGTATTGTAGCACTTCGCCGGCCAGACCAAGCATCAATCTCTTGCTATCGCTTCCTAATTTTACACTGTAGGATAAATTCAACTCCCCACCTGTACGACTTGTTGGTCCAGTTTTGTCATCATACAAAAAGAAACCAACGCCTGTATTCTTTTTCGCAAAATATTTGTCAGCAAATAACAAAACTGTTTGTGGTCCGCCTGTAATTCCCGACCACATTTTTCTGTAAGTAACCCCCACAGACGCAATATCATTAGCACCTGCCGCCGCAGGATTGAATAAATAATTATGCTGAGTAAATTGACTTATTTTAAAAACCTGTTGTGCCCCTGCATTCGCAAAACAACTGCTAAGCATTAATACAGAAAATATTTTTTTAAGTTTCATACAAATTTTTTAAAGTGATTTTCTTAAAATATCTTTTAAATAATTATCTCATTATTGTTACGTTCCCTGTAAACTGTTTAGTATGTCCATTTGCTGATGTAGCTTTTATAACATAATAATAGGTTGCATCGGGCAGTGTATTGCCTTTATAGGTCCCGTTCCATTTATTATCATAATTATCTGAATGATACACTTGCCCACCCCATCTGTTGTAAACATCTAATGTAACCTGCTTGTAGCACTGACCTTTGAATATTACCCAAACATCATAATACCCATCGTTGTTAGGCGTAAACACATTAGGAACATTCATACAATCTTCGGGAGTAATTGTAACCAACACATCATCACTTGCTGTACAACCTCCCTCATTGGTCACCGTTAGTGTATACCTGGTATCCTCTGTAGGGTTAGACGTAGCAGTCAGCGAACCGGATGAAGCTATCGAAGTTGATGGAGAAGAAGTCCATGCATAAATTCCTTCTACACTACTTGTACCCGTCAACGTTACTGTTGCTCCTTGCGTTGGTGATATCGGATCAGCTGAAGCATTTACTACCGGAAGAGGAATTACAGTTATGGTTAATTTAGCAACAGAAGCACACTGATTTGCCGAAGGTGTAAAAGTATACTCTTTGGTGTTTTGATTATCCAGAGCAGGCGACCATGTACCACTGATGTTGTTGGTTGATGTCGTTGGTAATGCATTTAAATTACCACCCGAACAGATCGGTGCAACAGCATTGAACGTTGGCACAACAGGCTGATTAACGGTGATAGTTAATTTAGCTGTAGTAGCACACTGGTTTGCCGAAGGAGTGAATGTATACTCCCTGGTATTTTGATTATCCAGCGCTGGTGACCATGTACCACTGATATTATTGGTAGAGGTTGTAGGTAAAGCATTTAAATTGCTACCAGCGCAAATTGCTGCAACAGGATTAAATGTTGGCACAACAGGCTGATTAACTGTGATGGTTAATTTAGCTATACCTGCACATTGGTTTGGCGAAGGGGTAAAAGTATACTCTTTGGTGTTCTGATTATCCAGAGCCGGCGACCATGTACCAATGATATTGTTTGTTGAAGTTGTTGGTAAAGCATTTAAATTACTTCCGGTGCAAATAGCCGCAACAGGATTAAAAGTTGGTGTAACACCCTGATTAACGGTAATGGTCAATGTAGTACTGGTAGCACATTGGTTAGCAGCCGGTGCAAAAGTATACACTCTTGTATTTTGGTTATCCAAGGCTGGTGACCATGTACCAGTAATATTATTTGTTGAGATAGTAGGCAATGGATCTAAAGTAGCGCCACTACAAATTGCCGGAACCGGATTAAATGTTGGTGTAACAGGTGTACTGATTGTTACTGTTACTGTCGGAGCTTCATTTACAAAATAATTGAATGTAGAGTCTGTAATAACTCCATCCCATGTAAAGGGAACTAATAAATATTTATACGTTGTTCCTGATACTGCAGTAGCATCTGTATAGGTAATTGTAGCTCCGCTATTTATTGTAGCCAACAATGTTGTACCAACCGGTAGATCAGCTTGCTTTGTTGCCACTCTTGTAGCTATCCCTGTTGCTGTTGGATTTGCTCCATCTTGTCTGCGTAAAAGAAGGTATCCTGTTTGAGTTGCTTCATTAACCGGAGGGAAAGTAATCGCATTCCAATTTAAAGTTATTGCTGAACAGTTAGTTGCTGTAAGCACCGGTTGCACTGTTGGCAATGCAGACAAAGTATAAAAACTATCTATCTCACTAACCCCTGTTAAACCTGCAGCATTATTTGCATATCCTTCATAATAATATTTTGTTTGAGGAGTAAGACCAGTACGTGTTGTAGTATACACTCCGATTGCAGTAGTTCCTTCTGCCTGTGCATTAGAAATCACCGGCTTAGTGGTATTATACGCTGTACCTTTTGATGTTAATGGAGAAACATTTAACAATGCATCTTTACCTGATGATACTACTGTTGCTCCCAATACTGCAGACGTTGCAGTAATAGAAGTTTTTGTAGGTGTAGTTACAACAGGTGCAACCGGACAAACCTGTAAGCCTGCATTTGAAAATACATTCGGATGCAGATAAGCATCTGTACTACTATTGAACCATTGTATTTGCGCCTGACGACCACCGCCGGTATTATCCTGATCATTTATGTTTACATCAATCCCAATAGTCTGTCCGCTGGTTGGTGTACCATATGTGTTATTAGGATATAAGAATGCGCCAGGATGTGCTGCATCTTTACCCCATGGAATTGCGGCTTCCAACAAATATCCTCCGGAAACAACCTGCATTTTCCAGTTGATCAAAGGAGCTATTCGTTGAAAAGCAGCACCTACAAACTGATTTACTCCACCAGCAGATTGTCCACTTATAGCTGTAGACCCCAAATTGAAACGCAGCTGAACATCGTTCACTCCATCATAATTATTTCCGTTACTATAATCAGCATCTAAATAAAATTCAATTCCATCTGCTTCATAATAATTTCCACTTACACTTTGTGGTATTCCCGGAATAACAAAACTTCCCTGAAGACCGGCTCCTTGTGATATGAGTGATGCGTCTGTTACCTGAACTAACAGATAAAGAGAATCTCCGGTCCATAATGATCTCCAGTTTTGTGTATTATTATTGTTACCAAGTGTAACCACATTGATAGAATTCGATGGTGCATTTGTCCATACTGCATCAATTGTTCCATCAATTACTGGTGCAGCATTGGTAAATGTTGTTGCTCCATCATTGCTGGTATTATTATTACAAGGAGGACTTGCGATAACATTTGTGGCAATTGCATTACTGGTTGCAGACCACACAGATGGTCCACTTGTATTGACAGTTGCTACCTCGTAATAATATACAGTAGCAGTAGATAAATTTGTAAACGTATATGAGGTATTACCAGATGCAATTCCTGTTTGTGTAGTAACACCAGTTGCAAAAGTCGGATCAGTTGATACTCTTACAGTATATGTATACGCAGCTGTGCCCAAAACTGAAGGCGCTGTCCAATTAGCAGTAAAGCCATTAGCCGTAGGAGCTGTACCAACACCCACCGTTGGAGGATTAGGTGATGTAATAAAAGTAACATCACTTCCACTATTTACACCATCGGTAGCTTTGAATGTGTATAATGTATTTGCAGTTAACCCTGTTATTATTGCAGAATCAAGTACTGATGTATTACTGTTGATCGGACTATGTATTGTAGCTGGTGTGCCTAAACCCGAACTTGTATTAGTTCCGTATGTGAAGCTTGTATTATGTGAACTACCTTGTGTATTAAAAGCACCTTGCAATGTTGCACCTGTTGTTGTTATCGAAGTAGGTGTTAATGTAGACACAATTGGAGGTGCCCCTAAAGTAAAGAACCATGGTGATGTTGCCCCAATATCATTTGAATTAGTAACGCCAAATGTTCCTGTTGTACCACCTATAGAAGTATATATGCCAGCGGCGCTGTTACTTTTTGCGATATAAGCCAAAGGCGCAATAGCTGTTGGCCTGGTAACAGAAACTACAGTACCTGAAGTAATATTTGATACTGTTGAGAATGACCAGTATTCTGTTGTACTAAGAGAAGACAATGTTCCATCTGTTGTGCCACCCGATCCGGTGTTAAAGGCCTGCACTGTCGCAACATTATTTGATTGTGCATTTGTACAATTAATTGTTATAGGCAGGTAAGCTGTTCCTGCTCCCATCGGATATACATAAGTGTTAGTTCCAGTTAACAACGACCATTTGATTGGTCCGTTAATATAATTTGTAGCAGATCCAGTTCCTGTAATACCAGTAATAGCAGGATTTGTAATATTGAGTATATTCGCTGCACTTGTTTCTAAAATACCAGAAGTTAATGACAAGATACCCAAAGCAGGTAATGTAACAGCACTATTCAATTTTACATATGTGCCATTATTGATTACAATGTTTGCAATAGACGTTTCTGTTCCTGTTGCAATACCAATTGCTTGCGGAGACACTGATGTTCCGTTACCATTAAAAGTTACAGTACCATTATTATTAATGTAAGTACCTATTGTCCCTCCTGTTCTTAACCAGTTTCCTTTTACCTGAAAACTACCCGTTAAGCCCGGGCCTGCTACTTTTGAGCCATTATCTATGATAATACCACCACACGAAAAATTATTTACACCACTACCTCCGTTATTCATATCTATTAAACAAGAAGAAGATGGTGTTCCCACTCTGAAAATTCCTTCCATACTCCAGGAACCGGATAATTTAACACCATATTGATTGCCATTATAATTGGAAGCGGAAGTACCACAATTCATTAAGGTAACATTGTTTGGATATCCAGGAGTTGTACCGATCGTACCCGAAGCCATTCCTACCCACTCTAAATGAGTGCCACCTCCCGGCGAATACTGTTGACCGTTATTATTAATATATAACAAAGAATTGGGTCCCCATGCCGGAGAGTTAGTTATACATTGAAACTGATTTCCTCCATTTGAACCTATGGTCAAGGTTCCGTTTATACGTGCCCCTGTACTTTTAAAATCCAATTTAAAATTACCATTAGCTCCGCCGCCACACCAAACATTATATAAAACAGCCGCACCTGTTATTGCAATGGAGCTTCCACTTGTAGGTACCTGATTGATGGTACCACCGTCGGCATCAGTATTTAGTCCGCTACCGTCAGCTGCATTCGCAAAATTACCAGTTGTTCCTCCGGCTACTGTAATGTTTGTACTTCCATTAGTCCCCATGTTGATCACATTACCGGCACCAACTTTAAATATCCCTTTTGTAATAGCCAGCGTTCCATTATTAGCTATCACAATTCCTGATTTGTTCAAAGGAACAATATCACTGTTGTTGGTAGTATTAATAGTTAGATTGTAAAATGTTGTAGCCAGAGTACCTCCAATACTTCCGCCCGTACCAAAAATAACCGTCTGTGTATTAGGCGTAAAGGTTCCGGAATTATATTCCCAACCATTTGTTACTGTTAAAGCGGCATTGAGTTTAAGCGTACCGCCGCTAATTTGAACAGCTCCGGCTGTTGTAACAATATCAACAGTGATAGTACCCTGTCCAATAATGGCAATATCCCCAACTCCGGGTACAGTATTTGTGCTCCAACTTGCCGGTGAACTCCAGTTTCCAGTAACATTATTTGAAAATATCGTTGCAGCCTGACTCAAGCATGTTGCCGCAAATCCAAGAAATGTCAATAAAAATTTTTTAGTGATGCGTTTTGTCGTTGAAGAAAAAAGAGACGTTTTGGGAAATGTAGTTCCTTTCATAAAAAATGGCATTTATTTATTGCTTTTAACATAAACAATTATTTGATAAGCATTTATCTAGGTGCTTGGCAAACGTTTAAAATGGTCTTATGGATATTGTACTAAAAAGGCTTAAAATAAAATATCAGCAGTTATATAGTTGCAAAACGCTATTATGGAATGTATTATAAAGCATCGGGCATATGGCTGCAGAGCATCGTTATTGTATAGCTAATTTAATGTAGGATTGAGACTGCTTACAACTTATATTAGTTAGATATAGAAAAATATAGGCTGAATTAACAAGAAATAAAATCTAAACAACTAATAAACAAATAGTTACAAAAACATTAAATTAAAAAATATATAATTTTATGATAGGTCTTTTAACAGTAAAAAACATACTAATTATTTTATAAATACTACGTTCCCGGGAGCACAAACAACTGATTGTCCCGATACAATAAATGTATGTGAATTTTTATTCATTGTTAATGGTAGTATCTCAACCGCCCCTCTTGTAATTTTCACAGTAAATCTATCCCCTTTATATACCAAATTAAATTGCAGTTTATTCCATTTTGTATACAATCTTGGATTGATCGTTACCTGATTTTCGTCGGCGCTCACTCCTCCGAAACCAAATACTGCTGTCATCCAGGCTCCTCCGTTGGCTGCCGGATGTGATCCTCCCATAAAAATGGTTCCGACATAAACTTTATATTTTGCTTCAATATCGATCTTGGCCGTTTTCAAAAAGTATTCGTACGCAAAATCAAGATCACCAAATTCAGTGGCCACCATGGCGTATGCACAGGCACTCAAACTAGATCCATGTTCTGTACGAGGCTCATAATATTGCCAATTAACTTTTTTAATTTCTTTAGAATAACGAGTCTTGAACATGTTTAACATCATTACCACATCCGCCTGCTTGATCACTTTTGTAGGCACTGCCAACCCCTGTCCTGCCCCCAGGTATTCATTGGGATGAATCATTGTTGCTTTTAATTCTTTGATACTGGTATCCTTTAACTTAAAGTATGCATCAAATTGCTCAATAACACCTTCGTTATTTGGCTCCGGGATGTAGATCAATTTTTCTGCTTCAACAAAGCGATGCAATTCTCCGGAAATATTAATTTTTTGTATCAGTGTTTTAAAAGCATCAGGATGTTTATGTTTTAAATAATTCACTGTTTTATTTGCAATTTCAAACGTAGCTTTTGCTACCATATTAGTAAATGCATTATTATTAACACGTTCATGATATTCATCCGGGCCGATTACATCCAAAATTTCGTATCGATTCTTGTTGGTGTTATAATATGCATACGAGAAATAAAAACGAGCACATTCTAAAATAACTTCGGCTCCACCCTCTAATAAAAGGGTGTCATCTTCAGTTAATTTGAAATATTCCCACATAGCTATTGCTACATCTCCACTGATATGTACTTGTTTATCTCTGAAGTGTGTACGCAGGTCTCTTCCAGTATTTGGATCTCCTATATTAAAATAAGTGCAGGCATCATCTCCATCATCCTGACTTTCCCAGGCATAGAATGCTCCTTCAAAACCTACTCCTTCAGTTTTTGCTTTTCTTCTTGCGCCATCCAGTGTTTTAATTCTGTAACGCATTAACTCCACTGCCTTTTCAGGATATGTATAAAGGAAGAAAGGAAACATGAACATTTCTGTATCCCAAAAAATTGCTCCTTTATAAACCTGTCCGGATAAGGCTCTTGCAGGAATAGAGTTTGCACTACCATTTACCGGTGCTACAATCAGTAATTGAAAAATACTATACCGTAATGCTTGTTGTGCTTCATCATCGCCATCAATTTCTACATCACAGTATTGCCATTTCTTAGTCCACTGGGCATTGTGATCGTTCAAGCATTTTTCATAGCCAGCAAGTTTTGCTTCAGTCACGTTTTTTATTGCCGCATCATTTACTGACGCAACAGTATCATTCTCTGTAAATACAGCAAAATATTTATAAAAGGTATATGTTGTGCCTGCTTCAGTTTCTAATTCAATTGTATGCAGATTTTTGTTGTCCGCAATTTCATGTTTGCATTTACCAAAATCAATATCAATCATTTCTGCAACAGCCACTCTCTTTCCTAATTCATTTGTTTCTGCATGCACCAATAATACATTGTCCCTATTTTCAAGTCGCAGGTTTACCAAATGCTTGCCATTCAGATCCCAGATATTGCAATCAATACCTGTGTTGATCATCACCTTAGCAGCTTTATCTGTTGTAAGACTATATTTGATTACACCAAGGTTAGGTGTATCGGCACTTAAGAATCTGGAGGAATTAACCACAATCGTTTTCCCTGCAACCTCGTAAGTAGTTTCTCTATTAAAAAGAGCGTTCTCTAACTGAAGGTTTTGTGTATGAGATTTTACTGAAGTTGTTAGCGCAGAGACATCGTTGTTATCTACCGTTAATTTAGTATACCCACCGTTCGGAGCATTTACCGGCTCACGCCATGAATCACCTACTCTGTCAAAAATGCCGGCAATAGTAATACCCACCAATTCATCCGGGCCGAATTCGTCTAGGGTTCCCCGATAGCCCATGTATCCGTTGGCAATCTGATAAACATTGCCCATCCGCATAATACTTTCCTTTTCATTTACAAAACTATCTGCACTTACTTTCCAAAGGGTATTCATATCTGACTATAGATCTTTTTTATCTTTTACAAAATACATCAACACACCTGCCACAATCATTGCTACACCTCCCAACACAATTGCATAGATGGCATGATCATGAAATACGGTTCTTACCAACAAACCAAGAATAGCAGCAGCTAATATTTGTGGTATAACAACAAAATAATTGAACATCCCCATATACACTCCCATCTTTCTATGCGGCACTATACTACTAAGAATTGCATATGGAAAAGTAAGCAAGCCAGACCAGGCAATACCTAGCCCCACCATAGATATTATCAGGAATTTAGGATCTTTAAAAAAATACATAGATATTAATCCTGCGCCGCCAACAAACAAACAAAGCACATGCGTTTTTACCCTGGTGATTTTTTTAGCCAGTATAGGTAACAAAAATGCCACCAGCGCTGCAATACCATTGTAAACAGAGTTTAACACGCCTACCCAATCCGCTCCATCGTTATAAATTTTAGAGGTAGGATCACTGTTACCGTAATGAAAACTCGTAATTGCCGGCGTACAATAAATGAACCAAGAAAACATAGCGAACCAGGTAAACACCGTTACCACCGCAAGTTGTCGCATAGCTTTCGGCATATTATTCATGTCATATATTATTTCGACAAGCCCGGTTCTTTTTCCTGCAACAAAAAGTTGAGCTGTTATCAGTTGCAACAGACCATACGCACCAACCGCAATGGAAAGAATATAGAGTGCTTTATCCCAATCATAATGATTTACAATAAATGTAGTGACAATACCAATGATGAGATAAATTGAACCTGTAGTGTTATACTTTTTTGTATCCATTACCAGTTCGTCTCCTTCCTTAGCCGCATCATCTGTTTCATGTGCATTAAATGCGTCCAGTTGTTCAGGCGAATATTCTTTTGTACTAAAGATCGTCCATAGAACTGCACTTATATATATTATGCCTCCCGTGTAAAAAGCAAATCTTACTGATGGCGGTATTATACCCGGATCTGCAGTATTTGATACGCCAATCAGATTAGTGATCAAATAAGGTAATAAAGAACCAACAATAGAAGCAGCGCCGATAAAAAAAGTTTGCATGGCAAACCCCTGTGTTCTTTGTTCATCAGGCAACATATCTCCAACAAATGCTCTCATCGGTTCCATCGTTATATTGATAGAAGCATCCAACATCCACAGCATACCCGCTGCCACCCATAACGCCGGTGAATTTGGAAGAATTAATAAAGCCAACGAGGCCAATATAGCTCCTGTAAGAAAATAAGGTTTACGACGACCGAGTCGATTCCATGTTCTATCACTTAAGTATCCGATTATTGGTTGAACAATTAATCCCGAAAGAGGTGCTGCGATCCATAAAGCAGGAATAGCATCTTGTTTAGCACCGAGGGTTTCAAAAATACGGCTCAGGTTACTGTTCTGTAAAGCAAAACCAAATTGAATACCGATGTAGCCGAAACTCATGTTCCATAACTGCCAAAAACTTAACTTAGGTTTTATTTGCATGGTAGGTGTTTTTTATCAGCATTAAGATGTTTGTTTTATACAACTATCTCGTTTCTTGTTTTGAAAAAATTAATTTATTTATTTCATCAATACTTAATTCAGACAAATCTTCCACCACTACATCTGCACCATTGATCATTAGCTCAATTGCATTATCCTCTCTTGCAACCCCTATCACTAGACCGAATTTACCTTTAGCACCTGCCTGAACTCCAGAAACCGCATCTTCAACAATAATTGAACGATCATATGTAACACCCAGATTATCGCAAGCTGTAGTGAATATGTCCGGCTCTGGTTTACCATGCAATCCAAGTTCTGCAGAAACCACTCCATCAACACGTGTTTCAAACAGATCTGTGATACTTGCTTTTTCCAGTATCACCACACAGTTTTTACTGGATGTTGCAACTCCTACTTTAATGCTTGTTTTTAATAAGTCTTTGATCAAGATGATAGTTGATTCATACACCTCTACTCCATCTTCTTCAAGTACTTTATTAAAAAATTCATTTTTTCTGTTTCCTAAACCACAGACTGTTTCTTTTTTCGACTCATCTTTAGGATCACCAAATGGAATATCTATTCCTCTTGATCGTAAAAACGTTTCTACTCCTTTATATCTCGGACGACCATCAACATAAGGCAGATAATCATTGGCATGAGTAAATTCATGGAAAGGTTCATTGTATTGTTTTAGCCTGAAATACAAATATTCATCAAACATTCTTTTCCACGCAAGAGAATGAACTTGTGCCGTTTTAGTAATGACACCATCCATATCAAAAATCACTGCATCAAAATTCAACATAGGTAATTATTAAACGTAACTGGAATTATCGTTGTGCCGATTTAGGATGTATATCCTCATTATATTGTGTAGAATATAATGGAGGTTTATCTCCAAAAATGTCTTTATTGAAATTATTAAACTCTGTATCAAACGAATATGTAATTCTATCTGTACGTAATGGTTTATCTGTTATCCATTCAGGAGTTGTAAATTCTTTTGTCACTACACCATTTCTCATCACTGAAACTTTTACTGCACCCGGCTGAGATTTAAATCGTGTAGAAGTAAGTCCTGCAGGGACATTCACCGTTTCTCCATTTACAACTAATTGCCCTGGTTCCGGTAAAATAGTAACAACTTCAATAGAATCTTCAATATTTGCGGTAGTGGTTTTACCCAAATTATCAATACCGATATTATATGGAGAAGGAGTTACATCCTTTTTATATTTTTTAAAAAATGCTATTGCCACATCTCTGTCTTTATAAGGAGACTCTTCTCCTTTCCATATACTCTTATAATAATTCAATAAAACAGAGAAGCCATAATTATGATTTACTTCGGGAGCAAAATGATGTCCTTCAGGGTAATCATTCCATGTAATTAAATTGATCATTGCATCATTATCTTTTACAGCAAAACTTAATTGATCTCTGAAAGTTTGAGAAAGTCCGGTGTACATATATTTGCGTTCAATTCCTTTCTTCCCTGCCGCTACAGCTTCAGCAGCAGTGTGCAACATATCCCATGTTCCTGGCTTCAATACTTTTGATGTATAAAAATCGGGGAAGGCTGATACAGTATATTGTCTGCCTCTTTTTTTACTAATAGAAGCAATCTTACTATCAAGACCACTAAAGGTATATGCTTGAGTCCACATCCAAACAGATGGGAAATAATCTAATAATTTATGTATCTGAGAATTTGTTACTTTTTCATTGACAGAATACATGCAGGCAAAACGTTCTCCTACAGCATTTGCTAATTTCTGGTAGGCTCTGGCTGCAAAAAATTCAGGAGAGTGTCCCTCCATATTTTCCCAGGGAATATCTGCCAATTGCTCTCCATACCACAAATAAACGATCAATCTGCCATCGGGTGTTCTTAACCAATGTGGATTGGTTTTACCCACATTAGCCATAATAGCATTTACCCTGCTGGCAAATTCTACCAATTTCATATTCTCATCTTTTCCCTCTACCTGCGGATGAGAAAAACAAAATGTGAATTTAAAATCAATATTTTTTTTATCCGCTACTCTGAAATACGCCTCAATAACTTCATCTTTAAATTTATCTCCCAATGTATAATAAAATTGAAACCCATCTATGCCACATCTTTTAGCTGCCATCATTTCAAACTCTACCGCTGCATCAAGTGATGAATCTTTCATATACTTATCTACCATCACATTTACTTGTGTAAGACCTCCAATAGGTGCAGACAAATTGTTTTCTATCGGATAATATTCCGGATTACAACCATCTTCAAAAGGATGACCTTTATAGCTTATGATATGTGTCATACAATGAGCTATCACCAATTTTTTATTGGTCAACGGCAATTGAAATTCCTTTAGGTTACGTAGATTATCCTGAGCAAGCACCGACAAAAAGCTTGAACAGATAAAAAACAGTAACAGGATAAATTTTCGTTGAGCCATCCGATTATTGCAAATCATACATCTATATTTTGATAGAATTAATAAAGATTTTCATTGGGCTGGTTTAGTATGGATTGTTGGATCTTTTAAAAATGAGAGCCCCCGCTTTCTTCTGGCAGCGGCTCTCATTCTCTTTATATCATTTTAACTAAACACGTATATTAGTGACCAGCATTACCTCTGGTATATAAGTCTCCGATTTCTGATAGACTTAACGCTTTGTTGAATAGTCTTACATCATCAACAACAGATCCTGTTGGTAAACTTGAATTCTGCCAACTTGCAGGAGCAGAACCAACACTGAAAGGAGGATTGGTGTTTAAAGCACCAAAACTAACCTGACTGATAGATACACCCGGATTTGAAGCTGTTGTAACCAATTCAAATTTTTCAGCTGTAGGAATTACAGATACATCAACTGCTTTTTCGCCAATTTTAGCTCCGTTACCATAGTAAGTAATTTTTCTTGTTGCATCATCATAAGTCATAGTGATCAATGCCCATGTAGCACTTGCAAATGAGAATGACCCACCTTCAAGATGTGCGCCAAAACCAGTTGAATGCGTACCTGTACCATTTACATGAGTTAAAGCTCCATCGAAATCAAACACATCTGCATTTTTGCGGAAAGCCAAACCAACAAGACCGAAGATATCTCCGATATTACCATTCAACTGCCATAATGGAGTATAGTTAGTTGTGTTACTTGGTAATTGCACCCACATACTTAATGTAAATCCATTAGCCAAAGTGGTTTGTTTGTTCAACGTATCAATTGTTGGATAGATCATGTACGCATTGGTAAATGATAATGCTTTACCGATTTTCCCAGTTACATAAGCAGTAGTTCCATTTGTAGTTGTTGGAACAACTCCTGAGCTATCTTCTTTTTTAGTATCGTCAAATGTCCAATGTGCCACAAGATTTGTTTTTGCTACATCATTCGAAGATGGCGCTGCAACAACATCAAGTGTAAAAGCAAGTGTATTACTTGTTCCTCCAGCTGTTGTTACAGTAACTGTACCAGTAGCTGCTCCTGTAGGAACAGTACATGTAATAGAAGTTGCTGTTACAGAGCTTGCTGTTGCAGTAACACTACCAAATTTAACTGTACCGCTTGTTAGATTGGTACCGGTAATAACTATAGTTGCACCAACAAGTCCGTGGTTTGGAGTAAGCGCTGTAATAGCGGGAGCCGGTGTTGTTGTTGTTCCTCCTCCACTATCCTTCTTACAAGAAGTAGTAGTAACCAGCATTGTTACTAATAATCCGCCTGCTAACACAAGCATTGCATTTTTAATCTTTTTCATTGTTCTTTAAGTTTAGTTTAATAATTAAAAAATTCAAGTTTTTGTTTTGTGATAAAATTTAATGAGTATTTAAAGTTGAATAATTGAAACGGCGGCCCCTCCTCCTTTTGCAAGATGTAAGGTCAATGTTGATTTAACGGTAAGTATCATTTTATTGATACTGTATTTCTCCTGATCATGCTGCCAATCTGTTCCTGGCGCATCTGCATAAATAATCGCTGCATATTTTTTATTTTTATCCAGAAATGACAGATCCACTTTTATATCTCTGTTATTTTCATCAGTTATTGCACCGATGAACCAGTTATTAGTTCCTTTTCCTTTACGAGCAATAGCTATATAGTCACCTGGTTCTGCGGCAATAACTTTAGTGTCATCCCAATCTACCGGTACATCACTAATAAATTTAAATGCATCTTTATGTGTTTCATAATTCTCTGGCAGATCTGCAGCCATTTGCAAAGGACTATACATAGTAACGTACAAGGCTAACTGTTTACAAAGGGTTGAACGAAATTTCCTTGTAGTATCAGCTGCATAATGATTTAATTTAAAAATACCGGGAGTATAATCCATTGGTCCTCCCATTAAACGGGTAAAAGGTAAAATAGTCTCATGATCGATCGGATTGCCCTTACCAAATGCATAGTATTCATTTCCTCGTGCAGCTTCATTAGCTAACCAATTAGGATATGTTCGTTGTAAGCCGGTCGGACGCATCGGTTCATGAATATCGATCATCACATTATACTGAGCTGCCTTCTCTACAGTTCTTAAATAATGGTTGACCATCCACTGACCATCGTGATATTCACCACGTGGAATGATCTTGCCTACATATCCTGTTTTTACAGATGTATATCCAAACGCATTCATGAATTTAAAAGCCGTATCGATCTGTCTTTCATAATTTGTCACCGAACTTCCTGTTTCATTATGCATGATCATCTGGACACCTTTCCCTGCGGCATATTCATGCAATTCTCTTACATTAAAATCAGGATAAGGGGTTACAAAATCAAAGCCATCTTCTGTCCAGTTACTGCAACAGCTTTCCCAGCCAGTATTCCAACCTTCCACTAAAACACCTTGTATCCCATTCGCAGAAGCAAAATCTATATACCGTTTTACATTGGCTGTATTGGCACAATGTCTTCCATTTGGAATTAACTTTCCATTTGTATCTGTACTATCCGGATAATCGGTATAACTCCATGTTCCATTACCCGTCTGCATTTTCCACCAAACACCAACAAATTTCATCGGCTTGATCCAAGATGTATTTATCATCTTGGAAGGCTCATTCAGATTAAGAATTGTTTTCGACATCAATATGTCGGCGGCCTTATCACTCACAATAATTGTTCTCCATGGTGTATGAAACGGTGCTAATAAATGTGCCTTGTTTCCAAAAACATCCGGAGCCAGATCAGCGCTCAACTGAAATGTTTTAGTATCAACATGTAATTGCATTGCCGGATAATCTATTAATGCAGCTTCGTGAATATTGATGTATAAACCTTTATCAGATTTCATCATCAATGGTGTTTGTACTGATGCAAAATCTTTCACCTGGTACACTCCTAACTCAGCCTTTTTTTCCAGGTAAGATGCCTTACCTATTTGACTCATCTTTGATTCAGTGTAAGCATATTCGTTAGCATCATAATCTCCCGGTATCCAAAAAGTTTTATGATCACCGGCTAAATTGAACTGTGTCAGTTCATCCGTTACAACAAAATATTTTAGGCCTGCTTGTTTTGGAAATTCGTACCTAAATCCTATGCCATCTTCAAAAACCCGAAATACAATATTTACCAGATTACCTGTGGCATTGTGTTTGAGATATGCAGTGAATTGCTTATATCGATTTCTTATTTTATTTACCTCACCTAAAACCGGCGTCCATGTTTCGTCAAAACTACTGCTATCAACCCCGATCAGTGTAAGACCAGCATCCATCGACTTATTATCCGCCAGTTTTAGCCCCAAACGAGATGATTTGATAAAATTATCGGCTCCATAAAAAACCTGATATGTTGGCACCCCCTTGTCATCAATACTAAAAACTAACTTTACTTTTTGTAAAATAGTTGTATACCCGCTTTGTGCCATTGCAGTGTTAATCAGCAACAACAATAAAGACAAGCCAAAATATTTTTTTATGTTCATGAATAAAAACACGTTCGACGAAAAATTTAAAATCTATTTAAAAGCTCCTGTGCCTTATCGAATTGCAGCGAAACCATATAATAAAAAATCTGATCTAAAGCTTTTTGAGCATCTGCATTGTTAGCTTTATCCTTTCTAAGATCAAATAATCTTTTTACCATTTCTAACTTTGCCTGACTCATCGCTGATGCACCTAATTTCTGCTGTAGTGACGTTAAAAAACTATACCCGAATTCCTTTGTTGGTTCAATCATTGTACCTTCTCCATAATCATTCCATGTAACCAATTGCAAATAATTGTTGGATGTTGCCAAAGCAAGATCAACTGTTGTGTTAAATGTATTGGTGCCGTTATGATCTATTGTCCATCCCAATGCACCAGGCCATCCACCCGCTGCGTAAAAATCTTTAAACCCGGGATAAGCTGCGGTGATCTTAAGGCCAGCATATCCATTATTATAAAAATTTGTTAGTGCACTTGTATTACCTGACCCTACCCAGGCAAACTCTCCTGTTGCATTTACCCCCGCTTTATTGGACTGATATAACAAAGGAAAAAATGCAGGTTTTTGCGTTAATACTGAAAAAACATCCGTCCAACTTGCCTCGTCTAGTAAAGCCTGCGGACCGAAAACCATCAGTAATGGTTTGCTGTTTATTTTTTCATAATTGGATTTAGTAAAATGGCGACTTTCCAAATAGGATATATCAGTTTTTGCTTGTCCAACTCTATCGAGTATCGGTTTCAAATTTTGATCTTCATAAACGATCGCATAATTCAATCCTACTTTTTTTAGTTGTGCGATCATGCTTTCAGAATTTCTGGCATTCAAAATATAATCGGTCACATTTCTGAGCCCAGGCCAATCAATAAAAACACCATCAATACCACTTAACTTCATTAGTAACAACTGATATTCTATCACATCTTTATCGCCGGATGCATATGGCCCAATCAAAGGATAGTAATAAGAAGCTATCTGTCGTTTACCATCAGCAATTACATTCGGATCCCTATTCGCCATCCTCCAATGTACTCCCCAGGCACCTAACGGAACATTGGTTTCCGGAGTTTCGAACCAAGGCATTACATGCACAAACACTTTTTTTGTGACTGATTTAGAGACTGCAACCGGAGCATATTCAGTTAAAGTGATATCAGAGAAATTATCCGCTTTATCCTTTTTACAACCAAATAAGATTGCACACAATACCACAATGAATAATTTCTTCATAGATAATTTATAATAAAAACATTTCTTATGCCGATCGCAAATAATTAATACCCAGAATTATTTCTTTGTTTTTGTATTTGAGGATTTACATCAAATTCATTACCCGGAATCGGATAACAATATGATCTGTTATCATCCCACTCGATCTTACCTTTATTTGGGCTATTGGGATTAGGTGATTCTGGAGTTGCTATTCCATAGTATGCAGCTTCTTTATCTCCGATCCTCCAGCGACAAACATCAAACCACCAATGACCTTCAGCAAATAACTCAGCCCATCTTTCGTATGCCAGCGGATTATTTTCCAGGTTGACATCAGATGCTTTTGTTTGAGCAGTCAATGAAAGATAATCGTAGGGAGATGGAGAATTGATCGGTTGATCATATGCTCTTCTATGTACTTTATTAATATACTCAAGTGCAGGAACATTCTGTCCAAGATTTTTTAGAGCTTCTGCATATAACAAATAAACATCAGCCATACGAATCAAATAAATATTTGCACCATCACATCCGTTGTATGCATACAAACTATTATCGATCGTTGTATATTTTTTAAAGCTCCATCCATGATACTTAGGTTTATTCGCCTGGGGAATATTATAACATCTGGAAACAGGCACCATCTCATTACGTTTGCCACTCGACAGTTGCACGTGATACGCATCACCACAGCTATCTACCCAAGGTTGAAGGGCCGCTACATATAATCTTGGATCAGTGGTTTTATTCTGACGTAATTGAATAGATTCATTTTTATAGTTAGGATCCATTATTAATTCAGGAACAATTGCAGATCCTCCACTTCCATCTGGGGTTGGATTGCCGATATAATTTGGATTATGAACCAATGTATATGGAGGTTTATTAAAACCAAAACGTAATAAATTTTTATCGTGAACAAAAAACTGGCAACGTTCTCCTACAGTCAGGCAACTCTGATCACTTTCTGTTCCATTATAACCCAACACTGATGGGCTCCATAACATGCCATGTGAAGTAGTAAGATTAGAACTTGGAAATACAGGAGTAAAAATTCCGTTTGTTCCTTCTGTAACACGTTCAACATTTATTTCGAATAATGATTCTTCATTAAATTCATTTTCCGGTTTTGCATTAAATGCATCTTTATATTTACTGAAAGGCATCAGCGTTTTTCCGCTGTTAGTTATTACATCTTCTAAAGTAGTTTTTGCTTTATCCCATTGTTTGGTGAACACATAAGCTTTACCCAACAATGCTTTGGCTGACCATTTTGTAGCTTTACCTAAATTATCTCCTGATCTTGCAATCCCATTTAAATAAATAGCAGAAGACTCAAGATCGTCAATAACCTGGCTCCATATTTTATACGCAGAACTTCTGGGTTTACGTGTTTCTTCAAATGATACAGGCATTTTTGTAAACAACGGCACTCCTAACACATCTGTGTTTTCCGGCTGAGTCATATCGATATATTTCTCTCCGAAAAAACATTCCAAATGAAAGTAATACCATCCTCTTAAGAACAAAGCTTGCCCACGTATATCATCTATCTCTGCCTTAAACTGAGGATTTCTGGCTTCGAAATAATCACATCTTTCCAAACACACGTTGGTATTTTTTACCCCGATATAAAGCCCCTCCCATAATGCAGCAGCATACACATTATATAACGACAAATGATTGGATGCGACCTCTACCCGGCTCAGAGAAAGATCACCAGCTAAAGAAGCAGCGTGATCACTACCAGCCATATTTATAGGTAACATATAAAATCCATACAGAAAATAATCTTTACGGAAATTTGAGTAAGAAGCAGTCAGGAATGTTTGAAGGTCTCCCAAATTTTTAGGATAATTTCCATTAGTAACCTGATCTACCGGAGAAAGTCCTTGAGGATCTTTTTTGCAACCTACAAAAGAGATTGATAATGCGATTATAAAAAATATTTTTTTAGTCATATAGCTATGCGTTATAATTAATTAAAATGTAAGGTCTATTCCGAATGAAAATGTTCTGACAGTTGGATATTTATTTACTCTATCAACACCCCTGTTGGTTGTACCAGCATTTTTTACCGAAACGTTTCCTTTTATAGATTCAGCATCAAATGAAGGGAACTGGCTACCGATCTCAGGATCTTCTCCTCTGTATTTTGTAAAACGAAGAACATTATACCCCATCAAATAAAATTTCGCATTTTTGATTTTTAGTTTTTCTAAAAATCTACCGCTTACATTGTATCCAAGCTGAATACTTTTCAATTTTATATACGCACCATTTTCAACAAAGAAGCTACTTGGATTGGTATAATTACCATTAGCGTTGGGAAGCAGATCCAATCCTTCACTGGTAAAAACATTAGGCAGATCTGTAACACCGTTTCCATTAAAATTAGATGTTTCAAAAACTTTAGAAGTAACGTTACCTCCATCAATATTTGTAACCTGGTAAGGGAACACTCCATTGTACAGGTCAACTCCGGCAACACCATTCCAAAGCATGTTTAAATCCCATTTCTTCCAGTTAAGGTTTATATTAACCCCATAGCTGAATTTAGGGTATGCATTACCGATAATTGTTTTATCTAATGCATCGATCTTACCATCTGGAACTCCATCAGGTCCGGTTATATCTCTATAGATCAGATCTCCTGCTTTAGGAGTTGCACCTGATACAGTTGGCCCTGCAGCCGCTTCTGCATCTGTTTGATAAATACCATCACATTTATATCCGTAGAATTGTCCAAAAGAATAACCTACTGCAGAATAAGTTAACGCTTGCCCTCTCCAAATACTACCATCAGCACCTGCACCAGGATAATTATTATTTCCATCTAACAACGCATTGTTGTTATTACCTGGTAGTGAAATAATTTTATTCTTATTGAAAGAACCAGCTACGCTAACAGAATATTTAAAATCTTTGATCTGACTTCTGTAACCAATACCGATATCAACACCTCTGTTTCTCACAGAACCTATATTGGTAATTACAGTACCTGCTGTAAGATTATCTGAGTTAGATGCAGGTATACCCGAGCTTAATGGAACAGGCACACCATAAAGTAAATCTTTGGTAGTTTTATCATACCAGTCTACACTGAAATACAATCTGCCATTTAACAGATCACCATCCAACCCGATGTTTACTTCATGTGTACTTTCCCATTTGATATTATCATTTTGGAAAGACTCTTGTGTATATGAAGCTTCTGTTGGAGAACCATTATTAAAATTCTGAGCTCCTATTCTTAAGTAAGTTGTTGTAAACAAATAGGCAGGAATTGAACTATTACCTAAAGTACCATAACTGGCTCTCAATTTCAGCAAGCCGAATTTTGGAAACATATTCCTGAAAAATGGTTCTTCATTTATTTTCCATCCGGCAGACACCGCAGGAAAAATACCATATTGATTACCCGGACCAAACACTGTAAAGTTTCCATCTCTTCTTACAGTAAATGTTGCATACATTTTTTTAGCAAAATCATAATTCAATCTTCCGAATACAGATTTTACTAATCCATTAGGATCCCATCCACCTGCAATTTGCTGAGAAGAATTTGAAGTTAATATATAGCCATAAGATTGTCCTGCTACATTCGTAACATCTGTTCTTAAGTTTTCAGATTGATTGGCATATTGTTCATACCCTGCTAATAAGTTCAATGTATGCACACCCCATGTATGATCGTATGCCAAAATAGAAGCCAATAAACTTTGTTGATATTTACCTACATTTCTATACAAGTGATTTCCACTTGATGACCCGGCACCAACAGAGAAAGTTTCCTGAAAAATATTATTTTGCCAGTTCTGAGAAGTAAAACCTACTGTAGTTTTAAAAGTCATGTATTTAATAGGCAACTTAATTTCTACATACGCATTTCCTGAGAAATTATCTTCCGGAAATTCAAAGTTTGCCGTTTTGATCTGAGCAATCACGTTAGTTCCTGTATACCCATAAGGAAAAGTTCCCCATGGATTGTATGGATCATCCGAAGTAGCGGCACCAACAGGAATGGTTCTGAATGGAGTATTAACCAGGCTGGTTTTTACCGGCATTGTCATCTTTTTCCAAACATTGATTTGCTCTCCGATCTTTATACTTTTCGATATCTTAACATCTGTATTTACTCTTGCTCCCGACATAGTTGACGTATTATCAAGAAACACACCTTTTTGAATATTATGTACACCTGATAAATAATAATTTACAGATGGAGTTGACCCGGAAATAGACAAATTATAATTTTGTTCGTATCCGTTCTGATACAATGCATCTACCCAATCATAATCAGGAAATGCTTCGATCTGTGCAGCATGAGATGGGTTAACATAATCTGAAGCTCCCGTTAGTTTTTTATATCTTACAAAATCTTCTTTATTCAATAATTTGATTAATCTCGGTACGGTAATTCCGTAACGGGAATTGAAACTAATTGTAGGCGTTGCACCACGGCCTTGTTTAGTTGTTATCAATATTACCCCTCCTGCTGCTGCCGCACCATAAATAGCCGCAGCACTTGCATCTTTTAATACTTCATAACTTGCTATATCCTGAGGATTGACATTGTTTCCGGAAGAACGAACCCCGTCAATGATATATAAAGGATCTGGTTGATTTAATGATGACACTCCTCGTATTGTAATTTGCGATTTGGCCCCGGGCTCTCCTGAAGCTTTTATTACTTCTACACCTGCTACCCTTCCTTGTAATGCATCAGCAACATTTTGTGTAGGCAGATTCTTTACGTCTTCCCCTTTAACTGAAGAGATTGCTCCGGTTACATCTTTTCTCTTTTGGGTTGTATAACCAATTACTACCACAGAATCTAAGGCACCACCAAAAAGTTGCAGTTCTACTTCAATAGAGCTTTTGCCTACAATTGAAACTTGTTTGGAAATGTGTCCCGTATACGAGATCTCTAATACTTTGGCTTCGTTAGGAACCGTAAACGAAAAATCTCCTTTTGAATCCGTTTTGGTTCCCGGAGCACTAATACCTTTAACCAAAATGGTTGCTCCGGTCAGTGCTACTCCTTTGTCGTTGGTAACTTTACCTGTGATCACTCTTTGAGCAAAAATGCTATTTAGGAGGAAAAGTGAAAGAAAGGTAAATAATACTCTAAGCAATCTTCTTTGTGAGATCATAGAAAGGTGTTTAATTTTTAAATTAATATCTCTAAAGTTTGGTAAATGACAGCATATCAAAACGGCTTCAACGTTTTTCTGGTGTAGTTAGGAGCAAGAGTTAACTAAGCAAATCGTCGTATATTTCAACAATATATCAGCTAAGCAATTCGTTCATTTTCAATATGCAAGTCAAAGGAAATATAATAATAACCTGTAGCCAAGTTATATAATCAAAATATCAATAATTATTGAGCAAAAAGGAATATTTGATTTTATATGAATTGATAATCAATAAGATACAATGCATTTTAAAATATTTATATATATAATCATATTTTAAAAATAACACTACCTCTAGTAGTCAGAAATGGTTAATTTGATTCAATTTGCATTATTTTATCTACAAATTCATCGTTTTGTACTATTGATTTATTCTTGATCTTAGTTTTATAGGTGTTGATCGTGTTAACGGAGTACTCTAATATCTGAGATATTTTACCCATATCGTTGATACCCATTCTTATCAGGGCAAAAATCCTCAAATCTGTATTCAGTATTTCACCATCTTTTAGCTGAATTCTGTCTTCCGGCTTAAACAGCATGTTGAATTCCTCTACAAAGTGCGGAAATAGTTTTAAAAATGCCTTATCAAAATTTTTCAGCAGATCTTCTTTTTCTTTGCGGAGATTAATTTGATTAACCAGGAATTTTATCTCATCTAATTTCCTATCCATTACTTTTTGTTCGATAGAGCGTTTAAAACGTTCGATCCGATTAAAGAATTCTGAATTGGCATTAAAAAAGTAACCTATGTATTCTTCTTTGATCTTATTGGCCTCAGATAATTTATGATTGGCATCAGACAATTTATCATTACTTTCAGCCAATGCCTCATTTATTTCCTGTTCCTTCACATGCATTTCAGAAAGTTTTTTATTTGTCTCAGCCAGTTGCTGATTTATTTCATGCTCTTTTTGATGAGCCTCAGAAATGATCTTTTGGGCAAGTTTTAATTTGGCTACTTGTTTATAAACAGTATAGGCAAGGAAAATAACAGCGATCAAAAGAATTGTCATCACAACAGAATAACCAATGAGCACTTTTTTCTGAGATTCCACCTGGTTTATTTTTTCTGCCTCTATCAGTGGCAATATCGCAATCAATTGAACTTTACGCTGGCGAGCTCCATAAAATGAGGCATCATTAATGGCATATTCAATAAATTGTGACGCTTTTTTAATATCCCCCTTCTTATATAACAACTGGGCCAGATTATACATGGCGGAGGTTTCCTTTGTGGAAGATTTAATATCTGCGATAGCAGCATTGATCAACAAAGAAATAGCAGAATCTATACTTCCGCTTTGAATATAAATATCACTGAGTGTAGAAGCAGTTAGTGCAAACTCATGTTCACTTAACCCACTACTAGCTACCAACTTGGTAAAATTATCTTTTGCTTCCGCCATATTACCCAACCTGATGTCTTTCAATCCTTTGTAATACAGATATGAAAAAGAAGTTTTAGGATACAGCGCTAAAGCTGAATCCAGGTAATTGCCTCCTATCTTATTGTAAGTAAGTGTATAATAATTGTCTTTGGCATAATCGGCAAGATCATAATAATATCTTGCCCGTAAAGCGTAGTACTCTGTCTTAATACTATCATCCAAGCCATTTATATTGATGACTCTCAGAGAATCTGCTGTTTCTTTAAATAAACCAGATGACAACAATGTAAAACTCAATGTGATACTTGAATAGGCAATTTTTTTAGGATCATTTAGTTTGTAAGCAATTCTTTGGCAGCGACAGGCATACTCATAAGCTGAATCGTATTTGTAAACTTTATAATAGTTATATAGTTGATGGCTTAACTCATATTCGCTTAACAGATCATCTTTTGCCAAGGAACGTATTTTTGCCTGTAGGTCATTGATCGATTTTGTTATTACTTTATCGTACTTGGCAGCATTCTCGATGGTATTATCTAATTCGGTAAAACTATAGTTAGCAGTTGATTGAGAAAAGCAAACGACAGAAAAAAAAAGGAAAATAGATCCGATTAGAATAGGTTTAAGCATACAACGTTTTCTTTTATATTACTCCCTACATGATTCAAGAAAAGCATTATGAGCTGCTTAAGACCTTCAGGATAATAGTTTAACATCCCTAAGATAATAAATTAAAATCATTTAAATTAAATAAATAAATATATAATTATTAAAACATTGATTATCATTTAAATAACAGTAATTATATATTTATTTTTAATAATATAAAATTGTGTTTTCTATACACATTTTTGTATACATTAATTAAGCATTAAATGAAAAAAGCCACTACCTTTTGAGTAGCGGCCTTAATCATTGCTTGGAGTTTTAGTGTATTAATTTCCGGCAGAACCTCTTGTATATAAATCCGATATTTCGGTTCCACTTAAAGCTTTGTTGAATAATCTTACATCATCAACTACCCCTGTTAAATTTGAATTTTGCCAGCTTGCAGGAGCAGGACCAGTTGTAAACGGAGGGTTGGTATTTAATGCGCCAAAACTAACCTGGCTGATAGATACTCCCGGATTTGAAGCCGTTGTTACCAATTCAAATTTTTCAAGAGCAGGGATAACACTTACATCAACTGCTTTCTCACCAATTTTGGTCCCATTACCATAATAAGAGATTTTTCTAGTTGCATCATCGTAAGTCATTGTAATAAATGCCCAAGTTGCACTAGCAAATGAGAATGAACTACCTTCAAGATGTGCTCCGAAACCTGTTGAATGTGTACCAGTTCCATTTACATGTGTAAGTGCTCCATCAAAATCAAAAACATCACCATTCTTGCGGAAAGCTAAACCAACAAGACCGAAGATATCTCCGATATTTCCATTTACCTGCCATAATGGTGAGTAATTAGTTGTGTTACTTGGCAATTGAACCCACATGCTTAATGTAAATCCATTTTGCAAAGCTGTGGCATTATTTATTTTAGCGATGGTTGGATAAATCAATTGAGCTCCGGTAAACTGTAGCGCCTTCCCTATTTTCCCGGTTACATAGGCCTGCGTGCCTGTCGATGAAAAAGGAAGAACACCTGAAGTATCTTCAATTTTAGAGTCATCAAACCTCCAATGTGCTATTAGGTTAGATTTTGCAACTTCATTTGAAGTAAGTACTCCGCCTGTAACAGTAAATACAGACGCACTGGTGGCCGTTCCATCAGTTGTCGTGGCTGTAATATTTCCTGTAGTTGCCCCGCTTGGCACTGTACAGGTTATTGATGTTGCTGTATTAACAGATACACTTGCTGTTGTATTATTAAACTTTACAGTTGCACTAGTTAAATTGGTACCGGTAATTGTTACCGAAGTGCCTACCGGTCCACTTGAAGGTGTAAATGAAGTAATGGTAGGTAAAAGCGCTGTTCCACCTGTACACATATTATACCAGCCAGAACCTCTGTATAACTCAATACAATTGGTGGTAGTATTAAATATTACCATACCCGCCACCGGACTTTGAATAGCATCACGTGCAGCGGTGTTCATTCTCGGCGGAAGAAAAGCCTTACTGGTAGACGTTAAATCCAATACGCTGGAGGCATTGGGCGTATTAGTTCCAATACCTACTTGCGCAAATACTGATACAACGAATAAACTGAAAAATAACGTGGTAAAAATGATTTTTTTCATGATGGCAATTTTAGTTTTTGGCAAAAGCTTTATTGATTATTAAACAAATAAAATATGAGATCAACAATCGTGGGTATTATTAAAGGTGTGTAATCTTTACATATAGTCATGCAGTAAGACCTATCTTCACTTGCCTGTTTTGAATCCTGCGAAAAACTATTACCTGAAATAAATTAATGACAATCGTTATTACTATCGTACGTACCCTTAACAAATTTATAGAAACAGAGTAGCTAAAGGAACGTCTACATATATAGACTTAGTAAATATTTTAAAAAAATTGATTTATTTTTTTATAACAAAATGATTATCAATTACCTAAAAACAAATTAACAATATTTATATATAACAAAAAGCTCAAAATTTCAATAAAATGTCGCTTATAAAATACCTGATAGAAATCTTTTGCTATCGAACAAAATATTTTTTGTCAATATTTGCCTTTTTAAAAGCCTGGTGTTTAAAACAACACCGCCTTTTCTGAACTATAATTTTATTAAATTTTTTTTGGGGTATTTAAAAATGCTTACCGCCCAGTACAACAGAAATTTACTAATAAAAATAAATTAGCAGTAAACATCAAGTGTCGGTAAGAATTTTGATGAGAATGCATTAATTTTACAGCGTAAATTTTTAAAAAGATTTATAAAATGATCTCCGAACCAATCAGCAAAAACTTTAGGAGGTTCATATCTGATCACACACTTACCACTATTGCTTCTATTTAACGTTATTGTATCGTTCTGCTTTGAAATATAAAGCAATAACATCTATATGGGGAACCATATTAATTTCACTCATGATTAAATTGCAAAATGAAAAAATTCATCCTTACCACATGCTTACTTAGTTCTTTAATTTTATCTGCTATTGCGCAAATAGGTATTGGAACTAATACGCCCAATGCCTCCAGTATATTAGATCTTACATCAAACGACAAAGCTTTTCTTCCTCCGAGAATGAACACTACTGCCCGAAATGCTATTCAAAATCCGGTGGCGGGTATGGTAATTTATAATACAGATTCAACATGTATTGAATTATATAAGAACTCAGCTTGGTTTAATTTATGTTCAGTAGTTCCTCCGCTTTTTAGTGGTAATGTTATTCCCCTGTCTCCTGTTTCTGTCGCAAAAACATCTACCAAAAAGGTATTTGCACATGTAATGCCTTGGTTTGAAACTCCAACGTCTAACACTTTAAACCCCGGCTCATGGGGACAGCATTGGACAATGAATGCCGCTGTATCCCCGCCAACCACAATAGCATCACATTATTATCCCTTAACAGGTCCATATGCATCAAATGATACAACTATAATTGATTACCAATTATTATTAATGAAACTTAGTGGTATTGATGGGATTTTAATTGATTGGTATGGTTCAAGTTCCAAATTCGATTTCCCTATGTTAGAACGGAATACGAGTACGATCGTATCAAGACTCGCCAAAGCCGGACTTTCTTTTGCATTAGTATATGAAGACTTTACAGTAAGCAGCGCCACTAATCAAATTACACAAGCACAAAGCGATATGGCTTATGCCCAAACAAACTATTTTTCGAAATCCAATTATGAAAAAATAAATGGCTCGCCATTGTTGCTGGTATTTGGTCCAAGAACTATAACTGGCAGTACAAATTGGAATAGTGTTTTCACTTCACTTTCTCCTAAACCAACTTTCCTTACCTATATGTTTAATACGGGAGGAGGAACTGCAAGTAACGGACAATTTGCATGGGTAGAAAGCAGTAATACAACAAGACTAAACCAATTTTATGCAACTAGTCCGGGAATGAAAATGACGGCTGCTTACCCCGGCTTTAACAGTTATTATGCATTAGGCGGAACAGGCTGGTCTAATGTAGGAAATCCTACATGGGTCATAGCTGCAAACGGAACATCAAATTTTCAAACTACACTTAACCTTGCAATACAACAAGCTGATCAATACATCCAATTGCCTACCTGGAATGACTATGGAGAAGGCACGATGATTGAACCCACTACCACAGCTGATGGAGGATTTGGCTATTCTCTTTTAACTACATTACAACAAACATTAGGAGTAACAAGTTTAGCGCAAGCCGATCTTGAAGCTGTTTATACATTATATCAACTACGTAAAAGCTATGCAGGTAATGCTACAGCTTTGGCCAAATTAAATCAGGTATATTATTACATAGTATCATTACAAATGACCAAAGCAAAAGCTTTGTTGGCAACATTGCAATAATTTGTATTGATGAAAATAATTTACAAAGAACAAAAAAGGGGTTTTATATATATGAAACCCCTTTTTTGTTCTTTGTGACCGAGTTAGGGTCGTTACTATTTTTAATACCTGAGTTAAAATCAATTAATTATATCTCTTCAAATTTCCTTCGATGTAAAACTAGTGTTATAAACACTGTATTGGTCAATTCAAAACACCTACTTCATATTATAATAGTGAAATTAATATAATACTTCTATTTGTAAATCGTCAGCTAAAACTGGACTAAAAATAAGTTAATTTTAGAGAGTATTTCCATTGTTCATCATTAAAATAGAATAACATGGAAAAGAAACAAAAACAGTCCACAGAAAACTTCATTAAAGACATCCGTCGCAGGACTAGGCGATTGTTCACCTCCGAACAAAAGATCCTTATAGTTATGGAAGCACTACGAGGTGAAAGCTCTACCGCAGAGATATGTCGTAAACATGGGATTAACCAGGCATTGTTTTACAAATGGAATAAAGAGTTCATGGAAGCAGGTAAGAAACGCCTTAATGGTGATACTACTCGTGAAGCTACTAGTGACGAAGTAACTGAACTACGTAAAGAGAATCAAAGGTTAAAAGAAATGGTAGCTGATCTGATGCTCCGCTATGACATTGTAAAAAAAAGCTTAACCATCTTGGAGTAAGCGAAAAATATCAACGTCGTATGAGATTATCAGTAGCAGAAAAGGAGGAAATCATTCAATTGGTTGAACGTTCAGAACTGGGAGTAAACAGAACTTTGGTACAGTTGGGGATCAACAAGAGTACGTTTTACAATTGGTACAAAGCTTATTTGGATAAGGGTGCTAATGGCCTTGAATCAAAACGTGCTACCCGGCAACGCTGGAATACGATACCACAGTCTGAAAAGAATCTTGTAGTGGAGATTGCGCTGGAATATGCCGAGTTATCACCCAGAGAATTATCCTGTAAACTCAGTGATGTAAAAGGAATATTCATATCAGAATCCAGCGTGTACCGGATTTTGAAGGCCAAAGGGTTAATCACCAGCCCTTCACATATTTTGTTAGCAGCAGGAAATGAATTTAGTCAAAAGACCTGCTTTGTTCATGAAATGTGGCAAACAGATTTTACTTACTTCAAGATATTGGGATGGGGATGGTATTATCTGAGTACAGTACTGGATGATTACAGCCGTTTTATTGTTCATTGGGAACTCTGTAAGACAATGAAAACAGAGGATGTACAACGAACAGTTAATAGAGCCCTGGAGGCTTCAGAGTTGCCAAATGAGTTCAGGCCAAAGTTATTATCGGACAATGGAGCTTGCTATATCGCATCAGAACTCAAAATCTTTTTACAAAACAAGAAAATGAAACTTTTACATGGCAGGCCCAATCATCCGCAAACACAAGGGAAAATTGAACGTTATCATCGGTCAATGAAAAACGTTGTTAAGTTGGATAATTACTACTGCCCTGAAGAACTGGAAGCATCATTAACGGCTTTTGTACACTACTATAATCATGAACGCTATCATGAGTCTCTTGGGAATGTCACACCGGCAGATGTTTATTACGGAAGGCAAGAAGAGATTTTTAAATACAGGCAAAGAATAAAAATGCTAACGCTTCAAAGAAGAAGGCAAAATTATTTAAGACAAAAAATAGCATCTTAATTTTAATCTGTACACTATAAAACTAAAAATAAAAAGTATCTTTAAATCACGAAACACTCTCTAAGAGAAAGTTCACTTTGATTTGACGACATACATCTGTACACTATAAAACTAAAAATAAAAAGTATCTTTAAATCACGAAACACTCTCTAAGAGAAAGTTCACTTTGATTTGACGACATACAGTTAAAACTTCATACTTGATATGATACTCCCTATTTACACTATCAGTTTTTTGTGCTTTACCAACCAAAACAACTGCTAAACATATAATAAATAAAAATGAGCTTTTCATAAATTTTAATTTATTATTAATAATTATCAAAATAATCTTTGTTTAATTTATATATTTCATTTTTTGTGGCAGGGGATAAATTAAGGCAATGTTTATTTTTATCATGATAAAACAGAGGATTTAGCAATAATGCTAATTCAAACAAAATAGATTCAAGAATATCATCTCCGCTAAACATGCCATCCCCCCCTAAAAAACCATCGGTAGAAAAATAACAAACTTCCAAATAACCTTTTGAAATTAAAGCAATGTCAATATCATTTTTCTTGAATATTCTAAATAAGTTAATTCCAGTTGAAGCATAATTATAATATTTTTCAAATGATTGAATAATATAACCGTTAATATTCTCTTCAATAATTTTATTGTTGTCATCTTTCCATTCAAAGCTACCTGAATCATAAACGACTGTAAATCCCCTATCTTTTATTATTTGTATTAGCCTGAGAGTTTTATTGTAAGTCTCAATATCACTAAAAACAGACAAAGAATGCATATAAATATCCAAAGGAGGATATTTATCTATTTCATTGTTTACATAAAAATCAAATTGCCCTTCTGAGCTAAACTTAATAGACAAATTTAATTGATCAATAATATACAAATTGCTATTAATTTCATCCCACCCATTTCTAACCAAGTATTCTCTTATTGTTGGTATGACATTTTTATTATTCATATAAAAACAATGATCAAATTTTATATTTCTTAATTCTTATTACGCTTTTTTATTTGAGGAGGTCTATTATTATCATTAAATGGATGATTAAATTTTCCAATTATTTTATCAACTTCACTATTTTGCATTCCAAGTAACGAATAATCAATTTTTTCATTAAAATCAGCTCCAACAAGAATTCCTCGAACATTCTTTCCATCAAAAACTAAATGCTTTTTCACCCAGCCCATGTATCTTAATAATTGCCCTACAGTTTCATCGCTTGTTTGCCCTCTTTTTAACTCACAAATCACATACTCATTTGTAATAACATCAAAACATAAAATATCAATTGGACCAATATGAGTGCTATATTGTCGACCATAGGTTGGCTTAGTAAGTACTTCTAGGTCTTTATGTATTTCTTTAATATTGTTTACATAGTATTCTTCTATTTCTTTCTCATAAATCTTGTCTTGAATTGAATCTTTTAAGGATTGATTGTTTTTAAACTCATCATTAATAAATTCTAGTGAAACCCCATTTGCCAAATACAAATCTAAAATATCATCTATTGAAAGCCCTTGTTTAGAACCCAAATGAGCTATCCAGTCTAACTTTTTTTCAAATTCTATAAATCTTGCTCCAGTAGAAAAAAGATTCAGCTCATTCATAGCTTTATCATAATCAGCCAAAATATATTTCCCTTGATATAACCCTTCTCCTTTTTCAATCAACCCTCCATACCCATAACAATCTATCTCTTTGGACGCTGAATCCAATAACCTATTAAAATTTGTCCGAGGTCTTCTCCTAAACTTCTTTTTATCAATAAAATTAAGCTCATCAATAAATTTTTGTTGTTCTTCCGGGGATAGTTCTCGCCATTGCTTAATAAATTCTATCTGATCTGCTATTATCCTTTCATTATGGCTCTTAATTTTTGTAATAAACAATGCATACTCAATTTTAGAAAACCAACGATCAGGAAGTTTTCCTAGTACTTCTAAGAGTAAATAATAAGGTCTAATTTTGTAATCTCTATATTTCTCCTTAATAGTAGGATTCCAAAGTTGAAATTTTTTCACTTGATGCGAGAACAAAGCACTGCATTTTTCCGAATTCCCTCTATTCTCAATTAATTCATAACCCATTTCTGTTATAAACGCGGTTTTATTTTCATATTCACCATAAAACCCAAATTTCCCTAACCAGCTTTTAAAATTTCGATAGTAAACCGATAATTCATCTGTTAGATATTTCTTAGTATATTTATTAATGAAATATTCATAATTTTTCCCTTCTAAAAACTCTCTCTGGATAGTAGAAAATTCTTGAAATTTTTCAAAATTGGTAGCTTCTAAATGTGATTGATCTAATAAGTTCTCCAATAAAAAATTCAAACAAATAAATAATACAGAATATTCGTCTATCAATATTTTTTTTTCTTCAGGAAAGAGTTTATTTTCTTCTTTGGGCTTAAACAAAAAATACCCTTTGTACATTTCTGAATCCTTCTCCGCATTAATTACATTTGCAATAATCGCTAAACCCTTTGCAAATTTCTGAATTGCACTGGGTTTATATTGTTTAACCTTACTCACATACCAATGCCCCTCATCAATTGTATACCATATTTTATAATCTTCTAAAGTCATTAAAACATATTTATTAGGTTACCTATATCAACCAGTCGATTTAACTCATATGCCTTACAGTCTCCTTCACCAAAATTTTGTGTTGGCTGTCGCTCCATAATTTCTCTTTGAACATAGCCATACAAAACACAATTTGTAATTGAAAATGGTAAAATTGTTCTATTTAGTGACTCAAAATTTAATTTTATTCCGATATAATAATCCTTTCTTAAATGAAATTGTGAAATAGGAATCATTATTCGTCTATGAAATGGTAGAGATGCAGTTTTAATGTCTATAGTTTCTCCATTAGGTAAAACAAAATCATAAGTATCGGCATTTTCAGCACCTTCAAAAATTTCAAACATATCTCCCTCTTCATAATCTATTCCATTAGAATGGAGGAAATGTAGAAAAACATATTCAGCTAATTTTCCTATGTAAGTTCTATGTACTTGCACAGTTCTATTTTGATTGAATCTGTTAAACTGATTCCCTCCTCCTATTATCGACTCTGCAAATTGGTAACACCTATCTTTCTCCTCTTGATTAATTTGAAGTATCATGTTAAAAAGTCTTTAATGAACATTTCAGCTATTTTTTTTGCAACTAATGGAGGAACTGCATTCCCTACTTGTTTTCCCTGTGATGTTCGAGATCCAATAAATTTAAAATCATCAGGAAAAGATTGAATTCTTGCAGCTTCCCTTACAGTTAAAGTTCTATTTAAAAAAGGGTGTATAACTCTACCAGTAGATGGTGTATCAAATCTAGTAGTAATTGTAGGTGATAATGAATCAGCTACCAATCTACCAAATGCACCAGAATGTACTGATTTTGTTTGCAAATCAGTTGGTAAATGATTAAAGTTCTCCCCTTGTTTAATTAACTTAATTCTTTCAATAACATCTTTACTATGAGGAGTACTCAGATGATTATAGACAAATTTTGAACCCTTACGAAGAAATTTTTGGTACTCATTTTTAGGCTTAGATAGATACCCCATTTTTTCTTCTCCTTGACCTGCCTCTATTTGTGGCAAATCACTTATAGATTCCCACACTGTTGTTGGATATTTAATCCCTTTATCAATTTCATCAAAAAACAATGTATGTTGAATATCCTTTTTCTTTGACATTTCTTCCTTTGATAAATATTCCTTTTTCAGGTTACCGATTCTTAGATATCTTAAATCATCAAATTTATTTTCTAAGCGAGTTCCTATTACAATTACCCTTCTTCTTATCTGCGGGACTCCATGTTCTTCAGCCTTAAAACTTTTAAAAGAAATTTGATACCCTATTTCATGAAAAAAATCTGTCATTGAGTCAACTACATTCTTTTCAGAGCTTTTAATAGCAACTTTTTCAGCAGTCATTCCAACAACATTCTCAATTAAAAAACATTTGGGTTGAAATGCCTTTACTGCTCTTACAAATTCAAGAAACAATAAATTTCTTTCATCTTGCTCTATTCTTTTACGGTTAGCCATTGAAAACCCCTGGCAAGGGGGACCACCAGCGATTACATCAACATCCCCCCTTTTAATTTTAAGATCTTTCATTACTTCGGCAAAATCAATCTTACGGATATCTTCAATAATCGTTTTTGTATCTGGGAAATTTGCCTTATAAGCTTCTCCTATTTCTTTATCATATTCATTTGCAAAAACAGTAGTAAATCCTGCCCAATGGAAACCCGTTGAAATACCTCCCACCCCACTAAAAAGGTCTATTAATTTATAATTTTTCATCTTGTCTATATAATTTTATTCAGTTAATAATTAATTACCCTGAATATTTTGCTAGTGGCTAATATAAGCAAAAATTCAAGTAATTGTAACACAATATTTAAAAAAGGAAATCCAAATAAACTTTATGGATAGCTTTAAGAAACGACCCATTTACAAAATATCATAACTAAATTGATTATTGTCTATTAAAAAACTAACTAATTACGTTAAAATATTTTTTCAAATGCCCTTATTTTTCTTGGATACAACATACAATATTTCGTAACTTTGCACTAGGTCAATGAGGTAAAGTGAAGGAGAGGCATTATGACATTCAGATACAGTTTTAAAACTTCCCACCAATTTTATCGTTTACTCCTCTAATTAAGAGAGTATGCTATTTTGGTAACTGTAATATTTGAGTTCTGAATTTTAATGAATGTGTTTCTGGATTACATCAACTCCAAAGGGAGTAAAGAAACATATTTTTTAAAATTTAAAGCTAAATTATTATGGCTATTAAAGCATGCTGTCCAGTAAACTTGGATATTGAAACAATTATTAAAGCAAATCCTTTTGAAAAAAGAAAAGGACTTAAGAAAGACTCTTTACTATACATTATTCATTGTATAATGACAAGAAGAGCATCTCTCGATGATGAGCATCTAAAGAAATTAGGTAAAAGCAATGGCTATGTCCCATTACATTCTAAAATTCTGGAAAAATTCATTCCCCAGTATCACAACCATATTGAATACCTGAAAAAAGTTGGTATCATAGAATGTGACGGGAAATTTATTCCTGAAAAAGTCAGTATGGGTTATAGACTCGCCGACCAATATAGAGGTCAAGATTTTAAGAAAGCCACACTAACCGATTTTACTTTATGTACGAAAATTAAAGCCAAGCATACTTTCAAAATAAATTTAGTCAAAAAAGAGTTACCACATTTAGTAAAATGGATAGATTCTCAAAAACTTCAAATTGATGAAGTAGAGGCTTATAAAGCTATTAATGAATATGAGCTAAATGAAATGGCATTGATAAATAGCTGTTCATTTAGTAGTTCAAAAAAGCTTGAAGAAATTAATCAGTTAAATGAAAGCTGTAAAAACTTCAAAATTCTTGTAAATAGGATCAATTGTAAAGATTACTATTGTCATATTGATGAAACAGGTAAAAGATTACATACTAATTTAACCAACATTCCTAAATGGCTTAGAAAATTTATAACTTATGATGATCAAGAGTTGGTATCTATTGATATCAAAAATAGTCAGCCATATATGTGTACAGCCTTGCTCAAAAAAGAGTTTTGGCAATCTGTGGATACAGCCCAAAAACCAACCTTGAAAAGGATTAGTGAGGAAATGTATATAGAAATAAGGAAAAACAAGAAAGAAATAAATAATATCATTAAGTTCCTAGATTCCTCTAAAACCCTTACCCAGAAGGACATTCAAAAAGAAGAATTTATCAAAAATGTGGTAAATGGTACTTTTTACGAATACTTAATACCAATTTTTGAAAAAGAGGGAGTTTTAACTTCTTGTAAGACAGAGAATGAAAAAAGAGATAAAGTAAAAAAGATTGTATTGCAACTTCTTTTTGATGATGATAATAAAAGCTATAATAGAAAAAGGGATTCCGCAACACAAATATTCAAAAGGAAATTCCCTGTAATTGCTAAGCTTTTTGAATTTATCAAAAAAGATAATTATAGAAACCTAGCTGTTGTACTTCAAAGAATAGAAAGTTATTTAATTCTTGAAAGAGTTTGTAAAAGAATAAGCAAAGAAAACCCTGATTTGCCATTATTTACTATTCATGATAGCATAGTAACCACTTTAGGTAATGAAAACTATGTCAAGTCAGTTATGGAAGATGAGTTAAGAAAATCTATTGGTGCTGCTCCTCAATTTTCAATTGAATATTGGCAAAAGGAACAAGATAAAAACAAAGTAGGGGCATTATAACCCCTACTCTTTTTTAATCAAAATACAGAACTTATAACCCTATCATTCATCTTGTCTATTATTTCATTACTATAATTATCTAGATAAATGCCAGTAATCTTATTCCCATACTCATGCCCTAAAGCTTCTGCAATCATATCTTTAGGATAACCTAGCTCTCTTGCTATATTAGCCCAACTATACCTTGCATAATAAGTACTTATATTCTTTCTTATTTTGCATTCAGTGGCTAGTTTTCTTAAATAATCATTGGTATTTTTAATTGCTTGTGAAATATCCTTTTTCAGTGTAATTGGATTGTTGAAATTCTTGACAAATGGAAGTAAAAACTCCTTACTACTTTCTGGAAACTCAGTAAAATAGTAATCAAAAATATCCTTTGATTTTGGTTGAATTTTAATACTATAAATCTTATGTGTTTTACTTCTTCTAAAGGTTATTCTGCCATCAATAAAATTTTCCTTTGTAAGAGTTAACAAATCAGAAAAGTTAATTCCTATTAAACAGTAGGACAAAGCAAATAGATTTCTATGATGCCAAATAGTACTCCTAACAGGTAAATCAAGAGCAAATATTTGGCTAATTTCAGTACTTGTTAATGCTCTACTGATAGTCTTCTCTGTTTTGATTTTAAAGCTCGTAAATGGGTAGTATTTTGCTTCTACAACACCTTCTTTAATAGCTTTGTTGAATAAGGCTCGAATGCTCCTAAAATAGTTACCAATGCTGTTGATTTTTATACCTTCTTTTAATAGAGCAGTATTGAAATTTTCAATAAATCTGTAATCTACTGACTCAAAAGTTAGCTTATCTGTCTTAGCGTAATCTTTTAGTTTATTAATACCACAAGAATAAGTTATTGCACTTCCTATCCTACCTGAAACCTTTAATTTTTCAATATGATCTTTGCCATACTGTATAATTGAAGGCTTTATATTGCCTCCCTGCTTTTGCCCCTTGTTCTTTAATCGTTTAATGATTTCATCGGGTGTAGTTAGGGTTTCTGCATCTTCACTTAAAAAGATAAGTTTCTGAACTTTTGCTTTAGTAGATGTCAATTTTGAATTTAAGGCTGTGTAGCTATCATTAGTTGATAGTACCATTTGCAAATTGGAATCCCAATCATTTTCAGAAATAGCAATGTTTAAACTCCGTTCTTTGTAGGCTCTGTTTTGAAATACCCTAAGTTTTAAGGGGTAAGTTTCATTTGTTTTCTTGTGTCTTTTGTCTAGAACAATTTTAAAGGTAAGTTCCATACTCTGTGTTTTGGAGTATGTAGGTTACTAGTAAAAAATTACAAGCAATTTACAAGCAGATTAGTGTTTTGCGTACCTAATAATAGCATAAGAGAAATAAAAAAGTCTCTAAATACTTCATTATGAGTATAAAGAGACTTCTTACTTTGTGACCGCGTTAGGATTCAAACCTAAAACCTTCTGATCCGTAGTCAGATGCTCTATTCAGTTGAGCTACGCAGCCAAATGGGGTGCAAATATAGAAATTTATTTTATTGTTCCCAAGTCTTTAAGCAATTTTGCAGTATCAAAATATATGAAACTCAACTTTTGGACCATTGGCAAAGCACATGAATCTTATGTAAAAGAAGGCGTAGAGCAGTTTACAAAGCGTATTAGCAACTATTATCCGGCCAATTGGACAATTATTCCTCCTCCCAAAAATGCTGCAGTGCTCAATAATGCAGAACTCAAGAAAAAAGAAGCAGAAATCATTCTGAATATGTTGCAAAAAGACGATTATCTGGTATTGCTGGATGAAAGAGGTAAACAGTTTAGCAGTGAGTTATTGGCAAGTTTTATCCAGAATAGGGCCAATGAAAGTGTAAAAAATGTCGTTTTTTTAATTGGAGGTGCATATGGTGTCAGTGATGAAATAATGAAAAGAGCTAATACAAAATGGAGCCTGTCACAACTTGTTTTTCCGCACCAATTAGTAAGATTGATATTGTCAGAGCAAATATATAGAGCATGTACCATTATCCGTAATGAAAAATACCATCACAGTTAATTTATTAATTTAGTTTTGATAAAATAAAAATATGAATTTCAGCAGCTTCCCTATTACATTATTTCTGATCGGTATTACTGTTATCATATCATTGATTGGCTTTGGCAACCAGAACCTCATCAATAAAACAATCATGTGGCCATATGGTGTGAGTAAGCAAAAAGAATATTACCGTTTCATTACTTCAGGCTTCATTCATGCAGACTGGATGCATTTATTCTTTAACATGTTTACCTTATATTTTTTTGGAAGAAACCTGGAGTTTTATTTCAGAGAATACGCTTTGGGAGGAAGCATTGCCTACCTGACATTGTATTTTTTAGGAATGATCGCCGCAGACCTACCTACCTACAATAAACAAAAGCAGAACGAAAATTATTTATGCCTTGGCGCATCAGGAGCTGTGTCAGCAGTAGTTTTTGCCACTATTATTTTCAGCCCATGGAGCAGTATTTATTTATACGGAGCCATCAGAGTATCTGCAGCTGCTTATGCTATTCTCTACATCTTCTATTGTGTGTATATGAGCAAGAGAGGTGGCGGCCATATTAATCATGATGCACATTTATGGGGGTCGATCTTTGGACTCATCTATACTCTGGCACTGATCGCTGTTTTGCAACCAGCATTATTTACCGCTATCATAGAAGAACTAAAACACCCAACCCTATTTGGCACGGGTTAATATTAACTGCAACGCCTGTTTCGTTTTATCGTTGATCTTAAATCTGTCATCAATACGCATATCCACAACCCAAATAATTTTTTTATCCATTTCAATTACCCAAACATTTTCTTTTTGTGTAAGAGATAATTTCTGATCAATTAAAAAGCGACTGACCTTCTTTTTTTTCTGCATTCCCAGGGGATAAAAATAATCTCCTTGTTTCCATCTTCGCAACAGCAAGGGAAATTTGATCTTATCTGCATCCAGCAAAGCCACATTGCTATCCGTTAGGAATTGAAAGGTTTCTGCAGATAATTCCCTGAATGTTATACTACCTGCTGAAAAATCAATTTGTTGATTCGAAGATTCAATCAAAATGGTAGCCGCGTCAATTGTTTTATTAGGAGAAATTATCAGCCAGTTCCGATTTTTAATGGCTCTGTGGGTTGCCGACTGAATGTATTTACCCGTGTCGCTTTTAAGCAATAAGATCACCTCGTCTGTTTGATGCGCCGTGAAACCAAAATCCTTTATTATCTCATACATTACTGTTGACAGTGGAGATACTTTTAACAGCTTTAAAACGGGGATATGAATTTCATTGCCTTTTTGCTCTATCAATTTTTTTATTTGCAGATCAACCGCTTGCTGATACAACATTTCTACTCCTATCATGCGGTCAATATTTTGTAAAATATTTTCTTCTGCCATCGGATATACTTTTTTTACTGCCGGTATCAGTTCATTTCTGAAATAATTTCTGGTGTAATCATTTTCAGCATTGGTATGATCCTCTACAAATTCAAGCCCGTTTTCTTGCGCAAAACGCCTTAACTCATTTTTCCTGATAGATAACATTGGTCTGATGATCTTGTTTTGTTTAGGCAAGATCCCTCTTAAGCCCTTGACACCTGTACCTCTGAAAAAATTCATCAGTACTGTTTCAATATTATCATCCGCATGGTGAGCAGTAAGTATCCAACGGGCAACTGGCAATTGGCAATTGGCAATGGAATGAGCGTTATTATTGCCTTGCCTTTGATCATTTATTAATTCATTGAACCACTCATATCTCAGCTCTCTTGCTATTTCTTCAATAGATTTCTTTTGCTGTTTAGCAATAGCAACTGTGTCAAAATGTTTCACAAAAAAATCAACCTGATATTTTTCAGCAAGTTTTTTTACAAAAGCTTCGTCTCTTTCGCTATCGGCTCCTCTTAAATTAAAATTACAATGCGCTATAACAAAACTGTATCCAGCCTGTTTACAAATCTCACATAGCACCACAGAATCTACACCTCCGCTAACGGCAAGTAATAACCTATCGTTTGGCTGAAATAAATTTTCAGCTGCAATATGATCCTTAATTTTTTTTACTACATTCATTTTTAAAATATATCCATGCACAAATTAGAGATTCCTTCCAGGATATTATTAGTCGTACACACTTTAGTAATACTGATGGGATACGTGACGTTTCTTCAAACAAACCACCAATTAATATCCCCTTTGATTCCTGCATCTGTAATACTAAAGATAGCTACCCCCTCTATTATTGCAAGTATTCCTCCCGGATTATTATTGCCTGTATCTTTATGTTTTTTCTTTTATCAAAAAAGAGCAATAAGCATTAGTATTTCCTCTGTTGCAATCATTTCTTACTTTGTACTACTTGAATATTATCTAACATAAATCAAAGATCCTCATCACCGATCTCTTCCAATGCACCCTGCAATTCGTTATACGCATGATTGTCTCCTGCCCTCTTTGCTTCAAACATGCCTCGTTCATAGATCAACATTGCTTTTTTAACATCGCCAACTCTTTCAAGCAGTTTACCTAAATGATAATAAGACCCTATATACGTAGGCTCACGTAACAAAATTTCATTAAACAAATTACGAGCATCCTCATCATTCCCAATTTTTATATACTCCAATGCCAGCGCATGTTGTAAAAAACTATCCTTATCATTTGCTGCCAGGTATTCTTTCAATTTGCTGATCCTATCCATGTATTTCTATTGTAAAAAAATTATCAATTATTATTTATCAATTATCAATTATTCTGTTATATTTGTATTAGTTGCATAAACAACTTATTTTTAGATTCAAAATGTTGCTATATGAAAATCTTAGTGTGTATCAGTAAAACTCCAGATACGACAGCAAAAATAGCCTTCACAGATAACAATACGAAATTTGCTGCCGATGGCGTACAATGGATCATCAACCCATACGATGAATGGTATGCCCTGGTAAGAGCTATTGAACTGAAAGAAGCTGACACTTCAGCTGTGATACATTTAATTACTGTTGCATCTGCTGATGCAGACCCGATCATCAGAAAAGCACTGGCATTAGGTGGTGATGAAGCTATTCGGGTAAATACTGATAGCCACGATAGCTATTATATTGCTTCGCAAATTGCTGCCATTGCAAAAGAAGGCAACTACGATCTCATTTTTACAGGAAAAGAAACAATTGATTACAATGGGGCCTCCATTGGTGGTATGGTGGCAGAATTACTCGATCTCCCCTATGTTTCTTTAGCTACCAAGTTTGATATTGACGGGGCAAATGCAATCATAGTAAGAGAGATCGAAGGTGGAGAAGAAACAGACAAAGTGCAACTACCCGTAGTAGTTAGTTGTCAAAAAGGCGTTGCAGAACAACGAATTCCCAATATGAAAGGAATAATGGGGGCAAGAACAAAACCCTTAAAAGTAGTAGAGCCGGTTGCCGCAGAAACGTTGACCTCTGTCGCATCTTTTGATCTGCCTCCTGCAAAAGCCGGCGTTAAACTGGTGAGTGCAGATAATCCTGAGGAACTGGTTAGATTGCTGCACGAAGAAGCAAAAGCATTTTAAATGATAATGAATAATTGATAGCTGACGATTAGGCTGCTATCAATTAGATCTTTAAAATAAAAACTTTTAAAATTATCAATTATATGGTACTCGTTTTTTTAGATCAATCAGACGGACAAATAAAAAAATCTTCTTTAGAAGCTGCATCATATGGCGCTAAAGTTGCTGAACAGTTGGGTACAACTGTAGAGGCGATTGTATTGGGTAATGTTACTGACGACCTCAGCGGATTGGGAAAGTATGGTGTAAAAAAAATACATAAGGTTGCTGACGAAGTGCTCAATCACATGGATGCACAGGTCTATACCAAAATCATTGCTGAGGCTGCAACTGCCAATAATGCTACCGTAATTGTATTATCAAACAACTTTAACGGCAAAGCCATTGCTCCACGTTTGAGTGTTCGTTTAAAAGCCGGATTAGTTTCTGGTGCGGTTGCGTTGCCTGACACCACTAATGGATTTGTTGTTAAGAAAAACGTTTTCAGCGGAAAAGCATTTGCAAATGTGGCTGTTAATACGCCTGTAAAGATCATATCACTTAATCCAAACTCATATCAAATAAAAACAACAGATGGGACCGCTGAAGTGTCCGACCTTGCTGTTTCAATTGATTCGGCCAAAGTACAGATAACCAATACCAATAAAATTGTTGGGGAAGTCCCTTTGAGTGAAGCAGAAATCGTTGTTAGTGGCGGTCGTGGATTAAAAGGGCCTGAAAACTGGGCTTTAGTAACAGATCTGGCAAAAGCGTTGGGAGCTGCTACAGCCTGTAGCCGCCCCGTTGCTGATACCGGCTGGCGTCCGCATCATGAGCATGTAGGGCAAACTGGCTTGGCTATCGCTCCCAATTTATATATAGCTATTGGTATATCAGGCGCCATTCAACATTTGGCAGGCGTAAACAGAAGTAAAGTTATTGTAGTTATAAATAAGGATCCTGAAGCTCCTTTCTTTAAGGCAGCCGATTATGGTATTGTGGGTGACGCCTTTGAAGTGATTCCTAAAATTACCGATGCAGTTAAAAAGCTAAAAGGAATTGTCTAATTATTTTGATTTTTGATTTGAAAGCCTTCCAAAATTTTTGGAAGGCTTTATTTTTTATATTTGCCTTTGAAATACAAATTGTCTCGCCAAACGGCATCGATGTTATTATGAAGAAGATAGAACTGGAAATAGTAGCCTTATCTCACAGCATTACCCAATCACATTCTTATGCAGTGGTACTGGGAGAAGTTAATGGGTTACGCCGCTTACCCATCGTAATCGGCGGCTTTGAGGCACAGGCAATTGCCGTAGCGCTTGAAAGAATGCAGCCAAGCAGACCGCTTACTCATGACCTGATGAAAAATTTCATGCTGGCATTCAATATTGAACTGCATGAAGTGGTTATCAATGATCTACAGGAGGGAATTTTTTACAGTAAATTAGTTTGCAGTACATCCAAAGACACTGTAGACATAGACTCCAGAACCTCAGACGCATTGGCTTTGGCCATACGTTTTGGTTGCCCGATCTTTACCTATGATACTATTTTAGATAGCGCCGGAATTTTAATGGAAGCTGACGAAAAAAAGAAAAAAGCTACCACTACAGTTTCTGCAGAAACTGCTCCACCAGAAAATGACCTGCACAATTTATCCCTGGAAGAGCTTGATGTTTTACTGAATGAAGTATTGGAACAGGAAGATTATATCAGAGCGATCGCTATCAGGGATGAAATAAAAAGCAGAAAAAAATAGTTGAAATTTGATAATGGACTTTTTAAGCCCTCGTGGTTTTATACATTTACCCAACAATTTGCATTTGCTTATTAATTATCCATTACTAATTACGTCTTAACAATGCTTGTCTTCCCAAACTGTAAAATAAACATTGGCCTGCATATTATCTCAAAGAGAGATGATGGATATCATAATATTGAAACTGCATTTTATCCCATCCCATTACACGATGTCTTAGAGATCATTACTTCCGACTCAACTAACAAAGAGGTTGAATTTTCTATGTCAGGTAATAAAATTGACGGCAATACTGATCAAAACCTTTGTGTAAAAGCCTACCATCTTCTTAAAAACGAGTTCCCTCAGCTACCTAATATAAAGATGCATTTGCATAAAATTATCCCTACTGGAGCCGGATTAGGTGGCGGGTCTGCGGATGGTGCTTTTGCGTTATCTCTATTAAATAAAAAATTCAGCCTGGGCTTATCAACCCAACAACTCATTGATCATGCGTTGCAATTAGGCAGTGATTGCCCATTCTTTATCATTAATCAACCCTGCTTTGCAACCAGCCGTGGTGAAATACTGCAAGAGATCGCCTTGAATCTTTCGGGATATAAAATTGCTGTTATCAATCCTGGAATACATGTTAATACAGCACAGGCTTTTTCACAAATAAGATTGCAAACACCTGTCGTTACCAAAACAACTTTATCATCATTGATATATTCGCCGGTAACTGAATGGAAGAATACCATTACAAATGACTTTGAGCCCATTGTTTTTGCTCAATATCCAGATATAAAAAAAATAAAAGACCAACTTTACCAATCGGGAGCTGTATATGCTTCTATGAGTGGAAGTGGCAGTACTGTTTATGGGATATTTGCTAATGAAATACCCCCCGACCTCAGTTTTCCTGACAGTTATTACACCAAAACCATTCAATTGTAATTTTCTGTTAATATTAATTTGAAATCAGTTCTATTTGACAAACGGTTATCGCTTGTCAAACCTTTATAATAAATTGCATCACAATAAAACAAAACAAATGAATAAAATTTCCTATTTATCTGCTGCTGCGTTATTGCTTTCGAGCAGCATTTTTGCACAAAAAGAAGAGGTTCCTAAAAACTGGCACCAGTTAGATAAAGCCAATACAGGCTATTATGGGATCAGTATTGACAAGGCATACGATTTTGTAAAAGGGAAAAAACTCAAAAGCAAAACAGTTGTAGTTGCGGTTATAGATAGTGGTATTGATACTTTACACGAAGACCTAAAACCCATATTATGGACAAATCCCAAAGAGATTCCGGGTAACGGAAAAGATGATGACAAAAACGGATATATAGATGATGTGCATGGCTGGAATTTTATAGGTGGTAAAGATGGTCAAAATGTTAAGGAGGATAGTTATGAAGCTGCAAGGGTATATCACAGATTAAAGAGCAAGTTCGGTTCTGTTGTGCCGGATGAATCAAGTGTAAGTGCGGCAGACAAGGCCGACCTTATCATGTATAAAAAAGCGCAACAAAAAATATTGGGTAATGCTGATGGCCAGGATGACCATGGATTTGAATTTTTAGCACTCAAAAGAGTACAAACAAACCTGATGGCCAGCGATAGCATTTTAAAAAAGGCAATAGGTAAAGAGAAATTTACCGGTACTGAATTGGATGCTTACGAAGCCACAACTGATGATGTTAAGAAAGCAAAATTTTCCTTATTAGGACTTATGAAAGCCAATGATGCACTGGAACAAACCAATGCTGAATTTATGGAAGGATTAAATGATTATGTTGCAGGCGAAGAAAGGAAAAATGACGCAAAACAAAACCCTCCTAAAGAGTATCGCAAAGAAATAGTAAAAGATGATGAATCAAATATTAATGACAGATACTATGGCAATAATGACTTAATGGCTTCTACCCCATTCCATGGCACACACTGTTCAGGTATTATTGGTGCTGTAAGAGATAATGGTAAAGGAGTTAACGGAATAGCAGACAACGTTCGTATCATGATGGTACGTGCCGTTCCTGATGGAGATGAGCACGATAAAGACATTGCAAATGCTATTCGTTATGCTGTAAACAATGGAGCACAAATTATCAGCATGAGTTTTGGTAAAGATTTTTCTCCGGAAAAACAATGGGTTGATGATGCAGTAAGATATGCTGAAAGTAAAGGTGTATTATTGGTACATGCCGCAGGTAATGATGCAAAAAATGTGGATTCGACTGATAATTTCCCTAATGCAAATTTTGTTGATGGTAAAGGTAGAGCCAATACCTGGATCACTGTTGGTGCAAGCGGAGATCCTAAAAATGGTGGAATCACAGCTAGCTTTAGTAATATAGGAAAACAAGAAGTAGATGTATTTGCTCCAGGTGTACAGATCTATTCTACAATACCAGGTGGTAACACTTATGGTAATGCATCCGGTACTAGCATGGCTTGCCCAGTAGTAGCCGGCACTGCTGCATTTTTATTGGAATATTTTCCAACACTAAGTGCTAAACAATTAAAATATGTAATTGAAAAAACAGCTCAGGCTCCGGATATTGATGTAAAAATCCCCGGCACTGATGAACTGACTAAATTAAGCACACTTTGTAAAACAGGAGGCATAGTTAATGCCTACGAAGCTGCGAAATTAGCCGCTACATTAAAGGGAGAAAGAAAAGCAAGTAAAGCTACCCCAGTTGCAAAAGCTAAAACAGTTAAGAAGAAGAAATAACATCACTAACCTGATTTGTAAATATTCTTTAATTTAGCCGGGTGTAAAATCCCGGCTTTTTTATTATCATTTAATCTATTTTTATGACAAATACTTCATTAGGAAATTACCCCAAATACGTAGAACGTTATTTACAATTGGTAAAAGAGGATAAGTTATCTGATGCCTATACCAACCAATTTACAATCATCAAAAATTTACTTGAAAGCATCAGTGAAGAAAAGGCAAATTACTCCTATGCTCCCGGCAAATGGACACTGAAAGACCTGCTACAACATTGTATAGACGCTGAACGCATCTTTTGCTTTCGTGCTCTGACTTTTGCCAGATTTGATAAAACACCTTTGCCCGGTTTTGAAGAAGATGATTATGCGGTGAATACAAATGCCAACAACCGGACATGGCAAAGTTTAAAAGAAGAATTTTATGCTGTGAGAACCAGCACTGAAATGTTATTTCATAGCTTTACTCCCGAAGCGTTAGCGGCAAGTGGCATTGCTAATAATAATGAATCTTCTGTAATAAGTATTGGGTTTTTAATTATTGGCCATTTATATCATCATATCAATACTATAAAGGAAAGGTATCTGTAACAAAAAAGCCGTTCAATATACATCGAACGGCTTACTGTTTTCGTATCAGGGTCTAATTCTTTTGTGCGGCCAAATTAGTTTGACTGATCATCGTATTCATAACTTTTAACGCTTCTTCAATATACATATCAGACTTGATCCTGTCTATAAAGAACTTGTTCTTTTCTATCTTTTCTTTATCTGCAGTTACTTTCGACAGATCTGCCTGAGTATTTTTTACATCTAATTCTTTAGGCAGCTTAGTAAGACTATCCAAACTTTTATATAAAGCTTTTAATCTGTTTTGTTCCTCTCTGAATTTATTTAAATTCAACGAATACTGTTTGTCGTTATACTTTTCGATTAACTCCAGGTTTTGCTCTAATTGCTTAAAATTAGTATTGGTAGTAACATTAGTAGTCGCATTTTGTACTACCACTTCTTCGCTATAAGTGTTTGAAAGCGGTACATAATCTGATTTTGCAATCTCATCCCAACCTAACGCAGATGGATTATCTTTTTCTCTGCTTTTACTGAATTCATACCTATCAGGAATGATCACATCAGGTGTTACGCCTCTCAATTGTGTTGCTCCACCATTGATCCGATAAAATTTTTGCATGGTCATTTTTACTGTTCCAAGATCCTCCACTTTTTTATCATCGCCTCCTTCAGGATTTAAAGGAATACTACGTTGCACTGTTCCTTTACCGTAAGTAGAGCTACTGCCTACAATGATACCACGTTTATAATCCTGAATGGCCGCAGCAAATATTTCAGAAGCTGAGGCACTGTTTTCATCAACCAGCACTGTTAGAGGACCACTATATTGAACTGCTTTATCTCTATCTCTCCATACATAAGGTTTTTCATCCCTGCCCTTTACCTGGCAAATTGGCCCCTCTTCAATAAACAACCCAGCCATTTTCACCACTTCAGGCAAAGATCCACCTCCATTTCCACGCAGATCCATAATTATACCTTCTACATTCTCTGCTTTTAATTTTTCGATTTCTTTAGCCACATCCTGTGAACATCTTGCTCCGGCAGGATTATCAAAGTCCATATAAAAAACAGGCAAATAAATATAGCCGATCTTTTTTTCTCCATTAATGATCGCACTTTTAGCAAATGTATCATCCGTTTTTATTTCATCTCTTAGCAAAGAGATCACTTTAATTGAGCCATCTACTTTACGCAATGTCAATCTTACTTCTGTCCCCTTTTTTTCACCACGGATCAACTTTACCGCATCTGATACAGAATACCCCGTTACATCGACCGGCTCCTTCTTTCCTTCACCAATCTTAATGATCTCATCCCCTGGCTGCAGATCTCCTGATTTCCATGCCGGACCACCGGTAACCAGGCTTGATATCTTAATCTTGCTCTCTTCTTCTTTTAATTGTGCCCCAATACCAAAGAATGTACCGCTCATGCTTTCAGCAAAAAAACGTTGATCTATCGGCGCAAAATAATCTGTATGCGGATCCATTGTATTGGTGATAGCATTTACAAATTCGCTGAACAATTCATCATTTGTATTGTGATTTTTTAACGTGGTAAAATAACGACCAATCTGCTTTTTGGTTTGTTCTCTGGCCTTTCTTTCCATGGTCGTTTCGTCGTCCTGGGTTTCAGCTTTAAAGGAATTGGTAACAAAGTACTTGCCCTGCTGGAAAACTACGATCGCTCTGTAAAGGCTCCCTGTTCCTCTATAAGCAACCGGAACGACATAAGCATTTTCCGCTTCATTAGGATTTTTAATAGAAGCAATACTTCTGAAATTTTTATTGCTATCAGGCGACTGCTGAATAATAATATAGCTGATAATCGTCTTATAGTTATTTGTCCAACTGATGGTTGTTTTATCATTGATATCATTGACAGCTATTTCAGGAAGTAAAGGTTTCGCATTTACAGTAGCTTTCCCTTTATTCTTTTCTTTTGCATCAAGCATATCAACGTATTTGGTCAGAGCAATATATTTTAGCCGTTTACGCCAAACTTCTTTTCTTTCAGCTTCGGTTTTAGGATATTCCAGTTTATCGCCATCTAGTACAACAGATTCATCCACGTTAAAATCGAATGGTTTGGCTAACAATCCATCCAGCAATTCTGAAACCTCTTTTAATCTTTTTGTGTACACATCACTAATAGCATAAAACGATTCTATTTTTTTAGTGGCATGTATTTCATCATCAATAACGGTTTCATAATTTTTAAAGCCATCAATATCTGACTGTAAAAAAATACTTTTATCATCATCTAAGGTCTTCAGAAAAACTTTCAATACCTCTTTAGAGAAATTGTCATCAATTTCTTTAGGGCTATAGTGTCCTTGTTCCAGCAAAAGCCCCACATTCCGCAGTATTCTTTCATTTTTAGCCTTTGGATTATCTGTATTAATTGAATGAGGTTGAAAAGCCAAAAACAACCCAGCTCCGGCAAGCACAAAAAGAATTACCAAAAATTTGTTTTTCATAATCATTTCCCTGATTTTAATCATGCAGTAAAATTAACGTAAAAAGGTATTAATTAGTTGTTATTAACGCCGTGACCAGTGTAATGTTTTCCTAAAATTACATGAGCGGCAATGGTATAGATAAAAAAAGCCCTGCAAAATTTGCAGGGCTTTTTGGGGTAATTGAGGGGGCTCGAACCCCCGACCCTCAGAATCACAATCTGATGCTCTAACCAACTGAGCTACAACTACCGTTTATTTGGATTGCAAAAGTAATAAAAAACATTTCTCCTTCAAAATTACATTTGCATTTTATTTGCTTTTCTTTGCACACTAACTCATTAATATGCATTGGACAGGTTACATTATTACTATTATTTTATCAGCTTTTACAGGATGGATAACCACTTGGATAGCTATAAAAATGCTTTTTCACCCCCGAAACCCTATTAAAATATTCGGTTTTACCCTACAAGGTATCTTTCCTAAAAATCAACTGCTGATTGCTCAAAAATTAGGACAAATGGTTAGTAAAGAGCTACTTTCTTTTGATGAAATTGAAGAAAAAGTAACCAACCCGGAAAATTTGCAAATGTTGAGACCGGAAATTGAGGCTCATATTGACCATTTTTTACGCAATAAACTAAAGGATGTTTTTCCCATGCTATCGATGTTTATTGGGGATAAAACGATCAATCAACTTAAGGAAGCCTTTTTAACCGAACTGGAAGAACTCTTCCCTGTATTAATGAAAAATTATATGGGAAAACTCCAACATGATCTTGATCTGGAAAAAATTGTTACAGAAAAAGTAGCCAGTTTTTCATCTGAAAAATTAGAGGACATTTTAAATCAAATAACAAAAAAAGAATTTATGTTCCTTGAATTCATTGGAGGGGCATTTGGATTCATCATTGGACTTATCCAAGTATTGGTTGGCATAATTGCTCATTAAATCTTGAACTTCCCGTTTTATTTTACCGCTTATCACTAAAATGTTTACCGCATTAAACTTTTGGAGGGAACTTTGGTTTAAGTGATCGTAATTTTTTTATTTTTTAAAATGGCTTAATGCAATATCAATTCAAAAACTTCCTGTTTCTCATTCTTTTATTTTCCGGCACAAGATCTTTTGCTCAGTTTTCAGGACGAGGCGGCGGACAGAATTTAAATCTGGGACATTTCTATGGCAAAATATTAGACGCAAGTACCTCCAAACCAATAGATGCGGCCTCTGTACAATTATTGCAAACAAAATTTGATACCGCAACAAAAAAGAAAAAAGAGATCATTGTTGCCGGTATGCTTACTGATAAAAAAGGTGAATTCAGTTTAGAAAACCTGCCGGTTATCGCTCAGTATAAATTAGTTATTTCTGCCATTGGTTTTAAACCCATCGAGCAAAAAGTTCAGTTTGAAATAAATAAAGAAGCCGCTAAATCCGGCGACTACAGCAGTTTACTCAGCGGAGTAGATAAAGATCTCGGAAATATTAAACTGGAGATCGATGCTCAGCAATTGCAAAATGTAACGGTCACTTCCGGAAAATCATTACTCACTATGAGTATCGATAGAAAAGTATATAATGTAGAGAAAGATATCAGCACTGCCGGAGGCTCAGCTATTGATGTAATGAAAAATGTACCAAGCGTAAGTGTAGATCTTGATGGCAATCTCACTATGCGTAACGCTTCTCCGCAAATATTTGTTGATGGCAGGCCTACTACCATGACCTTAGAACAAATCCCTGCAGATGCAATTTCTTCTGTAGAGATCATTACAAATCCTTCTGCAAAATTTGATGCTTCGGGAGGTGGTGCCGGTATATTAAATATTGTAATGAAGAAGAACCGCAAAGCCGGATATAACGGAAATATAAGAGCAGGTATTGACAGCAGGGCCAAACCTAATGTTGGAGGTGATATAAATATCAAACAGCAAAAGGTAAACTTTTTTGCAAGCGGACAGTTTGCAATGCGTAAGCCTATCAGTACCAACACTACTACCCGTACTGATTTTCTATCTGACGCTACGGCTCATTTATTGCAAAATAATAAACCCATCGGTAATGGTATTTTTGGTTTTGTTAGAGCCGGTATTGATTATCTGTTAGATAACAGAAACACACTTACAGTTAGTGGCAACTTTTCTAATGGACAATTTAAAGGAACCGACATGTTGAATGTTGCAAGAGATACAGTCTATACTTCAAGCATCAATAGTGATTTTGGGAACAGAAGCAGTAATTCTAAAAGAGTTTTTAAAAACTATGGCTCTACTGTTAGTTTTAAACACAATTTCACCAAGCCTAATAAAAATATAACAGCAGATATCAACTACAATTACAGTAAAAATAATAGCACCAGCGATTATGCTACGCAATATTTTTATACGGATGGCAACCCCAAAAACCAGGCTACTTATGAACAAAGTAAAGGTGGTGGTATCAACAATTTCTTTACGGCACAGATGGACTATGAAGATCCGATATCCAAAACAATGAAGATTGAAGCCGGCGCACGAATTGCGTTGAGAAGCTTCAGCAGTTACAATGATAATTATATCAGAGACAACACAAGTGGTAACTACTTTACCGTTCCGCTTTTAAATAATGAATATGAATTTAAGGACAGAGTGATTGCAGCTTACACAACATTTGCACACCAGATAAAGAAATTCAGCTATCAATTAGGCGCAAGAATAGAAAGCTCTACATATACAGGGAGCCTTATCAATAAAGCTCAAACCTTTTCAAATGAATTCCCGTTCAGCATTTTCCCAAGCGCATTTTTAACTTACAAAATAAATGATCAGCAGGATCTGCAATTAAATTATTCCAGAAAGATCAACCGTCCGAATTTCTTCCAGTTAATTCCTTATATAGATTTTACTGACTCATTAAATTTGAGCAAGGGTAATCCTGACCTGATCCCTGAGTTTACTAATTTATTGGAATTGTCTTACCAAAATCAATTAGCAAAAGGACACAATATATTAACTTCTGTATATTTCAAAAACACCAATAATCTTATAACCCGCTATCAATACAGAGACCAAAACCCCAATCCGGATAAGTTGGATAGTATTATCATGACAACTTTTGCCAATGCAAATAAGAGTTATACATTCGGATTTGAGCTTACCTCTAAAAATAAAATAACCAAATGGTGGGATGTTACGATCAATATCAACGTGTATAATGCCACCATCAAAGCCGGTAATCTGGTAAATGGTACAGACAGAGCCCAAACCAGCTGGTTTGGGAAACTGAACAATAGTTTTAAATTGCCTAAAAACTTTACCGCTCAATTAACCACTAATTATCAGGCAAAAACATTATTGCCACAAAATTCCGGAGGCAGTGGCGGTATGCGTAATTTTGGTGGCGGTGGTGGCGGATTCGGTCAGCAATTGTCCCCTACTGCTTTGGGATATATCGACTCCTGGTATGAATTTGATTTTTCCATAAAAAAAGAATTCATGAAAAACAATGCAGCGTCTGTTAGTTTACAGGTAAATGACATATTCAGGACCAAATTATATAAGACTCATTCGGAATCTTCTTATTTCATTCAGGATAACACCCGCAGACAAGATCCTCAGTTGGTAAGATTAAATTTCAACTGGCGTTTTGGTAAGATCGATGTCAATCTCTTTAAACGAAAAAATTTAAAAGGCGATGCAGAAAACCTCCAAAACATACAGAACTCAAGCGGACAATAATTGAACTAACTAAAAAAGGAGCAGATTCGCTCCTTTTTTAATACCCAGCTGGTAAAAGAAAAATAAAGCATTTTGCTATAAAACTTTTAATTTGCCACCCAAAGAAATTTTTATAGATGAAAAAGATAGAATTTAAAATATTTGTACCGCATATTGTTGCCATTCTTGCATTTTTATTACTGTCGATTGTATTTACAAAACCTGCATTAGAAGGCAAAGTTGTGCAACAACATGATGTGCAGCAAGTGAAGGCCATGCAGCAGCAGTCGTTTGAATTCCAAAAAAAGTATGGACATTTCCCTTATTGGACAAATAGTATGTTTGGAGGTATGCCGGCATACCAAATCATGATGGCTCCAAAAAATGTAAGTACATTCTATTCTGTTGGATTAGTTGACAATATTTTAACGCTGGGCTTACCTAAGCCGGTTTATTTTTTATTCATCACCTGTGTATGTTTTTATTTTTTATGTATAGTGATCGGTGTTAACCCATGGTTATCTATTTTAGGAGGTATTGCTTATGGATATTGTAGCTATAACCCTATTCTGATTAGTGCCGGCCATGACACAAAATTATTATCGATGGCCTATGCCCCGGCTGTAATAGGTTCAATGTTTTTGATCTTCAAGAAAAATTATTGGTTGGGAGCTTCGCTATTGCTGATATCTTCCACCTGTTTGATACGGCAAAGCCACCAGCAAATTGTTTATTATACATTGATAATGGCTGCAATAGCAGCACTGTTCAGCTTGATAAAGATCATCAAAGAAAAGAACTACACACATCTTGCTGCGTCAATAGGCATATGCATAGCCATGCCTGTTATTGCATTACTCATTAATGCATTCATTTATTTTTCTGCCTATGATTTTACTAAAGAAAGTATGAGAGGTGGCAGCGCCTTAACGAACACGAAAAACGGAAACAAAAGTAAAGGAGGCCTAGACAGAGACTATGCTTTCAGCTGGAGTTACGGAGTTGGTGAGACACTTACATTTATAGTTCCCAATGCATATGGCGGAGGCTCAGCAACTAGCATGCCTGAAGAGTCTAAAGTATTAGAGCTTCTACAGGAGAACCAAAGTTTGCCCCAGCAAATGACACAGCAATTATACCAGGCAGCATCTGCATATTGGGGGTCTAAACCATCCACTTCAGGGCCAGTTTATTTTGGTGCCATCGTATGCTTACTTGCACTCTTTGCATTGTTTTTTGGAAAAAGTCAGCACAAATGGTGGCTACTATCTATTATCGTCATTGGAACCGTGCTTGCATGGGGTAAAAATTTTTCTTCTATCAATTACTTTCTGTTCGACCACCTTCCGTTTTACAATAAATTCCGCACTCCGGAGATGGCAATGGTAATTCCTCAATTGGCTGTTGCATTATTATCAGTACTTTTTGTAAATGAATTAATAAGTGTTACCGAAAAGGACAAACTCAATAAGTTGCTTAAAAATTGTTTGATCGCAACAGGTGGTGTAATTGCCTTTTTAATAGGGTTTTATTTCATAGCTGATTTTAAAAATGAAGCAACCCTGGAGCTTAAAAAGAATCTAGCCGATGCCATGCAGAATGCTAATCCTGAGTTTGTAAATAATTACATCAATGCTATTGTTAAGGATAGACAAGCATTATACAGTGCCGATATGTGGCGTAGTATTGGTTTTATACTTGCAGGTATAGCTGCGATATTTTTATATTGTAAACAGATCATTAAAGCTCCGGTCTTATTTGCAGCATTAATTTTATTTACAACAATTGATCTGGTATCGGTAGATAAACGATACTTAAATGATGAGAATTTTATTGAACCGGTTGATTACGAACAAGCTTATGCTGATTATAATGCAGATATTCAGATAAAGAGAGATCCCGGATTTTTCCGAGTACTTAATCTTGCTTTCAGAGATGGAGGTGGAAATTTTCAAACATCGATTGGTAATGCATTCAATGATGCGATTGCTTCTTACAAACATAATAACATAGGAGGATACCACCCTGCAAAACTGGGCGTATTTGAAGACCTGAAAGAAAAACAAATTTATAAGAATATTGAAGCTTGGGGAGCCAACCCAAATGCTAAAGACAGCTTCCGTGTGTTGAATATGTTGAACATGAAATATGTTATAATGCCTGACCAGAATAATCCTAAACAAACAGTTGCCATACAAAATCCATATGCATTGGGCAATTGCTGGTTAGTGAAAGAAATTAAATTCGTTAAAACGGCTGATGAAGAAATGGCTGCTTTAGATAATTTTGATCCGTCGACCACAGCGATCGTAAATGAGCAATTTAAAAATGCTATTCCTTTCTCTCCAGTTTATGATTCTAGTGCAAGCATCAGATTAGTGGAAAATAAGAATGATGACATTACATATGATTTCAATAGTGCGTCTAACCAATTTGCCGTGTTTAGTGAAATGTACTATAGCAGAGGCTGGGATGCGTATATTGATGGCAAAAAAACGGAGTATTGCAAAGTGAATTATGCCTTGAGGGGGCTGGCTATACCGGCTGGTAAACATACTATCAAATTCTCCTTCAATCCTGAGGTGGTGAATTTGGGAGAAAAATTATCTAATTATTTTGGATGGTTCTCTATTCTGTTTGTACTACTAAGTGCATTTATGATATGGAAGAAGAACAACAATAAAAAAGTTGCCTAATTTAGCAAGATCGGATAATGAATAATATTGCAGAAAAGAAGATCAGTTTTGTAAAAGTATCAGATGAACTTTCCGATACAATTAATAATAAAGCCAATGAGCTTTATCTATTACTTAAAAATTTCGACGCTTCAACTCTGCCAACTGATGATTTTTTCAAAGATTATTTTGCCAATCATCATCTGGGCAAACGATTGATTTTTTCTATTAAAAGCAGTGCACATATTTTATATCAGTCTATAAAAAAAACAAACAAACCGATCGGATCAATAAATATTGTTGATTATGGGGCTGGTCTGGGCACTTTATTTATGCTGGGCAGCTTATTGAATGTAAAACGCTTAATTTACAACGATCATCTCCCTGAATGGAAAAACAATGCTGCTATCATCTGCAACAGCCTTAATATTCCGGTTACAGATTACATTACAGGCGATATAGCTGATGTTATACATTACGCAGATAGAACCGGATTTAAATTTGATATCATAGCATCAAGAAATGTAATTGAACATATATACGATCTATCTGCTTTTTACAAGCAAATAAATACGCATAATGCTTCGGCAATAGTTTACTCTACCACTACTGCCAATTATCAAAATCCGGCTGCTCACCTGCAACACATACTGATCCACAAAAAAACAGAGAAAAAATATTTTATTGCTCAACGAAGAGAACAAATCAAAAAGATAAAAAAAGATATTACTGAGGAGCAACTAGACGAATTGGTTAGCATTACAAGAGGGCGGGCTTTACATGATTTTACCAATGCAGTCAACGACTATTTACAGAAAAAAAACATCAAAGAAGTTCCTTATCTAAACAGTAATACAGTTGATTGTACCAACGGTGTATGGGCAGAACATTTATTAGCTAAAAGTACATATGCATTGATCATACAATCTGCCGGTTTTAAGATGGAGTATAGTGCAGGTTTTTGGGATACCAATTACAAGTCTCCTGTAGCAAACTTCCTGGCAGGATGTTTAAATTTATTTATACAACTATTAGGAAAGAAAGGATATATCATATCTCCATTTATAAATGTAGTAGCATACAACTAACAAAATAATGCCAAATGTTCTTAGCATAATTCCTTATCAATTTCTCCCTCCAAAAACAGGAGGCCAACGATGTATTGCATTTTTCTATCGGTTCTTCTCAAAGCACACCAGTGTAACTTGTGTAGGTGTTAAAGCAAATGATCTATCTGTTGCTACAGATTATACAATCTTGCCATTATTGGCAAATAATAAATTCAGATATATTAATCCGTTGTATTTTTTTGTTTTAAAAAGGCTGATTCAACGTAATAATATCACACATATTATTATTGAACACCCCTATTATGGATGGCTTGGCTTATTACTTGCGGCATTTACTAATGCCAAATTAGTAGTGCGTTCGCATAATATTGAGGGGCTTCGATTTAAGGAGATGAGAAAATGGTGGTGGAAAATTTTATGGCAATACGAAAAATATATTCATCGCAACGCTGATATTAACTTTTTCATTACTGATGAAGATAAGCAGTATGGTATAGAAAAATTTGGATTATCAGTCGAAAAATGCATAACAATTACATACGGCTTTGAAATGAACACCCCTCCTTCTATTGAAGCAAAAACTAAAGCCCACACATTCCTATCAACAAAACATCAAATTGCTGCTGATGAAAAAATACTGCTATTTAACGGCGTGCTTGATTACCCTCCCAATACTCAGGCATTAAGGATCATCACAGAGGTAATATGCCCATTACTGCTAAAGAAAAATTTTTCATTTAAAATAATTATCTGCGGAAAAAGTCTTCCACAAGATTTCAATAATTTTTCAGACCACGAAAACATTATATACACAGGCTTTGTAGACGATATCAATATTTATTTTGCAGGAGCAGATATTTTTATCAATCCCGTAATAGAAGGAGGCGGCATTAAAACTAAATTAGTAGATGCATTAGGTTCAAATCTTTCTTCAGTAAGTACACAACGAGGGGCTACCGGTATCCCTCTAAGCATTACAGGCAATAAATTAAAACTTGTTAGAGATGGTGATTGGGAAGAGTTTGTAAATCAAATAATTGCAACCGATACCTCTGAATTGATGCCACCCCCCTTTTATCAACATTTTTATTGGGGCAATATTGCACAAAAGGCTTTGAACACGATCAGCTAAAAGTTGGCGTCTTAATTTTTCTGTAATTGATCAGCAAATATTAATAATTTATACTGCCGCATTAATACTTTCCCATAATAAAGCAGCTGTCTTATCCCATGAAAAATTTTGCTTTTGTATATGCCCTTTTTCAATTAGCTGATTACGCAATTCGGAATCGGCGGATAAGGTTTCCATTGCTTTTGTAATAGCTCCCACATCAAATGGATCAACTAAGATTGTTGCATCACCTGCCACTTCGGGCATAGAGGTTGTATTTGAACAGATGACAGGAACACCACTCTGCATCGCTTCTACAATCGGTAAACCAAAGCCTTCAAATATTGGTACAAACGTCAATGCAAATGCGGCTCCTAATACTTTTTGCAGATCCTCATCACTTAACCTGCCGGTAAAAACAATATCATCTTTGTGTGGGCTATTAATATATACCTCTTCAATTTCTGATTTACTCCACAAAATTGAACCTGCCAGCACAAGTTTGATCTCGTTCTGATTATTATTTTTAAACCTGTTGAACGCTTGTATCAATCGGCTGATATTTTTTCTGGGATGCATAGACCCTACAAAAAAGAAATACGGGGCCCCGTTACTCCATTTGTTCCTTACTTCTTTTATTTCATTTTCTGAAAGTGGAGAAAAATTACTGTTGATCCCACAGGATACATTGTCGATCTTATCCAGACCGATCTTATAAAAATCGGCTATATCCTTTTTACTGAATTCAGAAATAGTAGCAATTCGTTTCGCTTTACGGGCAAATCTTTTAAAGAAAAAACGGTAGTAAAGTCTATTTCTTAGCGTAAGTCCCTTGGGGTTGTGTTCAAAGTTGATATCATAAATAACAGGTATTTGCTTACAATCTGAGAGTAAACTCAAATAGCTATCGGCAGATACAAAAACATCAGGTTTGTGTTTGCGTAGAAAGAAGGGCAAAACACATTCCATGTAGAATATATATAGTAAAGGATGCCTCAACGCTGGGAAAATATGGTGTTTAGATACATTCTCAAAATCGAAGTAGTCTTCTGTAAAATTCTTATCACATAATATCTGAAAATGCGCTTCAGGATGGGCTTTGATAAGCTTTGAAACAGTGTTTATAGTAAAATATCCGATCCCATCTATTTGTTTATTTCTCAATACCCAGCAATTGATTGCTATTTTCATAACTATTTACTTATTTTTGCCGCTAATAATTTACAAAAAAAAGGAAAATTATCGGCATTTATGAAAACAGCTTTAATTACGGGTATTACGGGGCAAGATGGTTCCTACTTAGCTGAATTACTTTTAGAAAAAGGCTATACAGTACATGGTGTTAAAAGAAGAGCATCTTCATTCAATACACAAAGAATTGATCATATTTATCATGATCTTCATGAAGGAAATGTTCGTTTTAAAATGCATTATGGTGATTTGACCGACAGTACAAATATAATCAGGATCATACAAGAGATACAGCCTGATGAAATTTATAACTTAGGAGCCATGTCGCATGTTAAAGTGAGTTTTGATTCTCCGGAATATGTGGCTAACGTAGATGGAATAGGTACCTTGAGAATTTTAGAGGCTGTTCGTATCTTGGGGCTCACTAAAAAAACGAAAATTTACCAGGCATCTACTTCCGAATTGTATGGTAAAGTACAAGAGGTTCCTCAATCTGAAAAAACTCCTTTCTATCCGAGATCACCATACGGAGCTGCAAAAATTTATGGATACTGGATTACAGTTAACTATAGAGAAGCTTATGATATGTTTGCTTGTAATGGCATTTTGTTCAACCACGAATCTCCAAGAAGAGGTGAAACTTTTGTAACAAGAAAGATCACAATGGCTGCAGCCAGAATTGCCAAGGGGACACAAGATTGTTTATACCTGGGTAATCTGAACTCTCAAAGAGATTGGGGCCATGCAAAAGATTATGTTGAAGCAATGTGGAGGATCCTGCAACAAGACACTCCTGAAGACTACGTGATCGCAACAGGTAAAACTACTTATGTAAGAGATTTTGTTCGTATGGCATTTGCTGAATGTGGTATTGAATTGGAATTTACCGGTTCAAATGAAAATGAAGTAGGTAAAGTAGCTAAATGTTCCAATCCTGCATATCAATTACCAATTGGCAAAGAAATAGTGAAAGTTGATCCGCAATATTATAGACCAACAGAAGTTGATCTTTTGATCGGCGATCCTACAAAAGCAAATACAAAATTAAACTGGACCCCTAAATATGACCTGCCAATGTTGGTAAAGGAAATGATGGAAGTAGAATTAATGGGTCAAAAGAAAAATAACCCTTATTAAAAAGAATATTATCACAATAGAAAAACGCTCTGAAATAATCAGAGCGTTTTTTTATATAAAGCAAATAGTTTCAACCCTATTGTATTATCTAATATCCGGGCTGCTAAAATTCCGGGGGCCAGCAAAGGACTAAATGATTGCCCTGGAATAAGTATTGACGCATATACCCTGCAAGAAGCAATAAAATCTCCAACAGTTGTTTTTCTTTTTTGCCGGGATGTTTTTAATAACCTATGTGACATTGCCTGGCAAAGATAAAGTAACATTTTTCTGCCGTACAGATCAAGCGTTGTTGCAATTGCTTTATTTTTCTTTCTCGATTCTGCTAAAAAAAGCATATACCTGCCAAAAGCCTGCACATATTCCTCTCCGTTAGTTAATTTAGAAACACTGTTATGAAGCCTGTAAGAAAAAACTTCTGCAGCAGCTGTAGCCTTATAGCTTTTCATGGTCAGTTTCATCCACAATTCATAATCTGCAAAAATGAGGTTTGGATACATTGTTGAAATCCCTCCCAAAGCATCATAATCACTGCTTCGCATCATATAACCTGTCCCTGTGCTGTCCAGTGTTCGATTAATCTGGCAGGTCAAAAATTCATCTGCATTTTGCATCTCTGCCATAGGTTGACAATGTCTGACCAAAGCACCTTGTGCGTCAATAAATTTAAAGTGTGCCTGATAAAGTGAAGCCTGGGGGTGTTTTGCAATTAACGCATCCATTGTTTCGAGATAACCAGGATGCAGCAGGTCATCGTGACCGATGATAGTGATAAATTCATTTTTAGGAACAGCAACTATTCTTCCCCAATTCTCTTCCATACTCAACGACTGTGCCGAAGTATAAATAACGACCCTTTCATCAGCTAATGCCTGTAACCATTCAAGTGATCCGTCGTTACTGTTATTATCTAAAATAATTAAATTAAAATCCCGATAAGTTTGTTTCAATATACTATCAACACATATTTTAACATACTCTCCTCCATTCTTTACAGGTAATATGATACTATATTTTTTACTCACTTTTTAGATATCAATTCTTTTATTTTAAGCAGAACATTAAAAAGACCTTTAAAATAAACTTTCAGATAAAATTTATATTTCCACTTTGAAATATTTTTATTGGAGAAAGCTATATGCAAGGAATTGAAAAAGTCTTTCTTTAATTCCTTGTTGTCCTTTACAGTATTGTATATCATTATACTATATTCAGCCCAACTCCTACCAGCAAAATCCCATATTTTTTTTTCAATGGTTCCCCAATCAGGATTTTGTTGCAAAAAAGTTTTGAGATAGCCATGAAACAGTGCAGGGGTATTAATATATTTCTGTTTTAATCTGGTAAAATCAAAACCAAAATTATTTCCATGAATCACCTGCCCACCTAAAGATTTATTTATAAAAATTAATCCCTCAAAAGAACTTGCGGCTAACATAAAGGCATGATCCGTTAATAACTCACTGCCGTAATCAGGCATTCCTTTTATCTTAATAATAATATCTCTTTTTATAATTGCACAACTCCACAATAAATATGTTTTAGAGAACAGTCCATCAAGATAAGCTTGTATGATCTCGTCTTTATTCTTTTCTATTATAGCATTTTCGGGAATATCTTTCAGCAAATTGCTATTGGTTCCCAATTGCTGACCAAGACTATTGGCGGAGAAATCATTTTCTATTATCAGGTCGCCACAGCCAGCATAAACGCCATATCCGGGATATTTACTTTGCAGGGCAATTAATGTAGACAGCATATAAACATACACAGGATCATCATCTGTGATCATAACGATATAGTCACCCGAAGAACGTTCTATACTTTTATTAAAGCTTCTCACCATTCCCAGATTTTCAATATTATTAAAATATTTTATCCTGGAGTCAGCAATTTGGTCTACTATAATTTGAGCAGAAGCTTCAGGGTCATTATCAGATACAATGATCTCAAAGTTGGAATAATCCTGTAATAAAATGCTTCTTAATTGTTTTTCCAATATAGCCGGTCTTTTGTATGTACTCATACAAAAACTTACTAAAGGGAATTGTTGAGGGGTCATTAACTTGTACGCTTTAAGTAACCACTTGGTGCTACGCTAATCAGAAGTTTATTATCCACTTCCTGATTTATCTCAAAGTTTTTATTCTTTTCTAAAAACTCCCAAACGGCTGTTTTAGGATTATTATCTATACCCCATGGCCTGGATTCTTTAAAATAATTTTCAGGCAGATCCTGAACTATTGTATCGAATACAACGATGTAAGAATTTACACTTACAAAAGGAGCGTATAATTCCAATTCTCTTAACACATGCTCGTGTGTATGATTAGAATCCAAAACGACCAATATTGTTTGTTTGTCTTTAGCAATTTCTTTTACTTGCTCAACAAGTGCTTCATCAATAGATGAACCTTGTATCATTGATATCCTTTTAAACATAGGATGTTTTTCAATCTCTATTTTATTATGGCTTCTGATATCAATATCAATACCCAACACCTCACCATTTCCGATCAACTCCAATAACGAAGCATAATATATTAATGAGCCGCCATGAGCAATACCAGTTTCAATGATCAGGTCGGGTTTTATTTCCCAGATCAATTCCTGCATAGCTATCATATCCTGTGGATATTGAATAATTGGACGGCCCATCCAGGAAAAGTTATAAGAATATTGGTTTGAATTAGAAGCATCATTAAAACTTTTTGCTGCCTTTTTCAAACTTTCGTTTGCACCATTTTGTGCAATTCTATTTCTCCTTTCTACTTCAAATTCGTGAGTTTTGTTAACCATTGTTATTTTTTTATTGTTACCCCAAAAATGCATTGGTTCATAATCCGGGTATGGGTAATAGCCTAAATTTAACTGTATTGTATAATTGTGTTGTTTTAAATAAGCACTGATAAAGTCTTTTACTAATAAAGGGTTGCCACTACAACAGTTAAACACCCCCTCATTTGATTTTTGCAAAGATAAGGCACAAATATATGCCGCTATGGTCTCTACAGGAAGAAAATCCCGTGTTTGCTCACCCCCACTCATGTTAAAAATCGTTTCTTTAGTTGCAACTGCCTTTTCAAGTTGAGGGATAAGAGACCGTTCATTTTGCCCTTTACCATACATATAAAATAATCTTGCCCACTTAAAAGAAAAACGAAATTCTTTCTTTAATGATTCTATATACTCCCTGAGACTATTTTTTGCCACAGCATATGGCACCATTGGCTTTAAAGGCATCTCCTCAGACAGGCAGCCTTCCTGCATTCCGTATTCTAAACATGTGCCGGTTATAGTTACATTCTTTACCCCATTTACAATCAGATTTTTTATAAATGCGGTATGTAGTGGAAGATTCCTTTGTATATGAAAATCTCCTTTGTAATCAGGCAGCCCTTGCCATGCTAAGTGTATGATAGCATCCGGCTTATTAAAGAACTCATAATAATTGATTTCATTATCGAATTCATTCAAATTAAAAGGAACAAATGTTACTTTTTGAAACCATTCAAATGACGTTGCTTTTTCTACACTGGTAGAGGTAGCAATCACCTTGCAATTCAACTTCAATAACTCTGTTATGACATAGTTACCTACAAATCCTGTAGCACCGGTTACTAAAATTTTTTCCATGCTAAATAATTTGCAAATCAGGTATTGCAATTACAAATTTACCTCCCCAATCTTTTATGTATGCCAATTTCTGTATGACCTCTTCTTTAATATTCCATGGAAAAATAACCACAAAGTCAGGTTTTTCACTTTTGATCTTTGTTTCATCTACTACAGGAATATGACTGGCAGGTAAAAATTTATTTTGCTTATTAGGATTGGCATCCACGACAAAATCTATCAGATCATGCTTGATTCCGCAATAATTCAGCAAAGTATTTCCTTTCGCCGCCGCTCCATAAGCTGCAACTTTTTTCCCACCTTTCTTTTGAGCTATTAAAAAATCAGTAAAATCTAATTTAACTTTTAATGCCTTTTGTTGAAAGTTATCATAATATGCCAGTGTATCTAATCCTTTACTTTTTTCTTTACCTAGCAAAGCTTCTACATTAGGAGATATCTCTTTTGATGCATCTTCTGCATGTTTGGCAAAGATCCTTAATGATCCTCCGTGGGTTGGGATTTCTTCAACATCAAACATCTGCAATCCTTTAGATTCAAATATTTGTTTCACTGTGTAGAAAGACAAATATGAAAAATGTTCATGATAGATCGTATCAAACTGGTTATTATCCACTAATTGCATCAGATGCGGAAACTCCATTGTAATGACACCATCCTCTTTCAGTATCACCTTCATTCCTCCTACAAAATCAAGAATATCGGGCACATGCGCCAATACATTATTCCCCAATAACAGATCAGCCTTAGTTCCTTTTGCTACCAACTTTTCTGCTAATGACACACCAAAAAAATCAATCACTGAATCAACTCCTTTTTCTTTAGCAGCCGCAGCCGTATTAGCTGTTGGTTCTATTCCTAAAACAGGAATATTATTTTGTTTAAAATATTGCAATAAATAACCGTCATTCGATGCAATTTCTATTACCAAAGATTTATCAGTATACCCAAATCTTTTGGTCATCATTTCTGTATAGTTTTTTGCATGTTGCAACCAACTTGAACTGAATGAGGAAAAATACACATAACTGCTATCGAAGATGGCATCACTCTTTTTATACTCATCTACCTGCACTAAAAAACATTTATGACAGGTATATACTTTCAACGGAAAAAACGTTTCCGGTTCATTCAATTGTTCTCCGGTTAAAAATGAATTCGATGCCGGAGAATTGATCAAATCAACAAACACGTGCTCAAGTTCAGTCTTGCAAAATCTACATTTCATAATTAAATACCTTTAAAATTGTCATCAAGTTTAGGATGTGTGTTATCTCTTTCTGAAATATCAAAAAGTGGTAACGGCCACTGTATATTTATTTTTTCGTCATTATATCTTACGCCACCCTCCGCTTCTTTTGTATAAAACTGTGTATGATTATATACCAACTCACAATTATCACTCAACGTTTGAAAGCCATGAGCAAAACCTTCTGGTATATAGATCATTTTTCTGTTAGCTGCTGATAATTCTACTCCAAACCATTGAAGAAAAGTTGGAGAATCTTTTCGCAGATCGATTATCACGTCGAATACCACACCTGAAATACACCGAACCAGTTTACATTCTTTAAACGGATCCATTTGAAAATGCATCCCTCTTATACTGCCTTTGTTTTTGGTAAACGAATGATTCATCTGAACCCATTCTTTAGTATGACCAATAGCGGCAAATTCATTTTTACAAAATGTACGGGCAAACCATCCCCTGTCATCAGCTAACGGAGTTAGGTCTATCACATAACTACCTTTCAATACAGATTCTGTAAATATCATTTTGAGAGATAATTATTTATTTGTTGTTGCGTAAATTGAAAAACATTTTCCTCTGTTTGTTTATACCATGTCATTGTCCACTCAATCGCTTCAGAACTGGATAATTTGGGCTGCCATTTCAATTCTTTCAATGCTTTTGAAATATCCAATTTCAGTAATCCGGCCTCATGAGGCTGTGCCGCATTTGAAGTATCTGCCCATTCACCACTGCCCCAACTTTTGATCGCCACTTCAACCAGCTCTTTCACTGCAAGATGATCCACCGGTAAGGGACCAAAATTATACGCTTCTGAAACAGTCTTGTAATTTTCATTAGCCAACATCGCTACTGTCAGATAACCTGCCAACGGCTCCAGTACATGCTGCCATGGACGAACAGAAGCTGGATTTCTTACTTCAATAGTTTTATTTTGTTGTAGTGCCCGAACGATATCCGGAATAATCCTGTCCTTACTCCAATCTCCTCCTCCAATTACATTTCCGGCACGAGTACTGATGATCGCTTTTTGATGAAGAGAATACTGCTTAATATTAAAAAAGGAATTTCTAAAAGAACTGATAACTATTTCTGCGGCAGCTTTGCTAGCACTATAAGGATCATAGCCGCCAAGCCTATCTTCTTCTTTATAATGATAATCAAGCTCTCTGTTTTCGTACACCTTGTCAGTTGTAATCAATACAACAGTACATTTTTTTGGCAGTTTGTTCTTTACAGCCTCCAATACATTTGCCGTACCTACAACATTTACATCAAAGGTTTCTGATGGAATTTCATAAGAACGACGTACTAATGCCTGCGCCGCAAGATGGAAAATAATATCAGGCTGAAAATTTTCTATCTCAGCAGATAATCTTTTTGCATCTCTTATATCAGCAAATACATTTTCAAACTCGATATTTTTAGATACTATATTATATAATCCATTGCTATCTTCCGGCGGTAGCGAATACCCCTTTACGTCAGCCCCCATAAGGCGAAGCCATGTTATCAACCAGGCTCCCTTGAAACCGGTATGTCCAGTAACAAAAACTCTTTTATTTGTATAGAATGATGAAATTTTATTTACCACACTTTCCATTTTGCATTATTAGTTTTCCAAAGTTCTTCAAATTCCATTTTGTCTCTTAGCGCATCCATACACTTCCAAAAACCTCTGTGTTGAAATGCTATTAACTCCTTATCTGTTGTCAATTTTTCCAGTGGATCTTCTTCCCACATCATATCACTCATATCTCCCTGCAGATATTTAAACACTTCGGGTTTCAGTACAAAGAACCCTGCATTGATCCATTTTCCTTCATCTTTTGCTTTTTCCCTAAAGGCATCAACTTCTCCCGACTGATTGATTTCCATTCCGCCAAATCTTGCTTCCAGTTGAACCGCTGTTACTGTAGCAATTTTATTATGTGCTTTATGAAAACGTATTAACTCGTCTATATCTACATCACATACCCCATCACCATAAGTAAGCATAAAATCATTATTCCCTACATATTTCTCTACCTGCTTTAACCTGCCGGCTGTTTTAGTATTCTGGCCGGTTTCTACCAGTGTTACTTTAAATTTTTCGGATTTACTACCATGAACTTCCATTGTATTATTGGCTACATCGATTGTGATATCAGAATTATGCAAAAAATAGTTCATGAAATATTCCTTGATCACATATCCCTTATAACCCAAACAAACAACAAAATCATTAAATCCATAATGACTATAGATCTTCATTATATGCCAGAGTATCGGCATACCCCCAATTTCTACCATAGGTTTTGGCCTGGTATCCGTCTCTTCAGAAATCCTTGTACCAAGCCCTCCTGCGAAAATTACAACTTTCATTTTACCTGTTTTAACTTGCTCAAAAATAAAGCTATTGACTCATGCATGGCAATATTCAACTCAAATTTTATAAATTGTGTATAATATTTCATCAGATCAATATCCGGAATTGAATACTTTTCTACTATCTGGTTCATGTTTTTAAAACCCAGTGCGTTAGCCTCATTAAACTTTTTTATAAAATCATCGGCAACAGGCTTATTACTGACCCATGCGGCAAATACAAATGGCAAACCTGTATACGCTTTCCATGCAGTCCCCAGATCATATATATAAGGAGAACTTTTTCTTTGCTCCAATGCCCTGTCTCCGATTACCACCGCTGCGGTAGTGCCTTTGATCTCTGATCTGAAATCTACACCACCATTTACAAATCGGGGGGTAAGTTTCCAATATTCACTCATTAATATCTGCACCAATGCTACGGAAGTACGGCTTTGATAATCTAATATGATCGTCTCTATTTCATGAACGGGCACCTCACTAAACAAGCAAACACTAGCAACCTCTCCATCACAGGCAATACAATAATCACCAATGATATGATGTTCTTTCAATTTTGGAATAACTGCCATAGGAACCAGGCCTATATCGATTTGTTCATTTATCAGTGCATCTGCAATATTAGCCGGATAATCAATTACCAATTCTATCTCATCTTTCATCAAGCCATGCTCAAACCCATATATTAGCGGCTTAGTATTTAAATAGCTAACAGCCCCTACTCTTATTTTTTTGTCCAATCGCTTTAGTTTAATTTCGCAGCAAATTTACAGTTTCATCATGGATTTAAATCAACTAACCGCAATCTCTCCTATAGACGGACGCTACCGCAAACAATTACAACATTTAGATGAGTATTTTTCAGAATTTGCCCTGATAAAATACAGGGTAATGGTAGAAGTGGAGTATTTCTTGTTTTTAGGCGAAAAAAAGTTCTTGAAAATTGCAGCTCCTGTAAAAGCACATTTATTAAATGTAGTTGAGAATTTTTCTTTGGAAGATGCTGCTGAAATTAAAGAAACTGAAAAGATCACCAACCATGATGTAAAAGCAGTTGAATATTTTTTAAAAAATAAATTGGATGAATGTAAAGCCGGACATTTAAAGGAATGGATACACTTTGGTCTTACTTCTCAGGATATTAATAATACGGCTATCCCTTTAAGTTGGAAACATAGTGTTGAATATGATTATCTTCCTGCAATCATCAACCTGCAATCTGCCATAGGTAAGCTGGCTGTTCAATACAAAAATGTACCGCTACTTGCCCGTACTCACGGACAACCTGCATCTCCTACAAAATTGGGCAAGGAATTGATGGTGTTTGTAGAGCGTTTAGAAAACCAGATCCAACTTTTCAGCTATATTCCTTTTACTGCAAAATTTGGAGGAGCTACGGGCAATTTCAATGCTCACCATGTAGCATACCCTAAATACAACTGGATAAAATTTGCCAACGAATTTTGTGAAGAAAGGCTTGGATTACAACGTCAGCAGTACACCACACAAATTGAACATTACGATACTTTAGCCGCTCATTTTGATGCGATAAAACGCATCAACACTATTTTAATTGATTTCTGCAGAGATATCTGGACCTATATAAGCGTGGATTATTTTAAACAAAAAACAAAGAAAGGCGAAATAGGCAGCAGTGCCATGCCGCATAAAGTAAACCCAATAGACTTTGAAAATGCAGAAGGAAACCTGGGCATTGCAAATGCACTACTGGAACACCTTTCAGCTAAATTACCTATTTCAAGATTACAAAGAGACCTTACAGATTCTACTGTTTTACGCAATATAGGTGTACCGGTAGCTCATACGCTCCTATCAGTAAAATCAATTGAGAAGGGATTAGATAAACTAGTACTGAATCAATCAAAGCTAAATGAAGACCTTGATAATAACTGGGCCGTGGTAGCCGAAGCCATTCAAACTATATTACGTAGAGAAAACTATCCTCAACCTTATGAAGCGTTGAAAGAACTTACCAGAGGCAAATCTGCCATTGATAAAAAAGCCATTCATCAATTCATTGCAAAACTGAAAGTATCTGCTTCAATTAAAAAAGAATTGAAAGCCATCACTCCTAACAATTATGTTGGCGTAAATCCATGACAGGCTCTTACTGAAAGTGATATATAATTCAATTAATGTATATTAGTGGTGTAGATTGAACAAACCTATTTAGGGCTTTTGTTGCTTATTTCCTGAATAGTAAATACTTATCTCATTAACAGGTATCTTATTGTTTATTTCAGCCACCAATGAAAAACATTTTTTTCCTTCTCGCCCTTACCATAAATTTTTGCAACGGGCAGACTGTTTCTATAGGTGGCATCATCAACCAATATACTCCGATACGAGATATTCTTTCATGCGACAATGCCATTACTGTTGAAGATGCATCAACTTTTAAAATTGGTGATACCGTTTTAATGATACAAATGAAAGGAGCGGCTATTGATTCATCCAACAGCGCTTCTTTTGGTATGGTTACAGATTATAAAAATGCCGGAAATTACAGCTTCAACTATATTTTTAAGATCACAAATAATATCATCAACCTTAAAAATAAGATACCTAATGAAAGATTTAATATTCCCGAGGGCAAGGTCCAATTAATAAAAGTCCCATTTTATAATAGTGCTGTTGTAACAAGCACACTCACTTGTTTGCCCTGGGATGGAAACAAGGGCGGGGTATTGGTTTTTAATGTAAAAAACAACCTGCAATTGAATGCTGATATTAATGTAAGCGGAAAAGGATTCAATGGCGGGTCTATCAGTAATAACCCTGATGGTAATTGCGGTACGGGTTCCCCTGATTTTTACTATCCGCTTATTCAATCCGGCAGTACGTGGCAGAGTGGCGGAGCCGAAAAAGGAGAAGGAATTGCATTGGTAAGTCCTGAAAAAATGGCCGGCAAAGGAGCTATAGGAAATGGTGGCGGAGGTGGCAATAAACAAAATACCGGTGGCGGTGGCGGATCGGGATATGGTAATGGAGGGATTGGAGGCAACGAATGGGAAGGATGCGCCATTTCAGGTAATGGAGGGATTGGTGGTAAAAGCTTATCTACGGCCGACTATCCCCGTAAAATATTTCTAGGTGGTGGTGGTGGTTGCGGAGATGCCAATAATAAAGTAGGCACACCTGGTGCAAACGGTGGAGGTATCATCATTATAAAAGCGGCTAGCATAACGGCTAACGGAAAATTTATCAGTGCTAATGGCAATAATCAATTACTTGATGCAACAGGTATTGCTGATGGTGCCGGTGGCGGTGGTGGTGGTGGAAGCATATTACTATTTACTCCATCACTAATTGGAGGCTTTACCATACAAGCTAATGGAGGAGATGGAGGAAATCAAAACCCGACGACTGACTGTGTTGGGCCAGGCGGTGGTGGTGGTGGTGGATTTATAGCGGTGCAACAAAGTAGTTTACCCCCGAACGTTAGTTTCTCTGTAACAAAGGGAAATGCCGGTTTGATAAAAAATCCTGCACTTTCTTGTTTTAATACGTCTTATGGAGCCACTGATGGCGCAGATGGATTAGTCATTACTGATCTTTCACCTATAATTGACAGCCCATTCTTCCAAAAAGACATTGACCTGGTGACGATAACTCCTACTCAAACTAAGTGTAACAGCTTCGATTTTGCCGGTTCTGCTCATACCAATTATAACAAAATAGAAGAATGGACCTGGACATTTGGCGACGGTGGTTTTGCAGGAACACAAAATACTTCACATACTTATCCCAAGCCCGGAACTTATAATGTACAATTGGTAGTTAATAATGGCATTTGCGGAGCATCCACAAATATTACTGTATCAACACTTGATACAGCAAAAATAGAAGCGACTAAATCAAACGATATTGATTGTGCATTAAAAACTGCTAGTCTTGCGGCAAGTGGAGGGATTGATTATATCTGGTCTCCGGCTACAGGACTAAATGATTCCACTATCGCAACGCCGGTTACCTCTGTTCAACATACTCAACAATATATATTACAGGGAAAAGATCCCGCCACCGGATGTTTTGGATTTGACACTATAATCGTAAAAGCCGATTTTGGTATACTCTACCCCTTATTTATCCCTAATGCTTTTACACCAAATGGAGATGGAATGAATGATTGCTATCGAATTATATACGATGGACCAATCACCAAGCTGAACTTTTCAATTTATAATCGTTGGGGTGAAAGAGTCTTTTACACCACCAACATAAAAGACTGCTGGAATGGTGTATACAAAAACAGGGATGCTGATGAAGCAAACTACGTTTATTACATTAAAGTAATCAACGATTGCAGAGAAATAGTAGAATACGGTAACCTTGTGTTAATAAGATAGTTACAAAAATTATTTCTATTTTATTTATAAGTAAAAATAACTGTATAAGTTGCTCCAGGTGCTGCGGATGAAGTAAATACCATTTTGCCTGGCCATTTGTTGACCACATTCTGATAGACAAGATTCACCTGATCTGACGAGCCATATGAATCAGTATTTGTCAAACTTGTTATTGCATTTCTACCTAAAGCTCCTATCATATCTCCAAAGGAAGCAATATCATCGTCAGCATGCGCATACATTGAGGTTGTACCTCCTGTACTCCAATATGGATTAAAAACATTAGTATTATATGTAAGTGTCATCAACGTTCTGCCATCACTGGAGGAATTTGAGACAGCACTGGCAAAATTATTCCCTGAAGCGTCTTTGGTCAGGGTATCCCTAGCTATAACCTCTCCACTCGGTACAGAAGTATAATCTACAAACCGGGTAATTAACTGATTGGAAGTATAAGTGTAATAAGTGGCTGATTCATTAATAACAGAATCTTTTATTAATAAGCCTGCTCCATTATAAAAAAACAGTTGAGATGAATATAAACCTCCACCAGGCAACATATCATAGCGGTCTTTTCTGGAAGGTACTGTATCGGCACCGTTATAAACATATACAATACTATCGTATAATTCAACGCCTACGCCACTGGATTCATTCTGGATCTCATTCAATAATCTATTTCCGATGTCATATTTGTAGGAAGTAACAACATCAAGAGACTCTGTAAAGTATGCAACATGGCCATCTGCCCTTAATAAATATTTTTTCTCTACCGCAGTATTATCAGGATTAGTAACATCGTCTTTTGTACAAGAGCTCAATATAACGATGACAGAAAGACCGGTAAATAACCAATTGGATTTCTTCATAAAATTAGTTTTACCAAATGTATAGCTTTAAAACTACTTATGCACCTCACTGGTGAAATGAAATTCAATATCCGGGTTATTTTGTCGTTCGGTATTCAAAAACCATTCACTCTGTGCCAGGTAAACTAAATGACCGTCTTTATCTTCTGCTATGTTCCCCTGCTTGAATTTGATAAAGTCATTCAGCTTTTTGGGATCCTTACTGGTTATCCAACATGCCTTAAAAAACGGCAAACTGTTCATTTGCACAGACGCCCCATACTCCTGCAACAATCGGTATTGAATTACCTCAAATTGCAACTCACCCACACAACCAATGATCTTCTTAGTACCACCAAACTGGGTAAATAATTGCGCCACCCCTTCATCAGTTAATTGCAATAATCCTTTTTCTAATTGCTTGGTTTTCATTGGATCTTTGTTCTGTACTTCTTTAAAAATTTCAGGTGAAAATGAAGGTATTCCTGTAAAATAAAATTTCTCTCCCTCTGTCAATGTATCCCCTATTTTGAAATTCCCTGTATCAAATAAACCTACCACATCTCCGGGAAAAGCCTCTTCGATCACATCCTTTTGACGTGCCAAAAAACTGTAAGGATTACTGAATCTAAAGTCTCTTTCCAACCTCACGTGTTTGTAATATTTGTTGCGTTCAAACTTACCGCTACAAACCCTTAAAAAGGCAATCCTGTCTCTGTGCTTAGGGTCGAGGTTAGCATGTATCTTGAAAATAAAGCCGCTGAATTTTTCTTCTTCAGGTGTAACATCACGTTCGGTAGTATGGCGGGGACGAGGTGTAGGTGCTATCCGTATGAATGTATCTAACATTTCTCTCACCCCAAAATTATTAACGGCACTACCAAAAAATACCGGAGCTGTTTTTCCACTCAGGTAATCATCCAGATTCAATTCGCCATAAACTCCATCGATCAGCTCAACATCTTCTCGTAAAGTATCTGCATCTTTCTCCCCTATTTTTGCATTGAGTATCGCATCGTTCAGATCCTTAATTTCTAATACGTCCTCATCATTTGCCTTGGTACCAGCTGTAAATAAAACGAGGCTCTTTTTATGCAGATCGTATACTCCTTTAAAATCTTTACCGCTGTTAATGGGTACTGTCATCGGATGAAGATTGATCTTTAACTCATTTTCGATCTCTTCTAGCAGGTCAAATCGATTTTTCCCATCCCTATCCATCTTATTAATGAAAACAATTACCGGCGTTTTACGCATGGCTATAACTTCCATTAGCCTTCTTGTCTGTGCCTCCACCCCGTTTACACTATCAATTACCAATACAACGCTATCTACAGCAGTCAGCGTACGATAGGTATCTTCTGCAAAATCCTTATGCCCTGGAGTATCCAGTAAATTGATCAAATGCCCGTCATATTCAAATGTCATAACACTGGTAGCAACACTAATACCCCGTTGCCTTTCAATCTCCATGAAATCGGAAGTAGCATGTTTCTTTATCTTATTACTTTTTACAGCACCAGCTGTCTGTATAGCCCCCCCAAACAATAGAAATTTTTCCGTAAGGGTAGTTTTACCGGCATCCGGGTGACTTATAATAGCAAATGTCTTGCGCTTGTTTATTTCGTTGATATACTTCATTACACACTTATTATACAAATCTGGGTATATTCAATACAATTGTACGTATCGTACCCCTCGTTTTTTGAGGTGCAAAGGTAAGGTTTGAATTGGTAAGATTGATGGTCAAACAACTCCAGGTATAAGTTTAATTTAAAGTTTGCTTTAATATAAAAAGATATTACAAATAGCTTTATTTTCGTGATACCATATTAAAAATTTAACATCACCCTAATCTGACCAGACAAAATGCGAACACTCCTAACGTCTATCGTAATTTTTATAATTACGGCGCAAAGTTCTTATGCCCAACGAGAACTCAACAATCCTTTGATCAATAGCGGACAAATTATTGAAAAGGGTGTTGATCTTCATGATAAAGGCAAATACAAAGAAGCCATTACAGAATATTTAAAAGTACCTCTGAGTGACACCAATTACTCCAGGGTTTTACATGAACTGATCTTGAGTTACTATAACGATAGCAATTTTGTTGCCGCAGAAAAGTATGCCAATTATGGAATGGAGCATTTTCCTGAAAACAGTACGGATTGGTTAGCATTACTAGCAGATGTGTATGATGATACTAAAAGATCTACAGAAGCATTAAAAGCATATGATACTATTCTTGCGCAAAAACCATATGACTACCTGACACATTTTAATAAAGGCGTTAGTTTGTTCAGGGTAGAAAGATATGATGATGCAGCGGCATGTTTCCAAAGATGTGTAACAATTAATCCTTATTACACTTCAGGACATTATTTTTTAGGTAAGATATCTTTACTTAAAGGAAATCTTGTTCCGGCAATTATGAGTTTTACTACCAACCTCCTTATTTCTCCGGGCAACAGATATCAACGTAATTCTATCTCTATGTTAACTTCTATTGCTGAAGTAAATACAGATGTTACTGCTCTCCTGCAAAAATATAAGGCAGGTAAGACAGATGATTTTGATGCAATACAGGATATTATTACCAGTAAGATCGCTCTTGATAAAAAATACAAATTGAAAGCTGATCTGGAAGACCCTATTGTTAGGCAGATCCAGGTATTGGCAGAAAAGCTTGAGTACAATGCAAATGACAAAGGATTTTGGATGCAGTACTATGTACCAATGTTTAAAAATTTATGGGATAAGAAAAGATTTGAAGCATCGGTGTTTTATATGTTCAGCGAACTGGATATAAAAAAAGTAAAAGATTATGTGAAAAAAGAAAAGAGAGATGTAGAGGCAATGAGTACTGAAGTTGTTGAGTACCTTAATAAAATTCGTGAAACCCAGGAGTTACAATTTACAAAAAGAGACGACACCAAGATCAGAGTATACACCCAAAACTATAATATCATAGGCAAGGGCGAATATGCATTGAATTCAAAAAAAGAAAGCATTCTTGTTGGCCCATGGGAATTCTATCACAAAAATGGCCGACTTAAATCAAAAGGAAAATTCAACAGTGAAGGAAGTCGTGAAGGTGAATGGCGTTTTTATTATGACAATGGTTTATTGCACGAAATTACTATTTACAGAGATAACAAAGCTGAAGGGAAGAGCGAATCATGGCACGATAACGGGATCAGATATGAACTGACCAATTATAAAAATGATGAATTGGACGGAGAAGCCAAAACATTTTTCTATAACGGGCTTCCTCGTAAAACAGTATATTATAAAGAAGGCAAAAGAGATGGATTGGCAAAATACTATGATACCGATGGCACTTTAAGTTCTACTATTAAATATGCTGAAGATAAACAAGAAGGTGATGAAATAACATATCACACAAACGGCAAGATCAAATCAAAAGTTAATTATACGAATGATGAACCTAGTGGTGTTTATACTGAATATTATGAAGATGGCAAACTAAAAACCACTGGCCAATATGAAAATGGAAACAAAACTGGTGTATGGAAATCTTTGTATAAAAACGGACAAACCGATTATATAGAAAACTATGTAAAAGGGCAAAATGATGGCGATTACACATCTTATTATGAAAACGGGAAAATAAGAACGAAGAGTTTTTACAAAAAAGGTGAAGTAGATGGCAAAAAAGAAGATTACGATGATGACGGAATTCTTTACTGTGAAACCATTATGGAAAGAGGCCGTTTAAAAGACATTAAATTTTTTGACAAAAAAGGTCAGGTGATCAGTAATACCACCAGTAGAAAAGGTAATGCTAATATATCATTCTACTTACCAGATGGCAGCAAATCTGAAGATGGGTATTTTAATAAAGATGGCACTCAGGAAGGAAAAGCAACTTACTATTACAAGAATGGAAAAACTTCTGTAGAAGCAAACTATAATGACGGGTTATTAGAAGGAAAAAGAACTGCTTATTTCTCTAATGGCACATTGAGCCAGGAAGGAAATTACAAAAATGATAAAGCCGATGGCTACTTCGTTAATTATTATAGCAATGGAAATGTATCAAATGAAGGCTGGTATGTAGATGGTGATGCACAAGGAACATTTCTATATTATGACCTGTTAGGTAACAGAACCAGTAAACTCTACTACCTGGATGATAAAACACACGGTGTGTCTGAATACTATCATCCTAATGGCAAGCCTGATTACACAGAGTATTATGACAATGCATGGTTTAAAAAATTAGTACAATTTGACACCACTGGCAAGATCATCTCTTCTGCAGAATTGAATAAAGGAGAGTCCAAAGTAATTTTTAAACACTTCAACGGCAAAACATACATTGAGTGTTATTATAAAAATTATAAATTAAATGGTCAGTATAAGATCATTAATGGCGATGGTACTATTCGTAGCATCTTCTATTATAAAAACGGAGAAAGAGATAGTATTTATAAAGCATGGTATCCCAATGGAAAACTGCAAACTGAAGGTAATTATGTAAATGGAGAAAAAAGTGGTGAATGGAAATACTACTGGAGAAACGGGCAACTTTCTGAAACAGAAATTTATGATAACGGAAAATTGAACGGATTAGATATTCAGTATAATGAAGACGGATCTGTTGAAAAAGAAATGAATTTCAAAAAAGGTGATCTGCAGGGAGAGTATCGCATTTATGGAGATGCCAAACAATTAGCTGCTGTTCTTTATTATAAAGACGATGAATTATTAGGATACAGCTATGAAGATAAAAATGGTTCACTTGTGCCAATGATCGCTGTTCCAAGAGGAAGCGGACAGGTAACAGCTTATTACAAAAATGGCACTAAGAGTTTGGAAATGCGTTTCAATGAAAGTCTTGTAGATGGCGACCGTAACCTGTATTACAGCAATGGTAAAGCAAGGATCATTTCAAAACGTTCAATTGGTTGGGATAACGGCCCTAAAAAATTATTCTACCCTAGCGGTAAAATAATGAAAGAAGAAAATTACGTATACGGCAACCTGCATGGCAACTCCAAATATTATAATGAGAATGGCACGTTAATTTACGACATCAACTATTACAACGGCGATCTGCATGGTAGCTGCAAGTATTACGAAAATGGCAAATTGACAGAAAACCTGGTTTACTTTTATGGCATGTTGGAAGAAAAAAAATAATCTAATGACTACAAACTCATTGAGTAAGATTTTCCTGTTTTTTTTATTAGCCTGTGCAGTAAATACGGAAGCACAAACCATTGAGGAAATGGAAAAGCTCTTTCCGGGCAAAATGGCTATTTTTTCTAAAGTGAATAAAGTGGTAGACATTTCACTGAGGAAAGGAGAACCGTATGCTGAAGACAAAGAGGTATCTGAGATGATGATGCTGGATGACAAAGCTAATGGCATCTATAATAAAGATAGGGTTTACCATAGTAGTTTTAATGAGCTTAAAAAAGTAGAAGCTTATACACTTGTTCCCGATGGTAAAGAGTTTAAGAAACAAAAGGTAACTGAATTTAAAACGCAATCCTCCACCAGCAGAGGAGTATTTTACGACGATGTGAAAGAAACCTCTTTCGATTATCCGTCAATGCTTAAAGGAAGCATAGCTCATGTAGAAAGTGAATATTATAACAAGGACATACGTTTTTTATCCCCTTTTTACTTCAGCTCTTTTCTTCCGGTATACAATGCTACGTATACGGTTACTTTTCCGGAAGACATGGATATAAAGTACATTATAAAAAATGATGCTAACAAAACCATCACCGTAACAGAATCTAAAAAAGGCAGAAAGAAAAAACTGGAATTCACTGCCTCCAATCTTAATAACGATGAATATTACGGCGATGGCGTTTCTAGAGGATATTATGCCAAGCATGTAATTCTATACGTAGAAAACTACAAGAATGATAAAGGGACGATACCGGTATTTAGTTCAATAGATGAATTATATAAGTGGAATAGAAAATTTTTAAAAGATGTAAACACACAACCTGACCCCAACATACAAAGAATTGCAGACAGTATTTGCATCAACAAAAAAACAGAAAGAGAAAAAGCTCAGGCAATTTATTTATGGGTACAAAATCATATTAAATATGTGGCTTTTGAAGATGGGCTCGAAGGGTTTGTTCCAAGACAGGCGGCTGATGTTTGTAGCAAAAGATATGGCGACTGTAAAGACATGGCAAGTCTGCTTACCGCCATGCTTAATGCCAGTGGCATACAGGCGCATTTTACCTGGATAGGCACAAGGTCAATCCCATATACTTACAGCGAAGTTCCTTTGCCCATCACAGACAACCATATGATCAGTTCTGCAAAGATCGATAATGAATGGATATTTTTTGATGCCACAGACCCTCATTGTATTTTCGGCATGCCCAGCAGTGCCATTCAAAATAAACAAGCACTGGTAAGCATCTCCCCTGAAAAATACGAATTGGTAACTGTACCGATAGTAGCTGCCGAAAAAAGTTATATCACCGACAGTTCTTTTTTAACGTTTAAAAACAATACGCTTACGGGCTTTTGTTCTGTAGACTATGTTGGCTATATGGGATCAGACATTTACAATAACCTTATTTATAATAAAGGAGATGATGAACGAGTGTATGTAAGAAGAAGAATGGCAAAAGGAAGCAACAAGTTTATCATGAAAGATTATGTTCTGAGTTTGCCCGACACTGCTAACAGAGTAGCAAATATCAAATCTAATTTCGAGATACCTGATTATGTAAAATCAATCGGTGATGAGATCTATATCAACCTGAATCTGGAAAAATTATTCAGCGGCTCTCCTATCGACACCGCCAAACGGAAAGTAGATATTGAAAATGAATATCTCTACACTATTCGTCAGGTGCATTTATTGGATATTCCAGATGGATATGTAGTTAGTTATGTTCCCAAAAATATATCTGTATCCAATGATGTAATAGATTTTTCTATTGAATACAAACAATTGCCTGGTAAAATAATGGCCACACAAAAAATGGTCTCTAAAAAATTATATATTCAACCATCTGATTTTGCTGTGTATAATGCAGCACTGGCAAAGGTCTCTCCTGCCTATAAAGAACAAGTAGTTTTAAAGAAGAAATAACATATAAATTTTCAAACAATACTAATGAGAAATAAATTTCAAGCTCTTTTAATGGCCACGTTGCTAACTGCAACAGCTGCTAATGCCCAGGTAAGTGATCTATACGCCACTACTTACACCTGGCCCGAAAAACCTACACTGCATAAAATGCCGGCCAATTTCAAAGATGCAAGTGCTGTATACCTGATGGATAACAGAATATTTGAATACAAGTTTGTTGATAAGAATCTCTTTCAATTTAACCATGTATATAAACTGATAAAAGTTGCTGATGATAAAGGGATTGAAATGTTCAATAAGATATATATTCTATTGTACAACAATTCTGAAATCGATAATATAAAAGCAAGAGTTATTACCTCTACAGGAAAAGTGATTGATGTTCCCGCAGGTAAAATTAAAGATGTAGAAGAAGAAGGCAGACGATATAAATTATTTGCAATGGAAGGACTGGACAAAGGATCTGAAATTGAATACAGTTATATCATTAAAAGAAACCCAAGCTTTTTTGGAAGTGAAATATTTCAATCAAAAGAAGTTCCTTACTACCAGGCAAAGGTTGAGATCGTTACCCCTAGTCACTTAAAGTTTGAAGCCAAGGGGTTCAACGGCTTTACTGTATTAAAAGATAGTACCATCGGCGAACAAAAAATCATCCCTGCCTATTCAGAAAATATTCCGGGATTGGATGATGAAAAATACGGATTAAGAGATCACCTGTTACAACGGGTAGATTACAAATTCAGTTATAACCTTAGCAGCAATGCTGATGTGGAATTGTATACCTGGAAAGAGTTTGCTAAAAAGTATTATACTAATCTAACCAGCTTTACTGATAAAGAAAAGAAAGCCGTAGCAAAATTCGTTAACGCTGCTGCAATACCCGAAACGGCTTCGGAAGAAATGACGATTAAATTATTGGAGGATTATTTTAAAACTCATATTAATGTTGACGATAAGCTGGTGAGTGAAGATGCAGATAATATTGAAAAGATCATCAAAACAAGCAACACCAATAATGACGGCAGTATTCGTTTTTTTGTAGCAATGCTTGAAAATAAGAATATCAAATATCAAGTGGTGTTCCCTTCAGTAAGAGATGAGTTACCATTGGATGAAGAACTGGAAAACTGGAATCGTGTAGATGAAACCATCTTATATTTCCCGGGCACCGGAAAATATTTACAGCCTACTTCTCCAACAATGCGTTATCCTTATATAGATGCCTATTGGGCAGGCACAAGAGGCTTGTATTTAAAAGGTACTACTATCGGCGAGATGAGAACAGCCGTTGGAAAATTCGATACTATTCCTATCATCCCTATTGAAGAACATGCACACAACATGGAAGTAAGTGCAAAAATGGATGCCACAGGTGATTCATTGATCATTGAAAGTAAACAAATATTAAAAGGTTACGGTGCTCAATCTTACCGACCACTATGGGCTTATTTGGCTAAAGACAAACAAGAAGAAGCTGTTAAAGACATTATCGGCAGCGTTGCTAAGAGTGAGAACATCACTAATATTGTTACACAAAATACCAATCTTACAGATATATGGGATAATAAACCCCTCATTATCAGTGGAACCATACATAGTGCCGATCTGTTGGAAAAAGCAGGCAATAAAATTCTCTTTAAAATTGGTGACCTGATTGGACCGCAAGAACAAATGTATCAGGAAAAACCTCGTCAGCTACCTGCAGAACTGCAATATCCGCATGTGCTGGACAGAAAACTGTCATTTGAAATACCTGCAGGTTATACCATTAAAAATTTGAAAGACCTGAACATCGATATTCAATATAAAAAAGATGATATTGTTACGATGGGCTTTACCAGCAGTTACAAATTAAACAACAATATATTAGAGGTTGATGTTAAAGAAACTTATCATGAAATCTTATATCCCATCAGCGAATTTGAAAATTTCAAAAAAGTGATCAATGCTTCTGCCGATTTTAATAAGATCGTATTGTTGCTTGAGAAGAAATAATAATTGCTTTATTATATTTTTTTTGCCGCCGATGTTACTCCATCGGCGGTTTTATTTTACCTCTTCGCCCCCCATTTTCTAAACAATTATTTTCTCGAATATTTTCGAGTAGGCTGTAGTAGAAATTCTATTAAAATATTTTACGTCCATATATCATTTACACCAAACAATACGTTATTATCGATAACGTTAAACAAGAAAATCTAAAAAAAATCTTATGAAAAAATTTCTCTCAATTATTGTATGTTCTTTTTTAATTTGCATAACCTCAATACAACTGCATGCCCAGGGCGTAGCTATCAACTCAGATAATTCAACAGCAGATGCATCTGCTGCACTTGATATAAAGGCTACAGCTAAAGGTGTACTAATTCCTCGTATGACTTTAGCCGCAAGACCTGCTTCCCCCGTAACCGGCCTCCTGATCTATCAGACAGATAATACTCCCGGATTTTATTACTATAACGGTACTGCTTGGGTTGCTATTCAGAACAGTGATAATACAAATATCACTTTGCAGGGAAATACATTTAATGGCGCCAATCAATTAGTACAACTATCTGCAGCAAGCAAATTGCCGTCGGTAGATGCATCACAACTTATCGGACTCAATGCGTCTAACTTATCTACAGGCACTGTGAATACGGCACGTTTAGGAACTGGTACTGCCAGCAATACAACCTACCTGAGAGGCGATGGCACATGGTCTACCCCATCAACAGGTAGTGGCGGAGCAACAATAGATCTTATTGCAAGTATCAATAGTTCATCTTCAACTACAAGCCTTGCCATTAGTTCAACACCTGCTGTGCCAGTGAATTTCAATAACGTCATCACCGCTCCTACTTTGACAGGAGCTTCTTGGGATGGAACAAATTACACAGTAGGTGTAACAGGCAATTATATGATCAATGTCTCGATGACGGTTACTGGCCTTTCCGCATCTGCCTGGCCATATATTTTAACCAGCACGGGTACAATAATTTATGGTGTAGGTACATTTGGTAATAACCTTACCGCCCCTGCCGGAAGAAGTATGTTAAGTACTGTGTTACCATTAGTTGCCGGCACAACTTTTAAGATAATGGTGCAAAATGGGAATAGTGCAGTAGTAGCTAGCGTTGTAACCGACGGCACTTCAAGGCTAACTGTCACTAAATTATAAGAATATTTTTTCATCATTTCTAAAAACATAATTATGAAAAAATATATTTCTTCCTTTCTGCTAATCTTATTTGCCGGAGCAGCGCAAGCCCAGTTAGCGGAAAGACCGGAATCTCCCCAAGCTGCATTTCCCGTATTAAGAATAAATGCTGGCACTTATGTGGTAGGTAGTGACAATCTGCACCTGGTACTTTATAACAATTCATTTACTAACAATGGAAATTATACTGATTCGACAGGAACTTTTGTGATCAAAGGCTTAGTGAATCAGGCCGGAACAGGCAGCACTTTGGTAAAAGATATGCTTATTAATACCTCCTCCACCCTGAATTTATCTACCTCAATAAAAACAATAGGAACAATTAGTAATAATGGTACATTCAACCCTGGCGCAAGCTCCGTAGAATATGGAGCAGATGGCGATCAGAATATCGCAGCAGGCACGTATACTACTTTGATCACTAGTGGCAGCGGTAATAAGACTTTAACAGGCAATACAAATATAACATCAACCCTTGGACTCAATGGTAATGTAAAACTTATAACTGGCAATAATCTGATCACGTTAAAAGGAACGACATCAACTATTACCGGAGCTGCTTATGGAGTGGCTTCATCCTCCTGGATAGTAACCGGTGATGGAGGGACTTCTCCATCTAGTACGGGTCTTGGCGGACTGGTGATTGAAAATATTGGCACAACCGGAAGAACTACTGCTATTACTTTTCCGGTAGGTCCTACGCCTTCTTTATATAATCCTGTACAGTTTACTAACACAGGCACAACAGATAATTTTACTGTCACGGTAAATAATCAACCCGTGCCAGGAGCTACTGTTTCATCTTCAGTCAACAGCACCTGGTTGATAAGTGAAGCTACTCCGGGAGGTACTGATGCAATCATTGGAACACAATGGGTGGCAAGTCAGGAAAATAGTTTGTTTACACGTAACAATAGCCTTGTTGCTCATAGTGATGGTACCTCTATAAATTACAGCAATAGTGTTACAAATGCCGCAGCAGGCAGCGGACCATACACGCTTTCAGGCGCCGGTTTTACTTCATTCTCTCCTTTCGGAGTGATCAATGGAGCTGTAGTATTACCTGTAAAACTTACAAATTTCACTTTACAACAACGATCAGATAATGTAATATTGAGCTGGCAGACTGCTCAGGAATTTGGTAGCGGGAATTATATTGTACAACGCAGTACAAACGGCATCAATTATGTCAATATCGGCAGTATCTCAGCTATAGCTTACAGTAACGATATACATAACTATAGTTTTACAGACATTGCCCCTGCCAACGGAAATAATTATTATCGTTTACAGATCAATGACCTGAATGGCAGATCCACCTATAGCGATATCCAAACAGCGAGGGTTACTCCTAACGTATCATTTACCATTAAAGAAAATCCTGCTACTAACGGAAAAGTACAAGTGCTGGTAAAAAGCAGCGATTTGTTCATCTTACAAAGTCTCGATGGCAAAATTTTGTTCAAAGGCAGATTGAACACAGGATTAAATACCATTAATATAAATACTATCTCCGGAGGTCTTTATTTATTAAAAAGTGGCAATCAAACAAAAAAAATCTTAGTACAATAATAGCGTGTTTGTGTTTAGTACAAGACGCAGGAGTTAATTCTCCTGCGTTTTTTATCTGGTAAATCATTATTGTCATTGACTATTAAGTTTCAACACCAGATTACTATCTTTGAAAAGACATAATCATTCATGCATATAAATCAGTAAATATGGCTATTAGAAATTTTTGGAGGCTATTCCTGAAGATGTTAGGAATCTGGATCGTTATAAGCAGTATTTCAATTGCATTAAACTATATTTCTACAATAGCTTCTTACTATAACAGCATTACTAATGGCGAAATTTTACCCGTATTATTTTTATTGATCTTTTCTGCTGGGATCCTTTTTCTTATCATACGCTATTTTCTTTTCAGGACAGAGTGGATAATAGACCGTTTTAAATTAGACAAAGGATTCAATGACGAAAAAATTGATATCGCTATTTCTAATCAAACCTTCATGGCAATAGTTATATCTGTTATAGGCGGTATCAGCTTCATAGAAGCAATCCCAAGTTTATGTAAAGCACTGTTTAATTTTTATCAGCAAGATTATGTATTCAGGCAAAGCCCGGGAACTGCTTCCATTATCTTTTATTTGGTACAAGCGGTAATAGGACTTATCCTTTTTTCCAATGGAGTATTCTTTTCAAAACTATTGATCAGGAAAACGGAAGAAGAAACTCCTGAATAAAATATCTTGAATAACAGACCGGAATATGTTTTACATTTGATAACTGCACCCCTGGGAAAACAAAGGCATCCTTCATTACTTAACTATATTTTATGATAAGGACTTATTTTTTCTTCGCATCAATATGTTTCAGTTGTTGCATACTTTCCTGTAACGCTGATCATACAGACAAAACCACAACTGCAATTTTAGATAAGCAATGGGCAAAAACATTTCTGGACAGCATTAATACAAAATTTTCTAAAGAGATTGCCGCAGGCGATTCTACAGCGTTAGCAGCTCACTATTGGCCCGATGCAGAATTAATGTTGGATTACAGTGAAGCTGTTAAAGGGCACGATATCCTTCATACATGGGGTGCTGCTATAAATATGGGGATCAAAGAAATGACCTTCGCTACTACTGACATTACAGGAAGCCCTACATTTATTATTGAAACAGGCAATTATGAAATGAAAGATGCAGAGAAAGCGCTAATCGACAGAGGCAAATATGTAGTGGTTTGGGAAAAAAGAAACGGTGAATGGAAATTATACCGTGATATTGGATGCACCAGTATGTCGCCATCAAAATAAGCCTGGCCTTCAATTCGCCTGACAGTAGAAGATCGAAGCAGAAAGTAAAATAATTATTGAAGAAAAATATAGCTTCACGGATCATTAACAAATGACCCCAAATACTGCCATATCTTTAATAGTAGCTTTTTCGCTTTAAAGATCACCATATGAAAAAAACTTTCTGGTTACTCTTGCTGTCAGTATATGCACTGCATTCCTTCGCACAAACGGAAGACCGTATCATTACAGAAATAGATACAATGCCGTTTCAAAACAGTGCACATCATTGGTATGATATTTTCGAACCACAGAACATCTTCAACCCAATACTCAACCAACCTCGTTTTGATCCTTCGGAGATAACTGCTATTGCAGACAATATTATTTTGTACCAGAAAGACAATGGCGGATGGCCTAAAAATTATGACATGCGTGCCATCTTAACCAGTGAACAAAAAAAGTTGATACGCAGTAAAAAGAATATAACTAATACAACGTTCGACAATAGTACCACCTACTCCCATGTTGATTGTCTGGCTAATGTATATAGAGCCACTAAAAATAAAAAATACAAAGCAGCTTGTTTAAAAGGATTAGATTTTATTCTCTCCGCACAATATACAAATGGCGGATGGCCCCAATATTTTCCGCTTGAAGACAATTACAGCAATTGCATCACCTATAATGATGATGTGATGACGGGAATATTATCTGTATTCAATAATATTATCAATAATGCCCCTGCCTATTCTTTTCTGGATGCAAGAAGACGTAAAAAAATAAAAATAGCTTTTGACAAAGGAATGCACTGCGTATTAGCTACACAGATAAATGACAACAACAAACTTACCGGCTGGTGTCAGCAATATGATCCTGTGACCTTAGCTCCTGCATGGGCACGAAAATTTGAACCACCAAGTATCTGTAACAGAGAGAGTGCTACATTAGTACTTTTCTTAATGACGATCAACAACCCGTCAAAAGAACTGATAGATGCTATACAGGGAGCTGTTCGATGGTTTAATGATTCTAAAATTTTATATACCCGTGTCAAAACTATTACTGCTCCAACAATAGTATATAAGGTAAGAAAAAGCAGTACTGATAAAATTGTGGTCACAGATTCTGCGGCTCCTCCTATTTGGGCACGTTATTATGAATTAAAAACAGAAAGACCTCTGTTCTGCAACAGAGATGGTAAAGTGGTATATACCTTAGCAGAGGTAGAAAGAGAAAGACGGGATGGGTATGGCTGGTATGTATATGACCCTAAACTTGTTTTGAATAAATATCCGGAATGGCAAAAAAAATATGCACCGGATAATGACGTCCTGGCTCCTCGAAGCAAAGAGATGTAGTTTTGTTCTCTGCAGCAGGGAAATTTATTGCTTGCACAACAGATTAAAAATGCACAAAAAATGCACAAATTATGTGCATAAAAACTTTATTGCTTTCTTACTACAGTCAATCAATCACTTGTATTCAAAAACAAGCTCTAGTCTTCTTTAGGGGAATAATTTTTGCTTTGAATTCTCATCGTTTTGGTGTAAACTTTACACGCTTTTTTTAAACCATTTTTTAATTTTTAAAGAAGGAGGTTATTATGAGTACGAATGAAGTTCTGAAATTGAACGACCAGATCATTGATGCATGGAACATGCATAATGACGAAAAATTCATCAACCTGTGTGATGAAAATGTTATTTGGAAAGTCAGCAGAAACAAAGAGACCTATCGAGGGAAAAAAGAAGTTAGAGCATATTTCAACAATTGGAATACAGCATTTCCAGATGTAAAACTGAAGGTAATTTCAAGAGTTATTACAGATGATGCCATCACTGTTGAATATGAAATCACCGGCAAACATGATGGCAATTTGCACTTCAGCGATGATATGCCCGAAATTCCACCAACACACAGAAAGCTTGACAGTTTTGGTTGCTATGTTGCCAAAGTAAAAAACGGAAAGGTATTTGAAACACATTTGTATCCGGATCGACTGGGATTAGTAGAACAACTTGGTCTCGAAGATCGATTAATGCACCAGCATAACTAACACCGGTTCGGTTATGCTATTAAGGCGAGACATTATTGTCCCGCCTTTTATATTATAGTTATGAAAATATTTCAGGAACAATACAGGTGACAATTTTTGGATATACTATTTATTTTGAAGAAAAATTTCCACACATGTAAAAACTTGAAATATTCAATTCTTTAGTGACTAATAGCTTTGTATATGTATGCATTACTCTTTGTACCTATTCCTCTTAAATTAACAATACTTGGCCTGCAAATTGTGATTTTGAAAAGTAATGGGAAGGCAATTAACCGACATAGAAAAAGCAGCCTTTGAAACTGTACTCAAAGAAATTGAACAGAAACACAAGAGTTTTTTTGAAGATCGTAATGATAGAGTTTCTAATCATGTTTCATATGTAATTGAAGATTATGTATGTTATATGGAATGGAATCCAACCAGTGATCTCAGCCCAAAGATTAGACATGAAATATCTAAGGCATTTCACTCCATTCACGGTTAAAAAAACAACTAATTCCGTACAGCACTGCTGGTCACCCGACCGGATGTGCCTGTTATAATACAAGCTCAATAAATTTTTACTGTACAAGTCCCGAAATAAATCCGGGATGCCGATTTAATATCGGCAAGTGCAGGACGCCTACGAAGCCAAATAGTAGTACCACTGCCGACTACATAAAAAAAATCCCACTCAGCATTTAAACTGCAACAAGTAACTTGCATACTGTAATTTTGATATATGCGTAAATCGCTTAATATACTTCGTAATTCGCTCAGACTTACTTTTCAGGAACTTAAAGTTAATAAACTACGTACGGCATTGAGTTTGACCGGCGTGGCATTTGGCATCTTCTGTATCATTGGCGTATTGGCTACCGTAGGTAGTTTAGAACGTAATATACAGGACCAGGTAAAAAGTCTGGGCAGCAACACGATATATATTGATAAATGGGAATATGGTGGTGGTGCAGACAAACCCTTCTGGAAATTCAGGGCAAGGCCTGCTATGAAATACGAAGAAGTGGCATTACTCAAAGAACGGTCGCAATTACTGAAAGATGTGGGGTACCTGATGAGATCCAGCGGCAATATATCTTACAAAGATGATGTGATACAAAATGCATCGGTATATGGTATTATAGAAGCGCAAATGACCATACAGCCACTTAGTTTTGAAATTGGCCGGTTTATTTCTCAGGCAGAATTCAATAGCGGCAGCCCGGTTGGTTTAATTGGTTTTGATAATGCCGAAAAATTATATGGTGAAGCCTCCAGATCATTAGGTAAAACATTCGAAATAAAAGGCAAAAAAGTAACCATTGTTGGTGTTATAAAAAAAGAAGGCAAAAATTTTATCGGCTGGGATTATGATAACTGTGTGATGATGCCTTATAAATTTTGTAAACAGATCATTCAGGATAATTTTGCTAACCCAGTCTTAATTGCCGCAGGTAAAGATGGTGTACCCACTGCCGCACTAAGCGACGAGCTAAAAGGTGCTATGCGCCAGATACGCAGGCTCAGCCCTACTCAGGAAGATAATTTTTCATTGAACAGTGTAGAAGCTTTTAGTGAAGCGATCACTGGTTTATTTAAAACTGTGAATATTGTTGGCGGTCTGATCGGTATCATTAGTTTAATAGTAGGTATGTTTGGAATTGCCAACATCATGTTTGTAACAGTAAAAGAGAGAACCAGTGTGATCGGCTTAAAAAAAGCCATCGGAGCCAAAAGCAGTAGCATCTTATTTGAGTTTTTAATGGAAGCAACCATCCTTTGTTTGTTAGGCGGTGTTATCGGTTTATTTTTTGTGTATATACTTTCGTTGGTCTTATCAGGCCCATTAAATTTCCCCGTCTATATCTCCATTCCCTTGCTATTTACCACGTTTATTATTTGTCTGATCGTAGGTATTGCGGCGGGTATCTTCCCCGCTTCTAGAGCAGCTAAAATGGATCCTGTGGAAGCAATAAGAAGCAAATAAAAAACTACGTTTTTTATATTTATACAACCGGCAACAGATTTTCATGGCAGCATTGTTGCGTCGCACTCTTGTACGGCATACCTTTGTGCATCTTTTATCAAATTTGTTGAATGGACATTACTATTTTAGCTATCGAATCCAGCTGCGATGAAACATCTGCATCGGTTTGCCGCAACGGCAAGATATTATCAAATTTTATTGCCAATCAAACGGTACATGAAAAATATGGTGGTGTTGTACCGGAATTAGCCAGCAGGGCTCATTTACAAAATATTGTACCTGTGGTTGATGCTGCATTAAAAACTGCCAACTGCAACTTAGAATCAATTGATGCCATAGCGTTTACACAAGCTCCCGGCTTGATCGGCTCTTTGCTGGTAGGAACACAGTTCGCCAAATCATTGGCATTGGCATTAGATAAACCGTTGATTGCTGTACACCATATGCAGGCACATGTAATTGCCAATTTAATTGCTGAAGAGAGACCTGCATTCCCATTTCTGTGCCTCACTGTAAGTGGCGGGCATACACAGATCGTTTTTTGTGAGTCTCCGGTAAAAATGAAAGTGATCGGCGAAACGATTGACGATGCCGCAGGAGAAGCCTTTGATAAAACAGCCAAATTATTAGGCCTACCCTACCCCGGTGGCCCTTTAATAGATAAATACGCTGCTAACGGAAATGCACAACGTTTTAAATTTCCGGAGCCACAGATACCTGGATTAAATTTCAGTTTCAGTGGATTAAAAACATCTATTTTATATTTTTTACAAAATGCCGGCACAACCAATGTATACAAAGAAGAGTTTAAAGTAACTGAAGAAGAAAGAAAAAAATTCATTGAAGAAAACCTGCCGGATATCTGTGCCAGCGTACAGGATAGGATCATCAGTATCTTACTGAATAAAGTAAAAAAAGCAGCAAAGGAAACAGGTGTAAAAGATGTATGCATTGCCGGTGGTGTTAGTGCTAACAGTGGTTTGCGTAAGGCTTTAAAAGAAACTGGCGTAAAGATGGGCTGGCGTACTTTCATTCCTTCATTCGAATATTGCACCGATAATGCAGCGATGATAGCCATCACCGCCTATTATAAATACATGGAAAACGATTTTGCTGATCTGAGTGTTTCTCCGAGTGCAAGAGCGGAATGGTGATACCCGTTTAAGGGTTTATATCGTTTAATGTTGTGAGCAGTTTTAAGACAAATGAACTGCTGTCATTAAACAGTCTAAACCAGTAAACGATTTAACCGTTAAACTATTAAACGCAGTGTCTAACAATTATTTCCAATTCAAACAATTCACCATCCATCAGGATAAATGTGCCATGAAAGTGTGTACGGATGCTTGTTTATTCGGGGGATATATTGCAGACAGGATCTCGAAAAAAGAAGTTCAACCGGGAAGTAGTCTGGATATTGGATCTGGCACTGGTTTATTAAGCATACTGCTGGCACAAAAGTGCAACACCACTATTGATGCTATTGAAATAGATCAGGACGCTTACCAGCAGGCAAAAGAAAATTTCACCAATACACCCTGGTGTAATCGTTTACAGATACACTGTACAGATGCATTACAATTTCAAGCAGAAAAGAAATACGATTTTATTTTCTCCAACCCTCCTTTTTTCGGCAATGATCTAAGGTCCGATAATCAACAAATAAATGCGGCCAAACATGATACAACGCTAACGTTGGATCAACTCATACAAATCGTTGATATCAATTTATCCTCGGAAGGATCATTTGCCATCCTGCTACCCTATCATCGTTCGGAATATTTTATCGGCCAGGCAAAAAAAACAGGCTTTCATTTACAGGAAAAAATATCTGTACAGCAAACGCCATCACATGACTTCTTCAGAAGTATGTTATTCTTTTCAAGAAGTGAGCGAGAATTTATATCTGCAGAATTATCTATAAAGAACAGCAACAACGAGTACACAGAAAATTTTGTTGAACTATTAAAAGATTATTACCTCTATTTATAACCCTCCATATTCTTTCATGTACAGATATGTTGTAGTTATTTGCCCCTTTTTAACCAATGTAGCTTTATCAATGATTGCGCTGCCTCCTTTGATCAGATCTTCCAGCACAAATTTTATCAGTTGCTCACCAAAATATCGACTGGCATCTCTGGGTAATTCATTTGGTAAATTTCCAACAGCCATCACATCTATTGAAGACTTTAAATAAGGCGCCGTTTTTTTATGAGTAATTCTATCTACCCCATACACAGGGTCTGTAATACTTTGATCTCCTAAATTAATTGGAACAGAACCATTCAGGTCATCTGTAATATCTGCAATGGTTTCAATTGAAAAAGAATCGTCAATATCATTTACCTCAAACAAACGAGGAGCATGTTCACTCCAGTAAACACCATTCATTAAAATATCTGTACATCTTGTATAAGGCAAAAATCTGCTGCGATACATTTCAGGATACTGATGAAAGTCATTCCTGCCATACGTTTTAGATTCTCTATGTGTATATAGGTCTGCCCCCTTCAACAATACATACACCGGGTAAGTAAATTTCTTCTCCAGGTATTCGTCCGGCTCCACCTCTGTGACCCCCATTAAATTCATCACTTCCACTACACCATGCGCAACTCTTCCACTACCGGTTACAGCCACTTTGACATTCGGTAATCTTACTCCAAAATAAGTATGTATCAACTGACGATAATCTTTACTTTCAAACACTCTGCCCAGCTTGAAATAACCGGTACGATTTCCGTAAGCCATCATGCCATTATGAGCGCCTACCACGCCGGCAAAAAAACCAAAACCAATGATACGCTGTCCATCATCATGTTCAAGACATTCGTAATCTATTAAAGTTATTTTTTTATTGATGATCGTTTTAAATAGCTGTTGATTATTGGGCTGTAATTTTTTTGTATGTGAAAAGAAAAGGTAGGTCTTATCTGCGATCAATTGTTCAACAGGCACTTCTTTAATACCTAATAAAATATCACAATCCGACACATCCTGTAGCAATGAAATACCAGCTCTTTCATATTCTTTATTGGTAAAACATCTGTGATCGCATTGCTGTACTATTATTTTCACATGCGGAAAGTGCTGCTGTATCCATTTACACTGTGCAGGGGTAAGTGCAACCCGATTATCTGCAGGTATTTTTCCTTCTTTTATTAAACCAATGGTAAGCATCAATTGTAATTTACGGAATTTAACAGAAATACGAATGATAAGGATTAAAACAGATTTTAACGGAAATATCTGAGTTTATCCATAACAATCTCTGTCATCTGTGTTCGATCATTCAAGTATATTTGCGTATGAATTATTTTGAATTATTTGATATACCGGTAAGCCTGCAGCCAGACAAAAAAAGTTTGCCTAAAAAATATTTTGACCTGCAGAAAAAATATCATCCAGATTTTTTTTCACAATCTGATGAGGACGAGCAATCGGAAGCACTGCAAAAATCATCTGACATCAATAAAGGGTTTAAAATATTACAGGATCTTGATTTGACGATAAAATATGTACTGCAATTAAAAGGGTTATTGGAGGAAGAAGAAAAATACCAATTGCCTCCCGATTTTTTAATGGAGATGATGGAATTGAATGAAGAACTCTCAGAAGACTCTGAAAAAGCTATAAGATCCAGAGAAAACGATATTTATAACGAAGTAAAGGATATCATTGAAAATTACAACGATGCCACTATTACTACAGATAAGCTGTTGAAAGTAAAAGAATACTACTTTAAGAAAAAATACTTACAGCGTATTTTGGACAGAATGAATGATTAACGTAATATTGCAGCCCAATTCAACGGTTTAAAGTTGCCCATGTGGCGGAATTGGTAGACGCAGCAGACTCAAAATCTGCCGTTCGCAAGGGCGTGAAGGTTCGATTCCTTTCGTGGGCACAAATAAAAAACTAAAAAGCGCTGTAAATCAATATTTTACAACGCTTTTTTTATTTCTATGTATTAATAATTAGGCTAATTATTACCTAAGATTTTAAAGATAAAATCTTCGAGAAATTTTCCAGCAAATTCGTGTTTATTCTTTGTTTGCGCATCAGTAAGTCTTGGTGAATATTGACTGAAAAATTGTTGATGGTGGGCAGTTTCAATAAGTGTACTGCTAAGTGATTTCGGATAAGCGTATTTCTTATTATAAGCCAAAATCACCTCAGCTATTTTTGCACAAAGATCTTTATAAGGCTTAAACACCTCATTTTTATTAATTTCAGCAACATCTTTTATAAATAAACCTTACTGCTTTCAGATATCACGATTTGAGTCAGATACTTTTATTGTAATCTACACCACCAGAACTTTCAGGTAATTCATGTGTAAGTAAACGAATAATGGATCTTAATTTTTGTTTATTATCCGTAACATTTTGCAACTGACAATCAAGTAAAAAATCCATGAAACACCAATACCAGCTTATGATATAAAGTAATAATCGGCGTTTATTTTCGAAGTATCTGCAAATGATGGCTTCTGTGGTTCCCACCTCTATCGCTAATTTTTTAAAAGTAAAATTTTCAAAACCTAATTCATTTATCAGATCAATACGTTGTTTTACTATTTTCTTACCTACATCCCTGCTTTCAGGATTACGCAGATAAATGGCTTCATTAACATAAAAAGACAACTTAAAATCCAGAGCAAACATCTCTTCCTGTTAAGACAATAAAATAAATAGTATTCATATACTTATAAAAACTTTAACAATTATTGACAATAGTATTACTATCATTTGAAGAAGTTTTAATACTTTTGTTTGAAATATGGTAATTATGGAAAAAAGAAGTGCCCTTAATAGGTTTTGGCAACTCATAAATACAGATAAAAGCGATCTGATAGCGATTTATTTTTATGCTATCTTAAGCGGTTTGGTACAGCTAAGTGTGCCGGTTGGAGTACAATCAATCATTGGTTTTGTCCTTGGAGCTTCGATGGTTACTTCCATCTATGTTTTATTGATACTGGTAGTATTGGGGGTATTTATAGTAGGCGTTTTACAGATAAACCAAATGCGAATCATTGAAAAAATACAACAAAAAATATTCACTCGTTATGCCTTTAACTTTACAGATAAGATACCCAAATTCGACCTCTACAAAACTGACAATTATTACCTGCCTGAAAAAGTAAATCGTTTTTTCGATACACTTAGTTTACAAAAAGGCATTTCAAAGTTATTATTGGAAATACCTACTGCCATTATACAAATCTTATTTGGACTAATTCTTCTGGCCCTCTACCATCCCCTATTCATAGCCTTCGGATTTATTTTATTGTTAACCCTGTGGATGATCTTGAAATTGACCAGCAATAATGGATTAAAGACCAGTCTACAGGAAAGTACCTATAAATATGAACTAGTATCATGGTTACAGGAAATGGCTAGAACAGTAAGATCATTTAAATTCAGTCAGGATGCACATCTTGATGTAAGCAAAACAGATAAATTGGTCGTTGGATACCTAAGTTCAAGAACCGATCACTTTAAAGTTTTATTGTTTCAGTATAAGACCTTGGTTGGCTTCAAAGTATTAATTACAGCCATATTATTATCTGCGGGTGTATATCTTTTAGTGAATCAGAAATTAAATATCGGAGAATTTATTGCCGCAGAAATTGTCATTCTCACAATCATCAGTGCAACAGAAAAAATAATAAAAAGCCTGGACAGTGTGTATGATGTAATGACAGGAATGGAAAAACTTGATAGTGTTACCGAGAACTATTCCGAACAAGATGGAAGTATGGAGTTAACAGCAGAAAATATCGGTTTAGAATTGATAGATTTTAACCTGAAATATCCGGATGGAAACACAGTATTGAAAAATATAAATCTTAAAATAAAACCTAATAGTTCTATCGCAATCATGGGAGATGAAGGATCAGGAAAAACAACATTACTGAAGGTATTGAGTGGCAGTTATAAAGAGTACGATGGCATTTTTTTAATTAACAATATCTCTATAAACAATTATCAATTGGCTTCACTAAGAAAAAAAATAGGCTTTTATTTTAATCATCAGGAAATATTTACGGGCACAGTACTGGAAAACATTAGCATGGGAAGAGCAGATATTACTCCTGAAAAAATAATTATGGTGGCTAAAAAAGTAGGCTTTGAACAATTTCTACAGAATCTTCCTTTAGGTTTTGAAACAGTGATCGACATTAATGGTAAACGACTCCCCAATAGCATCACAAAAAAAATATTATTGCTAAGAGCTTTATGTCACCATCCGTATTTAATAATTGTAGATGACCCTTGTCAGGGGTTAGAAAATCACAATAAAGATGTATTGAATGATTATCTCTTGAGCAAACCGAATAATGCTACCATTATTGTTACCACCAGCGATATGAGCTTTGCTAAAAAATGTGATCAAATAATTGTATTAAATAATGGCGAAATAAAAATATTGAACAACAATTAAATTGAGGCCAATGAATAAGAATATTCCATTACAAGCATATAATATTATTTACAGAGGGAATAAAAAGAGCAAGGTTAAATATTGGTTCATCGGTATCATGCTATTTTTTATTTTGATACTATTTTTACCCTGGACGCAAAATATAAAGGCTACCGGCAATATCACTTCTCTTTATCAGGAACAAAGACCACAGGAGATCAACTCTCCTATACCAGGTAAAATAGTTAAGTGGTGGGTCAAAGAGGGAGATTTTGTAAAGAAGGGAGACACTATACTCCAAATTTCTGAAATAAAAGAAGACTATCTGGATCCTAACTTGATCAACAGAACCAAAGAACAGATGAATGCAAAAAAAGGAGCGATCAGTTATTATCAGGGTAAGATCAATACAACAGAAACACAGATAGAAGCGCTCAATCAAGCTAAAAAATTAAAGATAGAGCAATTGAGAAACAAGCTCTCTCAATTAGAAAGTAAATTGAAAGGGGAAAAAGCTGAACTCTTCGCCGCAGAAAACGAATATTCCCTAGCAAAAGATCAATATGAAAGACAACAAAAAATGTTTACTGACGGACTTGTCTCTAAAACGCAATTGCAACAAAGAAATTTATCATATCAAAATGCGCTGGCAAAAAAAATAATGATAGAAAATAAGCTGGCACAAACACAACAAGAAACTACAAATGTAAAAATTGAACAAAATAGTGTGGAGCAGGATTACGCAGAAAAAATTGGGAAAACAGAAGGTGATAGGTTTCAAAGTCTAAGCATGGTAGCTAATGAAGAAAGTGATGTGGCTAAACTTGAAAATATGGTAAGTAACTATACGATTAGAAATGGGATGTATATCATTCTTGCTCCGCAGGATGGTCAAATAGTTCAAGCAAAAAAATCAGGTATCGGTGAGATATTAAAAGAAGGAGAACGTATAACTGTTATTGTTCCGGACAAAGTAAACTATGCCGTGGAAATGTATATACGTCCCATTGATCTTCCGTTAATAAATGTGGGACAAAAGGTACGATTCATGTTTGATGGATTTCCTGCAATAGTATTTAGTGGTTGGCCGGAAGGCAGCTATGGTACATTCGGCGGAAAGATAATAGCTTATGAAAACAGCATTAGTCCTAATGGTATGTTCAGAGTATTAGTGGCAGAAGATACGGCCGATAAAAAATGGCCGAGTCAATTAAAAATCGGCAGCGGTGCACAGGGAATTGCCTTACTAAAGGATGTACCCATTTGGTATGAGCTATGGCGCAACATCAATGGATTCCCTCCTGATTATTACTCAACAAAAGACAAGAAAGAAACAGATAAAACAAAAAAATAATGACACTTTATAGGAATTTATTTTTATTGATCGTTACATGCATTTGCCTCAATAGCTTTGCCCAAGAGCAGCCGACTAAAACGTTGAATGCAGAGCAGCTAATGGATTTAGTCCGAAATTTTCATCCTGTTGCAAAACTCGCCGGCATTAATATAGACAAATCAAAAGCAGATATCATTACTGCACGTGCAGGCTTCGACCCTATTGTTAATACATATATAGCTGATAAAACATTTGATGGCGTTAATTATTACAGGGACATCTCTCCTGAAATTAAAATACCCACCTGGTATGGGATAGACATTTTAGCAGGAACTGAAGACCTTTCGGGGGATAGAGTTGATCCTACGCAAAGCAAGGGACAAAGTAATTACATTGGTGTTAATATCCCCATACTAAAAAATCTTTTGATTGATAAACGAAGGGCCTTCTTACAACAAGCTAAAATATTTAATTCGCTTGCCAGTGTTGAACAAAGAGCCGCCATTAATGATCTTTTATTAAATGCTTTAGAAACTTATTGGCAATGGGTGAAGACTTATCAAACGTATGTTGTAATAAAAAATAATGTAGCGACTAATCAAAAACGATTGGAACTGGTTCGCAAATCTTTCTTCAATGGAGAATTAGCAGCAATAGATACTACTGAAGCTTTGGCTCAGTTACAAAATTTTCAATTAATGCAAAACAATGCCTGGCTGGAGTTTCAGAATACAGGCCTGCAATTATCAGCCTACTTATGGCTAAAAAATAATGAACCGTATCAACTACCGGAAACCATTATCCCTCAGGATAATTGGGATAATGAAACAGCTATCGCCAATTTCAATGTATCATTACCCGATTTGTTAGCAACGGCTGACAAGTATCATCCCGAATTAAAAAAATATGTGTACAAATTAGACATACTCAATATCGATAAGAAATTAAAATTTCAGGACCTGTTGCCCAAACTTGATTTTAGATATAACCATTTAGGCAAAGGGTACAATTTTGCAAATACTATCTCTAAAGCTTCCTTATTTCAAAATAATTATCAATACAACGTAAAATTTGAAATACCCATAAGGTTATCTGAAGGAAGAGGAAATTACAAAAAAGCGAAATTAAAAATCGAAGAAACAAAACTGGAACTAGGGCAAAAAAGACGATATATAGAGTTGAAGATCAAAAGTTATTATAACGAATTTATTACGTTGAAAGAGCAAGTAATCCTACAAAGTAAAAATTATTCGAATTATCAAAAAATGCTGGAAGCAGAGGAGATTAAATTTTTTAATGGAGAAAGCTCTTTATTCTTGATAAACAGTCGTGAGAATAAAAGTCTGGAAGCTTTAGAAAAACTTATTGTTTTAAAAACAAAATATTACAAATCTATATATGCCCTGCAATGGAGTGCAGGGCTACTACAATAAGTATTATAAATCTTCGCTAATCCATACTTATTGATTAAATTTGTAACCAAAGGAAATGGTGTCTTCCTACTCAACCGTCTTTCTGTAAGAAACGACTAATGGCGCCTACAAAAAATAGTAACCCAAGGGCAGATACTGCCTCGTATATTTATTTTATTTGTAGGATATGCAGCAACTTAAAAACTCATTTGAACAATCAGCCATTGTAAAATATATTATAAGGTGGACAGCCTTGGTACTTCCTGTTTCATTTATTATAGGCTCTCTGGTGGCATTATTTTTATGGTTACTGGATAAGGCCACGGCAATCCGTTACCAGAACGAATGGCTGTTATTTCTTCTACCCTTGGCCGGTATACTCATCTATTTTATTTATAAGTATCTCGGAGGAAATGCAGAAGCGGGCAATAACCTCATCATGGAAGAAATACATGAGCCTGGAGGAGGTGTTCCAAAGCGCATGACGCCCCTTGTTTTGATCACTACGATCATTACACATCTTTTTGGAGGATCTGCCGGAAGAGAAGGTACAGCGGTTCAAATGGGAGGAAGTATTGCTGCGTTATTTGCCCGTTGGTTTAGATTAGACAAACAGGATGTAAAAATATTGTTGATGGCCGGTATTGCTGCCGGTTTTGGAGCAGTATTTGGTACGCCTGTTACCGGAGCTGTCTTTGCCCTGGAAGTATTAGCTATAGGCAAGATCAATCACAATGCCTTGTTTCCTTGTTTTATGGCAAGCGTATTGGCTGATATAACCTGTGCTGCTTATGGTATACATCATACGGCCTATCATATCAGTTTAAGTCAGGCTATTGATGGCTTTTCATTACAGCATTTTAATATCAGCCTGCTCATAAAAGTTGCCGGAGCAGGAGTTCTTTTTGGACTAGCAGGTTTTTTATTTGCTGAACTATCACATACTATAAAAAATTACAGCAATCGCTTTATACCAACAAAATGGTTAATTCCTGCGATCGGCGGTTTGATCATTATTGGATTAACTTATGCGGTAGGCACAAGAGATTATTTAGGATTGGGTGTAACTAACCCTGATGCAAATGCGGTCACCATAGTCTCTTCATTTAAAGAAGGTGGGGCTACTTACTTCAGTTGGTTCTGGAAAATATTGTTTACAGCTATCACCATAGGAATGGGTTTTAAAGGTGGGGAGGTAACTCCCTTATTCTTTATCGGCGCCGCACTTGGCAATACCATCGCTATACTTACCGGCGCTCCAGTAGACCTGATGGCTGGACTGGGCTTTATTGCCGTATTTGCTGCAGCCACCAATACCCCCATTGCCTGTACCATAATGGGGGCAGAACTTTTTGGAGGCGAGTATATTCTATATTATGCAATTGCCTGTTTTACTGCATATTATTTTAGCGGACACTCAGGCATATACGCAGCTCAACGTTTGGGCGTATCCAAAATATCACATGAAGAAGCTCCTTCAGATCAAACACTAAAAGAGATCAGAGATAAAAGGATCAAAAAGTAAATGACATAAAAAAGCCGTTACAGATTTTGATGTAACGGCTTGAGTATTTTTAGAAATAACTAGCTAAGTTTTTCAACCTGCATATAATTCAATTCAACAGGTGTAGCTCTACCAAATATTTTCACCTGTACTTTTAATTTTTTCTTCTCGTCATTCACTTCTTCAATCACACCATTAAAGTCATTGAATGGCCCATCAATAATTTTGATCGTTTCGCCGACAATAAATGGTTCACTCATCACAACACCTCCTGCTTCTCCCATTTCATCCACTTTACCCAACATTTTATTCACTTCGGCTTTACGTAAAGAAATGATATTTCCTTTACTTCCTTTACCATCGGTTAAGAAGTGCATTACATTACTGATATTGCTGATATGCTGAACGATATCATCATTCAATTTGCCGGCAGTAACTTCAATCATTACATAACCAGGATAGAAATTCCTTTCTCTCATCACTTTTTTCCCAGCCTGAACTTTATATACTTTTTCTACCGGTAAAAAAACTTGTTTAATAATGTCAACCCAGCCATTACGTACGATATCCTTATCCAGATACTCTTTAATTTTACGTTCTTTACCACTAACCACACGTAGAACATACCAACGGGTTTCTTTTTCCGGCGCAACTTGAGCAGCAGCTGGTGTAACTATTTCTTCCATTAGTTTTTAAATAAAGAGTAAATAAATTTTAAAGATCCATTAGCCACAAAATCCATTAAAGCAACAATAGCCGTAATGAATAAGGTTGCACCTAAAACAATCATTGTTGACTGCTGCAGTTGTTCCCAACCAGGCCAAGTTACTTTTTCTACCAACTCCTTGTAAGAGTCTTTCAGGTATGTTGTTAATTTGTTCATTTTTTCCAATTTGAAAATTTGGTAATTTGATAATTTGATGATTAGAAGTAGTAACACATTACCAAATCATCAAATCAGCTAATCATCAAATTAATTAGCACGGGCACTAGGATTCGAACCCAGATCAAAGGTTTTGGAGACCCGTATGCTACCGTTGCACCATGCCCGTAAAAGCTAAAAGCTATTCCGAGGGTATCGAAACAGCTTTTAGAATATGTTGCAAATATACAAATTTTATTTGCTTTAAGCTAAAAGCTTACGCTTTTTGCTTATTTAACGATTTCAGTAACCTGACCAGCACCTACGGTACGGCCACCTTCACGAATCGCAAATTTCAAACCTTTTTCCATTGCGATTGGTTGAATCAACACAACATTTAATGATGTGTTATCACCAGGCATAACCATTTCAGTACCAGCATTTAAAGTAACTTCACCAGTTACGTCAGTAGTACGGAAATAGAATTGAGGACGGTATTTATTGAAGAATGGAGTATGACGTCCACCTTCTTCTTTGCTTAATACGTAAACTTCACCTTTAAATTCAGTGTGTGGAGTGATAGAACCTGGTTTGCAAAGAACCATACCACGACGGATTTGAGTTTTCTCAATACCACGTAATAAAAGACCTGCGTTATCACCAGCTTCCCCTTCATCTAATAATTTTTTGAACATCTCAACACCAGTAACTGTAGATGCTAATGGTTTTTCCATTAAACCTACAATTTCAATCGCTTCACCAACTTTGATACGGCCTCTTTCGATACGACCAGTAGCAACGGTACCACGACCAGTGATAGAGAATACATCCTCAACACTCATCAAGAAAGGTAAATCAACTAAACGTGGAGGAAGAGGAATGTAGCTATCAACAGCATCCATCAACTCGTTAATTTTAGCGATCCATTTTTCTTCACCAGCTAAAGCGCCAGTTGCAGAACCTTGGATGATTGGAGTATTATCACCATCAAAACCATATGAGCTTAACAACTCACGGATTTCCATTTCAACTAATTCTAATAATTCAGGATCATCTACCAAATCAACTTTGTTCATGAAAACAACGATTTGAGGTACACCTACCTGACGAGCCAACAAGATGTGCTCTTTAGTTTGAGGCATAGGACCATCAGTTGCAGCCACAACCAAGATAGCACCATCCATTTGAGCAGCACCAGTGATCATGTTCTTAACATAATCGGCGTGACCCGGACAATCTACGTGAGCGTAGTGACGAGCAGCAGTAGCATACTCAACGTGAGCTGTATTAATGGTAATACCCCTTTCTTTTTCTTCCGGAGCTCCATCAATATCATCATAATTCTTTTTTTCCGCTAAACCTCTTTTTGACAAAACATCGGTTATAGCGGCTGTAAGTGTTGTTTTACCGTGATCCACGTGACCAATAGTACCAACGTTTAAATGGGGTTTATCCCTTTTGAAAGATTCTTTTGCCATTGTTTAATTTTTAATATTTGTTTTGAAATTGGTTTTCATTTTAAGTCTGTAACCATCGACTTTAATTTTATTTAGTTGAGCCATAGGTGAGAATCGAACTCACGACCCCTTCCCTACCAAGGAAGTGCTCTACCCCTGAGCTACCACGGCTAATAAGCACCCCTTATCAAGGTAAAAAACTGAGCGGAAGACCGGGCTCGAACCGGCCACCTGAAGCTTGGAAGGCTACCGCTCTACCAAATGAGCTACTTCCGCTAATCAATTTGAAGATTTGGAAATTTGGTGATTTACCAATTTTAAAACCTTCTATTACAAAGAACATCTCATTTTCAAATCACCAAATTGGCTCATTTCCAAATCGATTCGTGGGCAGAGTAGGGTTCGAACCTACGTACACTTACGTGAACAGATTTACAGTCTGTCGCCTTTAACCACTCGGCCATCTACCCAATTAGCCTAAAATTAATATTTTCTATACACTTTAGGCGGTTAAATAAATTGAGCCGAAGAAGGGAGTCGAACCCCCGACCTGCTGATTACAAATCAGCTGCTCTACCAACTGAGCTACTTCGGCATCAAATCGTTTAAAGTTAAAAGGTTGAAAACGTTGAACGTTTGACCTTCAAACCCTTAAACCTTCTTATAAAGAACTCCCCTGTAAATAAGCCCCTTAGAAAGGCACCTTATTTTTTGGGAAGGCAAAGGTAAGTATATTTGATTAATAGAAAAACTTTGTAAAAGATTTTTTTACACGAAAAAATAAAAATGTGAATAACAGGAGCAATTCATCCTTTTTAATTGCTGGTCAAAAACTTATAAAAATGACTGTGCTACTCAAAAAAGTGACTGAAAGAATGAAAAAAAAATTTAAATGAATCCATAAATCTAATAAAAAATCCCGCTAAAAGCGGGATTGTATTTTTAAGCTGCAAGTCTTTCTTTTTTTCGTTTTATCTGTGTTATCACTGAGTTTAAAGCCTCATCAAAACTTTCTTCAAAAGATTTAGAAGAGTGTTTTACAAAGAAATCATATTTAGGAATATGAACTTTAATCTCGGCTACTTTGTCTTTAATGTTGTGAACTACGTTATCTAATTTTAAGTACACATCAACTTTTGTGATTCGATCATGGAATTGGAATAATTTTGAAAGTTTTTTTTCTACATAGGTTACTAATTTTGCGTCTGCGTCAAAATGCACAGTCTGAATGTTTACGTTCATGGCAATCTTGTTTTTTAAACTGTTAACAATAGTGTGAGAAAATCAGGTAAACTTTTTACTACATAAAACAGATTTTAGGATTTAATGATGTGGTCTTTCTGAATACAAGTTAATTTTTAAAACCCATATTTCCAAAAAAAAACCAGTTTATAACATAATAAACTGATAAGCGGAAATTTTATTGTGAAAGCAGTTGAAAATTAAGCTTTTGGATGTGCCTTTTTATATACATCTTTCAATTTTTCGATCGTATTGTGTGTGTATACCTGAGTAGCGGCTAGGCTGCTGTGACCAAGCAATTCCTTTACAGCATTTAGATCGGCTCCGTTATTCATTAAGTGTGTTGCAAAACTATGCCGTAGAACGTGAGGACTTTTTTTATCTATAGTAGTTACTTCAGTTAAATATTTTTTTACAGAATTGTAAACATATTTAGGATACAACTTTACCCCTTTATTATTTATAAGTAATACTTCTTTATCAAAAACTTCAAATTCTGTTCTTTTGGCTTCTATATAAAATAATATCGACTGCATTAATTCATTACTGACAGGCAATACCCTTTCTTTATTTCCTTTACCCAATACTTTTAATGAACTGTTACTTTTATCAATATTAGACTCTTTAAGGCTTACCAGCTCCGCTTGCCGCATCCCCGTATTGTAAAATAACTGTAATAGTAATCTATCTGTTCTCCCCGCCCAGTTATCCGGAAACTCTACATAATTAAATAAAGTGGCGATATCATTCTCTTCCACATACTGGGGTAGCCGTTTGCTTACTTTTTGTGAGATGATCGTAGTCATAGGGCTAACCTTCACGATTCCTTTCTTTAGCTGGTATTTAAAAAAGGATTTTAGGCTAGATATTTTCCTGTTGATAGTTTTTGATTCCATCGCCTGATCCTTAAGACCGGCAAGCCAACTTCGAATAAAACTTGAATGAATGGATGCGATATCTGTAGTTCCAAATTGCAGCTCAATAAAATCAAAGAAAGCAATCAAATCGGTTTGATAGGATATCACAGTATGCCGGGAATACCTTTTTTCGAATTTAAGGTAATCTAAAAATGACTGTATGCTTTGTTGATTGGCGGACATAAAAAAACTGATAACCAAAGTTACAAGGTTATCAGTTTAAAATATTGTAAATAAAACAGACGACTTAGATGTCTATTTTACCAATTGCTATATTCTGTTTGTAAACAGCTTTTAACACTTGAGTTCTGCGTCTGATAGACGGTTTAGTAAAAGACTGTCTGTCTCTTAACTGTAATAAAACACGGCTTTTTTCGAATTTCTTTTTGTACTTCTTTAAAGCCTTGTCTATGTTTTCGCAATCTTTAGAATCGATAATTAACATTTGATATACCTCCTTTGGTAGTTTTTTTTAAGAGTGCAAAGATATAATAATTTTTTAAAAAACGAAATTATTGAAAAGAATTCCGAATTTTGGCTGATGTTTACCGGTATTATTGAAACTACAGGTGTTGTAAAAGAGATAATTCTTTCGGGTACCAACAAGACCTATCTTATCGAATCGGCCATTGCTGATGAACTTAAAGTTGATCAGAGCCTGGCTCATGACGGCGTATGCCTCACCGTAGAGAAAATCAGCAACAAAGTACACCAAATAACAGCGGTGGAAGAAACTCTATCTAAAACCAACCTGAACGATTGGAAAGTTGGGCATATTGTGAATATTGAGCGATGTATGCTAATGAATGGGCGACTGGATGGACATATTGTACAAGGCCATGTTGATACTACAGCTAAATGTGTTACAATTGCAGAAAAAAATGGCAGTTGGGACTTTAGTTTCGAATTTGACGAAAAATTCGCTGCCCTCATCATTGAGAAAGGTTCTATTACATTAAATGGAACCAGTCTTACTGTTTTTAATGTTTCTAGAAAAAATTTCACAGTAACCATTATACCTTATACTTACCATCATACCAACATACAATATGTACAACTGAATGACCAGGTAAATATTGAATTTGATATTATAGGTAAATACTTACAACGAACCTTAAGCCTTACAAAAACGAAGTAAACCTTGTACAATAATAATTTTAATTTTTTACGATTACTTGGGGCAATACTTGTAATCTTTTCTCATTCATTTTATGTGGCGGGAGAAGTATACAACGAACCGGTAAATGCCATAACCAATGGTCAATTTGAAGCCTCAGCATTTGGATTGAGTATTTTTTTCTTTATCAGCGGATTGCTTGTTACAAAAAGTGCGTTAGATTCGAGAAATGTAATTGTCTTTTTACGAAAGAGAATATACAGGATATACCCTGCCTTAGTAGCGCTGGTATTGATCAGTGTTTTCATTATCGGGCCAATTTTCACCCAGTTAAGTGTATTTGATTATTTCGCAAATAGCGATACCTGGAAGTACTTATATACAATGACAGGATTCAGGATCCGGATGAATCTGCCAGGAGTTTTCACTGATAATTTTTATAATACACATAGCTTTAATGCATCACTTTGGAGTATTGAGGTGGAACTTTTCCTATATCTGTCTTTAGCACTTTTTCTTTTCCTGGGAATGCTAAAGAGAAAAAAGCTTTTTGCATATATCGCTGCGTTGGTCATGATCATATGCATCTTATTACTGGCATTTAAACCTAATACTGACGGAAATTTGCACAGACATCTTAATCTTATCTGTATTTTTTATCTGGGCTGTTTTGTGGCCGTTGTTAAATTAAATCAACAGCAAGTTCTTTTAATCTTATTTTCTTCTGCAGCTGCATATATGCTTTTCAGGCTGATCAATTTACCAAACTTCGACCCGTCATTTCTATTATTACCGCTGCTTTCATTGCCAGTTTATTTGTTTGGGTTTTCCAATTTAATAAAGCTATGGATCAAAAAAGACCTGTCATACGGATTATACATTTTTGCCTTTCCGGTACAGCAAATGTTATTTAAGATCTCAAGTTTTCCCATTTCTGCGTATGGGTTATTCTATCTTACTTTATTAATTACTACCGGATTGGCCATGGCCTCATGGGCTTATATTGAAAAGCCATTTATACTGATGAAGAATAAAAAAAGATAGCTTACATTTCACTGCTCTTTATTTGAAAAACTGCTGCAGATGCCAGGACTGTAATGCAAGGCATCAACGTAAGAAAGAATCGATTGTGATAATCATCGAATTGCAATGCCACTGCCACTGCAAAAAACACTACAGACAAAACAACGAATACCAGTAAAGACTTATTGATGGCTTTCTTGATTTTGTTAACCCGAGAAATTATAAGCAGATATACCAGTGCCACCGGAGCCAATAAAAAAACATTATGAGCCGTCGAATAATAACTTCTTACCAAAAAAAAGAAAGCCTGCAGGCGTTTTAAAGCCAACATAATAAAGTGAGAAAAATTGTGAGTGATATAGAAGACGAGTTGATATAACTGGTTGGGATTTTGCGTAATAACAATATTTTTATTTACCGGAATAACCTCTTTATCTGCGATGATAATATCTGATTGCAATGCCTGAACCATACTCCAATCTCTGGTAGTTGTAAATACAACCTGTGCCACCTGATTGATTAATACTAACCCTACAATCAGCCCAATAAGAAAAATGACCTTTTGTCTGCCGACAAGATGAAAGTATATAAACATCAACACAGGAACAATAAACAACACTCCCATTGGTCGGGTAAGTACCAGCAAAGTCATTACCGCTGAAAGTGCCAATAAAAATCTGGCAGACAGATCACGATAGCGAATTAACAATGCAAACAACACAAGCACCAAACTATAAAATATTCCTTCTGTATACAATGTGATTGACCAACGTTGGTATGGCCAGAAAAACAATAAGAAAATCAGAAGCAGATATGCCGGGTATTTTTCTACATAAAAACTTTTGATTGCTTTAAAGAAATACAAATAGCTGCAAAGATTGATCAACATAATTATAGCAACAGCTCCATATACACCCATCTTAATCAAATTACTACATACAATTATTAATATGGTTGTTGAATAAAAAATATACCGTTGTTGGGTAAACCCATGATTGATTATAAATAACCTTGCTTCTGTAATGTACTTATCCGATTCCCCCTGAAAATCAAATCCAAAAACAGCTATCCATATTGCCTGAAATACAAGCCACAACATAATTACTGCATAGTAATCTTGTTTATCTGAAAGTTTATTTATAAAATTTTTCATTGATGAATTAAACTTTTTCAAAGCGTTTCTTGATCTGCAAAAAGAATTTTTCTATCGTATAATAAGATATAATTCCAAATAAAACAGATAGCAACATTGCCACAATGATCAGCAATGACATACCTGTGTAGTTATCGAAACTTAAATGAAAAACATTGTTGCATATTTTAATGGCAAATATTATTGCAAAAATGTGGAACAGGTAAATACCATAAGATACTTTACCCAAAAAAGAAAGCCAGCTGGCACTGTAGTTTATTATAGAAGTTTCTTTGAAAGCAGCTATCCCAAAAACACAAAGCATTATTAAGGATATATATTCATCCCTGCAATAGGGAATATACAAATCGAACCAGATGCTACTTACCAGTAAAGCATAAACGAATAGCTGAAAATAAACAGACTTAAATACTTGTATCCATTTTTTATGTTGAAAAAAAGCAAACGCAAAAAGTGATCCTATCGCAAAGGTAGAAAACCGGCAATATTTAATATAGGTGGCCGTTCGAAGAAAAATATCTACTGCCTTTATGTGCTCCATTTTCTTCAGTACTTCATAAAAATAATCATGCGAAAAATTTATTACTACAATACCCAATAGCACGCCGATAAAAACCCTTTTGGTCAGTTTCGGAATAAGAAAAAATATCATCCCCCAAATAAAATAAAACTGCTCCTCTATACCTATTGTATAAGTTTGATGTACATACGGAGTAGTGGGAAAACTAAAAGGTACAATATGAGGCAAAAATAAAAAATACAATAAATTGCCTTTTTGAAAATTGCTTTGCAGATAAGTATCTGTTAGATCGGGGATATTAAAAAAGGGGTATTTTAATACAACAACTAATGCCAGTATGATCAATAAATAATAAGCAGGCCATATCCTTAGTATACGCCTGGCATAGAAAGACCTTAATGAGATTGTATTATATTTACCATATTCTCTTAGTAATAGATAGGTTATTAGAAAACCGCTTCCTGCAAAAAAAAACTGTATTCCGTAATATCCTATTGTTCCTAACACAGGAAGATCAATGGCCGTAAAACCGAAATTAGCTTTAAATGTGAAGAGATGATGAAGCACCACAAAAGTGATGGATATAAATCGCAAGCCGTCTAATCCCGAGAAATGTACTTTTGCGCTCATAATAGATTTGCACAAAATAATATTTTTACTTTATATAGACGCAATTAAATAGTTTTCCCTTTCATTGCAGACGATACAGCAATATCCATGATCCTTTCGGCATATGGACGTGAAATATCATTCAATGCTTCAATCTTGGTTTGTATCAAATTTTTATCCTCCATTGTAATCGCTAGCTGCAACGCTTGCATAGCTCCTGCAGTTTCCATCATTTCTTCTTTGGTAAGATGTGCGGCATTTTTCTGAATAAATCTTTCTGTTGTCTGCAACAACTGCTCTCCTTCCGTTCTGGCTTCTACTAAGGCTCTCGTGGCTATATCTTCTTTGGCATGTGCAATAGAATCCATCAGCATTTGCTCTACCTCTGCATCTGTTAATCCATACTGAGATTTTACTTCTATACTCTGCTCTACTCCACTACGTAATTCTTTTGCTTTTACAACCAATATCCCATCGGCATTGATCAGAAAACTCACTTCTACCTTAGGCATGCCCGCCGGCATACCTGGGATGCCTGTTAAATTAAATTCTGCCAGTTTCCTGTTGTGCTGCACCAGATCCCTTTCTCCCTGATATACAGATATACGCATACTATCTTGTCCATCAACCTGGGTAGTATATTGTCGGCCTACTTTGTTAGGGATCTTTGAATTTCTTGGGATCAACACGTCCATTAATCCGCCTGCAGTTTCTATCCCCAAGCTTAACGGAGTAATATCAAGTAATAAAACATCTTTATTATTTCCAGCTAAAATATCAGCCTGAATAGCAGCTCCTAATGCTACCACTTCATCCGGATTTACAGAATCATTTACAGGTTTACCAAAGAAATTACTGATGGTATTTTTTACAGCCGGCACTCTGGTGCTACCTCCTACCATTACGATCGCATCTATATCAGAAGTTTTCAATCCTGCATCCTTCAATGCATTTTTACAACATGCAAGGGTTTTATCAACCAGCGGGTGGATCAACTGTTCAAAATCTGCCCTGGTAATTGATAACGCATCTCCGTTCAATTCTGCAGTAAATGTATCATTCAAAGAAAGGTGCTTCTTTGCCTCCTCCGCTTTTAAACGAATAGCCTGAGTTAATTCTTTGTTCTGTTTTAGTTCATCTTCGCTTACCCCTGATTGCTGTAACCAGTATTTCACTATCGCATTATCCATATCATCACCTCCTAAATAAGTATCACCATTGGTGGATAACACTTCAAAAATCCCATTGGTTATTTTCAGGATGGATATATCAAATGTACCACCTCCCAGATCGTACACAGCAATCGTCTTTTCCGCTTCTTTGTTTAACCCCAACCCGTAAGCTAAACTTGCTGCAGTGGGTTCATTTACTATCCGCAATACATCCAAACCAGCCAATTTCCCGGCATCTCTTGTTGCCTGACGTTGGGCATCATTAAAGTATGCAGGAACAGTTATCACAGCTTTATTTACGGGTGTTTTTAAAATATGCTCCGCTCTGTGTTTTAATTCTTTTAAAATAAAAGAAGACAGATCTATGGGAGAATAAAATTTATCTCCGACCTGCACCTTCACTAAATTATCTGTGCCATCATCAATTACTTTATATGAAAAGAAAGAAGCATTGTCGCTAATGTCTTTATACGATTTCCCCATTAACCTCTTTGCAGAGAAAACAGTATTATGCGGCTCTGTTATTAAATATTTTTTCGCTTCTTCACCGACTGTAATTGCTCCTGCTTCTCCGAAATGAACAACTGATGGCACCAGCGAGCTACTGTCATGCTCTTTCAGTGCGATAGGCTTTTTTGTATCCGGATGAATGATAGAGACCAGACTATTTGTAGTGCCCAGGTCAATTCCCACTATTATCTCGGGTTGTTGTAAACTACCAGTTGCTATGTTGATTGCTATTTTAGCCATTTCCGTAAACCTTTATTTTCTTGTTGTACACTTAAAACGAATGGCAAAGTTAACGAATAATAGAGGCAACAAAAAAGGGAAGTGAGTTGTATAAACCCACTTCCCTGATATTCTTCGCTTATCGTAAATGATAATACTAATAATTCTTAACCCCAAGCTCAACCCTGCGGTTCTTAGCTCTTCCTGCAGCTGTTTTATTATCAGCAACCGGAGACTCAATACCATGCCCCTCTGCAGTTAACCTGCTTTCTTCCACACCTTTACTTTTCAGATAATCCGCAACAGATTTGGCTCTGTTTTCGCTAAGTACCTGATTCTTTTCAACTGTACCTGTATTATCAGTATATCCATCTATATCTAGGTTGTAAGATGGATTATCTTTTAATATTTTAGCTACTTCGTTCAAAGATTTGAATGACTTAGGCAACAATTTGGCACTACCGGTTGCGAAGAAAATGTTTTGAGCAGCTACATTGATTTTTTCAACAGTGGTTTTAGCTATTTCAGGGCATCCGTAATTTGCGGCTATACCAGCTTCTGAAGGACATTTATCTTCTTCATCATTGATACCATCATTATCTGTATCAGGCACAGGACAACCGCCATAACGAGCCACCCCTGCTACTGAAATACATTTATCAGTCTCATCATTAATACCATCATTATCTGTATCAGGAATAGGACAACCTTCATATTTAGCTAAACCGGAAACATTCGGACATTTATCGCTGGCATCTGTGATACCATCTCCATCTGTATCAGGACATCCTTTTAATGAAGCCAGCCCCTTTACATCAGGACAACTATCATCGGCATCTATAACGCCATCGCCATCTCTGTCTTTTGGAGCTTCTACTACCGGTATAGGAGGGGTTACTTTCTTAACTTTTTTCTTTACCGGACCAAGAGGACCTGCTACACCAAAACTATGATAGAGGTGATATGCACCATTTTCTGTAATTGGAATACGATATTGAGAGTTGATCAACAAATATGCTTCATCCCATAAATTAAATTGCAACCCAAGGCCTGCAGGAACGAATGCTCCATAATACCCTTTATATTTAGACGCACCGGCACCCAAAGTAAGGAAAGGAGAAACTGCATATTTATCTGAAGTCAATTTCAAGTTAGCTGTTACAGCCAATTCCAGCAACAGATCTTTAGTAAAAAAAGCAGGTTTGTTTGGCACTGGATAATCAACAAATGACCCAGATAAAGTTGCTGCAAAATCAGCATGATTGCTAAGCCCTTGTATATAACTTAAAGCTAAGCCCGGAGACATACGGGAAGTTCTATACCAATTATCCGCTTTCAAAACATCTACCATACTAGTAGTACGGATCTCTGATGCAGTAGTGAAATCATTGTAAAAGAAATGCACTCCTAATGAAGCAGGCTTTTTATATTCATTTTGAGCATAAGTATTTGTCAATGATACCAATACAAAAAATGATAACAAGATTTTTTTCATAACAAACGATAGTTTTAATGTGTAACAAAAATAGTAGCTTGAACCGAAAACCTGAAATTTAATACACGTATAATACTGCGAACTTTTCAACAGTTTATGACCACAAAAATACAATTATAGCTGCAAATGATTGATTTAATATTTACCCTTAGGCAAAACCTCCACTTTAACTCTGGTTAGCCCGGATGCAACAAATGCCAGTTTCATAGCTGCTATTTTACTTAAGTCCACCACTCGTCGCACTTTGGGATGAATCCTATCGTTAACTTTAACGATAACTGATCTGCCATTACGTAAATTGGTCACTTTTACCCATGTCCCTAACGGTAATGCATTACAAGCACAGGTATATTTCGTTTGACTGAATACTTCGCCACTGGCTGTTTTTCTCCCATTAAATTTATTTCCATAAAAACTTGCCTGGCCATATAATACTTTACCTACATTTTTTTTTGACTGAGCGACCAGTTGGAATGACAATACACTACAAAATAGCAGCACAGCAAAAAGCCTGAACAAAATGCTCAATGATATAGGTTGATTGTTTGGCGACATGTAATGGTTTATCTATTTATTTGAAAAATATTTTTCTCTCAACAATTTATCTTCTCCGTAGATATCATCATAAAATTTAATACTTCCGTCTTTCTCATCGCAGCTAAAATACCTGATGTACAGTGCTACCTTATTCTTTACATCTATTCTTTTACGCTGTTTAGCTGCTATCCAATTTTTAATAGAATCTGTTGTATATCTTAGCGTATCTCCGGGCCTTACATTCAAGCTGTCATTACGGGCAATGTAGTAAGCCAGTTTTTCCCACTCCTGTACTCGAACGCAACCGTGACTGAAAGCTCTTGATGCATTTTTAAAAAGATATCGCTGATTGGTATCATGCAGATACACCGCATATTCATTATCGAAATTAAATTTAAAAACACCCAATGCATTATTGTCTCCGCTATTCTGCATTATTTTATAAGGAATCCCTTTCGAATATTTACTCCAACTTACACTTGATGGATCAATGGTCTCTCCTTTCGCATTCATCAACTTTAATCCAAGTTTGGATATATAGGAGGGATTATTTTTCAATTTAGGCAGATATTGTTTCACAATAATACTGGTAGGTACTGTCCAGGTTGGATAAGTAACCATATCTGTGATGTAACTGTTAAGCAGCGGCGTACGTGTTGCAGGCTTACCGCAAATTATTCTTGATTCAAGCGCCAGCGTATCATGATCCCAAACCTGCAAATAATATCCAGGTAGATTTACCCAAATATATTTTTCTGGCATATTAACAGGAAGTTGCTTATACCGGTCAAGTGTAATAGCAATGCGTTTGAACTTCTCTGTATCCGTATTGTTCATCATATTTACAATTGAACCGGTTATAATGCCATCTTGTTTTATCCCCTTTTGTTTTTGATATTTTTTTATTGCTGTACTTAATTGAAGTGAGTCAGGCATCTTATTTATAAAATCGATACAATAACTTTCATTTAATCTCCGCTGGATCATTTTAATAAATAACAGAGAGTCTTTTTCATCATTTTTTTTATATGGATATTTTACATAAGTGTACTCTTTCCTGTCCATGCTGTCAACAAATTTCTTTAAGGCAGTTTTAAGCCTCCAATAACCTTTATGTTTTGGTTCGATCGTATTTAATAAAGAAGAAAATTGTTTTTTTACCAATAACTGATTCAAATTTTCTACAAAGAAATTTGCAGCAAGAACACTATCAGGATTTAAAGAAATGCTATCAGGCAAAAGTCTGCCATCCTTTAGATCTTTCATTATAAGCATTAACCCATCAGTCAGCATAAGATCTGCATTTGACCATAATAACGCATCCATTCGTTTTACAGAATCAGCATCGAGGAGGTTTTTTAACGCATGTAAATTCTTAAAATGATAATCATTGGGGAAGAGCCCATTCAACTCAGCGTTTTTAATATATTCAAACAAGGTATCTGCCAGCGGCTCCCATTTTTCTTTCTTGCTCCAGATATTGGCATAGTGATTATTTTCATAAAAATCATTCACCACCAAAGTAAGCTTCAATCTAACAGAATCATTTACTGCCCCTCTGTGCAGCATCGCAAATGCCAAGGACTGCTTAATGCATTCCGCTGTTTTTACATCTATTTTATCAGGAGTAGTTACTGTATCCTTTTTTTCTTTTTTGGGTGAATTGTTGCAGGACGACACATACACACAAAACAATAATACAGCAAAAAGAAATGTGAGGCTTTTGTATCGATTCATATATAAAATCTACAGAGGTTCAAAAATTGTATTTGTTTTTGAACAGATAACTATTTGAAGTTAATGAAATTAGCTGTATATAAAAAAATATAGTTCAAATTATGTAAGGTTTTAACGGTAGTTCCATAAACAACAAAGGGATTGATAATATCAACCCCTTTGTATACCCAATAGTTATATAATTATTTTTCATACACCAGGTATTCCCATGGTTGCATATCAAAAGTTTTTTTAGCGGTAAGATCTTCATTTGTTTGATTAAAAACATTCTTAAATTTGCCGGTAAGATATTCATCATTAACTGTGCAATGCACAGGTTCATTGCTCATATTCAATAATACCAACACTTCATGATCTCCATTCTTACGCAGATAAGCCAATACTTTTCTATCTGCATTGGTATGAAGCATATAAGTGGTAACTGCGGCATCACCTGCTCTTAATGCAGGATTATTTTTATGCAAATTCAACAACGTATGATAAAAACCCTGTAATTCATATTTACCATTCCATTCAATTACATCTTTATCAAAAAACTTCAATCTTTTATGATTGGGTAATTCCTGTCCACTATAAATAAGTGGAATACCATCCCATGTAAAACTAAATACAGCCAATGCTTTGGCGGCATCTCCGTACTTCTCATATTCAGTGCCGTTCCAGGTATTTTCATCATGATTGGTAGTGAACCATAATTTAATAGCCTGATCCCCTCCTGCACTATTGTATTGATATAATAAATTCTCTAATACTTTAAGGTCATGATCTTTTTTATAGAAGTCTTCTGTTTTATGCATCCATGTCCATGTATAACAAGCATCAAATGCCTGGTAATAATGAGGATTATCTATAGCATCATTTTCAGCCAACCAAAAAAGTGTTTTTGTTTTCTCTAATTCTGTTCTGGCTTCCAGCCAAAAATCCAATTCTACCCAAAAAGCAAGATCACAACGATATCCATCAATATCGCATTCAGTTACCCAGTACTTCATGGCATCGATCATTGCTTTACGCAGATCTTTATTTCTATAGTTTAATTCTATAATATCATCCATACCACTTGCTCTTCTGAAATCATTGGTAACACTATCAATTTCATAATATTCTGGATGAGTTTTTGTCCAAACGTGGTCCCAGCCCGTATGGTTGGCAACCCAATCTATGATCACTTTAAAACCCATGCTATGCGCTTGTTTAACCAATGTTTTAAAATCTTCCAGTGTTCCAAACTCAGGATTGATAGCAGTATAATCGCTGCAGGCATAATAACTACCCATTGATCCTTTCATTTCTTTTTTTGAAATAGGAGTAATTGGCATGAACCACAATGTTGACACACCCATTTCTTTTAATCGTGGCAATTCTTTAGCAAATGCGTTGAAAGTTCCCTCCTGGGTATATTGACGTAGGTTCACTTCATATACATCTGTATTATGTATCCAATCAGCTTTTTTATAACTCATTCTTGACGTTGTTTTTTTTGTTAGTTGGTTATTGCAAGCTAATAATAAAAGACTTGCCATTACCGGAAATAGTATTTTTTTCATGCAAACAATTTTTTAACGTGTCAAATGTACACATTTTTAAATCAAATTTATACCCGCTCAGTTTGTACCTTTGTAAAAGTTATATAATGCTATGAAACAATTTGATGTTCCGCTATTTTACCGAAGTCCTTTAATTGCAGCTATTAAGAAAAAACGTAAGCAGGAGGACAAAATGAAAAAGGATTTTAGTTCTACCCTGCTGGACTTTGGCCCGGTACAGATATATTTGGCCAGGCATTTTGGCTTTTGTTATGGAGTGGAAAATGCTATTGACATAGCTTTCAGAACGATTGAAGAAAATCCCGGCAAACAAATTTTTTTATTGAGTGAGATGATCCATAACCCACAGGTAAATGCCGACCTGCAAAACAGAGGTGTACAATTTTTGCAGGACACCTATGGCAAACAATTGGTTTCTTTTGATACGCTAACAAAAGACGATGTGGTGATCATCCCTGCATTTGGCACTACATTGGCAATCGAAGAGAAACTGAACAAGATCGGGATCCCGACAGAAAAATATAATACCACTTGCCCTTTTGTAGAAAAGGTATGGAACAGAAGTGAACAGATCGCACAAAAAAATTATACTGTTATTGTACATGGCAAGCCTACACATGAAGAAACAAGGGCCACATTCTCTCATGCTGCTTTCCACACCCCAACGGTAGTGGTAAACGACATGCAGGAAGCGATCGCTTTGAGCAAATACATTACCGGAGAGAAAAGTATCAATGAATTTTACAAAGAATTTGAAGGAAAATATTCAGATGGTTTTAATGCCGAGAAAGATCTGCAAAGAATTGGCGTCGTCAACCAGACTACCATGCTTGCCAGTGACACACAAGCTATTGCTGATTTCTTAAAACAAGTAATGACAGAAAAATACGCTTTGCAGCCGAATACAATAGAAGAAAGATTTGCCGACACAAGAGACACGCTTTGTTATGCAACGAATGACAACCAAACCGCTGTATATGGTTTATTACAGACTGCTGCCGACCTGGCGATTGTTGTAGGCGGCTACAATAGCAGCAACACCTCACATCTTGTTGAATTATGTGAAGAAAAATTACCTACTTATTTTATTAACTCGGCAGATAAAATGATCTCATCTTCAGAGATCATTCATTATAATTATCATACCAAAAAGGAAGTGACAACGAGTGATTTTTTACATCATAAAGAACCCGTGAAAATTTTAATAACAAGTGGAGCAAGTTGCCCCGATGCATTGGTTGAAGGAGTTATTGAAAAGCTGGTCAGTTATTTTCCGACATCAAAAAAAACCGCAGAAATAATAACTGCTTTTTTATGATGACTGATTATTTTTTTGTTTTCGATTTGTATGGTAATTGACCAACCATATTAAAGCAAAACACACAAAGCCTGTAATACGCCACCAACTTAGCAGATCGGGATAGTTAAATTTTATTACAGCTATCGACAGTAGCATCAGGTAAATAAGCTGAGTAAGCAGCCATGCCCAACCGGCGTCATAAAAGTTTTTGCTGCCGATTCGTTTCATTTTCCCATGCTGTATGTTGTAGTGATTTTTATATCGTTGCAGATCACTCCAAAAAAAATGCACATCTGATTCATACCCCTGTCTAAAATTAAATGTGGCCGTAAACGCTGGTGATATAAATCCAACCTGATAAAAAGTAAGTGAACTTTTAGTATCAGTACTGTCTGATATATTTGAAATATTATCCCAAGTACTAAAAAAAATTTTACGTGGGTACATGAATGATGCTCCCTGTAATTCATACCGAAAACCATCTGCATTAATTGTTACATTACAATCTACAACAGTTTTATTGATGACCAGGTAAATTGTAAATCCTACTATAAATATGATACCGATCATTATGATGGTAAACAGGCCCCATTCCGGTATCTCTACATTCAGGAACGCTAAAGGGAACAACATCAGCAGAACACCAACAATCGGCACAACCACTAATACCAGTGCAATTTTGCTGTTTTGCTGAAATCTTAATTGATATCCATTGTTCCCACTTTCCATATTATCAAAAATCGTGTAAACATCTATACCAGTCAATACCCAATAACCCCTATTTTTTGAAAGCTTTTCTGATATTATCGCATAAATTTGGTATTCAAAAGAAGCATATGGCAGGCATTTTAAATTTAGTAGGTAATACACCAATGGTGGAACTCAAAAGGATCTCAGTAAATAAAGGCGTAAAAATTTATGCAAAATTAGAAGGACATAATCCTGGAGGAAGTGTAAAAGACAGAGCTGCTTATGGCATGATCAAAGGAGCTATAGACAGAGGCGAAATAAAAAAAGGTATAAAATTAATAGAGGCTACCAGTGGAAACACCGGGATCGCATTGGCCATGATAGCAAGTTTGTTTGGGATTGAAATCGAATTGGTAATGCCGGAAGATGCCACAAGAGAAAGAATTTTAACCATGCAGGCATTTGGTGCAAAGGTCACCCTTACTCCTAAAGAGAAATCGATGGAAGGCTCCAGGGATTACGCAGAAGAGCAAGTGAAAAAGGGTGGTTATTTAATGCTGAATCAGTTTGACAATCCCGACAATGCCAATATGCATTACCTGACCACGGGCCCTGAGATATGGAAGGACACGTATAATACGATTACACATTTTGTTTCCGCAATGGGTACCACAGGTACGATCATGGGAGTATCAAAATTTTTAAAAGAACAAAATCCGGGTATACAAGTGATAGGTTGTCAACCAAAAGAAGGTTCACGTATACCGGGTATTCGCAAATGGCAGGAAGCTTATCTTCCTAAAATTTTTGATAAAAGAAGAATAGACAGCATAATTGAAATGGACGAAAACGATGCCCGTACCATGGCAAAACGTTTGGCAAAAGAAGAAGCGATCTTCAGCGGAATGAGTAGTGGCGGTGCAGTACATGCCGCTATTGAACTTTCCAAAACATTAAGCAACGGTGTAATTGTTTGTATTATTTGCGACAGAGGAGACAGGTATCTATCTTCCAATTTATTTGAATAATACAAAAGCCTTAAAGTAAATACTTTAAGGCTTTTGTATGTTGCAGAACAACTTATCTACGTTCAAAAAAATTATCCTTTTGCAATATTATACAAGCTGTACCAGTCTTGTCTATCCAGATCAATACTAAATGCATTGGCAATATTACGAATACGTTTTTCGTCTGTAGTACCAATTAATGGCAATGCCCCCAATTTAACTAACCAGGCAACTGCGATCGATTCAATATCTGCATTATATTTAGGAGAAAGTTCTTCCAATTTTGCTCTTACCCAAAGTGGTACCCTATCAGTACTGTCAGCAATTTTTCCTTCGGCCAAAGGCGCTGTTGCCAACGGACGCATATATTTTTGTTTGATGTAATCGATCTGTCCGTTATCCAACGCCGTAGTGTTTAACAGATTTAATTCAATATGATTGGTCACTATCGGTGATTTCAAATAAGAACTTAATAATTGATGCTGAAACACAGAGAAATTCACTACTCCAATATTTTTGATCTTTCCGGATTCTTTTAATTTTTGTAATGTCAATGCCGTCGATTCCAGATCAGAGATCGGATCTAAATTATTCAACAAGAAAACATCAATATAATCTGTACGCAAATTCTTTAATGAATTATCCAAACTCTTAATGATGTGCTCACTGGATGTATCATAATGCCTTACACGAATATCAGGCTTACTCGGATGAGGTATTTTTTCACCGCATTTTGTAAACAACACCAGGTCTTCTCTTTTAATACTTTTATTAGCGATAGCTTTCCCAAACACTTCTTCACATTGATATCCTCCATAAGTATCAGCATGATCAAAAGTATTGATCCCTAACTCCAAACAAAGATTAATGATCGACTCCATTTTAGTGGCTGATAACTCCTCCTCTGTCCATCTGTAAAAACCATAGATCGCTTCTGAAACTTTTGGGCCGGAATCGCTTAAATATATCTTCTTCATTTTATTATTTTTTCTTGTGTATAAAGATAATACTGTTTTAGATTGCTTTTTAAAAAATACCGGCAAATAAATTTACCGGCATTTAAAAACCAAAAACAACTGGATGAAACTCTCAATTATAGTGTACAGATTGTTTTACTTCGTTTTATTTTTCCTCAGATCAAGGTTATGAAAATAAAATACTCTTGCTACATTATTACTTTTATACTTGTTTCCCGCTGGTAATTGTTGAAAAAGATTCATGTAGCCAAATTGCAGGTTATCGTGTTTATTTACATGATAGGCAAAGCCCAAAAAGAATCTGTTCTGATCAAAATAATTATACACTATCTTTTTTCCAAAATTCACATGCACTTCATTGTTAACTACAAATGACAAAGTATTTGGTTGAAATCGTTTTTTACTCAAGGGGAACTGTGCAAAGAAATTATACCTAAGTTTAAAATTAAAATTATATCCATCTGCTAACTCGTCATCGTTAAGAATCTTTCTTCTGAATTTTTCCTCTAGCCTGAACCATTGCATCAATCTTACATTTGGATATTTATTATGCCATTGAATTTGTTGCCATGGTCTATGCTCGGGCTGAGAAATATTTTTATGCCCTTCCGCCGGGTAATTAGTAATGTAGGCATACCCTGCAGTAAGCTTTGCTTCATCATTCAAATAATATGTTGCTCCTACCCTTGCAATAGACTGAGAAAAATTATCAAAGAAATCCTCTTTAGTCCTTAAATGAAAATCTGCCCAGATACCCCATTTATCGGTTATTCTGGTCTGATTCAAATACCCCAGCCATACCTGGTTATCAGAGGTTACTGTTTTGGTTTGTGCATTACCAACCATTGTAATTGCAATAAATAAAAAAAGGAATACATTTTTTTTCATTTTTTAATTTTTAATAAACATAATTAAGATATTTGACCTTCGCATCTCGGTAATAAACAATCAATAACACCGACGCCGCTGAAACCAACAACAATTTAGTCATCAAATGTTCCGGATAAAAGAACATGACTGACAAAATTAAAAATGCCCGAAATAACTCCACTCTAAATACCCAGATTTTTTGTTCCATAATTGCGCCGCAGTTGATTAGAGTAACTACTACAAAAAGCGTATACATCGTTTTAAATAACACGGAAAATGTATGATCGAATGCTATAAATCCAAAAAGCGATGCTAATAAAAATAACACCTGAAATATCACATATTTATTCAGCGGCTCATCTATTTTTTCAGGAGCTTGCTTCACACGAAATATTTTTTCTGCTTCAGCTCTCAAGGATGGATCGATTTTTTCAGGTTTACCAAAAATTACTTTTAGTTTTTCTTTGAAAGTTTTCTTTGTCCTTACAGCCAATATCATTTCTATTGCAAAATGAAAATGCTGCCACAAAAAACTATAAGACTTTAAAGGTTTCGTTAAGCCATATACTATTTCTTCCTGCTCCTCTTCTTTTTGAAAAGTCCCCAACAGCTTATCCCAGATAATTAAAACATCTCCATAATTTTTATCCAGATACTTTTCGTTACTGGCATGATGTACCCGATGATGTGATGGAGTAACCAATACATATTCCAATATCCCTAACTTCCCTATCACTCTTGTATGTATGAAGAATGGATATAAGCCATGTATCAGTAACATACTAGTGATCATCTCCGCAGGAAAACCAATAAATGGTAACACAGCCCAAAAGCCAGTACGAACTATAGCTTGAAAAATTGTTACTCTTGCAGAAACAGTATAATTAAAATCTTCACTCTGATGATGTACTTCATGTACCATCCAAAGCAAATTAATTTCATGTGCCAAGCGATGATACCAATACCATATAAAATCAGTGAACAAGAAGATCAGTATCCACCATGCTACGCTGGGCCTGAAATGAAACAAACCATATTTTTTTTGAATGGTATCGTATACAAAAAAGAAAAAACCGGCGATCAACACATCCGCTAATCGTTCGGCAATCCCTATACTGATATTAGCAATGGAATTATGTAACTGAAAATAATCATATCCCTTTTTCTTTGCCACAAAATATTCCAATAGCATAAAACCTACGAAAAGAGGAATGGCCAGTGCTAAATAATTGTAATGCATAAAACTGTTTGAAGTTGGAAGTTGGAGGTTGGGTGTTGGAAGTGAATAACACTCAACTTCCAACATCCAACTTCTGACTTGTTAAACTATTTCTGACGCCCCGGTTGGATTCGAACCAACGTTGAAGATTTTGCAGATCTTAGCCTGAATTCCACTCGGCCACGAGGCTTTGTTGTTGGAGATTTAAAGTTGGAGATTGGAAATTACTGACTCTTTAATCACCAATCTCCAACCTCCAACTTCCAACTTGTTAGTAAGTATAGCGTAACGTTACACCGTAAGTTCTTTGGTCGCCCAATACAGCGCCAATCTGCCCTGCATTACCACCAGCAATTAATAGTTGTTCGTAATAATTTTTATTAAACAAATTACGTCCCCATATATATGCTGATAAACCTTTAGATGTTTTAAATCCAATCCTTCCATTCACTAACGCATAACCATCAATATTCAAATATGGAGATGGAGTTGCAGCTGAAGAGAAAGATGAACGATAGAAAGCTTCTGCTGCCACAAAGAAATTACTTGCACTACCCAAAAATGCCACTGGTGTTATATACTCACCCCCTACCGATCCTGACCATTTAGAAATACCAGGAAGTGTAGCTCCTGAAATATCTACAAATGCTGAATCAAGATTACCCACAGTCGTTTTCAAACCGGTTTTTTCTAACGGCAACGGAGCATTGATGAATGTAACATATTTAGCATCTGTATAAGATAAGGCTCCGCTAAATGAAAAATGCTTGGTCGCTTTGTAATTTGCATCCAGTTCAAAACCTTTCACATTCACTTTCTCAGCATTTGCTATATAGCCACGATTAACACCCAACTGTGCAGATTGAACATTTGTTTGGTAATTTTTAATGTCAGTATTATGGAAGGTAAAGTTTAAAGTCAAATTATCTACCAGCGTGGTTTTAATACCAACTTGTATACTCTTAACATCTTCTGGTTTTATAACTGCTACAGAACTGTCTGGTCTGCCGTTAGGAAGATTTGGCAAACCTGCCACATTAACACCTACGGGTTTAAAGCTGGTAGAGTAAGTAGCAAAAGCATTGATACGTTTAGTAGGTTTATAAGAAAGTGTTAACTGATATGTAAAGTTATTTTCACTTGCATAAGCTGTATACGCCTGGTTTGTGTACACACCATTTTTAAACCCTTGCAGCGTTGTTTTAGTAGCAGTTGTACCAGCATATGTAGCTGTATCTAATCCTCCATAAGTAGCACGTTTGTAGTTGACATCTTTTTCATCGTAATTGTAACGAACCCCAGGCAATACATGAAATTTATCAGTTATTGCCCAATCTACGTTAGCAAATACTGCTGCACTTTTTGATTTGATCGAAGCGTTTGTTCTGATACCAAATCCATCCAGTAACCCCGGTGTTTTCCATAAATTACTTGTTGAACTTTGTGAGAAACGCCATTGATCTTTTCCTGATTCTTCAGTACCGGTAATTTTCACTTCTTGATCAATGTAGAACAAGCCAACCACACCACTTAAACGAGGTGAGAACTCACCTGCATAACGGAACTCTTGTGACCAGTTTTTATGTTTAGCAGGATTTTGAGATTTTGCTAATGCTTGCAAACCTGTAAAGTCTCTATCATTAGATGGATCCCAATTCCAATAGCGCCAAGCTGTAGTTGAAGTTAATGTACCAGGACCAATTTTACTATCAACGTTCAAAGCAACACCACCTAAATCAGTGTTAGAATTCCAAGGCACATCATGATCAATTTTTCTGTCAAATGCATTTCTGCTTGGCAATTGATAATTAAGTGCTGTGATGATCGAATCAAATTGACGATACCCGGGACGTTTTGTTGGTGCTACACCAGCTATTACCTGAGCATACCCATCGGGACGCTGACGAGAATCATCACCACTTAAAGTAATGGAAGTTTTATCTGATAGCTTATATAATAATTGTCCACGGAAACCAAGGTTATTAATGTCGTTTGTATGTTTCAACGTACGTACGTTCTCTATTAAACCATCACGTTGTGTTCCGGAAAAAGAAAAACGTCCTGCCAATCTTTTTGATATTGGCCCCGTTATTGAAGTTTTAGCCTGAACATAACCATAATTACCGTAGCTTACTTCAAAAGTGGCACCCGGTCTAAAACTTGGTTTACGAGATGTGATACTTATTGCACCAGCAGTTGTATTCTTACCATACAATGTCCCTTGTGGACCACGTAAAACCTCGATCTGATCAACATCAATAAAATCAAATGTTGCTGCAGCCGGACGGGCATAATACACTCCGTCAACATAGATACCTACCCCGGGATCAAGACCATCATTGGTAAGGCCAAACGGAGAACCAAGTCCACGAATATTAACACCAGTGTTACGAGGATTAGAGGTATACAATTGAACAGATGGTATTAATTCTTTCACACGGTTAACGTTAAACGCACCTGCATCTTCTACTTGTTTGCCACCAATTACTGTAATGGGAATAGGTACATCTTGTAAAACCTCTCTACGGCGTCTTGAAGTAATAACAACCGTATCTGTTTCAAACAACGCTTTTAATTGTAACACAAGGTTAGTAGCACTGGCTGCATCCTTTACCACATATATTAGAGGAGAATAACCAACTGAAGTTACGCTTACTTTAAACGGAAGTGATTGATTTACCAATATTGAAAAATTACCTGCAGAATCAGCTTTGGTTCCTGCAAAAGATCCTTTAATTGTTATTGAAGCAGAAGGGACTCCTTCGAGCTTCTCTCCTACGACCCGACCACTTACCTGCACTTGGGCAGATGCGATCAGTGGCAATAAAAATGCAAAAAATAAAATACTTCTTTTCATAATTGAGTTTTGATAAATAAAAAGTCTATTATTTTGATAGACTAATAGATTAAAAAAATAGTTAGTTAATAAATAGGGAGTTACAGCAACATCGTTGCTTTGTAGAAAGAGTGAACATTTTGTGGTACTGATGTATCATGATTTTTATTTGAGTGCAAAGATAAGGGTGCTTATATTAGTCCACCAAATTTATAGACTTTATTTTTAAAAAATATTTTTTAGAAAAATTCTTTTAAGAGCACACCTATTAAAGCTGCTGCCAATATGATATATGGCTCTTTAATTTTATTATAATAAATTAACAAAAAACCTGTTGCCACTGCAATTAAAGCTGTTGGTATATCTACAATACTCCTTGTGGCAATTACTATCACTGCTCCTAACAACGCTCCTACTACAGCGGCGGTGATACCATCAACAAATGCTTTTACAGATTTATTAGCTGCAATCTTTTTAAAATATGGCGCAGGCAATACTGTAAAGAGATAGCAAGGTAAAAATGTAGCTAACGCTGCAACCGATGCTCCCGGGAAACCTGCAACCAGGTAACCAATGAACCCCACAGTGATAACTACCGGCCCGGGTGTTATCATTGCTACAGCAACAGAGTCCAAAAACTGATGCTCTGTCAACCAATGATTTTCGGTTACAACTCCTGCATGTAAAAAGGGTACGATCGCTAAACCGCTACCAAAAACAAACGCTCCCGCCTTAGCAAAAAAGATGGCGATCTTCGTTAACGTTGATGATTCATAGTCCCAGAAACCAATTTGTAAAATAATAAATGAATTAGCTGATTTAGCAAAAGCCCATTTGGGCGGGGCTTTGACAAACATGTATAACAAACCGGCCGCTATGAATAATAAAATATTTTCTTGTTGTGTGATACTGGTTATCGCAGCACCCGCTATAAAAAATAACCAGAGCAACCAATTGGTTTTAAAAGATGTAAGATTAAATTTACCAATAGATTTTGTAGTTAATTTATATGTACTGATTACTATAATTCCGATAACTGCTGCGCCAACTCCATAAAACACAGCCTGCATCCAGGCAAGCCCTCCATATAACTTATATACCATCCCCAATAACACCACCATAATGAATGATGGAATAATAAAAGCCAGGCCTGCCAATGTTGCACCGATAAAACCATAATGCACAAAGCCCATATAAATACCTAACTGTGCAGCCAGAGGACCTGGAGCTAATTGCGCTAACGCTAACCCTTGTTTGTATTCATCTTCTGATATCCATTTCTTATTTTCAACCAGATCTTTATGCATATACCCCACTAATGCAACAGGACCTCCAAAGCCTGTAGTACCAAGCTTTAAGAAATAAAGCACTAACTGACGAAGTGAATATATTGGTTTAGTTTGATCTTGCATTTTTTACGCTTAGATAAAAGTTGAATAGTAGCAATGCCGATGAACGGATTGCGACGCAACGATGTTGCTATGAAAAACAAATGCCGGTATAAAAAATTATAAAAAAATTGCTCTGTATAATGTAATTAAACTACAACAGATAACAACTATACCCACTGCCACAAACATTTTCTTTACAGGTAGCTTAGCAGTGAGCATTGCAGAGAAGGGTGCTGTGACAATACCTCCTAATAAAAGTCCTGCTACAATATTCCAATGATGAATACCAATGGTAAAAATAAAAGTAATAGCACTAGCCACAGTTAAAATAAATTTCGCACTTGTAGAACTGCCAATTACATAACGTGGCGTACGACCATTTTTGATAAAAGTTCCTGTAACCAAGGGGCCCCATCCTCCTCCACCAAAAGAATCTATAAAACCACCAATCAAACCCAAAGCGGTAATATTGGTTTTCCTTTTGATCCCATTAATATCTTTTTTAGCAAATGCATTTTGTAAAATCCGTATACCTAAATACATAGTATAAGCCGCTAAGAATGGCTTTGTCATCTTTGCATATTTCTCTCCAACATAAGATAAAGAAATTGCCCCTATAACTGCACCTATGATTGCAGGAATAGCTAAAGACTTAACCAATTTTTTATTGATATTTCCTAATTGCCAGTGACTGATAGTGCCTGCAGCACTTGTAAAAGACTCAGCAGAGTGAATGCTGGCACTAATTACAGGAGGGGGCACGTTTAAAATAAGTAAGATGGTGGTACAAATTACTCCATAGCCCATGCCCATTGAACCTGCAACTATCTCTGCCAAAAAACCAACCAATAACATCCAATAAAATCGATGATTATCTTTACTGAGGGTAGTTTTTATCAATTCGATCTTATCCATCGGAAGCAAGAAAAACAACAAAGTAAAAGCCAGCAAAACGATTATAATAGCAACAGAATATTTGTTTATTACTTTTCGGGTGTTAGATCTAATCTCTTCAACGGAGGACACAACTTCCTTCGATTCAATTATTTCTTCAACGGTCGATTCTGCAGTTTCATGATTCATGCTGCAAAGATGTGGGAAAAACATTAACCTACCAAATTAGTGGACTATTATTTTTTTTCTACTAATCCCTTGGTAAGTTCATTCAATTGATTCACTTTATCCTGAAAGTCGCCGGTAAGTGTATTTCGGATGGCCTGGATATTATGTAGCAATTCATCCAATTCTTCAGGAAGACAATCTTGTAGCATTTCTTTCACTCTTTTAGCTACAGTAGGAGATTTACCATTGGTAGAAATGGCTATTTTCAGGTTCCCCTTTTGCACAACAGAACTTAAATAAAAATCGCACAGATCGGGCTTATCAGCGGCATTTACTAATACGCCTTTTTGATTGGCGTCTTTTACTACAGCAGCACTCACAGCAACATCATTTACCGCAGCAAAAACGAGATCAACTTCATCTATATCACTGGCTTCATAAGGCTTTTCTATTAATTCAATATTGGGATATTTAGCTGCAGTCAATTTGATCTCTTCGCTGATAGCTGTTGCCACTAATTTAATTTTTGTAGCGGGGGAATTTTGCAGTACAGCTGAAAGTTTTTCCATACCAACATACCCTCCTCCAACAATTAGTAAACGCAGATTTTCTAATTTCAAAAAAACAGGAAACAAATTATTTTTGTCCATTGTTTTCCTTTTTAAATGAAATAGTTTTTTGCAAAACCAGTAGTATATAATGTTGTGAAGTAGTTGGTAATTTGCTCCACATATAGCCAGCCGTTAATTGTGTTTTTTTTCCTGTAGTGAAGATCCCCGTTGCCGCCACTCTGTTTTGCTGAAATAAAAAATCTCCTTTAGATAGCTGGCGCATGTACTCATCTGCAATTTGAAATTTCACCTTCTTGGTAATATCCTGAATAAAGGCCAAACGATACCTTAACCGCAATGCATTGTATGAGTTTTTGGTAGCAGTTGCTGCAAAAAATCTTTCCTCTGTTCTAAAGCGATTGCTGATCACCAAACTTTTATTCAACTTATTCTCCAATAACACTTCCTGCCACAACCTATACTCATCGCCAAATTCATGATTATGCTTATCAATAGATGTGCGGCTACGAAATAATGCTACTCCTGCTGTTGTACTCCACTTTTCATTAACAACTCTTTTTACTGCAGTCCTAAAAGTGTATTGATTAGCTGAGGAAGATATACCGATCGTCCTGTAACTAATATCACTTATCCAATGCCATTTTGCATTGACCTTAGCCACTAATTGAAAAGCATCCCATGTAAAAAAGGCGTTATCCTGTGCAGCTATATTCTTAGCAACAAAAAACAAGACAATAAAGAATAATATTTTTTTCATTTTTATAGAATAAATTTCAAAGAGACCGCAAAGAACCAAAAAAATTTACTGAGAAATTATTTGATTTGAAAACAAGTTATTGTACAAAAGACTCTCTCTGTGAATCTTTGTGACTACTCTGTGATCTCTGTGAAATATTTTCTGTTCTGCTTTTCGACCCTGCCTTATTTTACCAATTGTTTCCGCATAGCAAAATCTCCAAAGGTTTCACCTTTATTTCTCTCTGCCTTATAAGTGCCAAATAAGCTATCCAATTCAGTCAGTATTTCTGCTTCATTCAAGCTTTCTTTGTATTTGATATTCAGTCTTTGCCCCTGGTTGTCTCCGCCTAAATGCATGTTGTATTTGCCTGGATGCGTTCCAACAAAACCGATCTCAGCTGCATAAGGTCTTCCGCAACCATTTGGACAGCCGGTCATTCTTACGATCATGTCCTGATCACTGATTGCATGCTTATCTAACAATGGTTCTATCTTAGACAATAATGTAGGCAAATAACGTTGCCCCTCTGCCAATGCTAATGGACAGGTTGGTAATGCTACACAGGCAATAGCATTCTTTCGAACAAGAGAAGCTCCTTCAGTATGTTCAAGGATCTTAAACTTAGCTAACACTTCATTCACTGCTTCTTTATCTTTATCTAACACATCACTGATGATCACATTCTGCGTAGCAGTAAACATGAAATTAGATTTACCTAATTTGGCTACTTCAAACAATGCTGTTTTCAATGCTACTTTTTCATCATCTAACACACGACCGTTTTCTACAAAAACAGTATAGTACCATTTTCCTGCCTCGCTCTGTTGCCAGCCATAAATATCTTTTCTTTCTGTAAACTCATATGGTCTTGCTGGTTCTAATTTAAATCCAACACGTTTTTCAACCTCTTCTTTGAATTTATCCACTCCCATCTTATCAACAGTATATTTCAAACGAGCTAACTTCCTGTCTGTACGGTTACCATAATCTCTTTGAACCGTCAACACTTCATATACTGCTCTCAGCGTCTTTTCTTCTGTGTCTGTAAACCCTATAACAGTTGCCAATCTTGCATACGTTTCTGCATTACCGTGAGTGGTAGACAAACCACCTCCAATAGCTATATTGAAACCCTTCAATTTGTTGTCTTCGACAATTGCAACCAAACCAATATCATTGGTAAATACATCTGAATCATTATTTGGCGGAATAGCAATACCAATTTTGAATTTCCTTGGTAAATAATGCTTCTGATATAATGGATCTTCTTCTTCCTTTTTATCAACGATCATTTCATTATCGATCCAAATCTGGTAGTATGCTTTCGTTTTAGGCATCAGTAAAGTACTGATCTTATCTGCGTAAGCAAATACTTCTTCATGCACTTTTGACAATGCAGCATTAGATGCACAAGTCACATTACGATTAATATCACCACAGGTTGCAATTGAATCCAGATTAGCCTCATTAAACGCCTGTATGGTCGGTTTGATTTTCGATTTGAACAAACCATGCAACTGGATCGTTTCCCTGGTAGTGATCTTTATTACTCCCGTTGTATTAGCATTTGCTACATGATGGCAAGCGATCCATTTTTCCGGAGTAATAAAACCACCCGGTAACCGAAGCCTGATCATAAATGTATATAAACGATCTAATTTCTTTGCCGCTCTTTCTTCTCTTCTATCTCTATCATCCTGCTCATACATGCCATGAAATTTGATCAGCGCCTTATCATCTTCTCTGATGGCACCTGTAATTTCATCCAACAAGCTTTCCTGAATGGTTCCACGTAAGCCATCACTTGCTATTTTAATTCCTTCTATTGCTGTTAATTTTTTTTCGCTCATGTTATTATTTTTTTTGTAACCAGCTTTATATCTTTATTCAACTTCATCGGCGTCGCACTCTTGTGCCACATCTTTCTATTGAACTTTAATTATGTTTTACTTTTGTTAATAGAACGTCTTCGACAAGTTCAGACTGACAGGTTTTAACCCATTAAACCTTTTAAACGTCTAATAAACATCTTTCTCGTACCTGCCTTCTTCCTTCATTTTTTCTAAATACGCTTTCGCTTCTTCGATTGTTTTTTTACCATGTTGTTCTATAACATGCAACAAAGCATTTTCAACATCTGTACTCATCGGATCTTTTTTACCACAGATATAAAACGAAGCCCCTCCTGTGATCCATTCGTATAAAGATTCTCCGTGCTCCAACATTTTATGTTGCACATAGACCTTCTCTTTTTGATCTCTGGAGAATGCTACATTTATTTTGGTCAATACGCCCGTTTCATACCAGTTTTGAATTTCCGTTTGATACAAAAAGTCTGTAGCAAAATTCTGTTCTCCAAAAAACAACCAATTTCTTCCTGTTGCTCCTGTAGCATCTCTTTCAGCAAGAAAAGAACGGAAAGCCGCAATACCTGTACCCGGCCCCACCATTATGATGTCTTTATCATCGGCAGGTAAACGGAAACGTTTATTAGTTTGTACAAAGAAATTTTGTTTTGCATTTACTTTTAGTTCACCTAAAAAATTAGAACATAGCCCATTGCGTTTATTTCCTTTTGCATCAGTGTAAACATCTTTTGCCACAATAATATGTACCTCACCTTCATGTGCTTTTGGTGATGAAGCTAATGTGTATAATCTAGGAGAGATGGCATTTAACCCTACCAGGATCTCTTCAAATTGCGAAGGACTCTTTACCGGGTATTTCTGTACTAACTCTAATAAGTCATACCGGCCTACAGGAATATCATGTCCTGTAGCATCTGCATATTGTTTAACTAATCTTTCTGTTAAATGAATCAGATTTATTTTCTTTTTTAAAAGTTCATATTGGGTATACTTTTCTTTTTTAAACTCAACGATCTTATTGCCATCAATATTTGTTTTGGCAATAATATCAGTAACCAATTGTGAATCATTTTCAGGAACGATCCCTATTGAGTCGCCGCATTGATACTCCACACCTTCGGCTGCAATCTCAATATGATAGGTTTGTTTATTACTTCCTTTATCATTCAGATCAACATTCGTTAAAACAGTTCCGGTGTAAGCAAGTTTAGCAGTTTTTTTTGCCGGCGGAAAGGTTGCATGTCCGTTAGCAGCAACAGGAGCTGTTGTTGCAGCAGCTGGTTTCTGACTTAATGATTGTAACACTTTATCAAACCACTGATTAGCATCCGCTTCGTAATCAACATCACATTTTTGAATTGGCACCAAACGTTTGCCTCCCATTTTTTCTAACTCTGCATCTATATTCTCCCCAACATTACAAAATAGCGGATACGAAGTATCTCCCAATCCTAATACACTATATTTTAATTTACTAAGATTAAGTCCTCCTGCAACTATATGATCGTAAAATTTCTTTGCTGCATCTGGCGCTTCTCCGTCTCCGTGAGTACTCATCAACACTAAAAAGTATTCCTCTTTAACAAGATCGGTTAATCTGTACTGATCTGCACCAAAGACCTTAGCATTGATACCATTCTTTTTAGCTTTTGCAGCAAACTGACTTGCCAATGCTTTAGAATTACCCGTCTCGGTTCCGTACACGATAGTTATTTTATTGGCGACCACTGCTCCGGCTACAGCACTGCCATTGGTTGCAGGCTGATGATTGGCTATAATTCCATTAAAATAACCATTTATCCATAGCAATTCTTCTTTGCTGCTGGCGGCTATTAAATCCTGTAATACTTTTAATTTTGGTTCAGATAACATTTTATATTGTTATTTTTTTCGATTAAATGTTTTCACTAATAGGGTTAAAATAATTTTGATCTGCTTCGTTATTTTGCAACCATGCAAATTTTTGATGAAGCGCCACTACCTTTCCGATAATTACCAAAGTTGGAGATGCAAATAACTTTCCTTGCAACTTTTCTTTGTATTCGTATAATGACGCTACTCTTATATTTTGCATAGGTGTTGTAGCCTGTTCTATTATTGCCAATAATTTAGATGCATCAATATTATTACTTATCAATTTCTCTACTACTTTATCCAGTGTAGAAGAGGACATATAAAATACCAATGTATCTTTCGTATTGGCCAACTCTTTCCAATATTCATCCGTTACAATATCAGTTTTATAATAAGTTAAAAACCTAACTGATGTTGCATGATCTCTCGCTGTAAGCGGTATGCCTGCATACGCTGCTGCACCTAATGCAGCAGTAATACCAGGTATGATCTCATAAGGTATCTCATTATCTACCAGTGACTGCAACTCATCTAATATATTAGAGAAAATTGACACATCACCTCCTTTCAAACGTACTACCAGCTTTCCTTCTAATGCATATTTAACCAGTAACTCGTTAATACTTCCTTGTGATACAGACGCCTCCTTGTTATACTGTTTCCCTACCTGAATAACCTGAGCGGCTGACGGCACATATTGCGATAAAATATCAGCACTTACCAATCTATCTGTCAGTACAACTTCTGCCTGCTTTAAAAACCGGGTAGCCTTTACTGTTATAAGTTCGGGGTCTCCGGACCCTGCTGAAATGAATATTACCTTACCTTTATTTTGATTGTTAGCCAATTATATAGTTTAGCGGTTTAGAAGGATCCGGGAGTGTAACTAAACTCCCGGGATCCTTCTAAACAATTTTAAAATAATCCTTCGATACTTAAATATCTTTCTCCTGTATCATAGTTAAAAGTCAACACTTTTGAACCAGCAGGAATTTCTGCTAACTTTTTAGCAACTGCAGCTAAAGAAGCTCCTGTAGAAACACCTACAAGGATTCCTTCTTCTTTTGCGATACGTTGAGCATAGCTATACGCTTCGTCTTTTCCAACTTGTATGATACCATCTAAAATACCTGTGTTTAAAATTGATGGAACAAATCCTGCACCTATCCCTTGTAAAGGATGCGGAGATGGAGCGCCACCACTTAATACAGGAGATAATTCAGGTTCAACTGCAAACACTTTCAGATTAGGGAATTTTGCTTTTAAAATTTCAGCCACGCCTGTGATATGTCCACCAGTACCAACTCCGGTGATGATATAATCCAACCCATCAGGAAAATCGTTTGCTATTTCAACAGCGGTGGTTTTTCTATGCACTTCTGTATTTGCCTGGTTATCAAATTGCTGAGGCATCCATGCATTAGGAGTATTAGCAACTAATTCGCCTGCTTTTTCAATTGCACCTTTCATTCCTTTCTCTCTTGGAGTAAGTACAAATTCTGCGCCGTATATAGACATTAAACGCCTGCGTTCAATACTCATACTTTCAGGCATTACCAAAATGATCTTATATCCTTTTACAGCAGCCACCAAAGCTAAACCGATACCTGTATTACCTGAAGTAGGTTCGATGATAACACTGTTTTTATTTAAAAATCCCTTTGCTTCTGCATCTTCGATCATTGACAAAGCAATACGATCTTTGATACTTGACCCCGGATTGTTTCTTTCTAATTTGATCCATACCTCATGTGTGTTTCCAAACAAATTGTTGATACGTACATGCGGTGTGTTGCCGATAGTTGCTAAAATGTTATTTGCTTTCATTTGTTATGAGTTTAATGCTTCTAAAAAAAACGATTAATGGTTTAAGTTTTTTATCAAGTAATAACGTTAAACCCCTTAAATGATTTAAACGTTAAACATCTTTATATCACAAAATTCAACACCTCATCAGATAATCTGTTTTTATCTCTTACTGTTACTTCACTTTTATGGTATACGACAGAGTTCGGCATCACACTATTGGTCAGCCACACATTACCACCAATAACACTCTCTCTTCCCACCACTGTATTACCACCTAATATTGTTGCCCCACTATAAATAATTACGCCGTCTTCAATTGTAGGATGACGTTTTGTTTGCGCCAATTCTTTTGAAACATGCAACGCTCCTAAAGTAACCCCCTGATATAGTTTTACATTATTACCTATCACTGCTGTCCCCCCTATCACAATACCTGTACCATGATCTATAAAAAAAGAATCCCCGATAATTGCGGCAGGATGAATATCTATACCGGTAATACCATGTGCATATTCACTTAAAATACGTGGCAATGTCTTAATCCCCTGCAAATGCAACTGATGAGCTATTCTATAAATTGCAATAGCATAAATACCCGGATATGCCGCCAATACTTCTTCAATACTTTCTGCTGCCGGATCAAAATTCACCACCGCTTCTGCATCTTTTCTTAACCTGTCATATACACGTTCGGGTAATACGTCAAAGAAAGCATCCACCTGCTTTTGAATAGTATCTGCATTCGATATTGAATACTTTAATAGTGCAGCCAGGTGTTGTTTTAAAAGATCGTATTTTTTATTCAGCACTTCTTCATTGTCCCACTCGATCTGATTACCGCATCCAAATAAAAACTGAAACAATTCATCAGCAAAAGAATGCGCCAATTTCTTATTGGGTATCTGATTACCACAAATTTTGCTTTGTGCTACTATTGATGATATTAATTTTTGTTTACTCAATTTGTTTGGTTTAATACGTTTAAAAGGTTTAACGTTTAATAGTTCATCGTCATTGCCTGTTACCCATTGCCAATTGCTTATTGTATCATACAAGCTCCCACTGTTACATTGCTTGTCTCATCAATTAGAATTGCACCTCCATTCACTCTTAATTTTTTATATGAATCAAAAGGAATGGGTGATGCTGTTTTAATTTTTACTTTTACAATATCATTTAATGATGCCTGTTCTGGTGCCGGCAATTCCAGCAATGAATTCACATCTAATTTGTATTCGATCTCTTTCACAATCGCCCTCACAGTGCGACTATTGATCTGTAAGATATATTTATTACCAGGCACTAATGGTTTATTACCCATCCAACAAACCAATGCATCTACCTCATTTTCTACCGAAGGTTGATTGTCTTTCTTTACAATCACATCACCACGGCTGATATCAATATCATCCTCTAAATGCAGAATAACACTTTGAGGAGCAAATGCTTCTTCGGTTGGCTTACCTGCTATTTCAATTAAACTTATCGTACTTTCTAACCCTGATGGCTGCACGACGATCTTATCTCCTTTTTTATACACCCCACTGATCACTCTTCCAGCATAGCCTCTGTAATCATGCAATTCTTCTGTTTGAGGACGAATCACATACTGTACAGGAAATCTTGCATCTGTATAATTGATATCATTTTCCAGTTTTACGTTTTCCAATATATCCAGCAGACATGAACCAGTATACCATGAAATATTTTCTGATTTATCTACAATATTATCGCCGTTCAACGCACTGATAGGAATATAAGTAATATCCTTTAAACCCAGGCTCTCTGCAACTTTTGAATAATCGATAACAATATTATTATAAACGTCCTGAGAATAATCTACCAGATCCATTTTATTGATGGCAACAACTACGTGGGGTATATTCAATAAAGAAGCGATGATAGAGTGACGACGGGTTTGTTCGATCACACCATGTCTTGCATCTACCAAAATGATAGCCAGATCAGAGTTTGACGCACCAGTAACCATGTTACGGGTATATTGAATATGCCCCGGAGCATCAGCAATGATGAATTTACGTTTTGGTGTGCTGAAATATTTATATGCCACATCAATAGTAATCCCTTGTTCCCTTTCGGCACGTAATCCATCCGTTAATAAAGCAAGATCGATCTCTCCTTCTTCTTTATTCTTACTTTGTTTTTCGATCGCTTCCAGATGATCGATCATGATCGATTTGCTATCGTACAATAAACGACCGATCAATGTACTTTTTCCGTCATCAACACTTCCTGCAGTAATAAATCTTAAAATATCCATAAGTTAAATTTGGTGATTTGGAAATTTGAAGATTTGAAAATGAATAGAGTAATTAAACGCTACTCACATTTCCAAATTTTCAAATCTTCAAATTGATTAATTAAAATTAAAAGTATCCTCCCTTCTTTCTGTCTTCCATAGCCGCTTCACTCACTCTGTCGTCAATTCTTGTTTCACCACGCTCGCTGGTTTTTGTTGCGATGATCTCAGTAATGATGTCATCAATTGTTGATGCATCAGATTCAACAGCAGCCGTACAGGTCATATCACCAACAGTTCTATATCTTACTTTTTTTATAGAGATCACATCCGTAGGATCTTTTTGCATGAATTCTGACGTAGCAACCAATTGACCTTGCCATTCCAACACTTCTCTGTTGTGAGCAAAGTAGATCGACGGTAATGCTATATTTTCTCTTTTGATGTAATTCCAGATATCTAATTCTGTCCAGTTACTGATAGGAAATACACGAACGTTTTCACCTTTATGAATTCTTCCATTATATGTATCCCACAATTCAGGTCTTTGTAATTTTGGATCCCATTGTCCAAACTCATCTCTCACAGAAAAAATTCTTTCTTTCGCTCTTGCTTTTTCTTCATCACGTCTTGCTCCACCAATACATGCATCAAATTTGAATTCTTCGATGGTATCTAACAATGTATATGTTTGCAACGCATTACGACTTGCAAACTTTCCTTTTTGTTCAGTCAGATTTTTTTCTTTGATCGTATCTCCCACGTTTCTTACAATCAATTTTTCTCCTAATTCAGCAGCAAGATTATCCCTGAAATCCAATGCTTCCTGAAAATTGTGTCCTGTATCAATATGCACTAAAGGAAAAGGGAATTTTCCCGGACGAAATGCCTTCAATGCCAGGTGAACTAATACGATAGAATCCTTACCTCCTGAAAACAACAATGCCGGACGTTCAAATTGTCCAGCTACTTCTCTGAAAATGTGGATCGACTCCGACTCCAACTGCTCTAAATAATCCAAATGATACTTACTCATATTTGTGAAATATTATACTACTTTTTAATTTTTATCCTTCATGAACATGCAGACCACATTCTTTTTTGTCTGCATCTTCCCACCACCATCTTCCTGCCCTGAAGTCTTCCCCGGGCTTAATGGCTCTTGTACAAGGGGCACATCCAATACTTACAAAACCTTTATCATGTAAAGGATTATAAGGAACACTATTATCGTTGATATATTTTTTTACTTCTTCGGTTGTCCAATGCAAAATCGGATGATACTTTATTATTTTATTGCTTTCATCCCATTCAAGCATTGGCAGATCGTGCCTATCGGCAGAATGCTCAGCTCTCAAGCCTGTTATCCAGATCGCATTACCGGCCAAGGCTCTTTTTAATGGCTCTACTTTACGAATTCCACAACAACTTTTTCTGTTCTCTACAGATTCATAGAAAGAGTTAGGCCCCTTGGCCTCAATAAATTCCTGCAGCGCTTCGGCATTGGGATAGTAAGCTTTAATGTTAGTCCCGTATTTAGCATTAGTGCTGCTCCAAACAGAATATGTTTCGGCAAACATTCTGCCAGTATCTAACGTAAATATCTTTACAGGAAGTTGATTGTTTAATATCTCATGTGTAATTACCTGATCCTCATAACTGAAGCTGGAAGAAAAGGTAACCTGCCCCGGAAATTCTTCAGTAAGTAATTTAATAAATTCACTTATCTTTAGTCCACTTAACTGGTGGAGTAATCGAGAAATGTCATTTTTTTGTATTTGAGTCATTTTTTAATAAAACTTTGGTGAAAAGGTGCATTGATTATACCGCTGTCTGATTGATTTTACAGCTTTTACATATACATCGAATTAAATAAGTTTGCACCATATGTTTACAGTCTACTTGTTAGGTGGACAAAGGTACTATTCTTTACTAAAACTCCCAAGTTTTAATTAATTAAAATCGGGGTATATCCCTCCATTGGCTATGTCTTTAAAAAAGATGGGCAATTACACGGCCGTTAGATAAAATACACACTTATAAACTTCCAATTGTATGCATGATGAATTTTGTTTCATTTTGCAGTACAAGATTGAATAATTACTAAAACATATAAAATGGAGATCAATTTCTTAATTTTTATCACAATAGCCATCGGATTAAGCAGATTTGGGCCATTTTGGGTTAGGAATTATTTCCTTCAACCTATCCCTATAAACCTTCGCCAGTAAAAAAACATTTAAATACTCAACTTCCTCTATCGATTATTTAATATCCAGGATATAACATTATAACAAAAAATGCTTTCAGGTCAAATGATTTACTTTCACATTTTCAAATACTCACGTGAATAAAAAAAATATGAAACTAAAACTACTTTTACTCGCTGCTCTGATTTCTCAACTTTGTTTTGCACAGGCAAACCTTACACTAGGCTTACAGGCGTATTATCCATTTTCGGGTAATGCCAACGATGTTAGTGGCAATAATAATAACCCGGTTTTTAATAATGCAACGCTTACGGACGACAGGCTGGGAAATGTAAAAAGCGCCTATAATTTCAATGGATCAGATCAATACATGAGAATACTTAATTCTCCATCATTAAATACCGGGAATCAACTTAGTTTATGTGTATGGATAAAACCAAAAGGATTTTTCCAGGGATTATGTCATGGTAATGCTATTATTGCAAAAGATGATGATAAACCCGCAGGATTTTATTATCTGGGGTATGGAGATGGATTATACACAGGTGTAAATTGCTCATCTTCCTTTGTTGATGAAGCGCATGAAAATTTTTATGGTAGAGCATCAGCTTCGCATTCAGGCGGATATACTCCATATATTGAGACTGAAAAATGGTATAGTGTAGTATATACCTATGATGGTACTAAAACAAGATTATATGTCAATTGTAATATTATTGACTCCGTTACGACATCCTTAAATTTCACCAATTCACTTGACCTGTATTTTGGGAAACTAAATACTTCTTTCTTTTATTGGTTAAATGCAGATCTGGATGAAGTAAGAATATATAACAGGGCTCTCAATCAAACAGAAATTAATTTGTATGGCGATTGTGCTATCGCACCTGTAATACTCTCGGATTTTTCTATCAAAACAACAAACAATCAATCTGCAACTCTCAACTGGAATGTTAGCCAGGAAACAAATATAAAAGAGTATGTTATTGAAAGGTCTGTAAATGGAACCGATAACTTCATTCCGGTTGGCAATATAACTGCTGTCAATAGTGCCATAGAAAAAACATATTCGTTTGATGACAAAGACCTATTGTCTGATACATATTACTACAGAATTATAATAAATGAGAAGAACGGAATCAGAAAATACTCTGAGATCCGAAAAGTAGTGATCATTAACAAAGGCTTTAATGCAACCGTTTATCCCAACGCATCTAACGGATCATTTACCGTAAGAATCAATAAAGATGCAGCAGATGTGACAGTAGTAAATGCTACCGGTCAAACTGTATTGAACAAAAAAATAAAAAACTCTATGACGGCTCCTTTAAACATAAGTAGCCAGCCTAATGGCATCTATTGGATCAAAATTATTAGTAATAATAATATCATAACCAAGAGGATTGTAAAATTTTAGAATAGGTAGGCGGTCTCATGTTAACCCCAGGTAAAACTGGGGTTTTTTATCTTTGTTTCGTTTTATGTGTAAATACTTTTTAATACTCCTCCAAATAGCACTGTCGCTAACACTTACAGCACAGGAGTATAATTATGTACATTACGATACCAAAAACGGACTTGCAGGCTCACATGTTTACTCAATGTGCCAGGACAATGATGGTTTTATCTGGTTTGGCACAGACTATGGCCTTAGTAGATTTGATGGCAAAAACTTCAAAACTTATACTGTAAAAGACGGACTACCGGACAATGATGTTCTCGAATTATTTACAGACACAAAAAACAGGGTATGGATAGGTACTTTTAGTTCAGAAGTATGTTATTATCAAGATGGTAAAATTCATAACTCAAAAAACGACTCTTTAGCCAACGCTTTAAAATTTAATTCAGTATTAAAAAATGTGTATGAAGTTTATGATAAATATCTTGTCCTGTCTGACACCTATTGTTTTTACATAATTGATAAAAATAACTCATTAACAAAATTCAATGTTTTCGATCTTTTTAAAACACATGATAAACTGACACTTAATTTTTTTTGCGGCAGGTTAGTTATTTCTTCATTATTTGATAAAAATATTTACACCCTAAATGCTGATAAGTCGCTTACTTTAATAGACAGAACTCCTCTCCAAAGTGATGGAAGTTTTCTTGATCGGGATAAACTATGTATCATTTGCAATGGAGTAAAAAGCTCCACGATAGACAGATCTAAGGATTTTATCCGTTTTGAAACAGACAGTACCGGCACCAACTTTACATTTCTTAACACATATCAGGGTGCCTGGCAAATTGATACCCAAAATAAAAAACTAGGCGCTCACTTTCTCCCTACACAAAAAATACCCAGAACATTTATAGACAAAGAAAAAAACATATGGTTTGGAACCATTGATAATGGAGTATTTAAACTCCCTTCTTTGAACATAAAAAATGTATATAACGAAACAGACAAAGAAAAAGAGAGCAAAGAAATATTTTCAATTGCAGAGAATGATGGAAAAATTTACGCAGGAAGTGAGCACCGCAAAGTACTTGTAATATCAAAAGACAAAAAAGTATCATTCTTAAATAAGTTTGAATGGAACATGATGAAATCTGTTATTGGTCCTACAGCAAATAGCAGGGTTACATCAATAAAAAAACTTAGTGATGGTAGCCTAATTTTGGTCTATGAAACTTTTTTAGTTAAACTCAATCAAAACGGAAGTAAGATCTTTAATTATACCACTTCTATCAAATCTGTCTCAGAGATCAATAAAGACTATTTGTTGGTAGGAACGGCATTCTATGCGTTCAAAATGCGTACAGCCGATCTTACTATAACCGACACCATCTGGAACAATCGAACTACCAAAGTGTTATTCTCAAATAACAATTATTATATTGGCACACTGCATGGTTTATATGAGGTAAAAACAAATAAGACAGCTCATTTTTTAGGAACATCGCACAATAGCCTCTCCCGACGTATTTCTAATATGTTACAAGCCCCGGATGGCATCATATGGGTCGCAACATCCGATGCAGGGATAACAGGCTATAGATCAGGAAAAATAATCTGCAATCTTACGGATAGCAACGGATTAAGCAGCAACATTTGTAAAGCTCTTTTTTTGCAAAATAATTTTTTATGGGTAGGAGCCAATAAAGGCATAAACAAGATAGATATCTCAAAAAAGGACTACCCGATAGTTAAATACAGTAGTGCCGATGGATTACCTTCCGATATTATAAATTCAATTTATATACAAGCCGACAGCACAATATGGATAGGATCTCCGGCAGGACTCACCTATTTTAAAGAAAAGGATCTAATCAATGTTTCAATTTGCAATTTAGTATTAGAGTCTGTAATTGTTTCCGGAAAAAAATTAGATAGTAAAAATAATATCAGCCTCAAATACAATGAAAACAATATACTGTTTCAATATGCAGGCATTTCATTAAAATCCGGTGGTGAAATAACTTATAAATATAAACTGACCGGATTGAATGATAAATGGGAAACAACAACATCGAACACTATTAGCTACCCCACATTACCTCCGGGAAAATATGAATTACAATTATACGCCATCAATAAATTTAACAAGAAGAGTGATCTCTGTATCATTAAATTTTATATAGCAGCCCCCTTTTGGAAGACAGGATGGTTTATTGCAATCATAATCATATTAACACTAGGTCTATTTTGGGCCATTTTGCAATGGCGTTTTAAATTAAAGCAACAAAAGGTTGAAGAAAAAAACAAAACAATTCAACAAATAGCCGAAATGGAACAGCTGGCTTTGCAGGCTCAAATGAATCCGCATTTTATTTTCAACTGCCTTAATTCCATTCAGCAGTTTATTATGTTGAACGATAAGGAAAAAGCTAATAAATATCTTACTCAATTTGCCTCCTTGATAAGATCTACATTTGAAAATTCAATTAAGAAAAACATTCGGCTTAGTGAAGAAATACAATATCTAAATAATTATTTACAACTTGAGCAATTAAGATATGCAGACAATTTCACCTACGCTATAAACATTGACCCAAAAATCGAAAAAGATTTTATTGAGATACCTGCAATGCTTCTGCAACCTTATGTAGAAAATGCTTTGCGGCATGGGATTCATAATAAAATAGGCAATGCAGGTAAATTAGATATTATTTTTGTTCAACAACAAGACCATTTGGAATGTACAATCAGGGACAATGGTATAGGGCGGGCAATGGCAGAAAAATATAAAAGTAATCGACATATAGAATATCAGAGTAAAGGAATGAGTGTTACAGGGAAGCGCATTGAGCTATTGAATACCGGAAAAGAAAATAAGATTGAAATAATCATAACCGATCTCATAGATAATAATAACAACGGAATTGGAACTGAGGTGGTCGTAAAATTCCCTCTAAAATAAAAACTAATGAATAAAATCAAAGCAGTGGTCATTGACGATGAGCCAGGTAACATTATTACCTTGACAGAAATGTTACATAGTTATTGTCCAGACATAGATATTCTAGGAAGCGCTGAAAACATTCATAAAGGGGAGACATTAATAAAAAAAACAGAGCCTCATTTAGTTTTTTTAGATATTGAAATGCCCATGGGCAACGCCTTTGATCTCTTAGCCAAACTTACGCCGGTAACTTTTGAAGTGATCTTTATCACAGCATTTAATAATTATGCTATACAGGCTTTTAAATACTCAGCAATTGATTACTTATTAAAACCTGTAAACATTGATGAGCTAATAGTTGCCGTAGCAAAGGTTAAACGAAGACTGGAAGAAAAGCAGATCAATTTGCGTATTGAATCATTGATGGATAATTTCAAGACTGAATCACCAGCACTAAAAAAGATCGGACTGCCTTTTGCAAACGGATTAATATTTGAAGAAACAGAAAACATTATGCACTTTGAGGCTGAAGGTAGTTATACCAATGTGTATATAAAAGGTAAATGTAAAGAGTTGATCACCAAGTCGCTTAAAGAATTTGGAGAGATATTACCAACAGATATTTTTTTTAGAGTGCACCACTCTCATATTGTAAATCTGAATTACATAAAGAAATATTACAAGGGACGTGGCGGTTATATTGAATTAGAAGATGGGACAACTGTAGAAGTAAGCGCCAGAAAAAAAGATGAATTTTTAGAAAGATTTAAGTACTAATTTATTTTCGTAATTGTTTGTATATCTTGATAGCGCTCATTAGTATTACAATAAATAATACCAACCCGGCTAATCCCCAAACCAAACTCATCCCCTGTTTGACCACCGCCAGCATTACAATAGCTATTAAAAAGATAGTGGCCACTTCATTCCATACTCTTAACTGTTGAGAAGTATATTTAAATATCCCTTTCATTTGAAGGCTATATATCTTTTGAAGACTGAAATGATATGCATACAAAGCAACTACAAAGCACAGTTTAATCATCAACCATTGGGGTATTCCTCCATACAAAAAACCCATCCAGGTACCAAAAATAAGTGTAAGTATTGCTGAAGGCCAGGTGATGCCTAACCAAAGACGCTTCATCATAATTGAAAATTGTTTCTGCAACACTTCCTTCTCTACCCCCGTCTTTTCATTTGCCTCTGTATTATAAATAAATAATCTCGGTATGTAAAACATGCCGCTAAACCAGGTTATAATAAAAATAATATGCAATGCTTTGATATAGAAGTAAGTCACTTTACAATGTATTAGAATGATCAATTATTATAAATAGCATTACTACTAGCTTTCAGTTACCATTTTTTTTAAGGTATCTACCCACATCGGATTGGTATTCAGGCATGGAATCATTTTATAAGACTCCCCTCCTGCATTGATAAAAATTTCTTTTCCACGCTCTTCAATCTCTTCCAAAGTTTCCAGGCAATCACTTACAAAAGCCGGACAAAGAATCAATAATTTTTTTATCCCCTCTTTCGGCATCTCAGCCAATCGGATATCTGTAAAAGGCTCCAACCATCCTTTGCCTAATCTTGACTGAAAAGAAATACTATATTTATTTTCCGGAATATTTAGTTGTTTAGTAACTAAACTGGTAGTAGTAAAACATTGATGCCTGTAGCATGTTGCATGAGCAGGCGACGGCGTTTGACAACAGTTCTCCACTTGTAAACAGTGGCAGCCGGTAGTATCGCTTTTCTTGATATGTCTTCCCGGAACTCCATGATAGCTAAATAAAATATGATCATACTCAATATCTAAATACCTGCTCATATTTTCTGCCAATGCATTGATATAATCGGCATTATTATAAAAAGGTGGAACAAAACTTAATTTAAATGAGTACTTATTTTTATTGTATGCCTCCTTTGTATGCTCTACAGCTGTTTCATAACTACTCATTGCATAATGCGGATAAAGTGGTACTGCAACCACTTCTTCTATTCCCGGCTCCCGTTTAAGCAAATTATTAAATGCTTCTTCAGGCGTAGGGCCACCATAACGCATTGCTATTTCAACAGGCTCAGATATCTGCGCCTGCAATGCCGATTGCAATTGTTTGGTGATCACAACCAATGGAGATCCCTCTTTTGTCCATATAGTTTTATAGGCTTCGGCAGATTTTGGCGCTCTGAAAGGAACAATGATTCCTCTAACCAATAATAATCTTGATAGATAAGGAATATCAATCACTCTTCCATCCATCAAAAATTCATTTAAATACTTACGTACATCTTTTACACTGGTAGAATCTGGTGATCCCAGGTTCATCAATATTATTCCTTTCTTTACAGTAGCCATATTTATCATTGTGAATAGGCGGCAAAGTTAATGAGCACTTCAACACCGACATACATTATTACTAAAATGACAATTCAATGACAGTAAAAATTAGTATACCTAAACAGTTGGAAGTAATTTTGCATAAACCCTTTGGGGACGAAATCCATAATGCATCGTCAAAAGTTAACAGATATTAATAATTTTTTCATTGTTGGAATAAACTATAGAAAAACCGACGCCTCTCTAAGAGGTAAGTTTGCTATAAATGAAGACCAATACCTGCAATTGTTACATACAGCTCAATCATTTAATATCAAAGAATTTTTTGTATTGTCTACCTGCAACCGAACTGAAATATATGGCTTTGCAGAAAATGCTACCCAGTTATCTAATTTACTTTGTACACAAACAGAAGGCTCAATCGAACAATTCAATGAGAAGGCATATGTAAAAAAAGGGAGACCGGCATTAGAGCATCTATTTAATGTATCCGCTGGTTTGGATTCGCAGATATTAGGCGATTATGAAATTGTGGGACAACTGAAACAAGCCGTAAAATTTTCTAAAGCGCACAACTTCATTGATACTTATCTGGAGAGAATTATCAACGCAGCTTTGCAATCATCTAAAGAAATAAAAAACACTACTTCATTAAGCGACGGCACTGTATCTGTTTCTTTTGCTGCTATACAGTTTATTAAAGAAAAAATAACAGATATCCGCAATAAAAAAATATTATTATTGGGTGTTGGTAAGATTGGTGGTAATACCTGTAAAAACCTGGTGGATTATCTGAACACAACCAACATCACCTTAATAAACCGTACGGAGGAAAAAGCCAGGATATTAGCTACAGAACTAGGATTACAATATGCACCGGCAAAAGACCTGGCTAATCAAATAACACAGGCAGATATTATAGTGGTGGCAACAAATGCGGCAAAACCCATCGTACTGAAAAAACATTTAACAGGCAATACAGAGAAACTTATCATAGACCTGTCTATCCCTTATAACGTGGAAGAAGGAGCCAGTGAATTACCCGGCATCACATTATTAAATGTCGATGAGCTATCTAAAATCAAAGACGACACATTACAAAAAAGAAAAGCAGCTGTACCAAAAGCTAAAACCATAATCGCTACACATATACATGATTTTATCGACTGGCATCAAATGAGAAAGAATGTACCGGTATTAAAGGCGGTAAAAAATAAGTTGCAACAAATGCACAATTGCGGTTTATACATAGCTGCAAAAGCTCAACAAAATAACAGTTGCGATATTTCCACTGCTCCGGAACAAAAAATTCAAAAAGTAATTGATGGTATGGCTGTAAAAATGCGTAATCATGCTACTTATGGTTGTCATTATATTGAAGCAATAAATGATTTTATTGCGCCAACTGCCAGCAACTAAATATGAACAAAGTAATACGCATAGGCACAAGAGAAAGCCAGCTTGCTGTTTGGCAAGCCAACCTGATAAAGAACCTACTCAAGGAAAAAAATATTGCATCTGAACTGATCTATATCAAAAGTGAAGGTGATATTGACCTTATAACTCCGTTATACGAAATGGGTGTACAAGGCGTTTTTACCAGAAGTTTGGATGCTGCTTTATTGAATAACAGAATTGATATTGCAGTACATTCAATGAAAGATGTACCAACCCAATTACCCGAAGGTATTATTCAATCTGCTGTGCTACCAAGAGCTTCCTATAAAGATATCCTTGTTTATAAAGACGGATGGCTGAAACTAAATGCAGAAATGGAAGATGCAAGTATTCCCTTTACTATTGCAACAAGCAGCATACGCCGAAAAGCACAATGGCTGAACAGGTATCCTCATCATACAATAGAAAATCTAAGAGGTAATGTTAATACCCGATTGCAGAAAACAAACGACAGCAATTGGAATGGAGCAATATTTGCTGCAGCCGGATTAGAAAGAATTAACCTGCGTCCGAAAAACTCCATCAATCTTGAATGGATGTTGCCTGCACCGGCTCAGGGTGCTATTATGGTAGTATGCAGGAAAGATGACAAATTATGTTTTGATGCTTGCCACGATCTTAATGATAGCCACACTGCCATCTGTACTAAAATTGAAAGGGATTTCTTACGTACCTTATTAGGAGGCTGTTCAACTCCTATCAGCGCTTTGGCTATAATAGAAAATGATCAGATAATTTTTAGTGGAAATATTTGTAGTGTAGATGGAAAATATAAAGTTGAAGTAAACAAAACCTTTGCATTGACCGAAGCAGATAATGCAGGTACAACAGCTGCTACTGAAGTATTACAGAATGGTGGCCAGGCAATCGTTAATGCAATTAAAAATGTCTGATACTAAAAACATATCATTGATCAGCACTTCTGTTATCCCTGAAGAAGTGATCAGAAATGCTGCTGATAATGGTGTTATGATCACCGATACTCCATTTATTAATGTTACACTTACCCGGGATGAAAAAGCTATCGAACAAATAAAAGCGCTGGAGGACAAACATATTACCGCTATTTTTACCAGCCTGAATGCTATCACCTCTGTTACCAATCATCTTGCTACAAAACCCAATTGGCAGGTGTATTGTATGAGTGGCGTAAGTAAGCCGGCAGTAATTAATTTTTTTGGAGAAACCGCTCTCGCCGGAACCGGTTCTAATGCAAAGCAATTAGCCGAAGCTGCAATTGCGAATAAGCCTGCCGGTGAGGTAGTTTTTTTTTGTGGCAATAAACGTTTGCCGGATTTACCGGAAACATTAGCAAGTGCAGGAATCCCATTAACAGAAGTCGAAGTGTACCATACGGTTAAAACACCGCATTTACTGGAGAATAAGAACTATAATGCTATTGCATTCTTTAGTCCGAGTTCGGTTGAAAGTTTTTTTGAGAACAATACTTTACAACCGGATGTGGTTGCATTTACCGTAGGACAAACCACAGCCAATAAGATCAAACAATATTGTGATAATACTGTTATCATCAGCAATAAACCCGGAAAAGAAAATTTAGTACAAACGGTAATAGAATATTTTAATACAAGAACAATATGAGCCAGTTAAAAAATGATCTGATAATAAGAGCCCTTAAAGGAGAACCAACAGAACGTACCCCTGTATGGATGATGAGGCAAGCAGGCAGATACTTGCCTGAGTATATGGTACTAAGAAGAAAATATGGCTTCTTTGAACGTTGCCAAACTCCGGAACTGGCATGTGAAATAACACTGCAACCCGTGGATATTATTGGCGTGGATGCTGCTATTTTATTTTCAGATATTTTAGTTGTTCCTCAGGCAATGGGATTGGAAGTACAGCTGGTAGAAAGTGTGGGCCCTATCCTACCCGATCCGATCAAAAACACCAATGACCTTAACAGAGTAAGAGTACCGAATGTAGACGAAACTTTAGGGTATGTATTTGATGCGATCAAATTAATTAAACAAGGTTTAAATAACCGCGTGCCTTTGATCGGTTTTGCCGGCGCCCCATGGACATTACTTTGTTACATGGTTCAGGGAAAAGGCTCTAAAACTTTTGATGCAGCAAAAATATTTTGTTACACAGAACCTGCATTGGCTCATCAGTTATTACAAATGATCACAGATACTACAATTGAATACCTTAAAGCACAAGCAAAAGCAGGCGCTGATGTGGTACAAATCTTTGATAGCTGGGGTGGTTTATTAAGCCCTAAGGATTTTGAGGAATTTTCTTTGAAATATATCAGACAAATTGTAGCCGCTACAAAAGATATTGTACCTACCATTGTATTTGCTAAAGGAGCCTGGCACAGTTTGGATGCAATGGCGGCTACCGGCGCTCATGGACTCGGAATAGATTGGTGCATCACACCAAAACTGGCAAGACAATTTGCGGGCAATAATGTAACTCTGCAAGGTAATTTTGACCCGGCTAAATTGTTAGCACCCATTCCTCAAATAAAAAGTGAAGTAAACGAAATGCTGACTGCTTTTGGCCCCGGAAGACATATTGCTAATTTAGGTCACGGCATTTTGCCTAACGTACCTGTTGATCATGCAAAAGCTTTTGTAGATGCAGTGAAAGAATTCAGGCACACATAATAAAATGTAAATGATTTGATTATGGATTTTAAAGACCAATGGATCTCGTTTATTCATCAATTACAAAATGATATTTGTGCAGCACTGGAAAAAAGTGATGGCAAAGCAACATTTATTGAAGATGCCTGGGAAAGACCTGAAGGCGGTGGCGGCAAAACAAGAGTGATCAGCAATGGAAATGTAATTGAAAAAGGAGGTGTGAATACATCAGTCGTATTTGGTGATGTGACAGACCTGATGCGTACACAACTGAAAATAAATGGAGATAAATGGTTTGCCTGCGGACTTAGTTTAGTAATTCATCCCTCTAACCCTTTTGTGCCTACCGTACATTGCAATTACCGGATGTTTGAACTCTACGATAAAGAAAATAATGTTGTAGACAGATGGTTTGGTGGTGGTACAGATCTTACTCCATATTATTTATTAGATGAAGATGCCAGGCATTTTCATCTAACGTATAAAAATGTATGTGATACTTTCGACCCGGATTTTTATCCTGACTTCAAAAAGCAATGCGACAATTATTTTGTAAATACGCATCGCAATAACGAACGCAGAGGCATCGGCGGAATCTTTTACGACTATCAAAAAGTATCCCTGACAAAAGACCTGAATTTCTGGATAAGCTTTGCAAAAGCATGTGGATACGCCTTCATTGAATCTTATATCCCCATTATTGAAAAAAGAAAAAACACCCCATATACTGACAAGCATAAACATTGGCAAGAAATAAGAAGAGGGAGATATACAGAATTTAACCTGGTACACGATAGAGGCACAATTTTTGGGTTAAAAACCAATGGAAGAATTGAGAGTATTTTAATGAGCCTGCCTCCTACGGTAAGATTTGAATATAATTATCAACCCGAAAAAGGAAGTGAAGAAGATAAATTATTGCAGGCTTGTTTAATACCTAAAGAATGGGTAAATTCAGTCAACAATATTTCTGATGACGAATGGGCATCAAAAGTGAATACTTGCTAGATACAGATAAACTTCAGATTTAAAGCGCTGCAAAAACATAACAATCTACAACTATGTATTTACAAAGACGAAACAGAATATTAAGAACCAATGCATCGATAAGAAATCTTGTTGCTGAAACAATATTAACCCCTGCTGATTTTATTGCACCTTTATTTATTGATGAAGGCCAGCATGTTATTTTTGAAATACCCTCCATGCCCGGATATTACCGTCGATCGCTGGATGAAACAATTAAAGAGGTAAAAGAATTATGGAGCATGGGCATCAGATCTGTATTGCTATTTGTAAAAGCAGCAGATGATACAAAGGACAATACCGGCAAAGAATCCTGGAACCCCGATGGATTGATGCAACGCAGCATCAAAGCGATTAAAGATGCAGTTCCTGAAATGCTGGTAATGACTGATGTTGCACTTGACCCCTATTCTTCTTACGGACATGATGGGATCGTAGAAAATGGCGAAATTGTCAATGACCCCACAGTAGAAGCTTTGCTGAAAATGAGCCTTAGTCATGCGAAGGCAGGCGCCGATTTTGTTGCACCCAGCGACATGATGGATGGTCGTATTGGTGCTATTCGTAAGGTATTAGAAGAAAATAATTTTACCAAAACCGGCATCATGTCTTATAGTGCTAAATATGCTTCCTGTTTTTATGGCCCTTTCAGAGATGCCTTGGATTCTGCACCGGGGTTTGGTGATAAAAAAACTTATCAGATGGATTATGCCAACCGGATAGAAGCCATCAAAGAAACACTGATGGATGTAGAAGAAGGAGCTGATATTGTAATGGTAAAACCTGCCATGGCTTATCTGGATATTATCCGTGAAGTAAAAAACAGTGTAACCGTTCCTGTTAGTGCATACCATGTCAGTGGCGAATATGCTATGATAAAAGCTGCATCTAAAATGGGCTGGCTAAATGAAGAAAAAGCAATTATAGAAAGTCTTACTTCAATCAAAAGAGCAGGTGCAGATTTGATTGCAACTTATTTTGCAAAGGATGCGGTTAAACTATTAGGGTAACCATTTTTTCACTTTTCATTTTTCATTTATGGACACAACAAGAAGTAAAATATTATTCGAAAGAGCGCAGAAAAGCATTCCCGGAGGAGTTAACTCACCGGTAAGAGCATTTAAAAGCGTTGGAGGTACTCCTCTCTTTATAGAAAAAGCTTATGGAGCTTATTTATATGATGTAGATGACAATCAATATATAGATTACATTGCTTCATGGGGACCAATGATCTTAGGTCATGCATACGAGCCTGTGGTTAAAGCTATACAGGAATACGCCGAATACTCCACTTCCTATGGCGCCCCTACTACCTTAGAAATAGAAATGGCAGAGATGATCATCAGTATGGTTCCTAATGTTGATATGATCAGAATGGTGAGCAGCGGCACAGAGGCTTGCATGAGTGCTATCAGATTAGCAAGAGGTTACACAGGCAAGAATAAGATAATTAAATTTGAAGGCAATTACCATGGACATGCTGATTCATTTTTAGTAAAAGCAGGCAGCGGTTTAGCTACATTCAATATTCAAACTGTTCCCGGTATCACTGCCGGTGTTTCAAATGACACCTTGAATGCCCCCTATAATAATTTGGAGGCTGTTAAAAAATTAGTGGCAGAAAATAAAGATCAGGTCGCTGCAATAATAATAGAACCCGTTGCAGGTAATATGGGCTGTATCATACCACAACCAGGTTTTTTAGAAGGACTTAGAAAAATATGCGACGAGGAAAACATTGTTTTTATTTTTGACGAAGTAATGACCGGCTTCAGACTGGCTCCTGGCGGTGCACAGGAAAAGCTGAATATCAAAGCTGATCTAGTTACTTACGGAAAAGTGATCGGGGGTGGTATGCCGGTAGGCGCATTTGGTGGCAAAAAAGAGATCATGCAACATATTGCCCCTCTCGGAAATGTGTATCAGGCAGGAACTTTAAGTGGTAATCCGATTGCTATGATAGCAGGTTTTACCATGTTGGAAGAATTAAAGAACAATCCAGCTATATACCAATCACTGGAAGACAAAACAAAATATTTAGAAGACGGCATAAGAAATGTATTAACTAAACGCAAGGTTAATTTCCGTATCAACAGGTTTGGCAGCATGATAAGTGTTCATTTCTGCAATCATGACATTATCGATTTTGACAGCGCATCAAAAGCAGATATTCCTTTGTTTAATAAACTATTTCATTTTATGTTGGATAAAGGAATATACCTCCCTCCTTCTGCTTACGAAAGTTGGTTTTTAAATGATGCTTTAACCTATGAAGATCTGGATAAAACAATTGAAGCTTTCGACGCATTTGATGGATATTAAAAAATAAAGGCAGCCCACTCATCATTGAGCCTATCTGCCAACCCTTATTTACTCGATTTTTATTTATATTTACTAAACAAAGTAAATACGATAATGACAAGAGAAGAAAAATTCATGCAGGAAGCCATTAAATTATCACTCAATGGCGTTGTAAATAATGAAGGCGGGCCCTTTGGCTGTGTTGTTGTAAAAGGAGATGAGATAGTAGGTAGAGGTAACAACAAAGTTACCAGTAGCAATGATCCTACTGCACATGCAGAAGTTACTGCCATCAGGGATGCCTGTAAAAATCTAAACTCTTTTCAGTTGACTGATTGTGAGATTTATACTTCCTGTGAGCCCTGCCCTATGTGCCTGGGTGCTATTTATTGGGCAAGACCAAAAGTTGTTTACTTTGCCAATAATAGAAAAGATGCTGCAGATATAGGCTTTGATGACTCCATGATCTATGATGAGATGAAAGCTGAAATGCACGAAAGAAAAATACCTATTATACCTCTTGGAAGAAATGATGCATTAAAAGTTTTTGAAGAATGGGCCAACAAACCCGATAAAACGGAATATTGATATATTATTTGTCATTTTAGTAACAAATAATCTGTTTACTTTACAGCAAAACAGTAAACCAAAGCATCATAGCGTATAATTTCGCCATCTCTACAATCTATGAAGTATTATTGTATCGTACTGCTTACCATTTTAGCTACAAAATTCTGTTCTGCTCAATGTACCACTTTGGGACAAAATCCCGGAACAGCCTTCCCTGTGTGCGGTACTGCCAATTTTATTCAAAGCAGTGTGCCAGTTTGTGGTGGACGACCGATACCAGGGCCATGCAGTGCTGATCTGATTACAGACATTAACCCTTACTGGTACAAATTTACCTGTTTTAGTACCGGCACATTAGGACTTGAAATAAAGCCAAACATTACATCCGATGATTATGACTGGCAAATATTTGATATAACGGGCCGCAATCCTTCAGATGTATATAGTGATGCATCGTTATTAGTGGCATGTAATTGGTCTGGTGAAGAAGGTACTACCGGAACGTCTGCCACCGCCGAATCACTGATAGTATGTGGAAGCAGCCCTAGAAACCCTTACAGGCCGCTGTACAGTAAGATGCCGGTATTGCAGCAAGGCCATAATTATTTATTGTTGATCAGTCATTTCTCCGGAGATTCACAAAGTGGTTATACATTATCATTTAATGGAGGTACAGCAAATATTACTGATCCGGTTGAGCCACATTTAGAAAGTGCCAGAGCCCCATGTGATGGTTCTGTTATTGATATCAGACTTAACAAGGAAATGAAATGCAACAGTCTTTCTGCCAATGGAAGTGAGTTTACCATTACCCCTGCTGTTGCTTCTGTAATTTCTGCTACAGGAATCAATTGCAATAATGCATTTGATATGGATTCTGTAAGATTAGTGCTCAATGGTCCATTACCTCCTCAAGGATACACAATAACTATTTCAAATGGTTCTGACGGCAATACACTTGTTGACAATTGTGACAGAACCATTCCAGTAGGTGAAAAAATCCCTGTTACAGTATATCCATTAATACCAACTCCTATGGATAGCCTGTCGGCATTAGGCTGTGCGCCGGATGAACTGGAGTTAGTATTTAAAAAAATGATGCAGTGTAACTCCATCGCTTCTGATGGAAGTGATTTTATGATAACAGGCCCTTCTGCTGTTACAATTGCAAGTGCAAAAGGAACTTGCAATACCAATGGACTTACCAATACTATCAGCATTAAATTATCAACTCCTATACAAACTAAGGGGAATTATACTATCCGGTTAAAAACAGGTAGTGATGGCAATACGATCATTAATGAATGTGATATGCCTACACCTGCCGGAGCTACCATTCAATTTTCAGCAAAAGATACGGTATCTGCAGTGTTTACAGCTACTATAAAATTCGATTGCAAACAGGATATCATTGATTTTTCTCATGACGGAAGAAATGAAGTAAACAGTTGGCAATGGAAATTCGATAACAATATTACAAGTACTTCAAAAGATACCTCCATTGCATATAACGCATTTGGCAAAAAGAATGCAACACTGATCGTTTCAAACGGGGTTTGTTCAGATACAGCTTCAGCAGTGGTAGATCTGGATAATACATTGAAAGCTTCATTTGAGACAAGTGCTTTGGTTTGCCCCGACGACCTTGTTCCTTTTACTGATAAAAGTATTGGAAAAATAAGCAGTTGGTCATGGGATTTTGGAAATGCAAATACAAGCAGTTTACAGGTGCCCCCCAAACAACAATACCCTTATACTAACATACCAAAAGACTACACTGCAAGATTAATTGTAAAAAACAATATCAACTGCGCTGATACAGCATATCAAAAAATAAAAGTATTAGGAAATTGTTATATTGCCGTTCCAACTGCGTTTACCCCTAATGGTGATGGATTAAATGATTTTCTTTACCCTACAAATGCATACAAAGCAACCAAATTGCAATTCAACGTATTTAACCGTTTAGGCCAATTACTCTTTACAACTACCGACTGGACAAATAAATGGGATGGAACTTTTTCCGGAAAACCACAGGATCCGGGAACGTACGTATGGACGCTAGAATATACCAATATCGAAACGGGAGAAAAGAAATTTTCAAAAGGAACTACTGTATTAATAAGATAAATAGCCTTCGTTAGATCAATTCTTTTAATTTTTCAACTACCAGATCTATTTCATTTGTGGTATTATACTTACTAAAGCTAAACCGAACCGTTACTAATCCGGAATCTGGATAAATAGCCCTGATCACATGACTGCCCACATCTATACCACTGGTGCAGGCACTTCCACCACTTGCGCAGATATTATTGATATCTAAATTAAATAACAACATTTCAGATCTTTCTGATGCAGGAAAATTAACACTCAACACGGTATATAAACTCCTGCCTAAAACATCTCCGTTAAAACTAACTCCCGGGATATTTTTCTTAAGAGAATCATACATATATTGTTTCAAACTACGGATATATACACTGTCTTTCTCGTAGTTATTGGTGGCTATTTCCAGGGCTTTTGCAACCCCCACAATACCATATAGGTTTTCTGTTCCGGCTCTCATATTTCTTTCCTGAGAACCGCCATGTACCAATGGATTTATTTTTACATTTTCATTGATATACAATAAGCCTACTCCTTTAGGCCCGTGAAATTTATGTGCTGCCCCGGTTATAAAATGCACATTAGTATTACGCAGATCGAATGGAAAATGCCCAAGCGTCTGTACGGTGTCACTATGAAAAACAGCATTGTATTTTTTACAAATATCTCCTACTGCATGTATATCTAAAATATTACCAATCTCATTATTAGCATGCATTAATGTTACCAGCGTTTTTTGTCCTGATGAGGATAAAAGACTTTCCAGATCGGCCAGGTCCACATGACCATCAGGCAGCAACTTTACATAACTAATTTTAACATGATTGATATTTTTCCGATGCTCTACAGAATGCAATACAGCATGATGTTCTATCGGAGACGTAATGATATGTGTGCAGCCCAGATCTTTTATAGCCGCTGCAATGGCGGTATTACTACTTTCTGTTCCACCACTGGTAAAAAATATTTCGGATGGATGCGCATGCAAGATCTTCGCTACGCTCTTCCTGGCATTTTCTATCGCCATTCTGGATTCTCTTCCGTAGGAATATATAGAAGAAGGGTTACCGAATTTTTCCGTTAAATAAGGCATCATTACTTCCAGCACTTCCGGATCAAGAGGTGTGGTAGCAGCGTTGTCGAAATAAATTCTTTGAGAGTCCATAGTCAATTGTCCATAGTCTATATTGAACCGGGGTGCCATGGGCTATGGACCATGGACCAGTGATCATTACATTACTTCGCTAATATCTTTCATTAGTTTTTTAGCGATATTATCAGCAGTAGTTTCAAAATTACTTTCTGCATAAATACGAATGATCGGTTCGGTATTACTCGTACGTAAATGCACCCAATCATTATCAAATTCTATTTTTAATCCGTCTTCAACGTTGATTGGATTGTTTTTGTATTTTGATTTGATTTTTTCAAAAACATCCTTCACATCAATGCCATTTTCTAATCCGATCTTATTTTTACTGATAAAATAATCAGGGAAAGTATTTCTCAATTGCTTGATACTTTTTTGACTGTTGGCCAGATGTGTTAAAAAAAGAGCGATCCCAATCAAGGCATCTCTTCCGTAATGCAGATCCGGCACAATGATACCTCCGTTCCCTTCTCCACCGATCACAGCATTAACTGCTTTCATTTTATTCACTACATTCACCTCACCTACTGCACTCGGAAAATATTCGCCACCATGCTTTATTGTTACATCTTTTAATGCCCTTGTTGATGACATATTAGAGACTGTATTACCTTTTCTTTTACTCAACACATAATCTGCCACCGCCACCAAAGTATACTCTTCTCCAAACATGCTGCCATCTTCACAAACAAAACAAAGCCTGTCAACATCCGGATCAACAGCTATCCCTAAGTTTGCTTTAGTTTTCACCACCGCATTGCTCAGTTCAGATAAATGCTCAGGTAAGGGCTCTGGATTGTGAGCAAATTTTCCGGTTACTTCCGCATTCAACACTTCAATATCTTTTACACCCAATGCCTTCAACATAGCGGGCACCGCTATTGCTCCGGTACTGTTTACAGCATCAACTACTATTTTAAATTTAGCTTTCTTTATCGCAGCTACATCCACCAATTCATAATTTAATATAGCATCGATATGTTTTTGTAAAGACAATTCATCAGTTGTTGTTACGCCTAATTTATCTACCGAAACAAAACTAAAATCTTCACGTGCTGCAATATCCAATACTTTCTGCCCTTCTTCACTATTGATAAACTCCCCTTTGCTATTCAGTAGTTTTAATGCATTCCATTCTTTTGGGTTATGGCTCGCCGTTAGTATTATCCCTCCTGCTGCATTTTCAAACACAACCGCCATTTCAACGGTAGGTGTTGTACTGTAATCAACATCGAGCACATCCAGCCCCAATGCATTCAATGTACTGATCACTAAGTTTTTAACCATCAAACCACTAATGCGTCCATCTCTCCCAACAACTATTTTTTTATTATCGCTTTGTTGCGACAACAGGGTGCCGAATGCTGCAGTAAATTTAACTACATCTAAAGGAGTCAGATTATCGCCTGTTTTACCGCCGATCGTACCACGTATTCCGGATATGCTTTTTATTAATGCCATTCGCTGCTGATGATTTTTGAGGTGCAAAGGTACGAATTTGTAGCTTGTTCAGGTAGAGATAGTGGTGGATTTTACACATTAAATCTATACTGCAGGAATCAAATCCTTAACAGTGGGCATTTTGCAAATAAAAAAAGCAACTCACAAAGAGTTGCTTTCCTGATTAATTCAGTCAAAAATATTATTTCATAACAAAGCTTTCCATGAATTTAGTAGTAAAGTTCCCTGCTCTGAAATCTTCATTTTTCATTAATTGTAAATGAAAAGGAATAGTAGTTTTAATCCCTTCTATCACATACTCACTCAAAGCCCTGTACATAGTATCGATAGCCTCTTCCCTGGTTTGTGCCACGCAGATCAGTTTTCCTATCATGCTATCATAATATGGAGGAATGACATATCCTGCGTAAACATGGCTATCTACACGTACACCATGCCCTCCCGGAGTGTGCAGTACAGTTATCTTTCCCGGACTTGGTCGGAAATCATTATACGGATCTTCAGCATTGATACGGCATTCGATCGCATGCATTTGAGGATAATAATTTCTACCACTTATTTTATGACCGGCCGCAATTTTTATTTGTTCTTTGATCAGATCATAATTCACCACTTCTTCTGTAACACAATGCTCAACCTGAATACGGGTATTCATTTCCATGAAATAAAAATTACGATGTTTATCCACAAGGAACTCAATAGTACCTACCCCTTCATAATTAATAGCAGAAGCCGCTTTAATAGCCGCTTCGCCCATTTGCTCCCGCAATTCATTGGTCATAAAAGGAGAAGGAGATTCTTCAACCAATTTTTGGTGACGTCGTTGAATAGAGCAATCCCTTTCACTTAAGTGACAAACACTTCCAAACTGATCACCTGCAACCTGTATCTCAATGTGGCGTGGTTCTTCCACAAATTTTTCCATATAAATACCATCATTTTTAAATGATGCGGCTGCTTCAGTTTTAGCGTTTTCAAATGCCTTTTCAATTTCTTCTTCATTCCACACAACCCTCATACCCTTACCACCACCGCCTGCAGTAGCTTTTAATATAATTGGGTAGCCAATTTGCATAGCAGATTGTTTGGCATGTTCTACACTTTCCAATAGCCCTTCAACACCAGGTACAACGGGTACACCGGCTTTGATCATGGTTTCTTTGGCAGTCACTTTATCACCCATTGCATTGATCATCTCTGGCGTTGGACCAATAAATTTGATCCCATGCTCTGTACATATCTGAGCAAATTTCGCATTCTCTGCTAAAAAGCCATACCCTGGGTGAATTGCATCTGCATTGGTAATTTCTGCAGCTGCCATGATGTGGGGAATATTTAAGTAAGAATCTGTGCTGGCCGGCTTCCCGATACAAACTGCTTCATCAGCAAATTTTACATGTAGACTATTTCTATCTGCTGTAGAATGTACAGCAACAGTTTTAATGCCCATTTCTCTGCAGGTTCTTATTACACGTAATGCAATCTCTCCTCTGTTAGCAATCAATATTTTTTTAAACATCTTCGTTAATTTGGAAATTTGGTGATTTGGTGACTTGATGATTAAACAGTTTGACTATCGGAAAAGCATTGGTTCCGTTGTCAAATTTTCAAATTATCAAACCATCAAATTAATTCGGTTCTACAAGGAATAATGGCTGATCATACTCTACCGGACTTGCATCTTCCACCAATACTTTTACTATTTTGCCTTTCACTTCACTTTCAATTTCATTGAACAGTTTCATTGCTTCAATGATGCATACCACTTTACCAGGTTCTACTTCATCTCCAACATTTACAAAAATTGGTTTACCCGGACCTGATTGACGATAGAATGTTCCGATCATCGGACTCTTTATCGTTACCAGATTATCTGCTTTAGGTGCTTCTGCCGGCTTTGCTGCCGGAGCCGCCGCCGCTGGCGCTGCTGCGGCCGGTTGTGGTGCGTAAGCCTGTGGCTGTGCTGATGCAACTATATGCTGAACGGGATCTTTCTTTTGTTTAACTGTAATTTTAACGCCTTCTTCTTCGATTGTGATTTCTCCGATATTGGTTTTATTGATGAGCTTTACCAGCTCCTGAATTTGTTTGATATCCATGTTAAAAAATTAAATGGTTTACTTTATTTAAACGGGGCTGCTAAGATAGGGAATGATTTATCAAAAATGCAAATTTCTGAAAAATTAAAAATATAGAATTTGACCAAAAAATGTTAAAAACTGCCTTAAAACACCCTAAAAATCACAAAAAAATGGGGAAAACGGCCTAAAATGAAAGAGGCTGATTTTTGCAAATCAGCCTCTTTTATATCAAAATTCTGTCATTTGTTTTAGCTCTCTTTCACTCTTTCTACATATTCGCCTGTTTTAGCATTCACTCTGATCAATTCTCCTTCATTAACGAATAATGGTACATTTACAGTTGCTCCTGTTTCTACAGTAGCAGGCTTTAATGTACGTGTTGCAGTATCTCCTTTTGCTCCAGGTTCGCTATAAGTAACCAACAGTACAATTTTATCAGGCAACTCAACTCCCATCGGTTGTTCAGTTTCACCATTAATTAGTACAGATACTTCCTGACCATCTTTTAAGAATTTAGGTGCATCGATCATACTTTCCTGAACTGCTATTTGCTCAAAAGTTTCATTATCCATGAAATTATAGCCTGTATCATCTTTATACAGGAATTGATACGCCTTCTTTTCTACTCTAACCGGATGAATGGTTTCTCCACTGTTCCAAGTTACTTCAATGGTACGGTTGTTATCAACCCCTTTTAATTTTGCCCAAACTTTCGCTGCAGCTCTTGCAGTTTTATTCTGACCAAATTCAATTACTGAGTAAAGACTACCATCTACTTTGATGACCAATCCTGAACGCATATCTGCTGTTGTTGCCATATTAGTTGATTTATTTTATTATTGCTGTTTTGTTATTGGGTTGCAAAAGTACTAATAGTACGGCTAAAATGGAAATTTAACTGCTTAATGTTGCAGAGTATAATATCGCAGATATAAATTTAGCTTTGTAAAAATTTACCCAATGAAGAAAATATTCCTGATTATCGCTCTTTTTGCATGTAGCAAGATGTTATTTGCCCAGGCAGATACCTCACTACTTTATCTGAAATTCACCCAGATACCACCTTTTTCTTTTACAAAAGTACCCGACAGTACCAAATTTGCTAAAGCTGACCTAAAAAAAAGAAAAGCTACACTTATCATGGCTTTTAGTCCGGATTGCGAACATTGCAAGCACGAAACCAGCGAATTGATTGCTCATATCAAACGCTTTAAAAAGATACAAATAGTAATGGCATCACCTCTTGACTATAAGTATTTGTATAGTTTTTATCAAAACTATCAACTAAGCAAATATCCAAATATCACCGTTGCCAGAGACCCCTCCTGGTTTCTGGGTACCTTCTATAACATAAGGAATTTCCCGGCCTTATTTTTATACGATAAAAAAGGACAGTTTGTAAAGGCTTTCGACGGTAGCGTTCCCGTAGAAAAAATTGCTGAAGCATTGTAATCCAATTGTGTAATGAACTACCTTTGCACCGCAAATTAATTTTATCAAAAAATAAATGATTGTATTATGAAAGTTACCGTAGTAGGTGCAGGTGCCGTAGGTGCGACTTGCGCTGATAATATTGCCCGTAAAGAGCTATGCACTGAACTAGTTTTATTAGATATTAAAGAAGGTGTTGCCGAAGGTAAAGCACAAGATATGATGCAGACTGCTGCATTACTTGGTTTCGATACCAAAATTGTTGGTAGTACAAACGATTACTCAAAAACTGCTAACAGCGATGTAGTAGTAATTACTTCAGGTTTGCCACGTAAACCGGGCATGACCAGAGAAGAATTGATCGGTGTGAACGCAGGTATCGTTAAATCTGTAGCAGAAAACATTTTAAAATTCTCTCCAAATACTATTATCATCGTTATCAGTAACCCGATGGATACAATGACTTATCTGGCATTGCAATCTACAGGATTACCTAAAAATAAGATCATCGGTATGGGTGGAGCTTTGGATAGCGCTCGTTTCCGTTACCAATTGAGCCAAACATTAGGTTGCAGCCCTGCTGATCTGAATGCAGTAGTTGTTGGCGGACACGGTGATACTACCATGATTCCTTTGATAAGCAAAGCTACCTGGAACAGTGCTCCTGTTACAGATTTCTTAACTGCTGAGCAACAGGAAAAAATTGTAAAAGACACGATGGTTGGTGGCGCTACTTTGACTGCTTTAATCGGCACCTCTGCATGGTATGCTCCCGGAGCTGCAGGTGCTGCAATGGTTGAGGCTATTGTACGTGACGAGAAAAAATTATTCACTGCCTGTGTAGCTTTAGATGGCGAATATGGACAAAAAGATATTTGCTTAGGCGTTCCCGTTATTATCGGTAGAAACGGCTGGGAAAAGATCCTTGACTTTAAATTGAATGACGCTGAACAAGCTGCTTTCAACAAAAGTGCAGATGCAGTAAGAAGCATGAACGATGTGTTGAAAACATTATAAATTAAGAACCTGATAAATTAAAAGCCCTGCAAATGCAGGGCTTTTAATTTATCAGACTAAAAAATAGAATATGAAAATCTATGTAAGAAATATGGCTTGCGAAAGCTGCAAAATGGTTGTTAAAGAAGCTCTGGAAGAACTTAATATTTCGCCAATAAAAGTAGAACTAGGGGAAATAGAAACCAAAGAGCCTATTTCTGATGACAAAAAAAGGAAACTGAACAACAGGATCAAAAAAGTTGGGCTAGAATTATTAGAAAAAAAACAGGGTGTATTAATAGAGAAGGTAAGAAAGGTTATGATAGACTACGTCTACAATTCTGATGAGAAACCCAATATCAAGTTCTCTGTTTTATTAAGTGAAAAATTAGGGCATAGTTATACTTATTTAGCCAATTTCTTTTCAGAAGTTGAAGCTACTACGATAGAGCAGTATATTATTTCTTTAAAAATTGAACGAATAAAGGAATTGATCATATTCAAAGAACACTCTTTTTCTGAAATTGCAGATATGCTGCATTATAGTAGTGTTGGGCATCTGTCTACACAATTTAAAAAAGCGACAGGATTAACCCCCACACATTTTAAAGCATTAAAGGAAAAAAGAAGAATTACTATTCAAAATATTTAGGTGGTTTTGTAGGGACTATGATTTTAATTAGACAAATTTTTGTGCCGTTATTAAACAGCATTATGTCTATTACAAAAATTACTTCACCTCCTTCCCTTCCTTATCAATATAATATGTTCGATTGGTTTCATCTTTCACCCATGCCATACCCGATTCAAAATTTTGTGCATCTAAATAAATTTGAGGTATCACCAATTTGCCATTCGGATCAATATACCCGTATTTTCCATTAACTCTTACTTTAGCCAATCCTTCAACAAAACCACCTACAATGTCATATTGAATAGGTATTACCAACTTACCTGTATTGTCTATAAATCCAAATTTATTTTGCTTCATTACCCACGCCCTGTTGTAACTAAACCCGGATGAAAAATCGTCGTAGGCTGCGTAAAAAAGCTCCTTGCCTGTTGAATCGATCATCCCTTTTTTATTATCCTTCCTGAAAACTATTATCCCGTTATCATAATCATAAGGCAACATGAGATACTTTGCCGGAGTAATGATCTTTCCGGTGGCAAGGTCTACTAATCCGGATTGGTCAGAACCTTTATACATGTACATAGCCAGTGCTGAATTTGTTTTATCAATACGATATATTGTATTGAACTGAGGTTTTGTAGTAACTACACCTTTTGTATTGATAGCACCCAATAAACCTTGTTCATCTGTGAAAACCCCATAACCTTGTTGAAAAAAACTGATATTCTTATACTTCGGCTGAACAATCCACTTTAGTGTACGATCATCCATCAATCCAACTAAATTATTCTGACCAACGATCAGTAAATTATTTTGTGTAGGTGATATCAGCGAATAATCAAACGGAAGTAACTCTTTAAAATTTTTATCGATCAACCCAACCTTTCCATTTTTACCTACCACAAATTTTTTGCCATCTACCCTGTAATTATAAATAAACATCCCTTCTGGAACGGCAAATATTTTTCCTTCGGTATTATAATAAAATTTTTTGTTGAGGGTATCGGTGGCCATCGCAAACCAACCATTACTGAGGTCTCCGAAAAGTTCCTTGTAAATAACCGGAACTACCTCTTTCCCGTTTCTGTCAATGACTCCTCTTACTGTGGTTCTTACTAATTTCCCTTGCTTCAGTTTAACACTGTCAACGAATTCCTTAGTAACCGTTGCAAAGCCATGCTTAAAATTTGTAATGGAATAATAAATCGGCGGAGTAATTTCTTTACCTTTCTCATCTACCACTCCTTTCAAACTATATGTTTTGCTAATAATTGAACGCCCCTCAACAAATGAAGAAGGCTTGTACAAATATTTTGGTTCTACAATCACCTTCCCTGTTTTGTCTTTAAAACCCCAAAGACCTTTAGCATTTTTAAAGGCGATAAGATCTTGACTTTGAACTGATAGGAGTAAACCTAAAACTGTTGTAACAAACAACCCGATTTTTTTCATAAACAAAAATAATCTTCAATTATAAATGACATTGAAAATAAAGACAAAATCATTTACTAAGCATACCCGTATATGGGTATTTTTATGAAAAATCATTTCTTCGTGCTACCTGACAGAAAAATCGCAAACGGCTATCTTGCGGAGGGATTTAATAATTTATATTGCAAAGAATCTAATAAAACATCCAAATTCTTTATTAAATATATTTTTGCCAGATTCCACTGACTGTCTGTTATTTCATCAGATTGAGCCAATATAACAATTGGACATTTTTTTGCAGTAGTAACAAGTGTTGTTCCATTAATATAAATCTGTGGAATACTAAAATAAATGTAATTATTGTTTATCCAAATTGTCCATTCAAAATTATAATTCACAAATTTATCGTCATTTACACTGTCGATATTATTTACAGGCACTTTATAACCTGAATAAAAAACAGCCTTACCAGCGATCATACCGGCCTTTCTGTTTGTTACTTTGATAACATCTTCATTATTAAAAAAAGATCTGTCAAACCATAATAACACTCTATCAAACAACTGTTCTTTACCCAAAGGAATTTGATTAATTACCTTATCATACCTCATAGGCTTATCCTGACCAAATGAAAGTTCAATAATAATAAGACAACTGAATAATAAAAAGAATCTCATATATTCTTATTAAGAACATTACATAACACTACAGCCAGAAAATTAACCGCTTCACATTTTTCAAAAAAGACTTTTCAAATTTCTAAGCTTTTCTAATTGGAGAAATATTTGCTTTTGAAATTTGCTCATGCCCTTCATTATTACGGCATGTCTTTCTTTACTTTTTTTGATTACTGCGTGGATCTTATCTGTAACAGTGGAGTGAAAACCAACTACATTACTTCCTTGTAATTTTTGTTTAATTAGATGATGATACATAGAATTATTTTTTACGGATTTATAAAAAAGATTCCACAAAATATAGCACATAAACCATGCCTGAATAACTAAAGATGCAAAATACATAGATACTCTTTTATATGCCTGCAAAAACAACTTGAACACACGACAGCAGTGCCTCACAAGGCTTTTTTCCTGTCACATAGTCAGCATATTTATAGTCAATTTTTAATAAAAATCCATCCAAGTAATAGTGTAACATTGGCATCATTTTACCTTCTGAACAGTCCTTGATCAATGAATGCTAAACATCCCTCCACAACCGAACATTACAATCCAACATATACATCATTTTAGTAATGCCATAAAAAATACTCAATTTATTTTTTATCTTACTAACTTTGAAAAATTAAATGCACGGGGTGCCAGAAAACAAGTGCTGGCTGAGATAATACCCGAAACCTGATTTGGATAATGCCAACGTAGGGATGCAGTACTTCAACACTCCATTCTTTTTTGACTTTCCATTTCTCTCCGTGTATTTTTTGTAAAAAAAATAACACCATGGAAGTACAAAAAAAAGTTTTTGAATTAATCCCCAAAACACAACAAAACTGGCAAGAAAGACCAGAATGGTTCTTTAACCGTGAGCACACCGACACCTATGAGCAATGGTATGAAGGAAGATACAAACGTGCGGAGATCTGGCAAAAAAAAGTAATGGAACAGTTGGTATCAAAAGACAAGCGAATTAAAACATTACTTGAATTTGGTTGTGGCACTACTCGTTTTACAAGATGGTGGAAAGAGATAGGCATCAAAGCTACCGGCGGAGATATTTCCCCGCTTATGCTTTCACAGGCAATTCATTTATTTGATGGCGACCTCGTGATGGCAGACTCTCATCATATGCCGTTTAAAGATCATACTTTTGACGCCTTGGCTTTTATTACCACTTTTGAATACTATAAAGATCCGGTAAAAGTGATACGGGAAGCAACAAGAGTGGCAAAATATGGAGTGGCAATGGGAATGATGAACAGGAATTCTCCAAAGGTATTACGCAGGCGAGTTCAGCAACTGTTTGGGAAAAATCCATTTTATGTTACCGCTACATTTTATACCCCAAAAAAACTTACAGCAATAATTGATGAAGCCTTAAAAGGAAGAGATTACACTATTGAGTGGACTTGTACAGGATTGCCAAAATGGTTTCCTGTTCAACAATGGGGATTGCCTTATGGAGATTTTTTCGGTTTGTATATCAAGTTAAATGATGTTAAATGATATGAAAGGCAAACTGGGAAAAATAAGCAATACCGACTTTAAAAACATTGTGCAAAAAAAGTGTGGCTACAAAAGAAATGAGGTTAGTGTTGGGCCGCAATTCGGCGTAGATGTATCTGTTATAGATCTTCCCGATGGTATGGTCCTGGCAAGCACAAGCGATCCCCTCTCTCTTATTCCATCATTAGGCTTACAGGAATCTGCATGGTTGTCGGTACACCTGATGGCTAATGACATGGCTACCACAGGATTTGCACCCATGTATGGACAATTTGTGTTAAACCTTCCTGCAACTTTTTCAAAAGAAGATTTCAGTACCTACTGGAATTATATTCATAGTTTTTGTGCAGCAATTAAAGTTGCTATTACAGGTGGGCATACAGGTTTTATTGAAGGACAAAATTCCACTATTGCAGGTGGAGGCACTTTTTTCACAGTTGCTCCAAAATCGCAGGTACTTACTTCACAACAAGCTAAACCAGGCGATGCCATTTTAGTTACTAAACAATCTGCACTTACTGCTACTTCAATACTTTCCTTGAGTTTCCCTGAAACTGTTAAAAATAATCTCGGAAACGAAGTCTATCAAAAAGCCTGCGATTTATTTTATGAAACATCTTCACTCAAAGATGCTTTAACAGCAGTAGGCATCTTAAATAGACATGAAGACATAACAGCGATGCATGATGTGACTGAAGGGGGAATACTAGGAGCTATCTATGAATTAGCTTCTGCATCAGGGAATGGAGCTGTTATTTTCAAAGATACTATCCCAACCGGAGAAGTACAGAAAGCAGTATGCAACTTATTTTCTATTGATCCTCATTACTGTGTAGGTGCAGGAGCAATGATCATAACTTGTAAACAAGAAAGTGTATCCCTTGTAATTGATCGATTGAAAGCAGAAAATATCCTTTGCTCTTTTGTTGGTGAGATCAAAGAAAAAAAACATGGCATACAATTGATAGAAAACAATGAAGAAAAAGCATTGATTTACCTGGAAGACGACCCTTATTGGTCGGCTTTCGTTAACGCATGCAATAAAGGATGGAAATAAATAAAAGAAAAATACATGCAGGAATTTATTTGGTAATAGACCCTTCAATAGACGAGGCCATATTATTGAATAAACTAAAATTGATCGCAGAAGAACCGATCGCAGCTGTTCAAATTTGGGATAACTTTTTAGCAGACCAGCACATTGAAGAATTTATCAAAACAATAACAACAATATGCCATAAAAAAAATATACCTGTGTTGATCAACAATAACTGGAAATGGCTGCGATCGACCGAATTGGATGGCGTGCATTTCGACAAGCCCCCTGACAATATCGACCAAATCAGACAATCGGTCAAAAGGCATTTTATTTGTGGGATAACCTGCAATAATGATTTAAGCTTAGTGCATTGGGCAAACCAAAACCATATAGACTATATTTCTTTCTGCTCTGTTTTTCCTTCATCAACCAGCAATAGTTGCGAATTAGTGACATTTGAGAACATTGCCAAATGCAAAGAGATAACTGCAATTCCTGTTTTTTTAGCAGGAGGAATTACCTTGGAAAATATGCCAAAACTGAAAGACTTACCATTTAATGGCATTGCTGTGATCTCCGGAATTATGAATTCAGCAACACCGAAAGAAACAATAAAAAAATATACAGAACTTTTAAAATAAAATAAAATGAATATTGAAACGATAAAAAAATTATGTTGCCCTTTTGATAAAGCCGATATAGAGCTAACTATCATCTCTCAAGACATACACAAAAATGTAATGGAAGGTTTTTTCACCTGTAAAGAATGTGACCGCATATACCCTATCGTAAAAGGAATTCCTATTATGAGTCCTGATGAATACCGTGAATTTAAATTGGAACAGCCTTTAATTGAAAGCTGGAAACCTCTATTAAAAAATAAAACGTTTGAAAATTTCCGTTTGATAACTGATGAAAACTCCACAGTATAAAACAGTTGAAACTAGTACTATTGTAGCCATGCCTAATAAACCGAATGTTACTATTGATATGAGGGCTTAATAGATTTTATAAACAGTCGGCAAACGGAATCAGCTATCTTAGATATTTACCACACCAACAATCAAACTGTTCTTTATATTTTTCCTGGGCAGTCTTAATGATCTTAGTAGTATCATTTATTGATTCTAACTGAAAATTTTCTTTGAGCCAACTTTTATACAATTCGTGGTGCAAACTTTTTTCATAAGTGTTAGTGTCTTTATAAAAAAAAACTTTGTCTATATCTACAGAAATAGGAGTATCAAAAGTGAGTAGTTGCATTAAAGAAAAAATATCTTCAGCTACTACATGAACACCTCCTTCATCTCCAAAAACCACCACAGGCATTGTATTCAATTTGCGATCTGTTCCATCATCCCACAAAGAATAAACGGCTATTGGGCTGCCATCTGCAAATGGCATCAATTGATTTAGAAAACCTTCCTCTTTAGACAAATATTGTATCGGGAATCGGCCTTCTGCAAAAAGTCCAAAACCATTAGAGTATTTGTAATATTTATTTTGAAAATCCAATAAGGAGATCAGTTCCTGAGGAGGGTAATATATACCAAAATTGTGCTCAAAATCGAATAATTCCATATTGATTGGTGATAACGTATTAGTTAAATATCTATCCAACCAAATAGAAGCCGGATACCTATGCCTGTATTTTTTCTAAAGATAGTCTTAACAAATCAACATATAAGCGCTCTTTTAAATGCTATATAATACAATTTCAGCCTCTTTTCTCCACAATTTCTTATACATAAATGCCGAAAGTATTTTTTGGTACAGTTTTGGTGTAAATCTGCAGATATTTAAACCAATATTCATGAAATTCATTCTTGCAGCGGTTTTACCCGTTTTAATTTCTGTAAATAGTTTTGCTCAACGTAATAGAGTAGATGACGCCGATACCGAAAATTTTCTCCGTTTTGGTGGAAAAGTGGGCTTTAATCTGAATAAAACTCCCGGTCAATCTTTTAAAAATAGTTTTCACTATAATTACCAATTGGGTGGATTTGTTCAGGTCAATTTCAGCAGACGTTTCGGATTGCAACCTGAAGTGAATTTTGTACAGTCTACTACTACACAGACTACCGAGCTATCTGATATTTTTGATGATGCATTTCGTGATGGCACACAAATAAGAAAACCTTTCAATTATTTGGAAATACCTTTATTGGTAAATATGAATGTGGGACAAAGCAGGCATGTGAAATTACAATTTGGACCTGCATACAATATTTTACTCAACAAAACTCCTGAAGCCATAAAGAACAATACCATCACCAATTTGTATAAGGATGGTGAACTAAGTGCCATCGGTGGCTTGTGGATACAAGTGCCTTTTATTAATATTGGAGCCCGTTACAAAATGGGGTTAACTAAAGTAACTTCTTTCGACAATACACAAAGCTGGAATAACAGAGCAATAGAAGTAGCAGTCGGTTTTACATTTTAATGCTTACCTTCTATCAAAACATTATCTGATTATTTTATTTTACTGAACTATTTTATTATTTTGGCTAAATAAAATAAGTTGTCATGGCACGAGTAAGTACTTACCTGAATTTTTCTCGTAACACCGAGGAAGCATTTAATTTTTATAAATCAGTTTTTGGTGGAGAATTTGGAGGAATGGGGGTTGCCCGTTTCAAAGATATTCCACCACAAGAGGGCATGCCCCCACTAGCTGAAGCAGACAAGGGTCTTATCATGCATATTGAATTACCAATTGTTGGCGGTCACGTATTAATGGCTACAGATGCGCCGGAATCTATGGGCTTTACTGTTAATTTCGGCAACAATGTGCATATCAATCTTGAACCGGATACCAAGGCAGAAACTAAAAAATTATTTGACGCATTGTCTGTCGGCGGCAAAGTAACAATGCCATTAGCGGACATGTTCTGGGGTGCATATTATGGAAGCTGTACAGATAAGTTTGGCGTACAGTGGATGTTTAACTGTAATGAAAAATAGAACTACTGCAGCTCAGCTGTTGCTTCTTTCTGTTTCATTCTTACTTCATTTAATTCAGGGATAAATTCCTGCTGATTGCCTGTGTCTATTATTTTAAGCAGTACATCTAATTCTTTTTCTCTCAACATAACATACGCCAATAACCTATCTGCTTTGGCATGCATTGCCGGAGAAATGTTATACCCTTTTGTTTCCTCAAGGGCAGCCTCTACTCTTTTCCATGAAGGATAGCTGATACTATTAATTTTTATTTTTAGCTCCGGATCATTAAGCGTAGTATCCTGTAAAGGTGCAATCGCACTATCTTCTATCGCAGAAAATCCTATCAGTAGATCATTGAACTTTTCATTGTCATCATATTTGGCATCTGCAATATATGCCAACTCTGTTTTCCTGTCTTCCTGCGAAGTTTTATGCAATTGCAAATATTCATATGCCATTCCCAGTGTGAACAATATTATCGCAGGTAAAACCCAGTTCAGATTTTGCTCGGCCTTTTCTTTTTTTATTGCATAGGCATAAATAACGCCAATGGCCAACCCGCTGATCAACCCACCAACGTGTGCTGAATTATCAACGCCGCTTTTCATACCATACAGCAAATTATACCCAATAAAGATCCCGATACTTTGCAGCAAAGCATTTCTTACTTGCTTTGGGATAAGGTTGGTAGTGAGCAATGCTAAGAACAACCCGTACATACCAAAGATAGCACCTGATGCCCCTGCACTATTCACGCCTTTACTATGCCACCAAAGGCTAACAATACTTGCCAATACACCAGTGCACAAATAAGCGATAATATATTTTACTTTGCCAAGCATTGGTTCTAAATAAACACCAACAGTATAAAGGCAATACATATTCATCAACAAATGAATGATCCCGAAATGAATAAAAACATTTGTTAGCAAACGCCACCAATCACCGCTCAATGTTAATACGCTAAAATTGCTACCCCACCTGATGTGCACTAGTCCATTCACATCAAAAAGCCCTGCTCCATTTATTGCCATTAATGCAAACACTATAATATTGATCGCAATAATGCCATACGTGACATATAAGTTACTTCCCGATAAATTCATTGCAGCATCTAATGCTGCTGCATCAGCGGCTTCCTGTTCTGCAGTTTTCTGAGTTACTACTCTTAGCTCTTTAATAGTCTCTATATTGCGTTGCATGATCTCTTGATCAAGAGTACTTTGAACTGTTTTAAAAGCTGTAAGAAACGATTCTATATTTTTTTTATTTTTTCCACCTATATCAAAAGATTCTCCATTTACCATTTCGCTGCTGACAGTTAAAGTAATGCCATCAGTTTCAATCATGATCTCCTGTCCGAAGCTGCTCCACTTTTTGGGAGTAGACCCCAACAATTTCTCTTCCCCGGCAAACAATACTTCCCATCCGGAATTCTTAATTGCCTGATAACTGATAGCCAATGCCATTTCTTTATCAAGATCATTCAATTCAATGGTTTGTTGCTGTTTTGGCATACGATTATTTTTTTGCTAAGATGCATTGTTTTTCAAGAATGCCCAAGTTTTCTGTTTAAAACTATTTCACTTTCCATCTATTCCAAAACAAATAAACCCGGCAAAAATTGGCCGGGTTTATTTTGTTATAGTAATCAGAGGAGACTATTTATTAATATGCACTACATGTGGAACCGGACCATTGATCCCTGCTTTATCCCATGCCTTTTTCACCGCTTCCTGTCCACCAAAAAACGCCAGCCAATAATTTTCCTGCATTGCATAAGGACGAATAGCCAATGTTATCATCCCGTCACCCACTTTTAATACATTTACTTCAGGAGAAGGTGTTTTTAAAATTTCCGGAAGAGAAAGTAGTGCTTGAATAGCCACTTGCTTTGCTTTATCAATATCCTGATCTGGCGCAATTGCCATCGTTGTATCTACCCGAAGGTTTCCATGGGTAGTATAATTGATGATCGTACCGGTAGATAAAGCTCCATTAGCCAGTATGATAGTTTTGTTTTCGGGAGAAAGTAAAACTGTATTGAAGATGCCCAGCTCTTTTACTATACCTGTTTGCCCCTGTGCTTCAACAAGATCTCCCATTTTAAACGGCTTGAAAGTGAGTAACATTACTCCTCCGGCAAAATTTCCCAAAGAGCCGTTCAATGCTGCTCCTATGGCAATACCAACACCCGCAAGTAAAGCACCAAAGGCAGTAAGATTAACCCCTAACATGCCGAAAATGGTTAGTATAAGCAACACTGTTAATAATACTTTCACCAGTGATGTAAGAAAGCTTTGCAATGATGGATCGTATTGTTTTAGTGCCATCGCCTTCTTCATTACGGCTGATAGTTTATTAATTATCCAACTCCCAATTAAATAGACTAATACAGCTCCTACCAATTTGGGAGCATATTCAATCGCCATCTCTTTTATCTTATACATGAAATTGATAGCTTGGTCAGGTGTCTGAGTTATCTGCAAAACAGTAGGCATAATGTATTTATTTTTTTGAAAGATGAATGAAATGAACCAAAGGTTGCATTGAAGAAATATTTTTTTTCTATCCTCAATTGCCCGGTATCTAAAACATTGTTAAAGCGTTGCAGGAAGCATACAATGCAAGGTCACCTTTTGATGTTTGAGTAATCAATAAAAAAATTATTTATGAAACCTTCCCAAAAACTACTCGCCGCTCTCTGCTCTATCATTGTATTTTTAAGTTGTAATAACAACAAGTATAGCCCAGAAGAGAGCCCTGCAATGGCAGACAGCGCCACAACCAATTACATTTCATCTTCTGCTGCAGTTGAAAACAATAAAGACTCTACAAGGAAATTTATCCGTACAGCCGACCTGAAATTTAAGGTCAAAGATGTGATCCGCTCCACATATGACATTGAGAATATTGTTAGTCAGCAGAGCGGTTTTGTTACTTACACCAATCTTACCAGTACAATAGATAATATTACTACTGTGCTTGTCAGTGCCGACTCATCTTTAGAAACTACTGCATATACAGTAACCAACTCAATTACACTTAGAGTTCCCAATATCAGATTGGACACTACATTAAAAGAGATCGCAAAAAATATAGATTACCTGGACTATAGAATCATTAAAGCAGAAGATGTTGCACTGCAAATTTTATCAAACAATTTGGCACAAAAACGTTTCGTTAAAAATACTGAACGGTTAAGCTATGCTATTGATAACAGGGGCAAGAAATTAGCAGAAACAACCAATGCCGAAGAGCTTTTATCAAACAAAGAAGAACAATCTGATAATGCAAAAATCGCCAACCTGTCTATGGCAGATCAGATCAATTTTAGTACAGTAAATATTTCAATGTATCAACGGCAAGCAATCAAAAGAGCACTTATTGCCAATGATAAAAACATAGATGCATATGAACCGGGTTTTGGCAGAAAAATACTTGAAGCCATTAAATATGGCTGGAAAATGTTTGAGGCATTTTTTGTTTTTGTCACAAAACTTTGGTGGGTATTTTTATTGGGACTGATTGTGTATATCATGTATAAAAAAATAAACAGAAAGATTTAGCCTCTACTATTTAAAGAGCACTATTTGGATGGCACATAGCATAATAATACATTGCCGTTTTTAAACACTCGTGTATGGGTCAATGTAAAATTCACCGGCTTTTGAATGCCTTCAAATAGTGTTCTTCCATTTCCTAATGCAATGGGATTTATTATTAACTGATATTCATCAACCAATCCTTCGTCTGTCAATTGTGAAACTATAGTACCACTCCCTAAAATAACCATATCCCTACCAGACTCTTTTTTCATTTCTCTTATCTTATCTGCCATACCGGCTTTAACCAACATTGTATTATTCCACGTAGCTTTTTCCAAGGTAGTAGAAAATACCAGTTTGGGTAAATTATTCATTCCTGCGGCAACTTCAGGCATTTGTTCCATTGCAAAAGGGGTAGACCAAAAGCCAGCCATCATTTCATAGGTAATTCTTCCAAATACCAATAATGCTCCTCCAGTTGCATTACCTGCAACAAATTCTTCCCATTCTTCATCATGTTTGTGTGCCCAGCTCATATCTCCTGTACTATCGACAAAGTAACCATCCGATGTTATCTGATTGAAAACGATCAGCCTTCTTTCATTTGTAGTCATGAGTAATTATTTTTTGAGGAATCTGAAATATTTATCAAACCAAAATTAATCAGATTAATTATTATTTCGGAGTGTAAAAACGACATAAACCGGGCACATTGCGACTTATTATTTTCCTCTTATCTGTAGTAAAAAAGAAATCAGTATTTTTAGAGCCTAAGCCTTATACCAATGTTTCATAAAAAGCTGCCATTTCTATTCATCTGTCTTTGTTTACATTTTCACGTCATTTGTCAAACAGTCCCTGCTGCACAATCTGTTACTGGTAAGGTTATATGTGGTTACCAGGGATGGTTTAATGCATATGGAGATGGATCCCCTGTTGCCAGATGGGCTCATTGGTCGGCTGGCACTTATCAAAGTAATACCGGGCAACCTGCCCCGGGTGCCGTCAAGTTTGAAGCATATCCTGCTGTTGATGAATATGACGCCGGATCACTTTTTCAAACAGGGCTGGGCAATACAGCAGAAGGTAACCCCGCCAAACTTTTTTCATCATATAAAGCAGCGGTCATTGACAAGCATTTTGAATGGATGCAGCAAAATGAGATCGATGGTGTGGCATTACAAAGATTTATCGGAGAAACATTTGATGGTGTTTTTAAAGCAAACAGAGACAGCATAACAGCCAGGGTTAAACGCTCTGCAGAGGCTCACGAACGTATATTTTATTTAATGTATGATATCAGCGGACTGGATGTTACAAAATTTGACTCTATCAAAACAGATTGGCAAAACAATATGGTGGGCAAATTACACATTACCTCTTCCCCTTACTATGTTCAACAAAATAACAAACCTGTAGTATGTCTTTGGGGCTTTGGCTTTACCGACAGACCGGGCAGTGCATCTCAATGCCTTGATGTGATCAATTTTTTTAAAAATAATGGTTGCTTTGTAATTGGCGGTGTCCCTACAAACTGGAGAACCGGCACCGGGGATTCCAAAGCCGGATTCAGCTCAGTTTATACTGCATACGACATGATATCTCCCTGGAGTGTAGGCAGATTCAGCAACAATACCGGAGCAGACGACTTCAAAAACAATTATCTAAGCCCAGATCTAACTTATTGCAACGCAAACAATCTATTATATCAACCGGTAGTATTTCCAGGTTTTGCATGGTCTAATTGGAATGGAGGATTACAGAACCAGATACCAAGAAATAAAGGTGAATTTTTATGGAGACAGGTTTACAATATCAAACAGTTGGGTATAAGTAATGGATATGTTGCTATGTTTGATGAATATGATGAAGGAACTGCTATTACTAAAATGGCCGATAGTTATTATACAGTGCCATCCAACCAATATTTTTTAACAACTAGTGCTGATGGAACTTATCTGTCTAATGATTTTTATTTACGACTTACCGGCAAGGCCACCAAAATGATCAAAGGTATTGATCCGTTAAATGCATCCGTAACAACTCCATATTCAAACGGCCCAATTTGGTTCCGTACAAGTTTGGAAACAAAATATGATGCAATGCCCGGCTGGACAGACTCTCCTGACCCAGGAACAACTGTTACAAATATGGTGGGCTATACCAGTTCTATCAGTCCTGAGTGCAGCGTTGTAAGTGAAACAAATCATATTGGCACACATGCACTGAGATATTCTGCTAAAGATAATTCTGCAGACTCCTCGTATATGTATTTTCGTGTTTTCCCTGTAAACATCCCAATAAACAGCTACACAAAACTCAGTTTTTGGACCTATCCGCAAATGAATTTATCAAGATATGTTTCTGTTGATCTGGTAATGAGTGATGGCACTACATTACGTAATAGCGGTGCTACAGATACTACTGGTATTTCCATGCATCCGTCTGCAGGAAGAGGTGCTGTTAATACCTGGACACAAACCGTATCAAATATTGGTTTATGGCTAAATGGAAAGACCATTAATAGAATTTGTATCGGATACGACCATGCTCCTGAAACAGGAACCTTACGTGGATATATAGACGATATTTCAATTTACGAGGGAGACAATGCTGTATATAGATTTATCGGAAATGGCAATTGGGATGTAGCTTCGAACTGGAGTAACAATAGTATCCCCCCTGCAAATCTCTCAGGCGGCTATATTTTTATAGACCCGGTACTGAATGGAGAGTGTGTGCTGAATATCCCTCAACAACAAGTAAATAACAAGAATACGATCATTGTAAATTCAGGAAAGAAATTCAGGATCCTGGGTAACCTAATTATTAACAACTGAATTATTTCAAAACTCATTTTTATTCGCTGCTCTTTGCAGTGGCTTTTATTATTGGCTTTTCCACCAATATTACCAAGTCTTCTAAAGCAACAGTAATGGGAATAACACCAACCTGTATAACAGCTTTTTTGCCACGCAATTCTTTTACAACACCGACCTGACGATTTTTTTTCATTTTTACTTTATCTCCCACTTTCATTTCTCTCACTACTTCCTCGTATTTATCATCTCCTTTCTTTGACTGATGCTCTTTGGGCTTTCTTTCTTTTTGATTGAACAGTAAAGCATGTATCGTTTTTACCACACTTGCCTTATCGTCTGTTTTACGCCATTCTATCACCATCGCTTTCAGACGACGTTCCATATCCTTCAGGTAATTTATTTTTTCCTCGGATATTTTGTTCTGTTGCTGCAACCTCTCTATTTCCTGTTTATGCAATTCTTTTTGCAGCACCTGCTGCATTTCTTTTTTCAATTTCTCATTCTCGGCCAGCAACTTATTTAACATTGCCTTTTCTTTATCAATTTTTTGCAGATCCTGCTCCGTCCGGTTCAGCAATTTATCCAGCCTGAAATGCTCTTCATCCACTAATGTTCTAGCCTTGGCAAGTAATTTTTTATCTAACCCAATACGTTCGGCAATAGAGAAAGTATATGAACTCCCCGGCTTGCCGATCTGTAATTTATATAGTGGCAAGAGATTTTTTTCATCAAATTGCATGGCGCCATTGATAATACCTTTCACTTTATTGGCCATCACTTTTAGATTGAGGTAATGGGTGGTTACAATACCAAATGCATGTTTAAATGCCAACTCCTCCATAATCACTTCAGCAAAAGCTCCGCCTAAATTTGGATCAGAGCCGCTTCCCAATTCATCAATAAAGAAAAGTGTTTTACCATTCGCATGCTCTATAAAGTATTTCATATTCTTTAAATGAGAAGAATAAGTACTCAATTCAAATTCTATGCTTTGTGTATCGCCGATATGTATCAATAATTGTTTGAAGATACCCATCTCACTATCTGGGCTTACCGATACCAGTAAACCTGCCTGCATCATAACCTGGGTAAGACCAACCGTTTTTAATGTAACTGTTTTACCGCCAGCGTTGGGGCCACTGATCACCAGGATACTATTCTGATCATCTAATGTCAAATCAATTGGAACCGTTGGCTTATTGTTTTTAGTATTATATAATAAAAGTAAAGGATGATATGCAGTAATGAGTTTTACATGGGCTCTGTCATGCAGCATCGGATAGCTGCCTTTTATATCAATGGCAAACTTCGCTTTGGCCCGGATCAGGTCATATTCGCCTGCCATATCATAATAACTTTTCAATAATACAGCGTATATGCTTAGCTGTTGTGTAAGCACACGAAGAATCCTGTGCACTTCTTTTTGTTCTTCATACTCTAAAGAAAATATTTCATTATTAAGTTCTGTAGTTTCTTCCGGCTCTATAAAGCTTGTACGACGGCTGTCGCTTTCGCTATGCAAAACTCCTTTGACTTTACGTTTTTGCTCAGCAAATACAGCCAACACCCTTCTCCCATTCATAAAACTTTCTTCGATATCTGCTAAATATCCTTCCTTATTCAACTTCTGCACAATACGATCAAACACACGGCGCAGTTCTGTGCGTTTACGATATAATTTTTGCCTGATATCTGCCAACTCCTCACTGGCTGTATCTTTGACAACACCTACCCCATCAAGTACCTCATCAATTAACTGTATAATTACCTTTTCGTAATAATTATTTTCAATTACCCTTGCCAAACCGGGAAATGTCTCTCTCATTTCCACCGTAAACCAACGGAAAATATTTCCTGCATTAACAGTCAATTTTCTGATATGCAAAAACTGTTCGCCACTCAGCGTTGCCCCCGGTATACCCAACAATTTTAATTCCTTAGAAATATTATGTACAAAATCATTAGGAAAATATCCGCCGCTTTGCAAGAGAGTTTTATATTCATTTGCCTGCTGCAATGCTATTTCTATAAAATCCTTACGGGTATGTATGCGCAAAGACAATGCTTTTGTTTTAGCATACTCCGTAGAACAATGTGCTGCCAGCAAGTCTTTTACTTTATCAAACTCAAGCTGATGGAGGGTCGACTCCGGAAAGAATTTCATCGCAGATAATATAGGTTCGATAGTAAGCTCATAAATATTTTTTTCTTCGATACAAGCAATTTCATCAGTTCAATAAAAAAGATAAAATTAATTCACCCCATCTACAACCATCTCTTTGTTCACTTTTTGAACAAGTCCCTGCAATACTTTACCAGGCCCCACTTCTGTAAAACGTGTAGCACCGTCAGTGATCATCGCCTGTACAATCTGTGTCCATTTAACAGCTCCTGTCAACTGATCTATTAAATTTCTTTTTATTGATACAGGATCAGTAACCGCATGTGCCACAACATTCTGATATACCGGACATGAGGGAACATTGAATGTGGTTGCTTCAATTGCTGCGGCTAATTCTTCTTTTGCCGGCAACATCAGCGGTGAGTGAAATGCTCCGCCTACAGGTAATACCAATGCTCTCTTAGCACCTGCCATTTTCATTTTTTCGCAGGCAATTTCAATGCCTATAATTGAACCGCTTATTACTAATTGGCCGGGGCAATTATAATTTGCAGGAACAACTATTTCACCTGTTTCTCTTAACACTTCAGCGCAAATTTCTTCTACTTTATCATCTGCTAATGCCAATACAGCCGCCATTGTTGAAGGATTCAATTCACAAGCTTTTTGCATAGCTTTTGCCCTAATAGATACTAATCTCAAGGCATCTTCAAAATTGAGCGTATTGTTTGCCACCAATGAAGAAAATTCACCCAATGAATGTCCGGCAACCATGTCCGGTTTTACACCCGATAAAGTTTTATATGCAACTACTGAATGTAAAAAAACTGCCGGTTGTGTTACATTGGTTTGTTTCAGATCTTCATCAGAGCCGGAAAACATCGCATCTGAAATACGAAACCCCAAAATATCATTTGCCTGTTCAAACAATTCTTTCGCCAAAGGATTTGATTCATATAAATTTTTTCCCATTCCACTGAATTGTGATCCTTGACCGGGAAATACATACGCATGTGCCATAGTTAAATTTTAGAGTACAAATAAAACAAAAAAATCTCTCAAAAGAGAGATTTAAACATAATAATTCAAATTAGATCTAGTGCAATTTAGCTCCTATCAATTTCACAAATTCATTTCGGGTAGTAGGTTTCATAAACTCTCCATCAAATGCTGATGTCGTCGTTACTGAATTTTGTTTTTGCACCCCCCTCATCATCATACATAAGTGCGATGCTTCAATTACTACTGCCACCCCGTGCGGATTCAATGTTTCTTTAATTGCATTCAATATCTGAGTCGTCAATCTCTCCTGCACCTGCAACCTTCTGCTAAACACATCTACCACTCTGGCCACTTTACTCAATCCGGTGATCCAGCCATTGGGGATATACGCTACATGAGCTTTCCCATAAAACGGTAACATATGATGTTCGCACATGCTATACAGCTCGATGTCTTTTACAATGATCATCTCACTTACGTCTTCATGAAATTTCGCTGAGTTCAAAATTGCATTCGCATCCTGCTGATAGCCTTGTGTTAAAAACTGCATCGCTTTGGCCAAACGCTCAGGCGTCTTTTCCAGCCCTTCTCTCCCGGCATCTTCCCCAAGTAATTGCAGCGTTTCTCTGTAATTTTTTATCAGGCCTGAAGTAACATCTTCATCGTACTGATCAATTTTTCTATATGCCATTAAATATATTTTTATCCGTAATACTCAACGAAAATTCTCGGAGTTTCCATTAATTTAACACAATGCAGATCTACTCCTTCAGCCTTTAAAACCGGCTGCAATTGCTTCCATATATTAACTGTTAAATTTTCAGCCGTTGTAAACTGACCTTTCATAAACTCCACATCAATATTGAGGTTTTTATGATCGATCTTATCACATATATGCTCATTAATTATAACACTTAACCTTTTAGCATTAAATATGAAACCGGTATCTGGTTGCATTTCACCTTTTACGGTTACATGAATTTCATAATTATGCCCATGCCAGTTCTCATTGGCGCATTTGCCAAATGTTTCTTTATTCTTCTCCTCACTCCAGTCAGGATTCCATAGTTTGTGAGCTGCGTTAAAATGCTCAACCCTTGTTAAATAGACCATTTCTTATTTTTTTGCAAAGGTACTATATAAGAAGTAAAAGGGTAATAACAGTATTCAATAAAAAAGGTTCAAATTTGCAGTATGAAAATTCTGTTAGTGGCCGCTACAAAGCATGAAATTGACCCCACTCTGATAAATAACGTCACAGACGTATTATTTACAGGTGTAGGTGTACCGGCCACATTGTATCATTTACAAAAAAAAATACATCATTTTCATTATAACATGGTTATACAGGCCGGAATAGCCGGAGCTTTTACACATATACTACCATTGGGGGAAACGGTTTTGGTAAAGAAAGACACCTTCGGTGATCTTGCTATAGAAGAAAAAGGAAAACTAAGTCATATTTTCTCAGAAGGATTAGGAGACAAAAATGAGTTTCCTTACAACAAAGGATGGCTGGTCAATGACCATGGTTATCTTTCCTTTTCCGACCTGCAGCCAGTAAAAGCAATTACAATCAATAAAATAAGTGATAGCGAAACACAAAAGCATCAACTGATAGAAACATACCACCCCGAAATTGAAAGTATGGAAGGCGCCGCTTTGCATTATGTCTGTCTTCAGGAAAATATTCCTTTCTTACAAATACGCAGCATTAGTAATTATGTAGGAGAAAGAGATAAAACCAAATGGAAAATGAAATTTGCAATTGCTAACCTCAATGAAGAACTAGCTAAAATAATAGACCACCTAAAGGGATAACACATGAAATTAACTCTTGGCTTTTCGCCCTGCCCCAATGATACTTTTATTTTTGATGCGCTGGTAAATAACAAAATTGATACCGAAGGACTGGAATTCGATATTGTACTGGAAGACGTGCAAACCCTTAACCAATGGGCTATTGAGGACAAACTGGATATTACAAAATTAAGCTATGGTGTTTTACCTTTAGTATTAGATAAATATATTGTACTTAACAGCGGCAGTGCATTGGGCAGAGGTGTAGGTCCCTTATTAATTAAAAATGAAAGATCAACAATTAAAAATATTGAGGATAATCTAATAGCAGTACCCGGCAAAAACACTACCGCACATTTGCTTTTTTCACTGGCTTTTCCTACTGCAACAAACAAAATATTTCTTCGATATGATGAGATAGAAAATTTTGTAAAAGATAATAAAGGACTAGGTGTGATCATCCATGAAAATCGATTTACTTATGCCGACAAAGGACTAGAAAAAATAATTGACCTTGGAGATTATTGGGAAAATGAAACCAGCAATCCTATTCCCCTTGGTGGTATTGTTATCAGCAGAAATATTGATATATCAATTCAGAAAAAGGTGGATGTTCTTATTAGGAAAAGTATAGAGTATGCATTTTCTAACTATCCAACCCTTACAGATTTTATCAGAAGACATTCGCAGGAAATGAGCGAGGATGTAATGCGTAAACATATCGATCTATACGTAAATAATTATTCGATCAGTTTGGGAGAAGATGGCAAAAAAGCGATCGAAAAATTGTTATCTGTTTACCAGCAAACAAATCAGATAAAAGGTAAATACATAAACATATTCCTGAACTAGCATCATTTTTTTAGCGCCATAGCATATACTTCCAAACAACGGTTTCTTGCCAATTCATGTTCTACTATAGGTTTTGGGTAATTGAATTCCTGGAATTCCGGCACCCATTTTTTTATATAGGTCAATTGTGGGTCAAATTTTTGTGTTTGCAAATAAGGATTAAAGATTCTGAAATAGGGAGCTGCATCACAACCACTACCTGCAGCCCATTGCCAGCCTCCATTATTTGCTGCCAGATCAAAATCCAATAGCTTTTGTGCAAAGTAGGCTTCACCTAAACGCCAGTCAAGTAATAAATGCTTAGTCAAGAAAGATGCCACTACCATGCGTACACGATTATGCATAAACCCTGTTGCATTCAATTCTCTCATCCCAGCATCAACGATCGGATAGCCTGTTTGTCCATTACACCATTTCTCAAACTCTCCTTGATCTCTTCGCCATTCTATAGTATCATATTCAGGTTTAAAAGCTTTTCCCATTCCTACTTGTGGAAAATGCCACAGGATCATATGATAGAAATCTCTCCAGATCAATTCATTTAAATACGTTTCACACAGCGCTCTTCCCTTTTCTGCTACTGCCCTGATACTTACAGTGCCGAAACGCAGGTGTAATCCTAATTTCGATGTGCTGTCTATGCCAGGAAAATCTCTTTGTTCTTTATATTTTTTTACAATTTCTTCATTCAATTGTTTAGAAGGAAAAAGCTGGCCAACCTCCTTAAACCCCATTGACTGTAATAATAAAATTTCTTGCACCGGCTGTTTATAAAAATTTGAAAAATATTTTTCGGTAGGATAAGCTTTCAAATGAAAATCTTTTAAAGTCGCTTTCCACTTTTTACTATAAGGGGTAAAAACTGTATACGGCTTACCATCATCTTTCAGCACCTCATCCTTTTCAAATATAACCTGATCCTTATAGGTATGTAAAGTGGCTCCATGTGCCTGCAACAAATCAGCAATTGCCTTCTCCCTTTCCAAAGCATAGGGTTCATAATCATGGTTGGCAAAGACCTTATTGATCTTGTATTTTGATAAAAGTGCCCGGTATACTTCGAGCGGTGCACCATAATACACTTCAATTGCAGAACCAATAGCCAAAAGCTCCTGCTGCAACTCAATGATAGCAGCATGTATAAATGCTACTCTCCTATCAGTTTTATCTTCCAGTTTATCCAGAATGTTTCTATCAAATATAAAAACAGGAACAACCGGATGGCTATCTTTTAAAGCATGGTATAGTGCTGCATTATCATTTAAACGCAGATCTCTCCTGAACCAGAAAATATTAACTGTGGGCATACCGGATATAAACAATCCATTTAGTAAATAGTTGAGCTAATATCAGAATAAATTTTTTGAGTAACCGTGTTCAAAAACTCTTTGTCGCCAATACGCTGCACCCATCTGATATTATAAATACTGTTGGTCAAAAAAACTTCATCCGCATTTTGTAGTTCATCGGTAGTTATCTCTTTTTCAATCACAGCATATCCTGCTGCTGCAACATTACGTAAGAATGTTCTCCGAAAAACACCCGCCACACACCCTTCTTTCAAAGAAGGTGTAAATATTCTATTTTCTTTTATGATGAATATATTGGCAATAGTTGTCTCACACACCCTTCCAAAAGTATTTAGTACGACCGCATCATTCCATTTTTCCTTCTTGGCATGAAGTGCCGCCATTATATAAGGCAAATAATTGTTATGTTTTAAATTGCTCAGAATATCACAACTTTTTTTTACGTCAGTATAAATTCCTAATACCAACCCATTACTATTCCATTGTCCGTTGCTTTCAGGCAATGCCCAGGTTTGTATAATATAATCAGGCTGATGACTGACCGCATCAAACAAACCACCATCTCCTCTATAAACAGTCAGTCGTACTCTGGCAGCATTCAGATGATTATTCTTTTTTGCAAGCGCAATTATTGCTTCAAGTACTTTATCGGGAGTAAAATGTTTGGGGACATCAAATTGCAACACTTTCATTCCGGCCCAAAGCCTGGCTAAATGATCATCTTCAGCAATGATCTTACCATTGATGATCTTCATGGTTTCGAACAAACCATCACCATAGCGCAAGCCTCTGTTCTCTGCGCCAACTATTAAAGTTCCTTCAGAATAAAATTTTCCGTTATGGTAAAAAAAAATGCTCATTGAATTATCAATGAGCAAATGTAAAATATTATATCTTGCTAATAGAGGGTTTTTGATATTTTACATTTCTTCGCCTATCAATTTATGTTTTACAGCGTACATAATTAAGCCTGCTGTATTTTTTGCGCCTGTCTTTACTTTTAATTTATCTCTCATCGCTTCTACTGTACGAGGACTAAGATCTACAGCCTCCGCAATCTCCTTCGTACTCTTTTCATCACACATCAACTTTAAAATGGTAATTTCTTTATCGGATAATTTTACATCTTCGTGGGCCATCTTTTGTGGCATCGCTACATTTTTTTGCTTAAGATTTACAAGCAAGGCTTTATTCGTTAGCGAATTAAAATAATACTCTTGTTCAAAAACAGTTTTAATGGCTTCATAAATTATTTCACTATCACTTGTTTTGCTTAAGTAGCTATTTGCTCCTAGTTCCATCAGCCTGGTGATCATACTATGGTCATCCAGCATCGTAAGCATAATTACTTTGATATGTGGCCAGTTCTTTTTGATCTCAGGCAAAGCGGTTATACCATCCATGATAGGCATTTGAATGTCCAGCAATATTACATCTGCTTCTATATTTTTAAGCAGATTCAATAAATGCATTCCATTGTCTGCCTCGGCAATAATTTTAATATCTTTCTTAGCACTCAAAGCTGTCTTAACTCCTGCTCTGTATAACACATGGTCATCGGCGATGATTACTCTTAGTGGTTCTATATTGGTTGACATAATCGTATTCTTTACAGTTTTAAAAAGTAAAATCACTTTTACTAGTGCAAGTTCAGAAGAATTTCTGAAGAAACTAATAGCATATTTACCTGTTCTTTTTTATGGGAAATCTACTATTAAAACGGTGAAAAACGTGTAAACTCTACTTGGAGGAGTATTGTAAAACTTCCTTATTCAATAAGTTTATTACGCATTCCATACATGATCAAACCTCCGATGGTCTTTGCATTTACCTTGTTTTTCATGGTTTGTCTTATGGTTTCAATTGTACGTGGACTTAAAAAAATGATTTTAGAGATCTCTTCAGTAGTTTTATCCTGAGCCAGCAGTTGAAGGATTTTTATTTCTTTTTCATTGAAATTGATCGCTTGTGTGGTTCCATAGTGTTGACGCACACTCTTTTTCTGCAGTAGTTTCCCCATAATCGCCTTATTCACCAGTTCGTTGAAGTAGAAATCGTCATTCATACAGGTTAGGATCGCTTCATAGATCTCTTCGGGGTCTGTAGTTTTGGTGAGGTAGGCATTGGCTCCCATTTCCATCATTTTACTGATCATTTGCTGATCATCATACATGGTAAGTACAATTATCTTAAGATTTTCATATTCCTTGCGAATTAATTCGATCGCATTGATCCCGTCAATTTCCGGCATCCTGATATCCATTAATAACACATCAGGTTTTTTAATTTCAATTTTGTGCATCATATCCTTTCCGTCTTCAGCTTCCCAGAGCATTTTGAGGTCATTTTTACCGGAAAGGGCCATTTTTATTCCATCTCTGAAAATTTTGTGATCGTCGGCAATTGCAATTTTAATTAATTGTTCGGTTGACATTGAATTTATAGGTTTTGGGTTTATACTCAAAAATACGATTTTTATATTGCTCTTGGAGATAAAACTATGATTAAAAATAAGCTTATTTCTATTTGAATAAGACTTTTGTTCACATTTACCGGACCTGCAATTTTGATAAAAGAATTGCCAGGCGCCAGCATAGTAAAAACACTATCGTATTTTTACTATGCTGATGTGAAACAGTAAAATTTTGAATGCAGGCTATAGTACAATACTAATGATTCATTGTAATTTTTACCTTTGGAATACAAATGCAGATTAAAAACCTATCTATTAATAACCACAAATTATTGATAATAAATACAATATGAAGTTTATTTAATAAAGAAAGGGGCTGCTTCAGATAAACAAATTGCTCATAAAACCGGTCTTTTATCTTCTATTCAGCACCACTAACTTTAAAAAAAATGTAATTTAGCTGACCAAAAAAGCCTTCGCTTCCAATTATTTACCCTCAGAGATGTACACAAATTATTAACTTATCGTATATTTACTAAGTAAAAAACTCCAAACTGAATAGTAAAATTACTATTTTTTGTTGTATTTTTACCTCAATAATGCTAGGGCTTTTACGAGTAAAATTTCCTAAAAGTACGACTAACAGTGAATTTTACCGTATTTGTAGGGTTGAAAATTAAAATTCACCCTTTGCCCAGGTTGCCGTTTCGGGGGAAGTTTACATCTGAAACTCTTCCTAAACCAAAAAAAAACTATTAACTATGGGACACGGTCTAGCTAAAGAACTAGTTGAAGTATCTTACTTAGCAAACGACTAATTAATATTTTTTGTATTTGAGGAACTGTTGTTTATTTTTACATTAAACAACTTATTATCCTTAAACTACTTGAAAATATTACTTACGTTTCTGAGGTCAGCCCTCTTATCATTTGTATCTTACTTTATAATAAGTTGAGAGCAAAGGATATGAGGGTATTTTTTTTGTATGCAAGTGCCCTGGCGCTTTTCTTGGTTTTATGCTTAACAGCACTACTTTACATAGATTCTTTCCTCTTATATGTAACATTATTTAGGGTCTTTATATTGATAGAATACAGTGCTATTTGCCTGTTTTTTAAGCTTAACATCAAATCGAAAAAGATTGGCAGGTTGTTGCTACTATCTATAATTCCCTTCTTTTTATTTAGCATTTACGATTATATACTGCCAGCAAATAATAAGCTTTCTTTCAGTTTTTACCCGCAGGTAATAGAATGTATCATCTTTATTTTCGTTATCATATACCTGTTTTACGAAAAAATGAACATTGATTTAAGCATTCCGATTTATCAATTACCTATCTTTTGGATATCAATTGCCTTCCTTATCTATTTCTCCGGAAACTTTTTTCTTTTCTTATATTCTAAAAACTCAATACAAAATAAAGAGTTTCGTACGTTATATCATATTATATATGGAAGTGTTACGATAATAAAAAACCTCTTCCTATGTATAGGAGTGTATTTAACAAAATTCATAAAACCAATTCCTAATTTACCCGATCAGACCGTTAACCTTGACCTAGACCATTTTAACCCAACGACAAACTGAAACAAAGTATGATTTTTTTACAAGCTACAACGAATGCTCCCGGTGTGAATTATGTGATGCTTTTAGGTACTGCTGTAATGCTTTGCTTGGTGTTGGGCATAGTCTTTTTTGTTATTCTGCATCAAAGAAAGGTGATCAGGTTCAATAACCAATTAAAAAAACTAGAGGATGATAAACAACAGATATTGTTAAATGCCTCAATAAAGTTCCAGGAAGAAGAACGCAATCGTATTGCTGCAGATCTGCATGATGATGTAGGGCCATTGTTAGCTACCGCCAGATTGTACTTAAATGAGAATCTTATCAATTTAGATCCTGCATCTCAATTACAATCTATTTTCAGTGCAAAACAAATTATTGACGACGCTATTCAGCTGATCCGTAACATCAGCCATAGTATGATGCCTCCCACTCTTAAAAATTTCGGATTAGAAAGTGCAATAGGTGATCTGTTTCAGAAAATTAATGGCAGTGGTACTATTAATGCCAGCAGCCGGTTTCATGACTACAGAACCAGGTTGAAGCTTGAACAGGAGTTGTTGATCTTCAGGATAGTGCAGGAATTGATCAACAATATCATTAAACACAGTAATGCCGGCTTTATACATCTTACACAAAATGCCAATGCAACACATACCTATCTCCGACTACATCATGACGGACAAGGTATTGTACAAACTGAGTTCGACAGACTGAACCAGTACTCTACGGGACTTGGATTGAAAAATATTGCCAGCAGAATTAAAGTGCTGAATGGCCGGATATTTTTCGAAATAGACCCAAGCCATACATACTATAAAGTAACTTTGGAAATTCCTAAGGAGTCTACCTTATAATGCCGTTCATCCCTTATTTATAAATTCGTTCGGCAAAAAAAATATTTTGCATAACTTTATGTGCATCTAATAGAATATGGAAACAATAAAAGTAGCAATAGCAGACGATCACAAACTGTTCAGGAAGGGTGTAATACTTTCTATGCGTTCCTATACCAATATCCAATTTGTAATGGAAGCCGAAAATGGCAATGAGCTTTTAGAGAAAATAACCGAAGCCGATCCCGACATTGTTTTATGTGATTTAAAAATGCCTGTAAAAGACGGTATTGAAGTTACCAAAAGCCTGGCCAAAACACATCCCCACATAAGAGTACTGATACTTACTATGTATGAAGATGAACATTTCATCGGGCACTTAATGGATTGTGGTGCAGCAGGATATTTATTAAAAAATACAGACTCTGCAGAGATAAAAAAAGCTATCATGGATGTTAAACGCACGGGCTATTATCTAAGCTCGTTTGTGAACAGGGTGTTGGTAAAGAAGAATTACAGCAAACAAAAATTCAATGCTAATCTCAGTTCAGAAGTGGTGATCAGTGAAAAAGAAAAAGAGGTAATTACCCTGGTATGTATGGAATTTACAGCAACTGAGATTGCTCAGAAAATGAATATAAGTGCCAGGACAGTTGAAGCAATAAAAGACAGATTAATGGAAAGATTCGGTGTAAAAAACTCCGTAGGCTTAGTGTTTTATGCGATGAAACATCAATTGATAGATTAGCTTTTAGTTCATGGTGTGATCTGGTAGTTAACCCTAAAAAACACCATGAACTAAAAACTAGAATAAACCAAATAGTTTAGAATCTATACTGCTAATGATCTTTCCCAGATCTTCTTCATTATCTGCAAATTTATTTACATCAGCATCTACTATCAGTAATTGTCCTTCTTTATAATTATCTATCCAGTTATTGTAGTAATCATTCAATTTTTTAAGATAATCCAAGCGGATATTTTCTTCATATTCTCTACCTCTTTTTTGTATCTGCGCTACCAAGGTAGGTACAGATGCTTTCAGGTAGATCAACAGATCCGGAGGCTGCACCATCGATTTTAACGTTTCGAAAAACTTATAATAATTATCAAAATCTCTTTTGCCCATCAACCCCATATCATGAAGGTTAGGAGCAAAAATATTTGCATCCTCATAAATCGTTCTGTCTTGTATAACGGTTTCGGTACCACGATGAATGTCGAGCAATTGATTCAGGCGGCTATTTAAAAAGAATATTTGCAGATTGAAACTCCATCTGGGCATATCCTCATAAAAATCATTCAGGTAAGGATTATGGTCAACATCTTCGAACTGCGGTATCCACTTATAATGCTTGCTCAACATTTCGGTCAAGGTAGTTTTACCTGCTCCGATATTTCCTGCTACTGCAATGTGCTTTGGTTTTTTTGCTTTTGCCATACCCTATTCCACCGACAGGTGGATATTTTTTAAATTATAATTAAAGATTGCTGAACCTGTCCCCGTAAAGAGATTGAAAGTAAGCAAACTTAGTTAATGTTACGAAATATAAAAAACTCTTGGTTAACCTTTATAGACAAGAACTAAAAATAGTTCAACCCCATTACCTCTCTCACCAACAGCATGGTCGCTTTTGCACTGATACGGGCTTTTTCTGCTCCTTGCTCCATTACCAGCCGCAAGTACTTTTCGTCGTTTAAAATGGCATTCACTTTGTTTCTGATAGGAGATATAAAATTGACCATATCTTCTGCTAATTGCTTCTTCATATCGCCATAACGAATGGCACAGCTATTATAATCCTGTTCAAACTTACCGATCACTTCTTCTGAGCTAACTAATCGCATCAGATCAAAAATGTTTTCGATATAGTCAGGCTTGGGCGTATTTGGCTCTGCCGGGCCTGCATCTGTTTTGGCTTTCATCACTTTTTTTCTGATCACATCATCTTCATCCGCCAAATATAAAGTAGCATTTTGATTCTCACTTTTACTCATTTTACCAGTTCCATCCAGACTAGGCACTTTCACCAGATTACTGCCATAATTGAATGCCAAAGGCTCGGGAAATACCTTCCCATAACGATGATTAAAACGATTGACATAATTTCTAGCCATTTCCAGGTGCTGTTCCTGATCTTTCCCTACGGGCACATATTTGGCTCTGTGAAGGATAATATCAGCTGCTTGTAATACCGGATAAGTCAATAACCCTGCATTTACGTTTTCTGGATTTTGCCGCACTTTATCTTTAAACGTGGTAGTTTTTTCCAACTCTCCTTTATAAGCCAGCATATTCAAATACAGATACAATTCTGATGTTTCATAGACATGACTCTGGCAATATAATGCTACCTTGTCCGGATCAAGACCACAGGCTATATTTTCTGCCAAAACCCTGTGTACATTGGCTTTCAGTTGCTTTGTATCTGGATGTGTAGTCAACGAATGCAGATCTGCTACCATAAAGTAGCAATCAAAATCTTCCTGCATACGTACATAATTACGTATTGCACCAAAGTAGTTACCCAAATGCAAAAAACCGGTGGGGCGTATCCCACTCATTACTATTTCTTTTTTCCCACTCATAATTGCGGCGAAGATAAAAAAGAGTTATGAGTTTTAGGCGATGAGTTTTTTATGACTTATATACATAATCAACCATTTATCCTATTTGTAACTGCTTCTGCCGTTAATCCATTAATTTTGTTTTATGGAAGTAAATGACACACTGGTAGATAAAGTTGCCCGTTTAGCAAGGCTACAGTACAACAGCGCTGAAAAAGAATCCATTAAAACTGATCTGAAGCGCATGATAGAATTTGTTGAAAAACTGAATGAGCTAGACACCACTGGCGTAGCTCCTCTTTTGCACATGAGCGACAATATCAATATTCTCAGAGAGGACGAGGTTAAAGGAAGTATTGAAAGAACCGAGGGATTAAAAAATGCCCCGGTGCATGATGAACAGTTTTTTAAAGTTCCAAAAGTGATAAAAAAATAGTTTAGGAGTTTAAGGTTTAGAAGTTTAAATCATAGCTAAATTCCTAAACCCTAAACTTTCTAAATCCCTAAACCAAGAATATGAGCGGCATTATTCATTTAGAAAATATCTGTAAAAGCTACTTTTTAGGAAAGCAGGAACTGCAAGTACTGAAGGGTATCAATATGGATATTATGAAGAACGAGTATGTAGCATTGATGGGACCAAGCGGCTCCGGCAAATCGACCCTGATGAATATTTTGGGTTGTCTCGATTCTCCCACTGGTGGCAAGTATATCTTGAATGGGCATGATGTAAGTAGTATGCATGATGATGATCTGGCAGAAATAAGAAATAAAGAAATCGGTTTTGTATTTCAGCAATTCAATTTGTTACCTAGATTAACTGCTGCGGAAAATGTGGCCTTACCCCTTATCTACAGTGGTATACCAAAAAAAGAGAGACAGGAAAGAGCCATGGAAGTACTGTTAAAAGTTAAGCTGGATGACAGAGCTTTACATAAGCCTAACGAATTAAGCGGTGGACAATGTCAACGTGTTGCAATTGCCAGAGCACTTATCAATAATCCTGCAATTATCTTGGCAGATGAACCTACCGGAAATCTTGATTCTAAAACATCTTATGAAATTATGGAAATACTTGAAAAGATCCATGATGATGGCAACACCGTAGTGTTGGTAACGCATGAAGAGGATATTTCGGGGTTTGCTCACAGAGTAATAAGACTGAGAGATGGTATCATTGAAAGTGATAAAATAAACAGCCACCCTACCCTAATCGCACAACCAGTTCCTTAGTTTCATATTTTCTAAACTAATCTGCATTTTTTTTGTTGCTTTGTAAAATATCCAGTCAATTTACAAAGTATGGCACTGAAAATATATACAAAAACCGGCGACCTTGGTAAGACAAGTTTGATCGGAGGCACTAAAGTATCCAAAAGTCATTTACGTATTGAAAGCTATGGCACCATAGACGAGCTCAATTCATATATTGGATTGGTTAGTGACTATATAATTGACGAGCACACTAAAACCATATTAAAAGAGATACAGGATCGTTTATTTACCGTAGGCTCATCATTAGCATGTGATCCTGATAAAGAGCCATCGATGAAGATACCTGATCTAAAAGAAACAGATATTGTTTTATTGGAAAATGAAATTGATAAAATGAATGAAGTATTGGCTCCGATGAAATTTTTTATTCTACCAGGAGGTCATATCGCTGTCTCTACTGCACATGTTGCCCGTTGCGTATGCAGGCGTGCCGAAAGGCTTTGTGTTAATATGCAGGAGCATGAATTGTTTGTAGATCCGTTAGTAATTAAATACATCAACCGCTTAAGTGATTATCTTTTTGTGTTGGCAAGATATATCGGGCATTTACTGAATGTACCTGAAGTAGCGTGGAAACCGAGAACTGATTAGTTCATTTGAGAATTTTCAAATCATCAAATTATTTTTCCATCTTTCATATGCAAAATCCTATCACTCATTTGAGCCAACTCTTCATTGTGTGTTACAATTAAAAAAGTTTGATCGAATTGTTTTCTCAGGTCAATAAAAAGATGATGCAATTCTTTTGCATTCTTACTATCTAAATTACCCGTGGGTTCATCCGCCATAATGATGGATGGATTATTTATTAAGGCACGGGCTACTGCCACACGTTGTTGTTCGCCTCCTGAAAGTTGTTGTGGTTTATTTTCAATTCTGTCGGCCAATCCTAAAGTTGTTAACAATTCGATAGCTCTTTGCTCCACCTCTTTTTTCTTTTTTCCGGCGATCCAACCAGGGATACAAACATTTTCGAGTGCAGAAAACTCAGGTAACAAGTGGTGAAATTGAAAGACGAAACCAATATGCCTGTTCCTAAAAGCCGCCAATTTCTTACCTGAGAGATTATCAGTACGTTGATTATTGAGCATAATTTGTCCTCTGTCCGGCTTATCCAAACTACCCAAAATGTGTAGCAGTGTGCTTTTGCCGGCACCTGAAGAGCCAACAATACTCACTACCTCTCCTTTGGCAATACTAATGTCAACTCCTTGTAAAACAGGCAATTTGCCATAATTTTTAAATATTCCTGTAGCAGATAGCATCGGGCTAAAAGTAATTAATTATTCGCTAATCTATCATTTATGCAACCAATATTTCTGTTTTAGCAACATATAAAAAATAAGTTGTTCAAAAAGACTTTTGGTAGATTCTGTCAAACTTATACATTTGCAAAAAATAAACCCTATTTACAATGTTTTGGACTTTAGAATTAGCCTCTCATTTAGAAGATGCCCCTTGGCCGGCAACAAAAGATGAATTGATAGATTTTTCTATTCGTAGTGGTGCTCCCATCGAAGTAATTGAAAATCTTCAGGAGTTAGAAGACGAGGGTGAGATATACGAAGGACTGGAAGATATCTGGCCCGATTACCCTAGTCAGGAAGACTTCTTTTTTAATGAAGATGAATATTAATACTTTGTAAAGTATAGAAAAACGTCAACCTCAAATAACTTAAAAGGCTATCACAAATATGCGATAGCCTTTTTTTATTTCATTGATCTTATGATCGGTTATTTTTTCTTCTGACTTTTTGGTGCAAACATTACCTGCATTCTTTTTCCTTCCATTTTAGGTAATCCTTCCAAAGCGCCTACATCCTTTAATCTATCGGCAAATTTCAATAAAAGTAATTCTCCTCTTTCTTTGAACATGATAGCACGTCCTTTAAATTGTACGTGAGCTTTTACTTTATTACCATCTTGTAAGAATTTTTCAGCATGCTTACATTTGAATTCGAAATCGTGATCATCCGTATTCGGTGTAAAGCGAACTTCTTTAACCTCACTGGTTTTTGATTTTGCTTTTATTTCTTTCTTCTTCTTTTTTTCGTCGTACAAAAATTTATTGTAATCAATAATCTTACACACCGGAGGAACAGCACCCGGAGAAATTTCTACCAGATCTAATTCCAACTCCTTTGCCATATTTAATGCATCAGGTGTAGGATAAACTCCCGGCTCTACATTATCGCCGACTAACCGTACCTCAGGTACTCTGATCATGTGATTGGTACGATGCTCTTGTTGTTGTTCTTTTTTAAAACGGGGGTTAAAAGTGCCCCTGGGTGGTCTTGGAGGAAATGCCATTAATTAATTTTAGTTAAAAATTTAAATTTTTGCAGATGCCATCGGTTATAGTGAAAGACACTTGCAGTACAAATATACTTATTTTATTCAAATGCCCTACGGCTCTTTACTTCCTCATTTACATACGCAATAAAATCGGGAACAGATAGTACGCCTATATCGCCTTTACCCTGCCTGCGAAGAGCTACCTTATTCTCATTCATCTCTTTTTCGCCAATTACCAACATTAACGGATATTTGGCCAATTCTGTATCACGTATCTTTTTACCTATCTTTTCATTTCTATCGTCGATTTCAGCCCTGATATCCGCCGCTTTTAATTCTTTCAGTAATTCTTCACAATGTGGCAGGAATTTATCGCTGATAGGTAAAATTTTAGCCTGAACCGGTGCTAACCACAACGGAAACTTACCTGCACAGTGCTCGATCAATACAGCAATAAACCTTTCCATACTACCAAATGGAGCCCTGTGGATCATTACTGGTGTATGTTTGGCATTATCCTCGCCTATATAAGTTAATTCGAAACGAACCGGTAGGTTATAATCAACCTGAATGGTGCCTAGTTGCCATTTACGTCCGATGGCATCTCTTACCATAAAGTCAAGTTTAGGACCATAGAATGCGGCCTCTCCGTATTCTACAACCGTATTCAATCCTTTTTCAGCAGCCGCTTCAATGATCGCTTGTTCTGCAAGCTCCCAATTTTCATCGCTACCAATGTATTTACTTCTATCTTCTTTACTGCGTAAAGAAATTTGTGCTGTAAAATTGGTAAAACTTAGAGAATCCAACACATACAACACCATATCGATCACTTTTTTAAACTCATCTTTTACCTGATTGGGCATACAGAAAAGATGGGCATCGTCCTGGGTAAAACCTCTTACCCTTGTAAGACCATGCAATTCTCCATGTTGCTCATATCTGTACACAGTACCAAACTCCGCCAAACGCAAAGGCAAATCTTTATAGCTACGTGGCGATGTTTTATAAATTTCGCAGTGATGCGGACAGTTCATTGGTTTTAAAAAGAATTCCTCGCCTTCCTGTGGTGTTCTGATCGGCTGAAAACTATCCGCACCATATTTTTCATAGTGGCCACTGGTCACATACAAATTTTTATGGCCGATATGTGGTGTAATTACCGGCAGGTAACCACTTTCTGTTTGTGCTTTTTGTAAGAACTGTTGCAGTCTTTCACGAAGCATAGCACCTTTAGGTAACCACATCGGTAAACCCATCCCTACTTTTTCAGAAAAAGTAAATAACTCTAATTCTTTACCAAGTTTACGGTGATCTCTTTTTTTAGCCTCTTCCAACAACACTAAATATTCATCCAGTTCTTTTGTTGTAGGAAATGTCACCCCATAAATACGGGTAAGCATTTTATTTTTCTCATCGCCTTTCCAGTAAGCTCCGGCAATATTTGTCAACTTAATTCCTTTAATAAATCCAGTATTAGGAATATGTGGACCGCGACAGAGATCCGTAAACTGTCCTTGTGTGTACAAAGTGATGCTACCGTCTGCCAGGCCACTCAACAGATCTAATTTGTATTCATCCCCTTTATCGGAAAATAATTTAATTGCATCTGCTTTTGCAATTTCCTGACGTAAAAAAGGATTATTTTGTTTTGCTAATTCAGCCATTTTCACTTCAAGTCTACGCAGATCATCTTCAGTTATGCTATTGTCTCCTAAATCAACATCATAGTAAAACCCTGTTTCTAACGGTGGCCCTACCCAAAATTTCACTCCTTTAAAAGTGCTCTCTATAGCTTCAGCCATTAAATGCGCCGATGAATGCCAGAAAGTAGATTTGCCATCCAGGTCGTTCCAGGTAAGCAATTGTAAAGAAGCATCTTCAGTTATAGGACGAGATGCATCCCACACCTGCCCATTAATTTTTGCTGCCAACACCTTTCTGGCCAGTCCTTCGCTGATAGATTTAGCTACATCCATTGCAGATGTACCATTTTCGTATTCCCTGATAGCGCCATCAGGTAATGTAATTTTAATCATGTTTTGTAGATTCCCACTGTTTTTAAGAACTGCAAATTTAACGAAGTATTGGCTATGGAAAAATATATCTGAAATATCTTTGTAATAGTATATTTAAGTCAAAATTTTATAGATAATATGAGCAGATTTTTACCCTTTTTACTGATGTTATTTATTGCTACAAGTAGTTTCGGGCAAAATATCAATGGCCAATGGAGAGGTTTTTTCGATGATAATGGCAACATCAGCCTGTACAACGAGCAAAGCACCGAATATGTTTTAGAGTTGAATATATCTGGAGAACATATCAGTGGATATTCTTACACTTATTTCCAGGGACGCAAATATTTTGTTATCTGCAGTTTATCGGGCAGTTACGATCCTTCCACCAAAAGTATAAAAGTTACTGAAACAGCTCGTATCAAAGGCAATACCCCTCCTATGCAAGACTGTTTGCAAACACATATACTTTCTTACAAAAAAGTAAATGGAAAGGAAGAACTGGTTGGTAGTTGGAAACCTGCTCCCGGATATGATTGCGGTGTTGGCTCTACTACACTTTCCAGAAAAAAAGTTGCTACAATCGTTGCTGCTAATACTAAAAAACCTCAAAGCTCTTCTTTGTTTTCTCAGCCTAAACCGGTCGATCAAAATAAAAAAAATAACCCCAGCGCTAAACCGGAAATACCTCCTGTTGCAAAAAATAATGTTAAGCCTAAAATAACCCCTCCGGTTACTGCTCCGTCAATAGAAAAAAGCAATACGGAGATAAAAGAATCTCCTAAAAGCAATGGTTCAGCCAGCAAAGCTAAAGAAGTACCTGAAATTGCATTAACTGAAGATTTTGAAAAGCGAGACAATAACATTTTAAAAACGATAGAAATTGATAACGAAACTTTTAAAATAGAATTATATGACAATGGAGAAGTAGACGGAGATAGTGTTTCATTATTTTACAATGGCAAATTAATTCTTTTACATAAAAAGCTAAGTACAAAACCTATATCACTCAACTTATCTATAGATGACGACACCAAAATAAATGAGTTGATCATGTATGCGGATAACCTGGGAGAAATTCCGCCAAATACAGCACTAATGATCGTTACAGATGGAGACAACCGTTATGAAGTACGTATTACATCCGATCTGCAAAAAAGCGGCACTATCCGTTTTATACGAAAACCGAAATAATATTATTTGATCTCGGGTAAATTATTTTTCCAACCAGATAACCGGTACATTGTAAAATAATGGGCCGGTTTTTTGTTTCGTATTATTTCAATTACAGACACTGTATCTACATTGCTGTAATAATTTTTGTATGTTTCTTTCACATCATAACTATCAGTTGAGGGTACTACACAAAATGCATTGGTCATATCAACCCGATCTTTTCTCTTACTATTCAGCCAGGTATATTGATGAGTTTCATTGATCTCTCCCAATCCTATCATCTCAATGTCATTCGGCAAACAGAAATAATATTCCTGATGAGCTCCCCACCATTTGTTACAAACGAATGGTGTGCTTTTTGCCAGATGCCCCTTTTCAATTTCATTTTTATATACAGCAGCTATCTTTTTACCTGCTGTTGCCCATCCATAATTATCAATTGACAGATCTCCTTTTCCGAAATGCTCTTTTGTTCCTTTTGTGAAATTTCCCGGATAAAAATTCACAATAACCACTATAGCAGTTAAAACAAAAATAAAAAACCCGATACTCCATTTACTCAAAGCGGAATACGCTTTTTTCTCATTTGTTTTATTTGCTAATCTAACTGCAGCCGCAGGAATCAAAGCAACATAAGCTACTCCGCTCCAATGTGGTAATGTTTGCCGAAACAACGCAATAAAAAGAATTGTCGCCAAAAGAGAAACTCCAATGAAATTATAAATATTTACAGCGGTTTTTAGCGGAAGCTCTTCTTTTCGCCAGGTAAATAATGCAATTAAAATTAGTCCCACATTTATCGGATTATTAATAATAATCTCCCCAATTATTTCTCCGATAAAACCCATCCAATTAATGCCCGACTTTTCTATCACCACTCTCTCACTATGAAATTTATACGTAACAAAATCATACGTTATATTCCAGAAAAGTATAGGACTAATAATGGCTACAGCAATTATTGCAGCCACATATAACTGATAATAACTAAGCCATGCTCTTTTACAAATAAGAATAAATAAACCAAGTCCAACCCACAGATAGATTCCATGGATCTTACTCATTACACATAGCCCAGATGCAATGCCAAAGATTACCCAATTAAATATTTTTTTTTCATCCTTACAGATCCTCGCCAACATCCAAAGACTCAGTGTGTAAAAAACCATTTGTGGCGCATCAGGCATTATCAATAAGCCGGCTGTTATACTTGCATAAAGAGATGCATTATACAAACAGGCTGCAAACCAACCTGCTCTCTTTGAGTGAACCGTTTCAAGTGTTTTATAGATGAACCAGGTAGCAACACCTCCACTGACAATACTCGCCAGCCTGATAAAAACTTCATATTGTTGTAATAACAAATTTGCAGTAAAGAACCTGATCCATAATGCCACCATCGGCGGATGATCAAAATAATTAACCTGTAGCTGTTGCGAATAGAGCCAATAGTAAGATTCATCTGTACCTAACTCTATACTAGCTGCCGCTATAAGTTTAAATAAAGAAAGAAAGAGTATCAGTATCGCAACTCTTTTGGGATAGTAAAAACTGTCTGACTCAGCGTTATTGATCATTCAAAAAAATATTACGCTAAAGATAATGATTAAAAATATTCAGGCCGTTCTTTTAAAATTTGAAGTTCCAGGTAACCGCAGGAATAACAGGAAAGAGACTCACTTGTTTTCCCTGTACTTTTAAAGTGCCGTCATAAGGACTGCCCGTTTGATCAAAATAAATAAAATAAGGATTTTGCCTACTGTATACATTGTAAATACTAAATACCCATTCCGTTTTGAACTTTCTTTTTTCATTCTTCTTAGGAGAATTGATGGCAGCAAAATCTAACCTATGATAAGATGGCAATCTGTATTCATTGATACGACTATACTCTTGTGTAAGAATACCGTTTACAATGTAAAATCTTTGAGGTAGTGTTGCTGCATTGCCTGTACCATACACAAACGTGCCTGAAAATTTCCAACGTTTGTTCAATTCAAATAATGCTACAACGCTCAAATCATTTCTTCTGTCATATTTAGCAGGATATTTTTCTCCGAAATTTAAAGCAGCAAATTTCCTCCATGTCCAGCTCAATGAATAACCAACCCAGCCGGTAAACCTGCCTTTTGTTTTATTGACAAATAATTCTGCTCCATAGCTCCACCCTTTACCAAAAGTGAAGGATTGTTCTGTATCTTCCAGCGTATTGGGTGTATACCCTTCTTTATACTCAATCTGATTTTGCATTCGCTTATAATAAAACTCAAGCGACGTTTCGTAGGTGTTATCTTTAAAATTTTTGAATAAGCCCGCTGCATATAACCAGCTAACCTGTGGCTTTACAATGTAAGTGCTGGGCACCCACAGATCGGTTGGTAAAGTTGTTCCTGAATTACTAACTAAATGAATGTACTGCAAATTCCTGGTAACAGATCCTTTGATGGAAGTTTCGTCATTTATTGCATACCGTAAGGTTATCCTGGGCTCCAATCCTCCGTAAGTTTTTATCGGTTGTCCAGCCTTGTATACAGTACTATCTAACCGATTGCCATTGTCATCGGTAGTATAGATCTTATGCTCACCGATCTGCTGAAACCAACTGTACCGAATACCTGTATGTATATTTATTTTATCATTTATCTCCCAATCATCCTGTAAATAAACTGCTGCCTCATGAGCAAATTTTATTTGTGCATTTTGAGGATTAAACACCACAGAATCCTGCTTACCGCTTACAACAGAAGGTGTAAACCGATGGTAGGTATATATACCTCCAAATTTCACTTTATGCCCTGTAAATGGATACAGATCAAAGTCCTGCTTTAAACTCATATCCCTAATACCTGAAGCCAATTTCACATCAAAACTATTTTGTGAAGCCTTAAAAGCAAAATTATAGCTATTGTATACGGCTGTAGTATTTCCAAATAGTCGTTTATTAAATACATGATTCCAGCGCATGGTACCTGTTGCATTTCCCCAGGGAATATTCACGTTCAAACTTTGCTTACCATTAACAAAATCAAATACATCTCTACCAAAGTACCCACTTAAATACAATCTGTCTTTTTCGCTAAACCTGTAATTTATTTTAGCATTTAGGTCATAGAAATAATAACCAGAGCCATAGAATGCACTTGTTTTTTTGATTGCGGGCTTTATTAATGCATCTATATATGTTCTTCTAGCAGAAACAATGAATGAAGCCTTATTCTTTTTAATCGGCCCCTGTATAGAAATACGAGACGCTATCAATCCTATACCACCATCGATCTGAAACTTTTTATCGTTGCCTTCTTTCATTGAAATATCCAGCACACTGGATAAACGGCCCCCATATTGCGCCGGCATCCCTCCTTTTATCAGAGAAACATTTTTTATAGCATCAGAATTAAAAATTGAAAAGAATCCAAATAGATGACCGGTATTGTATACAGGTGCATCATCCAGCAATATCAGATTTTGATCCGGACCACCTCCACGTACATAAATCCCGGCGCTTCCTTCTCCGGCATTACGAACACCCGGCAACAACTGAATGGTCTTCAGTAAATCAACTTCTCCCATAAAAGCCGGCACCGCTTTTATTTGTTCAATGGGCAGATTAAACTTACCCATCTGAGCACTTTTAACGTTGGCATCTCTTTTTTTAGTGGACACTATAACCTCCGTTAATGCCTCCCTGGTAAGCATATCAAAGTTTTGCTGCTTGTCGCCATCTAATTTTATAGCAATCACTTTAGGTTGAAAACCGGCATACGTGCATACCAGGTTATAATCTCCCGACAATAGTGTGATGGAATAGAAACCATATTGATTGGTTGTAATACCTTTTGTTTTACCACTCACAGTAATAGATGCTCCGATCAATGTTTCGCCATTTTGTGCATCTTTTACATACCCGCTGATGGTATATTTATTTTGTGAGAACACTCCGCTTGTTGAAAGCATACAGACCAAATACAATACAACTATTTTTCTCATGATTTAAAACTCAATTATAGGATTCCTAAATGCTTCTAATGCTTTTAACTTTTCATTGATCGATTGCTCTTGTAATGCCTGTTGTTCTTTATTTTGTCCGTGAAAAGTAATATCGTCGTATTCTTTTTGCATAGCGTTACAAAGTTTAGTCTGATTAGAATACAACTCAATGAACTCATTTGTTTTAGGACCTATCTTTTTTTCAGTTACAATTTTTCGCATTTCCCTTGCACACAGTTCTGTAATCTTAAAATGGTATTGTTCATGTATCAAAAGATCTGGTCTTTCATAAGCCCGCCACGACTGATCCTTATTGAACCAGGCCGCTACCATCGTTTTATTTTTATCTATGATCCTATAAGCCAGAAACGAAACTGTTACGGCTCCCCATCGGGTATCTTCTGCTACCGGCCCCCTGAAATCGCTCCAGGCCAACGGCCTTTCTTCACTCCACATAATGATGCCTGTGTCCTCAACAATAGGATTGGTGACTTTACAACTTACTGACACAAGCAATAAGCCGAAAAGCAAAAAACAGGCAGATTGTTTCATTATTAAGATTTAGCAATAACTTATTGAGCCTTGATGCTATCCTCAATTTCACCGCAATGCAACATAGAGCTTTTAAACTCAGGATGATTTTTCCCCAGATATGGATTTACAATTTCTTTGGTATTACTGATCCAGTTAGCTCCTTTATCTTCACCAAAAGCCATTGGGCAATTTTGCCAATATAGTGTCTTCCCTTCGTAATGAATGGTTTTTAATAACGGATAAATATTTTCACCTACCATTCTGAAGTCTTGACGCATTTCTGTAATATCTTTTTGTTGCAACAAACTTTGTGCATTAGCAACGATATCTTTCATTTGCATTGAGCCGGCTTCAAAAACAGTAGCCGTATCAGTTTTCAATTCATCCAGCTTAACATTATCTGCTAATGCAATTAAATTTTTACAGGCGGCTTTTGCTTTTGCAGTATCTCCATTAACAAAGGCATCATGCATTTCAAAATACGCAGTAAGCATTGTATCTACGCTCTTATTAAAACCATCACTGTGCCTGCTCACTTTCAGTGGCTCCTGCTTTGGTCCTTTGTTTTTATCATTATCTCTGAATTTAAACCAATAAACAGCAAATGCTACTAGTAATACTAACAGTATCAATAATATCTTCTTCATATATATAATTTTATACAAAGCTACATTATAACAGCTAATTGATTAAATAGTTTAGTGTTGTATTGATATATGCATTCAAAACTGATGGCTTTTCACTCCCCTGTTTTCTCACTTTAGCTTTTCCAAAGCCATTTACTGTGCTTTTCACGCCAAATTGGTAGTACATTTGCACAAAATTGCAATAAGACATTATGCTTTTAGGATTACAAAATGTAACATTTGAGTTTGGAGCCCGTACAATTGTGGAAGATGCTACCTGGCATATACAACCCAATGAAAGAATCGCTTTAATAGGATATAATGGCACCGGAAAATCTACTTTACTAAAGGTATTAACCCGTCAATACTTACCTAGCAAAGGCTCTGTTGAACAAGGCAGAGAGACAACCATCGGTTTTTTACATCAGGATCTATTGAGTTTTGATACCGAAGATTCTATTTTAGAAGTGGCCATGGGCGCTTTTGAAAGAGTTAAACAATTAGAAAAAGAAATTGAGGCCATTGGTTTAGAACTCGAAAAAACAGGGGATGAAACCCTGGCCATCGAATATTCTGAAAAATTACATGAACTGGATGTTTTAGGGGGTTACAATATTCATCATAAAACAGAAGAGATCTTGCAAGGTCTTGGTTTTAGCAATGAAAGTTTGAGCAAACCTTATAAACTATTTAGCGGAGGCTGGCGTATGAGGGTGTTACTGGCTAAAATGATCCTGATGGCACCGGATGTATTGTTACTGGATGAACCTACGAATCACCTTGATCTTCCGAGTATTGAATGGTTGGAAAAATATTTATTACATTACCAGGGTGCGGTAGTTATGGTTAGCCATGACCGTTATTTCCTCGACAGAATGGTGAATAAAGTGGTGGAACTGTATCAACAAAAATTACATTTTTATACAGGCAACTATTCTTATTACGAAACAGAAAAAGCGTTACGGGTAGAAATACAACAGAAAGCATACGAAAATCAGCAGGATTATATAAGACAGAACGAACGTTTTGTTGAACGATTTAAAGCTAAGGCAAGTAAAGCTGCAGCAGCTCAAAGTATTGTAAAGCGTTTGGAGAAACTGGACAGAATAGAAAACGTAGAGATCGAACGTCCGAATATGCGTATCAATTTCTCTATTGATAAACAGCCCGGCAGAGTATTATGTACATTAAAAGGTGTAAGCAAAAGTTTTGGCGATCTTAAAATAATGGAAAATACCGGCGCTGAAATTGATCGTGGAGACAAGATCGCATTGATCGGCGCCAATGGAAAAGGTAAATCTACCTTACTGAGAGTGATTGTAGGCAGTGAAGAAATTACCGGAGAAAGGATCTGGGGACATAATGTTGAAGAATCTTTTTACGCACAGCATCAGCTGGAAGCACTAAATATTGAGAACTCCGTTTTGGATGAAATGAGAGAAAGTCGTAGTGGCAAAACTGACCTGGAATTAAGAAGTTTGTTAGGTTGTTTCTTATTTAGTGGTGATGATGTAGATAAAAAAATTAAAGTATTGAGTGGTGGAGAAAAAGCAAGGGTTGCTTTAGCAAAAACAATTGTAAGTAAGGCAAACTTTTTAATGCTGGATGAACCTACGAATCATCTCGACATACATTCTGTTGATCTGTTGATAGGCGCCTTGAATAACTATGAAGGTAGTTTGGTATTTGTGAGTCATGATAGACATTTTGTAAGTAAGATCGCTAATAAAATATGGGAAATAGAAGACCATAAGATAGTAGAATTTAAAGGTACTTATGCGGAGTGGGAAATATGGAAAGAAAAAAGAGAAGCAGCAAAGAAAGCAAATGCAGCACAGGCAACTGATAATAAGCAACAAGCGACAAGCAATAAGCAACAGGCTACAGACAATAAGCAAGTAAAAGCTGCGGAACCGGCACCTCAAAACACCAATACTTCAATTGATAAAGAATTAAAAAAAGAGTATCAAAAAAATAAAAATCGTTTTCAACAGATAGAAGAGAAATTAGCACAACTCAATAAACGTAAATTAGAGTTGGAAACTTTGATGGCTTCGCCTGATAGTTATGCTAACAAAGAAAAGTTTCAACAAACCGAAAACGAATACAAAACTATTTCTGCAGAACTGAATACATTAAACAAAGAATACGAAACTGTATTCGAAAAGGTAATGGAACTCGAAGAGAAGATCGGATAGTATTCATATACACACGATTGCATAATTAATTGATGCTGCATACTACAACAGTCTCCCCAATTTTTTGTAATTTGCTGATACCACAATTCAGTACATGAGAAATATCTGGAAGAAGATAATAATACAGACCATCCTGGATGAAAAAGATCCGGAACGGCAGTCGGATGAATATTCTTCATTTGAATTGGCGAAAGGATTCCGTGAACTTAAGATCAATATCCGCCGTTGGGTAAAGGATATTGTATTAATTGCCGTAGGTATTACTTCCGCAGCATTTGGACTGGAAGGTTTCCTGATACCTAATAGTTTTATTGATGGAGGTGTTACAGGTATTTCACTACTGGTAAATGCGGTAAGCGGCTACCCTATCTATATATTCATTCTTTTATTGAACATCCCGTTTGTATATACAGGCTACAAAATAATCAGTAAACAATTTGCCATTAAAACTGCTATCGCCATAACGGGTTTAGCGGTAGCAGTTGCTACCATTCATTTTGGTGAGGTAACGCATGATAAATTATTGGCTTCTGTGTTTGGCGGCTTTTTCTTAGGGGCCGGTATCGGACTTTCTATAAGAGGCGGTGCGGTAATTGACGGCACAGAAGTAATGGCCATTTTTTTGAGCAGAAAACTGGGTACTACAATTGGTGATATTATTATCATTATCAATATCATGATCTTTTCATTTGCTGCTTATTTCCTAAATATTGAGGCTGCATTGTATTCTTTGCTTACTTACCTGGCTGCTTCTAAAACACTTGACTTTGTAATTGAAGGTATTGAAGAGTACACAGGAGTTACCATTATTTCATCACACAATGAAGAAATAAGACAAATGATCATTAATGACCTTGGCAGAGGGGTAACTGTGTATAAAGGAAGACGCGGTTATGGCAAGAGCGGTGAAACGAATGAAACAGATATTGTATATACAGTTATCACCCGTTTGGAATTAAATAAATTAAATAACGAGATCACAAAGATAGACCCCTACGCCTTTGTAGTGATGAGCAGCGTGAAAGATACCAAGGGGGGGATGATAAAGAAGAGAAGCTTGCAGCATTAATCAATATTTTTTAGATTCTTTACTTCCCTACAAGTATTTTTCTCTATATTTGCACCCTCAAAACGGTCTGGTAGCTCAGCTGGATAGAGCATCAGCCTTCTAAGCTGAGGGTCATTGGTTCGAATCCAATCCAGATCACCAAAGAGATTTATAAACCCCGATTCTTTCGGGGTTTATAATTTACACCAATCAACAGTTTCTGCGTAATTTCTAACTGCTGCTCAGGCACTTCATTACAAACTACACTAAGATAAAGGACTCTTCTTTTTTGTCAATATCGCCAAAACTCCTCTTCCTTTAGTCAACTTTTTGACAGCACTGTAAACAATTCCCTGGTGTACCTATCTCCCACACCTGATATATATATAATCAGTTTATACAGAACACTTTGTAGATGTTTGGAAGAAATAATAAAAATATTTCTAAATCAACGAAATGTTATTAACATATTGATATACATACACTTATGTAATAAAAACAGAATTTTATCTACACTTTGTAGTATAATTTCTATACTATTTTATATTAATATATAATATTTTATTTCAGCAGTACGTTATTAAGGGCCATAAGTATTAATTCGTATTCAACTATATATTAATTACTTACGAAACAAACCATCCAATATCTTAAACATAATGAGAAACAAACTACTCTACTCCCTTATCAGTAAGCAGTTTATCCATTTTAAAAAATGTAAAACATCTGCAATATTTTCAAGAAAAATTGCATGTATTCTTTTTCTAATAGGATCTATGCTTTGCTCCGTAACTTCTTTCGGTCAAACAACGGGTGACTATCGTTCTAACGCAGTCACCATGAACTGGAATGCAACCTCAAGCTGGCAAAAATATAATGGTTCTGCATGGGTAACTGCTACAGATTATCCCGGCCAAAATGCATGTGCCTCTTGTGTTGTTAACATTCTTGGTGGCAATACTGTAACATTAAATATTTCGCCTGCCAATAGTGTAGGCTCAATTGTTATAGGCGGTGCCACCAGCGGAACATTAACATTAGGCACTTTTTCATTAAGCACATCGGGTAATTTAACTGTAAACTCAAATGGTACGCTGAATTTATCTACCGGTACTTTTAGTGTTGGAGGTACTACCTCAACAGCCGGCACGATCAGTGATGCAAGTAATACAGGTACTAATACATTTACCGGTCTTGTTACAAAAACTGCAGGCACCTGGACGTCAACCTCTGTAACAACGGCAGCCAATATGGTATTCTCAAATGGGTTTACAAATACAGCCGGTACATTTTCGGCAGGCGCAGCTACTATTGGAGATAATAAAACACTGACCGGAACTGTTAATATGAGTTTTGCCAATGGCATTACTGTTTTAGGCAACTCAGATATAACAATTGCCGGGTCTACCACAACGGGTGTTAGTTTTGGCGGCACAAGCATAAATTATTCTGTAAGAAACTTAACACTAACGGGTTTACTAACGGTGAGCACTACCGGAAATTTAACAGTAACGGGCACCACGTCTATTAGTGGTACAGGTGCTTTTACAGATAACAACAATACAGGTACTACCTCATTTTCAGGAACGATCATAAAAAATTCCACCGGGGCCTGGACATCAACTGCAGTAACTACTGCATCAAGAATGGTGTTCACTTCCGGTTTTACAAATACCAGTGGTACTTTTTCAGCTGGCGCTGCTACCATTGGTGATAACCAAACACTGACCGGCACAGTGAATATGAGCTTTGCAAACGGTATTACGATAGCAGGTAATGGTGATTTGACCGTTGCAGGTACCGCAACAACCGGTGTTACATTCGGTGGCACTTCTATCAATTATGCTGTAAGAAATTTAATCCTTACAGGAAGGCTATCGTTAACAACAACAGGTAATCTTACTGTAAGCGGCACTACTTCTATTACCGGCGCAGGATCTTTCATTGATAACAATAATGCCGGTGTTACTACTTTTACCGGTCTTGTTACACATAATTCAACAGGCTCCTGGACATCTACTGCCGTAACTACTCCTGCCAATATGGTATTTACAGCGGGCTTTACAAATACTGCCGGTACTTTTAGTGCAGGTGGTGCAAGTATAGGCAATGGTCAAACTTTATCGGGTGCCGTTGTTATGATCTTTAATAATGGCCTTTCAATTGGTGGTTTAGGAAATATCACCATTACAGGCGCAGGGGGTGTAAGATTTGCAGGCACATTAATTAATTATACGATTTCCGGAAACCTAACGTTAACGGGCACACTATTAGTTAGTACTACCGGTAACTTCACTGTTACAGGAACAACATCAATAACCGGTGGTGGTACATTTACAGATAATAACAATACGGGTATCACTACTTTTACCGGACTTGTTACACATAACTCAACAGGAGCATGGACATCAACGTCAGTAACAACCGCAGCCAATATGATCTTCAGTTCGGGTTTTACCAACACCGCAGGCGCTTTCTCTGCAGGCGCTGCAACTATAGGTGACAATAAAACATTGACCGGAACTGTGAATATGAGTTTTGCAAGAGGTATTACCGTTTTAGGAAATGCCGACTTAACTGTGGCGGGCACTGCTACAACAGGTGTCACTTTCGGAGGAACACTTATTAATTATTCTGTTAGAAACTTAACCCTCACTGGTTTATTAACTGTGAGTACCACAGGAGATCTTTCTGTAACTGGTACCACTACCATGAGTGGAGCAGGCGCATTTCTGGATAATAACGGAACCGGTATCACCACTTTCACCGGGCTGGTTAGTGTTGGAAGCAGTTCTACATTTACCGCTACCTCGGTAACAACATTAGGCAGACTGATCTTTGCAGGAGGTATTGTACAAAATAATACATCAGCACTCGCTTTTAATGTGGGGACTATCAGAACCAGCGCCACACAAACATGGACAGGTGCAGGAGACATTAAAACATCCGGTGTATTGGATGTAAATGTTGGCACATTAACAAACAATATTACCGGAACAGTTCTAGTTGGAGGTACATTGACCGGAACAACATTGGTACAAGGCACCAATGCTATATTAGCATTAGCCAGTACCACTCCATTGAGTATTACCACACTAACGTCTACCGCTACAGGAAATACAGTAGATTATCGTTCAGCTAGTGCTACTATCAGAAGTCAGACATATCATCACTTAACCCTATCAGGCAGCGGAACTAAAACTATTTCTACTACAGACATTACTGTAAACGGAAATTTAACGATCAATGCAGGTGTATTGAGCAATGCTACTAATAACAGAAATATTGTATTGGGAGGAAACTGGATCAATAATGTTGGCGTTGGCGGATTTGTCGCCGGCACAGGCACTGTTACATTCAGTGGATCTACAACACAAACACTTGGTGGCAGTGGCTCTACTACTTTTAAAAATCTTACCTTAAATAATGTAACCGGTATCAATCAAACAATCAGCTCAACTATTACAGGCGTATTAACTTTTACCTCCGGTGTTATTACAACAGGGAGCAGCACTGTAATTATCAGCAGTACCGGCAGTGTAGTTCGTACCAGCGGGCATATAAATGGAAATGAACAAAGAAATATTGCTACAGGTAGTAGTGTATCAAGAACTTTTGATATAGGTGATGCAAGCAATTATTCGCCTGTAACGATTGTATTTGCCAGTGTTTCTGTTGCAGGAAACATTACAGCAAGATCTACGAATACAGACCATCCTTCTATCCCATCATCAAATCTTAACGGAAGCCTTTCTATAAACCGCTACTGGACTTTAACCAACAGCGGAACAACATTTACAAATTATTCGGCTACATTTAATTTTATTACCGGCGATAAAGATGCATCGGCCAATACCGCTAATTTTTTAGTAGGAAATTATAATGCATCATGGACCTACCCTACAGTAGGAACTAAAACTTCTACCAGCACACAATCAACAGGTTTAACCAGTTTTGGAGATTTTGCGCTGGCTGAATTAGCTATTTGCTCTACTCCTACAGTTGTCATCAACAATCCTGCAGCTGTATGTAAACCATCTACGGTTAATTTAACTGCTTCTGCAATAACCACAGGTTCTACCAGCGGATTGATCTTTACTTATTGGAACGATGCAGCAGCCAGTTCATCACTGTCTTCTCCTTCTGCAGTAACAACAGCAGGAACCTATTATATTAAAGGAACGATTGCCGGCGGTTGTTATGACATCAAACCGGTGGTTGTGTCAATCAATAGTCCGACAGGCGTTATCAGTGGTACAACGACCATTTGCAACGGACAAACCACAACATTAAGCATAGCAGTAACAGGTGTTGGGCCATGGAGCGGAACGTTATCCAACGGAACAGCCTTTAGCGGCAGTACCAGTCCTTTATCCGTAAACGTTAGTCCAACAACCACCACCACTTATACTATCAGTACTTTATTGGATGCTAATTGTACTGCCCAGGCAGCAGATAAAACCGGCAGTGCCGTTATAACGGTTACACCATTGCCCACCACGGCAAATGCAGGACCAGATCAAAACCCCTGCGGCACAACAGCAATTTTAGCCGCCAACACGCCTTCCATTGGAACAGGAAGTTGGAGTATCATAAGTGGCAGCGGAGGTTCGTTCAGCAATGATGCCAGCCCCACGTCAACATTTACGGGAACTATAGGCACAACCTATGTTTTAAGATGGAGTATTTCTAATTCTCCATGCAATACTTCAACAGATGATGTTACTATTAATTTTGCAGGCAGTAACTGGATAGGTGCTGTTGATAACAATTGGAATAACACAGCGAATTGGTGCGGAGGCATTGTACCTTCAGGAATCATTGATCTTACTTTATCGGCAGGAGCCTCAAGCTATCCGGTTATTTCCGGAACAATAACAGTTGGCAACCTGGATATTGCACCCGGTGCTTCTCTAACGGTTGCAGCTGATGGAAACCTTACTATAACCGGCAACTATACGAATAGTGGTACATTGACAAATAATGGCAGCATTATTTTAAATGGAACAGCCACACAATATTTTCCAGGCAGCAATGCCACTATCAACGCCATGAATAATCTTGAAGTGGATAATGTTGCAGGCGTTTCAATTGACAAATCCTTTGCACTGACTGGTGTACTTACACCTACTAACGGCACCATTGACCTTACAGATAAAACTATCACTTTGTCTTCCGATTCAGCTGGTACAGCAAGTGTAGCAACTGTTGGTGGAGATCTCGATTATTCCGGCGGTGGTAAATTTATTGTAGAACGTTATTTCCCTGCAAAAAGAGCATGGCGCTTAATGACATCTCCTTTAAGTAACGCCAATACAATTTTCGAATCATGGCAGAATGGAGGTGTATACACACAAGGCAGAGGTACTATTGTAACCTCGCCGGGTGGAGGAAATGGTTTAGATGCCGGCGCAGCAGCTTCGATGAAATGGTTTAATCTTTCTACACAAGCCTTGGTTAACGTTAGCAACACCAACGTCCCAATTTCAAATAACACCGGTTCGGGAGATAATATCGGGTATTTTGTTTTTATGAGAGGAGATAGAAATCCAACAAATCTTAGCCTGGGTTATTCCAATAGCACTACATTAAGTAGTGCCGGTAAATTACAAACAGGAGATCAGACTTTTACTGCGTCCTCCGTGATGGGAAAATATGCCTTGATTGGTAACCCATATGCATCACCGATAGATTTTGATAAAGTTACCAGAACAAATGTGGTAAAAAGATTTTATGCATGGGACCCGAATATGAATACGGTAGGTGGCTATGTTATGCTGGATGATATGGATGGAGATGGTATTTTCTCTTCATCAGTTGGTGCAAGCACACAAACTAAAATAATAGAAAGTGGTCAAGCTGTATTGATACAAACAAGTTCTGACGGCCCTGCTTCAATTACTTTTACTGAAGATTGCAAATATACAGCAGCACCAAGCGCAAGACCATCCGGCTTTAGTAAACCTGCTGCTTTAAAAACGAATCTTTACCTGGTTGATGCCGCTTCAACCACACTGGCAGATGGAGTTATTGCAGACTACAATGACAACTTCAGTTCCAATGTAACATTAGAAGATGCTCCTAAAATGGGTAATACAAATGAAAATATAAGCTTCTTTAGAGCTAACAAAACTTTATCTGCTGAAAGAAGGCCTGTGCCTGGAGATTTGGATACTATGTTTTATAAATTGGCAAAAACCACACAACGCAATTATCGTTTTGAGATAAAAGCAGATAATCTGAATCAAAAAGTATCTGTGGGAATGTTGGAAGATAGCTATCTGAATACATCCACTCCTATCAACCTGAATGGTGTTACCATTGTTGATTTCAGCATCAATGGAGATGCTGCTTCTGCTAACCCCGATCGCTTCAAGCTGGTTTTTAGACAGGCAGGAATATTACCAGTTAAATTTTCGAATATTACTGTCAAAAAAAATAATATCGGTAATAAAGTAGACTGGAATGTAGAAACTGAAACGAATGTAAAACAATACGAAGTAGAAAGATCTGTGGATGGAACAAATTTCAGCAAAGTATATTCAACTGGTATTGTAAACAACAATGGTTCTTCTATGCAATACAGCTGGACAGATAACAATACAAATGCTTCAAATATTTTTTACAGGATAAAATGTATTGAAACCAGCGGAAATGCACATTACAGCCAGATAGTTTCCATCTCTGCTAAAACCAAAACTGATGCGATCAAAGCAGCGATCACTCCGGACGGACAAACTGTTAGTATACAGTTTTTAAATCAAAAAGGTGGTGTTTACAAACTAGGATTATTTAGCAGTAATGGGCAAATGGTAAAAAACAGCACATTTACTATCAGCGAAGGCTCTGCATCACAAAGTTTATCAATAGGTAATTCATTGCCAAAAGGTATTTATCTGCTTGAAGTAATTGCACCTGATAACAATAAAACCAATTTGAAATTATACAGATAGACTGTTTATTCTTTTAAACTGAAATATAAAGCCCCGGGTTTCCGGGGCTTTATATTTATATATACTAGCTAATGTATCTGTCTAGACTCTCCCTTAAATACCCAACACCTCTTTCAATTTTGCATAACCGGTTTTACTTACCGGCAATTGTTTACCATTGGATAATACTGCCACATAAGTCTCTTTTTCGTAAGGATCTAAACGGGTTATTAATTGAACATTTACGATGTAGGACCGATGTATACGAATAAAGCTATTGGGATCTAACACAGATTCGAAATAGGCCATTGTTTTATTCTTTAGAAAGTAACCTTCGGCTGTATGCACTTTTACATAATCATCTGCTGCTTCAATAAACTGAATTTGCGTCAACGGAATTATTTTAATTTTCCCGTTTTCTTTCACCACAATACGATTGTGCTTGTCTGGGGTATTGACTACGGCCTCCAATAACTGTTTGGTATTTTCAGCATTACTCTCCTTTCCTTCCTGTAACTTTTGTAAAGCTTTGTCAAAACGATCTTTACTGAATGGTTTAAGGAGATAATCAACAGCGTGTGTTTCAAATGCTTTAATAGCATACTCTTCAAATGCTGTTGTAAAGATCACTGCCGGCGGTTGATCGATCAACTCCAACATCTCAAACCCATTTATTTTAGGCATTTGAATATCTAAAAATATCAGGTCTGGCTGATGTTGCATGATCGCTTTCACTCCTTCAAACCCGTCATTGCATTCCTGCAGAACAGTAATGTCATCATGCGACTGCAGGTATTCTCTGATCACCATTCTTGCCAATGGCTCGTCATCTATTATTATTGCTTTCATTTCTTTTGCGGAATCAAAATAGTAGTAATGAATATATTATTTTCAACGTTCGTTTTCAACAGGTCATTTCTTTCAAACAATAAAAATAAACGCCGTTGAATAGAGGCCAATCCAAAACCTGTTCCTTTTGATGGCAATGCGGTTTCTTCATCAAAGGGATTTTGAATAACGATCTCCAATAAATTATTTCTTTGTTTTGCACTGATATGTATCACCACTTCTCCAATAGTGTCATACAATCCGAATTTGATCGCATTTTCAACCGCAGGTTGTAATAGCAAAGCAGGTAACTGCAATGATTCTACCCCGTCCTCTACAAATATCTCTGTTTGCAACCGATGACCGAATCTTACTTTTTCTATATCCAGGTAGAGTTCCAAATATTGGATCTCTTCGTGCAAACTATTCCATTGATGCTCCTCTCTTTTAAGTGTGCCTCTTAAAAAATCCGACAGTTGCTGTATCATATTCCTGGCTTTTTCCGGCTGGCTGCCAATTAAAGCACTAATAGAATTTAAACTATTGAATAAAAAATGAGGTTGTAACTGCTGTCTTAATTTAAATAACTCTGCATCCTTTGCCAATTGTTCTATCTCTTTTTGTTGATTACCTGATTTCAACTGATCCTGTTGTGTGTACCACAATAAGCTGATGGTGGAAATGCAACTGATCATTAAAAAACCAACGCCATAGCGCAATATGGATGATTGTTTTAATGCGAATAAATACTGCTCATCATTTTTAAAAAGAAAATATAACGCGGCACGTATCATTATCAACCATACAAAACTCAGTACAAAACTTACCGTAATGATATACCAATACTTTTCATGTTTGGGCAAATAGTAACGCATGTTACTGATAATAAGAAAACAAGATCCTCCCAATAAAACATTGCTTAGTAAACTATCAGTAATAGCCTGCAATTGGGTAACCCCTAACTGCAATAAAACAATCCACTGCACAAGACTCCACACCAACCACCAGGCACTAAATGCTACCAGGCTTGCTCTTGATGACAATAAGGACTTTGACAAAATGATTAATTTAATTTGATGGTGTTGACTGTACAGTCTTCGAACAAATGTTTGGCTTTTAACTTTGTTGTTCTGATAAATATATCCGCATCTTCTTCCTCCTTTATCTTGGAATACATTTCAACACCGTCCACTAAGGTATTTAATTTATGCATTTCCGGCACATCTATAAATTTCCAGTAAACCGGCCGATTACTGTTATTCATAAAATTATCTTCTTCTCTTTCTCCAAGTAATCTGGCTTTTTGAAATGCATGCAGATCATCCTCTGCATAGATCAGTCTTAATTGTTCATCAAATTGAGGCGTGTGTATTCCTTTATCACAAATAATCTGATAAATAATTTTTGTAAGATACCAGTTCATAAAATAGTTATTTGGTTTTGGTAAATGATCTTTCGATCAATAGCTTCTTATTTCAATACCTGCAAACACCGCACTTCCCTGCAGAACAAGCACTTTGTTCGGATCAACCTGCGACTGGTTATTTCTTTCATCATCCACTCCATGAAATACGCCTTCGATCTCATTTTTTATTGTCCAGTTTGGTGGCACTACTAATTTAATTCCTCCAAATACTTCTTCCAGCCTTAGTATTGCGTTGCCTTGTATATCAGCCTGCGAAAGATTCAATTCCACTCCACCAAAAACACATGATATCCTCCCTCCTTTAAAGGATTTAGATAAGACAGTCCTTTTTAGTCCGCTAAAAACAGATTTAATATCTAAGTGATCATCGTTTAACGGACTTGATTCTTCCCATGATGTATCCACAGCCCCCTGATGTCTTTGTCGCCATTGCTCACGGCATCTTTCTCTGTTTTCCCTCCATTTGGATTTTGGTTTAAAAATATACAACAACCCAACTGCTATCAGGATTATCGGAACAACGAATTTTTTTAAGTCAACACCAGGCACTATATTATCCCACAAAAAAATACCACCTACTGCCACCAATATCAACCAGCCAAAGCTTCTAAAATTACTTTTAAATCCTTTAAAAATGCCTATTACGATCAAAAGCATTGGCCAGGTTAATAGCCACTGAGGAAAAGCCACTCCCATTTTATCGGCCAATAACACAACACCAATACCTATGATGATAAGTCCTCCGACAAATCTGTTCTCATTTACCCTACGCATTTTATTATTATTCATATTGTCTTCCATTGTGTAAAATTTTGTTTGTTTTGAATTAATAAATCAAAGCTAATATGGTTTTGATCTCTACTAAACATCGATTAGGCGATCTGCCATAAAAACTCGGTAAGATGGGGGAAAACGTCGGTAAAAGTTTCGACCGATATAATTACTGAATAACAAAGCCCCGAATTACTCGGGGCTTTGTTATTATCAGAAATTTATATAATGTTATCTAACTAAAAAACTTCCCTTGTAACTCAATTCATTATTTAAAAGCAAAATTTTGTATGCCCCCGCCGATAACTTTTTAGGAAAATCAATAGTAATACTGTTTTCAGTACCATTGTAATTAACAGGAGAACTTAGAACCTGTTGCCCGATGTAATTAATAATATTAAGTTGGTATTTCCCTTTGGGTACAATTCCGGATCTGATCGTTAATGCAGAAGATGACTGGTTAAAGATCACCTGCAGATCATTGCCGGAAACATTCCATGTCATCCTATAAACATTAGAATAGCTAATACTATTATCTAACTCGTAAAATTTAATTCTATAAAAGCCATTGCCGGAAAGAGGATTTTTATCCATCATGGAATAATTATAAGGCAATCTCGATTTTGCAGAAGATACAGCACCTAGTGTACTAAAATCAATTCCATTAGCTGAACGTTCTATCTCGTAACGAATAATATCAACATCATTTTCGATGCTCCATTTTAATAATATACCATTGTTATTTGCCAGCCCCGAAAGACCAGAAAAATTAACCGCCAAGTTTTGAAGAATAGTAAAATCTGCAGTATAGTTATTACCCAAATTACTGTCGAACCTGAATTCTCCACATTCACTTGATGAAGATGATGAGCCCGGGATCTGATAATATAATTCCAACGTATAATCACCGGCGGATAATTGTGTAAGATCTTTAGAGTCATTTACTTTCTGCCATTTTTGATCTCTACCTATAGTACATGTTCCTCCACCACAACTATTAAAAGTTCCATCTCCATTACAATCGCAATAAAAACCAAGTCCAATGGCTGTAAAAGTTGGTGATACCGGCCGATTCCCTTTTGGATAAACAGTGTAATACAGTGTACCTCCGCATACATTGCTCCCAGGGTCTTTGAATGTTTTAATTTCCGCTCCACGTAAACTCAGTGTTCCCGTATTGGCAGTAAAACTCCCCAAATTGCCTCCAAAATCTACAGTACCAATAGAATTGATGCCATTCAATTGTGTATTATAGAATTGAGAACTGCCATTTACATTGATATACACAGCAGAAGCGAATATTCCGAACTCTGCTTTGGAAGAAAAAACAAAAAGAAAGAATGTAAAAAGAAGAAGTAAATATTTTTTCATGCTAACAAATTTTATGACATAAACAGAACACTAAGTTAGTATTTTCAACGTACTTTCAAAATTTTATTACCCACGCTACATAAGGATTTCACAGTTTTACAATTAATGTCGTTCAACAAATTTAGCTTTTGTACTTTTATGAAAATTTCTGAAAAAATGGATGTAAAAATGGAGCCCTCGTGGAAAGAGGTATTGAAAAATGAATTTACCAAGCCGTATTTTCTTGAGATCGTTACTTTTTTAAAAACTGAAAGAGCTGCCGGCAAAACCATTTATCCACCGGGGCCATTAATTTTTAATGCATTTAACCAAACGCCTTTTGATAAAGTAAGAGTTGTAATATTGGGGCAAGATCCCTACCACAATCCCGGACAGGCTCATGGTTTAAGCTTTTCTGTCCCCAATGGTATTAAACCGCCGCCCTCATTGGTAAATATCTATAAAGAAATACAGAAAGATATAGGAGTAGCTATGCCGGCAGCATACGGCAATCTTACTTCATGGGCAGAGCAAGGAGTACTACTGCTTAACGCCATTCTTACCGTACGGGCAAATGAACCGGCCAGTCATCAAAAAATTGGCTGGATGAATTTTACTGATGCCGTTATTCAAAAAATCTCTGATGAAAAAAAGGGTGTTGTCTTTTTATTATGGGGAAAATTTGCACAGGAAAAACAAATATTGATCGATGAAACCAAACATCATATTCTGAAAGCTGCTCACCCTTCTCCATTTAGTGCAGATAAAGGCTTTTTTGGTTGCAAACATTTTTCAAAAACTAATGAATTGCTTGTACAGGATGGATATGCACCAATAGACTGGAAATTATTAACTCCTTAAATTATAACTTAATAATGATCAAAAATATTTTTGCAAGAATATGGGCCCTTTGGGGGTTAATCAGTTTCGTTGTTACGTTTCTTATCATATTCATCCCATCTATGATCGCTTACTTTATTCCTGACCCTAAAGGGCAGAGTTATTTTATAGGCGTGTCCAGGGTATGGATGAGTGTGTGGCTCAGGCTAATTGGGTGCCCTGTAAAAGTAAAAGGTAAAGAGCACTTTAAAGCAGGACACAATTATGTCATCCTTTTTAATCACAATGCCTTGTTAGATGTTCCGCTATCTGCACCCTATGTACCCGGCCCCAATAAAACAATTGCCAAAGCCTCTTTTGCTAAAGTGCCAATATTTGGATTATTCTATAAAAAAGGATCAGTGCTGGTGGATAGAAATAATGATCAAAGCAGAAGAAGAAGTTTTGACGCTATGAAAAATGTTATGCTAACGGGAATGAATATGTGCATATATCCCGAAGGTACCCGTAACAGAACTAAAGAGCCATTAAAGGCATTTTTCGATGGTGGTTTTAAATTGGCAATTGATACAAAGAAAGAGATCATGCCTTGCATCATTACCGGTACAAAAGAAGCTATGCCCATTGATAAATCTTTTTATTTGCTGCCTACAAAATTATCCATGACCTTCTTACCTCCTGTTTCAAGTGAACAGACCAATACCAAAGATCTGAAAGAAAAAGTTTTTGAAATAATGAAGACTTTTTATCTCCAGAAAAGTAAACTGTAATTGTTATAAATAAAAAGGCCCCGAATTATCGGGGCCTTTTTATTTATACTATATTTTTATAACCCTTGGGGTACTAATACCTGATCGATGATATGCACCACCCCATTCACAGCATTTATATCTTTTGTTGTAGCTGTCGCAGCCGGGCCGCTGAAATTAGTAGAGCCATCAACCAACGAAACTTTACCTGTTACATTTAAAGCTGTTGCTACAAAAGGAGCAGCCCCGGTAAATGTAGATTGTAGTTTAATCCCTTCATGAGTAGGCAAAGCACTATTCAATAAGGTAGGTATATTAGTAGCTACAGCAGGCATATTACTTGCATAAGCCCTTACTCCTAAAATGTGATAAACTACTATCCCTTTTACGGTTTGTGCTGAGAGAGCACTAAAAAATGCAGGGTTGGTAAATATAGAAGTCCCCAGCGTATTTACAGTTGTTGCGGCCTGTGTTTGCGTTGCTAATCCCGGAGTGGCACCATCTCTCACAAGTTTAACATACACTACCGCCGTTAATGCCGCTTTAAAAGCAGCATCGCTAGGAGCAAATACAGTGAGATTTGCCAACCCATTACGTGTAGCTGCATCAAGTGTACTTCCTGCAGCCACTCCACTATCAGCTCTTGCTATAGCAGCTTTCAAATATGTTAAATTAGCATTGGCATCAATAATTTGTCCCAAAAGTAATGTTGGTGGTACCAAAGGTGCTGGAATGCCATGTACCACTCCGTTAGAACCTGTAAACAGATCAGGTGCAGTAATAGGTACATTGTTCACATAGTTTTGCCCCGGTCTTGCTGATGGAAAAAGATTCATTCGAATTGCACCTGAAGCATCTAGTGGTATTTTAGATGAGAAAGCTGCATTCGGAAATGCTGTTGGAAAATTTGCAGTTGGCAATTTTGATACCATGATATGATATAAAAGCACTGAGGTTAATTGAGCTCTTACTGAAGGATCTTTTATAACCGTAATAAAAGTTGCATCCGGAGCCCCTAATGGCACAAGTGGATTCAATCCGTTTATCAATGCTTTAATTGCGTTGTTATCGGGTGCAAATACAGTGTATGCCCCCGGCTGATTTAATACAGCTGCATATAAACCTGTTGCTCTTAAAGCTGTATCAAAAAATGAATAATTGCTATTGGTAGATATGTAAGATGAGATGGTAGTACCTGTTGGAGGAGTTACCACTGGTGCTGTAGGAACTGCAAAGCTTTCCAGATCTTTATTACACGAAGTCAAAATCATAGATGCCGCAACAATCGGAACTAATAAGATTTTAAAATTCATTTTTATAGATTTCATTTTAAAAAATTTAAATGATTTAATGTTTGTTTTAAGTTGTAAGTATATTAGTAAATATTATACCCAAAACTTACATAATACAATCCACCAATTTGTGAGTTACCGATCGCATTATAATAATACTGATTCAACAAATTATTAGCCCCCAATTTCAACACTGATTTTGTTGACGGGAATTTAAAGCTAACCTGTGCGTCCAACGTTTGTACAGCCGGCAAATTGCCATTAGCAAAATCTCCCTGATAGAAGAAAGCATCCTGCCATCTGTAAGCCACGTTAAAGCCCATTCGATTCTTGTAACCAAAACCTGTATTACCCAATGAAGCATTTACTTTGTATTTAGGTGCATTGAAGTATGCAACAAAATCAGCAGGCACATCTTTTAAATTATCAGAAGCTACATTCACACCAATCATGAAATTTTTAGGCAATCTATAATCAATGCTGATACCGTAACCGTATGTTTTAACTTTATCAGATGTATTAATTGGTAAAGAATATTTATATCCTGTTGTAGTATCACCAACGGTAATTGGAGCTCCCGTCTTATTTTGCACAACGATATATCTTCCCAGAAAATCTTTATACTGACCATAATAACCATATACATCTGCCAGCAATTTACCATCTAACAGCAGTCCTTTATACCCTAATTCAAAAGATGAAATTGATTCAGGCTTAAGTGTTTTCACTGTAAATGGTACTATTGAACCTTTTCTCAATGCCTCATAATCATATAGCGGATTAGTATTAAAATGATAAATATCTATAAATGCTTTGTTACCTCCGATCAATTGTAGATCAGTACCAATAGGTAAGTTTATCCATTGCATTTGGTTTGATGGGAAACGATAAGCAGTTTGATAAGACAATCTGATATTGTTATCTTTTGCCACTGTCAACACGGCTGTTGCTCTCGGTGTAAAACGACCGTCAAAATTTTGATTTTTATCGTATCTTCCTGAAACTGCCAGTTTCAGATTTTTAACCACTTGTCTGATAGCCTGAACATAAGCTCCATATTCATTGATGCCGATAGTTCCTGCAGTATCAGCAAACAAAGTTCCCTGAGAATTTAATACATATCTTTTGTAGCTGGCTCCAACCATAATGTCGGCAACTTTACTGGTAACAGAACTAAAATCATAATTACCTTCTACATTATACAGATCAGTTCTATCTAACAACAATCCTCCTTTAGGAACAGGTTTTCCTGCAACAGCATTGAATGCAGATCTAAAAGAAGCTGTTCCGGAAGTTGGTCTTCCTACATCAGCCACCCCTCTTGCATTATTATGCGCCGTCATATCAGGAACAAAAGAAAGAATATCTGACAAATACTTATTTACATACTGTATGTACCAATCTGTAGGTTGAGGATTAGGCGAACCATTAGCAGTTCTGGTAACAGATGTTTTCCAGCTTTCGTTAAACAACTGTGTTGTAACGGTAGCATTAAAAGTACCACCGGCATTTTCCTGTGTAGTGTATGCTCTTAACATCCAGTTCTTATGGTTCAATTCAAATTTATATTGCCCCATTTTGAAATCTCTGATGTTATAACGGGATGCACCAGTGTAAACAGTGTTCCCTGTTCCCCAATAAGCTGCCAAAGAAGCTTCTACTTTAGGAGTAATTTTATAATGCAATGAACCAGACAATTTAAAATTCAATGTATTAGGATTCAGCACTTCTTTTTCATAATACCCTGTACGGGAAACATTGATTGGTTTATTGATATCGTACCCCAATGCCGTTAACACTGCACCGCCGCCAGTAAATGCTTTCAGAAAAGGCATAATATCTACAGAAGTTTCATCACCAAAAACATTTACTCCATCATAGTTAGGATCTGTGCTTCTTGTGCCTGGTTTTACATTTCCAAAGTAACCGGCGGATCTGTTGTAGTTTCTGTCATCCGCACCTAACCAGTCTTTAGCCTGAATTAATTCTGTATTTATTTTAAACGCAAATTTATCTGATACTTGTTTAGCCCATCTCACACTCCAGTTATAATACGGTGATACATTTCTTTGTTTCTGATCGGTATGCATGATGCCGGTTTTAACAAGAAATGACAATCCTTGATATTTAAAAGGATTTTTACTGTTCATCAACAAGGTGCCATTCATACCTCCCGAACCATACAATGCAGATGATGCACCAGATAATAATTCGATATTATCTACATCTAATTCACTTAAGCCTATGATAGCCCCAACCGAAAAGTTCAAGCCGGGAGCCTGGTTATCCATACCATCAACCAATTGATTAAAACGAACATTACCACTAGAATTAAATCCACGGGTGGTAGGCGTTTTAAATGTTAGAGATGAAGTAGTGATATCAACACCTTTTAAAGTAGACACAACATCATAAAAATTCGAAACAGGCGAATTACGAATATTTGCAGCGCTTACCCTTTCTATCGAAACAGGCGACTCAAGTATTTTCTGAGGAACTCTTGAAGCCGACACCACAACTTCCTGACCTAATGAGTTGGATGGTTTAAAAGACACATTGATAGGCTGTTGAGAACGAACGACCACTTCCTGCATTTCAAACCCAACAGATGAGAACAACAATGTAAGTGGTAATTTTTGATTGGTTGTAAGTTTAAAATTCCCCTTGTCATCAGTAAAAGTACCATCAGTACCTCCTTTCACAGTAACAGAAACCGCAGCCACATCTTCTTTAGAACTGCTGTTCTCGACCTTTCCTATTATAATTGTGCTTTGGGCATTGGCAGATATTGTACAAACCGTTGCCAGAAATAGAGCCAGTAGATAGCTTATTTTTTTTCTCATATAGCGTCGTTTAGTAATTTAAATATACAGCAAAATAAGGATTGTTACTTTCTTTCAAAAATTTTATTTCCAACGTGTTGTTGACATTTTGTGTATGTCTAAATTGGGTGATTTAAATACTTGCAAGTACTTTAGCAAAATGTCAGTGTTTAATTTCCCCCAGCAAACCAATTTTTACAGCGGAAAAGTAAGAGATGTGTATACCATAGCCGATAAATGGTTGGTTATGATTGCCAGCAATCGTATCTCCGCTTTCGATGTAATCCTTCCTCGCCCTATTCCTTATAAAGGACAAGTACTAAATCAAATCGCTGCATATATGCTGAAAGCAACAGAAGATATTTGTCCGAATTGGCTTATAAATACTCCTACTCCTAACAGCGCCATCGGGAAAAAATGCACTCCATTAAAAGTTGAAATGGTGATAAGAGGCAACCTGGCCGGGCATGCCTGGAGAACTTACAGTAGCGGCAAAAGAGAATTGTGTGGCGTTACCTTGCACGACAATCTTCAGGAAAATGATTTTTTCCCATCACCCATAATCACTCCTACCACTAAGGCAGATGTTGGACATGATGAAGATATCAGCAGAGAAGAAATTCTTGCTAGAGGTTTGGTTAGCGAAAAAGATTATGCCATCATGGAAAAATACACATACGCTCTTTTTGAAAGAGGTAAAAAACTTGCCGGCAAACGTGGGCTCATACTGGTTGATACAAAATATGAATTTGGTAAGATCGGCGATCAGATCTTTTTAATGGATGAGATACATACTCCTGACAGTTCAAGATATTTTTATGCAGACGGTTATAGCGAACGCCAAAGCAAAGGAGAAAAACAACAACAACTCAGTAAAGAATTTGTAAGAGAATGGTTGATAGAAAATAATTTCATGGGTAAAGAAGGACAAACCGTACCCGAAATGAGTGATGAATGGATCAACATTATCTCAAAAAAATATATTGAGCTATACGAAAAAGTGATCGGTGAAAAATTTATTCCAAAAGACCTTAGCGATGTTGTTACTGAAAAAAGCATCATTAATTCTCTGAACAAACTATTAATGTAAGATCGTAAAGATCAGATCTTACTATTTTTCATTTAATCTTGGGCGGAGCCGTTGTTTACTTTTATTAAACACCATATTACCTTTGTCTATTCCTTTGCGTAATTCCTTTTGCTTTTCCAAAGGCAACTTGTATATAGTCTGACATTCTACAGTACAACACCCATCGAATGCTGTTGCACATTCATCACATTGTATGAATAATATATGGCAGCCATCATTTTTACAATTGGTATGCGTATCTGCAGGCTTACCACATTGATGGCACTTAGCAATAACATCTTCGGTTATCCGCTCTCCCAACCTGTCATCAAAAACAAAATTTTTACCAATAAATTTGCTGGGCAACCCTTTCTCCTTAGCCTGCTTTGCATAATTGATAATACCTCCTTCAAGATGAAATACATTTTTGAATCCATTATGCAGCATATACGCACTGGCCTTTTCACAACGAATACCTCCTGTGCAATACATAATAATATTTTTATCCTTCTTATCTTCCATCATACTAACAGCCATGGGTAACTGTTCTCTAAATGTATCACTTGGTATTTCTATCGCCGTTTCAAAATGCCCCACTTCAAATTCATAGTGATTACGCATATCGATCACAACCGTATCCTTATCATTCAGCAATTCATTCATCTCTGCCGCATTTACATACTTGCCTTTATTCTCCATACTAAAAGCAGGATCAGTGATCCCATCTGCCACGATCTTTTCCCTCACTTTTATTTTTAACACCCAAAAGGATTTGCCATCATCGTCAACAGCAACATTCAATCTTATCCCATTTAAGCCATCAAATGAATAAAGACAATTTTTTAATGCTTCGAAGTTACTTTCTGGCACACTTATTTGGGCATTAATGCCTTCATGGGCTACATATATCCTGCCAAATACTTTCAATTCATCCAATGACTTATACAGGTCATCTCTGAATTGTTTTGGATCATTAACAGGAAAATACTGATAAAATGAAATAGTGGTACGATGTTCGGTTTCGGCATAGAGTAATTTCTTCAACTCCGCCTGAGAAATGCGATTGTATAGTGGTGCCATAATTAATAAGTTTGATCTCGAATGAACGGGAAATCCACTGTTTAGTGGATTGGATGCTTGCAGGGCAAACCAAATTATTTCGGCAAAGGTAAATAAACTTGTTTTATTCTGTCTCTATTACGAAAAATCAAAACCCAATTGAAAGACTTTTATCACTTCCGCTATACTTCATATTGGCTCCCAAAAGCCCCCCAAGTCCAAGTCTTATACCTGAAGTACCCGTCTTCCCATTTGTATATGAAGTAACAAAATCCAGCCTGAAGATTTTCAAAATATTTTCGATCCCAGCAAATATTTCAACGTAATTATTGTTGTTGTTGACATAAAAAGCATTGCTGCCCGCTACTAAATTCCAGTTCAATTTTCTGAATAATGGAATCTTATTGGTAAGCATTCCATTAAAATGATGCTCTAAATGTGCTAAAGAATAGAAACTAGCTGTGGTGCTGTTTGCATAATATGGTGCTAACTGAAAACTATTTACATATTCACTTGCGGCCGCACTACGGTTTCCTATAAAGTGCTGGTAATCCTGAATAAACACAACATTGCTATTTAAAAAGCCACCGATACTGATCTTATATTTCATCAACCCGGCCAATTTAAAATTCTTATCATCAGCAATTGAAATTTTCCATTTATCATAATCCACATCACTACCTAAGATATCTTTTATTCCTTTTATATAGCTAAAACTAAAGGTAGGATATTTAGCCCCCAATGGTATTTTAGTATTAGGATATTGAATATATTTTTGACCTGGCTTTATACTAACGCTAACAGCTACACTAAGTGCCTGATGACGAATAAACTGCGACCCGATCTTTTCGTATGGATAATTAGGTGTCAGGTGTATCTTGTCATTTTTAAAAAAGGTAAAATCTGTTGTATTGTCTATGGGTAGCCTATCCTCATACAAGGCATTCACACTAAATTTAAAGCCATTTTCAAAACGCTTATTGAAGACTACGTTGCCAAACCAGTTTTCGTATATCTTCATATAATTTTTTCCGTATAAAAGTGTACCGATCGTATTTACAAGAGGGGTAACAGAGCTTTCTTTATTGAACTGACTTACTCTCTTACCACCGGAAAAATTCCAGGATTGTCGTTTAAGTTTTTGGTCACTATCAAAATCTCTTGTTCTTACCCCAACATCTACCCATGCATTCAGATGCGTATTATTGAATCCATATCGGATGGATGGTTTGATCAAAAGCCTGGCTCCAGACTGCTTCAGGTTTTTATCGTAGTAACCATCTACGCTCAACACTACACCTTCTACTGTATTATATTGTAGGTTCTTTATAAGAGGCTGTATATCCCATTTGTATGTATTGGTAGCACTGTAATGTGTTCTATCAATACCCGTCCAGAAAACCTGCAATGGTTTTAATGCCCCTTGCCGGCGCTTTAGAGAATCAACTGAATTTTTTGTCAGTGCACTATCCTTCCGTAATTCAAACAAGCTATCTTTTACCAGATAATCTTTTACCTCTTCTCTTTCGAGTGGTACCGGACGAACACTATCCCAATAGGTGACATTTTTTCTATTGGCTCCTGTATCGTATTTAATTACAACTGCATCGAAAAAGCCTTTTTTAAATGTAGGATCGATCACATAATCTGAGTATACACTAAGAAAATTGCCAGCTGCATTAATGCCCAGTTGATTAAAATTAAAATGCAATAACTGATTTTTTACACGCCATACATCTGTTGTTACGGGCAGATGTATCTGCGTTATTTGTAAAGTATCGATAATTTCTAATTGCGATTTTTTGCTAAGCGTCAGGTCAAAACTATGTATGCGCCAATCGCCTTCTGTAATATTAATGATACCGGAAAACAATGGTTCATAGTTTCTTCTTGGAATCACTTTTATGCTATTGATCTCTTTACCATCCTCAAAAAAGCTTCCTAAAAACTTGAATTTATAAAAACCGATCGCTCCGTCGGCAATAGGCGAGACAAAACCTCTGGGATTAAATTTTTCGCTGAACACAGATACATTATTCTGATACAAACTGATGAATGCAGGAAAGGTAAACCCAAAACTATTGCTACCACTTACCCGGCTACTGCGTACCTGCATTTTAAATTTATCCGGTTGATGTGAAGCAACGCTGGCTACAGATTCGGATAAATAAATGATTCCCTGCCCCATCGTGTCCAACATCATATCCATCTTATCCTGGTCGGGCAATTTTTTACCAAATATTTTTTTAGGAAGACTACGCAGCTTTATCATATCCTTGGTATACAGATCACAGGTAAATCCTTTTACTTGCCCGGCATACTCCTTCCGCCTTTTTATTGCCTGTCGGATGATGTCATACGCAGGATCTTCGCCTCCATTTTTTATGATAACTTCCTTTAAGGTCAATTTTTGTTCAAACAGCACAAAAAAAGCTTCCTTATCTTCTTTATCAATGGTCATGGTAACAGACTTTGCAGCATACCCTACATGCTGACAAACAATAGTGTATGTACCGGGTGTTACAGCAATTGCAAACCGGGCCCTGTTATTAGCACTTGCACCCATTGATGTGCCTTTTATAGTAATAGATGCATAGGGTAACAAGTCCCCATTTTCATTGTATACCGTACCGAAAATTTTCTGAGCAGAGGAATGAAGAGAGCATAATAAAATAACGACAGTAAAAATTTTGAGCATACTACAATTTGTGATGCAACGAAATTAGGCAGGATTTTGTTAGAAATCTGTGAAAGAAAAAAATCAGGCCTTACGTAAATAACTACCCGACAAGGCAGCCAAACCTGCAACCAATGCGCCGATGAGTGCTGTAACAAAAACCAACAGATATGGACTATCCATTTTTAAAATGAGGACAGATACTTTGTGTGCCAGTAAATGTTCATTGTTTGCACTGATAACAAATGCCAATCTTCCCCACAACAAAAACAATGCAATAAAACCAGATAAAAAAGCCTTACCCGGATTTTGAGGAATGAGTGCGGCCACCATAAATGCCACAATGGCTATACTCCACCATGGTAAATACAAACAGGCGGCAAAACTTAATAAAGCAATCAATACTATTGAGACGATGAATTTCATATAATTATTTTTACTTTTTAGGATAGGTATTTTAACTCCGGGAAAAACTTATTTTCCATTTTACACGTTTATCGTTTTCCTCACCTTTGGTCATCATCCAAAGTGGAAAATATTTTCCTGCAACCCACTGGTCAATAAAATTATCATAAAACCTACTACCCGGATTACCGCTTTGTCCTCCCGGATACACACCATATGCTTCAGTAGTAGCAGTAAGGCTAACGATCATTCTCCAACTTGGCCCATGGGTTTCTTTAGTGGCATTGATACAATGCGTTCCACCACCAATCGGCAGATCGGTTCGGTTAAAAGGATCTAATTTGGTGAGATGATTAATCCTTGTTCCTTTATATTTTGCCCATTCGAGTTTTCCTGCAGTTTCAGCTTGTTTTAATTCTTCTGATGCCTTTTTAAATGCAAGCGTAACATCATCAGCCAATGTTTCCAGTTTTTTAGTAGTAAGTCTGTCATCTAAAAACTTATAAGCACTATCTTTCAAAACACCCTCTAGCAAACTACTTTCAAAAGGATGCATAATTACTTCGGGAGATAATTTATAGTCATCATCAAACACCACTTCAGTGAATTTTTTCCATACCACTTCAAAAACTGTCGCTCCTTTTTCATTAACATCATTATTCAAATTCCAGGATTTCAAAATATCCAGGTATCTCTTTTCATCCGCATTTAATTTTTCTTCCTGAACATTTTTCAAAAATACCGGACGGGCCTCTTCTGCGAAAATATTATAATTATTTGTTTGCAACGCCATCATATCATCCACCGTAATATCAGTCATTGCGCTCAATCTTTTATTAATCAGAAGTCCTCGATACAGCGGATAATTTCTACCCAGATAATAAGGATAAGTTGAGTCTGCAGGCTTTTGGTTAGCACTGCTTACAAACCCTCTTTCCGGATTATATTGAAAAGGCACTTCATCCATCGGGATCATCCCTTGCCACATATAACTGCTGTCAGTACCCGGCATTACAAAATCTCCCTGTCCTTTCCACTTCGCCGGCCACTCTCCTTGTGCACGCAATGCAATATCACCATTCTTACAAGCAAATACGCAATTTTGCCCCGGAGTGTGCAGGTTGACAACAGCTGCGGAATAATCTGCATAATTTTTTGCATGATTCAACTCATTAAAAATCCTTAACTCATTACTCGGGTCATGTGCCTTCCAGCGAACTGCATAATATTTATCATTAGGGGCCACACCTCCGCTAAAACTCTTATCATACATTACCGGTCCGAAAATAGTATAGGCTACAGTATCCAAATAATCCGGTTTCCCTTTTATTTTAATTCTTTCTACCCTAAAATCGGTTTTCTTCCAGGCGCTGTCAAACCAATATTCTTTACGGGTATCATCTTTAAATTGTATCTCATAATAGTCTCTCACATCTCTACCTCCATTGGTAAAACCGAAAGCGCAACTATCGTTATAACCAATGATAACACTGGGAGCACCCGGAAAGGTAGCGCCGTATGCATTGAAAGTTGGTGTACTCAACTGCATTTCAAACCAAAGTGATGGAAGATTTAAACCTAAGTGAGGATCATTACACAAGATCGGTGAGCCTGTACGTGTTTTACTGCCACTTACGGCCCAGTTATTACTGCCATTTTCTTTGTCAGGTTTTTCTTCCTGCAACTCCAATGGCTTACCGGCAAAATAAATAGAATCAGCTGTAGCCGGAGCTTTCGCCTGCACTTTAGGTGCTGCATATACAGTTCCGGCAGGGATAATAGGATCTAACGAATCCTGTTTTAACGGAAATAATTTATCAAAATCTTCTTTATTGAAAAATCTTTTTGCATTGGTCATTTCAAAATCATCTTCATGTGCTGCAAGATCATAACTCATGTATTTTAAGAATAACATGGTTTTAAGGTTGGACCATTTTTCAGGGAGATAGCCAATCAGTTTATACTCAAGTGGCAATTCACTTTCTGGTAAATTTGTTATGTATGCGTTTACCCCAGCGGTATAAGCATCACATTCTGCTTTTATAACCGGATCTTTTTCTGCTTCCTTTTGAGCGATCTCTGCTGCATACCCCATACCTAACCGCCTGAACTCACGGTCATGAGCAAGTGCTTTATCTCCGATGATCTCACTAGCCCTTCCGGCAGCAGCATGGGTTTGTAACTCCATCTGCCACAAACGAAATTTGGCATGCAAATACCCTTGTACAAAATATACATCATCTTCATTTTCTGCAAAAACATGTGGCACAAGCCTATCATCCAGATACACCTGCACCTTACCTTTTAATTGAGGAAATTTCAATTCCGCATTAAAATCAGCATCAGCACTCTCTGCATTTTGCCATATCCCATGTTGCGGACTAAGTAATTTTCCCAAAGGTGCCGGCAACACTAAAGTTGAATTAAGCGTAATAACCAGTACTGTTGTGATCGTTGCGGATATTATTAATGGCAAGATTCTCATAAAAAAAATTATTGTGTAAATTAAGAAAAATGGCTGTCTTCAAACCAAATTGTATTATTTATTTTTGCAGGATGAATACAGAGAGCATTGATGTAAAAAATATACTTGGCCTACAACTACCTACCGACCCTCGTTGGGTAAACCTTGCAGAAATACAATTGGAAGAAATTTTAACTGATCACGCTTACTGCGAACAAAAAGCGGCTACAACCTGCATTACATTAATTCAGCGATATAGTGATAAAGAAAAACTGGTAAAAGAATTAAGTCCGATCGTTACGGAAGAATGGGGACATTTCAGAATGGTGCTGGCTGAATTACACAAACGAAATTTAACGCTGGGTAAACAACGTAAAGATATTTATGTGAACAACCTGATCGATTTTGTAAAAAAAGGCGGCAACCCCGAAGAACGCTTATTGGATCATTTATTAATGATGGCATTAATTGAGGCAAGAAGCTGCGAACGCTTTAAACGACTAAGCGAAGGTTTAGACGATGCATATATGAGAAGGTTTTATCGTCGCTTCATGGAAAGCGAAGCCGGACATTATACTTTGTTCATCGATCTTGCCGAAACCTATATCAAGAAAGAGACCGTAAGAAAGCGTTGGAAAGAATGGCTGGTCTATGAAAAAAAAATCATGCATGAGATGGAAGTAAGAGGAGATAGAATACATTAACCCCCTCCGCCCCCTAAAGGGTGAATCTGGAAGAGTATTTTGAATTCAAAATAGATTAGCATTAAAAGAGCCTGAGCAAACTTTCAACTATAACAAAGGAAAATCACTTTAGGCATTTGGGGAGAAATACTTTTTTTCATCATCGAAATTGATATATGAATTTTGTTTACTTAGCTGCTCCACTTTTTCTAAATTAGCTTTCAGGAATTTTTCATGCTGTTTAGAAGTGGGATTAAATGGCTTATGATTTCTGGCAGCATTGATCACATTTATTTCCTTCATCAATTGTTGTGATGATTCATCTATACAGGTTGCAATGAATTTCTCCCAAACATAATTAGTAGCTGCATAATTCGGATGCACCATATCTTCTGCATAAAATCGATAATCTCTTAGATCATCGATCACTAATTCATAAGCCGGAAAATAAAATACCTTTTCATTACTATCTACCAGTCGGTGCACTGCCTGAATAAGGGTAGATTTACTCCTGTTATTCTCTACAAATCCATCCCGTAAATGTCGCACAGGACTGATAGTAAATATTATTTTTACTCCCGGATTATTATCTATCAATTTATGAACCGTACTTTTTAAAGCAGTATATACTTCATCAATACTCAATAGTCTCTTCACAAATTTATCTGTTGGTATTTTATGACAGTTAGCCACCACTTCCGTATTTTCCAGTTCATACACAAAAGCAGAGCCGACAGTGATCAATACCCATTCTGCAGTTTTTAAAAAGCTATTGGCTGTATTTTGCGACTGATTGATCAACTCCAAACACTGTTCTTTATCCGGATGAGAAAAGCGGCTGTGATGTTCCCAGCTATTCCAACATTCATTGGCATAAAACAGATCCGTTTCTGTGTATTGCTTGTTGGCTATGTATGAGGAGATCGATTTTGTAATACTGATCGGATTAAACAAAATACCATTCGGATTTTCGAGCACTGAAAATTTCAGCTGCTTTAATTTGGCGCCGATATTCTCAGTAAAGCAAGAGCCTATCAACAATAACTCATCTTGATGGTTGATCTTAGTCGTAAATTGTTTCGGGGTAAACTCTAAATGAAAATCCATATATTGATAACACTAATTAAACGAATTGCACGAAAGTAGGGAATTATGCTAAGAGGAATTACATTTATAAAGACGTAATTCATGTATTAAATCCGTGTAATGAATTCGGAGTAATAAACTAAATAAAGATCTCGTTAGCTATTCCGCTACTTTCTTTCAACGCATCTATATTCAACCCTCTCAGTAAATCCAATTCTTTAAAATAAGGGATCATTAATTCTGTATCCATATTTCCTACTAATTCATCATTAGCCATCGGACAGCCGCCTATTCCTTTTAGAGCGCCGTCAAAGCGAATACAACCTGCGTCCAAAGCAGCATCTACTTTTGCCTTCCAGTTAACTGAAGTTGAATGTAAATGCACCCCGATCGCAGTATTTGTATATTTCGGAATAACTGCTTTCAATAGAGTATTTACCTGTGAAGGTGTGGCCACTCCTACCGTATCTGCCAGAGAGATGACCTCAATATCCATCGCCACCATCTTATCAACCCATTGCAAAACAATTTCTTCATTATACATATCACCATAAGGATTACCAAATCCCATCGAGATATAAACGACCAATTGTTTTCTGTTTTTTATACAAAGATTTTGTATCTCTTCTACCCGATTCAATGATTCTGCGATAGTGCTATTGGTATTTCTTTTCTGAAATGTTTCTGAGACTGAAAATGGGAATCCCAGGCATGTGATCTGATCATATATAACAGCATCTTCTGCCCCTCGTTCATTAGCAACTATTGCCAAAAGTTTTGAAGTTGTATTTGCCATCTGCAAATTGGCAATTACCTCTTTAGTATCTGCCATCTGCGGCATTGCCTTCGACGAAACAAAACTTCCAAAATCGATCGTATCAAAACCCACCTTCAATAAAGAATTGATATACCTGATCTTTTGATCGGTTGGAATAAAATGTTTCCAGCCCTGCATTGCATCACGTGGGCACTCCACCAAACGAATGGTTGATATATGATTAACTGAAGATTGTTCCATGATTGACTTTAATCCTTAGGGTTAAAGATAATTAATAAAAAAGCAGCATATTAAATATGCTGCTTAAATAATTTTATACTCTATCCATTATTGCATATCCGACAAAAGCTTGCCATAAGCATCTGCTTTAGCCGCATCTTTTTTTATCAGGTAAATATTTTGCAACATCCCTAAAGACTGCTTATAATTGGCTTTATCGATTGGCTTAAGCGTAGGTAAAGCCATGAAATATTTATTGGCAGTTTCGCAATATGGTATTGCTTCGTTCATCTGAGCCAGGTATTTATCATTTAATTCTTTACGCATTTTTACATCCGCAGGTTTTGCTCCTTTTATCTTTTTTGCATCATCACTGAAATCATATGCGCTATTGTAAAGGTATCTTGCCATTAATAAATTAGCATCCCCGTTAGATTTTATAGCGATTGATTTTTTAAGTGCTTCTGCCAGTTTTTGTTTGTATCCCTCTTTCTTATCAGCCGGAACACCATCGCCTGCATATATATAGTTATACAACTCTACTGCATAATTATAGACCATTGTATAATCTCCGGGATTTCTTTGTATCATTTCATCATACTTAACAAACACCTCATCCTTTGTAGTAGCCCCTTCTCCAATTGACTCCATTTCAAGGGCTGTCCAATAAGCTTCTTCAGGATACAGTTTTCTTCCCTGCGCTAACGCTGCCGAAAATTTTTCTGTATCTTTTTTATCTTTATAATGAGCAGCAATGAACTCATACATTTCCAGGTATTGCGGACCGGCCACATTCGCATCAGAAAGTATTTTGTAATAAGTCATAGAAGCATCTTCATTTTTATCAAACCTTGCAGATAATGCAGTATTCAATACCAATGCGGTATCCAATGCCGGGTATTTATATCCATTATAATCAAAGCCTTTTTGTTTTACATAATCCTCTACTAAAAGTGCTCCACTGAAATTATCGAATGCTGCTTTAAAATTTTTCTCGTTATAGGCTGTTGCTCCTGCATCATATAAACCATTATATAGATCAAAAAGAGAAGCATTTTGCTCCAAAGCCATCAGTACATTCTTTTTATCCAGTTCCTGATATTTTTTAAATGCCTCAAATGCTTCCATTTTGCAATTTGTACATAAGCTTTTTAAATTATCTCTTTTACTGATCGCATTATAAATAAAGCCTTTATAATACCAGCCATCGGGCTTTGCGGCATTCTTTGGAATAGCTAAATGTTTATCGATCGTCTCTTTAGCTTTTGCATAATCAACGTCTTTTTTTCCAAGTATCTCTCTTACATCATCGATGCTCTGGGCTTTTAATGTGTTCATAACCAGTCCCATTACGGCAAGCAAAACAATTTTCTTCATATTCATAAAATTTAGGTGTTAAAGGTATTTGATTGTGATTAATATGGATGCATTTTAGAAGAAAATTTCACAAATCCTTTATCCTCCATATCTTTGAATTTCTATCCGGGACACATTTTATTTTGATTTCACAAGCCACCATACAACAAATATTAAGCCGTATCGACATCATCGAAATAGTAGGCTCATTCATTAAACTAAAGAAAAGAGGCACCAATTATCTCGGTCTCTGTCCTTTTCATAATGAAAAAAGTCCCTCTTTTACAGTTTCCCCTGCAAAAGAGATCTACAAATGTTTTGGTTGTGGCAGAAGCGGTAACAGTATCAGTTTTTTGATGGAACATGAGAAATACAGCTATGCAGAAGCATTGCGTTGGCTGGCTCAGAAATACAATGTTGAAATAGAAGAAACTGCAGTAAGCCCAGAGCAAAAATTGGTTCAGCAAAGTGCCGATAGCTTATATATCATCAACAATTTTGCTCAAAAATTTTTTAGTGACTATTTATTCAACAGTGAGGAAGGGCAGAATATCGGTTTATCATACCTAAAAGAAAGGGGCTTCAGAGAAGATATCATTAAAAAATTTCAGATCGGTTTTAACCCGGAAGGAAGAGACGTTTTTGCCAAGGCTGCATTATCTAATCAATACAATCTTGATCTGCTGCAAAAAAGCGGATTGGTTGTAGTGAGAGATGAAAAGCCCATGGATAATTACCGTGGGAGGATCATCTTCCCCATACATAACCCAAGCGGTAAAGTATTGGGCTTTGGCGCCAGGGTATTAAAAACTACCGACAAGGCTCCAAAGTATATCAACACTCCTGAAAATGAGATCTATGTAAAAAGCAAGATCTTATACGGAAGTTATTTTGCAAGATTAGCGATAGACAAAGCAGATGAGTGTTTATTAGTGGAAGGATATACCGATGTGGTTTCATTACACCAGGCAGGCATAGAAAATGTAGTAGCCAGTGGTGGCACCTCTCTTACACCCGATCAATTGAGGTTGGTAAAAAAATACACCAATAATCTTACGATCATTTATGATGGTGATAATGCCGGTATAAAAGCGGCGCTTCGAGGCCTGGATCTTGCTTTGGAAGAAAGCCTGAATGTAAAGCTGGTATTGATACCCGATAAGGAAGACCCGGATAGTTTTGTAAATAAAGTAGGGGCTGCCGCCTTTGCTGAATTCATTGCAACCAATAAAAAAGATTTCATTCTTTTTCAGTTAGAAACTTCTTTGAAAGATGTTGGCACTGACAGTACCAAAAAATCTGCGCTGGTGAATCGTGTTGCTGAAACTATTTCCAAGATCAACAAAGCAGAAGATTTCACCAAACAACAGGATTATATAAAACAATGTGCCGAACTGCTAAAAATTGATGAAGGTGGATTACACACGTTGGTAAATAAGTTTTTAAGAGAAAAAATTACTAAAGAAGAGAACAGGTTAAACAGAGATGAACAATCTTATAACAATGACAATTCCTCTCCGCAACCTTTAGATATTGAAGATGATGCTGCTTCTTTATTGAACAGAGATGAGCAGCACGAAAGAGCCATCATCAGAAGTTTACTTGAGTTTGGTTTAAAGCAATGGAATGAAGAACAACGTGTAGCAGATTATATTTTTGCAGAGATCAAAGAAAACGACCTGGAAGAATTGATTGACAATAAAAGTCTCGTTTCAGTATTACACACTTACCAAACCTGGTATCATGAAGGCCTGGAACCTACCCCAAAAACATTTTTATACAATGAAGATCAGGTCATGAGTTCATTGGTGGTAAGCCTCATGGAATACAATCAGGAAATTAGTCCGAACTGGAAAGAAATTTTTGAAGGTAAGATCGCTACCCGTGAAGACCTTTATAAAGAAGAGGTTTTTAGTACTATCAATTATCTTAAATTAAGAAAGCTTAAGTTATTGATGGCCAATAACCAAAACGACCTGGAAAAAACCACCAATCCCGAAGAACAGATCATCCTGTTGAAAATACACCAGCACCTGAAAGAGGTAGAGATCAACCTAACCAAGCAGTTAGGAACCGTTATATTCAAATAACAGTAACTACTCTCCTAGCTATACATTCATATTTCTGGCTTTCACTCCCCTATTTTTTATGACAATCTGACACTTTGTCGGCTATATTGCTTATTTTTGCAATCCTCATAAGACATGGAAAGTTTAGAATTACACGATACAAAGACACACGACGAAACCAGGCAAGGAGAAGCTTTTGCTCCTTTTAAAGTTGATACTAATCAATATAAAAAACACTTTTATATTGAGAGCTATGGCTGTGCGATGAATTTTGCTGATAGCGAAGTAGTTGCATCAATTTTGCAAGACAATGGCTTTGGCGCTACTAAAAATGTAGAAGAAGCTGATTTGATCTTCGTTAACACCTGCTCCATCCGGGAAAAGGCAGAACAGACCGTTCGTAAACGTTTGACCGAATTCAGAAAGCTGAAAAAGACCAACCCCGGAATGCTGGTAGGTGTACTTGGTTGTATGGCAGAGCGACTAAAAGAAAAATTCATCCAGGAAGAAAAACTGGTGGATCTGGTTGTTGGTCCTGATGCTTACAGATCTTTACCCGGTCTGATCGAAGAAGCAGAGACCGGACAAAAAGCGGTAAACGTTTTACTAAGCAGAGATGAAACTTATGCAGATATATCTCCTATACGCCTCAACAGCAATGGGGTAAATGCATTTGTAAGTATCATGAGAGGTTGTAATAATATGTGCAGCTTTTGTGTGGTACCATTTACAAGAGGCAGAGAAAGAAGCCGAGATGCCAATTCGATCATACAAGAGTGTAAAGAATTATTTGCACAGGGATACAGAGAAGTAACATTGCTCGGACAAAATGTTGACAGCTATTATTGGACAGACGAACAAAATAATGAAACTGTAACTTTTGCAATGCTTCTGGAAAGAACAGCATTGATCGACCCTTTGCTAAGAGTACGTTTCTCTACTTCGCATCCTAAAGACATTACGGATGAAGTATTGTTTACAATTGCCAAATATGAAAATATTTGTAATTATATTCATCTGCCTGTTCAAAGTGGTAGCACAAGAATGTTACAATTGATGAACAGAACATATACCAGGGAATGGTATATCTCCAGAGTAAATCGTATCAAAGAAATATTACCCGATTGTGGCTTAAGTACAGATATGATCACCGGATTTTGTACAGAAACTGAAGAAGATCATCAGGAATCTTTAAGTCTGATGGAATACTGCAAATACGATCTGGCCTATATGTATTTTTACAGCGAACGTCCCGGAACATTAGCTGCACGTAGATTTAAAGATGATATACCAGAAGATGTGAAGAAAAGAAGGCTGCAGGAAATGATAGACCTTCACCGTATACAATCATTACAAAGTATGCAGAAAGATGTAGGTAAAACTTTTAAAGTGTTGATTGAAGGAACCTCTAAAAAGAATGAAGAAGAATTGATAGGAAGAACAGATCACAATAAGGTTGTTATATTCCCGAAGGGCAATCATAAGAAAGGTGAATATGTAATAATAAAAATAGACAGATGTACTGCGGGTACATTATTTGGGACCCCCTCCGCCCCCTAAAGGGGGAATTTTGGAGTTCATAAATTGAAGCATCTATTTTTAATGTACGACCTTCAAAGCCTAATGAGGAACCATAGACATGAAGAACGAATCTATGTTTTATGGAGCAGAGCCGATAATTTTTGAACTGGCGAAAAAACTTAGAAATAATGTAACGCCAACTGAAACAATTTTGTGGGGAAGATTAAAAGAAAAGTTTCCTGAGTTAAAATTCAGAAGACAACATCCAATATCAGTTTATATAGCAGATTTTTATTGTCATTCTAAAAAAGTGATCATAGAAATTGATGGTAGTATTCATAATCTGCCTGATATAAAAAATAACGACGAAATAAGACAAAAAGATTTGGAAGATTTTGGCATTAAAGTTATCAGATTTACAAATAAAGAAATCTTGAATAACCTTGAAGCCACTTTAGAAAAAATTGAAAAAAGCATTAAATAATTTTAAACCAAGTTCCCCCTTTAGGGGGCGGAGGGGGTTTTTATGGAAATACAATCAATAAAAAACAGATTCGGCATCATAGGCAATTCGCCGGCGTTGAACCATGCGCTGAATGTAGCAATACAGGTTGCCAACACAGACCTGAGTGTGTTGATCAATGGGGAAAGCGGTGTGGGTAAGGAAGTGTTTTCTCAGATCATACATTCTTTGAGTGCAAGAAAACATAATCCATTCATTGCTGTAAACTGCGGTGCTATACCGGAAGGAACTATCGATAGTGAACTATTCGGGCACGAGAAAGGTTCTTTCACCGGAGCTATGGATAGCCGTAAAGGTTATTTTGAAACGGTAAATGGTGGCACTATTTTTTTAGATGAAATTGGCGAAATGCCATTGGGTACACAGGCAAGATTATTACGTGTATTGGAAACCGGCGAATACATTCGTGTAGGTAGCAGTAAAGTACAGAAGACTGATGTGAGAGTGATTGCTGCAACCAATAAAGAGTTGATAGAATTTACACATACCGGAAAGTTCAGAGAAGATCTGTATTACCGTTTAAACACAGTTCCTATCAGGGTTCCGGCATTAAGAGATAGAAAAGAAGATATCCCTCTTTTATTCAGAAAATTTGCTGCTGATTTTTCTGATAAATACAAAGGAGCTTCTATTCAGCTAGATGATTCAGCAAGAAATATGTTGATGAATTATCCCTGGCCGGGCAATGTAAGAGAATTAAAAAACATTGCAGAACAGATATCGGTTCTATCAAAAGAGAAAAATATTTCTGCAAAAGAATTACAACAATTCTTGCCCGAAACTAATTTAAACCGTTTGCCCGTATTAGCTGGTGGCGGAAGCGGCAGTGTTAGTCAGGCAGAATTTGCTAACGAGAGAGAAATATTGTACAAACTCTTTTTCGACATGAAGAAAGATGTGAACGAATTAAAAAAAATGTTCTTTGATATTTTGCAAAACCCCGGTATGGCGCAGCATATTCCTATGTATAATGGAGAAAATATTTTACCCGATGTAAAACCTTCTGCTGCTAATAATAATTATGTACAGCAATCACAACCTGTTTTCATTAATCAGAACGGAGATGATATCCATCAACATGAGGCTATCGAAGAATCGTTGAGTATTATGGATAAAGAAAAAGAGCTTATCATCAAAGCATTGAAAAAACATAAGGGCAAAAGAAAAGATGCGTCTTCGGATCTGGGTATAAGCGAAAGAACATTATATAGAAAACTGAAAGAGTATGATATTGAAGAATAGGCAACAAGCATTGAACAACGGACAATGGGCAAGAAGATATAGCCAGCCGGTAATCGGAAATTTTTGCCGGCTGATTATTGGTATATTGCTTATCGGTTTATTCAATTTTTCTACCTGCAAATATGGTTTCAAAGACACTGCTCCTATTCCACCCGAAGTAAAAACTTTTAGGGTAAATTACCTGGAGAATAAAGCCAGGTATGTGAATGCACAATTAAGTCCCCAGCTAACAGAAAAATTAAAACAAAAAATTTTAGGGAATACCCGCTTAAGACAAACCAATGATGATAATGCAGATTATGATATCAGCGGATTTGTTTCAGATTACAGTGTAACAACGAGTGGTATATCCGGCAATGACGCCAGCACCAACCGTATATCAGTAGCTTTTCATGTAATTTTTAAAAATGCATTGGATGAGAAAAAAAGTTTTGAGTCTGATGTAAATAATACTTTTGATTTCCCTGCAACGCAAAGTCTTGCACAGGCAGAGTCGGCATTAATGAATGATATGACAAAAAATATCGTTGATGCTGTATTTAATAAAATATTTTCTAACTGGTAATCTTATATCATTAATTTAGAGGTTTGAGACCTTAAAAAATGCCGCTAACACTAAATATGCTCCAATCATTACTCAATAGAAATACATCTGCGGCAGATGCAAAAGAATTGCTTTTGCAAACAGCAGAAGAGCACCCCTATTTTACAGCAGCGCATTTTTTTCTATTACAAAATAGCAATCCTACTCATCCTGATTATGAAAAGCTGGTTGCAAAAACGACGATTCTTTTTAATAACCCATTCTGGCTGAATTTACAATTGAAGGAATTTACTAATCAGCCGAACACTTCGACCAAATCAATTGCACCTCACACCGAAGAAGTAATTGAGCAAATCGTTGAACCAGTTCTACCAGAAGAAACAGTGATTGAAGAACAAGTACTTGAGATAGTTGAAGAAGAGAAACAAATTGAGCCTACCGAAGCCCAAACAGTCGATAGCATTATTGATTCAATTCCTGTGGAGGATATTACCACTGAAGAAAAAATTATTGAGGAAGAAATTGCACCCATTAAGATAGATTTGAAACTTTCTGACATCAACCCAACTGAAGACACTATCTCATTTGAGCCCCTGCATACAACCGATTATTTTGCAAGCCAGGGTATTAAATTGAGTGAAGAAGTAGCTCCGACCGACAAACTGGGAAAACAACTTAAAAGTTTCACTGAATGGCTAAAAGTGATGAAAAAGGTGCATACTGAAGATGCCATAGAACCCAACCCCGGCAATGATACCGCTATACAAACTCTTGCCGAAAAGTCTAATACAGAAGATGCAATAGTAACTGAGGCAATGGCAGAAGTTCTGTTACAACAAGGCAAAACCGGAAAAGCAAGGGAGGTATATCAAAAATTAAGTTTGCTCAATCCCTCTAAAAGTGCTTACTTTGCAGCCAAAATAGAACAACTCAAAGGATAATATATGTTAATTTTATTTGCAATTTTAGTGATCTTGGCCTCAATCATTTTAGGTCTTATCGTATTGGTACAAAACCCTAAAGGCGGTGGTTTATCAGGCTCTTTTGGTGGTGTAGGCAACCAATTAATGGGTGTAAAACAAACAACAGATGTACTTGAAAAAGGCACCTGGATATTTGCAGGTGTGGTAGGTATTTTATGCTTATTGTCTCCGATCTTTATCCCTAAAAATGGTTCGGCATCATCACAAAATGATGAATTGATTAAAAACGCACCTGCTTCGGCTCCAAATAAAGCACAAAACACTGTGCCTTTGCCTGCAGCAACACAAACTGATTCGCCAAAAGCACCATAAGTGTTTTAGCAAAAATTTATTTGCCTCGTCAGTTAATGACGAGGTTTTTTATTATACATTAGCAAACATATAAGCTACTGCTTCATGAAAAAGATTCTATCCATTTTATTTATCATCATTGTTATTGCCGCAGGATATGCAGCATGGATCTTTTTGGGCAGCAACACCAATTTTGATGAACCCAAAAAAAGTGTTTACATAAAGACCGGCAGTACTTTCAATGACGTAATGGAAGAACTCACAAAAGAAAGAGCTATTAAAAACCCCGGTGCATTTCAATGGCTTTCAGAAAAACTGGATTATTCCGAAAATATCAAGGCAGGCAAATATACTATTACAAAAGGGCAGAGCATTTATTCAACAATAAGAATACTTAAATCTGGCAGACAAACACCTGTAAGTCTGATTATAAATAAATTACGAACTAAAGAAGATCTGGCTCAGAAAATTGCCGCCAATTTTGAATGTGATTCTGCAGAGGTTGCCGCATTTTTATACAATGCAGATTCTTTGGCAAAATATAAATTGGACACCAATACAGTGATGACAGCTATCATTCCAAACACATATGATATCTTTTGGAATACTGCTGCGCCAAAAATCTTCAGAAAGCTTTTTTATGAGCAGGAAAAATTCTGGAATAATACTCGTAAGGAAAAAGCCAGTGCTTTAAACCTTACTACCACACAGGTATATACGCTGGCCAGTATTGTTGAAGAAGAAACCAATGCAGAAGCAGATAAGGGAAAGATAGCAAGTGTATACCTTAACCGAATGGAAACAGGCATGAAATTAGGTGCCGACCCTACCGTTAAATATGCAATGAGAGATTTTGGGTTAAAAAGAATTTTCAACAAACATCTCTCCTACCCATCGCCATATAATACCTATCAACATTCAGGACTGCCTCCAGGGCCCATTTGCACCCCTTCTATTAAAACGATTGATGCTGTTTTAAATGCACCATCTACTTCGTACTTATATTTTGTGGCTCAGCCCAATTTAACAGGCCTATCAAACTTCGCCACCAATTATGAAGAGCATATGAAATATGCAAAAGAATATCAGGCATGGATTGAGGAATATTTAAAATCAAAGAAATAACCAGCGATCAGCTTGCTTTAACACAAACGCTATATGTTAAATCGTTACATTTACTTATATATTTATTGATCAGTTGATTTGAAAAAAATAGAACGCATCATATTAACCAAAACTCCAATTGCCTTTGTTTTACGTAAAAGCAAAAAATGGCACTTACCGGGATTTGAAGGAGTACCCTTATACGACGTTGCCTATTTTTTTTACAAACAAATCAAAACAGTTGGTTTAACAGAAAGAGCATCTGCTATCGCCTACAACTTTATCATGGCCATACCGCCATCATTTTTGTTTCTGTTTACATTGATTCCCAACCTTCCATTTGTTTCTAAACGAAGCATTAAAGAGCAATTACATGGCCTGATAATAGATATAGTGCCTGCCAAAGTACACAACGCCAATTTGATAAAGTTTGTCGATTCATTTATTGACGGCTCAAAGATCGGGTTACTTTCTTTTGGGTTGATCGCCGCATTATTTTTTGCATCCAATGGCATGATGGGTATAATGCGCTCTTTCAATAAGAACTATATCGGCTTTGCTAAAAGAAAAGGATTACATAATCGCTGGATAGCTATCCGGTTGACTGCCTTACAATTTTTATTGGTACTAGGCTGTTTATTGATGCTTATATCACAAGGTGTTGTATTAAAATGGCTGGGTATCAAAAGTGCTGTAGTAAGAGAAACTATCTTCTATGCAAGATGGCTGTTGATCGTAACTTTGATTTTTTATTCCATTGCATTTATTTACAAGTTTGCACCAGCAGTTCAAAAAAGATGGAACCTGGTTTCGCCGGGTGCAATACTAGCCACTTCATTAAGTATTTTGGCTTCATTAGGTTTTTCTGCCTTTGTCAATAATTTTGGCAGATACAATGCCTTGTACGGATCCATCGGTACTATCATTATGCTAATGGCACTTATCTATATTAACTCATTGGTACTATTGATCGGGTTTGAATTAAATGTAAGCATCAAATCTTTGAAGTCTATCGCAGAACAAAGAGAAATAGCCGAGAATGCAGCAAAAGCTGCGCCGGTATCAGATATATAACACCCCCCTTCCTTCATAGGTTGCATTTTTAAGTATTTTATCCTATCTTGTTGTAAACCATCTAAGTAAAAATAAATGCTATGCAAAAATTGCTCAGTTGTCTGTTACTACTTTCTTTTACGTCAACCATTTTCGGGCAGGAAAAGCCTATTACAACTTCAACAGATTATTTAAAGAAAAGTAAGAATCAACGAACTGCTGCCAGGGTATTACTCTACTCGGGCTTATCAGTTTTTCTAATTGCAGGAAGCAATTCAATGAATAATCTTTTAGAAGAAACACCCGGATCTGATGCATTGGCAGTTACAGGTTTAGCTGCCGCAATTGGCAGCATCCCCCTTTTTATTGCTGCTAAACGAAATAGAAATAAAGCAGCAAAAGCAACAGTCTTTTTAAAACCCGAAAACAATACATTACTATCGCATAATAATATAAGCCTTCGCAAATACCCTGCTTTAGCTATCAGTATAAATTTATAACTTTACCGGGTTTAATACCAAAATGGTAGAGTACGATTGCTGTCATACGATATATATAAACGAAATAAAGAATATTTTGTATGACAAAAAAGAATATTACCAGAGCACTTATGGTTGCAATTATTGTTGGCAGTTTGCTCAACTTGATCAACAGCTATGATGTCCTATGGAATAAAAATTTTACTCCCAGAAATACGTTAAGGATCGTCTTAACTTATATTACTCCGTTTTGTGTATCATTGTATTCATCTATTAAAGCATCAAAGACTGTTTAAAATTTTGCAGCCCTTATCCGATTTGTCACTAATAAAAAAAATAACGTTTTCGATACTATTGCTTTTTTGGGCAAACCTGTTGTATGCTCAAACCAATTATTATATTGCTGTCAATGGCAATGATAATAACAATGGGTCATCAGCCACCCCATGGAAAACCATACAGTATGGAGTTACACATGCTGGTTTCAATGACACACTAAATATTTCATCCGGCACATTCAATGAAAAGATAAATATCACCCGATCAAATATCTATATAAGAAATCGTAGTGGCAATACGCCTTTGGTAAGTGGCGCAGGCATTACATTCCAGGAAGCCATATTCAGAATTAGCGATCAATCTAATATTACGCTTGATGGATTGGAAATTGCCAATAGCATTCAACTCGATGCTCAAGGTATTTTGGTAGATGGTAATGCTCAAAATATTGCTATTAAAAATTGCAGCATCCACGACATTCATTTTTCTTCCAACCCCGGCGCTACCGTAAGTTCCAGCAAAAATGCTCAAGGTATAATTGTATACGGTACGAATGCTTCCACCGCAATCAGTAATTTAAAGATATTGAACAACACCTTATACAATTGCCGATTGGGCTATAGCGAAGGATTAGCTGTAAATGGAAATGTAGATGGATTTGAAATAATAGGTAATAGTGTACACGATATTACCAATATTGGTATTGATGCAATAGGCCACGAGGGCACCTGCCCTACTGCTGCTAACGATCAAGCCCGTAACGGATTGATAAAAAATAATACTACCTATAATTGCTTATCTGCCTATGCTACTTCCGGAGGTCTGTATGTAGACGGCGGAAAGAATATTGTGATTGAAAATAACATCTCTTACCAAAACGGGTATGGGATAGAAATAGGTTGTGAAAATGTTGGCAAAACAACAGACAATATCATTGTAAGAAATAATATATTTTACGGAAATGAAATATGTGCCATTGCATTAGGAGGGTACGCCTATCCCGGAGGATCAGGTAAAGTAATTAACTGCACCATAAGAAACAACACTTGTTTCAAAAACGATTATTCAGATAATGGCACCGGGGAATTGTATCTTACTTACAGCGAAAATTCAATTATCCAAAACAATATATTTTATTTATCGGCTCAAAATATTTTGACCTATGCCGAACTAGGACAGCCTTCATTGAATTTTAATTATAATTTAATTTATAGTGAAAACAGCCCTGCAAATATGGAAGCAGATTGGAATGGCAAACCCTACACCAGTTTTGCTGCTTTCAAAACAGGAACTTCTTCCAATGCAAATTCTATTATAGGCAATCCGCAATTTTTTATTGATCCGCTTTCTTCTCCGGATGCCCCACCCAATTTTCATCTTACTTTTTCATCAGCAGCGATCAATGCAGGGAACCCATCTTTTGTACCCGCAGTTACCGAAAGAGATATAGATAACGAATTACGGAAATCCAGCATTGTAGATTGTGGAGCTGATGAATATTACAGTTCTCCATTAGTCATATATACATTTATTGGGAATGGGAATTGGAATGTAGCTGCAAACTGGATAAACAATACGATCCCACCAACTACCTTATCAGGAAATGAATTGATCATTATAGATCCAATAGCTAATGGAGAATGTATTTTAAACGTGGAGCAGCATGTCGAAAACAACTCCCAATTAATTATAAATTCCGGTAAAAAGATCAAGGTTAGTAATATGATCATTAATAATTAGATGATCAGCATTACAAAATTTCAGGACAAGCAAAATACCTTCTTTACAAATTATAGTGCCAAAATCAAGGGGTAAAGACTAAGAATTTAAAATCCGAAGCATAGCATCCGGAATTGCCAGGAATACATATTATGAGACAGAAAAGCTTACGTAATCGTTCCCAATCATTTACCCAAAAGTAAATAGCATCCCCCCTTTGCACTTTACCCCGTTTGAAGTACCTTTGCCCTCTCAAAATCATAAATCTTAAATAATAGAAAAATGGCATACGACGTAATTGTGTTAGGCAGCGGTCCCGGTGGTTATCCGGCTGCAATCAGAGCAAGTCAATTAGGTAAAAAAGTAGCAATTGTTGAAAAGGAAAACCTTGGAGGCATTTGTTTGAACTGGGGTTGTATCCCAACAAAAGCACTTTTGAAAAGTGCCCAGGTGTATGAGTATGCAAAACATTCGAAAGATTATGGGATCAATATTGCTAATCCAACTGCCGATTTTGGTGGTGTTATAGGCCGTAGCCGTGGTGTGGCAGATAAAATGAGCAAAGGAATTCAGTTTTTAATGAAAAAGAACAAGATCGATGTGATCATGGGCTTTGGCAAACTGATCGCTCCGGGTAAATTAGAAATTACCGCAGCTGATGGAACTAAAAAAGTTGAAGAAGCAAAAAATATCATCATTGCTACAGGTGGCAGAGCAAGGGCTTTACCTACTATGCCGATCGATGGTAAAAAAATAATCGCTTACCGTGAAGCCATGAGTTTACCAACACAACCAAAAAGTATGATCGTTTGCGGAAGCGGTGCTATAGGAAGTGAGTTTGCGTATTTCTACAATAGTTTAGGTACACAGGTAACAATGGTGGAATTTATGCCACGTTTAGTTCCTGTTGAAGATGAAGATATCAGCAAAGAATTAGAAAAACAATTCAAAAAGCAAGGCATGACCATCATGACCAACAGCGAAGTATTAAGCGTTGATACAAGTGGTGCAGGCGTAAAAGCAAAAGTAAAAACACCAACAGGTGAAGTAATATTAGAAGCTGAAGTGTTATTAAGTGCTGTAGGCGTTGTTGCTAATATCGAAAACATTGGATTAGAAGGCTTAGGCATTAAGACTGATAAAGGAAAGATCATTGTAGATAAAAATCAACAAACTAACGTACCTGGTATATACGCAATTGGCGATTGTACACCTGGACAAGCGTTAGCACACGTTGCTTCTAAAGAAGGGATCAATGCTGCAGAACATTTAAGTGGCCATCATCCGGAACCATTGGATTATAACAATATCCCAGGCTGTACTTATTGCACACCGGAAATTGCAAGTGTTGGTTATACAGAAAAAGCTGCTAAAGATGCAGGCTACGAAGTAAAAGTGGGCAAATTCCCATTCATAGCAAGTGGCAAAGCTGTCGCAGGTGGCGCTACCGATGGTTTTGTAAAAGTTATTTACGATGCAAAGTATGGCGAATTCTTAGGTTGTCATATGATCGGCACAAACGTTACAGAAATTATTGCTGAAGCAGTTGTTGCCCGTAAATTAGAAACCACTGCACACGAAATATTAAATGCAGTTCACCCTCACCCTACTATGAGTGAAGGTCTGAAAGAAGCTACTGCTGCTGCTTACGGCGAAGCAATTGATATTTAACTTATATATTTTAGTTATAACAAAATCCCATCTTAATCGATGGGATTTTTTATTATGTACTATCAACAGTTATTAATCCAAAATTAATTTTGACAGAATTTTCACCACAACTCCAAAACCACGCTAGTTAATTTATCCCCCAACCAATGCATTGACATATTTGGTAACTGCCAGACTAAACATACTCATGTATGCAAACGTCAGACAATGATAAAAAAAAAAACGAACTGTATTAAAACTACAAGCTATAAAGTCATTGACACCTCCTTCTATCTCAAAAGCAATTTCTCTATTTTATAACTCTCCCGTTCTAAAAAAAAATCGGGAACGATACCGGCAACGTAGTCGTGATTACAAACTGTTTGTTTACTGACGAGGATCAGTAAACGCAAAATTGAGCTTTCTAAATTTGCATATTATTTTCTTCCAGCAACGCATATGAAATTAACTAACCTTATCATACCCCTTCCCTCATTTTTGCAAATTTCAAAATTTACCTATTATGAAAAAATCCACCATTATTTTAATTAGTTTTCTTCTTCCTTTCTTTGCCCATGCCGGCGAAGCCGATCTACAAATCCCCAATGCAATTCATTCTAATCCGATATTGTATTGGGGATTTTTAGTTACCACTCTCGGACTCTTTTTTGGTGTATATTATTACATGAAAATTAAAAAATTACCGGCACATAAGAGTATGCTGGAAATTTCCGAGATCATTTATCAAACATGTATTACCTATTTGAAACAACAAGGCAAGCTACTTGCTGTACTATTTATCTTTATTGGTATTGTAGTAGCAGGCTATTTTGGTTTCTTAGCAAAAGATCATGCAGGTAATGCCCTCTTCGGTGTTGGCGGAGTGTTATTGATCATCACCTGGACTATCATTGGAATGTTGGGCTCTTACTCTGTTGCTGCATTCGGCATCAGAATGAATACATTAGCAAATGCCCGTATGGCTTTTGCATCCTTACAAAAAAAGCCACTCAGTTTATTAAGAATTCCTTTAAACTCTGGCATGAGCATCGGCGTTGTATTGATATGTGTAGAACTAATGATGATGCTCATCATTTTATTGTTAATGCCAGGCAAATTAGCCGGCGCTTGTTTTATCGGTTTTGCTATTGGTGAATCTTTGGGTGCATCCGTATTAAGAATTGCTGGTGGCATTTTTACAAAGATCGCAGATATCGGCTCCGACCTCATGAAAGTTGTTTTTAAGATTGGTGAGGATGACCCTCGTAATCCGGGTGTAATTGCAGATTGTACAGGTGATAATGCCGGCGATTCGGTTGGTCCAACAGCTGATGGCTTTGAAACTTACGGAGTGACTGGTGTTGCATTGATCTCATTTATTCTTTTAGCAGTAACCGGTGCCGATATACAAACAGCATTACTAATATGGATATTTGTAATGCGGATATTGATGGTCATCACTTCTGTTTTTTCATTCTGGATAAATAATTTTATCAGTAATGCTTTATACAGCAAAAAAGAAGATATCGATTTTGAACAACCATTGACCAATCTGATCTGGATCACTTCATTGTTTTCTATCATTGTTACTTTTGTTGTCAGCAAGGTTTTAATTCCCGATTTAAATGGCAACACCAATATGTGGTGGATATTATCCAGCATAATCAGCTGCGGAACAATTGGTGCGGCATTAATACCAGAGTTCACAAAAATATTCACCTCTCCAAAATCACTGCATGTAAAAGAAATTGTAAGAGCGGGCAGAGAAGGTGGTGCTTCACTAGTATTGCTATCTGGATTGGTAGCAGGCAATTTCTCTGCGTTCTGGAAAGGGTTAGTTTTCTTTGTGCTAATGTTTGCGGCATATTATATCAGTACATATGGTCTGCACGAAATAATGGTATACCCTTCCATTTTTGCATTTGGTCTTTTAGCATTTGGCATGTTGGGTATGGGGCCTGTTACCATTGCTGTTGATAGCTATGGTCCCGTTACTGATAATGCACAATCCATTTACGAATTATCATTGATTGAAGAGATACCCGACATCGATGCAGAAATTAAAAAAGATTTTGGATTTAAACCAGATTGGGAAAAAGCAAAATACTATCTCGAAGAAAATGACGAAGCTGGTAATACATTTAAAGCCACCGCAAAACCTGTATTGATCGGCACCGCAGTAGCAGGTGCAACAACAATGATCTTTTCTTTGATACTCATGATCAAAACAACATTAAATATTGAACCCGAAAAAATATTGAATCTCTTAAACCCTTATACTATCCTTGGAGTGATCATGGGAGGAGCTGTAATATATTGGTTTACCGGGGCATCTATGCAAGCGGTAACTACCGGGGCCTACAGAGCTGTTTTGTATATTAAAAAACATATCAACCTCGATCCTGATGCTCCTAAAAAAGCAGATCTGCAAATGTCAAAAGATGTTGTAAAGATCTGTACAAAATATGCACAAAAAGGCATGTTCAATATTTTCATCGCCGTTTTCTTTTTCTCATTGGCCTTTGCATTTTTATCTTCACCCGCTAGTGTAGGAGGAGTAAATGCCGTATCATTATTTGTAAGTTATCTGCTCGCTATTGCAGTGTTCGGCTTATTTCAGGCAGTATTTATGGCTAATGCCGGGGGCGCATGGGACAATGCAAAAAAAATAGTTGAAGTAGAGTTAAAAGAAAAAGGCACTCCTATACACGATGCTACTGTTGTAGGTGATACTGTAGGTGATCCATTTAAAGATACATCATCAGTAGCATTAAACCCCATCATTAAATTCACTACTCTGTTTGGTCTGCTCGCCATGGAAATATCTATTTCTCAAAACTTCAGAGCAATCGCCCCATACATCGGATTATTGTTTCTGGCTATTGCATTAGTATTTGTATGGCGTTCATTTTACAAAATGCGAATTGATGATTGATCCCTTAGCAGGCAGATAAATCTTTATACAATCCTTAGAAAATCTACCCCGGTCCAATCTTCTGATTTCAATACAGTTGAATGGGCCGGGGTTTTTACAAAAAAATTGCTCATTCCGAAAAAAATTAAATAGAACCTACAGTTCTTAGCTCAACCATATTTTTCAATCCCATCAACACCTTTCGCCAATTCTCTTCTGAGTGTACTTTTGTTTTTTCATCAGGAACATTTTCCTGTGTTACAGTAAGTGTAAGATTATCTTCTTCACCGGATATTTCATAAGTGACAACCATATAATTTTCAGGCTTGTCCTCCAATCCCGACATAGGACTCCAGTAGCTATATTTTAGCAATGCTTTATCTTTTATTTCGATAATTATTCCTTTATCCTGGTAGGCTTTGCCGTTCCATTCTCCCTTGAAAACAATCGGGCTTCCGGGTTTCCAATCTGTAATGGTTTCTGTTCCGAAAAGATATTGTTTTATCAATGCCGGTTTTGTTAGTGCTGACCACACTATAGATGCCTGAGAAATGATATTAATTTTTACCTGAGCAGTTATAGTAGTTTTCATCTTTTGTATGTTGAACAAATAAAAGAGAAAAAACAATGCCAGAAATAATAAGCGGAATTTATCCAACTCAATTGACACAAGTAAATAAAATGAGGAAGAATTGCTACACTAAAGTAACAGAATACAATTCAGTAAAATATCAAGAAGATGTAAAGAGAGTATTTTTAATATCTTCTTCTGTCATTACGAAAATCACTGCCACCCCTTGGATTATCATTGCGACGATTATTTCCGTATCCATTACCTGGAGCTGGTCGGGGTTGCTCTTCAGAGAGTTTAACAGACAGTTGCTTGCCTCCTCTTAATTTGGCGTCATTTAAGGCTTGTATAGCATCTTTGGCTTCAGCATCATTGGGCATGTCTAAAAAACCAAAGCCTCTGCTTTTCTTTGTTTCTCTATCTAAAGCTACTTTTGCACTGGCTACATCACCATACAGTTCAAACATTTCCTTTAAATCAGTATCATCAAAATCGTACGGTAGGCCGGCTACAAAAAGCTTCATGGTATAAATATTATATAGTAAAAATAGGGTTAATCTATCAAATAGGAAAGAAGAATAAATTTTTTATTAAAAAGTAAGCTTTTTTGCAAAAAATTCATCTAACACAATGCACACTAAAAGAATATGGCATAATAGCCCATTTAAGTTGACGCTCTGTTAGTTACCGAAAACTTTTTTAAGTATTCCCGTTACCTGTGCTGCTGGGTCTTTACGGATCTTTTGTTCTTGCAACCCAATGTTTAAAAATAAACCACTCAATGCCCTTTCGGTAACATAAGCAGTAAGATCGGTATTTACTTTTTTTGCAGAAAATTTATTGTACGCAGAAAATACATCTGACCAATATTTAGTTGCATCGAATTTTGCCAGTGAGCTATCAATTACAGGGCGAAATTTACTGATCAATTCAGGCGTAGTTGTCTTTTTCAGATACGAAGTAGCTGCCGTATCACTTCCTCGCAATATTGTTACTCCATCAGCAATACTCATTTGCTTAATAGAATTCCAGAAAATATTCCCCACTCCTGATGCTGCATCTTCAGCTGCTCTGTTCATGGATAAAATAGCTTTATCTACCAAACTACCCATACCCAGATTACGCAAAGTCTTCTCAGCTTTCACAGCTTCTGCAGGCATTAATATCTTAACAGCAGCATCTGCAAAATAACCATTTGTCTTACCTAATTTCTTACTGCTACTATCTGTACCTACTCTCAATGCTTCTTTCAAACCGCTGACTATATCTTCATTGCTTAATCCATTCCCAAGCGTAGAAGAAATATTTTTATTCAATTCAACCTTGCCGGTAGAGTCTTTCTTAACGATCTTATTTACTAAATTACCGAACTGTGCATTCGATTGCAAGAAGAATAAACAGGTTGCAAAAAAACTGAAGAATATTTTTTTCATTTAATAATTATTATTTGCTGATAAAAGACAAAATTACCGATCAATAATTTAAGTACAGGTTAAATAAATGTTGTAAATATTTACCGGCTTACTCCGAATTCCTGTATCCACCACCAGGTACCTTTGTATTTTTCAACCCTGCATCCTGCATGTGTCCATTGAGGATCAAGTAAATTATACCGATGCCCATATCCTGGAATACCTGAATCAATCAATAGTTGTAATACAATATCTCTTGGAGTAGTATTTGCGTATCCATAACGACCGGCAATATTTTCGTTACCAAAATTCATTGAAGGAGAAAAAAGTTTTATCCTGTCCCAGGGTTTTGATCCGTCACTACCAGTATGCAGCAAAGTCCATTCATGGTTATTCTGATCAGCAGCATGCTTTTTTGCCGCATTATAAATTCCTTTATCCGGCTTTAAAATAGAAAGAGGTTTTAATTTCTTAAGATCATTGATCAGTGTCGTGATGGCTCTCAGTTCCTCTTCATTGGTATAATGCCAGGTTGTATCAATCGTTTTTGTTTCTTTACCATTGATTGTTGTACTACTATATGTTAAACTATAATTTGGCTCACCCTTGCCATTAATTTTCAAGTTCGTTTGCGCTTCTTTTAGTAAAGGAGTAAGATATTGAAGATAAGAAACAGGCTCATGCCTTACCCTATTGATCTCGTAAATCATTTCTCTCTCGGCCTCCGTCATATACATCGCATTCTTTGCTGTATTTAAAGAATCAATCATTTGTGATTTTGCTATAACTGAAAGAAATAGAAAAAGGACAACAATATATATTTTCATGTGAATAATATTTTTAGACAAAGGGCATGAAATACTTTTGAAAAGACCACTAAATCTTTCTTCCTTGAAGATAGAAGATGAAAAGTGAAAGAAATGCCAAAATGATGCAGGTATATATCAGTAAATGACGACTACATATTATGCAACAGTAATAGCGACATCAAATATTTCTCTATCTTACAATACAATTATAAAACTTATGGACTTAGTTACGGTAAAAACATTCGACAACTATTTTTTAGCAAATATCAGTTTAACTAAATTAGAGGATGCCGGTTTTGAATGTTATTTAAAAGATGAATTTACAGTAACAATAGACCCTATACTGACGAATGCGATCGGCGGAATTAAGCTGGTAGTTAAAGAAACGGACAAAGAAGAAGTACTGAAATTATTACAGCAGTTTGATCAAGAATACCTGCAATCGGTAAAATGTCCGCAATGTGGCAAAAGCGAATTTACACAAATAACCAAACCCGGCGTTACTAACTATCTTACCGCTATCCTAACATGGATGTTTTCCAGTTATGCAGTAGCTGCTACAAGTGTTTATCACTGCGGCAATTGTGGTTACGAAAGCGAACGATTGCCCGAAGCCCCAGGCACAGAATAGATAATTATCCGCAATGATATGGACCAATATCCGATTCGATAATTGAGGAAAAATTTCCTCTCCATGTACTACCAAATATTATTTTGTGTAAAATATTACACAAAACCCAGCCCATAAAACCTTATCACTCAATTGTATTCTTACATATTCTTATACCAGGTGGTGCAGTATAAAATTGGCACTATTTTTTCCCTTATATCAAAAACTTACATTTATGAAAAGAATCATCATTTTGGCTATTGTGTTAATAACATTTTCACAACAGCAGGTATCAGCTCAAAGCAGAGGCAGTAGTTACACAACCGCATTAGGCGTAAAATTTTATCCAGGAGCAATTACAGTAAAACATTTTGTAAAAACCAATAGAGCCATTGAAGGCATTGGGTATTTCTGGGAAAGAGGTTCACGTATTACAGGCTTATACGAAATACATGGTGATATTAAAAATGCCCGAGGCTTAAAATGGTATATAGGGCCCGGAGCACATTTAGGATTTTACAAGACTAAATATTATGGCGGTGGAACTACGGTTGGTGTAGATGGTGTACTTGGATTGGATTATAAATTCAATGATGCTCCTATCAACTTGTCTCTTGATTGGCAGCCTTCTTTTGAATTTGGCGATTATGCCGGGTTCAGTGGTAATTGGGGAGGATTGGCTATTCGTTACACCTTCTAAATTTTTATAACGATCAAGATCAGCGAAAGTTTAAAAAGTAAGTAACAAAGCAACTGTGCACCAGTATTACATTGTAATACCCTGTGCATCTGTATATACAAAAATCCGGAAAAAGCTTTTCAGCCAATTCCGGATTTTCTGTTTAAACATTATTTGGCACGCCAAATAGTTTGTTTAGTTATGTCTTTACACTAATGACAAGCGGGTAAATTCTGCGCCATTAAAAATTCGTGTAAGATTGATATCATTTGATTTCCTATATTCATCGATATTCAATTGAGCAACTATCCTCCAGAAATTTTTGGTTTTTAATTCTTCGTAATCTCCTGTTTGAATAAATAACCCAACGATTGCACTACGAGTTTTAAAATTAATTTGCACGGGAGCTTTATCTACTTTTTTTTGCAAAAGAAAATTTTCAATTTGATCGTTTACCATATGTTCTAGTTTAAATAAATGAAAAAAAAAGCTCCAAAAGGAGCTCTTTATAATTTAAAAGATTACCATCTTCTGTTACCACCACCAGAATTACCGTTAGAGTTTCTGTTGTAGCCGCCACCGTTGCTGGTTCTTTCTTTTTCTTTCGCTATAGATACAGACATTGCTCTGCCTTCTACTTCTTTGTTGTTAAGACCTAAGATAGCATCGTTACCTTCTTCAGTAGAAGGCATTTCAACAAATCCAAAACCACGAGATCTTCCGGTTTCTCTGTCTGTAATTACTTTTGCAGAAGTTACTTCACCAAAAGTTGAAAAAAACGAATTAAGTTCAACATCACTGGTGTTGAAGCTTAAATTTGAAACATAAATGTTCATAAAAAAAACTAATTAAAATAAATAAATAAAATACCTGTGATGGTAGAAAAAAGCAAGCTATTAAGGAGAGTAATATTGTAGGAAGAAAAATAAAAACTATCTATATCAGGACGCTAAAGAACTAAATCACTTTGTGAAGATAGGCTATTTATCTGAAAGAGGGATAATTAGTTTCATCTACATTTCGCTCAGATGCCATCATATAATTATAAACACTAAAGAAATGCTTGATTAGATGATGATTAGCTACACAGTAATCATCTGAGTTGAACCGAATTAATTATTTATAAAAGCGATTTTCATATCACACCCATTGCCCGGAGAAGAAACTATATTAACAGTTCCGTTATATAATCCGGCTCTGTGTTTAATGTTCTTTAACCCGATACCTTCTCTTTTGGCCGAAACATCGAACCCTTTCCCATTGTCACTGATTAAAACTATTAACCCTTCTTCTTTACTCTCTATTTCAATTTTTACCCGGGTAGCTTCTGCATGTTTTAAAATATTACTTAATTGCTCCTGTATGATCCTGTATATCACTAATTTTAAAGCAGGTTCGCTTTCATTCTCTTTGAATGTTACACTATTTAGGTTTATCTCTATATTTTTTACCGCTTTTATACTTTGTATCAATTCCTCCAAAGAAAGATTTAATCCTATAGCTTCATTTTGAGCAGGCCCGACTAACGCATGTGATAGTTTCCGTAATTCCGTCATAGCTGTACCCAGGTATTCTATGCTTTTAGTAACAAAAGGCTGATACGCTTCCTGTGTCAAACTATGATTAAGATACAATTTCGATGCGGCCAGCAACTGATTTACATTATCGTGCAGTTCTACTCCTATTTCAGTCCTTTCCTTTTCCTGAGCACTTATAACTGCTTTGGCTATTTTTTTCTGTTCGGCTAATTTTTGTTTCAGTAATTGTTGCTCTAATATTTTTTTCTCGGTAATGTCATCCACCATGGCTAAAGCTCCCTTATATTTCCCATTATCATCAAAAATAGGATTAGCCGAAATCCTCGTGCAGATAGGTCTTCCTGTTTTGGTGATATATGAAAATTCATAGTTATCGCCAATGCCTTCTTTTCTTCTTTTAATTGACTCTTTTGCAAGTTGTTTTCCTGCCTCATCCATAAAATAAAAGATATCCTTTCCCAACATTTCTGCTTCTGAATATTCAAAGATCTCGTTCATTTTTTTATTAACGAAGATCGTTTTACTATACTCATCGATCATCCATATCCCTTCATTGGCAGTTTCTACGATCTGGCGATAACGAAGTTCGCTCTGCATTAATGATCTTTCTGCCGTTTTCCTCTTTGTTACATCATGAACTAACAATAAGAGATGCGGTCGTCCTTTATTAATAAACTTAATAAACTTATACACTACCCACACATTCTTGTCAAAACTTGTGATCAAGTTGATCTCATCAGAATGAATTTCTCCATTTTCCAAAGTAGCTTCTGCTGCTTTTAATAACCCCGATTCTTTCCAGGATGAAATCTGTCTGAAATTTTGACTCAAAATCCTTCTGACGGATGTTCCCACAATATTCGCAAATGCGGCATTCGCTGATACACATTTACCTTTTACAGCATCGTAAGAAGCTATACCAATAGGAGATATGTCTATCAATTGTTGATTAAATGCCAATAACTCTGTTTGTGTTTCTTCAGCCTGCGCCAACGCCTTTTCTGTTGCCTTCATTTCAGTAACATCTTGAAACACTCCTCGTAAACCCGTTACATTCCCATCGCTGTCGAATTGAAATTTAGTACGTGAGTACAGGTATTTTATTGTTCCTTTTTTTTGCAGAATACGATAAAAAAAAGACATATCACTGGAAGTTCTTTTAGCCTCTTCATTTATTTTAATAACAGCATCCAGATCATCAGGATGAATAAATGTAAGCCACGAATCGGCAGGTTGTGCATTTTCTTCCGGTGGAATTCCATAAATAGCAAGCGCCTCCGCAGACCAGATCGCAATGCCGGATGCAATATCCAATTCCCAACTTCCTAAATGGGCAATAGCCTGCGCTTCATTTAAATGCAATTCACTTTTCTTTAACCTGCCCTCTGCAATAGTCCTGAGCCTATCCTTTTCAAAAACATCTAATGCAAACGAAATATCATTAGCCGCTTCTTCAAGCAGTGCAATTTCACGTGCAGTAAAAAAGTTTTTTTCTGATGCGTATAAATTAATAGTACCGATAACATCTCCACTTTTTTTTATCGGCAATACTATCATAGATCCAAAACTTTCTGCCGGCATATAAAATTTCTGGCTTATCGAACTCAACTCATGCTGCAAATCATTACAAACACAATATCTCTGCATTAGTAAAACCTGTTGCTGCGGACCATTATCATCATAAACAGCATTAGTAAGCTGGTCAATCTCCGCAACATTTAAACCATACCCTTCTATGTAATTGATCGTTTGATCTCCTTTGTTAAACATTCCAATCCAGGCTGCCTTGAACTCTCCAATTTCAGCCGCAATACGACAAACTTCTTTATAGATCATTTGTTCATTTTCAGATCGAACAATTGTCTGATTGATCTGACTTAGAAAGGCATATATACGATTGATATAAAGAATTCTACTTGCTGCTTTTTTGCGATGGGTAATATCGTGGGCATGACAAGCAGTGCCTATGATATTTTTTCCCTCCTGTATCGGATAAAAAGATATTTCAGACCAATGCTCAACAGGAGTAGTTGTATATTCTATTTCTGTAAATATTTCACCAGAAAAAGCCCTGTCAAAATATTTTTTGTACTTATTGACCATGCCCTCTCCGATTCCGTTTGCCGTTATATTGCCTTCAATATCCAAAGATTGCGGATACATTTTTATGATTGTTTCTATAAATGCCTGATTAAATGTGATGACCTGATAATTTCTATCAACACTCCACATCAAATCCTTAGTATTGTTTATTAGCGCATACAGATTGCTATCTTTATATTCTCTCTGCTTGTTCATTTGAACAGTGGAGTCTGCTGATTCAAACTTGTTGCAGTTTGTCATGAAATCTGTATTGCCGGAAACGGCCTCAAGATTTTCGCTATAATTTTTTTTATAGAAATTTTCACCGGCAGAATGCATAAGGTTGGTTTTATTGATATTTATAATAGCCAACACAAATGTATCTGAGGATACAACGATATTATATGACCAACATCACAACATCAGTTGACATTTATCACATCATGTTGTTTAAAAAGTCAACATGATGATTATCAATGCTGCAATATTCTTAGTTTTCTGTTGATTGAAATAAATAATGGGAAGGCTCATTCAATAATTACTTTACAAGTCCAACGTATTGTTGTGTGACCTTTTTGATAATATATCCGCTGATCCATCCTACATAGCCATATTTTGGATAAATGATCTTCTTTGCAGGATTGATAGTGGTTATTTCCTGCATTAAATGATTTAGCCATATGGCTCCAGCTACCATTGCTTTCTGATCAAATGTTTTCAACACACGACCAATATTTTTACCTGCAGCTTTTACATCTTCAGGAGAGGGTATGATTGTAAGGTCAGGATGTGTAAGCTTATCATAATTCTGAACTATTTCCTTTTTGAATGTAGCTATTTCACTTGGTGTGATCTCTACATAATTATCATTTATCTTTTCGGGATGTTGTAAAGAAACAATGGCCCAGACAATTCCTCCGGATAGATAAAGCATGTCTTTTAATTTGATCTCTCTTTTACTGACGAATTCCCGGATAGCATATTTAGACAAGCTGTCATTCCATAACTTTTCAGCCATTGTTGCAAAATCATTAACATCTCCTTTAGCTGTTGATTCAACCAAACGCTGAAAAGATTTTGTGCCTAAAGAAAAAGTGATCGGCTCAAATATTTTATTAGCTGTAAAATATCCTCCTTTGGTATTGCCGCTCCCTATATCTAACTGGCCTGCAGTAAACCGATGTCTTTGCGGTATGATTCCTAATACACTTAATTCTGCTTCCTGTTCAGGTGTGATTGACGTGATTTTTATAGCAACATCCATTCCTTTAGGACGTATGATTGATTCAAAATACTCCAACTTATTATATTTGTCCAGTTCTTGTCTTAATCCACTGCTAACAACAACATAAATTTTATTCGCTGGTATTTTAAATCTGCTGTTAATAATATCCAGCAATATAGCTACCGCATCTGATGTTTCTTTCTCACTTTGATAAGACAATGAAGCCGCATCTGTATTAATAGCAGTATCCAGTTTTAGAGTATACCCATACTCTCTATCCTTACTTAATTTTACATCTATCACACTTAATTTAATGCCTTTAGCTCCTATTTCTATTCCGGCATACAAATCTCCTATCCCCTGCACACTTTTTAATAGACTTTCTACAAGAGTAGCAATTACTGTTAACTTCTGGTTTTTGTATAATTTCACCGCAACCTGATAATGCCAGATCGCAGAATCCGGCTGCTCAAGTTTTGTAAATAAATTACCAAGCCCTTCGTTTGCAAATGCTTCGCAGTATGAATCTTTATTTTGAATTGCTTTGAACAAACCACTTCTATAATATTCTTCCGCAGCTTCAAATTGTTTCGCTTCAAGTAAAGTATTAGCGGTCTGCAACATTCGGAATGCAGCCTGACTTTTAATCACTTGTGCTGAAACAGTTGTAGCGATCAACACCAATACTACTATTAGCAAGTTTTTAGACCACATACAGATGAATATTTAGTAAATTATTTTAATTAGTGAAGTAAGTTAATAAAAAATAGCCTGCCTATATATTGAATTTATAAACCATTTTTCCTCTGTTATTCTTTATGTCTGTTACATTATCATGCATAGCACATTAAGCTCTTTAGTGTATTAGCAACAATGACCGTAATATCAATCTTATCCTGACTGATCAGTACAAGGCATAATTGCGCTATCTCCGATGTTATTATATAACAAAATTTCTGCACTTAATTCTTGGTAAGATATGTTTAATATGTATTTGAAGCATTTTTTAGCAATCGTAGTTTCACTATTGTAATGCAACTCCCAAAACAGGATAATCTCAAACATTTGCATATGAAACTTAATGTTTTACTCTTATTGCTGCCGCTATAAATATTGATTATCAGTAAATTAAAAATTTTAATCTACGCGTAGAAACCCTATCATTTTGTTATTTATATCATTACCTTATACATATCAAGTCATTTTATTATGTCTTTAATGAATGACAGATCAACTCAAAAAAAAAATTTAATATCATACCACTCCAAAAATTGATATTGTATTTTATCACATTAAAAACGATAAAAGGCAATATGGCAAAGGATTAGAACCCCATTTAAATGATATTTCGTCATAGTAATTTTTCTACACTTTTTTATTTAAACAATATCATAACTGATAAAAACTGAACGCTTTAAACAATATTTTTTGTTAATATGAGTTTATTAAGGTGTTAGTACGTCGAAAAAATACTACAGCCTAAACATCCAATCATGAAAGTCCTAAAGAAACCTCTATGTGTAATAATTTTTGCAATATCTCTCTTACAGGTATCTGCTCAAAATATTGCGATCAATCAAACCGGTTCTTCGCCAGACACTAGTGCAATGCTTGATATAAGCAGCACAACAAAAGGTTTATTGATACCCCGTTTAACTACCACCGAACAAACTGCTATTCCATCACCTGCAACAGGGTTATTGGTGTATAATACAACCGATAGCAAGTTTAAAGTAAATAACGGAACACCTTCCTCTCCTAACTGGCAACCGTTAGGGAACCTAACCAGTATATCAACCGGCTATGGTTTAAGTGGTGGACCTATTACAACAACTGGCACGCTTTTAATAGATTCTGCTACGCTATCTACCAAGTATATACGAAGAGTAGATAGTACTGCAGGAGGATATTATCCATATTCCTCTAACCCAAGAAATTTTTTAACCACCCTGAATGGGATTTCGAGTGCAACGCAAACTTATGCAGTTGGAACCAGCGGAACAGATTTTGCCATTTCTTCAAGTGGCAGTACACATACCTTTAATATTCCATCTGCTTCTGCTACTGCAAGAGGCTTGATTACTACCGGCACTCAAACGATCGGTGGTAAAAAATCATTTGCAGATACACTTACAGCCAGTAGTGCACTTGTATTAAGTTCTTTATCTACCGGTGCATCCACAGATAGTTTATTAACGATCGATGGAACAACAGGTGCGATCAGAAAAAGATCAATATCAGATTTTGTAAGCACCACTCCTGCTAACGTATTGACCTTTACACAAGATAACTTTGAAGATTTTGTATTTGATACATACGCAGGTTCTGGTACAAATGATAACCAGTTTGCATTTACTCAAGCTACAAGTGGTACAGGTGCTTCATCACAAGTTGATGGAACATCAGCTTTATACACTGCTGGTGGCGCTGGAAATGATTATGCTGGTATACACGTATTGACAACCGGAACATCTACAACCGGAGCTGCTGGCCTAGGGTCTTTTAATAACGTTGACAAAATGAAAGTTGGCGGTAAACAAGTTATTTATGAGATAAGAGTAAGAATTGAAAATCTTTCTGTAGCCGCCCAAGCATTTACGGTTTATTTTGGTTTATCAGATTTAGTTTTAGCCTCTGGTACTGTTACCGCCGGAGCTCCTAGCAATGGCATTTACTTTACCTATACTCACGGCACCAACTCAGGAGCGTGGGTTGCAACTACCAGATCTGCAGGTACTTCTACAACTTTTAATACAACCAATACAGTAAATGCCAATCAATGGTATAGATTGAAAGCCGTAGTAAATGCTACAGGTACACAAATAGATTATTACATTGATGCTACTTATTTAGGATCAGTTACTACCAATATCCCTACGGCTCCAATGAAACTATTCTTTAAAATAGAAAAGACTGCAGGTACAACCAGCAGAACATGCTCTATCGATTATATCGGATGGAGGATGGTAAGATAGTATAACAATTGAGAAAATAAAAAAGGCTACCCACAAGTGGTAGTCTTTTTTATTTTGCTACCACCCTTTATTCAACACACCTATATTTCAACCGTAACAAATTTGTACTTTCACATTCTCTTATTACAACAATGAAGCTATTTGCCAATGAACCGATATTGAATTTATTACCAAAAGATGGCACTGTTATTTATTATGGAAAAATAATGAATGAACAGCTGGCTCAATATTATCTCAACCAACTCTTGCACAATATCGAATGGAAAAATGATGAAGCGATCATTTTTGGCAAACACATTATTACCAAACGTAAAGCCGCCTGGTATGGCGATAGCAACTTCAATTATACTTATTCTAAAATCACCAAAAAGGCCCTGCCCTGGACCAACGAGTTACTGGAACTTAAAGTACTTGCAGAAAAAATCTCTGACGCAACTTTCAATTCCTGCTTATTGAATTTATACCATAATGGAAATGAAGGTATGGCCTGGCATAGTGATGACGAAAAAATGCTGGCTCCAAACGCAGCTATTGCATCTATGAGCTTTGGTGCGGAAAGAAAATTCTCCTTTAAACATAAGCAATCAAAAGAAACAGTATCTGTTATGCTGGAAACCGGCAGCCTTTTAGTAATGAAAGACGCTACTCAACAAAACTGGTTGCATCGTTTACCACCTACAACAAAAGTTGTATCACCAAGAGTGAACCTAACCTTCAGAACAATCATTCTTTGAAAAAATAAAACGGCCACCTTATTCAGGCAGCCGCTTATGATTGGTTTGGTTACTAATTTAAAAATCCTGCGTATTATTTGATCAATTTTTGTGTTAATACTTTATCAACTGTTCTAACTTCAAGAATATAAGTACCTGCAGAAAGCATACTTAAATTATTTACAGTGATAATGTTTACACCTGATTGAATAGTTGATTGCTGATTGCGTATCAATTGTCCAAGATGGTCAAACAATCTTACTTTAACAATATCACTTTTTTCTGTAGTTACAGATACATTTACTCTATCTATAAATGGATTAGGATAAACACCTGTTATACTGATTCCTTTTACAGTTACGTTCAACACAACAATATTACTGTAAGTAAAACGTCCGTCTATATCAACCAATTTCAAACGATAATAATTAGTACCTGCTGTTGGTTGTTTATGATTGTATCCGTAATCAATACGTGACGCACTATTACCTACAGCGTTGATATCTGTGATCTTATTAAAATTGTTACCATCAGTTGAATATTCCAGTTCAAAATGGCTGAAATTCAATTCTGACAGAGTAGCCCAATTCAATGATGACATACCGTTAGCATATGTACCTTTCAAACTTGCAAATGCAATTGGTAACGGACCGCCTGTTGTTGTAATGATACCTGCGTCAATATCTAATCGGATCTGCCCTGGAGACAAAGTGAATGCATCTGTCTTCCCTGTGGAAGGACTTGCATCACTGTTATTGTTTGCATTTGTACCCGGCGCATTTTTTATAGTAAACCCTTGTGTATTAATAGGCGTATTAGTAAATACAATGGTAAAGTTACTTGTTGAAGCTACCGGTATGTTATTGATAAAATACAACCCATTACCGTCAGTGATTGCTGATGCAACTTTGATATTATTGGCATTGTACAAAGTAACCACTACACCCGGCACACCTGGTTCGTTCGCATCTTGTCTGCCGTTCACATTCACATCATACCAAACATAATTACCTACCGCTGCAAAATTAGATACCAATCCTGCATCAACGTCTGTTTTAATTTGTCCGCCAACTAAAACAAAAGCATCTGTTAAACCCGTTGGATTAACATCACTGTTGTTAGCATCTGTACTACCCGAAGCATTTTTTGTAGTGAAGCTTGAGTTCACAGGAATATTACTAAATCCAATGATGTATGTTCCCGGAATGATATTACTGAAAGTATAAAAACCGTTAGCATCAGTTATTGTGTTTGCAACCGGCACACCCATATTATCATATAATGTTACAGTGATACCTGCAATTCCTTTTTCTGTTGCATTTTGGATACCATCGCCATTCACATCACTCCAAACATAATCACCTACTGATGCTCTGCTTAAAGACACAATTCCCATATCCCATACTAAGTCATTTGTAACTGCAGGCAATACAATTGTTGGAGTTACCCCTGCTGCATTAGCATCACTATTATTTTCTGTACTGCTACCCAATGCATTTTGAATGGTTGGAATATACCCTGTTGGTAAATTGGTAAATCCAATCACATAACTTCCTGCATTCAAGTCGGAGAACAAGTAATTACCATTTGTATTAGTCGCAGCTGTTTTAAGAATATTATTAGCTGCATCATACAATGTCACACTAACGCCTGCCACACCAGTTTCCCCTGCATCCTGTATACCATTTCCATTGCTATCAAACCAAACTCTATCGCCTAAAGAAGATTTTGGTGTAGTAGCAACAAGACCTGCATCCAGCGAAGTATTTACTTCTCCTGCTGCTAAAGTTATAGCAGTAGTTTTTCCTGTTGTTGTATTGGCATCACTGTCAGCTGTACCATCCGTACCTGCTTTTGCAGTTGTAAATTGATAACCCACTGGCAAACCACTGAATCCTACAACATAGTTACCTGCGTCTAAATTGGTAAAAATATAATTACCCAAACCATCAGTAGTTGTTGTTGCAATAACAGTTGTACCATTACCTGCATACAGTGTTACTGTTACACCGGCAATACCTGGTTCGTTTGTATCTTGTATGCCATTAGCATTTTTGTCATTCCAAACTTTATCACCAATGGTAGCCTTACCATCTCTAACGTTAGGATTAGATACAACACCTGCGTCAACTGTAAGATTTGTAGTACCATCAGCAGCAATCGTATAAATACCTGTACGTCCTGTGGTAGCGTCGGCATCATTATCTGTAGCATCATTTGCACCCTGATCTTTAACAGTTAATTGATATCCGGCAGGTAAGTTGTTGAAACCAACAACATAAGACCCTACAGGTAAATCAGTAAACAAATATTTACCATTAACATCTGTAGTAGTTGATTTAATAACAGCTCCGGTTGTAGCATTATAAAGTATAACTGTAACACCCGGCACGCCTACTTCTAAACCTCCATCCTGGATACCATTTTTATTCAGGTCATACCAAACAATATCCCCTAAGCGGCTATTGTTGGTAACTGACGCAGAGCGAATGCCTGCATCGATAGTCACTTTCGATTCACCGGCTACTAATGTAAATGTATTCGTGGTTCCTGTACCGTTAGTTCCTGTAATATCACTATCAATAGCAGTATTAGCCAACCCTCCAACATTTGCAGCTACAGTAGCATACCCTGCAGGAATATTAGAAAACTTAACATAGTAAGTGCCCGGAGTAAGATTATTAAAGATATAATATCCGAAAGCATCAGTTAACATGCTGCTCACTAAAACACCAGCTCCTGTATACAATTCAACTGTTACACCTGCTACACCCGGTTCGCCAACATCTTGCAGATCATTGCTATTAAGGTCCACCCAAACCCTATCCCCTACACTTGACAATGTTTTAGGAACCGCAACAAAACCTCCATCAAAAGTCAAGTTAACTGTACCGTTCGATACAATGAAAGAATTTGTTTTTAAAGTTGTTGGATCAAAATCAGAATCTTTGGTATCATCACCCGCTGCATCTTTTGGAGAGGCAACAAAACCTACCGGGGCAGACACTTTCAGCGTATAGATACCTACAGCCACATCTCTGAATTGATAGTACCCGTTATTATCTGTGATGGTTGATGCCACAGCAATACCAGCATTGTTATACAATGTAATTGTTACACCTGCAATGCCCGGCTCTCCTGCATCCTGGAACCCATCTCCATTCAAATCATTCCAGATGAAATCTCCGATCTTAGCAGGAACAGTATAATAAATTCCTGCGTCTATATCAGTCCTGTCTTTAATTGCAGGCGTTAAAGTAACATTGGCTGTTTTGCCTGTTACCAGATCAGCATCACTATCTGTTTCCGCATCACCACTCTGACCTTTTCCTGTAAATCTATATTGAGCAGGTAAACTAAAACGCACTTTATAATCTGTACCGGCAGCCGCCACTGATAAATTTGAAAATAAATAATTACCATATGCATCGGTAATAGTTGTTGACAGAATCACACCTGCACTGTTATACAAAGTAACAGTTACACCCGCAACGCCAATCTCACCAAAATCCTGTACCCCATTTTTATCTACATCATTCCATACTCTGTCTCCGATCGAACCAACCGGAATATAAAAACCTGCATCGATGGTTGTATTTGATTGACCAGCTGTTAACACTATACTACTTACTATACCACCAACAGGATCACTATCTTTAGTGTCATCAGCACCTTGATTAGCCGATATAGGCAAATAAAAAGAAGGAGCTGAAAATGAAACGCTGTAAGTTCCGGCTGGTAAGTTATTGAACATATAAGCACCACTTGCATTTGTAGTTGTAGTAGCAGTTGTATTATTTGGATACGTTAAGGTTACTGTTACTCCTTCAATACCCGGTTCACCAGCATCCTGAATACCATTGCCATTCAAATCATTCCAAACATAATCACCCAAGCTTGCAGGACTCATAAAGCCGGCATCAATAGTCAAATTATTTTGCCCATTACCCAATGCTACTACAACGCTACCATTTACCGGATCACTATCTTTTGCATCATTGGCACCTTGGTTTGAAGTGGTTGAAACAAAACCGGAAGGAGTAGTAAATGTCACTGTATAGTTACCTTGTAATAAACTTTTAAATTCATAGTACCCATTCGCATCTGTTGTTGTAATAGCAGTTGTATTGTTTGGATACGTTAGTGTAACCAACGCTCCGCTAATACCAGGTTCTCCGGAATCCTGAATACCATTGCCATTGAGATCATTCCAAACATAATCTCCTATAGAACCATCTGCACATGGAGACTGTGTAACGATCTCTGTATTGTTTCCTGTTTTACTCGGACTAGCATGAACAGATGCTACTATCGGATAGCCAAAACCAGCTGCACCGAATGCAGATTTTTTTACCGTTACCTCATACCAAACCTCATTGATCCAATTCGGGTAAGTTGGATTTACTTTATAGTTTGTATCTGTGGCTGGTGAATTGGTTGTTAGTACATATCCGAAATTATTAAAGTTAACATCCATAGAAGTTCTGAAACTTAATACATCAGATGCTAATCCTACAGATGGGCTGGCACCATCACCTCCAAAACCTAATGTACCATAACCTGAAGGAAAACTTGTACTAGCTGATATATAATCTTGTTGGAATTTTAATTTTTCAATACCATTAGCATCCCTGATCGACCAGGTTAAATTATCCGAACCAACAAGGTTACTGAAAGTATGGCCAGATGCCCAACCTATTGCACTTGTTCCATAAGTATTATCAACAAAAGTTTTCGCAAACGTTGTTCTGATAGTCACTGTCTCATCATTCACATTAGCAGTCCATGTACTTTTAGCCCATACAATTGAGCTGGTGCCCGAAAAACAACTTTTTCCTCCATCAGGTGCCAGTATTGGATTGTACAAACCAATATCATATGTATTATTACTGTTACCGTTTGTTGGTTCACCGGTTGCAGTAAGTGTAATGGAATTACCAATTGCTTCGCCATTATACATTTTTACAGCATTATTATCTTCATCAATATCATTATCGGGATCGCCACCGTTTAATACTGTAATAGCCAGAGGTGCAGGAATTACTGCACCTACAATATAATTGCCTGGTGTAAGATTTACAAATGAATAGAAACCATTTGCATCAGTCATTGTAGTTCCAACAAAAGCTCCATCAGGAACATTATCATTGGTAAGATCTTTATACAAATGAACAGTTGTGAAAGCAATTGGCTCATCAGTGGCTTCATATTTACCACTTCTGTTTTTATCTAAAAAGACCCTGTTACCTAATGATAACGATTGAGCCATTAATGAATCCATATTCACTAGCAGGATCAATAATAACAAGATGCCTAATTTGTGCTTCGCAATCGGCTTAATGAAGCCGAGTTTCTGTAGGGTAGAGGTATTTCCCATCGTTTGCTTTTTTAAGTATTATAGTTTGTTTCAGGTAATGAGTATAGCAATTTTGTAATGACACAAAACAGAATACACCAATCTCAATGAAGAGATAGCAGAAATTCGATGGATAAATGGAAGTTGAATGACAGATGTATGTCATTGAACTGTGAGTTGGTTAACTCGATAGGTATTAGAGGATCGGGGACTTAGCCCGTAATTAAGTGACTAAACGTAAAAAAAAAAATAATATTGTATAAAAATACATTTTTTTTCATTCGTATTTTATCAGTTTGATTGACAAGGAAATTATATCAACACTACTGATAAACAGAATTTTAGTAAAAAGGTTGGAATTAAAAGGATAATGGGATAAAATAAAAATAGGATTTCTATTTATTCGGGGCCAAATATAACATTCGGCCCCGATAAATAAAAGTTTTAAGAACTATTTTTCAATAATATGAATTATTAATTAACATATAAGTCATTAGTTCACTTACTGTTTAATCAATTTGTATCTATAAGCTGCGTTATCAGTCAGGTCAATTATTTCCAGAACATAAGTTCCTGGAGGCAAGTTAGACAGATTACCAACCACTAAATGATTATTACCACTATTTACTTTACCTGTCATTGACCTTATTGCTCTGCCCGAAATATCAACCATTCGAATACTTATACTATTTGCTAATTGACTTTGGAAATTAATATCGATCCTGTCTGTGAACGGATTTGGATAAGCATTGACAATTCCAATAGTTACCCCTACTCTCACCGCAATTGAATTACTATATATAAATGCTCCATTGATATCAACAGATTTTAATCGATAATAATTTGTTCCTGCTGATGGAGAAGTATGTACAAAAGAATAAGAATTTTTTTCATTCGGTGTTGACACTCCACTTACAGTAGCAATCTTTGTATAACTGATACCATCAGTAGAGTATTCTATTTCAAAATGTTTAAACCCTTGGTCAGTTATAGCAACCCATTTAAGTTGCACTTCTGAGCTTTTGTTTACGCCATCCAGGTTAACAAATTTAACTGGCAAGATGGATGCAATTGTATACATACCTGCATCAACATCTGACTTGAATTTATCTCCCGGAGATAATGTGATAAGTTTTGTTTTACCGGTTGTTGTATTCGGATCACTATCTGCACTTCTATCATTCCCCTCTCCTTCCGGTGAGAATTTATATAATGAAGGCAGCCCAAACTGCACCTGATAATCGGTTCCGCTTAATGCTACAGGAACATTCTCAAATACATAATTACCTGTAGCATCAGTTGTTGTTGTAGAAACAACTGCCCCTGAATTATCCAACAATGATATAGCAACCCCAGCCATGCCTGCCTCTGCCGGTTCCTGTATACCGTTTTTATTTGCATCATTCCATACTTTATCCCCTATTGAACCAAATGGTGTATAGAAACCTGCATCAACTGTTGTCATAGATTGTGATGCAGACAAAAGAATATTATTAACCACTCCATTCACAGGGTCGCTATCCAGACTATTGTCTCCTCCTTGATTTGATGAAGTTGGAGCAAACCCGGCAGGAGTTGTAAAGGTCAGACTATAAGTACCCGACGCCAAATTGCTGAATGTATATCCACCATTTGCATCAGTTGTTGTACTAACTGTTGCATTATTTGGATAAGTCAAGATCACAGTCACACCAGGAATACCCGGCTCTCCTACATCCTGAAGACCATTGCCATTTTGATCATTCCATACTACATCACCTATACTACTACAATTATTGATGGTCAGATGCAAAGTATCCACAGATGCACAACCTGATCCATTAGTATAACTGTAGGTATAATCTCCGCTTGCGGTATAATCCGTTCCATGCCAGTTATAGCTTTCGCAAGCAGTTTGCGTTGTTGCATTGTGTGTACCGTAGTTTACTGTTAAATGTAAAGTATCTACCGATGCACAACCTGATCCATTAGTATAACTGTAGGTATAATCTCCGCTTGCGGTATAATCCGTTCCATGCCAATTATAAGTTTCACAAGCTGTTTCCGTTGTTGCATTGTGTGTACCGTAGTTTACTGTCAAATGTAAAGTATCTACTGATGCACAACCTGATCCATTAGTATAACTGTAGGTATAATCTCCGCTTGCGGTATAATCCGTTCCATGCCAGCTGTATGTTTCACAAGCTGTTTCCGTTGTTGCATTATGTGTACCATAGTTTACAGTTAAATGTAAAGTATCTACTGATGCACATCCTGACCAGTTAGTATAACTGTAAGTGTAATCTCCGCTTGCGGCATAATCCGTTCCATGCCAGTTGTATATTTCACAAGCCGTTTCCGTTGTTGCATTATGTGTACCATAGTTTACAGTTAAATGTAAAGTATCTACTGATGCACAACCTGATCCATTAGTATAACTATAGGTATAATCTCCGCTTGCGGTATAATCAGTTCCATGCCAGTTGTATGTTTCACAAGCTGTTTCCGTTGTTGCATTATGTGTACCATAGTTTACAGTTAAATGTAAAGTATCTACTGATGCACATCCTGACCCGTTAGTATAACTATAGATATAATCTCCGCTTGCGGTATAATCCGCTCCATGCCAGTTGTATGTTTCACAAGCTGTTTCCGTTGTTGCATTATGTGTACCATAGTTTACAGTTAAATGTAAAGTATCTACTGATGCACATCCTGACCCGTTAGTATAACTGTAAGTGTAATCTCCGCTTACGGCATAATCCGTTCCATGCCAATTATAAGTTTCACAAGCTGTTTCCGTTGTTGCATTATGTGTACCGTAGTTTACTGTTAAATGTAAAGTATCTACTGATGCACATCCTGACCAGTTAGTATAACTGTAAGTGTAATCTCCGCTTGCGGTATAATCTGTTCCATGCCAGTTATAGCTTTCGCAAGCTGTCTCTGTTGTTGCATTATGTGTACCGTAGTTTACTGTTAAATGTAAAGTATCTACTGATGCACATCCTGACCCGTTAGTATAACTGTAAGTGTAATCTCCGCTTACGGCATAATCCGTTCCATGCCAGTTATAGCTTTCGCAAGCTGTTTCCGTTGTTGCATTATGTGTACCATAGTTTACAGTTAAATGTAAAGTATCTACTGATGCACATCCTGACCCGTTAGTATAACTGTAAGTGTAATCTCCGCTTACAGCATAATCCGTTCCATGCCAGTTATAGCTTTCGCAAGCAGTTTGCGTTGTTGCATTATGTGTACCGTAGTTTACTGTTAAATGTAAAGTATCTACTGATGCACATCCTGACCCGTTAGTATAACTGTAGGTGTAATCTCCGCTTGTTGTATAATCTGTTCCATGCCAGTTATAGCTTTCGCAAGCAGTTTGTGTTAATGCATTGTGAGTGCCATAATTGATGATCAGGTGTAATGTATCCGTAGATGGACATCCTGTACCACTTAAATAGTTATAAATATATGATCCGCTTGTTGTATAATCAATTCCATGCCAATTATAAGTTTCACAAGCTGTTTGTAATGCAGAAGTATGAATACCAATACATGCAAAGGCTGCATCAACAGTTGTATCTAACTGCCCTGCTGTTAAAACAATACCAGTTACCACACCCCCTATCGGGTCACTGTCTTTCAAATCATTGCCACCAACATTTGCTGTAGAAGCACTAAAACCTGAAGGTGTTGCAAAAGCAAGACTGTAAGTACCAGGTGCTAAATTGCTGAAAGTATATCCGCCATTTGCATCTGTTGTTGTGTTAATTGTACTATTATTTGGATAAGTTAAAGTTACAACTACCCCAGAAAGACCTGGTTCACCGGTATCTTGTATGCCATTGTTATTTTGATCATCCCAAACCAGGTCACCAATTGAACCTGTTCCTTTTAATGCAACCCCTAATGTGAGATTACCATTCGAACCATCTCCATCAGTTGTTGGTTCATTACTTGATACTAACGAAATATAATTACTTCTTACTTCTCCACCTGCAGTTGTTACACCATTATTATCAGTGTTATCATCATTATTTGGAGAAGTACTTGTTGCAGTGGTTGTTCCTCTTGTATATCCTGCAGGTATTACAACACCCACTATGTAATTACCCGGAGTTAAACCAGTAAATGCATACACACCTCCTGCACTGGTAGTTGTTGTAGAAACCGCAGCGCCATCAGGAACATTATCAGCATCAGCATCCCTGTATAAATTAACAGTAGCTCCGCTGATGAAAGGCTCCCCAACATCTTGTACACCATTATTATTTTGATCGTCCCAAACAAATTTACCCAGGTTAAGATTGGTTGATTGAAAGCCAGCATCCGCGGTTGAATCATTTTGACCCGGAGTTAAAACAATACCACTTATTACTCCGGAAACCGGGTCACTATCCTTTGTATCATCTGCCCCTGCATTAGCAGTTGCTGCTATGTAACCCGATGGAGTTGTAAAGCTAAGGTTGTATGTACCTTGTCTTAAATTACTGAATGAGTATACTCCACTTGCATTTGTTGTTGTACTACTTGTTACACCATTACTCTGACGAGTTATTGTTACTGAAACACCAGAAAGTCCCGGTTCACCAACATCCTGAACACCATTACCATTTTGATCATCCCAAACCTTATCTCCTATTGAACCGTAGAGTATAGGATACACTCTGATCACTTTACTCCTGAAGTTTATTCTTCCGCAGGCATCGGTTACTGTAACACGTAATATAAAATCAGTAACTACTGTAACATTTGGTGCAACAAATTTAGTTGACAGCGCCTGAGCATTCAAGAAACTACCGCCATTACTACTGGTCCACAATATAGAATAAGCAGGAGTACCTCTTGCAATATTCACACTAACATTTGCAGTATCTAAAGTTTCTATAGAATCGGGAACAGAGAAATTATAAAATTCAGGTCTTCTTTCAACCCCGGCATTTAATAAGAAATTTCCGTAGATCCTTGCCGCTGCAACGTTTTCTGCTTCAGTACCACCAGCAATAGTATGAGATGCTTCATACAATACCATACCGTTAGAAGCACTACCAAACCCTCTTCCGTATGCAACTAATGCTGCAGGGCCCGGAGCATACGTACCACTTGTGACTTGCGGATGATCATTATCGTATATCGCAATTTTAGTGGTTGATCTCCAACCCGCTGAATAAGGTATATATATTTGTTCAGACCCATTCTGTAGAGCACCATCTAATGTACCCATGAATTGCATAAATGGATCAGAGGCAATTTGTGGATTGAAGAAGCCTTGAGATGTACTATATGAATACGGTGGAGTTCCATCTGTATGATCCGTCCATGGAACCAACCCTGCATTACTTAAAAAATTCAGATCGGGATTAGTATCGCCATTCAGATCCACCAATGATTCCAATGCACTGGCCGAGTGACAGGCTGCCCATAAATAACCACCACTTGCTACGAAATTTTTAAGCGTTTGACCATAACCGCTAGCTAATGTCCAGCTTTGCGGATCAGCATGAGGCATTGCATATATATCATCACAATTAATCAGATCAGCCGGTGTTCCTAAACGGTATGATGAATCAGGAATACCAGCATTTAAATAGAATGCATCCCTGATCTTAGTTCCGTTCTGCAAGTCCAATACTGCATTAGGAAACGAAGTGATATAATTATAAACTGGAGCAGTAAATGCAGGCTGATTAAAGTTTACCGTCAATCCAGGATATGCTGTAACCCAGGAATTTATGAAAGTTTGAACAAACGGAACATATTCCGAAGGAATGATAAATGCACCTCCTTTGTATGAAGTAGCTCCTACAGTAAAATCAACCTGATCTACTTTACTGCTTGCAGTAACAAAACTTTTATTTGGATTTACTGCCCAATAAACTGGCACTTTATATGCACGAACTAAATTATACACTAATCCATATGGACGTAAGCCGTTATTATATGTTTGTGGGGTGATACCCATATTGATGATACAGGCTCCAGCTTTAAAATTCTTATACCCAGCAACAGTAACTGAGGCGGTATTATTTGAAGTGGTTGCGTCCAGCTCTGATGAACTTAGAATAGAAGCAGTTGTAACAATCGTTTTTGCCTCTTGGAAACTAACTGTCAACGTCAGTGTGGTACTTTCTCCATTTACCAAATTAATCCCTGTCCAGTTTCCTGTAGCATTTGAATATGTTCCTTTTGATGCAACTGCTGAAACATAATTTAATCCAACGGCTAATTGGGTGGATACAGATGTGTTGGCAACAGCATTTGGGCCATTATTGGTTATAGTGATTGTATAATTGAAAGCCTGCCCTTCAGCAGGTGCTGCATTACTTGACGTAATCGCTAATTGTAAATCTGCGCCATTAATCTGGAATGATGTTGTAGTCGTATCGTTTGAAAGTGTATTTCCACTTTGTGTGACTGTTAAATTAGCAGTATTTGATACACGAAATGTAGCTGTATTACTTTTTACCGTAGCATTAATAGTAAGTACTGCTGTGTTACTTCCACTTACAGAAGAAAGCGTAGAAGTACCCGAACTCCACACTCCTGTAGTAGCATTATAACTACCAAGTGTAGCCGAAGAAGAAACATAATTCAATTGTGATGGCAATACATCTGTTACTAAAAATGGAGCTGCGGTATAAGGTCCGTTATTGGTCACTGTAACTGTATACACCACTGGGTCTCCTTCCGATAAAAAAGGATTACTAACAGTACTGCTGATTGAAAGGTCTGTATTACCTATAACAGTAAAAGCACTTGACGAATTATTTGAAGTGTAAGAATCAGGCTGAGTTGCCGTCGTAATACTTGCAGTATTGGTTATGATCGTTCCTAATGTACCTGCATTTACTGTAGCATTGATGGTCAAGGTTCTCGTCTCTCCAATTGCCAGGTCAAGATTAGTTCCGCCCCAAATTTGTGTAGCAGAATTATAAGAACTTTCGGTTGCTGAAGAAGAGACATAGGTCAACCCTGCTGGAAGTATATCCTGAATTTGAACATCATTTGAAGCCAACGGCCCATTGTTGGTAACGGTAACGGTATAGGTTACAGTATTTCCGGGCATCGCCGATGACTTATTCACTTGTGTTGTCAGTGAAAGATCCGCTCCATTAACAGTTAAGTTTGCTGTTGCTGAATTATTGGCACTCGAAGCATCTGTTTGTGTTACAGCATTTAAAGAAGCTGTGTTACTGATCGTTTGCATTGAAGTACCACTGTTAACAGTAACATTCAACGTAAGTGTTTTAACAGCATTTTTATTAATAGATCCTAGAGTCCATAAACCGGTATTAACATCATATGTTCCCTGTGTAGCAGAGGAAGAAACAAACGTTACCCCCGACGGTAAAATATCTTGTATAACCACGTTGCTGGCATTAGCAGGACCAGCATTGGTTATTGTTATGGTATATGCTATGGCCTGATTTTCATCCGGCGTGGCATCACTCACAGTTTTTGCAACACCAATATCAACAGTTTGCGAAACTGCGAACATCGAAGGCAATAATAACATGAATGAAAAGATAATAACAAGCCTTATTTCATGGTAAAATAAAGGCCTTTTCACGGCTGTGCAGATAGAGGTTTGTTTCATTTCAAAGGTTTGAATTAGGTACTAATTCGGCTTTTCGGAACTTTTCAGCCCATGTAAGATATTGGTTTTCAAGTATCTGTATTTCATGCATTACTCATAAGTGTCATACATAAAACAACTAATATCAAATTCGTCGATACCAGACGAAATGATGTATCAAATACAGAAAGAACACCCTAAACTAAATTGACCGGGGATATTCTCGTGTAATTAACTACACTAACACAAGTAAAATACGAATGAGAAATAGTGTTAATGCTAAGTAATATAACGGTAATTAATAATCTTTATTGTATGACAATTTCTTTTGCCAACTTAAGAGCGAAGTTTAATTGCTCTTCTATAGTGAGTGAGGTGTTATCTAATTCAATAGCATCTGCCGCTTTCCGCAGCGGACTTATCTCCCGGTTTGAGTCAATGTAGTCTCTCATTTCCAGGTTTTTTTTCACTTCTTCAAAAGTTATATTAGGATTTTTTTCTATCATTTCTTTGAACCGTCTTTCTACCCTGGTAGTAATATCGGCTGTCATAAATATTTTTAGTTCAGCATTTGGGAAAACTGTCGTTCCTATATCCCTACCATCCATGACAATACCCTTTTTCTCTCCCATTTTCTGCTGTTGTGCCACGGCAAACTCTCTAACTTCTTTGATTGTTGCCACTTCACTAACCTTTTCTGCTACCACCAAGTCTCTGATCAGGTATTCTACATTCTCTTCATTAAGCAAAATTTCCGACTGCTGGGATTTTTCGTTGTATTCAAAATCTATTGTAATATTTTTTAAAGCCGCTGTAACGGCCTGTTTATCCGCCCAATTAATATGATTTCTAAGAAAAAACAATGTGATCGCTCTGTACATAGCACCACTGTCTATGTACACATAGCCTAATTTCTTTGCCAACTGTTTAGCAACAGTACTTTTGCCACAAGACGACCAACCGTCAATTGTTATTATGATCTTTTTATTCATTAATACAAAAGTCATTTAAATATTTTAGTATTCAAAACAAAACGCCATCCTAAATTTAGGATGGCGTTTTTATTTTTAGAGATTTCGACCTTATGCTTCTGAAGATTTAGCTTCTTTCTTTTTCTCTCCGCTGTTTTTTAAAGTAAATATTATTTTTTCCTTTTCTTTATCCAGGTCAGCTATTAAAGTATCTCCTTCCTTTACTTGCATATTCAATATTTCTTCTGCCAAAGGATCTTCCAGATATTTTTGGATGGCTCTATGTAAAGGTCTTGCACCGAATTGAGAGTCGTATCCTTTATCTGCAATGAATTCTTTTGCTTCCAAAGTTAATTCCATTGAAAAACCAAGATTAACCAAACGCTTCATAACTCCTTTCATCAGGATATCAATAATATCGAAGATATTTTCTTTGGTCAATGAATTGAATATGATCACATCATCTATTCTATTTAAGAACTCAGGACTGAATGTACGTTTCAATGCTTTTTCAATTACCGCTTTATTATTTTCATCTGCATTCTGAATTCTTGAAGCTGTGGCAAACCCCACTCCTTCACCGAAATCTTTCAATTGACGTACCCCAATGTTAGATGTCATGATGATCAACGTATTTTTAAAATCGATCTTTCTACCTAATCCATCGGTTAACTGTCCGTCATCTAATACCTGCAACAGAATATTGTAAATATCCGGATGTGCCTTTTCTATTTCATCCAACAAAATAACACTGTATGGTTTACGTCTAACCCTTTCAGTTAGTTGCCCACCTTCTTCATATCCAACATATCCCGGAGGGGCCCCTATCAAACGACTTACTGTGAATTTTTCCATGTATTCACTCATGTCGATACGTATCAACGAATCTTCATTATCAAACATTTGTCTGGATAATGCTCTTGCTAACTCTGTTTTACCCACACCTGTAGGACCTAAGAATATAAATGTACCCACCGGTTTTTTAGGATCTTTTAAGCCAACCCTGTTTCGCTGAATGGCTTTCACTACTTTAGAAATCGCATCTTCCTGACCAATTACAGCACCTTTCAGGTCATCACCCATTCTGCGCAACTTGTCTGTTTCAGCCTGTACCATTCTTTTTACAGGTATGCCGGTCATCATACTGATCACTTCAGCAATATCTTCTTCTTCAATTGGGTAACGTTTATGCTTACTTTCTTCTTCCCAATCAGCTTTTGCCTTTTCGAGTTCTTCCTGCAAACGCTTTTCACTATCTCTCAAAGAAGCCGCTTCCTCAAAACGTTGGCTTTTAACTACTTTATTCTTTTCCAACTTAATGTCCTCTATCTTTTTTTCTAATTCGATCACATCTTCGGGCACATTAATATTCTTGATATGCTTTCTTGCTCCCACTTCATCCATCACATCGATCGCTTTATCAGGTAACAATCTATCCGTCATGTAGCGTTCGCTCAATTTCACACAAGCATCAATCGCCTGTTCGCTGTATGTTACATTATGATAATCTTCGTATTTACTTTTGATATTAGCCAATATTTGTATTGTTTCTTCTACCGAAGGTTGATCAACAATTACTTTTTGGAAACGTCTATCCAAGGCTCCATCTTTTTCAATATGCATACGATATTCATCCAAAGTAGAGGCACCGATGCATTGTAATTCTCCACGGGCCAATGCAGGTTTAAATATATTACTTGCATCTAATGAGCCACTGGCACCACCGGCACCAACAATTGTATGTATCTCATCAATGAACAAAATAACATCCCTGTTCTTTTCCAGTTCATTCATGATCGCTTTCATTCTTTCTTCGAATTGTCCACGGTATTTTGTTCCGGCCACCAGCGCAGCCAAATCCAATGAAACAACTCTCTTATCAAATAATACTCTTGATACTTTTCTTTGTACGATACGCAGTGCTAAGCCTTCCACAATGGCTGTTTTACCCACACCAGGTTCACCAATCAGGATCGGGTTATTCTTTTTACGGCGAGACAGAATCTGAGAAACTCTCTCGATTTCATTTTCTCTACCTACGATCGGATCCAACGCATTGTTCTCCGCCAGCCTGGTGATATCTCTGCCGAAATTATCCAGCACCGGAGTTTTTGTTTTAGGTTGATTAGGCGCTCCTCCTTTTTGTGCTCTTTGTTGCTGACCATATTGTTTCCTTTCTTCATCAAAATCATCTTCATTTTCTTCAGAAAACTCTGCAGCCGGAGGATTGCTTGTTACAAAGCCCAGTTCGTTTTTAAAAATATCATAGTCCACGTCAAATTGATTTAATATTTGTGTAGCAATATTTTCTTTGTTCTTTAAAATAGAAAGCATCAGATGTTCGCTTTCAACCATAGCGCTTTTATGTGCTTTGGCTTCCAGTACTGTAATCCGTATTACTTTTTCTGCCTGCTTGGTAAGCGGCAACGAATTGATGTTCGCAATATTTTTTCCGGTCTTATCCTTTACGGCTACTTCAATTTCTTTTCGTAGTTCATAAAGATCTACATTTAATGATTTCAATATCTTAATGGCAGTATTCTCACCATCTCGTATCAAACCCAATACTAAATGCTCTGTGCCGATAAAATCATTACCTAATCTTAACGCTTCTTCCCTGCTGTAGGAAATGATTTCTTTTACTTGTGCTGAAAAATTGTTGTCCATTCTATATTGAATTTAGGTTATACAATAATAACGATTATTTCGAAGATAAAGTTTGCTGCTTTATCGAAATGTTAATATGTTAAAAAGTTGAAGTTTGCGTCTATCGCTTTGGGGGAAAAGGTCGATTTAAGAGTGCTAAATCTTTAATTTCGGCAGATTCCTTTTAAAACATTTCCATTTTTTTCTTTACTTTACAAATATCAATCAATCGAACATACTAAATGAATGTCAAAATAGATACCAAAGAAAGATTTACTGTTATTACGCCGCTCGAAACGAATATCTCTGCTAATATGACAGAAGAACTTAGCAATTTGTTGCTTCCTTATCTCCAAAAAGACATACCTCATGTTGTATTGAATATGAATGAAGTAGAAGTGCTGGATGAAGCAGCAGGTGAAAAGATTGCCACTATTCAACAACAATTTTATGAAAACAATTGCTCATTGGTGATCTGCCAATTACAGCCAAATGTGGAAACGACCCTGGATGACCAGCAATTACTGGAGGTAATGAATGTTACTCCAACTGAAAGCGAGGCCTGGGATATTTTACAAATGGAGGAAATAGAAAGAGAATTATTTAAAGACGAATAAATAAACACTAGATGATTTTTAGTTGATAGCTTTGCAGTACTATAACTAATCAATAACAACTGCTGTAATCTTAACCCCAATAAATTAATACATTACATTGTTAGCACTTACCATACTTGGCAATAATTCAGCAGTTCCGGCTTTTGACAGACACCCTACTGCCCAGGTGTTACACACTCAAGATGAAGGGTATCTGATCGATTGCGGCGAAGGCACTCAAATTCAAATGTCTAAATACAAGATCCGCCGCAACAAAATAAGCCACATTTTCATATCGCATTTGCATGGCGATCATTATTTTGGCTTGATTGGTTTGTTAAGTAGTATGAATCTTGCCGGGCGTACGCAAGATCTTCATTTGTATGCCCCGGCGGCATTAGAAGAGATCATTCACCTACAATTAAAAGTAGCTAATGTAAATTTCGCTTTCCCATTTTATTTCCACCCTATTTTGCAGGAGGGTGAGATAATGAATACAAACAAAATATCTGTCAGTTGCTTCCCCGTTCAACATAGAATTGAATGCTGGGGATTTTTATTTAAGGAAAAAAGAAACCCAAGAAAAATTGATGCCGACAGAGTACAATCATACGAGATACCTAACAGCTATTATGACAAACTTCAGCAAGGGCATGATTATGTTACAAAGCAAGGAACGATCATTCCTAACAATGAAGTAACGATTGCGGCTCCGGCAGCAAAAAGTTATGCGTATTGTGCCGATACAAAATTTGATGAAACACTAATTGACAAAATAAAAGGGGTAGATCTTTTATACCATGAGTCTACCTACTTACAGGCACATGAGGATAAAGCAAATATGTACTTTCACAGTACTACCAGGCAAGCTGCTACTATAGCAAAAAAGGCTAAAGTATCTAAATTACTGATTGGGCATTTTTCTTCTAAATATGAAAAGCTGGATGAGTTTTTACTTGAAGCCAAGGCTGTTTTTGATGATACCGAACTGGCATTGGAGGGGATCAGCTATAAATTATAATCACTATTCTTCGGGCTTCAATATAATATTAAAGCCATCAGCCATTATCCATTTATAAAATTCGGCAAACCATTTCCGCCATGCTTTTTCATTGTGCTTGCCTTCTCTATCAATTACAGAATAGATCATAGCTGAGGACCTTGTTGCCAGATCGTCTTTAATATCATTCATTAGTTTCAGATCATCTCCTCCTTCCTGTTCTCCCATATAAAAAAATAATTTCCCTGAAACCTTGCTGCCAACTGAATCTGTTAAATTATTTATCGATGGAGTTGCCACCCAAAATGCAGGAGAAAAAATCCCTGCTTTACCATAAACATCAGGATGTTGTAACATGGCATAATAAGCGATTAGGGCCCCTAAACTGCTTCCGGCTATAATTGTATTTTCCCTGGTGGGCAAAGTCCTGTAATGCTTATCAATAAAAGGTTTTAACGTTTGTGTCAAAAAATCAACATATAGATCCCCTTCACCTTTCCCAAATCGTTCTGTTGTGTAAGGCGTATACTCGTTGATACGTTTGGGACCATTATCAATTGCTACCACAATACAAGGCAGCTGCCCTTTACGTATCAATGTATCCAGGCATTCATCTACTCCCCACTCTCCATATCCTGAGGTGTAGTCATCAAAAACATTTTGCCCATCCTGCATATACATTACCGGATAACGTTTATGCCCCAATGAATAATTTTCCGGCAAATAAATAGTTATTCTTCTTGTAGTATTTAACTGAGGAATATAAAAGGCTGTATCAATGATTGATACATTCACTGAAGCAGTATGCAACTTGCCTCCCGATTTCCAGCCTGCTACATAATGAATGGTAAATTTTGCTGTGTCAGTTTTCAACCGTCGGTTATCTATATCAGCTCCCATTTTATCTGATTCCACATCATCCCAGCTTCCTTTAGTAAATTTAAATTCCAGAGTGGTTCCTTTATCAAAATAACAAATCAGGTGGTTTGTTCCGTCAACATCTTTCTTAAATTTATATTGGTCGTCTTTCGGATTCCATCCGTTACTATTCGAAGCTAAATAATAATCTGCCCCTCCTTTACTGATCGTATCTATCAGAATAAATTCGCAGCTATCTTTTTGAGCAAAACAAAAAAAGCTTGCCCAAATGAGCAAGCTTAGTAATGATATGCGTTTTACAAACATTAATTATTTTTTTAGATAATTCTTGATTTTTTGCTCAAGTCCTTCACTTACGGGTACTACAGGCAAACGAAGATAGTTTTTTATCAATCCCAATTCTGATAAAAATGCTTTTACTCCGGCAGGATTATTTTCTGCAAACAATAAATTATATGCTTCAATCAACGGATTGTTTAATTTTCTTGCAGCAGCAAAATCATTACTCAAACCAGCTCTTACCATGTCAGAAAAAGCTTTAGGAAAACAGTTAGCTGCAACACTGATCACCCCATCAATACCACAAGCTAATTCCGGCAACACCAGATCATCATCTCCGCTTACTACTAAAAAGTCTTCCGGACGATCTCTTAGTATTTGTATACACTGTGCAATATTGTTACTGGCTTCTTTAATACCAATGATATTCTTTTCATGTGCCAAACGGATAGTTGTTTCAGCTTCCATGTTGCGACCTGTTCTACCCGGTACATTATATAAAATGATCGGTTTTGGAGATGCCGCAGCGATCGCTTTATAATGCTGATAGATACCTTCCTGTGATGGCTTGTTATAATAAGGGCTGGCGCTTAATACAGCCACCGCTTTTTCTAATGGAAAAGAGCTTACTGTATCAATGATATCCTGTGTGCAATTACCGCCGATCCCAACAACGATGGGCACTCTGCCATTCACTTTTTCGTGAGTGAAATTAAATATATCTAATTTTTCCTTCTTTGAAAGTGTCGGAGTCTCTCCGGTAGTTCCCAAACTAACCAGATATTCTACACCGTTGGCAATATCAAAGTCTATGACTTTGCCCAACGCATCAAAATCTACTGATAAATCTTCAGCAAAGGGTGTAACCAATGCAACACCTGTTCCTTTTAACTGTTCTCTAAAACTCATTATTATACAATTTTTGCGAAGGTATCATTAACCAATGAATTGATAAAACAAAAATCCTCCAAAATTGGAGGATAGTCAATATTTTTTTAGAGATGATCAATTGTTGTAGGCCAGATCATCTGATACGCTATGCCTGATGATTTGCGATTGTGCCAAATAATTTTTATTAGGACTGAATATGAACAAACAGGTGCCATTTTTTATTTTATCGATAATTGGCTTGCTCAACTTTTCAGGAACAGCAGGGCATCCCCAACTACGACCTATATATCCTTGCAAGCGAACATACTGATCATTTACATAATCAGCACCATGTATTACAATATCTCTCATATAAGCATTATCATTAATCCCTCTTTCCAAACCTTGTAAGTGGAGAGAATAACCATGTTTACCTATGTAAGTTTCTGCAGTTTTATAAAACCCCAAACTACTCATATAGCTTTCAGGTCTGTTAGAAAACTGATTAGCGTACTCTTTTCCTGAATTAGCACCATGGGCAACATAGGTATTAAAAAGTAGGCGATAATTTTTCAGATCTATGATAAAAAGTCTTTTTTGTGACGATGGCTTACTGAAATCTACAATTGAGATAATGCTTTCATTGGTCAACTTGCCAATTCCTTTCATGTACCCCAGACCCTGAATGGCATAATCAAATGCCTGGCGGGATAAGCCTTTCAACGCCAAACTAAGACTATCGTAAACATTAGCGATGATCGGTGTAGAAGCGCTGTGGTCATTTCCCAACACAACAGTTTTACCTGCTAATGAAGGAGTTACAGAATTTTTCTTTACCGAAGGTTCTACTTTGGCAAAAACAAAAGGTAAATGCAATAAGAATATGAAAAATGACGAAACCAGCAGGTACAATTTTTTCAGCCCAAACTTCCTCATGTATATAAAGGTTTTAAAGATTATTAGGATTTTAAACAAATACTAAAATGGAACGCAAAAGTAGCACTAAGATTGTGCTGACAGTGTTAAGGAGTTCCAAAAATTGCGCCACAAGGGCATATTATTGTCCCCAAAAAAGTTGGAGGTATGTTAAAAAAGTACTGCCGAAGTTTCTCACTCCGGCAGTTTTGGTTTTCCCTTCGTCCACTTTCCCGGTAATACCGGGGTCAGAAATTATTTTACGCTTTGATTATCTGCTAATTAGATACTTTATCTTTATTTTTTTCCGTCTTTATTTTTTCCAGTGCATTTAGAGAACTGGTTGAAAAAGGATATATTTCCAATGATTTGGTATAATATTTTTCTGCATTCTCCAAATCACCATTATTTAAATAATACTCTCCCATCGAATCGTAAGGATTAGACCCTTTAGGATATAGTGCTATATATTTTTCAAAATTTGTTTTAGCCGATTCCATGTCTTTTTTTTCATTCATGTAGTAATAGGCAATGGTATTGTACATCCAGGCATCTTTAGGATACTTTTTAATATATTCCTGCGCTGCAGCAAAACGTTCATCAGCACTTGCCCTTGTAACCACATAAAAATTCTGGCTCAAATTGCAATCTGGATACATCTTGTGTAGTTTACTCCAAATTTCGGTTCCAGCTTCCCTGCTATTATTTTTTTCATCAACAAGAGAAGCGAATAGTTTTTCTCCTTCTGTTTTATTCTTTGCAGACTTCAATGCCTTTTTTGCATAGCTTTTAGCAGTTTCTCCGGTTGTAAGAAAACTCATAAAAACCTGCGCAAAAGTAAATTCCGGATCCAATTTAAGCGCATCAGAAAAATCTTCATACGCAGACGCAAATTCGATATTCAGAAAATGATTGACACCTTTCAATGCCATTTCTTTTGCTGCTTTGGATTTAGTAGTTACCGGCAGCTCTTTCTTAGCAGTTGCATTACCTCCCTGGCCTTGTACCAATATCGCCGGCAATAACAGAATGAGCATACTAAGTATACCCAGAATACTTTTTTTCATAATAATTAATTTTAGTAATAGTGAAAGTAACTTGTGTTTGAAAAATAAAACTTCAGAGGAGATTGGAAGTCTTGCCAAACAATGTACAAACATTAATGGAAAAATGCAATAGCTATTATTTTTATTGATTTATGTCAGTTTTGAGGCTATAAGATTATGCATATTCCTGGATTTTCTCCTATATAACTACTGTTAATACAGTACAAAAGCTTTTCCGTTTTAACATTTTTTTTAAGTTATATAAATGTTAACTGGCACGAAGTAATTTTTTAGTGGCACTGTATTTGAATTACTATAGCTGAAACAAAATTTTCTATTATGAAAAAGTTATTAGTAGTATTCACTTTGATACTGACAAGTTTTATTTTCAAAGCAAATGCACAAGTCAATGTATCCTTCAATGTTGGCGCTCAGCCTGTATGGGGACCAGTCGGGTACGATTATGCTGAGTATTATTATTTACCTGATGTAGATGCCTATTACTATGTTCCGCAAAGGCAATTTATTTATAAGCAAGGTAAAAAATGGGTATTTAGTCCTACACTTCCTCCTAAATATCGTGGGTATGATTTATACCATGGATATAAAGTGGTGATAAATGATCCCAGACCATATGATCATCATGACATTTATTATGTAAAATATGCTCCATATAAAGGAAAGAAAGGGCAAATGATCATACGTGACAGCCATGATGAAAGGTATTGGGTAATTAAAGGACATCCGGATCATGGAAAATGGAAAGCAGCAAAATATCCAGGAAAAGGTCCTGGGAAAGGCCCTTGGAAAGGGAAAGGACACGGTAAGCATTAAACCATACCTGTATTATTGAATAAAAATGTAAAACCCCATCTTCATTAAGATGGGGTTTTGATAATTTATAGAAGATATTTTACTCTACAATAGATCAGGATCAAAATTTTCTATTAGCACTATTCTGTGATATTTTTTCAAATCATGTTTATCTACAAATTCAACATCTCCTCCATTTTCCAATACCTGTTCGATCAATTCATCTAACCCATTTTTTATATAAAAAAAACCATCGTCTGTTGATAAGTGATTAACTGTTCCATTTAAGGCTGCTTTTTTTTGACGACAGATAAAATCCTTTTCTACAATAAGCAGCTTACCTCTGTTTTGTGAAAGCATTTGTTTTACTTCATTGATACCAATCGCTATTTTATTATTCGCTTTAGCTTCTTCTATCTGACTGATAAGATCAGCTTGTATCACCTTATGCCAATCAACCACATGCTGTTGAATTATTGCTTGTAATTCAACAGGTGTCTTTTTTTTAAAATTACCAGAGATACATTTTACAACATGTTTTACATTATGTTTCATTGTTTTGAAGTGTCTCAGTGCATTTACGGACCCCATCATAAAAAAAGGTAATTTATATGCCTGTAACAATCGTTTGATCCCGTGATTGGAAGATTGTGAAAATTTATCCAGTAATATCTTTTTCAACTTTGTATTGCCATCTATAACAGCCTCTCTTTGTGCCCAATCATTGTTCAAAACATTGGAAACGGCATAAACCGTATCCCCCAGATAAATCTCTGCATACTTTCCTGTGAATACCCCTACAAGATATTCATGCATTTGTTTCTTGCAATTAATGACATCGCTTATTGCAAATGAACCATCAATGATTATCTTCTCATCAACCTGCATATCTAGATAATATATCTTGTCTATGATTGGTGAAACAAAAACTGCAATACTTTTTTTATGAGTAAAATAATTTAATCCCTCCAGCACTTCTTTTAATCTATCCACTACAGCCCCCACCTCCACTTCCGGATAAATACCCAACAATGCTTTTTCTATTTTAATAACAACGCTTTCAACCTTTTTTACCAACTCTTCTTCATCTGTCATTTTTGGTTCAAATGGCATTACAAGTGAAATACAAGGATTATTTCTGGCAATATCCTTTACTTCGGAATGTTGTTCTGTTAATTCTTGAAACATAAGCCTTTACTGGATATCATCCGACTAAAAAAATCTGTTAATCACTTTTATTATACAGGTAATCCTATATACACAAAAACAACTCAACGGTGTGCAATAAATACCGGTATCCGATGTTCTTTGATTATATCATTCACAAAGCTTTTATGAAATAATCTCGAAATACCGGACCGACCATAAGCTCCGGTAACAAATATTGCATTCATTCCTTCAAGCAGCCACCTGTTAAAATAATAATGAGGATCTATATTACTCTTCGAAAGTGTTAAATTGGAAAAATGTCTTGCTGCCAATTCTTCAATATTTACTTCATCGGGCAACTCCTCCTCATCATTTTCTTTTGCATAAGCAAGCAATGTTTTATTAGCCGTTAGCTCTGGGAATAAATAAGTAAACTGCTTGATGGCATACACAGAAGATTCGCCTCCATCATAGGCAAGAATATTTGATTTTGGGAACTCGAATTTTTCAGGAACAACCACAACCGGACATTCTACTTCATGCAAAGCTTTTTGAAGATAATCACTTATACTACCCATACCCAATGTATCGTAAAATGTTTCGCTGCCAATGATCAGAAGATCAGAAAACCGTGTTTCCATTTTTAATTCCAGTAAAGTAAAATCAACAAAATCATGATGCACCCTGAATTCGATACCATTTTTTATACATAAGGATTTAAAACGTTCGATATTTTTTGTTACTACTTCCGTGTTCTCTAATTCCGATACAGGGACAAAAGACGGTACCACTGTGCTTCCCCCTGAGTACCCCCACAAATTGGAATATTCAAATTCGGGCAAGAAAGCCCCAATTAGCAATATGTTTTGTTTTTCATTTAAAACTCTAGCAAATTCAAATGCACCTGCGGAAAAATTTGTTCCGTCAAATACAAGTAATACCTTTTTCATAATAGTAATTTTTACAAACCTACCTTTCCGATAAGGCCACCGCAATGACGGGCATCAAAAAAAACACTGATTCGAATCAACAATTGCCATCTCAAAAGCAAGGAAAAATATATGGCTTATATCCTCCTTATTTTAAAATTGGTGAATCTTCCCGTTATATAAAATTGATTAACTCCTTTTAATACCCAATAAATAATAACACTGATCAATGCTGCAAAATAGCACCATACAGAAATAATATATTGCTGATAAAATATGTAAGTAACAACATATGACAACGCTATAAATAAGCCCAACCATCTCATTCTGCGTACACTTGAAATAAACTCGGGAAGTACTGTAGCCAGTCCGTAAAAAGCGCTCCCTGTTTCAAGAAATACCACAGGATAATTAAGTCTATACTGAATGTGATATCCTGCCGCTTCTGCTGTAACGGGATAAATAATCAAACAAGAGGCATAAGAAAAAGACAAGAGCATACCGATCCCTAATAAAACACGGAGTATTTTTTTTCTCTGCTCATTTTTTTCCAGCATAAGTATTGAAAGAGGAATCCATGTTGGCCAAACTATATGAGCAAAGATCAAAAAGGTATAAATGGATACACCTTGCCAACCTACAAAAAAAGGATCTGTAACTGAGAGCCATACAAAACCTTCTGACAATTGCTGAATGGCGAATACAAAAGGAACTGCACCAAATGCCAGCTGAGAAGAAGATGTTGTTCGCCTTATAGAAGTGATACCCACTACAGAAAGTATCACAGCCGAAGCAAAACTTGCATTTGCAGAAAAACACATAACCCCTCCTTTTAAATTTCAAACCGTGAAAAAAATATTTAACTCGTACTTCCCGTTTAAACTACAACAACAATCTTTCTTAAAATAAATTACGATTTGCTGTAGGAGAATCCGCCACCTTTTGAACTTCGAGTGTTGCTTTTCGTCCTATATCATTTTGTTCTTCAAGAGTAAGCTTATCAGTTCCTACTGTTTGCACCCACTCTGTGCCATGCAAACGAAACACCTGTACATTGAGGTTAAACTTTTTTCTGAACGATTGTTCAAGATCACCTGTCCTGTACCATGAATGTATTTCCATATCTCCCTGGTGATGATGCTTTCTTATTTCGCCAATTGTTTTGTTTCCAGGCAATATTGTTGTTTTAGAAGATTCCTTATACCAATGATGAGGATGTTCATAAAATTCGATTTTCAAAAAGGGAAAGAACTCACTGAATTTATCCTGTATTAGTTCTATTGTTTTGGTATCGTCAATTTCTATAATCATGGATTAAATGTATTATGCTGAATAAAATATTCATACAATTTTGTAAGTATAAAAACTACTAGAGTTCTTAAATGAGTATACCCAGAAGCTGCAAGTAATAATACCAGTAACCATGCTATACCTTCGGATATTTTTAGTTTATCGATATGATCAACTAGCCTAATCACTTACTCATTTTTTTGAATGTTGTTTATTTCATGGTCCTTCTCCAGGTTCAGGTGCCACATAAGGAGGTGTTTCATAAGGATCTTCATCCGGAATAATATCCGGATCAGGCTCCTGTATGAACTGATCGTCCCTAATCTCATCGGGATTGACCTCCTCATATTTTCCTTTAGGCAGATCTTCTATTGTTTTCTTGCTCTTCTTCTTTGCCATAACGTAATAAAAAAACAGTTCAACCCAAATCGTTATCTCACTTAATTTCTTTTAACAAGGTAGATGTATTTACAACCCTCTTTCAATGATCACTATTCTGCTTTTTGCTGATAGACGTCATTGCCCCCGCCTGAGAGCCCAGATAAATTTGTAAGGAATAAAAAATAAACTGCCATGAAAGAAAACACCTCACACATCATCAATCTGCATAACCTGCTTGATTATGATGCACAAAAATTCCTTAGTGCTGAAGTTACATTGAAAGCAATCTTACCTGAATGGATAAGTAAAGCCAACTCACTTCAACTAAAAACAACCTTTCAAAAATACCTTGGTTTTATTCAGGAACATATTCAGAAAATCGGACAATTTTTTGAAGTAGAGAATATTACTTCTGCAAGCCTCCATAACAGGATAATGGAAGCCTTTGTAGAAGAAGCTCAGGAAAAACTGAGTAACTGTGATGACCCGGCTATAAGAGATGCATGCATACTTGCCTGTGTGCAAGATATCAATCACTTTAAGATCAGTTCCTATGGTACTGCTGCAGCTTTTTCCAAAGCACTAGGTATCAACAAATTTGCGTCTGTTTTCCATGAAGCAGAAGAAAATGAAAAACAAATTGACGCCAGGCTTTCTGTATTAGCCGAATACGAAATTAATAATTTGGCAAAAGCTCCAATTGCATTAACCAGATAGATAAAAAAATGCTCAACCGATTCAAAGACAAGGTACATATCCGTATCAAAGGAATTACTCTGCAAGGCGAATTAACTATTCCCCTGAAGGCAAAAAGTGTTATTGTTTTTCCGCAGGTAAATAGCCCGATGCCATACAAGCTTAATGAAATTGTTGCTGACTATTTACAACAAAGAAATATCGGAACATTAATAGTTGATCTGCTTACAGAAGAAGATAAATTTTTTCTTGGCAACAGGTCAGATATCAATTTATTTACAAAAAGATTAGACTATGTAACAAAATGGCTACAGGAATTCCCTTCGGGGAAAGGTTGTCATATTGGTTATTTTGTCTCTGGCTCTGATATAAATTTTGCATTACAATCTGCAGCTGATTCTGACATGGTTGATGCAATTGTTTCAATAGAAAGCCGGCCGGATCTGACAAAAAATCATATCGATAACGTAAATGCACCAACGCTACTGATCGCAGGTGGACTTGATAAAGATGTATTGCACCTAAACAATCGGTTATTTAAAAAATTATATTGTGTAAAAAAAATGGAAACAATAATTGGCGCTATGAACCTATCAGAAGAGCCTGAAACCGCTGATAAAGTAGCAGAATTAACTGCTACCTGGTTTGAAAAGAAAATGTCTCCTATAATCATCTGATTGTTGGAATATTTTTTGACTAATTATTCCACACATACCTTACAGGCTTTATCTACAGATCTTATTCCTCTATACATCACTTGTTTTCCTTTGGAATTATAGCGAAAGATCGTAATACCTTTAGCTTTTTGAAACCAGGCATCTTTATAAATAACCCCTACCTCTTCTATTGTTGAGTTCTCCGGCAAATTGATCGTTTTGGATACAGCATTGTCAGTATATTGCTGGAACACAATTTGATGTCGTAAATGCCAGAATGGAGATATTTCTAATGCTGACTTAAAAATATTTTTTACTATCTCGGGCAGTTCTTTTACGTTGTCAACTATCCCTTCCTTCAACACCTGTTCCACTATTTTTTCTGAATAGAGATGATGTTTTTTTAGATAATTTACAAACTTGTTATTAATAGCAATCAACATTTCTCCATTCATAATATGTTGACGACTGAAAGCCAATGCAAATAAAGGTTCAATCGATGATGAAGTATCAGCTATAATGGAAATAGAACCAGTTGACGCTATACATGTCCTGGTAGCATTACGAAGCGGCTTATCAGGATAATAAATGCTTTTTTCCCAGTTCGGAAATACGCCCCTACGCTCAGCCAAAATTGCCGACGCCTCAAAACTTTTTTGTTGAATAAACCGCATCAGGTTTTCTGCAAGTTGTACAGCTTGCTCAGATTCGTAAGGTATCTCCAGCATCATCAGCATCTCCGCCCATCCCATTATCCCCAACCCGATCTTTCTGTTTGCAGATGTTCGCTCTTTTATTTCCGGCATTAAATAATTGTTCACCGCTATTACATCATCCAAAAAGCGAATAGCTATATGTATCATCTTTTCCAACTCGTTCCAGCTTACCTGATAAACTTCGTTAGTAGTATGTACAAATTTTGTAAGGTTGATGGACCCAAGATTACAGGCCTCATAAGCTAATAGCGGCACTTCACCACATGGGTTGGTAGATTCGATCCTTCCTAATTCAGGCAAAGGATTACTATCATTAATTGTATCAATAAATACCAATCCCGGATCCCCGGTTGCCCAGGCTGATTCAATAATATCATTCCATATTTTTTTTGCTTCAATAGTTTTTACGATTCCCTTCAAATTCGGATGGATCAGATCCCAATTACCATTACGCTCAAGGCAATGCATAAATTCATCCGATACAGCTACCGAAATATTAAAATTATTTAGCTCGTTTTTTTCTCTTTTGGCAAAAATAAATTCTTCAATATCCGGATGGTCAATATTTAATATTCCCATATTAGCTCCACGGCGCTTCCCCCCTTGTTTAATATGTTCTGTAGCCGTATTAAATATTTTCATAAATGAAACAGGTCCTGCTGCTATGCCCTCAATACCAGATACAATATCACCTTTAGGTCGTAGATGCGAAAAATTAAAGCCCGTTCCTCCGCCACTTTGCTGAATTAATGCAGCTTGTTTAAGTGTTGTGAAGATACTATCCATATTATCTTCTACCGGCAATACAAAACAGGCACTCAATTGATTGCTACCAATACCGGCATTCATCAATGTAGGGGAATTAGGTAAAAAGCACAAACTGCTCATTACTTTATAAAACACTTGCTCCCAATTCGTTGCATCTTCCATTCCACCAAAAACAAGTTCAGCAGCTGCTACAGATTTTGCCACTCTTCTAAAAAGTTCATGCGGTGTTTCAAAACCAGCAGCGCCGGCATTTTTTTGCAAATAAAGGTGTTGCAACAAACGCAGGGAATTTTCAGAGAAGCGTGCCATTTCTTATACATTTATTAATCATTAGACGAAACATAAAATTGATAAAAGATCATACTGTAAGCGCTGACAGCTATCAATAAATAGTTTGATTGCTGTCATTTCTCACCAGCGTAAATATTTCTGGTATTATCTGTTATCAATACCCTTTCATAATTCTGAAGAAGAAAAGATGATAATAATCAGTAAAAACTGAGAAAAAATCATTCATTACTCATTGGAATGCCAATACTTTTGCTGAGGTAAATTCTCTCTTTTTTCAACTTATCGCCGATAAGTTGAAAAAAATATATAAACCTTGTCCTGTAACATCAATTCCATGACTACCGAGATAATTAAGGCGGCATCTATATTTTCTGCTGATAACAAAAATTATAAAAATACTGATGCGCTTGTATTGCTTGATGCAAATGGCAAGATATTCTCTTGCAACAAAACAGCCGTTCGACTACTCAGAGACCTTTTTTATTTCAACTATCAAACTGATGACAATTTTCTTAACATAATCCCCAAAAAAGGTTTTGAGATATTGACGTCAAACTTTTATAGTGCTACAAAAGGAATTACAACTTCCGATGAATACAATATAGTTGACAAAAGAGGAAAGATCCGTTCTTTCATTTTCACATTTACACCAACCATTCAGGCTAACAAAAAAATTAAACTGATCGCATTTAGTTTGATCGATATCACTCAAGAACAACACCTCCATACAGGATCACATAATTCGCAAAAATTGATCGACCTGGTTTTTCATACATCAGATATCGGAATAGCCATTGTAAACAGCAGAGGACGATTTGCAAAAGTAAATGACGGCTTGAATAGAATGCTTGGATACAAGCAAAATGAATTGATCGGAAAACCTTATCTAAAGATAATCGTACCCGAAGAGAGAAAGCAATCTGAATTTCTACACAAACAATATTTATCAGGAAAAGAAAAAAATATAGAAAGAAAGATCATTTGTAAAAAAGGAAATCTTATTGATTGCAGTATCAACAATAGTTTATTTATTGACGATGACGGAAATAAGTTCCTGGTAAAAATATTTCGTGACATTTCTGAAAACAAAAAATACAAAGACTTATTGCAGGAAGCCGAAAAGATGGGGCAAATGGGTGGATACGAATTGGACGTTCTTACCAACAAACTTATGTGGACTGATGAGATGTACAGAATATTTGATGTAAAAAATGATTTTATACCTGAAGTTGGAAAAGTGATGCACATGTTTACTGAAGAATCGAGAAAACTGGTTCAAAAGAAATTAAAAGATGCATTAAATTATGGAAAAGATTTTGATATTGAAGTGGAACTAATGACTATAAAAAAGAATAGGAAATGGGTTCGGATTACGTGCAATGTAAAAAGGACTCAATCAAAGATCACAACACTTACCGGGATCGTCCAGGATAATACATTTGGAAAAGAATCGGACTTAAAAATAGAGCAATTAAGCTGGGTAGCCAGCCATACCAATAACGCTGTTATTATTACAGACAGCTACGGGAAAGTAATATGGGTTAATAAGAGCTTTGAAGAATTAACAGGATACAAACTGGAAGAGATCAAAGGAAAAATTCCGGGAAGAGTTTTACAAGGAAAGTTAACCAACTTAGATGCTGTTAAAAAAATTAGCCGGCAGTTAAAGTTGAAGCAAGCTTCTAAAGGTATAGTACTATTAAATTATACAAAAGAAGGTAAACCGATATGGATCACTTCAGATATTGCTCCTATTTTCAAAGATGGGAACCTGATCAACTTTGTAGGCATAATGACAGATATCACCGAACTAATTGAAGCAAAAGAAATACAGAAATCTCAGCAAACACTAAAACGCAGCTTAAACTTTCTGGAAACAATTGCAAAAGATTTTCCCAAAGGTATAATTGGTGTGCTCGACAAAGAGCTAAAGTATGTATTCATAGGAGGAAGCGAACTTAAAAAATTTGGACACCCGGCTAGCTATTATATAGGCAATAAAATATTTTACAACACCTCTCCGGAAGCAGCAAATTATGCGGCTCCCTTTTTAGAAAAAGTATTTCAGGGAGAAAGTTGTTCATTTGATGTGAAACTGAACGAGCAGATCTATTCAGTCAATGCTGTTCCCCTGAGAATTGAAGAGGATACTGCTATTCAGATACTGGTAGTGATACAGAATATCACAGATAGGAAAAAATCTGAAGAAGAAATTTTGCGTACGCTTGAAAAACAACGGGAACTCAATAACCTGAAAACTAAATTTGTCTCCATTGCTTCACATGAATTCAGGACTCCACTTAGCGGCATTCTTTCATCTTCTTATCTTATTTCAAAGTACAACAGTTTAAGAGATGATGAAAAAGTACAAAAACACATCGACCGTATAACCGAATCTGTCAATATACTTACCGATATACTAAATGACTTTTTATCACTGGGTAAAATAGAAGAAGGTAAAATACAAAATACATTTTCTGAATTTTGCCTGAAAGAATTCTGTAACAGTCTCATCAATGAGATTCAACCCATTATTAAAAAAGGGCAAACGATTGTATACAAACATCGAGGCGAACTAAGTCTTATTAATTCGGATAAACATAACCTTAGACATATCATCATTAACCTTCTTTCTAATGCTGTTAAATATTCGTCAGAAGGAAAAAAGATATGGATAACCACTACCGTGAATAATGGTCAAATGCAATTCACTATAAAAGATGAAGGTATTGGTATTCCAAAAGAAGATCAAGAACATCTTTTTCAAACATTTTTCAGAGCTAATAATGCAGCTACAATTCAGGGAACGGGCATGGGACTTCACATAGCAAAAAAATACCTGGATATATTGGGCGGTCGCATACAATTTTCAAGCACATTGAACAAAGGCACTAAATTTTCATTTCAACTGCCGGTAACCGAACAAAATAATTATTGATCACAATTTCTCTATTTGCTGATGACTGTCATTCCATGAAGAATAAGTTTTTGCCAACTTCGTGACAGCAATAGGCCCAAATCATGAAAACTTTCCATTTTTATTTTTAAATTAATTAAAGTGAAAACAATTCTACTGATAGAGGACAATGAAATAATGCTTGAAAACACCAAAGAGATACTGGAACTATCAAGTTATCATGTAGTATCTGCAAAAGACGGGAAAAGCGGTGTGGCGATCGCCTTGAAAGACAATCCAGACCTGATCATATGCGACATAATGATGCCAGAAATGGACGGGATCGAGGTCTTAAAAAAAATGTCAGCAATAACTCCTGAAAAAAAAATCCCGTTTATATTCTTAACGGCCAGATTTGAAAAAACTGAAATAAATGACGGACTTTTATTGGGAGCAGATGAATATATTACCAAGCCATATATGGGAGATGAACTGTTACGAGTTGTTGCTAAATATCTACGTCAATAAAGATTTCTGACGTTACCGTAAATTATCAAATATCAATTGTGCTGGTCACCTCATCAGGCGGGATATTACGTTTTGACACTAATTCATCCACCTTACATTCTATATGCTTTAGTGTTTCTCTTGCAGCTTGTAAATAACTTTTAGCACTACTTTTCATCAAGAAAGAGTCGCCGTAAATTGTTATATCGATCTCACAAACATATTTGTGCCCCAATGCGATCTGATCTTCTCTGAAATATACTTCTGCCCTTGAAATCTCAGTATCTCGTTTATGTAATTCTAATAATTTGTCTTTTAAATAATCGACCTCCCAACTATGTAAAAGTCCTTGCGGATTATGAATTTCGATAGTCATATCTGTAAGATTTAGAGTAAGTACACAAATTTTGCCTTTACATTAATTTTTTCTTCCGCCAATTCAGTAAGTGCCTTATCATCCCTTTTTTCTTCTTCCATTATTTCATGTAAAAAAGTAGCTATCTTTTCCATTCGCAACAAACGAGCAAAAGAAGCGACACTACCATACCGGACAATTTTGTAATGATTCATACTCTGGTGTGAAACGATCAATCCGGCATTAAGTACTTCATCATCTGCAGCACTTTCGCACAATTCATCAAACTCTTTGATAAGATCACGAGCAATAATGTTTTTAGGTGCTACAGCGTTTTCTCCAAACTGTTTTAATATATTCTGAATGACACGGGCATGTTTAGCAGCGATCTGTCCGCTTTCTCTGAATAATCTTACCAGCTCAGAAGAAGATATTTTTGACGCCAACTCTCCCATCGCTGACGACCATTGCATTTCTGTATCATATAATCCTTTGAGTTGCAATAACATTAGATCTTGCAACGTTGCGATATCATTTGCGTATTTCATATTGCTACATTTTATGCAACTAAAGTAGCCTTTGTCAGCCGCCATTACACTGAGTCACATCAAAATTTATTGTGATTGTGATCAACATTTTTAAGACATTTTTCGGAGAAGCGTGAAGATGAGGAAGTCAACAGTATTGAGTGTAGACATATTTCAAAAAAAGGTTGACCACAAACATTATTATAATTGACAGCAATCATTCTTTCGGGCTTTTGATTCGCTATATCTTTACATCAGTTTAGTACGAAGCAAGTCGATGCAATAGGCCGGTCAGATATAAAGGTTGTAAAAGGCTCCAAACTGACTTACTGAAAGGATAGAATAAAAACTATTATTGCATTTCAACGGCTCCGAACTAGGTAAGAGAAAGGCAGAGTAAGTGGTGTTAAAAAACCAATAACTGCCAAATTCGTAAGAGAGCGGGAAGAAATTCCCGCTTTTTTTATTGCAATCATTTAAAGCATTTTTTCTTCACTCAATATCCGTAAACCCTTTAACCTGATATCCTATAATCATTTTTTTTGCTGATTACAGTCATTACTACATAGATATTGTGCGTCTACCTTCGTCTTGGTTTTTCATAGGAATTGGATTTAATCGGAGCTGGATTTCTATCCGGCTCTTCGTTTATCAGTATAAAAAATTGTTACACCAGCAGATATCGAATTGTAAAACACATCCTCCATCATCCACATAGCAACTATTGAATCCTATCAGTTTTTTATTATTCATATTGACCACAATCAGCCGTTATTCTATTGGCAATCATTTACCATCTTGTACCTTAAAAATACTTTAGCGGTGTAATTATATTTTATTCATTTAAACATTCAGCATATGAAAACTTATAATAAAATACTTATTGCCCTTGGAGCAGGAATGGCTGTGGGAGGGCTATTAGGAGTATTATTTGCCCCAGACAAAGGATCTGAAACAAGAAGAAAGATTTCGGATGCCAGAAAAAAAGCAGCAGACACAATTAAAGAAAAAATAGCACTAGGAAAAGAAAAAATGTCTGATTTTAAAGAAAGCATAATGGATAAGATGGAATTGGCGGATGAAAGAAGATAACCATTTATATTTCAATGATTTTTTAGCCCAGCCCATATTCATTTTTATGCTTCCCGTAACCTTTGATCACTGATTAAACAGTTTTTATTGCACATTATTTTAAAAAAATTAAAAAACAAGGAGGTTATTATGACAACAAAAGCATTAACCAGAAGTGGTGAAACACTACCAACTTTATTTGGCGATTTTTTTCGTCCCTGGAACGAATGGTTTGATAACGGAGGATTTATGGGAGGGGTTTTAAGTATGCCCGCCGTTAACATAGCTGAAAGCAAAGACGACTTCAAAGTATCACTAGCTGTTCCTGGTATGAAAAAAGATGATTTCAATATTGATGTAGATGGCAATATGCTCACCATCAGTTGCGAAAAAGAAGAAAAAAAAGAAGAAAAAGAAACAAAGTATACTCGTAACGAGTATAACTATTCATCTTTTAGCAGAAGCTTTACATTGCCTGAAGATGTAAACAAGGAAAAGATCGACGCTAAATATGTAGATGGTATTTTAAACATCAGTCTACCAAAAAAAGAAGAAGCAAAAAAAATTGCAACAAGTAAACATATTGTTGTAAAATAATCGTCTTCCACTAAGGTTAAGCCCCGGTGCATCCTGTGCCGGGGCTTTTTTGATCCTGGTAAAATAGTCCTGTATAATGTAAGCATTTTAATCAGCGTGTAATTTCTGTGATAACAATTGCTGTTTTCGCTGACAATGATCATTGTGATGATTTATCTGTTACAGTACCTTGTTGTTCTAAACTAATACATTATGAAGACGCAATCAATTATAATGAGCATATTGCTTCTTTTTATATTAAGCTGCTCCACTTCCCGAATTACAAATTCTTGGAAAGCTGCCACAATACCTGATAAAACATATAACAAAATAATGGTGGTGGGCCTGATAAATAACAATAACCGGAATCTCCGTGAAAAAATGGAAGATCATTTAACCGGCGATTTGGCTGAACACGGTTACACAAGTGTTTCATCTCTTAAGGAATATGGCCCGAAATCTTTTGAAAATATGAAAGAGAGCGAAGTTGTAGAAAAACTCTATAACAGTGGCATAGACGCAGTGATCACCATTGTGCTGCTCGACAAACAAAGAGAGAAATATTATGTTCCGGGAAATGTTTATTATTCTCCTTACTCAGTATATCACAGGCATTTTTGGGGTTATTATTCTACTATTTATGACAGGATATATACTCCAGGGTATTACATGGTTGATACTAAATACTTTTGGGAAAGTAATTTCTACGACTTACAAAGTAAAGAATTACTTTACTCAGTTCAAACCAGATCATTCAATCCAAGTTCAGCCGAAGAACTTGCTCATGAATATGGTAAGATGATAGTAGGCAACATGGCAGAGAACGGAATCATTAAAAGATAAGTATTACTCAATTTATAATACGCTCCAGTTTTTTCTCATTTAAAATTATAATAGATCCATTTACAATATCAATTAATTTTTCATTTTTAAAATCACCTAGCGTTCTGATGAGAGACTCGGTAGCTGTACCGGCTATCGCTGCCAGATTATCCCTGCTTATACCGATAGAAAAGTTTTCCTTTTCTGTTGCATTGTATTTTTTATTTAATGCAACCAACGCATCCGCCACTTTTCTTCGAAGTGAATTATATGCAAGCCCCAATAATTGAATTTCCTTTTCTGAAATATTCTTTGCAAGTAGTTGAGTAAACTTGCGAATTACCTCGTGATTGCTTTCCAGTATTTCCTCAAAATCTTCTCTGGGGATAACAGCCAATTCTGTGGCTTCCATTGCTTCAGCTGTTTCGTGGTAATTGGTGTTTTCAAACAAAGCAAGATGTCCCAAGAAATCTCCTTCATTATATAGCCCCACAACTAACCCTTTTCCATCTTCGTTTGTCTTATATGTTTTGACTTTACCCTTTTGCACATAAAACAAAGAATTAGGGCGACTGCCTTCCAAAAAAACCAACTGCTTCTTTTTATATTTTACAATATTCCGGCCACTTATCAACTCTTCTAAACTGTCGTATTTTTTATTTTCATTTGGTTTTACTACTACACCATCTACATTTTCAGTAAGCTCACTTTTTATTTGCGCTGCCTTTTTCAATCGTATCTCTACAGCACTAAGTAATTCAGTAACATTAAATGGTTTGGTAACATAATCATCCGCCCCGCCTTCCATGCCCTTTCTAAAATCTGATCGATCTGCTTTTGCCGTAAGAAAAATGAAAGGAACATTTTTGGTAGCATCATTTTTCTGTAGCATATGAAGCACCCCATAACCATCTAACAACGGCATCATAATATCGCAAATGATAAGATCAGGTTTTTCTTTCAAGGCCAGCTCTACCCCTATCTTTCCGTTTTCTGCCGTTATTACATCATATTGTGTCATTTCAAGAATTTCAGCTGTACTTTCCCGAATATTATCATTATCCTCTATTAGCAGAATCTTTTTCATATAGACTGTATTTAGATCATTAAATACGCAGCATTTTTCAGCAAATAACATTGCCGAAATCATTCACAGAGTAACGAGAAGGTAAAAAACAAAACAAACTAACACGATCAGGCCGTATTGAATAGCCTGTCAGAATGTGAATGTATAACTAATATAAAGGCATCGCTATGACTTTTCTCATATAATCATTATGAAATATATCATACCCCCCTCTGGGTGATAACCATAAAATATTTACGATAGTACATTTCACTCATTAACAATCAATTCCAAATAATATCCTTGATCTTTTAGTCAAATAAGCAATCAATGAATTGTCAGAAAACTGTAATCTTATTTTAATAAAAGTATTTAATTACTTTTATTAAAATAAGACCCCTATCTTTGTTGTATCAATTAATCTTAAAATAAAAATCATGGAAACAACATTGACAGAAAATATTCTTAACGTAACCCTGCTGGAACCAAGGCAAAAACACCCAACCATCTTTGTACGTTTCGACGAACTGGCGGAAGGAGAAAATTTGATCATCCATAATGATCATGATCCTAAACCACTGTACTATCAACTATTAGGTGAAAGAGGTAATATATTTACCTGGGAATATCTGGAGCAAGGGCCGGAATGGTGGAAAGTTAAAATATCAAAAAAGATCTTGGGTGAAAATGATCAAACACTTGGAGAAATTGCTGCAAAAGACCTACGCAAAGCTCAGGTATTTAAAAAGTACGGACTAGATTTTTGTTGTGGAGGAAAGAAAACAGTAAAAGAAGCCTGTGCAGAAAAAGGATTAGACGTAACTAAAGTTGAACAAGAGTTGCAACAAGCAGACAGATTGCCTTCATCACGTCCGATACCTTATGGAGATTGGAACCTGGATTTTCTGGCCGATTATATAGTTAACACTCATCACAGCTATGTAAGAAAGACTTTACCCGATATTAAAACCTATGCCAACAAAGTAATGAAAGTACATGGCAGCCATCATCCTGAATTGATACGCATCAATCAATTAGTGGAAGAAATATATGCAGAGTTAACGGCGCATTTGGTTAAAGAAGAAAAAGTATTGTTCCCATATATTAAAGAACTGGTATTTTCTGTTAATAGCATTCAACCATTACATGCAGCTCATTTCGGCACAGTACAAAACCCAATTAACCTGATGGAAATGGAGCATGAACTGGTTGGTAAGCATCTGGATGAGATCAGAAAAATTTCCAATAATTATTTATTGCCTGAAGATGCCTGCGCCAGTTACAGTTTATTATACCGTATGCTGGATGAATTTGAAGAAGATCTTCATTTGCATATTCATCTTGAAAACAATATCCTGTTTCCAAAAGCACTGAAGATAGAAAAACAATTGAACGACTAAAAAAACAATTAACTGATTGCTGAAAAACTTTGAACAATGATACCGATCAATGCTAATACTAAAATAGGCACATTACTGAAACTGCATCCCGATGCACTTGAAACCATTGTGAGCATATCACCAAAGTTTACAAAATTGAGAAACCCCATACTGCGAAAAGTGATAGCTGCAAGAACCAGTATCGCTATGGCTTCAAAACTAAGTGGTTGCAACATAGATGATTTTTTCAATAAGTTGCAACCTTTAGGTTTTGACATTGACACAACAACAATAATCGAGATCGAAAAAGGACAGGACAATAAACCTGCTCCCGATTTTATGAAAAATATATCTGCTGACAAGATCTTTCAACTCGATGTAAGACCGATCATTGAAACGGGTAAAGATCCTCTCAATGTGATCATGGAAAGTATAAAAACTTTAAAACAAGGTTTTATTTTAAAGATCATCAATAGTTTTGAACCTACCCCTTTAATACTCCTGCTCAGTAAACGTGGATTCGAATCTTATACAGAAACTATCAGTGATGAATTAGTAAATACCTATTTTTATAATAATGTCAACGCTTTCATGGTGGCTGATAATAAAGAGTCTGATCATTCTGCAGCTTGGGATGAAATATTGAAGCGTTTTGCCGGAAAAACAAAAACTGTTGATGTAAGACAATTGGAAATGCCTTTACCCATGCATGCCATACTGGAAGCATTGGCAACATTACCAATCGATAACGCACTGTTTGTTTATCATAAACGCATTCCGGTTTTTCTTTTACCAGAACTAGAGGAACAGCAGTTCAGCTATCGCATCAAAGAGATCAGCGGTGCAGAAGTACATTTATTGATCTATAAAGACTGACATGTTTACTACAATAGGAAATACAGATACATCAACCACCACTTCTTGGAAAGTAGTACTGCCATTTTATGCGTACGCAGCTATTGCATTTCTGGTCGCCTGTCTTCTGTTATTATTGTCAGCTGGCGATTTTACGGGCCATTATTTTCATCCGCACACATTAGCCATTACACATATCATGGCTCTCGGCTGGGGCACTATGATGATACTTGGTGCCAGTCATCAATTGGTGCCGGTATTGATAGAAAGTAAATTATATAGTAATGTACTGGCATACATTTCATTCGCTTCAGCCGCGATCGGCATACCTTTTTTAGTTCATGGATTTTATGTTTTTGATGTGGGGCTACATACACAGTGCGGCGGCATATTAGTGATTGTTGCCATCATCAGCTTTCTCATCAACCTTGCGGTAAGTATGGTAAAGAGCAAATATGAAAATGTTCACGCTTTTTTTATTTTCACCGCTACGTTATGGTTACTGACCACCGCCATTGTAGGGTTATTACTTCTATATAATTTCAGCTTTTCAGTAATGCCAAAAAATTCACTGGATTATCTTCCGCTGCATGCACATATTGGTATTGTAGGTTGGTTCCTGTTATTGGTGATCGGTGTCGGCTCCCGATTGATACCAATGTTTCTGATCTCTAAATACAACAACACCCGACAACTCTGGTGGATATACGGACTGATAAATGGCGGATTACTTGCATTCGTGTCGGCCTTTCTGTACACAGCCAACAAATCACTCCTCACCATTCCTCTGTTGGCTGTAGGCACGGCAATCATATTGTTTGGCGATTTCTGTATACGATCTTATCGGCAGCGTATTCGAAAAAAAGTCGATGAACAAATGAAAGTCTCTTTATTATCTATATTAATGATGTTGTTACCGCTTCTTTCTTTAGCCATCATTATCACTTTACTCATCTTTACCATTAAAGAAAACATCAGCCTTGTTCTCGGTTATGGATTTATTATTTTCTTTGGATGGATAACAGCTATTATATTAGGTATGACATTTAAGACCTTACCATTTATTGTCTGGAATAAAGTATATCATCACCTGGCAGGAAAAGGTAAAATGCCCAATCCAAAAGACTTATTTAATAATACAATTTTCAAGTGGATGAGTATAGCCTATATCCTGGGATTTGTTTTATTTACAACAGGCATTCTTATACATTCCATTCCTGTTTTACAAATTGCGGCCGCATTATTATTTGTAACTTCTTTGTTGTATAACTGGAATGTAATAAAATTGCTGTTGCACAAACCGGCCATGTCATGATGAACGTAATTACAAATAACAATATACAATGCACTATAGCACTGGCATCCCTGCAAGATGTAGTGGACCCCGAAATAGGATTGAATATTGTTGACCTGGGATTGATCTGCCAAATTGACTTTGATGATGCAACGAATAAAATTTATTGCACAATGACATTAACTACGCAATTTTGTCCCATGGGAGAATCTATCACCAATGCGGTAAAAGAAACGCTGACAACTACTTTTCCGAAATATGATGCAATAGTTGAATTAACTTTTGATCCGCCCTGGAATAATGAAATGATCTCTATAGAAGGACGTGAATTTTTAAACGAAAAATAAATGCTTAGTCTTACTTGTACAACAGCCATTAAAGCAGTTATCTACCTTGCTTCAAAATTTGAATCAGGAGAGAAAGCCGGGATAAAAGAAATTGCAGAATTTATTGATGCAAGCGAACATACGGTTGGTAAAATGCTGCAAACATTAGTAAAAGAAGAAGTGATCAATAGCGCCAAAGGCCCTACCGGCGGATTTTATATTTCTGTTAAACAAAAGAATCAGCCGATCATTAAGATCATTGACGCCATTGATGGCAAAGAAGTTTTTGAACAATGCGGTCTTGGATTAAGTAAATGTTCCGCTACACACCCCTGCCCTATGCATAACGATTACAAGATCATCCGTGATCAATTTAAAGCAATGTGTCAGAAGAAGAAAGTAAGCGATCTTTGTGAAACAGTTAATGATGGGCTGGCTTACTTGATGGGGTAATCAGCATATCTATTTTTTTTGGCCCCTTGTTTTGGGCTTTCCATATTTCTTCATCATTCTGTCTTTCTTCTTTACAATAAAATTCACTTTACTGTTTTTAGCAGACTTCTCATGAAAAGCAGGACCAACACCATCTTTATTGGGCAATTTCACCTGGATCGTTTTCATGTAAACCTTAGGAATTTCATCTTCGGTTAGCACATCAGAGATGATAAGATGAGCAGGTAATGGCTCAATAGGTATCTGATACTTCATCAGTGTTTCTATCGACTCTTTTAATGGCTTTTCTTTTTCAGTAACGAAAGTAATGGCAATACCTTTTTTGTCAAACCTGCCTGTACGACCAATTCTATGAATATAATTTTCCGGCACTTCCGGTGTATCGAAATTGATCACATGTGTTACTTCAGCAATATCAATTCCTCTTGCAACTATATCCGTAGCAATAATAAATCTGTAATTACCCTCCTGAAATTGTTTCACTGTATTAAAACGATGATTCTGCTCTTTGTTAGAATGTATCACTCCCGCTGTACCCGGAAATTTATTTTCCAATTGTTCGTACAACTGATCTGCTAATTGTTTGGTTGCCGCAAAAACCAACACCTTAGTCATGCTTGTATCTTCGGTCAATAACAACTCCAGTAAATTCACTTTCGTATAAAAATTAGGCACTTCATAAGCAGACTGAATAATGTTTTCCAACGGCGTTCCTGTCGGCGCCGCTTCAACTCTGATAGGATCATTAAAATAAGCCTCTATCAATGTTTCCACTTCTTCGGTAATCGTTGCAGAGAACAAAAGATTTTGTCTTTTTTCCGGCAACAGATCCAGTATGTTTTTCAATTGAGTTCTGAATCCAAGATTCAACATTTCATCTACTTCATCAATCACCAATTTTTTGATCGTCTTTATTTTAAATGCACCTGCCATTGCCAGATCATATAATCTTCCCGGCGTAGCAACCAACACATCCAATCCTTTTTCTACTTCCAGCTTTTGTGTATTGATATTTGCACCACCATATACTCCCACTACAGTTACACTCATATATGTGGTCAATTTTTTTACAGTCTCCACTACCTGCGCTACCAACTCTCTTGTAGGCACAATGACCAGAATCTGCGGAGCTTTATCTTTACTGAATTTCCATTGGCGAAGGCAAGGTAATAAGTAAGCGAATGTTTTACCCGTACCGGTTTGTGCGATACCACACACATCTCTTCCAGACATTACAATCGGAAAAACCTTGTGCTGTATAGTAGTAGGATTGGTATACCCAAGATCATCCAATGCCGTCAGCAAAGGCGTATTTAAATTCAAATCATCAAATGTCATATCTATAAAATAAGAGGCAAAGGTAGTTTTAATATTTTGTACGCCTCTTTTACAACAATTGTAGCATTATTTACAAGTAATACAAGCCTTTCCTGTATATCACTTCTATCTTATCATGTTAGAATATATCTACACACATAAAATCTACTTTTTAAACAACATATCCTATCCATTATCAACCGCAATAAATATTGTATATTAATAGAAATTTATCATTTGTAATTTGAATGAAAGTAATTACGTAACTTAAACTTACCCCTTTTTTATTTTTATCTTTTATCTTAAAGAGGAGAAATCAATTAAAGCAAGCATGACTCAAATCATGGTTGAATAAGATAAAAATCATGAAAATAAAACCTGAATAGGTTTAATCTTGCTCTACGAAATTCGTATTTAACCAATTGAATTTATAGTATGGGAGCCTCTTCAATGATCATTTTGATTTTAGCTGCACTAGCTTTCTCTTCTATCGCAATTCTTATCGCTAAAATTGTAACAAAATCTACCACTAATCCTCAAAAAGGAGAGCCGTATGAATGTGGTATTCCTACTATAGGAAAAACCTGGGTTCAATTAAATGTAGGCTATTACTTGTTTGCACTGATATTCCTAATTTTTGATGTAGAGTTGGTATTTCTTTACCCATGGGCCGTAGTAGCAAAAAAAGTAGGCTGGCTTGCTTTTGTTGAAGTACTTATTTTCTTCTTCATATTATTCATGGGATTTTTATATGCACATAAAAAAGATGCACTGAAATGGAAGTAAATCAACATATAGAAAAAACTGATTTCCCAGGGAAGATTCATGAAACCCCCGGAGGTGGAATTGTTTTGAGTAAGTTAGACGATCTGGTCAATTGGGCCCGATCCAATTCATTGTGGCCGCTAACTTTTGCCACCAGTTGTTGTGGTATTGAATATATGGCTGTAGCTGGCGCCAAATATGATTTTTCCAGATTTGGATTTGAAGTAGCAAGAGCTTCTCCACGTCAGGCAGACGTAATCATTATTGCAGGAACGATTGTAAATAAAATGGCCCCTGTTTTAAAAAGATTGTACGACCAAATGGGTGACCCTAAATATGTAATAGCAATGGGAGCCTGCGCCATTAGTGGCGGGCCTTTTTTCTATAATACTTATTCTGTTGTAAAAGGTGCTGACCATGTGATACCGGTAGATGTGTATGTAGCAGGATGCCCACCAAGACCCGAAGCTTTATTACATGCATTGATAAGCCTGCAGGAAAAAATAAAAAGTGGTTTAACCAGAGAACAAATAAAATCAAAACCTTGATCCATCATGGAAAACGATGTTTTAAAAAATATAATAACGGTGTTGTTGCCAAATGCTGTTTATGAAGAAGAAGGAGAATGGCTGAATGTAAATGTTGAACCTGCAGATTGGTTATCATTTGCAAAGCAATTACGAAACAACGACGTATTGCATTTAGACCAACTTTTTTGTCTTACATGCATTGACTGGAAAACACATTTAACGGTAGTCTATCACTTATCTTCTACCACCTACCATCACAATATAGTGGTAAAAGTAAAATTGGATAAAAGTAAACCTGAAATAGAAACAGTCTCCCAAATATGGCCAACTGCAGAATTTCATGAAAGAGAAGTGTATGAAATGTTTGGAGTAAAATTTTTGAACCATCCAGATCTGCGCTTATTGATATTGCCCGACGGATGGGAAGGAAAAAATCCGATGTTAAAAGATTTTGAAGACCCTATAAACATGATCAAACTCTGATATGGTTGAAGAAATAGGCACAACAACAGAAGGTGATCTGATCATCAACGTAGGACCCCAGCATCCTGCCACACATGGCGTCTTGCACCTGGTCATTACGTTGAATGGTGAGACTATAAAAAAGATAGAACCACACTTGGGGTATATCCATCGCTCTATTGAAAAAATGTGTGAGAGTTTAACGTACCGCCAATTCATTTATGTAACAAGCAGAATGGATTACCTCTCTGCTCATATTAACAACCATGCATGTGCGTTATGTGTTGAAAAAGGAATGCAGATAGAAGTGCCGGCAAGAGCAGAAGTGATAAGGGTATTAATGGATGAACTGACAAGGATCGCATCACATGAATTATGGTGGGGTGCAATGGCAATGGACCTCGGCGCCTTCACTCCTTTCTTTCACGCTTTCAGAGAGAGAGAAGCTATCAACGAGATCATGGAAGAAACCTGCGGCGCAAGACTAACCATGAATTACATGGTACCCGGAGGAGTAATGCAGGACCTGCATCCAGATTTCCAAAGAAAAGTAAAAGAATTTATAATACTGTTCAAAAGAAAGATCGATGAATATGATGAACTGGTAACCGGTAATATTATTTTTCAAAACAGAATGAAAGGTATTGGTTACATATCTCCTGAAGATGCAATTGCGTATGGTTGTTCGGGGCCTGTATTGAGAGGCAGCGGAGTAAGTTGTGATGTAAGAAAGATCTATCCATATGGAATTTATGGCCAGCTCAATTTTGAAGAAGTGCTGGAAACAGCAGGAGATTCTTTTGCCCGATATATGATACGTATCCGTGAAATGAAACAATCGATCAGAATTATTGAACAGTTGATCGACAATATTCCCGAAGGAGATTTTGTAGCAAAAACTAAAGCTGTATTAAAATTACCCAAAGGAGAATTTTATACAAGAGTAGAAACAGCCCGTGGTGAATTCGGTGTTTACATTGTAAGTGAAGGTGGTACTACACCCTATAGGATAAAATTCCGATCACCGGGATTCTCAAACTTGTCTGCACTCGACCATATGGCCAGAGGCAGCAAACTCGGAGACCTGGTAGCAATGATGGGAACACTGGATCTGGTAATACCGGATATCGACAGGTAGCCCCCTCCGCCCCCTAAAGGGGGAACCGAGGAGAGACTTTTTGAAAGTGGATGGTCATAATTAACGTAGAATAAAAAAATAAAACTTCTCCGTAATCAGTTCCCCCTTTAGGGGGCGGAGGGGGTAAAAAATCATGTGGAGTTTTAATAAAATAGCAGGTATAGTTGATCAATGGTTGAACCAAACATTCAATCCGACTTGGGCATTGGTTTTTGAAATGGTGATCGTTGGCGTTTGTGTGATAGGATTATTTGCCGTGTTAGGATTGGTATTGGTGATCATGGAAAGAAGAGTAGCAGCATGGATACAGATACGCCTTGGACCAAATCGTGTAGGACCAAAAGGAATGCTGCAATCATTGGCTGATACGGTGAAATTATTGGTAAAAGAAGGAATGACACCAGCCGGTGCAGATAAATTTTTATTCAACCTTGCACCCTACATTGCGATGATGGTGGCAATGTTACTGATGGCTCCTATTGCCTTTGCCAAAGATTTTCAAATATGGAACATGAATATTGGCGTACTATATGTATCAGCAATTTCTTCTGTTTCTGTTATCGGAATTTTAATGGCAGGATGGGCCAGTAATAATAAATATTCACTAATGGGTGCCATGCGTAGTGGTGCACAAATAGTAAGTTATGAATTATCTGCCGGCCTCTCTATCCTTGCAGTGGTGGTACTTACAGGCAGTTTGAATTTAAATGAAATCGTTTTATCTCAAGCTGATGGTTGGTGGATATTTAAAGGGCATATTCCTGTGATCATTGCATTCATCATTTTCATAATTGCAGTTACTGCAGAAACCAACAGAGCGCCTTTCGATCTTGCAGAAGCTGAATCAGAATTGACTGCCGGTTTTCATACAGAATATTCAGGAATGAAATTCGCTCTCTTCTTTTTAGCAGAATACATCAACGTATTTATTGTTTGTGCAATTGGCGCTACTTTATTCTTAGGCGGATGGATGCCTTTTCATATCGGACATTGGGAATCATTCAATCATATAATGGATTATGTACCATCGAGTATATGGTTCTTCGGTAAAACATTCTTCATGATATTTCTGATCATGTGGTTCAGATGGACATTCCCAAGATTAAGAATCGATCAGTTATTGAATCTGGAATGGAAATATCTATTACCCATCAGCATGTTCAATATTTTATTGATAACAGCGATGGCAATATTAGGATGGCATTTTTAAACACCCCCTCCGCCCCCTAAAGGGGAACTTGAGGAGGTAAAATAAATTCAGGCTCCTTCAAAATTTGAAGGGCTAAACAAAATTAATAACCTAACAAAAGAAAGCCCCTTTAGGGGTTTGGGGTAACATGTTTATAACAAACTATATAAAAGATGTTTTCGGTGCTTTAAAGTCACTGGCTGTAGGGCTAAAACGCACTGGCTATTATTTCACACATCACAAAGAGATCATTACTGAACAATATCCTGACAACAGAGATACTTTGGTAATGGCCGACAGATTTAAAGGTGAAGTGGTTATGCCGCACAATGAGAACAACGAACATAAATGTACCGGTTGCACTGCATGTGAATTGGCTTGCCCGAACGCTACTATAAAAGTGATCACAAAATTTGACATCACCCCTGAAGGAAAGAAAAAGAAAGCGATTGATAAATTAGTGTATCATCTTGAGTTGTGTACGATGTGTAATTTATGTGTAGTGGCTTGTCCTTCTGATGCAATTGTAATGGCACAAACCTTTGAACATAGTGTTTACGACAGAAGCGAACTAACTAAAGTATTAAATAAACCCGATTCTAAAATAATGGAGGGAATAGAATAATGAGCGGATCAACAATTATATTTTATATGCTCGCTGCACTGATTCTGATAAGTGGTGCGCTGGCTGTTACAACCCGACAAATATTCAGGGCTGCAGTATTTTTATTATTTTCCTTGATTGGTATTGCAGGAATCTACTTCTGGATGCAATATGAATTCATTGCTGCAGTACAAATAGTTGTATATGTTGGAGGGATCACCGTATTGATCATCTTCTCTATATTCTTAACACAACAGGCAGGTGAAAAATTAGGCTTACCCAAAATAAGCCGCCAGGTATTTTCAGCCTTAGCAGCGTTCTGCGGATTTGCCTTGATCATGCTGCAACTTTTTCAACACACATTTATTGGCACAACAAATGCGGCCAAAGAACCTACGGTTGTAAATATTGGCAACCAGATGTTATCAGTTAAAAAAGGCGGTTATGCATTACCGTTTGAAGTAGTGAGTATATTATTATTGGCAGCATTGATAGGATGCATTGTCATTGCATTAAAACCAAAAGCCACCACCACATGATGCAACCAGGATTATATCAGCTATTATTCATAAGCACCGGACTTTTTTTTATTGGTGTATTTGGTTTCATTACCAGACGAAATTTAATTACCATGCTGATGAGTATAGAATTGATACTGAACAGTGTGAATATAAATTTTATAGCCTTCAACAAATATTTGTGGGCAGACAAATTAGACGGATTATTCTTTGCCATATTTATTATAGCCATTGCTGCGGCTGAAACAGCAGTAGCGATTGCGATCATTATAAATTTATACAGGAGCCACCACTCCATCGATGTGGAAAACACAGAAGAGATGAAATTTTAATAACAATGCCAAACTCAACTTACATAGCACTGATTCCTTTATTGCCTCTTGCCGGCTTTATTGTACTCGGATTGTTCGGAAGAAAATACTTTAAACAATCCGCAGGTATTATTGCTACAGGTCTTTTATTAGCCGCAACTATTCTATCCATTTATACCGCCTATGGTTATTTCTTTGACTATGGCAAGATAAATGGGGTATATGAAAAACTAGTGCCGTTAAAATATACCTGGCTGGAATTTTCTCCCGGCGTCTCTATCGATATGGGGATTTTATTGGATCCCATCAGTGCAATGATGCTGGTAGTAGTAACATTCATTTCTTTGATGGTGCATATCTACAGCCTTGCATACATGAAAGGCGAAGATCGCTTCCCAACATATTTCTCTTTCTTAGGATTGTTTACTTTTTCAATGTTAGGACTGGTTATTGCTTCTAACATTTTTCAGATCTATATTTTCTGGGAACTGGTAGGCGTTTCGTCATTTTTATTGATAGGTTATTATTATGACAGACCCAGTGCAGTGGCAGCCTGTAAAAAAGCTTTCATAGTTACAAGATTTGCTGACCTTGGTTTTCTTATAGGTATATTAATTCTTTCTTTTTATTCAGGCACACTCGATTTCAATACATTGATCCAACGATTGACTTCTCCGGAATCAACCCAATTAAAAACAGCGATCGCTTCTACATTTTTTGGTATATCTGCATTAACATGGGGAATGATATTGGTTTTTATTGGTGGCGCAGGAAAGAGTGCGATGTTTCCATTGCACATCTGGCTACCGGATGCAATGGAAGGTCCTACTCCTGTTTCAGCATTGATACATGCTGCAACAATGGTAGTTGCCGGTGTATTCTTAGTAGCAAGATTGTTTCCAATATTTGCAATATCAACACCACATGCGTTAGAACTGGTCGGATATGTTGGTGCTGTTTCTGCCCTGATCGCTGCAATCATAGCCTGTACTCAAACAGATATCAAAAGAGTACTTGCATATTCTACCATGTCGCAGATAGGTTATATGATGTTTGCATTAGGCGTTTCAAAATATGGCGGTGAAGATGGATTGGGCTATACTGCTTCCATGTTTCATTTATTTACACATGCCATGTTCAAAGCATTGTTATTCTTAGGTGCAGGCGCAGTCATACATTTTATTCATAGTAATGAAATGAAAGATATGGGTGGTTTAAGAAAATTTTTACCGGTAACACATATCACATTTTTAATTGCCTGCCTGGCAATTGCAGGTGTGCCGCCTTTTGCAGGTTTCTTCAGTAAAGAAGAAATTTTATTAGCCGCTTATCATCATAACACAACGATATACTGGATCGCATTGATCACATCAGGGCTTACTGCCTTTTATATGTTCCGCTTATACTTCAGTATTTTCTGGAACAAAACACATACACAACATGGCGAAAAGCACGGTGAAGGCGGTTTTGCAATGCTATTACCGTTGGTGCTGTTAGCTATTGGTGCAGCTGCTGCAGGATTCATTCCTTTCGGAAATTTTGTAAGCACAGATGGCAAAACATTGGAAAGTAAATTCCATTTGGAGTTTTCTATTGCTCCCGTTGCAATAGGATTAGCTGGTATTTTAATAGCAATGGTTTTATATAAAAAACAAAATAACAAGCCGGAAAAAATTGCTGCTGCTTTGAGTGGTGTATACAAAGCAGCTTATCATAAATTTTATATAGACGAATTGTATCTGTTCATTACAAAAAAGATCTTGTTCAATTTAATTGGCAGACCCGCTGCATGGATCGATAAAAATATTGTAGACGGCGGAGTGAATAAAATAGCAAATACTACATTAACCATATCAGAAAAAATAAAAGGAATACAATCAGGAAAAGTACAGCAATATGCGATCTACTTTTTAGTAGCCACCATAACAATTGCAGCAGTATTTATTTATTGGTTGAAATAAAAATAATTTAAACCGGGATGAACTTATTATTACTCATATTAATTCCATTGTTCACTGCAGTTGCTGTGTTATTAACACGTAACAACCAACAGGTAAAATGGATATCGCTGACTGGCGCAAGCATACAATTGATTGCTGCAATTGTTTTATTTATTGCTTACAGAGCCGAAGTTGCAGCAGGTAATACAGCGCAGATGTTATTCCAACAACAATACAATTGGTTTCCATCATGGCATATAAGTTTACATTTAGGTGTTGATGGTATCTCTGTGGCAATGATATTGTTAACTGCATTTGTTGTTATCGCAGGTGTATTAGTATCGTGGAATGTAGAGAAGATGACAAAAGAATTTTATTTCCTGCTCATCTTACTAAGCCTCGGTGCTTATGGATTCTTTATTTCACTGGATCTTTTTGTATTATTCTTCTTTTTAGAAATTGCCGTTATACCGAAATATTTATTGATCGGAATTTGGGGAAGTGGCAAGAAAGAATACAGTGCTAATAAATTAGCATTGATGTTAATGGGTGGTTCTGCATTGGTATTAGTTGGATTAATGGCAGTTTATTTTAGCATGCCTGAAAGAACTTTTGATCTGTTACAACTATCTCAATTACATATACCAATTGCAACACAAAAAATATTTTTTCCATTATTGTTTGTAGGATTCGGCGTATTCACTGCACTATTCCCATTTCATACCTGGGTGCCCGATGGTCACTCCTCTGCTCCCACAGCAGGGTCAATGTTCCTTGCAGGTATTTCCATGAAATTGGGTGGTTACGGGTGTTTACGGGTAGCTACTTATATTATGCCTGATGGCGCAAAAGAATATGCCAATATCATTATCATCCTATCAACCATTGCGATCCTGTATGGCGCCTTCGCTACAATGATGCAGAAGGATCTTAAATATATCAACGCTTATTCGTCTGTAAGTCATTGCGGATTTGTGCTGCTTGGTATTGGCATGCTGACAAAAGTATCTATAACAGGTGCGGTAATGCAAATGGTAAGTCATGGTTTGATGACAGCTCTTTTCTTCGCTGTTATTGGCATGATCTACGAACGTACACACACTCGTCAGGTAGATGAAATGGGTGGTTTACTGAAAGTAATGCCGTTCACCATATCTGTATTATTCATAGTAGGATTGTGTTCGCTGGGCTTACCAGGACTGAGTGGCTTTGTAGCAGAAATGACCGTATTCATGGGTTCATGGGAACATACAGATAGCTTTCACCGCATTGCAACAATATTAGCGTGTATGAGTATTGTAGTAACGGCAGTGTATATACTAAGAGCAGTCAGCAAAACCGCCATGGGGCCCATTAAAGCGAGTTATAGCAATTTAACCGATGCTACATGGAATGAAAAAGCAGCGGCCATCATTTTATTGGCAGGCATCATTGCGATTGGTGTTGCTCCTTCATGGTTAACAGATTTAATAAAACCTGCAGCAGAAATAATCATACAAAAAATAGTTGCAGTAAAATAAGATCAGTATGAACGATTATTTAATATTAATGAAATCTGAACTGATAATAACCATTATCATCTTTCTGCTGCTGGGTATAAAACTTAGCAACAAACTGAAGAATGATGCATTATTATTGTTCATTCAAATAATATTGCTGCTGAATTTGATCGCCGGATTTTTTTTCAACAAAGACGGAAGTTTATTTGATGGCATGTTTCATACAACCGCTTTAATAGCACTGCAGAAAAGTATTTTAAATGCCGGTGTATATCTGATCTCATTACTATTTGCAGGTTGGTATAAAAAGACAGAGCATTTATCCGAATTTTTTATTTTAATACTATCCGCTTTATTAGGCATGGATCTCCTGATCTCCAGCGGCAATTTTTTAATGTTCTTCTTATCACTTGAATTGGCAACAATCCCAATAGCAGCATTGACAAATTTTGACCTGGAGAAAAAGATATCTTCGGAAGCGGCCATGAAAATGATCTTGTCATCAGCTTTCTCATCCGGAATATTATTGTTTGGCATTTCCCTGATCTATGGAGCAACCGGCTCCATCAACTTTGAAGCTTTGCCTGCATTACTGAATGGTAGCCCCATACAAATAATGGCATTTGTATTTCTATTTACAGCTTTTGCTTTTAAATTATCTATCGTTCCATTTCATTTATGGACAGCGGATGTATATGAAGGTGCACCCATTGCTGTTACTTCTTTCTTATCGGTGATCTCAAAAGCTGCTATTGCATTTGTTTTCATTTCAACTTTATACAAAGTATTCTTACCTCTTGAACATATCTGGTATATAATGATAATGGGATTATCGGTTGCCACCATGATACTTGGAAATCTGTTTGCATTAAGACAACAAAACATCAAGCGTTTTCTGGCTTTTTCTTCTATCGCCCAGGTAGGTTTTATTTTAGTGGGTATCAGCAGTAATTCAGGTGCAGGGATATCCTCTGTGGTATATTTCACCATAGTGTATATGATCTCTAACCTTGCCGCCTTTGGCGTAGCAGCAGCTATTTCATCACAAACAGGCAAAGAAAAAATTGACGAGTATAAAGGACTGTATAAAACAAATCCTTTACTCAGCTGGATATTAGCACTGGCGCTATTTTCATTAGCCGGCATACCACCTACAGCAGGTTTCTTTGGAAAATTATTTTTACTAACGGCCGGCGCAGCAAAAGGCAACTATGTTTTTATATTGATAGCAGCATTGAACATGATCGTTTCGTTGTACTACTATTTAAGAGTGGTAAGATCAGTATTCATCGAAAAAAATGAACAACCTATCGAAAAAATAGAGCTGCTACCTTCTGTAAAATTTGCTTTGATCTTATGTGCTGCAGGTATAGTGTTAGTGGGATTGTTGAGCTGGATCTATGATTATATTCAAATTTTAAGTCAGTAATTATGGCAATCAATAAAAATCACGAGTTTGAAGAACTGGATGGCATCAAATGCGGCATCGTTGAAAAAAATGTGTCGCCTGACAGAGTACAGTTCTTAAAAAAATTATTAGAATACAATGGTTTTACAGTGATCGTAGTGCCCTCACCGCCGCCAAAAGCAGCTGCACCTGTTGCCAAAGCAGAAGGCGCAACAGATATCGCACCAACCCCTGCTCTGCCAGAAACATTTACAGTAGGTGTTACAGATTACACGTTCAATTCGATCAATGCTATCTTTGGAAGACTATTAAAAACTCCCGACGGACATGTGGTAACCCTTGCTTATTGGCAACAAAAGGAATCGGTTAGTCATGATGAGATCCCTTACTACGAGCACAAGTAACATGCTATTTCCAACCCTTTTATAAATAGCCATTCTGCAAATAAAAAATCTGCACTGTATACCAATGCAGACCTATGGGTTAATCAACGAATATTTTTACGAATAACATTTATTACCTAAGCTGGCTCCGGAATCATTTCAATTGCATGACAAGGGCATTGCTCATAACATACAGCACAACCGGTGCAGGCATCCAGATTAAACTTATAACGGTTACCCTTACCCAGTTTTATGATCGCATCTTCAGGGCAGGCACCAAAACAACCATCACACTCAAAACAATTTCCGCAGCTCAGACATCGTTGTGCTTCAAATCTTGCTTCAGCTTCATGCAACCCGGCAATCACTTCATCAAAATTCTTAACCGCTACATCGGGAGCAAGTTTGTCTTGTATCTGTTGTGGCGCTTCTGTTTTATACCACATATGCAATTTTCTATACCCGGCTGTAGGATGTTTCTCTGGTTTTTGATAAATATCCTTTTGTAAATAAGCATTCATATAACGGGCTGCTTTTTTACCATGCCCGATAGCTATGGTAGAACTTCTGTTCTCGCCTGGCAACATATCGCCTCCGGCAAATACACCATCGTGGCCCGTCATTCTTTGAGCATCAATACTAACAGTACCATCGCTATTGATTTCAATTCCGTTGATAGTATTTAAGAATGCAGAATCAGACTCCTGGCGGTTTGCCAATACCAGTACATTGGCTTCAACAGATTCAAATTCTCCTGTGCCGATCACTTTCCCTTTCTCTACTTTTATTTTTTCCAATACAATGTGCCCTTTCTCTATTTTGCGAATGATCTTTAACAATTGTACATCCACTCCTTCTGCCAATGCATCATCTGTTTCATAATCATAGGCAGGCATCATTTTTTTATCGCCGGGAAAAAATACAGACACTTCTGAATCATATCTCTTAATGATCCGTGAAAGATATAAAGCCAATTTCCCTCCGCCATATACCACTACCTTGTTTTGTAAATAGGCAGATGGATTAAATATGATCTCTTTAAAAAAAGTAAACGCATCAGCGATGTAAACAGAATTATCGTCTTCAAATTCTTCTTGCTTGATCTTTTGTGCACCAATAGCCAGGTACACCGCATCAAAATTACCAGCTGCTTTTTCTTTCAACACATCCGTTACTGTATAATTCACACGGATCTTCACTCCCATTTTTATAAGCCTGTCTATTTCTGCATCCAATAACTCTTTAGGCAGCCGATATTCAGGTATACCGCTCCACAACAATCCTCCGGGGTGGTCACCTGCTTCAAATACTTCTACCATATGTCCCATCCTTGTCAGATGATATGCCATTGACAAGCCGCTTGGGCCTGCACCAACAACCAGTATTTTTTTCCCCGTAGGTACAGCTTTATAACGTACATCCCATTTTTGAGCAATGGCTTCATCACCGATATATCTTTCTACCGCATGAATATTTACTGTAGTATCAATATGATTCCTGTTACAGCCGGTTTCGCAGGGCTTAACGCAAACTCTTCCCATCACTGCAGGAAAAGGATTGTCTTCCATGATGGTTTGAAAAGCTTCGTAATAATCGCCAGCCTGTGCATGTGCCATCCATGCCTGGATATTTTCTCCTGCCGGGCAAGCACTATTACAGGGCGGCATAAAATCTACATAAACAGGTTGTCGGGATCTTTTAGGACCGGTACCTTCCGCATGTGTGGAAAGATCTACAGGTTTGGTGATGTCGGTTATAGACATAGATTTTATTTTGAAAATGAGCTATCGCAATTCGGTATTAAAAAGGCAAGCAATCACAGGCAAATTAGAAGCTATTACCAAAATAAAAAATAACGACTCTCAATAAGGCACATGATTTTAATCATGCCGATCAAAATCTCTTTATCAAATCTAGGTAAATAATTTCAGCGGAGTAATTGTTAGGGTAAAACAAAACCCTTGTTTAACAAGGGTTTTATAATACATATAAATAATTAATTAGAGATAACTTATCTGATAATAACCGACTTCGTATACGTTTGTCCGTTTGCTACAATCACTCTCAAATTATAAATGCCCGGAGAGCAGGAAGCTGGCACCTGTATCGATCTCACTGAATTACCTCCGTTAGCATCAAAGCTGGTACTCAATACATTTTGAAGTGTGCTATTGTAGAGATCAACAACAACTTTTCCTTTAACAATATTATTCAATTGAAGATTGATCTTTTTATTGGCAACCGGGTTAGGTGCAATAACTATTGTGGCATTTTTCGACAGTCTGTTTAATGAAACGATCTTACTCAATAATTCTCTGCCACTTATTTCTTTTGCGATAATTCTGTAAAAACTTTTCCCGGATAATGCAGAATTATCTGTCCATGTATATTCGTTGCTGCCATTTGACTGTACAGTAGCGATCGTAGTAAAATCAACACCGTTCGATGAACGTTGAACATTATATTGATTGATATTAATCTCAATACCCACCTTCCATGATACTGCTGCATCACCATTATTTTCACTGATATTAACACTATAAAAATCAACAGGCACTATACCACCCGGCACATCTAACCCTAAAAGATAATACACCGTATTTTCAATTAACTGAGTAGCGGTTGTTGTTAAATTAGCCATCGAAAATTCACTCACCCCAATCATTACAAATCGCTGTGTTGTGATCGTTCCGTTCATATTGGTACCAACCGGAACTTCTACCACACTATTAGTTGTAGCAGATCCCAATGCATTCCCTATAACAGTAACAGGAGGTGAAGCGATCCATGTTGTGTTAGTTACCCCGGTAACGGCATTGGTAGTAACGGTTGAAAATAATTGCAATTCATTTTCATCAACTCCTGTAAAAGTTAATCCTGTAAAGATCGGGTGTGTTTTATCAAATATCGTTACAGTAGATTGTGGCGTGTTGATGGCAGATGAAACATTTATCCAATTCCATACAGTAGTTCTAAGTACAAACGGTTTCAATAATAATTTAGGCTTATTCACTGCTTCCAATGCAGGAAAGCCGGCTGAAGTGGATGCCGGGGTTGGACTGATCACTATCACATCAAACCCGCTGTAGTCAATTGTTGTAGAAGTAGCATCTACAGGTATCACTAAAAAATCCGGATTGGCACTTAGTTTATTGTAGATCACCAGGTCTGCGGCAGACATCGGAAGTATCGTAAAAAAAGCTACGTTTTTTGTAGAAGAGGATGTAACATAAATACTGCCGTTGATAACGATTGGCATATCTGCTCCACCAATACTCGTAACGGTGTATTCATTATTTCCGATTATAGTTGGAGTCCCTTGTAAGGTCAGTGTTTTATTGATATTGTCGAATGTGGCAGTAACTCCTGCTGGTATATTAGCAGTATCCAATCCTGTTGCTCCGCCACCCCACGAAAATGTTACAGTAACGATCGGATTTCCGAAAAGAACAGTTTGCGTTGTATTCTTACTCGTTACAATCGGAGGAAATTTATCAATCGTTCCTGATTCATAATATCCAAGGTCAGGAAAATTACCGGCATACTCAATACCCACATAAATACCGGCATCGATCATATCACTACCCGAAACCAAATTCATAAAAGGGGTAGCCAAACTTCCATCTGCATTTCTCGGGCTAAGTATCAGCGATGTATCTAAGCTGTTAAAATCACTACTGTTTACCGTTACACTTGGTTTGTTCCAACTGTTATTAACGTTAGTAACTGTTCTGCTGTTAAAAGCGTTGGCATTGGTTGAATTTAAAGAAACGCAGTTCTTAATGATCAGTGTTCCGCCGCTTGAATTTCCAAATCCATAATTATAGCCATTTTGATATGCTGATCCATTCAAAATAGTCATCGTACCATAATTGTTATTCTGATCAAACCCACGCACCCTGTTGCCCACGGCTAAACAACGGATGACTGTAACATTGTGAGCTGTAAAATCTCCACCCAGTTTAAATCCATTACCATTTCCGTAGTTAGTATAGGTAGCCAATGAAGCAAACTGATCGAACCACGCTTTATCTGTGAGGTAGCGGGGATGATTGGTCATATCAAAAGTAACAGGACCATTTTTATAACAGATGCTATTCTTAATGATGCTGCTACCTATTTTTTGAAAAAAGTCCCAGCCATCATCCGAGTTATTCCAGGAACGACAACCATCGTATGTATTTGGATTTACATTGGAGTATTGTTTATCTGCAAACCCATCTGCATTTCCACCAAAATCGGGAGTAGCTATTCCTCCACTCTCATAATCAAAATTGTCGTGAGAGTCACAGTTCAGAATTAAATTATTTCCTCCTGTTTTATGTTGTAACCCTGTATCACAGTTACCATAGAATTCGCAATTCTCAATAATGATATTACTACCGTTATTGATCATCCCATTGTCTCCTGCATAACGTATAACCAATCCTTTAATATGTAAATAGGCAGATGTATTGTTGATCGAAATACCCGGATTAGAACTCCCGTAAGGTTCAGCACTAAAATCCAATATCGGCTTTTCATTTTCGTAGGCCATTACAGCAATTCTGGAAGATGCAGTACCGATCTTATTAATATTGATTTTAGTACTTTGATAATAGATACCACCTCTTAAGTAAAGCGTATCGCCAGCCCCGGTCAGTTTAGTCAATCCGGTAACAAAACTACAGGGAGACGCAAAAGTGCCCGTCCCCACACCACTTGGAGATGCATAATAAACTGTTGCATAAACTGTATGATGAACGAAAGAAGTCAGAATGATCACTAAAAAGGCTAAAACAATACGTTTAAATGAGTATTTCATCGGAGTTGAGGAGGTTATTGATGATAATTTTATGCAAAAGTACTACTCGTTTGGCGTTGTGTCAAAAAAGAATAGATATGATATGAGGCAAGCTACGCTCAGAACTGAAGAGATCACTCAGTTCAGGTAGTTTACCGCATAAGAATGAGTACTTTTTCAATACTATTCAATTGTTTAAAGCGTTATTATTAAGGGTAAGAACATGATTACCCAGTGGAAATGACAAGTAAACTAACAGTGATAGCATTTATAACGATAGCACTGCTTTCCGGCAGTTGCAGTAATAAGTATGTTCCTGTGAGAGTGGCTAAATTGGCTACCACTAAAAAATCAGTAAAAGTAAAAAAGCTAACTCCTCCCGAAATAATAACAGTAAGTGACCGCATCGCTTCCAAAGCTGCTGACGGAAGATATTATTACGATTTTCAAGGGCATCGTTATTGGCGAAATTTTGATGATGGAAAATATTATCTGATCACTGTAGCAACATATTCGAATCCTGCATTTAAGCCGCATTAAATAAATTCATGCCTCTTATTGCCATCTGTAATTTCTATTAACGACGAAAAGACTCACGATCAGTATAACTGTTCATCATACGGCATAGCTGTTTCCATCTTTTTATTATCAACTAAAAAACGATTTCTCCATGCTACCAGAGCTGCACATAAAGTAAACAGGATCAACAGTGATAACCCTGCCGAAAGATTGACCTGTTCAGAGATCAGCCCTATTAAAGAAGGCCCCGTTAAAAAGCCAAGCAACCCTCCTGTCGTAACCATCGCAAAACCTTCTACTTTGCTTACACCTGGTATGTTTGCCGATGCACTGAATAATACCGGCACAATACAAGAGCATCCAAATCCTATACATATATACCCTGCTACTGCAACGGGTAAAACAGTAGCCGTAACCACAAGCACAAACCCCATAGAAGCAAGGATGCTTCCGGCTATTACGATCTTTTTTCCACCTATCTTTTTGATGAGTTGATCGCCATTGAATCGTCCGATGGTCATTGCAACAGCAAATCCCGTATAGCCGATACTCACCAATGCTTTCGGCACATGTAAAGATTCTTTAAAATACAAAGCACTCCAATCTGCTACACAGCCTTCTGCCATAAAAACGACCATGCATATAAACGATATCCCTAAAATGGTTGGCGAAGGAAATTTTAATCCAGAGCCTGAATGAATGATATCTTTATGCAACAACAAATGGTGTCTGTTATTTAAAAGAATAAGAATGATGATAAACGCTACGACAATGATCTGCAATCCTGATTGAATGCCTGCAGAGAAAAAAAGAATAGCAAGACCTGTACTAACGCCACCGCCTAAACTATATAATCCATGACAGGTACTCATCATATTACGATCATATTTTTTCTCAAGGATATTTACAGTTGCATTGGCAGATACACCATTTAAAAAACTGACCAGCCCAAAAAAATATAAAGAACACCAAAGCATTAATCTGTTCATTGCATTGATCTCCATGACCATAATTAGGCAGATCATGCAATAACCAACCAACATCCATTTCCCTACAGCAATTTTTTTAAATACTTTGGTAGATAAAGCCACGCCGGTCAAAGCACCCAATGGAGATAATAACAGAGAAAGTCCCAGGCTGCCATCGCTAAAACCCAACCGTTGTTTAATAGATGGTATAGCAGCTACCCAAATGCCAAATATCAGGCTAGATACACAAAAAAGAAACCCTACCGCTAAAGCGGGTTTCAGTTTAATAAAAGTGGACAGATTTTTAAACATGATTGATTATATGCAAAATAATTAAATAGCTCAACAAAAAACATCTAACCCTTTTCGTAGATAATACATATCTCCGAAAAACAATTTTGTTGCGAACTTATCAACAAATACTGTTTTTTGTTAATAAGCCGCCTATTATCTGCATTTTTTTTATTCAACACTTCATTTTACTAAAAATTATTGTTATCTTGATTTGGTTATTCCTTATCCCAACCTTATAGAGAACGCAGTATCAATTTTATAACTGTTACTTAAACCTATTAAATCTATGAGGAAAATTAACCTATTCCCACTGTACAGTATTTTAATTGCATTCATCTTCTCTCTTCCATTTTCAACCAAAGCACAAATTGTGATCTCCCAATATTATGAGGGTACAGGCACAAATAAATGGATAGAACTAACCAACCTCGGCAATAGTGCTGTGAACACGGCATCACCACAATTAAAGCTAGGCCTGTGGGCTGTATCAGGCTCTACAGGTAATATAACTTTTACCGGAGCTGCAACAAATACTTATAACCTAACGGTAACTATACCCGCAAAAGGATCCGTATTAATTGGTAACACAGGAAATGGTACAGAAGTGACTTATCTTACTGCCGGCAGTGCAAACGAAACCTCCAACTCGGTTATAAATTTTAATGGCAATGATGGGGTTGCATTGCTGGATGCATCAGGCACTATCATTGATAAATTCGGCGAAGGCATCAATGCGGCAGATATCAGTTATGTACGCAGTACTTCTATCACTGCTGCCAATGCAACTTATACACCATCGGAATGGACAAGCACTTCGCTGGCAACTGTACAAGGTGCAGCAACAGGTACGCCGCAAAGATTGGGCTATCAATTAGCACCACTTTGTATTGCCCCAACTGCACAGGCAACCGCATTATCTTTTTCAAGTGTTACAAGCAGTTCAATCAATGGTTCATTTACTGCAGCCTCCGGCGCAGATGGCTATGTAGTAGTAATGAGTACCAGCAGCACATTAAGTGCAAATCCTGTTGATGGCACTACTTATACAACAGGTAATAGTATTGGCGGTGGCACTGTGATAAACGCAGGTACATCTACTTCATTCAGCACATCAGGATTAAGCAGTAACACAATTTATTACTTCTTTGTGTTTGATTACACTAACACAAATTGTACAGGCGGACCAAAATATTTAACCACATCTCCATTAAATGCAAGCCAGGCCACACCATATCCGCCTTGTGTTGCACCAACAGTACAGGCAACTGCTTTAAATTTTTCAGGTGTAACAAGCAGTTCGATCAATGGTTCATTTACCAGCGCAGCTGGTGCAGATGGATATGTGGTAGTGATGAGTACAAGCAGCAGTTTAACTTCAACGCCTGTTGATGGAACAAGTTATAGTTTTGGAAATAGCTTAGGCGGAGGCACTGTTGTACATAATGGCAGTACCCCATCCTTCAGCAAATCCGGATTAAGCAGCAACACTACTTATTATTTCTTTGTATTCGATTTTACCAATACAAATTGCACAGGCGGACCAAAATATTTAACTACTTCTCCATTAACGGGCAATCAAACCACAGCTTATCCTCCATGCGTTGCTCCTACTAATAGTGCTACTGCAATGACATTCTCATCAGTAACAAGTTCAACTATCACCACAGGCTTTACAATTGCCGGTGGTGTTGATGGTTATCTAGTTATCAGAAGCACAGCAAGCTCTTTAAGTGCCAACCCGGTTGATGCTACAACGTATACAACTGGTAATACTATTGGAGGTGGCACGGTGATTAGTGTAGGCACAACCAATTCTATTCCGCAAACAGGTTTGGCTGCAGCCACTACATATTATTATTATGTTTTCTCTTACAACAATGTGAATTGTACATCAGGACCTGTTTATAAAACAACGGCCTTGACTGGCAGTAAAGCAACTGATCCTGCAGTGTTGAGTTATTATTTTGGTAACCTCCATTCGCATAGCAGCTACTCAGATGGTAACAGCGATGATGTTACAAAAACTCCTGCAGATGATTATGCGTATGCAAAGAATGCCATGTGTATGGATTTTCTTGGCATCAGCGAACATAACCATGCAGGTGCAGGCATGCTGCTTGCAGATTGGCAGCCTGGTGCTACACAAGCTGCAGCTGCAACCACCAGTTCGTTCGTTGCATTGCACGGACAGGAATGGGGTGTAATAGGAACACAAGGCACTAACGGTGATCATGCAGGCCACGTAATTGTTTACGGCCTCGATTCTCTGGCAGGATGGGAAACAAATAATTATCAGATCTATGTTCCAAAAAGTACTTACCTCGGAACAGGTGGTTTGTTTGATATCATCAACAGGCATGGCAACAATGCTTTTGCAAGTCTGGCTCATCCTGATAATTATGATTACAACAATATATTGAATACAACTTATGATGTAAATGCAGACAATGCAATTGCTGGTTCTGCCATTGAAAGCGGCCCTGCTTTTTCTGCGGATACAACATATACCAATCCTGCATCAATTGGCTATTACGCTTTTTATAAGAACATGCTGGCAAAAGGATATCATATGGGGCCAACGATAGATCATGATAACCACAATCTCACATTTGGACATACTGCTAAAACAAGATTAGCGATCATGGCATATACTTTATCTGAAACAAATATTCTGGATGCAATGAGAAAAATGCGTTTCTATGCAACAGAAGATTGTGCTGCCAAGATCGGGTTTACTATCAACACTTCTTACCCAATAGGCAGTATCATTACCAAAGCAGGAACTCCAACTATATCAGTTACAACCAACACAACCAACACCGTTAGTTCTATTAAATTAATGTATGGTGTTCCGGGAAGTGGCTCGGCTGCAACAACGTTAACGTCCACAACTGCCAGCTCATTAACCTATACACACACTGCTTTAGCAAATCTTGCAACCGGTTATTATTTCTTAGATATAACAGAAAGCAATGGCGCAAGAGTTATCACTGCCCCAATTTGGTATACAAGAGATGATGGCGCTCAAAGACCAGCATTTGTCACTTCTTTATTTACGATCAATGAAGCAGACAAAGTGATCCTTAAATGGACCGCTACACATGAACCTGCTAATGAAGTATATGAAATTCAACGGTCAATTGACGGAAGAAATTTTATCACTATAGGAACTTTAAATGGCAAAGGCAATACAACTGATCAGCTCAACTATGCAATCGAAGACAGATCGCCTTACAATGGATTAGCTTATTACAGACTAGCTCAGAAAAACGCTACCGGCAACACTACTTATTCTGAATTACAAACTGTGAACAGAACAAGTATCCCTTCTTCTTATTTTGTTGCATACTTTAACCAGGCTAATGATCAGTTGAATGTAAAAGTGATCAGCGCACAAACTGAAAGAACAAGAATAGATCTATTGGATATTACCGGACGAATTGTAAAAACACAATTGATTAACCTGAACAAAGGGGAACAAAACATACAGATCAATCTTTCAGGACTTATAAAAGGTACTTATGTAACGAGAATACAATTAGGACAAAAAGTACAAACACAAATGCTGAATAAGTTTTAAATTATTATTTCTTATTTTATAAAAGAGGCTGCACTTTTAGTGCAGCCTCTTTTATTTAAATTTAATTCATATGCTTTTCGGTGAGTCCATCTTTCAAATTTACGCTTAATGCCCTCCCTCACTTTTCAGTCTATCAAAATCAACACCTTGGTTTTTTAGAATTGATTTGGCTTTAAACGCATAGAAAGCCAGGTATGCAAAACAAATTATTCCAACAAAATAACTGTACTGTATCCCTACTGTATCTGCAACCACCCCCTGTATCCAGCTTACTATCCCTCCTCCCATGATCATCATGATCAATAAGCTGCTGCCCTGGTTTGTATGCTTACCCAAACCGGCAACTGCCACCGTAAATATGCATGGCCATAGCGTACTACAGAATAGCCCCACACTAACAAATGCATAAGCACTCACCATGCCACTGGTAAATATCCCGGTTAGCAAAGACACGATGCCTGCTAAAGAAAAGATCAGTAACATCCGTACAGGATTTCCTTTACTCATGAGATCACAGGCGATCATTACCGCTATCACAACCCCATAGATATAAAACTGGGAAATATCATGTTTGGCTATAGTATTCACCAACAGAAAAATTGCAAAAGCAATATAAGGCATAAAAAAACTTAGTGTTTGTTTCGCTCCTTTACTTACATCAAATGCACCCACTGCCCCCGTCCACCTGCCGATCATTAAACTGGCCCAGTAAAGAGACATATATGGGGCAACCTGTGATGTTTGCACATTTAAATGTTGCTCTAAATAAGCCGGTAAATTACTGGCTGTCGCTACTTCTACACCAACATATACAAATATCGCCACCATCCCCATTAACAATTGAGGATACTGGAAAGCAGATTTTTTATGCAATAATTTATTTACCTCTAAAGATTCTTCTTCGGCCACAGTATCCAGATCAATTTTATTGGGCAGTGATGAAAATTTTATAAACAAGGCTACTAACGCAAACGCCAACCCTAAAATAAGATAAGGAATTTTTACACTCTCGATACTTGCTTCTGTATTGGCAGATGCAACACTTCCAAAAATGGCAAAACTTACGATCAGTGGCCCGATAGTAGTACCAAAATTATTTACACCTCCCGCCATCGTTAATCTTTGTGAACCTGTTGTAGGATCACCCATCACGATCGCTAAAGGGTTTGCTGCTATTTGCTGCAAAGCAAATCCAAGACCAACAATGAATAATCCGGAAATCATTAAACCGAAAGATTGATTGTTGGCCGCTGGATAAAACAACAATGTCCCTAGTGCAGAGATTAACAACCCTGTCACAATACCATTTTTATACCCCAGTTTATTTAACAGATCTATTTTCAGAAGCTTTGAAACACCAAAATAGATCAACGAACCAACGGTATATGCCACATAAAACGCAACGGATACTAATTGACTTTTCCCTTGCGACAAATTAAATGCTTTTTTAAAAACCGGGATCAAAATATCGTTGCTGGCTGCAACAAATCCCCAGAAAAAAAATACAGTGATCAATGTAAGGAACTGATTCCAGTTAGTTTGCTTGGTCATATGGCGAAGTATAAAATTGAAAAAAATAATAGCGATGAAAATGGCTTCAAAACTCAGCAGGCTTATCTTCTTGTGAAAGAGCCCGATACACCTTGTTGAGAATTTGTACCAACCAGTATATCAAAGTCTCCTGGCTCTACAATGAATTGTCCTTCATTATTAAAAAAGCCCAGTTCTGCATCTGTCAAAACAAATGCTACTTGTCTAGATTCCCCGGGCTCAAGTTTTATTTTTTTAAAACCTTTAAGTTCTTTTACAGGCCGAACAACACTTGCAACTTTATCATGAATGTATAATTGCACAACCTCTTCTCCTGAAACCTTTCCAGTATTCTTTACCGTGATGCTTACCTTAATTTTTGATTGATCGGCAGCATCTATATGCAAACCTGAGTAATCAAAGCTTGTATAACTTAACCCAAAGCCAAACGGATATAAAGGTTGATTACTTTCATCTCCATAATGCGACCAGAAAACTTCTTTCTTAGGGCCGGGGCGTCCCGTATTATAATGGTTATAATAAATCGGCACCTGGCCTACACTACGAGGGAATGACATGGTCAACTTACCTCCGGGATTATAATCTCCAAATAACACCTGTGCAATGGCATTACCGGTTTCAGTTCCTAATTGCCATGCCTCTACAATAGCCGGTATATGTTCTGCCGCCCAGGGAATAGCAAGTGGCCGTCCATTCATTAATACTAAAATAATATTCTTATTCACCTTATACACTTCTTCCAATAATTGCTGCTGTACTCCCGGCAGATCAAGCTTTGTTCTGCTTCTTCCCTCTCCTGTTTGAAATCCTTGCTCACCCAATACCATAATTACAACAGAAGATTTCTTTGCCAACTCAATAGCAGCTTTAAAACCACTCTTATCGGTTTCATTCACACTTGCCTCTACAGCAAAAGCTATTGGAGCTGTTATTACATCAGCGCCTTTGCTATATTTAAAATTGTTAGTGTATTTTTTAAAGCCTTCTAAAAAAGACACAGCACTACTATCGTCAGAGCCTATGCGCCATCCGCCTAAAGGGCTATTCTTATCATTGGCTAATGCCCCGATGATCGCTATATTCTTTTGAGTTTTTTTAAGGGGTAATAATTGCTTGTCATTTTTTAACAGCACGATCGATTTTTTTGCCACATCCAAAGCCGCGGCTAAATGATCGGGATGATAGATCAATTCTTTTTCTTTTTTCAGATCGCAATACTTGTAAGGATCATCAAATAGGCCGAGTTCAAATTTCACTCTCAAAATCCTTTTAACGGCATCGTCAACCAATGCAATATCCACTTTTCCCGATTCTACCAATCCTTGTAAATATTTCACATAAGCATAAGACTCCATATCCATGTCACTGCCTGCATTCACAGATAGCTCTGTTACCTGCGACAGGTCTTTTGCAAAACCATGATCGATCATCTCTGCTCCCGAACTCCAATCAGAAACAACAAAACCATCAAACTTCCATTTACCTTTTAAAATGTCTCTTTGAAGAAATTTATTGGCTGTTGACGGAATGCCGTTGAGTACATTGAATGAATTCATTACTGTTCTTACATTCGCATCTACAGCAGCTTTAAACGGAGGCAGAATAATATTATATAGCGTTGATGTACCAACATCAGCTGTATTATAATCACGACCGGCTTCTGCAAAACCATAAGCAGCTAAATGTTTCACCGATGCAATAATAGTATTGGATGCAGCCAGGTCTGTTCCCTGAAAACCTTTTATTCTTGTAGCACCGATGATCGATCCTAGATACGGATCTTCTCCGGCTCCTTCCATCACTCTTCCCCAACGGGCATCTCTGGTGATATCTACCATTGGAGCGAATGTCCAGTTGATCCCTACTGCCGATGCTTCAATTGCAGCCACTCTTGCAGATCTTTCAATAGCTTCAAGATCCCAACTGGCAGATTCGCCTAAAGGAATGGGAAAAAGTGTTTTGTATCCATGTATCACATCAGATCCAAACAAAAGCGGGATCCCTAACCTCGTTTGTTTTACAGCTATCTCCTGCAATTTTCTTACTTCAGTTACACCTCTTACATTTAATATAGCACCAACCAATCCTTTGGTAAGATGCTGATATTTTAATTGTGCATTACCTTCCTTTGGTGCCGGCCCTGTTGCATCCCAAAAACCATTGTACTGATTCATCTGACCAACCTTTTCTTCTAATGTCATCAGTTTCAACACAGAGTCAACCCTGGCTTCTATATTCTTAACCGATGTATATGCATTAGTCGGAGCAGCAGATTGCTGACCGTAACTCAAAAATGTGATCGTACAAAAAAATACACTTAAAAATATCACAGGTTTTTTACTGCTCATAAAAGATTGATTGCGGTGATGATTATTGATACACTCTTACGTAATCTATTTCCATAGTTGCATTGGTGAATGCAGGATCAACAGCGCCTGCAAAATTTCCTCCCATGGCTACATTTAATATCAAAAAGAAATCGTGGTTAAATGGTATAGCGGAAGAATTTGCAACAGTATGATAAAGCAGATCATCTACATATATCTTAATGGCGGTTTCACTCCATTCCAATGTATATTTATGAAATTGTGTGGTGGCATTAGAGATCATGGTAGTGTTACCATTAGCACTTCCTCCTGAGCGTCCCGGATAATGTAGCGTACCAAATATTTTATTCAGCTCACTGCCACGGTGCTCCATTATATCTATTTCTCCACATCCCGGCCAACCGGTAGTATTGATATCATTTCCCAGCATCCATATTGCCGGCCACGTTCCAACACCGGCCGGAAGTTTAGCACTCACCTCTACTTTGCCATATTTAAAAGAAAATTTCCCTTTAGAAAGTAACCTTGCTGAAGTGTAGGCACTCCCACTATAATTTTCTTTCAATGCATTAATTTTCAACACACCTCCCTGCACTACAGAGTTAACTGATCTGTTTGTATAGTATTCCAGTTCATTATTACCCCAGCCACCGGCACCAAGATCATATCCCCACTTTGAAGGATCAGGTGCCCCATCTATATTGAATTCATCTGACCATAACAACGAGGAGGTAATAGTTACAGTAACCGACAATGATTTAGAGACTGTTCCGCCTGAGTTCTTTGCAGTTACATTTACTGTAAACGTACCCGATGCCGGATATTTATATATCACCACTCCTGAAGGAACTATCTGATAAATACCATTACCATAATCATATTCATAAGTGGTAGCATTAGTAGCAGAAGCCGTGAATGATACATTACCGCTATTATCTGCGCTTACTACTGCATTGATAGTAAGATTCGTTGGCGCAGACACTGCAGGTGTGGTAGTTTTATCTTTAGAGCAAGATGAAAACATCATAACGATTGGCAGCAAAAAAAATAATGACATAAGTTTCATGAGTTACTTTATTTTAATTAAAAACCTGTTAGTAAAGCCACAATAAAACGGATGGCTTTACTAACAGATATTACATTATATTTTTGGTTTCAATTTTTGATACCATGCGTTTCCATCAGCGCCAATATTTCTTAAATACATTCCGGTAGAACTGATTGATAATATCTCATACACTTTACCTCCGGTGCCGAAATTAATAATACCATTACCCGGAACCTCGAATTGTATCCTGGTTGAAATATCAGGGGTAGATGCCGATGTTGCAGCCATAAACACTAATTTTTTAACACCGGATGCATTTATCGCTGCACATTTTTCTCCATCCGCCTGGCCATAAAAAGCGGCGGATGCTCCTATGATAAATGACTCTCCTTTGTTATCTACCGACATATCAATACCGGAACCGTTTTTAGTAAACGTGATTTCATCATCATAAGCGCAGGCTTGTCTTGTATTCGGCGCAGCGCCATACCAAATCGGCGAAAATACACTAACGGGTCCAAGGCCAAAATGATCCTGTACATCATTGGCCGTGATCCATACTCTGGAAGTACCACCAGTCATAGCTGCAACTATTTCAGCAGGAATATCAAAAGACACAAACACTTTTATTTTTTTACTGATGGTAGACGTTGCCCCTCCTGTTCCAATGGCATTTACTGTTACAGTATATTCTGCCGTACCCGGATTATTATATTTATAATTGATCACACCCGATTGCACCATCTTAAAGTTGCCATCGCCAAAATCAATTTTGTACGAGATGGCATTGGTGGAAGCAACCGTAATATTCACCATACCACTTCCATCCCCCTCAGGGCTGGTAGTACTGGCTCCTGCAACTACGGTGGTCAAAGCAAGGTCAGTCGGCGTTTTTAAAGCACCAAATGAAAATTCCTCTTTTTTGCAACTGCTGAAACTGATCAGCAGTGAAAGAAAAATAACGGTGATTGATTTTATATTCGTTATCATGATTATTGTTTTTTGAATTAATTAAGTGTAATATCATCTAACAGGAAAGTAAAGTTTGCAGAGCCATCTCCCATTGTGCCAAGATCAAAGATCAACACCACTTTTTGGTAAGATTTACTTACATCAATAGAACTGAAATCAAACGTAAGATCTTCCCATGCATTGGCTACAGTTGTAGTAGCAGTAACTTCTTTATTGATACTGCCATCTGTCATGTTCTCTACTTTCAACAATACACCTGCACCTACACGTGGAGAAAACACTTTCATGTGAATAGTTTTCTTAACAGAGAAATCTATCGGGTTTGACAATGCTATCCAGCTTCCACCCCATGGCTGTCCGGCACTCTTTACCATCTTAGCAACTTTCGCACTTGAATTGATTCCTCCGGAGTTAGGATTACTTATAATACTAACATTACCTCCATCAAAATTTGTGAAAGTATACGGTATCACAGAAGATTCAAAATCTAAAGGCAATACCACATCTGTTGGAGATACATTCGTTGGTAAGAAAGTAACATCATCCCAATAAAACACTTTACCGTTTCCATCATTACCAAAATCAAAGAATACAGAGGCCATGTTATAGGTGTAAGTAAAATTTACTGCCGCCGTACCCGTGGCCTGGTTACTGAAATTAAATGTCAATGTTTCCCAGGCATTTGCTACAGTTGTATTGGCTTCTGTCTCTACAGATTTTGTGTTATCATTTTTATCTTCAAGTTTCAATCTTACATGTATACCTGCAGCAGGAGAATAAACCCTTATTGTCATTTTAGTTGCAGTAGCCGAAAGCGGAATAGCTGATGTAAATGTACCAATGGTAGTACCAGCCCATGATTGTGCTCCCGTTGGCTTGGTGGTTATTTTCACTTTATTACTGTTGTTAGTAGGATCTACCCCATCAGTAGTTTGAGCTCCGCCAAAATCTGTTACAGCATAATTAACTCCCGAAAGATCAAAAGTTACAGGCAATGTCAATGGTGTAGGTGGAATAGAGTAAACCAATCGGATATCATCAAACAGGAATGTAAAGTTAGCAGAGCCATCACCCTGTGTACCATTATCAAATATGAGCACTATATGCTGATAGCTGTTAGAGGTATTTACACCGCTGTAATCAAAAACAAGATCTTCCCATGCATTGGCTACAGTAGTGCTTACTTCTTTTTCATAACTGATCCCTCCATTCGTTGCATTCTCCACTTTCAATAAAACTTTAGCTCCAACTCTCGGAGAAAAAACTTTCATCCTGAAAATCTTATTCACAGAAAAATCAATTGGCTCTCCCAGTCCGATCCAGCTTCCGCCCCATGGCTGTCCTGCATTCTTAACCATTTTAGCAACTTTACCACTTGTATTGATTCCGCCTGAATTAGGATTGCTTACAACACTAACAGCGCCTCCATCAAAATTATTAAATGCATAATTAAGTGTTGGCGATTCAAAATCAATCGGCAATAATAAAGGATCTACAATGGTGATCTGTTTGGTAAATTCTGTAGTAGCAGCACCACCACTTAATGCAACTACTCTAACAGTGTAAGTACCCGTAGCAGCATATACATGGCTTACCGGGTTTCCTTCCAGGAAAGAAACAGGAACTTCATTGGTCACATCGCCAAAGTAAACTTTGAACAAAGTTTCATAAGTTGCTTTTGCTGTAACATTCACTTTAAATTTATTTACTGCATCAATATCTGCAGTTACTTCCAGATTTTCCGGCGCTTTAAATGAAACGGTCAGCTCCTGTGTTGTTTCACTTACCTTCCCTGTAATACCATGACTGACGATCCTTACATTGTAAACACCTTCTGCATATACATGTTGTACACTACCTCCAGCTTTCACATTTGTAAATGTTGCGGTAGCATCTCCAAAATATACATCATAAGATATGCCTCCTTGGCCGTTGGGAGTAATAGTTACCATACCCGTGTTATCCTGGGTGATATCAAAGAGTGCAGATAATTTTTCAGGAGTACTGCCCGAGGCAATAAACGAAACATCATCATACGTTTCTTTTTTACAGCCTGCCAAAGCAGCCAGCAGGAAAGCTATGCTGAAAAAATATTTTAATAGTTTCATACAAATTATTTTAAGTTGTGTGCAATTAATTATAAAAATTATTTTGTGGGATTCCTGAAATATCAACTTCTCTTAGAGGAATAGGGAACACTTCGTGTTTGCCAACAATGAACGAAGCCCCCAAAACAGAAGAAGCTTTACCTGTTCTTACCAGGTCAAAGAAACGATCTCCTTCCATTGCCAATTCCAATCTGCGTTCATCCAAAATCGCATTATACAATGCAGTACCCGTTGCGTTAATCGCATGAAGATCATCACCAAATGCACGGCGACGTACTCTATTCAAATACCCCTGTGCCTTAATATCATTGGGAGTAGTTGCTTTATTATTTGCTTCAGCAGCCATCAACAATACATCGGCATAACGGATGATCCTGAAATTGTTCAGGTAGTTCAACTCCGGCTGACCTTTATCAATAGGTGTAGACTCTCCTTTTCTTGGTAAATATTTTTGATTATACAAACCGGTATTCTTATAAGGAGCTACCAGATAATTAATATTGTAAGAAGGATGCGCTGCTTTATATGCTTCAATATCTAAAATCGTTGCGTCCTTTCTTTGATCGCCGGCAGCATAAGCATCTGCCAGATTTTTAGTAGGCAGATTTGTACTCCATCCATCAGCATAAGGCATTTCAGCAGAGCCTGTTAATTTTCTTACCCCACATTGTTGGATCGCATAATTACCCTGCCCTCTTGTTTGTGCACTCCATTCCCAATAAGGGGATAGATTAGAGTATTGAATTTCGAAAACAGATTCAGGCCCGTTCTCTCCTGAGTGTAAAAAGATACTTGCAAAATCTGTTACTAAAGTAAACGGACCGTTTACTACATTTTCCAGCATCGCTGCTGCATCATCATATTTATTTTGATACAGATACACTTTACCTAACAACGCCTGTGCTGCATATCTGGTTATTCTGCCGGGCTGTGTTTGTGTAGGAGGCAAAGCTGCAATTGCTGCTTTCAGATCAGTTTCAATCACTCCATAAACAACCGCCTTCGCTGATTTTTGTATACTTTTAGAATCCGTAAGACCCAATCTTTTCTCCGTGAACAAAGGCACATCACCAAAGGTTTTTACCAAAGTGAAATAATAATATGCCCGTAAAAAATGTACTTCGCCATACAATGCTTCTTTACCGGCAAAATCCACTAACACACCTGCAGGATTCGTTGCTTTATACTGAAACATATAATTGGCTCTGTTAACTCCTTCATAAGCAGATTGCCATATGTCTGTAAGTGTTCCATTATTAGGTGTATGTGTGTAATCATCGATCTGTTGTAAGTCTAACACATCAGATGCGCCATCTCCACCTGCTACTGAATTATCAGATGCAATATCTCCGATAGGAATAAGCTGATTTAACCATTGCAACGGCGTATATACACTTATTTGCATGGAGCGATAATCACTTTCCGATTTTAAATAATCCTGATCGGTTATTCTATAACTATCATGCGGATTATAATCTACAAACTTTTTGCAGGATGCTAGCGTGGCAGTTAATAGTACCAGGCTTAGTATTTTTATATGAATATGCTTCATCGTAGTATTTTTTAATTTGAAGATTTATAGTTTTATGTCAAGACCAATTGAATATGTTCTTGCCTGAGGATATGCACCACGATCAACCCCGGTATCCAAAATGCCTCCGGAAATTTCGGGGTCGTAACCTGAATACTTAGTGAAAACAAAAGCATTTTTCACCTGAACATATACACGCAGTTTATTAAACACTTTTTTGATAGCAGGCGATTGGAAAGTATAACCCAATTGCAAATTTTTAACCTTCACAAAAGAACCATCCTCTACATATCTATCGGAAGCTCTGATATTACTGTTACCATCAGTGAAAGCATATCTTGGATGTCTTGCATCATTGGTTGATCCTGCACCTGTCCATCTTGCCAATACATCACGAAATTTATTAGAGAAGTTATCATTTCTTTCATATGCCCTGTAAATATCATTGCCTACTGAGGCATATGTAAATGCATTGAAATCAAAATTCTTGTATTCAAGATTCAAACTCCACCCCATCGTAAAGTCTGGGAAAGGATCGCCGATCTTTGTTCTGTCTGAGCCATCAATTACGCCATCATTATTTATATCCACAAAACGAATATCTCCCGGCTGAGCACCGGTTTGAGTTGGCGCTGCGGCGATCTCTGCATCTGTTTGAAACAAGCCGGCAGTTTTATATCCATAAAAATACCCCGGGGTAAATCCTTTTTCGAAAACTGTCACACTTTGTGATTGCCCATTATAAAATCCACCGCCAAATATTTTCGCTGTTCCATCGCTGTTAGTAGCGGTCACTTCATTTTTAGAGGTGGTGAATGTAACAGATGTATTCAATTTTACACTTTTACGGATCGTTTCTCTGTAACTAAGCATCAGGTCAACACCACTACTCTTGGTAGAACCGATATTTGCCAAAGGAATAGGCACTGTACCAAGATATAAAGAGGCAGAAGGTGTAAATAACAAACCATCCACTTTCTTTTGAAAATAATCTGCAGATAAAGAGAATTTATTCTTCAGGAAATTTACATCAAAGCCAATATTACTTTGTAATTGTTTTTCCCATCTCAGTGCATCGTTAGCGGCAGAACCTACAGTAGAACCCGGATAGAAAGCATCGCCAAAGCTGTAGCCATTACCACCCTGATAAGGACCACCGGTAACAATACTTACATATTGAGGGTTTACATTTTCATTTCCAATCGAACCATAACTTCCTCTTATTTTTAAATAATCAATGAATGTGGAGTGAAAGAAATTTTCTTTTGATACTACCCAGCCCAATGAACCGGATAAGAAATTAGCAAATTTATTTTCCGGACCAAAAGCAAATGAACCATCACGTCGTACGGTAAGTGATGCCAGATATTTATCCTGATAGTCGTAGTTTACTCTTCCGAAATAAGACAGATTTTTTCTAAAATATTCATAGTAATTATAATCGATAGCAGCTGTACCTGTACTACTACGGGCAGCACTAAAATCAGCAAATTCCCATGAATTAAATGGAACATCTTTTCTTGAAACTGCTATGCCATTACCAGAAACCTTAGCCAATGAAATACCTAATACTGTTTCAAAATGATGATCTCTTTTTATATTAAAATTGTAATTGGCAAATGTTTCAGCAGTATAATTAAAATTGCTCGTTTTGTTATGCGACACACTATTTAGATTACCTGTAACAGCAGAACCATCTGCATTCATAGTGTTATTTACATTCAATGGACCATAAAATGCCAATGGAGTAAAGCTTTTGCCGATACCATCATATTTTGTGTATCCAAAACGGCTGGTCAATTTTAAATTCTTCAATATATCATACTGAAGTTCAAATTTGCCATATAGTTTACTGCCAATATTCTTATTGAACGTATTCTCTAATTTAGTTAGCGGATTAAATATTTCTGATAACAATAAATTACTGTATCCATATTTACCTACCACAGCTGCATTAGTATTATACACCCCAACAGTTGGATCAAAATTCAACGCACTACCTATAATACTATTAAACGCATTTTCGGCAACACCTTTCGAATCAAATACAACTCCCGATGCGTTCAGAATGAATTTTATTTTTTTAGAAATATCAAAACTCATATTGGCTGTAAAGTTTCCTCTGTTAAATCTTGATTTATCGTATCCACCTACAATACCCCCCTGACTTAAATAACCACCTGATAAAAAGTAGGTCATTTTATCGCCACCACCACGGGCAGTTATATTATGCGATTGCATAGGTGCATGGTGAAAGATTTCTTTCTGCCAATCTGTACCTACTCCCAAAGTAGACAGATCAGAAAAAATAACCGGCCCTCCCGATACGGTACTTCCTTCATTCAACATAGCGCCGTACTCACTTGCATTTAACACTCCAATTGTTTTGATCACTTCCTGCACGCCATAGTTGCTGTTGATAGTGATCTCTGTCTTTTGATTCTTTCTACCGGCTTTGGTGGTTACTACAATAACGCCGTTACCGCCTTTCACACCATATATAGCGGTAGTAGCTGCATCTTTTAATACATTAATAGATTCTATATCAGTAGCATTGATAGAATTCAGGTCATCCAGCGTTTGCGGAATACCATCGATGATCACCACCGGATCTGTACCTGAAAAAGAAGGGATACCTCTTATCAGCACAGTAGGTTTTGTACCCGGACTACCATTTTGTATCACACTTACACCCGATGCCCTGCCCTGTAAAGCTTCTTCAGTCCTAACCGGACCCAATTTTTCTATATCGGCAGCTTTTACAGATGAGATAGCTCCCGACACTTTAGTTACTTTTTGCGTACCATACCCTACTACTATTACATCCGTTAATACGGTAGAGCTACTTTCCTCCAACGCAAAATTGACGGCCCCGGCCTGCGTAACCCTTCTTTCTATAGAGGTCATCCCTACATAAGAAATAACCAGTGTAGCGCCGGTTTGAGGTATTGAAATAGAAAAACTGCCCGCCTGGTCAGTTTTGGTAGAAGAATTTCCTCCTTTTACATTTACAGTAGCACCTATCAGCGCTTCCCCCGTAGTCTTCTTTGTAACCTTTCCGGTTACCTGGATGTTTTGCCCAAAGGCTTGATTAAAAATGCTGCAGAGTAGAAAAGCAGCACTTACCAGTGTAAGTTTTAGCTTCATAAACAATCGTTTTAGTTAAAGAAAGTGAGAGAATAATTTATAGAACTATGGCTTAAATTCTATTTTGTAAAGCTATTTTGTAAATTTACTGATGCCAAGAAAATACCCACATCATTACTACATCAGTATTGCAAAATCCTTATTTTATAGCTATTTTCACTACATCAATACTACATCAGTCATAATTTCTTACTTTCACAATACATCAAAAAAGAAAAATGGTTTATAGAATCTTAGTTTTTTTATTTTTTCCTTTATTGGGGTACGGCCAAAACACCATCGGCCTGCCGGATGTGATCAATTATTCCAAACAAACCTATGCCGGGGGCTTACAAAACTGGGATATAAAGCAAGATAAAAATGGTATCATCTATTTTGCCAATAACGAAGGGTTGCTTTCTTACGACGGCAGCAAATGGACCCTGTACCCTCTTCCCAATAAAACAATTGTACGATCTGTTGAAATAGGATCGGATAATAAGATCTATGTAGGAGGCCAGGATGAGTTGGGGTATTTTTCTCCGGGGGCAAACGGAAGACTACAATATCATTCACTTAACCGGCTCATTGATAATAAAGATAAATCATTTGGCGATGTATGGGATATCGTAGCATTCCATAAGGACATCTTCTTCCGTTCCACCTATAAGATATTTAAATACAGTGCCGAAACAATTGTAGCATACGATGCCCCGGGAGAATGGTCGTACCTGGGGTGCTGCAACGAGCAGCTATATGCCCACGATTACAAATCTGGCTTATTATATTTTGACAGCGATACCTGGAAGCAGTTGCCGCAAAAAAGTGAGCTTCCTACTAACGACCCCGTTACAGGCATCCTATCCATTCAAAAAGACAGCGCTTTAATTACCACCTTAAAGCATGGCGTTTACTTTTTCACAAAAAACGGCATTACCAAACTCCAGTCTCCCAATAATCATTTATTTGAAACGGAAAGGATATATGCAGCCACAAGGATCAATGCAGAGTGGTTTGCATTGGCCTCCAATAACAGCGGCGTATATATTACCGACCTGGGCGGAAATATCATCCAGCGATTTTCCAAAACCGAAGGATTGCAAAACAAAAATGTGTTGAGCATCTTTCTCGATAAGCAAAGTAATTTATGGCTCGGCCTCGATAACGGCATCGACCTCATCGTATACAACAGTTCCATTAAACAGATCAATCCATCAGTGCAGGACGGCTCGGGTTATTCGGCCATCATTTACAACAGGAAATTATTCCTCGGAACATCTAACGGATTATATAGCACAGCACTGGAAGAAAAAACCGACCTGAGTTTCAGCAGAGGGAATTTTTTACCCGTCAACAACGCAATGGGACAGGTTTGGCGCCTGTCAGAAATAAACAATCAACTCTTACTCGGAAACCATGAAGGCGCTTTTGTAATAAAAGATAATACCGCTCAGCAGATATCTGCCAAACCCGGCTTCTGGAATTTTGTTCCCATGTCAAACACTTCGCCTTCGGAAAAAGTGCTGGCAGGCAATTACAACGGGCTCAGCTTTTTCAATTTCAGTAACGGGCAATTCACTCCATCAAACGAGATAGAAGGGTTCAGAGAATCTTCCAGGTTTATAACCATTGATAAACATGAAAACATCTGGGTCTCCCATCCTTACCATGGTGTGTTTAAAATATATAAAAAGAATGACGGCACGTATACCTACCTCACATACACCAATAAGAACGGGTTGCCCTCCACCCTCAACAATCATGTATACAAAATAAAGAACGAGGTAGTGGTTGGTACAGAGAACGGCGTGTATACCTACAACGAAGAAAAAAACAGTTTTGAGCCTGCACCATTCTACACCAAATTACTCGGCACCCAAAGCATCCGGTATTTAAAAGAAGATACCGATGGCAATATCTGGTTCATTCACGAAAAAACACTGGGCATCATTGATATGACGGGCAAAGACCCCACCGTATTTTATCTGCCCGAATTAAACAATAAAATGCTGAGTGGCTTCGAGTTCATCTATCCTGTAAATAAGAACAATATTTTCTTTGGTGGCGAAAAAGGCATCTTTCATATCAATTATGAAAAGTACAAGAACCTGTCTTCACCGCTCGAAGTACAGATCAGGTCTGTAAGGATCGGCAGCGAAACCGACAGCCTTTTATTCGGAGGATATTTTAAAGATATCAACGACAAACAAATTCAGGACCCCAACAGCATTCCCAAAATAAGTAAAGACTGGAATACCATACGCTTTGAATTCTCTACAGCCGTATTTGGTTTCCAGTCCAGCCTGGAGTACTGCTACCGGCTACAAGGCCTCAACAACAACTGGAGCACCTGGACAAACCGCAGCGAAAAAGAGTACACCAATTTACCACCGGGCAAATATTCTTTTGAAGTAAAGGTGAGAAACAATTTAGGCAAAGAGTCTGCCATTGCCGTATACACGTTTAAAATATTACCTCCATGGTATCAAACAATATGGGCAAATATTTTATACCTCATTTTATTTGGCGCAAGCCTGTTTGCCATATTCAAATGGCAACAAAAAAAGTTCGACGCTCAGCAACAAAAGCTGCAGGAAGAGCAACAACGTAAATCGTATATTTTAGAATTAGAACTGGCCAAAACAAAAAGCACCATCGTAGACCTTCGAAACGAAAAGCTGGAAGATGAGATTAATTTTAAAAATTCCGAACTGGCATCTTCCGCCATGCACCTGGTAAAGAAGAATGAACTGCATACAAAAATAAAGACCGAGCTCAGTCGCATTATGAAAGTTACCGACAACCCTCAGTTGATTGCCGAGCTCAAGAAGATGATCAAAACATTAAGTGAAGATGACAACATGGACAAGGAGTGGGAAAGTTTCACCAAGCACTTCGATAAAGTGCACAGCGATTTTTTAGTTGAACTGAAAGAAAAGCACCCAACCATTACAGGCAGCGAAATGAAACTCTGTGCCTATTTACGCATGAACTTATCTACCAAAGAAATTGCACAGCTGATGAACATATCTGTAAGAGGCGTAGAGATCAGCCGGTACCGGTTAAGAAAAAAATTGCAGATACCTACCGAAATGAGTTTGTTTGATTATTTGATAAATGATAAGAATACCAAGAGTGAGTAGCTACAAACAACCGAAGTCTTTAAGATTTCAGTTGTTTACAAAATATCATGATAAAGATAAATATGTCCAGGTCTATTTTTTATAAAACGTAGTGTGCATTTGTTGCCCAAAGAAATATCCGCCTACCCCTCCTATTACAATACCAATTATCTGCGACAGCACATTAGGCCCCGTAATGAACAGGCTGATAAACAACCCTATCACCGCAAAAAAGATGATAGCCACCTTTACTACTTTATTAAATTTTTTATCTGCAGGATTATTTCCACCGCTATGATGTTGTTGCGGATGAGGGTGAGGTCTTTTCTTGGATTGTGGCATAGCAATTTTTTTATGAATGTACGCTTTTTTAAGTAGTCCTTTATATAATCAACAATTGCCAACTACGTTGCCATCGCTTTATTCCCTGTGCCACTTATCAGCATGGATGGTCATGGAATGCTGTAGCAGGATTTAATAAACTTACCCTTGATGAAAATAATACTAAAGATGGCGGAGCTGATTTTAAAGGAGATATAGCCAGTTTTAGCCTGGGAACAGCTCTAGGATATCACTATAAAACTTTCTCTATTTTTCTTGCCAGTGGTTTTGATATGCCTTTGGGCCCAAAAGCCAGAAACTGGTCATTAAAAGGTAAACCATGGATCGGATTTGGTGCTGGCTTTGAGATATTTTAATTTACATGAGTTGGTGTTTGACTCGAACTACGCATGTATAAAAGAATTCGGACCGTGTACGGCGGATCTGCAGGGGCATCTGGTCATTCTGTGGGAGACTTGTGCCAAAGGAGGCTGCTTACTTTTTGTCTGAATCAGGATTATGGGCTGTGGGGATTGGTAGGATGAGTTAGCATCTACTTTGTACTTGTATAACTCGTAGGAAACGAAACGGGAAATTATTATTACGTCGTATGCCAAGGAGGTTAATCACATAAAAAAAGCTCACTATTTCTAGTGAGCTTTTTCTTTCTGCGGGAGTAAGGGTACAACTTTCGAAATATTTCACTAAAGATTTAATTGCTATAAATGAGTTTGTAGATATATTTAACCACTTTTAGTTTAATCAGTATCCGGAATAAAAAATACAACAATCACTCTCCCCAATATTTTGTGATTATATCTTTGCCATCTGTCACAGAAATTTAATCTTGTTGTAGATGCTACTATAGAAGATTGACTAATGATAAAGGGCTTTGAATGTATAGCTACTTCAATAATGTAGCCACAACAAAAGTAAACAGCAGCAACAGAATAGCGTCCTGCGTCAGTTACTAAAGTTGGTGTAAATTATTATTCCACCTATTGATTTATGATCAGCACATTAAAAGTATCACCTACTTTAAATAATGTGCTTTTACCAATCGGGAAATTAGGATTTCCATTCCATTGCTTAATCACCATCGGATATTGGGTAATATACCAATAACCACTTGCACTTAAGTAATAAGCATAAAGGTTACCCCCATAGCTTGAAAGATTAATATCTGCTGGTGAATTTGTAGCAACCTGGGTAATAAAGATCAGGGCATTGGGATTATTATTACACAATGGACTATTGATTCTTACACCGTTTGGATCATTAAAACTGGGAGTAATATTATTAATCACATCCCACAAATTAGAATTATCTGCTGTTAACCGAAAAGCCGCTTTAGTTGAACCCGTAGTTTTAATACCTCCCGATATCTCCAGCGCTGTGCCTGTTCCACCCTCTACATGCAATTTCGATTGAGGATTATTATCACCTATTCCCACATTACCAGAATTGACATTGTAATTAAAACCCCAACCTGCACCACCGTATCCGTAAACTCCCCAGTTATTATCATCAAGCATTCCAAAAAAAGATCGTGTACTGCTACCCGCCGCATTGGTAAATTCGATACCGGAAGGATAATGATTGGCTACATCGTACTCTCCATTAAAATGAATTCTTCCGTTATTGATATTTAATACGCCATTATTGCCCATTCTGTATTTTTCGGTGAATGCTCCACTCCTGCCATAGCCAAAAGCAATGTCTGCACTTGCCCCATTAGTAAATAATTGCATCAAAGAACCTTGTATACCCAATCCATAATGATTGGTGGTTGCACTTGTATTACCGCCCCATAAAGAAATCTTATCCCCTACCGCATCAGCAAATGTCAACGGGTATTGTGCATTGTTTGTTTGAATACCTATTTTTCCATTGGTGAAATAATACCTCGATGCTTTTAGTTCCATCATATCGTCTGCACCTGCTTCACCAATATGAACATAATCTGCATCCCCAAATTTAATCAGCCTGTCTCCTTCAATACCCCAGGTTTGATTATTACCCAGTTTTATATTTCCATTCACCTGAAAAGATTCTAGTGGTAAAGGCACGCCAATACCCATCCGCCCATTCTTGATGTCAAAATAATCCTGCCAGTATCCTGCACCAAAAACACCAAACGTACTGTCATCATACATTCCCAAAAAAGCTCCCACTGCATTGGTGGTTTTATTGTACCAGATCCCCGCAGTATTTCCATCGTTGCGTATCCTCGCCCTTCCGGCTACATCCAGTTGAAACGCAGGATTGGAAATACCCAGCCCTACATTACCACTACCCGTTACCAGCGCATAACCATTACCAATAGCATTAAAATAACCCGCCGTCCCTATATTTGTTTCACCATAAATGCCATAACCAGAGTTAGAATATCCGTAAACGCCATAACCCGAGCCCAAGCTTTGAGCAGCCAATCCGTTACCGGTATTGTTAGTCAGGTAAAAAGCATTGCCTGCGGTTGAGGTACTACCCACATATGGTAAACTAAAGCCATTACTGTTGTCTGTTATCTTTTGCCATGCATTGCTTTTACGGATGTATAAAAAATTATCCGTAGTATTAAAAATAATCATGCCATTAGTGGCAGAACTCAATGCCACCATACTCGTATTCGTCAATCGGGGTAATAACAGTCCCTTATTATTTGAAATACTCGTCAAATCCAGTACTGCATTTACATCGGGTGTAGCTGTCCCAATTCCTACTTGTGCAAAAAGAAGACTATTGCATACAAAAAAGGCGAAGCACGTAATGATAATTTTTTTCATTGCTTGTTAGATTATGGTAGTAGTATAGAACGCTTATTCCCCCAAAAATAAGCTTATTAATAATAAACAATACGTTCTTCAACTGTTAATAAAGGAGTAGGGTTGGCATTATTGGGGTTTCACGAATATTGCCTTAGCTGTCAGACAACTTTTGCAGTTGATTCTTATTGCTAAATGATAGTTGTTGTATTTGCTGATAACTATATTTTTTTTAAGCCTTCCCTCTTTTTAATGCAGCAGTTTTATTGTCAAATATTTCCAAATGAAATAATTTCCAGGGAGCCATATTAGCAGTGTATTGCAATTCCTTGTTAGTATGCTGCAATAACCTTGTTAATGGTTGTAAAGAAAAACCTTTGTAAAAAGAGCCATCTTTTTCACTTTAAATGATATACACAAAGAAAGACATTAAATAAAATGGTCTTTCAGGTTATGAAAAGGTTGGGAGGTAAGAATTTATAAAAACAAAAAAGCCCTTTCAAATGAATGAAAGGGCTTTTGCGGACCGGACGGGACTCGAACCCGCGACCTCTGCCGTGACAGGGCAGCATTCTAACCAACTGAACTACCGATCCTTCAACCCTATCCAAGCCGTCAAAATCAATGTTTTAACTACTTAGCTTTTTTCGGGAGTGCAAAGATATGTTTTACTCTTTTTCCCTCCAAAACTTTTATTAAAAATATCTATTCACTAATTTTACGCCCTATATTACATAAACTCCTATTGCTTGGTGTAATAACATAAACTATTAACTTAATAATAATTTCATGCCTGAATTAAAAAATAGACAGTTCATTGAGTTCGAAAAACCTATCAAAGAATTGTACGATCAGATTGAACAGCTGAAAATTTCGGCCGAAAAAACCAAAACAGACATGTCCGCTACCATTGCCTCTTTAGAAGAAAAGGTAATGGAAACAAAAAAACAACTCACCGATAATTTAACCCCATGGCAGCGGGTACAGTTAAGCCGTCACCCCGATAGGCCATACACATTAAAATACATCGAAAAAATGTGCACCAACTTTATTGAGCTGCACGGAGATAGAAATGTAAAAGATGATAAAGCAATGGTGGGTGGATTTGCCGACCTCGATGGCGAAACCGTAATGATCATCGGGCAGCAAAAAGGCATCAACACCAAAATGCGCCAGATAAGAAACTTCGGTATGGCCAATCCCGAAGGATACAGAAAAGCATTACGCCTGATGAAACTGGCAGAAAAATTCAACAAACCTGTCATTACATTAATTGATACACCCGGTGCTTACCCCGGATTAGAAGCCGAAGAAAGAGGACAGGGTGAAGCCATCGCCAGGAACATATTTGAAATGATCCGCCTCAAAGTACCGGTTATCTGTGTCATCATTGGCGAAGGTGCCAGCGGTGGTGCATTAGGTATTGGTGTGGGCGACAGAGTGTTTATGATGGAAAATACCTGGTACACCGTGATCTCTCCGGAAAGTTGCAGCAGCATCTTATGGCGCAATTGGGATAACAAAGAAACCGCTGCAGAACAACTGCGACTAACGGGTACCGATATGCTTAAATTCGGTTTGGTAGATGGCGTTATTCCCGAACCATTGGGCGGCAGCCATTGGGACTACGATCAGGCTGCTCAAATACTCAAAGAGTACCTCATCCCTGTTATTAAAGAATTAAAACAAATACCCGCCGATGTTCGTTGCGAACAGCGGATAGAGAAATTTGGAAAGATGGGCTTTTGGGAAGAGAAAGCGGAGCAATAGGCAATGGACAATAAGCAATGGACAATAAGCAATAGACAATAAGCAATGGGCAATGGGCAATAGGCAATGAACTATGAACCATGAACCATGAACTATAAACCATCAACCATAGTAGAATAATAAACAGGTGTTAGTAACAAAAATATATTTACGCCTTACCTAAAATTATCTTTGATCAAAGAAAGAATCATTATGCTTAAAATAGGTGTTTTTGGGGTAGGTCACTTAGGTAAATTTCATCTGAATAACTGGCAGGCTATCGAAGGAGTGGAAATAGTTGGTTTTTTCGACCCCAATGATGACAACGCAATTCCCGTTGCAGAAAAATACAATATAAAAAGATTCAATTCCGCAGTAGAGCTCATCACTAAATGTGATGCAATTGATATAGTAGCGCCTACCACCTACCATTTTGATCTTTGCAAAGAAGCCATCACCAATGGCAAACATGTATTTGTTGAAAAGCCGCTGGCACACACATTAGATGAAGCCCGTGAGCTGGTAAAGCTGGCCAAAGAAGCCAATATCAAATTCCAGGTAGGCCATGTAGAAAGATTCAACCCCGCTTTTTTAGCACTGAAAGAACATAACTTAAAACCCATGTTCATCGAAGTGCATCGGTTGGCACAATTCAATCCCCGGGGTACAGATGTAAGTGTGATACTGGATCTGATGATACATGATATTGATATCATTTTAAGCCTGGTTAAGAGTAATGTAAAATTTATTTCGGCTAATGGTGTGGCGGTAATGAGCGACACCCCCGATATTGCCAACGTTAGAATTGAGTTCGACAACGGCTGTGTTGCCAACCTTACCAGCAGCAGAATATCAATGAAAAAAATGCGCAAGATGCGCCTCTTTCAAAAAGACGCTTATATCGGCATCGATTTCCTCGAAAAGAAAACAGAGATCATCAAATTGAATTCTCCCGAAGATAAAAATGTTTTTACGTTTGATATCGAAACCAACAACGGTAAAAAAACAATCGCTATCGCCAACCCAATCATAGAAGATGGCAATGCCATCAAAATGGAACTGGAAGAATTTAAAAAAGCAATTGAGGATAATACTGACCCCATCGTAAGTGTGGTAGATGGCTACAGGGCAATGGAAGTAGCTCACCTCATTTTAGAAAAAATTAATAATGGCGGTTTGGTGTAGTTGCCTTATTTTACATGTCATTTTAATCAATTGAACCAAAACAGAATACATATCCGTTGGTATATTATTGCTGATATATGTGCTGCCATTATTACCTGGTTCAGCTTTTATTATCTGCGTACAGTAATTTACAGTTATCACTTTCATATTCCTGCCGGCTTTTATCTTGGGTTGATACTATATGTATTAGGCTGGGTCAGTCTGCATTTCTTCAGTGGCGCATACGAATCGGTCTATCAAAAATCCAGGGTGGCCGAATTGTTTAAAACATTTATCGTCTGCATCATCGGTTGCTTTGCATTGTTATTCTTTTTCATCTTAAAAAACCCCCAGGAAAACAACAGAAATTATTATTTCGAATTCTATAGTTTATCCATCCCTATATTCCTGGTCACCTTTTTTTTCAGGATGATCATTTTATCAAAAGCCAAACAGCAGTTGCAGAACAACAGTGTTATTTTTAATGTACTGATAATCGGCTCCGGTAAAAACGCTACCAACTTCTTCCAGCAATTCACCAACTCTAAAGAGAAGACAGGCTTTCGCATAAAAAGTTTTTTAAACATCAATGGAAACAACGGCATCAATTTGCCCGACACTATTAATAAATACAATACATTGTCAAACCTGGATGAGATCATTAAAAATGATAACATCGAAGAAGTGATCATTACTGTAGAGAAACAAGACAGAGAATTGCTGGCAAAGATCTTACAGCAACTCAGCGATAAGGATGTTGAAATAAAGATCACTCCCGATGCCGTGGATATTATTACAGGAGCGGTGCAAACCAGCAACGTAATGGGTGTTCCGCTCATCGATATCCATTCGGGGCAGCTCCCCTCCTGGCAAAAGAACATTAAGCGGTTGGTTGATATTACTGTATCAATGCTGGGTATCATCTTTATGTCGCCATTGTTTTTATATGCGGCCATTCGTACAAAGTTTTCATCAAAGGGAGATATCCTTTTCCGCCAGGAAAGAATTGGCTATAAAGGCAGACCATTCTATATCCACAAATTCAGAAGTATGATTGAAGATGCCGAAAAGGACGGACCTCTTTTAAGCTCTGATGATGATCCGAGAATAACCAAATGGGGTAAAACCATGCGTAAATGGAGACTGGATGAATTGCCGCAATTATGGAATATCATTAAAGGAGAAATGAGTTTGGTAGGCCCAAGGCCCGAAAGAAAATTTTACATCGACCAGATCATCGAACATCATCCGGAATACCGCTATCTCTTTAAAGTAAAGCCCGGCCTTACAAGCTGGGGCATGGTAAAATTCGGCTATGCTTCTTCAATCGATGAAATGATACAGCGTATGCCATACGATCTGATCTATATCGAGAACGTATCTATCGGCCTCGATTTTAAAATATTGATCCACACCATAAGGATCATATTTGCCGGCAAAGGCAAGTAAATGCCAATTAATCTCATTTGCCTCACCGATTATGATTAAAATGAGTATGTTTTAATTATTTTTGGATAAACATATCGGGTTTGAAAAAATTATCACTTCTTATAGTCTCTTTTTGTTTTGCAACCATTGCAGTCTGTCAATCTTCGGGCACAGACAATTACTGGCAACAACAGGTTAATTATACGATCGACGTTGACCTCAATGATATAGACCATACATTGGATGGCTATATCAAAATGGAATACATCAACAACTCTCCGGACTCCCTGCATTTTATCTGGATACACCTTTGGCCCAATGCATATAAAAACGACAGAACCGCTTTCAGCGATCAATTACTTGAAAACGGCCGCACCGATTTTTATTTCAGTGATAATGATAAACGTGGCTATATCAACCGGCTCGATTTTAAAGTAAATGGCAGCCGGGTAAAAATGGAAGATCATCCGCAACACCAGGATATCATTAAAATAATGTTGCCGCAGCCGTTAGCACCCTACAGCTCCTGCAAAATTGAAACACCTTTTCATGAAAAAATCCCTGCCAATTTCTCAAGAGGCGGGCATACCGGAAAAGCGTATCAGCTTACACAATGGTATCCTAAACCTGCAGTGTACGACAGAAAAGGCTGGCACCCAATTCCCTACTTAGACCAGGGAGAATTTTACAGCGAGTTTGGTAATTATAAAGTTGCCATCACTTTGCCCAATGCCTACGAAGTGGCCGCCACCGGAAAACTGGTTGACAGCAGCCATAGTACTGCTTCAGTAAAAACATTATCGTTTGAACAAAAAAATGTACATGATTTTGCATTGTTTGCAGATCCCAAATTCATAGTGGCGCATGATACATTGCAATTAGCCTCTTCAAGGATCATCGATGTGTATGCTTATTATTTACCTTCCGCTACAACCAGCAGCTGGCAACAGGCGGTTCGTTTTATAAAGAATGCTGTTGTAACAAGAAGCAAATGGCTGGGCGAATATCCTTACGATATCGTTAGCGCTGTTGAAGCGCCGATGGGCTTTGAAGGCGGGATGGAATACCCCTGCATCACTTCCATTTCTCCGGGTGAAAATGCTTACGACCTGGAAGGTACGATCGAACATGAAATTGGTCACAACTGGAACTATGGCATATTGGCTACCAACGAAAGAGAACACCCCTGGATGGACGAAGGCCTGAACAGTTACTTTGATGAAAGATATACCGCATCGCAAATGCTGAGCAAACCTGTATCTAAGAAAGAAACATTCGTCAGCAAAAGACTGCCTTTGGAAAGACGCAATTTTCAATTACGCAATACGATCGCCGTACAAAAAGATCAGCCAATAGAAACTACTTCTGATAAATTTTCCGAAATAAATTATTATCGCATCGCTTACGACAAAACTGCTCAATGGCTCAGCTACCTGGAAAAGAGTTTAGGCACTTCCTTGTTTGATAGCTGTATGCATGAATATTATAACCGCTGGAAATTTAAACACCCCTATCCCGAAGACATTAAAAAAGTATTTGAAGATGTAAGTGGTAAAAACCTCGATGCTGAATTTTCTTTGCTGAACGCCAAAGGAAATATCCCCGGCACCAGCACAAAAAGACCTACAAAGTTTGCTTCTTTTTTCAGCTTTAAAGAAACCAATAAATACAAATACATTTTTGCTGCACCTGCTATAGGTAATAACTTTTATGATAAGCTGATGATCGGCGCTATCATACACAACTATACATTACCGGCAGAGAAGTTCCAGTTCCTGGTAGCACCGCTTTATGGTACGCATAGCAAGCAAATGAATGGCATTGGCAGATTGAGTTACACCTGGTATCCAAAACACAACGGACAAAAATTTGAACTTGCTTTATCCGGCATGAGCTTTTCTGATAATTCATTTACCGATTCTACCGGCCATAACACTTACCAACGATTCAGTAAGATCGTTCCTTCGTTGAAATATGTTTTTGGTAATAAAAACCCCAGAAGCCAGCTCACTAAATTCCTGCAATGGAAAACATTCTTTATTGGCCAGCAAGGATTATTATTTACAAGAGATACTGTTAATGATGCTGATATCATTACTTATCCTACCACCAATACATACATCAATCAATTAAGATTCGTTATTCAAAATGCAAGAGCGTTGTATCCTTATAATGGAGAACTCACCATCGAACAGGGAAAAGATTTTGTAAGAACTGCCTTAACGGCTAATTATTATTTTAACTATGCTAAAGGCGGCGGAATGAATGTGCGGTTCTTTGCCGGCAAGTTCTTTTACTTAGGCGACAATACTTATTTAAAACAATTCGAAACAGATCCTTACCATCTTAATATGAGCGGCCCTAAAGGATACGAAGATTACACCTACAGTAATTATTTTTATGGGAGAAATGAATTTGAAGGCGCTGCTTCTCAACAAATAATGGAGAGAGATGGATTTTTTAAAGTGCGTACCGATCTGCTCAGTGATAAGATCGGCAAAACCGACAATTGGCTGATCGCTGCCAACTTTACTACTGATGTTCCCAAAAATATCAATCCGCTGCAAATGTTACCAATAAAGATCCCGTTGAAAGCCTTTGTAGATATCGGCACTTATGCAGATGCATGGCAAAAGAATGCTGCTACAGGAAAATTCATTTATGATGCAGGCTTGCAGCTATCGCTGCTAAAGAACGTGGTGAACATTTATGTGCCGTTGTTTTACAGCAAAGTGTACAGCGATTATTTTAAATCAACCATCGTTGAAAAAAGATTCTGGAAAAACATTTCTTTCAGTATAGACATACAAAAAATATCACTGAAGAAAATTGTACCGCAGTTGTCGTTATAAGTTTCAGCAAATAAACTATACACCAATTAATGCCCATTCAATACATAGTACAAGATGACATTGATAAACAAAAATGGGACAACTGTATTTCCACAGTAGAGAATGGCAATATATATGCGTATGCGCATTACCTTGATGCAATGTCGAAGCATTGGGATGCACTGGTATTGAATGATTACGAAGCCGTAATGCCTTTACCCTGGAATAAAAAATACACCATTCATTATTTATACCAGCCTTTTTTTTGTGCGGCATTGGGTGTTTTTGGCAATAACCTTTCTGCTGCATTGGTCAACGATTTCTTACATGCCATACCGAAGAAATTCAAATTCTGGGATATCTATCTGAATCATGGCAACTATTTTTCTTTACCTGATTTTAATTTATACCAGAGAAAGAATCTTGTACTGCCCTTACACAACACTTACGAAAACATCTTTGCAGCATTTCGTGATAACATCAAACGAAACATAAGAAAATCTGAGAGTGTAAGATGTGAGGTGCAAAAGAATATACACATCGATGAGGTGATAGCGTTAGCCAAAATGCAGGCGAAAAACTTTTCTCCTGTTACGAATGATGCATTTGATAGATTTAAAAAACTATATACTTATTTGGCCGCTCAGGGCAAAGCAATAACCTATGGCGCCTACCTGGGCAATCATGAGTTGGTAGCTTCCTGTGCTTTCTTCTTTTCACACAACAGGGCGTATTATATTCTGGTGGGCAATCATCCAAATGGTAAAACTATCGGCGCTTCACATGCAGTGATCAATGCATTCATAAAAGACAATGCAGGCAAAAACATCCTGCTCGACTTCGAAGGAAGCGATATAGAGAAAGTGGCTTTTTTCTACAGCGGCTTTGGTGCTGCGGAAGAAAAATACGCCGGATTAAAATTGAACAGACTTCCCTTTTGGGCTAAATGGCTGAAGAAATAATTAAAAGATCAGATCATTTTCGTTAGAGTCCAACAGGTCTTCGGTTATCTTACGATCAAACACTTCATCTCTATTCATCAGTAACTGACGCAACAGATCATTGATCGTGATCACTCCGGCAAAATGCTGACCATCAAATGCCAACAAATATCTTGCTTTGTGTGAGCTCAATATCTGCATACAATGTTCTACAGAATCCGTGTAATCAACAACAGGTACATTAGTGGCCATTACTTCGCCAACTTTAGTGGTAGTACTGGACCCTCCTTTTAAGATAACATTTCTTGCATATTCCTTTTCACTGAAAATACCCCTGTATTCCTCATTCTTCATTACCACCACATAACTTAAATTCACCGATTGCATCAATGTTAGTGCTTCAATGACCAACGCATCGGCATCTATAAAATTGAATGTTTTTTGTTTCGACTCAATGATATTTCTAACAGTTTGCATGTTGGTTTATTTTAGATTAGGTATTATAACGAAGTTAAGTTTTTTACAGTTTAGTATGGATTGTTTTATTCGGGAGACATTATTTTCTCTGCGATCAACAGATCCATTGGTTGAGTGATCTTGATGTTGTTCACCTCCCCTTCCACCAGATGGACTTTTAATCCGAAAGCTTCTACCACTGTGGCTTCATCTGTAAATTTCTCTTTATGATCTATTGTAAATGCCGGCAGTAATATTTTGCTATGAAAGGTCTGAGGAGTTTGTACCAACTTAACAATGTTTCTGTCTATGGCCTCATTGTCATCCTCTTTCAATATCCTTACACTATCTCTCGAATCAATTACAGGAATAGCCGATCCAAATTCCACCGCAGCCTCATAGCATCTATGGATCAGATCGGTGCTTAATAAACAACGTACCCCATCATGCACAAAAACAACCGATTCTTCTTCAACCAATTTCAATCCATTCTGCACAGAATGAAATCTTGTGCCACCCCCAGCTGTGATCTGAATGCGGCCATAATCGAAATAAGCATCAATGATCTCCTGCCCGGCACCGATATACTCTTCGGGCAAAACAAGGATTATGTTCATGTCATCATATGCTTTTAAAAAAGTATTGATGGTATAATACAAAACAGGCTTACCTTCTAACAAAAGAAATTGTTTAGGTAAACTGGTATTCATTCTAACTCCGGCTCCGCCAGCTACTATTACTGCTACTTTTTTCATATCACAAATGTATACTTATCGCTGCATTTTTTTTTAAAGTGAAAAGGAGAAATTTTAATACCTATCGGCTAAGGTATTGTTTGGTCAGGGTAAGTATCTCATCGATGCTGATCTTTTCCATGCATTTAAAATGTCCGCGAGGGCATTTATCATATCCTATTTTACTGCATGGTCTGCACCATAATTTATGTACTTCTACTACAGCATATTGTTGAGAAGACTTTGCGCCATAATAAGGATACATGCCAAAAGCCGGAACCGTGTTACCCCAAACAGAAATAATAGGTTTTTGAAATGCGGCTGCTATATGCATCAGGCCTGTATCATGCGATATGATCAGCTTGGCATTGCGAACCAGGTCTGCCGATTCATTCAGATTGAATTTTCCGCAGGCATTATAAATTTTCATTTCATCAACAGCTGCTATCAGGTCTCCGGCTGCCCTGTCTTCTTTACCTCCTAATAAAATAACCGGATGATCGATCCGCTCACACAGTTCTTTTAATTTATGTACAGGCAGTTGCTTGGTGGCCAGTGCCGCTCCGATAACAATGCCTATATAGCCAGCAGAGTGCGCCGCAGGAATATCATTTTTTGGTACGATATCTTTTTCAGGTACAAAATAATCCAACCCAAAACCATCATTGATGATGTTGAGTGATCGCAACGTTTCAAAATTCCGGTCAACAATATGTTTCTTGGGAAGTGTATTTATTTTAAAATTGGTGTAGATGAATTTTTCTACATTCAATTTATTGAAAGAAAAAGATTTTACTTTCTTTAAAAAATTCTTCACCCTTAATGTCCGCAGGTTATGATGCAGATCGATGATATAATCAAACTCCTCTGCTTTTAGCTCTGCCAGCATTGCTTCAAAATCATCACCTAATGTATGCACTTTATTGATATGCGGATTATTAGCAACGATATCCTTAAATGATTCTTTGGTAAGAAAATGTATGGCAGCATCAGGCAGTTGCTTATGCAAACACCTGACAATAGGTGTGGTCAGTACTATATCTCCGATAGAAGAAAAACGAATAATTAAAAATTTTGCCATAATATCAATAGAAAGCCTGTTTACTGAGATAATTTCTTACATAATCCTCCACTCCTTCTTCCAATGAATAAAATTTATTAGTATATCCTGCAGCCTGTAGTTTATTCATATTGGCTTCAGTAAAGTACTGATACTTATCACGGATATCTTCGGGCATATCGATATACTCGATCTTTGTTTCCAGGTCGAGCCCGGAAAAAGTAGCTGCAACAAGGTCTTTGAATGAACGGGCTTTTCCGGTGCCGAGATTATATAAAGCAGATGCAGGTTGGTGTTGCATCAGCCAATAACAAACCGCAATCACATCTTTTACATAAATGAAATCTCTCAATTGCTCTCCGTCTTTAAAGCCTTCTTTATGCGAACGAAATAATTTTACCTGGCCATTCTGTTTGATCTGATTGAATGAATGAAATATCACACTGGCCATTCTTGCTTTGTGATACTCATTGGGGCCATACACATTAAAAAATTTAAGTCCGGCCCAAAACGGAGGACAATTTTTGCCATCCTGAGCCTGGCGCAGGGCCCATTTGTCAAATTCATTTTTTGAAACACCGTAAGGATTAAGGGGTTGCAATTGATCAACTACAGTATGATCATCATTATATCCCAACGCTCCATCGCCATAGGTTGCAGCGGAAGAAGCATATACTAATGGAATATTTTTACTGCAGCACAGGTTCCATATTTTTTGAGAATACTCAACATTCAAATGTTGATGTATTGCATAATCAAATTCTGTTGTATCAGTACGGGCTCCTAAATGAAAAATAAAATGAGCGTTGATCTTTTCTTTATCATACCATTCAAAAAAAACTTCTCTTTCTACCCTGCATGTAAACTTTTTCCCTCTCAGGTTCAGCATTTTTTCTTCTTCTTCAAACTCATCCACCAATATCAGGTTCTCATACCCCTGATGATTTAAATAGCTTACCATGCAACTGCCGATAAATCCTGCAGCTCCGGTAACTACTATTATATCTTCTTTGTTCATGTATACTTTTCTGATTTATATATTCATCAATCTTTTATAATAGAGGCCACATCTTCTTCAGTTAACACATAAGTACCGATATGCTGCACCACAATGGCCGCAGCTTTATTTGCATAAGGTATCGCTTTTTCAATACTTCCCAGCAACAGATAAAAATAAGTCAGTGCTGCAAGAAAGGTATCTCCTGCACCCACTACATCAAATACTGTCACTTTATCAGTAGGATATATTTTACCCTGGTACATAGCACCTTTATCACCCAATGTAGCTATTGTGTTAACCGGAGGATTATCCAGTGAATTGTATTCAGATTCATTGATCTTGATGTAGCAGTTTGGCTTATCAGGAATAACTCTTTTTTTAGTATCGATAAACACCGGGCAATGCGCCTGGTCTACGATCTCAAATAATTTACTTTCTGAAATAAACCCTTTGTTGTAATCTGAAATAACAATTGCATCAAAACTTGTATCAAACACTGCCTGTGTAAGTGGAGTTAAAACCTCATGCCTGTCTACACGTAATATCTGATGATTGTATTTATCATCTACAAATCTTGTTTTGATGATTTTTTCCTTATTGGTGATAAACTCTACGTCTACTTTAAAAGTTTTCAGATTTTCAAAAACGTTGGCAGCCATTCCCGGCTTTGTTTCTGTTCTGGTATAATCCAACACAGGCACTGGTGCCTCCGGATTCAGGCGTGAGCAAATACCGTATACATACTCATCGATGCAATTATCACCAATCAATAGTATTTTAAACGGCTTTTTATTTTCCGACCCTATCATAAATTTTATCTCATTTTTTTTTACTAACCGCAATATAATAGATCGGAATACCGATCAGCACAATAATTAATCCCGGCCAGGTGTATTGTGGTTTAAACACTACCAATAGTGAACAAAACGCAATCCCCATCAGAATGTACAACAATGGCAATACCGGATAACCAAATGCTTTGTATGGTCTTTCAGCATCAGGCATTTTTCTACGTAAAATAAAAATACCTGCGATGGTCAGTACATAAAAAATTACCACCACAAAAGAGATCATATCCAGCAGATCACCATATTTACCACTCAGGCATAAAATACAAGCAACCAAACACTGTGCCCATAAAGCCCATTGAGGAACATTGTTTTTATTCAGTACTGCAGCATTTTTAAAGAACAGTCCATCCTGTGCCATTGTATAATATACTCTTGCACCGGCTAATATCAATCCATTGTTACAACCAAATGTAGAGACCATGATCAGCAATGCGATCAAAGTTGTTCCAAACGCAGGAAAGATCTTATTGGCCGCTGCTACTGCCACTCTATCATCTGTTGGAAATGCCAGTTCATGTAATGGCATTACATTTAAATACATCAGGTTAGCAGCCACATAAATACCAGTTACGATCAACGTTCCCAAAAACAAACTTAGTCCGATGTTTCTTTTTGGATTTTTGATCTCTCCGGCAATGAACGTAACATTGTTCCATGCATCACTGCTAAAAATAGTGCCTACCATCGCCGCTGCTATCGCCCCCATCAAAGCACTTCCCGAGATACCGATCCAGGCAGAAGGCTGTAAAGTACCCGTTGCGTCTTTCACCCCGAAATCCTGCATGGCTGTAAAGCCGGTCTTCCAGTTCTCTGCCCAAAAACTATCTTTCACCAGTGTAAAGCCAAAGACTATTAAACCGAGCAAAGCTAACAATTTAGCCGACGTAAAAATGGTTTGGATGAACTTCCCCTCTTTGATCCCTCTTGAATTTACATAGGTCAGTAAAACAATGATGACTATAGCCACCAACTGACCCGAATATACTTTTGTAATACCTGCATCAAACAGAAAATAATTATTGCCGAGCTCGGGCACCATATAGGCCAGGAATTTTGAGAAAGCAACACCTACAGCAGCGATCGTGCCTGTTTGGATAACAGCAAAAAAGCTCCAGCCATATAAAAAACCAATCAGGGGATTGTAGGCTTCTTTTAAATAAACATATTGACCTCCTGCCCTGGGAAACATGGCACTGAGCTCTCCATAACTGAGTGCTGCAATCAGCGTCATTACTCCAGTGATCAACCAAACTGCGATCAACCATCCGGCACTACCAACATTCCTGGTAATATCCGCACTAACTATAAAAATACCGGACCCAATCATGGAGCCGGCAACTATCATTGTGGCATCAAATAAACTTAGCGATGGTTTAAATGAATTGGTTTGTTCAGTCATAAGCAGTTTATTTATGGTTTTACCCCTACAGCATATTTGCTGAAAGAGCAATGAAGATAAATAATTTGCCCGTAATAATTACTTGCCTGACTTATTCATTTTTTCGTTGAGGCCTTTTACAATTTCAGGGGTAATATTCAGCGTAGAATCTTTGTAGAAAATATAATCCAACCCTGTACCTGTAGCTAAAATATACGTATAGCCTTTTTCTTTATTGTATTCGTTTAAAAAGTCTTTCAATTTTGCCTGCATATCTTCCATGATCTTTGCGCCTCTTTCTGCCAAACGTTGTCCCTTAGCTTGTTTAGCCGCTTCTATATCCTGTTGTTTTTGCATTAATTTTTCCTGAAACGCCTGAGCTTCTTGTTGTGTAATGGCATTCCCTCTTTTCAGGAAATTATTTTTTTCAGCCTCTAAATTCTGATAAGCTCCTTCATACTCAGCTACAATGCTTTTCTGTTCAGCTTCCAGTTCGGCTTTGCGTTGCTTTATAAAATTCACATTTGCATTCAAGGAATCCAACTCAACATATGCAACAACAGGTATCTTTCTGGCACCTGTATCTTTTATATTTACTGCGCCGGCAACAACCTTACCTGAAGCATTTTTTTTGCCCGAAGCAAAATACAGGTAATATAATACAGCTACTGCCACCAACAGAATCACATTAAGAAAAGTAGAAAATTTTTGCATTTTGTTTTATTTGGCGGCAAGATAGCCACAAACTTATATTTGCCAAATTTATTGGCATCTTTTTGGGAAAGGGTTAACATTGCCCGGTTATACAATTATTCCTGAAAATTTTCCGCAGATTGCCTTGCCTTATTATTTATCCCCGTTATATATACCTACAAAAAGGAATAAAAAAATAAATAAAATTTATTATCATTGTTACTCAAACCAAAAACTAACAACATGGAAAAACATGAATCTGACTACAACATGCTGGACTGGTGGAAAAAAGTTGTCCTGAAAAATTACGCCAATTTCAGCGGCAGGGCCAGAAGAGCAGAATACTGGTATTTTGCTTTATGTAATTTTTTGATCATTATTCCTTTTTACATAATGGGAATTGCAGGCGCCGCCAGCGAAAGCACCGGCTTATCAATATTAGGCCTTTCTGTTTATGGATTAGTTGCATTGGCAACACTGGTTCCAGGCCTGGCAGTTACCGTAAGACGTTTACACGATCTGAATAAAAGTGGATGGTATTATTTTATAGGACTTATTCCATTGGTAGGGCCCATTATTTTATTGGTATGGTTATTTACCGATGGAGATAGATTTTCCAACAATTATGGCGATGACCCTAAAAATTTTGATGCTACGCCTGAATTTGATTTTGAGACAAAGACACATTAATTATATTACAATGATTACATAAAACCCCGTTACTAGAAAGTAACGGGGTTTTATTTTTACAACTCTCTTACATTTTCAACTACATCACGACTATCTCTTGTATTTTTCTGCACCGTGATTGCGCCAAACATACTGAGTAAAAATGCAAAAGCATAAAAGCCTTTTTCACTGGGCAAAAATGTTGCATTCCATAAACCTACTACTAACAGAATGATAGAGAGTATGGTAGCGAACCAGCTTAACCCATAATAAATATCTGTTACAAACATACCTTCCAATCTGTCTCTTACACATTTTTGTAAAGAAACAGCAGCAAATAGACCAAACATTAAAATGGTGAAATAATACCCTTTTTCATTGAGTGCCATTTCAGCCCTCCAAAGACCAATGACAAATCCTAACATACCCACGCCTAAAGCGATCCATGATGCGCCGACGAATGCAGCTGATGGCTTTTGATACATAATTTTTAGTTTTATTAAGAAACTAAAAGTATTGTGTTGGTTGCTGGGGTAATAATTTTTTGTGTTAAATGTTTTGTGTGTTGGAGATTTTTATGTTTTTATTTAGATGATGTTAGCTGTTTTTTAACTTTTGTATTTACTTTTTGTTTCAAGGCAAAAAAGTATCGAAATAAAAATCCCCGATATACGAAGCATAACGGGGATTTAAATACGGCAGCCATAATTAATGGATTACAAATGGATTATTATCCCAGTAATCATTTTTGTGCAAGCCTGCAATTTTTTTCAGGTAACAATACCAATGTTGTAATCTTTTTTTCATAAGTCATACATTTTAATTGTTAGAGAAAAGCGTTATCTAAAAGTCCCTCAAGCTTTCGCAGAAGGGACTTTTATTATCAATTATAAATTATCAATTAATTAGTAGCCCATGCCACCCATATCAGGAGCACCGCCACCCATGTGAGGAGCTTCATCTTTAGGTTTGTCGGCAATTACACATTCGGTAGTTAACAACATACCTGCAATGCTTGCTGCATTTTCTAAAGCAACACGGCTTACTTTAGTTGGATCGATAACACCTGCTTTGAACAGGTTTTCGTACACTTCAGTTCTTGCATTGAAACCAAAATCTCCTTTGCCTTCTCTGATCTTTTGTACAACGATCGAACCATCGATACCAGCGTTAGAAGTAAGTGTCCGGATCGGTGCTTCTAAAGCACGGCGAACGATTGCCATACCTGTTTGCTCATCTGCAATTTGGCCTTTTACTTTTGGTTCAAGGCTTTCAACTGCACGGATGTAAGCTACACCACCGCCTGGTACGATACCTTCTTCAACAGCAGCTCTTGTTGCATGTAATGCATCATCTACTCTGTCTTTCTTTTCTTTCATTTCAACTTCTGTAGCAGCACCTACGTAAAGCACCGCAACCCCACCTGCTAATTTAGCAAGGCGTTCTTGTAATTTTTCTTTATCGTAATCTGAAGTTGTATTTTCTACTTGTGCTTTGATTTGATTAACACGAGCAAGGATATCTTTTTTAGCACCTTTACCACCAACGATGGTTGTGTTATCTTTATCAATTGTTACTGAAGCAGCTTGTCCAAGAGAAGTCAGATCAGCTCCTTCTAATTTATGTCCTAATTCTTCGCTGATAACAGTACCTGCAGTCAGAATAGCGATATCCGTTAGCATTTCTTTTCTTCTGTCGCCAAAACCAGGAGCTTTTACAGCAGCTACTTTAATAGTACCACGTAATTTGTTCACCACTAATGTAGCCAATGCTTCTCCTTCCAGATCTTCCGCAATAATTAATAACGGACGACCGCTTTGTGCAACTTTCTCCAGGATATGAAGAATGTCTTTCATTGCAGAAATCTTTTTATCATAAATTAAGATATAAGGATTTTGCAATTCAGTTTGCATTTTTTCACTGTTGGTTACAAAGTATGGAGATACATATCCACGATCGAATTGCATACCTTCTACGATATCAACAGTTGTGTCAGTACCTTTTGCTTCTTCAACAGTGATCACGCCTTCTTTACCAACTTTTGCAAAAGCTTCAGCAATCAATTTACCGATGGTTTCGTCGTTGTTAGCAGAGATAGTTGCAACCTGCTGTATTTTTTTACTGTCGTTACCAACAGTTTGAGATTGATTTTTTAAATTTTCTACTACTAAAGAAACTGCTTTATCAATACCACGTTTCAGATCCATTGGATTTGCTCCTGCAGCAACCATTTTCAACCCTTCGCCGATAATAGCTTGTGCTAATACAGTTGCAGTTGTTGTACCATCACCTGCGATATCTGCAGTTTTTGATGCAACTTCTTTTACCATTTGAGCACCCATGTTTTCAATAGGATCTTCCAGTTCAATTTCTTTTGCAACGGTAACACCATCTTTAGTTACTGATGGAGAACCGAATTTTTTTTCTATTACTACATTACGACCTTTTGGTCCAAGTGTTACTTTAACTGCGTTTGCTAAAGTATCAACGCCCTTTTTCATTTTGTTACGGGCTTCAATATCGAAGTATATTAATTTTGCCATTGTATTTAATTTGATGATTTGGAAATTTGGTGATTTGGTGATTTGGAAATTTCGGAGCTTGCTAATTTAAAGACCTGATTACTATTAAAACATTATCAAATCTTCAAATCTTCAAATCTCCAAATTGATTAAACGATTGCAAGAATATCACTCTCTCTCATGATCAGGTACTCAATACCTTCGATAGTGATCTCTGTACCTGCATATTTACCATACAAAACAGTATCACCTGCTTTTACAGTAACCGGTTCGTCTTTTTTACCAGGACCTGCAGCTACTACAGTACCACGTTGAGGTTTTTCTTTTGCTGTGTCAGGGATAATGATACCGCCGGCAGACTTTTCTTCTGCAGCAGCAGCTTTTACAATTACCCTGTCGTGTAATGGGGTAATGCTTAACTTCTTCGCCATAGTTGTATTAGTTTTTGATTGATTTATATTATTTCCGTTATAACGGGCAGCGAAGGTACTCCAATTTCGTACCAATCGAGTTAAAAAGTATTGTTGGCAGTTTTATCAGCAAAATTTGTCATTTTTTACATTTTTCTTAATGCCAAAACTGCATTAATGACTGTTTCTGAATGAATTCTGTATTTATTATATGCATCGTAAACTGCAGAGAGCAAAATTGTCTTACCTAAAAAGAGCAGAATATTTCTACTTGAAAAACGATTGAGAAGAATAGTTTAAACTATTGGTTATCAATCTAAGTAAGATAAAAATATCGATTAAACAGTATTTCCATTAGCTTTGCAGCCTCAAATAAAGTTCTTAGTAAATGATCAGCAGAAGAAATATCAGGGTAAAAGTGATGCAAAGCCTGTATACATTAGACAGTATCAGCAACGATGTTCAGGTTAAAGATGCATTGACCCTCTTAAGAAAACAAGTAGAACAGAGCAGACAGCTATTTGTATACCTGGTGTATTTTTTAACGGAAGTAGCCCGTTATTCTGAAAAAGATGCCCGTCAGAAAGCATCAAAACATTTGCCCAGCGCCGGTGATCTGAATGTAAATACCAAAATTGCCGGCAATGAATTGCTTTGGAAAATCATAGAAGAACCTTCCTTTAAAAATGCCGCAGATGAAATAAAACCTCATCATTTTTTAGACGCCGAATTATTAAAAAAGACATATCAGGCACTCGCTGAATCTGAAGAATATAAAGAATATGTAAGTGTTCAGGCAAGAGACAAAAAAGGTGAAAGAGAAATACTTCAATTTATTTTCTCTAACCTGATGCTCCCTAATGAAGACTTTATCAATCATGTAGAAGAACAATTCATTAACTGGGATGATGATGCAGAGATGATGAATGTATTGATGTTGAATTTTTTGCAAAAACCACAGTCATATGATTTTGGCATTTTTGTAAGTAAAGACAAAATGGATTTTGCCAGAGACCTTTTACAAACCACGATTGAGAAAAAGGAAGTAAGCATGGAATTGCTTAAACCCAAATTAAAGAACTGGGATGCAGAGCGTATAGCCGCACTGGATCTGATCATTATTCAAATGGGCATTTGCGAATTCCTGTTCTTTGAAACCATTCCGACAAAAGTTACAATCAACGAATATATAGATCTGGCGAAGGAATACAGCACTCCTCAGAGTGGTCAGTTTATCAATGGTATTCTTGATAATATACATAAAGAGTTAACAACCGAAGGCAAGATCAATAAGATCAGTTTTAAAAACAGTAAGTTATAATACCATTCAATTTTAAATTTAAAAATACCTTTGCAAAAATTCCATACGATGAACAGAAGTATCTTTGTTATCGCTTTGCTATCAGTAATAGTATCTTGTGATGTAAAAAGAAATGATAAAATTTCTGACGACGCAGCCATGCAGGAGAAAGCCGCACTGAAAGACACTACATCAGTACAACTAATAGATAGTGTATTTAATTTTGGTACAGTAACGGAAGGTGAAAAAGTAGAATTCAATTTCAGGTTTAAGAACACAGGCACCAAACCAATGGTGATCACCAGTACATCTGCAAGTTGTGGTTGCACTGTAGCAGAAAAACCAGAAAAGCCGATCTTACCCGGCGAAATAAGTTTTATTAAAGCGGTATTCAATAGCCAGGGAAAAACCGGACACAATGAAAAAACCATTACCGTTACAGCTAATACCAACCCGGATTTTCCTACACTGCTTTTAAAAGGTGAAGTGATAGTAAAAAAATAATTTTCTTATTCAACACAATTAATAAATAACAAAATGCAATTACTTAGTATTTTTTTGATGGCTGATCCTCAAGGGAAAAGCAGCAGTAGTTTTTCTTTGATCTTCATGGGGCTGATGATTTTAGTATTCTGGCTTTTTATGATCCGTCCGCAAGCTAAAAAAGCAAAACAACAAAAGACTTTCATCAATGATTTGAAGAAAGGTGATAAAGTGGTAACTATTGCAGGAATACATGGTACAGTTAACAAGGTGAATGAAGATGGTACGCTGCAATTAGAAATAAGCCCTGGCAGTTATATCAAAATTGAAAAAAGCACTATTAGTTTAGAGTGGTCTGCTGCAATCAATAAAGTAGTGGAAACAAAATAGTTTATTTACGATTTGGGATTTACGATTTACGATTTCATTATAGATGAAAAGTTTTTATATTACAATGGCATTTATTCAATCAACCGCCAACAGTAAATAGGAAATCGTAAATCCCAAATCCCAAATCCCAAATCGTAAATTTTTTATGTTAAAAATTGGCATCACAGGCGGTATCGGCAGTGGCAAAAGCGTTGTTGCCAAAGTATTTGAAGCATTGGGTGTGCCTGTATATTATGCTGATGATGCCTCTAAACGATTAATGAATGAAGATCCATATCTGAAACAACAGATCAGGGAAAAATTTGGCGAAGCATCTTATATCAATGGTCAATTAAACCGCCCCTACCTCTCCTCTATTGTTTTTAAGGACCCGGAGAAATTAGCTATCCTCAATTCGCTTGTTCATCCGGCTACGATAAAAGATGCTGAAAGTTGGATGCATCAGCAAACTACTCCTTACGCAATAAAAGAAGCAGCGATCATTTTTGAAAGTGGCTCACAGGAATACCTCGATAAAATAATTGGGGTCTATGCTCCTACTCCCCTTCGTATACAAAGAACCATGCAACGGGATAACATAACCCGTGAGGAAGTTCTATCAAGAATGAACAAACAAATTGACGAAGAAATTAAGATGCGTTTATGCGATTACGTTATTACCAATGATGAGCAACAGTTATTGATCCCTCAGATTTTAAAAATTCACGAAGAATTATTGTCAGAACACAGATCGAACTGATAGTTCCTGATCATATATCTAACATATCCCCAAAAAACAAAGACCGCAGCGTTTTGCACTGCGGTCTTTGTTTTTATACACGTTTTATTACTTCAATGTTGCCAAAGCTGTTTTCATTCTCTCAATTGCTTCTACCAATTTTTCATCAGCAGCAGCAGTACTGATACGAATACAGTTTGGTGCACCAAATGCGTTACCTGTTACCAATGCTATATGAGCTGTTTCTAATAACCACAAGCACAATTCATCAGCATTTTTAATGGTTACTTTACCGTCTGTTTTGCCAAAATAAGAACTAACATCAGGGAAAGCATAGAACGCTCCGTCTGGTACACGTACTTTAAAACCAGGCACTTCTTTTAATTTAGTAATTACCAGGTCTCTTCTACGTCTGTACGCTTCCAACATCATTTTTGGAGCATCCATATTAGTAAAAGCAATGGCAGCTGCTTTTTGAGCTATGCTATTAGTACCACTGGTAACCTGTCCTTGTAATTTATCTACTGCATCAGCGATCCATTTTGCAGCAGCAATGAAACCAACTCTCCAACCGGTCATTGCAAAACCTTTACTGAAACCATTAACAGTAATTACCCTGTCTTTAATTTCAGGAACACTTCCAATACTAAAATGTCCTTCCGGAGTGAAATTGATGTATTCATAAATTTCATCAGCCAATACAAAAATATTCGGATGCTTAGCAACGATCGCTGCAATGGCCCTCAGTTCTTTTTCGCTATACACCGACCCCGTTGGGTTATTCGGTGACGCATACATAATGATCTTTGTTTTTGGAGTAATGGCGGCTTCTATCTGCTCAGGTGTTACTTTGAAATCATTTTCAAAGCTACCATCCAGGATCACGCTTTTACCTTCCGCCAATTTCACCATTTCAGCATAGCTTACCCAGTAAGGCCCTAAAATGATCACTTCTTCTCCTTTTTTCACCAATACTTCTATCACATTTGCCAACGAATGTTTTGCACCTGTTGACACTACTATATTTTCAGCCTTCCATTCAAGTCCATTCTCTCTTTTTAATTTTTCAGCGATTGCTGAACGCAATTCAGGAATACCGGATACGGGGGTGTATGCATGAAACCCGTCATCGATCGCCTTCTTGGCTGCTTCGCAGATGTGAGGAGGCGTCTTAAAATCAGGCTCTCCTACACTAAGGTTAATTACATCATGGCCCTGAGCAGCTATTTCACGGCTTTTTTTACTCATGGCTAGGGTTGCACTTTCTTCCAGCGCATTGATTCTGTCGGCTAATAAATGGTTGTTAGACACTTTTTTAAGTTTTAAATGTGTGATTTTTCGGAGTGCAAAGGTAGGGAAAAGGTTTAAACGTTTAAAAGGTTTAAGGAGTAAAATCGTTTACGAGTTAAATCCTTGATCCTCTTGGACTTTCCTGCTATTTGCCAATCACTAAATGCCTATTGCTAATTGCCTATTACCAATTAGCTTATTCATATATATTTTCCCCTATCTTTGCAAACTTCTAAAAATTAACAAAATAGCTCTAAAAGACACTGATTATGAAACTAAAAGGCTTAGTTTGGTTTTTTGCGATTGCTTTGACACTGATCTCCATATGGGAGTTGTCTTATACATGGGTAGTACGCAGTTACGAAAATAAAGTAAAAACGCAGGCAGAAAGAATTGTAAAATCACAATTCCCTGATGCCAAAGGCGAAGAAAAAGATCTGCTTGTAAAAGGAAGAATGCAACACATTCTTGACAGCACAAGAGATAAAAAGATCTATCCGATCGTTGGATCATCTTACCAAAAATGTAAAGAGAACGAGTTGAACCTCGGTTTGGATCTGCAAGGTGGTATGAGTGTAACCCTAGAGGTTAGTTTGGAAGGCTTGTTGAAATCTTTAAGCAACAATCCAAAAGATCCAGCTTTATTGAAAGCGATACAAACTGCAAACGCTGAAAAAGTAAACAGCGATGTTGATTACATTTCTTTGTTTACAAAAGTGTATAAGCAACAAAACCCTGCATCTAATCTAGCTTCATTGTTTGCAGGTGCTGGTAAGCAAATAAAAATCACTGATAACGATGATAAAGTAGCTGATCAGATACGTACTACTGCAAAGGGTGCTATCAATCAAACTTACAAGATCTTATTAAAACGTATCGATAAATTCGGGGTAGCACAACCTAATATCAACTTAGATGAAAATAAAGGTATCATCAACGTAGAATTGGCCGGTGTTACCGATAAAGAAAGAGTACGTAAATATTTACAATCATCTGCTAACCTACAATTCTGGGAAGTTTACAATATCGGCGAATTATCAAGTTCACTGGAAAATGTAGATAAAGCAGTAACTGATTATTTAAGTGGCGTCTCTGTTGATACCGCTGTAAAATCTGTTGTTGATTCTGCAAAGATCAATGCCAATAAAAATGCGTTTCTGAAGATCATCAATCCGATCAGTCCACAACAGGATAAAACAGGTAAACAAATTTTTGCTTCTGCCATTGGTAATATAGCACTGAAAGATACAGGCACTTTTAATAGTTACATGGCTTTAGATGTAGTAAAAAATAACTTGCCAGGCGATTGTAAATTTTTATTAGGTGTTGAAGAAAAAGTAGAAAAAACCGGTCAGCGCTTTTATCCTTTATATGCTATCAAAACTGTTATGGGGTCTGATAAGGCACAGTTAGAAGGAGATGGTGTTGAAGAGGCTGGTCAAGGTTTTGATGATAGAGGCAGACCTTCTATCAAAATGCAAATGACCAATCTGGGATCAAAAACATGGGCTCGTTTAACTACCAACAATGTTAACAGACCAATTGCTATTGCATTGGACGATATCGTTTATTCTGCTCCAAATGTAAATGGTCCTATTGAAGGTGGTAGTAGTGAAATTTCAGGAAACTTTACCATTGAAGAAGCGCAAGATCTTGCGAATATTTTGAAGGCGGGTAAATTAGATGCCCCTGCTAAGATCGTTGCAGAACAGGTTGTAGGTCCTACACTTGGTAAAGAAGCCGTAAACGGTGGTGCCAAATCATTCCTGATCGCTTTTGCGGTAATATTTGCTTTGATGCTTATTTACTACAACACCGGCGGATGGGTTGCAAACATTGCATTAATATTGAACGTATTGTTTACTGTTGGTGTATTAACCGCAATGGGCTTTACTTTAACTTCTGCAGGTATTGCAGGTTTAGTATTAACGATCGGTATGGCGGTAGATACTAACGTAATTATCTTTGAAAGAATAAAAGAAGAACTTACGAAAGGTAAATCTTATCCGCAGGCTGTTAATGATGGTTACAAACGCTCTTTAGCTCCGGTTATTGATGCTCACGTTACCAGTTTCTTAACGGCTGCCATATTGTTTATTTTTGGTTTAGGTCCTGTACTTGGTTTCGCTACAACGCAAATGTTAGGTATCACCTTATCATTATTCTGCGGAATTTTAGTTTCAAGATTGATCACTGATTTCTGGACAAACAAACAACGTCACTTTAATTACTTCACTGGTATTTCTAAAAAAGTATTTACACATACCAGTATCAACTTTATTAAATACAGAAAGATAGCTTACGGCATTTCTATCGTTGTATTATTGTTGGGTATTGGTTCTTACTTTAATGGTTTCCATGAAGGCGTGGAATTTAAAGGTGGAAGAAGCTATACTGTTCAATTTGCACAACCTGTAAAAAATGATGATGTAAGAGATGATCTGAAAAACGCTTTCGGTGGCGATTTCCCTGTTATAAAAACTGTAGGAGATAACAAACATCTTAATATTACTACTTCATACCTGAAAGGACAGGACAATGCTGATGCAGCAGTTCAAACCAAACTATATGAAGGATTGAAAAAAGTATTACCGGGTGTGAGCTATGAAGATTTCATAAAAACAAACATACAAAGTTCGCAAACTGTACAACCTACGATCTCTGAAGATCTGAAAAGAGGGGCTATCAAAGCGACCATTTTTTCTATCGTGATCATCTTCATATATATATTGCTTCGGTTCCGTGACTGGAGATATTCTTTCGGTACGATCGTAGCATTATTACATGATGTTCTTGTAACGTTAGCTGTATTCTCTTTCTTGAAGAATGTTGTACCATTCCCATTAGAGATCGATCAGCACTTTATTGCTGCGGTACTTACTGTGATCGGGTTTAGTATGAATGATACGGTGATCGTATTTGACCGTATTCGTGAATACAGTAAAGGTTCTAAAGCATCTGAAAAAGGTAATATCATTAACAGAGCGGTAAATGACACTTTGAGTCGTACAATCATGACTTCATTGACTGTATTCTTAACCTTATTGATCTTATTCATCTTTGGTGGAGAAGTAACAAGAGGATTTGCGTTTGCAATGTTGATAGGTGTTGTTACCGGTACTTACTCATCGATATTTGTGGCAGCGCCGATATTGGTTGATTTTGCAAAAGACAAACCTTTAGGAGAAGCTGAGATACTTAGCTCTGATAAAGGCCCTGCAACCGTATAAAAAAATTCCTGATATTTTAAAACCCGTTAGTTGAACTAACGGGTTTTTTATTTAAATAAAAAGCCCCGTAAATAATTACGGAGCTTTTTTAAACCACCTTATACCTATACTTAACTTTTTGTTTTTTCTTTATTTACCTTATAACGCTTGTCAGGAGTTCCATTCTTTTTCTTGGGTCCAACAGGTGCTGCTGCTGCCTGATTCTTGTTTTGCTTAAACCTCATATCCGGAGTTCCATCAGCTTTTGTCAAGGGAGCCTTTTTAGGCGTTTCAGTTTTTTTAATTTTAAGCACTTTAGCAGACGTCGCATCTCCTTTAACCAGTTTTGAACTGGTGGGTTTAGCTGCTGCAGGTGTTTTTTGAGCAACCGCTATGCTACCCAAACCTAAGAACATGCACATGGCAATAAAAACTTTTTTCATGACTATATTTTTTATGGTTAAAAATGTAGTATGAAGCTAATCGGAAAAAACATTTCGATTGGTTAGCCATTCGTTAATGAATATATGATTAACAATTATTAACAACCGACCCAATCCATCCACACCTCTCAAACCATTAATAAAGGCAATAAAAAACCGCCTGAAAGAAAATTTTACAGGCGGTATATCATACATTTTTACTCTACATTATACTGCAAAAGAAGTCCCACATCCGCAAGTCTTACTTGCATTCGGGTTATTAAATGTAAATCCTCGTGAATTTAATCCACCTTGCCAATCAACCTCCATCCCGGTTAAATAAATACCATGAGATTTTTCCATAATACATGGTATTCCTTCTATTTCAAATTGCTGGTCTTTTTCTGTAGGAACATCAAATCCCAATACATAGGTCATACCGCTACACCCTCCTCCTTTTACACCTACACGTAAAAGATTTTTGACATCAAACCCCTCTTCACTCATCAAACGTTTGATCTCGTTTACTGCACTGGCAGTAAAACTTACCGGAACTGTTGCTGTTAATGTTTCCATACTCTCTTGATTTATAATGCAAAGGTAAAATAATTTACTGCCATTCTGCTACCGGTCTTTTTCGAAAGCAGGAAATTTTAACACACAAAAGCCTACCCCCTTCTATATAGCGCAACTCAAACTTCTGCCTTCAGCTTTATTTCTAAACGATTAATAACCTTATTTTTGTAAAAAACAGTTATGCTTTTATTTGAAGTTAGTTTTCAGGAAGTTACAGGTATTGCCATAGTATTTATAATTGGCATGATCGTTTATCTATTGATGGAATTAAAAACGATCAGAAGAGAGTTGAAAGCCAAACAACCTGCGGCAAATAACAGCCTTTTACCTTTACAGGCCTACGAACGTCTTTCTTTATTGACAGACAGGATAACATTAAAAAACCTGGTAACAAGAATGCATGCTGCCGGATATACCGCAGAAGAGTTAAAAGCCGGATTAACACAATCCATCAGGGAAGAATACGAACATAATATCACACAGCAAATTTATGTAAACCCCGAAGTGTGGAAGGCTGTAACCAATTTAAAAGAGCAAAATATTTATATCATCAATCAGTTGGCTACCGCTTTGCCGCCACAAGCCCCTGCTGTAGAATTAAGCAAATTGATCCTCGAATATTCCAGTGGTACTAATGCAGAATTAAGTTCAATTGTTTTAGATGCCATACAATTCGAAGTAAAAAAAATTATATAATTGACCTCCGACAACAGACGACAGACAACTGTAATCTATGAGTGAAGAAAAAAAAATATTTACTGATTCGGGGATTGAGATAAAGGAAGTTTATACTACAGCTCCTTCGGCAATTGAAAAACCCGGTGAGTTTCCTTTCACAAGAGGTATACAACAGGATATGTACAGAGGTAAACTCTGGACCATGCGCCAATATGCAGGATTCAGCACAGCAGAGGAAAGCAATAAACGGTATCATTATTTATTATCTCAGGGCGTTAGTGGCTTAAGTGTAGCATTTGATTTACCAACTCAAATAGGATATGATAGCGACCATGAGTTGTCTGATGGCGAAGTGGGTAAGGTTGGTGTGGCAATTGATTCTATCGAAGATATGGAGCGACTTTTTGAAGGGATCCAGTTAGAGAATGTTTCTACATCAATGACCATCAATGCCACAGGATTTATCTTATTGGCATTATATGTTGCGTTAGCAAAAAAACAGGGTGCCGATCTTAACAAGATAAACGGCACTATACAGAATGATATTTTAAAAGAATATGCAGCAAGGGGCACTTATATCTATCCACCTAAAGCATCTATGCGTATTATCACAGATGTATTTGAATGGTGTGCCAAAGATCTGCCAAAATGGAATACTATTTCCATTTCTGGGTATCATATCAGGGAAGCAGGTAGTACTGCCGTACAGGAAATCGCTTTTACACTAGCTAACGGAAAAGCATATGTGCAAGCTGCTCTTGACAAAGGAATGAATATAAATGTTTTTGGCAAACGTCTCTCTTTCTTTTTTAATGCTCACAATAATTTATTTGAAGAAATAGCCAAATTCAGAGCCGCCAGAAGAATGTGGGCAAAAATAATGAAAGACCTTGGTGCTAGCGATGCCAAATCGATGATGCTTCGTTTTCATGCACAAACAGGCGGCGCCACACTTACTGCACAGCAACCATTAAACAATGTTGCAAGAGTAACTATACAAACATTAGCAGCCGTATTGGGCGGCACACAAAGTTTACATACCAATGGATATGATGAAGCACTGAGTCTGCCAACAGAAGAAGCAGCAAGAATTGCGTTACGTACACAACAGATCGTAGCATTTGAAAGTGGTGCTCCCGATACAGTCGACCCATTGGCAGGCAGTTATTTCGTAGAAACGCTTACCAATGAAGTAGAAAAGGAAGCATGGAAATTGATTGAAAAGATCGATGCCATGGGTGGCAGTGTAAGCGCCATTGAACAACACTTTATTCAGAACGAAATTGCCAAAAGCGCTTATGAGTATCAACGGCAAATTGAATGTGGCGAAAAAATAATTGTTGGCGTAAATAAGTTTCAGATTAACGAAGAGAATAAAGTTCCGGGTTTTAAAATTGATGACAGTATACGTTTGGTACAATCGGACAAATTAAAAGCATTAAAAGCGAAACGTAATAGCGAAAAAGTCAATGCCTGTTTATCAGCAATAAGAGATGCAGCAAACTCTACTACTAACCTGATGCCATTGGTAATTGATGCGGTGGAAAATTATTGCACCCTTGGAGAAATTGCTGATGAGTTGAGAAAAGTATTCGGAGAATATAAATAGTTTTATAAGAGAGCACATTGTATTTAAAAATCTTCCGGGTGTTCTTTGTGATTGCTCTGTGAATTTTTTACTTCATCTCCTCTTTTACTTTTTTCCCATTCCGATAAATGTAAATAAAATAAGTAGCCTGCATATTGGGAAACTGATACTGTAATTTGTTTTTTATTTTTTCATATACTCGTGTTTGAGGATATGCTGGCGCATACATTTCTTTAAATGCCCATTTGCGAACATTTATCAAAAGAGATTCTTTATCACAAGGTGTTTGTGAGGTATCACAATATTGATTCAAAGGATTATTTATATCCCTCTTCATACAGATATACATATCTGTAGGCCGACTGCTAAATAAACTAAAAGATAAAAAGAAATCCCATCTTCCAAACAAACTAAATATGGGCATAACACCTAGAAGTATCACCATCGGTATATTTCTGTATAATTTTAATGGAGCTGTAATGAATTCAATGTTGTTATTTTTAACAGTGAAGAATATGAGATACCCAAGCATTGATAAATTCCAAGGCCATATTATATGATCATAATTTAATCCGACAGGACCAAAAACACCCAATATGATAATATGCATTACAATCAGCAATATCAAAGAGACTTTTCGAAAACGTTTAATCAACAACCCTATACCTAAAGCAACTTCTATCATCCCCAATAAATACCCGGAATAATAAACATTTGCCTGATATATGACAGCATTGCTTACCCCAAAAGTTTTTGACAGCAGTAAATTACACCATATAGATCGTATGAACATTGGATTTAATTTCCCGACACCACTATAAAAATATACTGCTGCCAGCAAAAAAATCATCAGTGAAATAATATGCTTTTCGTTTTTTCGATTTAATAAGACGATCAGTATTGTAAATATGTATTGGTACTCCCAGGGTTGCCAGCGATTTTGATCAAGAATACAACTCAGTACCTCAAAAACTATAATACCGATTTGAAATACCTTTTTATCAGGAAAGAACAATAACAAGAATAAGCATATCAGCGATAATATAAACAGGGACCAGTGCACTAAGGAAGGGGCCACTAAAAAGTCAAAAGCAGGAACAAGTGGAAACAATCTATCTGATAACCATAAACGACAACAAATTATTTTGGCTATAAGCCAGAATAAACAAGTGATCCTTATCAACCAGCCAGTTAGTTGATTTGCATTAAGTATAGATGGTGGCATCATAAAATGTTGCCTCAAATGTAGAAAGTTTTATCCATTGAGAAACTGATTAAGATCATTGAGGATCAGACTAATGAGCAAAGTCCGTTTCGAAATTTCCTTTGATCCTTTCTATAGATGGATTAAAATAACCAAATTTTACATCAGGGAACTCTTCGTGTATCAGTTCCATAAATTGTTTTACGCCCATGCACTCTCCCGTTTCTGTTACGCCAATCTTACCCAGATACCAATCAGGATCAATATTAAAATTGCGCCATTGGATCATACACAGATCTGTTTCTCTGATAAGTTTACGCAGCGCTTCATACTCTTCAACACTATCAGTCATACCAGGAAAAACAAAATAATTTAGACTGGTCCAGCCGCCATAACTTCTGACAACCTTCAGACTTTCTATCAGATCAGCAAATACATAATTATTCGGACGATAGTACGGAGTATAAATATGTTCCCTTGCAGAATTCAAACTCACCCTCATGCTATTCAATCCTGCTTCACACAATGCTTTTACTGCATCGGGTTTACTGCCATTGGTATTTATATTGATGCTTCCTTTCGATGTATGTTTTCTTATTTCTATAATACTGTCTCTGATGGTTTCCCACATCAACAAAGGCTCTCCTTCACAACCCTGGCCAAAGCTGATCAGCGGAAAAGGCGCCGTTTCCAAATGAGGCACAGTAAACTCTACGATCTCTTCCGGGGTAGGCCTAAACGTTAGTCTATCTTGTGTACTCACAATTGTTTCATCCTGCGGCTGAAAACTGATACAGCCGATACAGTTGGCATTACATGCAGGAGATGAAGGCACCGGGCACTCCCATCTGCCTAAAGCCAGATTTCTTGCAGCTGGGCAGGTATAGGTCATGCAACAGTTTTCCATTAAATGCTTCACCAATCTGTTATGCGGATAGGTCTTTAATAAATGCTCGGTTCCCGTCTCAATTTTTTCATCATCATATCCGGCACACTCTTGCCTGATATCCTGTTCAATTCTTACAGCAGGCACATAAAACTTTCCATCTAACCATCCCGTAGCAGTATAACAAAACAAAGGCAGTGTAGGCGCATCCTCACTGGTTTCATAAGCAGCCATATATAAACCGGTATGTGCCGGCGGAATGAAAGCCGCCACTGCCCAGCCTTTTTCACACAAACGCATCTCTCCCGTCTCTACGTCAATACCGATCCCTCTTCTGCCAGGCAATTCATACAAATTACCTCCATCTGGCAGATCTATCCATTCATCAACAGGGATAGGCAATGCATCCCAACCAGTGCGTCCTGTTACATACAGGGAAGTATCTTCGAAAATATTTCCTTCGCCGTCCGAGTAAAGTATGTATGGTGATTCTGTTACTATCATAATTTATGAATATGTTTACTGTAATCTACAGCCTGGTTTGTAATTGCGTTGAGCAGAATTGATTAAAAGCCCTCTCATCTAAATCAACACCTATGCTATTGACTTCTGATTGTGAAAAATGATTGTTTGTATAATCGATCGTCAATAATCCATCTTTCAACACTACATGTTGAATATCCTTCCAGCTAAATACTTTTTCATTTAAAGGTTTAATAAACCTTATACCGCTGCTATCTATATCAACTCTTGTTTCTTTGTGCAAAAATCTTTCTAACAACCAATGCAGTACTAACACTAAAGCAAAATAAGGTGATTGAGTTATGAAACAAAGTAACACAATACCAATGATCAATAAAATGAATGCTGTGATCTGTAGTTTCTTCCTGATAGCATTCACAAAAATTGAAACCGCAATCAACAACGCCCCTGCTATTATTCCGAGAATACCATATTCCTGCGATTGAACAAAAGCTGCTGTAGCTGCCACTGCAAAGATTGCACGTACGATCACAATATCTACATTACTTTTATTGGTTTTGATAAGGAATGAATACACTGATAATATGTTTACTCGTTACTTGTCATCAACAGATTGCAGAGATCAAACAAAACCCTTGCTCCCACTTTCTCATCCCATTCGTTAGTGCTGATACCGATCTCATTTAAATTAAAACCAATGATTTTTCTGCCGCTTTTCAACACACTATTACACAGATAAAATATCTGTGCTGCTTCAAAACCGCCATAAACCGGAGTACTTGTGTTAGGGCAAAGCTTTGGATCCAACCCATCAATATCATAAGAAAGTACTACTTTATCCGGTAAAAAAGAAACGATCTCATCCACTATTGATTTCCAGCTTTCTCCTTCAGCAATTCTGTTCTTTATAGAAACATCTAAATAAGTAGTCACTCTTCCATTACTGTTGGCAATATAATCCCACTCAGCTTCGCAAAAATCTCTGATGCCCACCTGTACAATTTTATTGATGTCTGAAATTTCTTCCAATGCATTGTACATCGCTGATGCATGAGAATACATAAATCCTTCGTAGGCCTTACGCATAGAACAATGTGCATCTATTTGCAAAATACCAAAACCGCCATGTTTCCCTGCAAGCGCTTTATAATATCCCAATGAGGTACTGAGATCACCACCAAGTATGCCTACTAATTTATCCTGTGCAAACAGGTCATTCGTATTTTCATACACCCAGTTATTTAACATCAAACTACCTGCGTTGATCTCTTTGATGGTTTTACACATGAATTTATTCTCCAGCAATACACCTCCGTCTGTAATGTAGTTAATGTAGAGTTCGGCCTCTTTTCTCAAATAATCACTTTTGAGTAATATCTTTTTATCCGGGGATGGCATGTAGTAGCCTTTACGCCATTTATCTTTCAATGTCGGATCAAATAATTCTACCAACAGACTGGATCGGAAGATATGTTCAGGAGCTCTGGCTGTGCCTTCATGGCGACTTACAGTAACCTCCCAGGGAACAGGCAGGATTATAAGTTTAGCGTCCTCTTTTGTAAAGGGTAAACCAAATATATTATTATTGGGATTACTTACCGCATTAGGGTCAAATAGTGATAAATCTGTCATTAGTACTGTAAAAGAAATACAAATATAATAAATGTAAAAAAGGTACAACAAATCTCTTTCTAACACTGTTTTGAGCTAACTTTGCAGCGAAAAATAAATCAGGTCATGAAACGTACACATATTGTCATTTTAGTAGCGATTGCTATAGCCATCGGGGGACTTTTAATGCTTTCTGCAGACTTCTCTACTTATGATACTATTTCTTCTGCCAAACAAAAACAGGGTAAATATGTACATCTTATTGCCAAACTGGATAAATCAGTTCCATTAGATTATGACCCTGCAAAAAATCCCAATTATTTGTCTTTTACAGCTGTTGACAGCTTGGGGGGCAGCACCAAAGTAGTGTACCACAATACTAAACCTACTGAATTAGAGCACAGTGAAAGAATTGTTTTAAAAGGCAAAATGCAGGGAGAGGTTTTTGAATGCAGCGAAATTTTGTTAAAATGTCCAAGCAAATATAAAGACGATAAAAAGCAGTTAGAAAAAGCAGCAACGACGAATTAATCGTTCATAAAGGCTTAACGTTTAAAACATTTAATGTTTCATAAACCTTTGATAACCTTTTCAGCTCATTAAATCCTTAAACGTTTTAAACATTAAACGTACCAAACCTTTTAAAAACATATTATGCAATTTGAAGGAGAACACTTGTGGCTTGGAGAACTCGGGCACTTTTTTGTATTATTGGCATTTACTTCTTCCCTACTGTCCGCTATTGCATATTTTATTGCTTCCCGTAAAGAAGATATTGCAGAAAAATTTTCGTGGATCCGTTTCGCCAGAGTTAGTTTTCTGATACAAACCGCATCAGTATTAACTGTTTTCGGGTGCATCTTTTACATCTGCGCCAATCATTATCTTGAATACTTTTACGCCTATAAACACACTTCCAAAGAACTGGAATTCAAATACCTGCTTGCATGTATCTGGGAAGACCAGGGAGGTAGTTTTTTATTATGGTCTATCTGGCATTGTATACTTGGTATCTTTCTTATTAAAAAAACAAAAGAATGGGAAGCCCCGGTGATGACTATTGTAAGTCTTGCCCAGGTATTTTTAGCAATGATGATAATGGGTGTTTATTTGCTTGGGACAAAAATTGGCAACAGCCCGTTTGTGTTGACAAGAAATGAGATCAACGGTCCAATTTTCAGCCGGCCAGATTATTTAACACTAATCAAGGATGGAATTGGATTAAATGTTTTACTGCGTAACTACTGGATGGTGATCCATCCCCCTGTGTTATTCTTAGGCTTTGCTTCTACCATTATTCCTTTTGCATTTGCGTATGCAGGAATACAAACCAAACGTTTTGGCGACTGGGTAAAACCTGCATTACCATATGCTTTATTCAGTGCCTGTATTTTAGGGGTAGGTATAATGATGGGGGGTAAATGGGCTTACGAATCACTATCTTTTGGAGGTTACTGGGCTTGGGACCCCGTAGAAAATGCCTCCTTGGTTCCATGGTTGATCCTGGTAGCAGGATTACACACCATGGTCGTTTATAAAGCTACCAGTCATTCATTGAGAGCCAGTTATCTTTTTGCTATTTTAACCTTTGTATTTATTCTGTATTCAACCTTTTTAACCCGTACAGGGATTTTAGGAGATACATCCGTTCATGCTTTTACTGAAGCAGGTAATGCAATGAATAATTTGATAAAAACCTTTTTATGGTTCTTTACAATAGGCGGACTCGGTTTATTTTTTATTCATTATAAAAAAATACCGGCAGTTCATACAGAGGAAAAAACCAACTCCAGAGAATTCTGGATGTTTATTGGTTCTTTGGTATTTTTCCTATCAGCTATCTTCATTATCGGACTAACTTCATTACCGGTTTATAATAAGATCCCTTATCTAAAAGATCTTATCATAAAAATAAACGGTGGTCCACTTGCACTTCCGGAAGACCCCGAATTCGCTTATAACAAAGTAATGGTAATGGTTGCTATTATCATTGGTGTTTTAAGTGCTATCACCCAATATTTCAAATACAAAAACTCAGCTCCAGGTGGTGTACTTAAAAAAATAGCAATACCTACATTGATTGCAGCGTTACTGACCGTTGCTATTACATTCATCTATCCGATTACTTACTACAAACAAGGTTATGGTTATTTAGGAGCTATTTACCTTGCCCTATTCGCTACCACCTACTCCATAATTGCCAACGCAGCATATATATGGAGTGGCTTAAATGGCAAAATGAAAGGAGCCGGTGGCTCTGTTGCTCATCTTGGTTTTGCATTGATGATCGCAGGTATGTTGATCTCTGCCGGTAACAAGAAAGTGATCAGTGAGGACAAGTTTAAAGATTTTATTATCCCGATGGGTATAGATCCGTTAACCAAACAACAGGATAACCCGGCAGAAAACATGAACCTGATCCGCCAGGTTTCTACAAAGATGGGGCCATACGAGGTTACTTATCTGCATGACAGTGTTGGAAAAGAAAGTAACAGACGTTTTTATAATTTATTGTTTGTAAGAAAAGATGCTGCCACTAAAAAGATACAAGAGTCATTTATCCTTAATCCTGATGTATACCTGATGAAGGATAATAACATGAGCAGTAATCCGGATACAAAAAATTACTTTACACATGATGTATTCACTTATATCTCTTATGCGTTAAATCCTGACAAAAACGTTGATACCGCTCAATTTAAACTCAACGAGATCAACGAAGGAGATACTATGTTCTATTCAAAAGGATATTTAGTATTGAACAAAGTGATAAAAAATCCTGAAAGAAATAAATTCAATATTCCTTCAAATGGCGCCACCCTTTTAGCTGATATCACTGTTGTAAATAAAGACAGTTCCAGATACGCTTCTACCCCAATGATAATGGTAGACAGCCTGGGAATTTCTCAAATTGACGATACGGTATATGCTCAAAATCTTTTTGTAAAATTCGCCGGAGTTACAGAGAACAGAAAAATAAAAATTGGCATCAAGGAGTCGGACAAAATGATCGACTTTGTAACCATAAAAGCGTATATCTTCCCTTATATTAATTTAGTCTGGATAGGATTAATATTGATGGCTGTAGGATTTATAATGAGCATGTTAAAAAGGACTAATATTACAGGAAGACTCTATACCATCGCATTGGTACTCACTATTTCGGCGCTATTTTATATGTTTTTACTGGCTAATTGATTTTAACAACATTATACAAATGTATTTTGTAGATTTATGTTACAGATGAGCAAACCCGTTTTACATAAATTCATACCTGTACTGTTTTTTGTAATGCTTCTGATTACAAAAGCCGATAGATGTTTTGCCCAGCAATTATCTAATGATACGATACGCACCTACGCCATAATTTACGAAGGTGATACCATTACAGCCAGAGTGCTGGATACGGTAAAAAAATTTGCGATATACAATGAGGCCCAGTTAAGTGCAAGAGCTAAGTGGACAAGACTTCGTAATGCTATCTATGTTACTTACCCCTATGCAAAGCGTGCCGGAGTTGTAATGAATGACGTTAATGCTCATCTGGTTCACATTATTGATCGAGAAGATCGCAGGGCGTATATAAAATCAAGAGAAAAAGAATTAAGAAAAGATTTTACCGAACCACTAACCAACTTATCAGTTTACCAGGGCAAAGTATTGATGAAATTGATCAAAAGGCAAACGGGCAATAATTGCTACGAAATAATCAAAGAATATAAAGGCGGATTTACCGCACGTTTCTACCAAACTGTAGCTTTTTTCTTTGGCAGTGACCTAAAGCAGCCTTACGACAAAGATGGAAATGATAAAGAGATGGAAGCTATTGTAAAGGAAGTAGCAAGAATGTTTGGAGATAAAAGTTAGTTTGTAGTTATTGGCGTATTCTTCTTTAAATCCCCTTTACTATTTGCAAATAAACTAAGGACTGAAAACTAAACACTAAAAACTAAGAACCAAAACTAAGCACTAAAACATGAAGTTAGACATACTGGCATTTGCCGTTCACCCTGATGACGCAGAACTTGGTTGTGGCGGCACGTTACTTACAGAAAAACTGCAGGGAAAAAGAACCGGAATCATTGATCTTACACAAGGCGAATTAGGCACACGGGGCACTATCGAAACAAGAATGGCTGAATCAGCTAATGCTACTGAGCTATTAAAACTGGATATCAGGGATAATCTTTGCATGGCTGATGGATTTTTTATCAATGATGAAGTACATCAGCGCATGATAATCACCGCTATCAGAAAATACAAACCTGAGATCGTTTTATGTAACGCCCCTGAAGACAGACATCCTGATCATGGAAGGAGCGCCGAGTTAGTATCTGATGCCGCTTTTTTATCCGGGTTAAGAAAAATTGAGACCTTTTATGATGATCAACCTCAAGAAGCTTGGCGTCCTAAATATGTTTTTAATTACATCCAGGATAGGTACCTGCATCCTGATTTCGTAATAGATGTCACAGATGTATTTGAACAAAAAATAGAAGCAGTAAAGGCATATAATACACAGTTTTATAATCCTGACCTGAATGAACCTCAAACCTATATTTCTTCGCCGGACTTTTTAGATAGTGTTATTTTCAGAGCAAAGATGTTTGGCAAAATGATAGGAGTAAAATATGCCGAAGGATATATTAGTAAAAAAATGATAGGTTTTAACAGTTTTGATGCATTTATTAAGCAAAATACCTGATCAGTGCATAAACAAAACCCAAAAAAACGCAATTTTTGGCGTACCTTGCGGCCTATTAATGTAACGATATGGCAACTCCAAAATTCATCAACAATACCAATTTCCAACAAGATCTCAAGAAAAGGGTGAACCAGTATTTTGCTGATAGAAAAAAAGCCAGCACAGGTAATTTTAATCTTTATTCTAAAGCTATTTTCTTCTCATTATCTTATGTAGCACTATATATTCACCTGGTTTATTTTACCCCATCAATATCGTTAGCAATTATCGAATGTATTTTACTTGGCTGTTTTACTGCAGCTATTGGTTTTAATGTGATGCATGATGGCGGACATGGCAGTTTCAGCAAATACAAAATTATTAATCAATTGGCTGCATTGTCTGTAAATTTCCTGGGAGCCAGCAGTATTATGTGGAATACAAAACATAATATCATTCACCATACATATACCAATATTGACGGTATTGATGATGATATTGAAGCCAAACCATGGCTTCGTCTTTGCGAAACACAAAAAAGATATAAAGCCCACAAATTCCAACATTTATATTTTTGGGTACTCTATTCATTCCTTCACATTCTTTGGATATTTTTAACCGATTATCAAAAATATTTCAAGAGAAAGATCGGCTCTGTTCCTTTACGTAGCCTTACCACCAGAGAGCATATTTCTTTTTGGGCAGCAAAGATCGGATACATCGCTTTCTTTGTTGTAATACCAATTATCAAAGTAGGATTTTTGTATTGGTTAGTAGGATTTTTGATTGCCACCATGGTAACAGGACTATTGATCAGTATTGTTTTTCAATTAGCGCATACGGTAGAACATACACATTTTCCGATGCCGACAGATGAAAATAAAATAGAGAATGACTGGGCTATTCACCAGATACAAACCACTGCAAATTTTGCTACTAAAAACAAATTAATATCCTGGCTGGTAGGAGGATTAAATTTTCAGGTAGAACATCACCTGTTCCCTAAAATTTCCCATGTTCACTACCCGGCTATTAGTAAAATAATTAGAAAAACGTGTGAAGAGTACGGATTACAATACATTGAATACAAAAAAATGCGTCATGCAATTGTATCCCATGTTTCTTACCTGAAAAAATTAGGACAAGCAGATTGAGTAAAATAAAATGATATCGAAAAAGGTTTTTGTTTTAACAACAAAAACCTTTTTTTATGTACCTTACTAATAAAATTAAAAGCATGGAAAACACCTGGCACGATAAGCATTCGGAAACATTAACTCCCGGGGCAAAAATAGCAGATTGGGTCGCTAAGGGCATGGGCTCATGGAAGTTCATTATATGGCAAACAGTTGTTGTGGTAATATGGATGTTCTTTAACATCATTGCTTATGTTAACCATTGGGATCCTTACCCATTCATTCTTTTAAATCTGATCTTTTCTACACAGGCAGCTTATGCAGCTCCTATCATTATGATGTCGCAAAACAGACAATCAGAAAGGGACAGGATACAAGCACAGCAAGACTATGATACCAATATCGCAGCAAAAAAAGAAATAGAAGCCTTGCAAATTCAATTAAGCAAAATAGAAACGGAAAAATTAGATAGGATCATTGCATTACTTGAAAAGACGAGCCCTACAATTTAACGAGTAAATTATTTCCACCAAACCAATACTATCATCCCGGCAAATATCAATCCACCTCCTATCAATATTTTTGGCGTTACCGGTTCTTTCAAAAAGATAAAGGACAATAGAAATACAAAAACAATACTTCCTTTATCTATGGCGCTTACTTCAGATACTTTACCCAATTGCAAAGCCCTGTAATAAAACAACCAGGAGAGCCCGGTTGCTATAGCAGACAAACTAAGAAAAAGCCAATTGCTTTTTGATAGAGTAACTATCTCTCCCACTTTACCTCTGAAGAAAACAATCCCCCAGGTAATAAACAAGATAATAGCTGTGCGTATAGCTGTTGCCAGGTCTGAGTTGACGTCCTTTAAACCGGCTTTTGCAAACAACGCTGTTAATGCTGCAAACAGCGCTGATAACAAAGCATATACTACCCACTGAGCCATACAATTTATTTATTTACATGTTGAAATTATACATAATTCCCTAAACTTGCATATCAGTAACTGATAATACATCATCTTGCCGTAAATTTGCTACACAATTAAAAAATGATGTCGGAAGAAAAAAGCTTGAACTTTATTGAGGAAATAATTGAAGAGGATCTTAAGAACGGTATACACAAAAGTATTCTTACCCGCTTTCCACCCGAACCTAATGGCTATTTACATATAGGGCATGCCAAAAGCATTTGCCTGAATTTTGGATTGGGTTTAAAATATGGTGGCAAAACCAACCTACGTTTTGATGACACCAACCCCGTTACTGAAGAAACCGAATATGTAGACAGCATTAAAGAAGATATTCGCTGGCTGGGATTTAATTGGGCTAACGAACATTATGCCAGTGATTATTTCGATACTTTATATGAATATGCCATTACACTTATCAACAAAGGAATGGCTTATGTAGATGATAGCTCAGCCGAACAAATTGCCGCTTTGAAAGGCACGCCAACCGAACCGGGCAAGGACAGCCCATTCAGAAGCAGATCTATTGAAGAAAACCTTCAGTTATTTACCCAGATGAAAGAGGGCAAATTTAAAGACGGCGAAAAAGTATTAAGAGCTAAGATAGACATGGCTGCGGTTAATATGCACATGAGAGATCCTATCATCTATCGTATCAAACATGCAGATCACCACCGTACAGGAAGTAAATGGTGCATCTACCCTATGTATGATTTTGCACATGGGCAAAGTGATAGCATCGAAAATATTACGCATAGTATCTGTACACTGGAATTTATTCCACACAGAGAATTATACAATTGGTTTATTGACCAATTAGGTATCTTCCCATCTAAACAATATGAATTTGCCCGTTTGAACATGACCTATACGGTAATGAGCAAACGTAAATTACTGCAACTGGTAAATGAAAAATATGTTTCGGGCTGGGATGACCCTCGTATGCCAACACTAAGCGGTATGCGTAGAAGAGGTTTCACACCTGAAAGCATTCGTAATTTTTGCGAAAAGATCGGTGTGGCCAAAAGAGAAAATCTAATTGATTTCAGTCTCCTTGAATTCTGTTTAAGAGAAGACCTTAATAAATATGCCCTTCGGGTAATGACAGTGCTTGATCCTGTAAAATTGATCATTACGAATTATCCCGATGGTCAATCTGAAGACCTGATCAGTGAAAATGGGCCGGATGAGGCATATGGCACCAGGGTTGTTCCGTTCAGTAAAGAGTTGTGGATAGAAAGAGAAGACTTTATGGAGGTGCCTGCAAAAAAATATTTCAGATTAGCTCCCGGAGCAATGGTACGTTTAAAAAGCGCCTACATCATCAAATGCGAAGGTTTTGAAAAAGATGCTGATGGCAATATCACAGAAATACATTGCACCTATATTCCTGAAAGTAAAAGCGGACATGATACCAGCGGCATTAATGTAAAAGGTACTATTCATTGGGTAAGTGTGCCACATGCAATCAATGCAGAAATTCGTTTGTACGACAGATTGCTACAAGCTGAGAATCCTGCTGCAGAGGAAGGCGATTTTAAGGACTATATCAATCCCGATTCATTACAGGTAATCACCAACGCTTACGCTGAGCCATCTTTAAAAAAAGCTACTATTGATAAGCGTTATCAATTTATCCGAAAAGGGTATTTCTGCCTTGATAAAGATACTACTGCCGACAAATTAGTATTCAACAGAACCGTTACATTAAAAGACACCTGGACCAAAAAATAAATTACGATTTATTTTTTGGCTCCAATTTTAAATGAGGGAAGATAGCGGCAATCATCATTACTACAGATGAAATGATCATCAGGTATACCCCCGTTTTTTTTTCAGGGCAGTATGCATTATAGCAGGATGTAAACAGTACATACGATTTGATAGCATAACCAACACATAAAGCACATAAAAAAAGATTCGTTCTTTTTGCCCACACTTTCGGCACCAACATCAATACAAAAACAATAACGGATATCAATATCAACAACTTTCCCGGTCTACCATAGTTATTGTTATAAGAGTATAGGCCGGTAAAAGCTTCATGCAGATCTGCATAAAAAGCCCAGGGCATAAAACAGGAAACAATTAAGGCAAGGCAAGCGGCTAATCCGAGCCAATGTAAGGTTTTGGGGATCATAAAAATATTTAAGCTATTCAATTGCGAAGGTAAGGTTTTATTACTTGTCCGGATACGCAATCAATTACACTAATGGTGGATTTTAAGCCGCTAAATACAATAATAATTTTACTACATTTATTCTATGTTTAAAAAAGCATTTGCCATAACAAGTCTCTTCATTTCTCTATTTTCAAACGCTCAAATGCCACCTCTTAAAATATCTTCCTCTAACAGATATTTTATTACTGCGGATGGCAAGCCATTTTTTTGGTTAGGAGATACCGGCTGGATGCTGTTTTTAAAATGCACCAGAGAAGAAGCAATTGAATACTTGGATAAAAGAAAAGCACATGGATTTAATGTAATACAGGTAATGGTTTTACACGATTTGAAAGAAGATAAAAATATTTATGGAGATTCTTTATTTATCGACCTGAATGTATCAAAACCGAAAATTACCGAAGGAAATAACTTCTTAAACAAAGCAGAGTATGATTACTGGGATCATGTGGAATATATTGTTGACGAAGCGGCCAAACGAAACATGTATATGGCATTGGTACCCGTTTGGGGCAGTAATGTAAAAAGCAAATGGGTGAATGAAGAGCAAGTTGTAACCTATGCTTCTTTTTTAGCGGAGAGATTTAAAAACAAATCAAATATTATTTGGGTAAATGGTGGTGATCTGAAAGGCAGCATTGGCATAGAAGTTTGGAATGCATTAGGTAAAACCTTGCATGAAAAAGATCCCGGCCACCTGATAAGTTTTCATCCACGTGGCAGACATACATCTTCATTATGGTTTCATAACCAGGACTGGCTAGCATTCAATATGATCCAAAGCGGACATAAAGATTACCAACAAGATACCAGTGCAAGTGATATTTTTCATTATGGTGAAGATAACTGGTGTTATATCGATAATGATTATGCCCTCTCTCCCGTTAAACCAACCATGGATGCCGAACCTTCTTACGAAAACATTCCGCATGGATTACATGATAGTATGCAACCACGATGGACAGATGCCGACCTGAGACGTTATGCCTATTGGAGTGTTTTTGCCGGTGGTGCCGGATTTACTTATGGAGAAAATGCTGTAATGCAATTTCATTCACCGAATGATAAATCAGGCAGCTATGGTGTAGATCATTATTGGAAAGAGGGTTTAAATGCAAAAGGCGCTGCACAGATGCAGTATCTAAAAAAATTATTACTCTCAAAAAATTACCTGGAAAGAATACCTGACCAAGCCTTAGTAGCTGATCAGGAAAAACGATACAATTATTTAGCAGCAACACGAGGGAATGACTATGCATTTGTATACACTTACACCGGGAGAAAAATGAAGATCTATTTAGGAAAATGTAAAGGCAGCAAAATAAAATGTTCCTGGTACAACCCTCGGAATGGACAATATAAACTGATCGGAATATTTCCTAATACTGGAGTAAAAACATTTACCCCTCCGGGAAAAGAAAAGAACGGAAATGATTGGGTGCTGGTGATGGAATCGATAAAATAATAAAAGCCCTCTATCAGATAGAGGGCTTTTACATTCAGAGGTCCCGAGCGGATTCGAACCGCTGTGGAAGCTTTTGCAGAGCTCTGCCTAGCCACTCGGCCACAGGACCATTATTTATTAAGAGCTTAGCTTGCTCTTCTATCTACCAATGACTGATAAAGAGCCATTTAGTTTTTTAGAGTTGCAAAAATAAGGTATTTTTATGCATAATTAATTTCTTCATACAAAAATTGCTATATGAATCGTATTGCAGAATCAGAATTGATCATCACCAACCGGGGAGCTATCTATCATTTGGATTGCCGTCCCGAAGAAATTGCCCATACTATCATTACTGTTGGAGACCCTGACAGGGTAAAAGAAGTGAGTAAACATTTCGATAAAATTGAATATAAAAATCAACATCGTGAGTTTATTACCCATACCGGATATATTGGTAAAAAGAGAATTAGCTGCATGAGTACCGGTATCGGACCCGATAATATAGATATCGCTTTAAATGAGGCAGATGCCCTGGTTAATATTGATTTTGAGACAAGAACGGTAAAAGAAAAGCTTACTCAACTCAATATCATCAGATTTGGCACTTGCGGCTCTTTACAAAGACATGTGCCGGTAGATACTTTTGTTGCAGGTACTCATGGGCTAGGATTGGATAATGTGCTGCATTATTATCGTTTGGAAAACAATACAGAAGAAAAAGAATTACTACAGGCATTTAATACACATACACAGTTAGGTTCAGGTCCGGTATCTCCATATATCACTGGAGCCAGTGGAAATTTATTAAAGCTTTTTGTAAATAATTATCATCAGGGCATTACAGTAACTTGTCCTGGTTTTTACGGACCACAAGGCAGGATTTTAAGACTAGGTCTTGCCTACCCAGGTTTGATAGACAAACTAACTTCATTCGAATTCGGCAATCATCATATTGCAAATTTCGAAATGGAATCAAGTGCGATCTACGGTTTGAGTAAATGTCTTGGACACAATGCTGTTAGTTTAAATGTGATTGTGGCCAATCGTGTTGCAAAAGAATTTTCAAAAGATGGCGGAGCCGCTGTAGAAAATTTAATTAAACATTCTTTAGGCGTTATTGCCGATTCTAATTTATAATAAATGAAAGCGGAGTTTTTTAAATATCAAGGCACCGGGAACGACTTTGTTATTTTCAACAATATGAATGGACAGATACCTGCTTTAACTGTAAAACAGGTAAACCGTTTATGCGACAGAAAATTTGGCATTGGCGCCGATGGCCTTATGCTATTGAGTAAAAAAGAAGGGTACGATTTTGAAATGATCTATTACAATGCTGATGGAAATGAAAGCAGTATGTGCGGCAATGGAGGCAGATGCCTCGTAAAGTTTGCATACCATCAGGGAATACACAGGGAAGAATACAAATTCATCGCTATTGACGGCGAACACGATGCAGAGATTGACACTAACGGAATTGTAAGTTTAAAAATGAAAGATGTTGATCATGTTGAACAGGGTGCTGACCATGCTGTATTGAATACAGGTTCTCCTCACTACATTAAATTCTCTTCTAATGTAAAAGATACAGATGTAGTAGGAATTGGCCGGGCTATCCGCTACAGCAATACTTATGGGGCCGAAGGTATTAATGTGAATTTTGTTGAAACAATTGATAATGACACCATCTATGTTCGCACATACGAAAGAGGTGTTGAAGACGAAACACTGAGCTGTGGTACCGGCGTAACTGCTGCCGCCTTGGTTTCTGCACATAATGATAACGGCTTCAACCAAGTTGAAGTAGAAACACCCGGAGGTCATTTAAGTGTTGAGTTTGACAAACTGGATGATAATCATTTTGAAAACATCTGGCTTTGTGGACCTGCGGAATTTGTTTTTAAAGGTGAAGTGGAATTATGAATGGAGCGTTAAAATAAAAGCTATCATTTCTAGCACATCGTAAATCGTACATCTTACATCGTAAATTATAATGATTCAATATTTTAAAAACCTCGATAGTAAAACAGTAGAAATTGACAAGCCCGAAGTTGGTGCCTGGGTGAATGTTTTGCCTCCGCTTAAACAAGAGGAATTTACAGAACTAAGCGAATCATTAGAGATACCATTAGATTTTTTAAAAGATTCATTAGATATTGATGAACGCAGCAGATATGAAATTGACGACAACGTAAAGTTGATCGTAATAAAAACTCCGACCGAAAACAATTCTTTTAACGAAAGTGATGCGTTTTATATTACTATTCCAATTTGTATCATTCTAACGCATAATCAAATTGTAACAGTAAATTCTTTTGAGAATGAAGCCATCAAGAAATTTTTGAACACTTTTCAAAACCGTCATCCTGACAAACGAAATATGATGGTGTTGAAAATTTTTGAAAAGGTAACAACAAATTTTCAGGACTACCTGAAAGAAATAAATTTACGCAGAAATACACTGGAGCAAAAACTGTACGATGCCAACAGAAACGAAGAGTTGCTGCAATTGATGAGAATACAAAAAAGCTTGGTTTACCTCAGTACAGCCTTAAGAAGTAATGAATTGTTGATGATGAAAATGGCCCGTACTAATTTTTTGCAACTAAATGAGGAGGAAAAAGATTTTCTCGACGATTTGATCGTAGAAACCAGCCAGGCATTGGAAACAGCCAACACCTACACCAATATCCTCAGCAGTACACTCGATGCATTCGCCAGCATCATCAGTAATAATCAGAATGAGGTTTTAAAAAGATTGACAACATTAACTATCTTCCTGAGTATCCCTGTATTAATTGCAAGTATCTACGGGATGAATGTGCCCATTCCTTACAAAGACACTCACCTGGCATTTTGGTTACCGGTAATTATTTCTCTTATCATATTAATTTACGTTGTTGCTAACTACTGGAAAAGCAAAAAAAAATAATTGCAGATGATCACGCTACGTGTTTATGGAATTTTACTAAATGAAGCCAGGCAAGTATTGGTAAGTGATGAATTTATTCGTGGAAATTATTTCACGAAATTTCCTGGCGGTGGTTTAGAGTTTGGCGAAGGAACCAGAGATTGCTTAAAAAGAGAATTTCTGGAAGAGATGAATTTAGCCGTAGAAGTTGGTGATCATATTTACACTACTGATTACTACCAGATGAGCGCCTTTAATAATCAACAACAAATAATCTCCATTTATTATTTTGCTAAAGCACTGGAACCGATTACTGTTCCATTAAGAGAAACTCCTTTTGATTTTGATGAACAGCAACTGAAAGTATATGCAGAAATACAACAAACCGAAACATTCCGTTTTGTTGATTGGGAAAATTTTTCAGATGAATCCGTTAGTTTACCGATCGATAAGATCGTAGCTAAAATGATAAAAACAAAACAATTTTAACCTCTCCCCCTATTTATATTTCTGATTATTTTAATATGCTCCTTTAGCAGAAAAAAAATCTGACAACTATTTCTTTAAAAATTAGTAGAATTCAGAAAAAATTATTTTCTTGTCAGATAAACCAAAAACCTCATCTATGCTAAAGAAGATTTTTAAATGGCTGGGCATTATTTTGCTGTTTGCAATTATAGGCCTGGCAATAACAGTATCGCTTCGACAGAATGTAAAATACACTGCCCCCTACCCCGATATTCATGCATCAACAGATAGTGCTGTAATTGCCCGTGGCAAGTACTTGGTTTATGGTCCTGCACATTGTGCAGATTGCCATGGGCCGGCGGGAACTGAAGAACAGGTAAATGCAGGAGCTGAAGTACCATTATCAGGCGGGAAATTTTTTCCGATACCTCCGGGTAATATTTATGTAAGAAATATTACTCCGGATGCAACAGGCATCGGCAACTATAAAGATGAAGAAATAGCCCGTTCATTGCGTTTTGGCGTTGGCGTTGATGGCAGAGCAATATTTGATTTTATGCCATTTCATAATACAAGTGACGACGATCTTACCGCCATCATTTCTTATTTACGTACAACCAAACCCGTTAGTAATATTGTTCCTAAGAGCGAATACACGTTACTAGGCAAAATATTGAAAGCATTGGTAATTAAACCTGTTGGTCCCACAGGAGATGTACCTAAATCTGTAAAACCCGATTCTTCTGTTGAGTATGGAAAATATCTAGCTACAAGCGTAGCTAACTGCCGGGGTTGTCATACAGAAAGAGATCTAAAGACCGGAGCTTTTATAGGACCAGATTATGCCGGTGGATTTGTCTTGGAATCTCCTGTAGATCCAAAATATGTTTTCCATACACCAAATATTTCTCCTGATCAGAAAACAGGACATATTTACGACTGGACAGAAGATATGTTCCTCGCTCGTTTCAGAAAAGGTAAATTGATCCCACAATCTCCAATGCCCTGGGGGCCGTTCAGCAGAATGAATGACATGGAGATAAAAGCCATTTACCGCTATCTGAAAACAGTCACTCCCGTAGAAAGGAAAATTGAAAAAATATTAGTAGTAAATAAATAATTGCGACGATTGAAATTAGTGTTGTATGATTAACCAAGAGAGTTTCAAACAAAAGGTCACACCAGATGGTGTGACCTTTGTAATTTTTTAAAAAGAAACTATCAGCCTGTAAGCCGGATTCTGTTTTCTCCGCAGAAGCGGAGTCAGGTCATCATTTATCTGGCTGCAACATTACTGTTACAATCTTGCTGCCTACCCTTCAACTTGAACGAGCCGCTCTTTACCGATAAAATCGGAACGCTGATATACGTGGCATTACAGCACACAAGGTTTACCCGATGATATGGTTACCCATACTACCTGTGAGCTCTTACCTCACATTTTCACCCTTATCCCCAACTAGTTGGGGACGGTAATTTTCTGTGGCACTTTCTTCCCCAACTAGTTGGAGACCGGCCATTAACCGGTGTGTTGCTCTTTGCTGTCCGGACTTTCCTCCCTTTCGATAAATCGAAAGAACGATAACCCGGCTGATAGCACAACAAAGGTAGTTCATATTTTTTTGTACCGTTGCAACCAAAATATCCGCCACAAATACAAAGAATACAATCCCGTTTTCTTAGTATATTTAGATTCAATCTTTTTTATGAAGCCATTGATCGTAATACTATTGATCGTAATTAACAGCAACTTATTTTCGCAAACTATAATAGACCGTGATCCCTTCATTGAAAAAATGATAAAAGAAGTGTCGGCAGACTCTTTACAATCTTACATAAAAACATTGGTATCATTTGGTACTCGTAATACATTGAGCACACAAAATAGCCCCATACGTGGTATTGGTGCAGCACGTAAATGGGTACTGAGCAAATTTGCTGCTATGGCAAAACAATCAAATGGAAGATTAACAGCCATGATCGATACTACCACCCTTCTTCCTGACGGAAAAAGAGTAGACAGAGAAATTATATTAGGTAATGTTGTGGCTATGCTTAAAGGCACTGACCCAAATGATAGCAGGATTTTCATCATCAGTGGCCATTTAGATAATATGCGTGGGAGCCCCACCGATAGTACAGGAGATGCCCCCGGTGCAAATGACGATGGAAGCGGAACTGCTGCAGTAATAGAATGTGCAAGAGTGATGAGCAAATACGAATTTTCTGCAACGGTCATCTTTGTTGCTGTGAGTGGTGAAGAACAAGGGTTGCTTGGCTCTTCCTTTATGAGTGAAAAGGCGAAAAGAGAAAATTGGAATATTGAGGCGGTTCTCAATAATGATATCATAGGCAGTAATAATAACAATGAAACCAATATCATTAATAATACAAAGGTTCGTGTTTTCAGCGAAGGATTACCTGCTTATGAAACAGAAAAAAATGCTAAACAAATCAGAAATCTTGGCTTAGAAAATGATGGCAAAGCCAGACAACTGGCTCGTTATGTAAAAGAAATTGGTGAACGATATGTAGACAATTTACAAGTTGTAATGATCTATCGCAATGATCGGTTTCTTCGTGGCGGCGACCATTTACCTTATGTAGAAAAAGGATATGCAGCAGTACGTATTACAGAGATGAATGAAAATTTCACCCGGCAACACCAGGATGTAAGAACTGAGAATACAATCCACTACGGAGATCTTCCTGAATATATCGATTATGAATACCTCAGAAAAAACACTTGTCTCAATTTAGCTACTCTTGCCAGTTTAGCCAAGGCAGCATCCATGCCAGAAACTGTAAAAATGGAAGTAAAAAAATTAACCAATTATACCAACCTTCAATGGCAGGCGCCCAGGTATGGAAAGGTAAAAGGTTATTTTATACTGATAAGAGAAACGACTGAAGCTTACTGGCAGAAAAAAATATTTACTACCGCAAACAGCATTTCGTTACCATATTCAAAAGACAACTATTTCTTTGCAGTTCAATCTGTAAATGAATCAGGAAACGAAAGTATCCCTGTTGTACCGATGCCGGACAGATAATATCTATTCTGTTATTTGCCTTTTCTTTTCATCAGGTAATTTAATACCCCATGGACCATTCCCTACAATTAAAAAGTAAATCAACAAAAGCAGAATAATAATAGAAAGAAACAAGTCGGAATATGGCCTCGTAACATCCTGTGTAATATTAACCAGAATAATTGCACCTAGCAATATGGGTATTTGTATCAAACAGGCTAAACGAGTTAGAAAGCCTATTATCAGTAAAAACCCACCCAATATATGAGCGAACGTTACATAATGCGCCAATAAAATGATCAGAAAAGAACCAAATGGTGATCGATTGGTCATTAAGCCGATCAATTCACTGGTGTTGCGGAGATAATCAATCCCTTTATAACAAAGAAAGATACCGAGGGCTATACGTATTACGTCCAGCCATTTTGGATGATGCCTGTCGCCCCAATACTCAAATTTTTGTAGAAGGTTCATAACGTATGAATTTAAATTATTAAAAAGAACTCGTAATAAATCTAATGATTTATCAGGATAAATGCAAGTATTCGCTGATGTATTTTATCTTATAAACAAAACAGGCTCAGGATGTTTTATAAACCCTGAGCCTGTTTTAATTCTTTTTGAAAAGAATAAATGGCAATATTTATTTCAACAGTTCTTCCACTGCTTTTTTTAATGCATTGTCTTCAGTATTATACACTTCATAGAATCCTTCACTACGCCATATCTGACGGGCAATAGACGCTTTCAACCGCAGTTGCATTTCACTTTTTTCTTTAGCAGGAATCGCATTTAGGTTAATAGAGTCTTTTGCTGCTAATGCCCCAAAAGCATTCCAGTCTGCTTCACTGAATGAAAACCCTTTTACAAACTGAGCAGGAGTTTTGTAAGCAGAAAGTTGTTGTAAGTTTTGTAAATAATATTTATAGGCAAAATCTCCTATCGTTCCGCTAAGGTAGATCTTTGTGGCACTTAACGAATAGTTGCCGGTGTCTATAGGTATAAAAAAGTCAGGAGTAATTCCTCCGCCGCCATATACCTTTTTACCTCCCATTGTTTTGTACAATTTAGAGGTATCATTTTTTACAGAATCGGCCGAAAAAACTTCTCCATCATGAAAACGATTGGATATCTCATCATAATATGCTTTTCCCCCATTAGTGTAAGAACGCTGAATACTTCTGCCGATTGGCGTATAATATCTTGCGACTGTTAGACGCAATGCACTTCCATCACTCAGATCATATTGTTCCTGTACCAGCCCTTTACCAAAACTTCGTCTACCGATGATCGTTGCTCTATCCCAGTCCTGCAATGCACCGCTCAACACTTCGCTGGCACTTGCAGAACCCTCATCCATTAAAACAACTAAAGATCCTTTTTCAAACAGGCCTTGCCTTTTACAACGATATTCCTTTTTAGGAAAATTTTTACCTTCGGTATAAGTGATCAATTTATCTCCATCCAAAAATTCATCAGCAATTTCAGTGGCCTCATCTAATATTCCCCCTGGATTACCTCTCAGGTCGAGTACCAATTCTTTAAGTCCCTGCGCCTGTAACTTTTCAAGCGTTTGCATAAATTCTCTGTAAGTAGATTGAGAGAACTTATTGATCTTGATATAACCAATACCACCACCTAACATATATCCAGCATCAATACTTACAATAGGAATGGCATCACGATTTACCGTGAATACCTTTTTTGTGTTGTTACGAAGAACTGTGATAACAACCTTTGTACCCATATCCCCTCTCAACAACTTTCTAACTCTTTCTGAAGTGATCTTTTGCCCCGCTACCAAACTGTCATCTACCTTAATGAATTTATCTCCGGCCTGCAGCCCGGCAATAAAACTCGGCCCATCCGGTAAAACATTGATCACATTGATCGTATCATCGAAAATATTGAACTCAATACCTATCCCGAAAAATTTTCCGGCAAGGTCTTCGTTCACTCCCTGCAATTCTTCCTTAGGTATAAAAACAGAATGAGGGTCTAATTTACTCAGCATCGCCATTATTGCAGTATCGCCTAATGCATTCACTTTAACATCATCAACATATCTGGATTTGATCAGATCCATCACTTCCTGTAAAGGAGTTGATTTATCTAAGGAAAAGAAGCGTTTTCCGGGCATATTGTCTCTCATCTGATAACCAAAAATCATTCCCACTATCATCGTCAAACTAAAAAGCAGCGGAAGCCAGACCTGAATCTTTTTATTCATATTTTATTTCCAAAATTTTCACGAAGTTATACCAATTAATATGAATGCAGTAACTTCAATCTCTAAACGAATATGGATATGAGTATTATATTAATTGCCGATAGCGGATCAACAAAAGCAGAATGGTGTTTATTGAATGGTAAAACAAAAAAAACCTTTATTACACAAGGGCTTAGCCCGTACTTTCTTAGCTCCCGTCAAATACAGGATATCCTGGAAACTGAGCTAAAACCTAAGATGAAAAACATACAGCCGGATACTATATTTTTTTATGGAACTGGATGCAGCAACCCGGCTAATAAAAAACACGTTCAGCAAGCCATTAAAAATACATTTGGGAAAGCAACCATAAAAGTAGACCACGATCTGTTAGGAGCCGCCAAAGCTCTATGTGGTGACAAAAAAGGAATTGCCTGCATATTGGGCACCGGCTCAAATTCCTGCTACTATAATGGAAAGACGATTGTTAAGAACAGCCCGGGGCTTGGCTTCATTTTAGGAGATGAAGGCAGTGGCGCTTATCTGGGTAAAAAAGTGGTTCAATACTATTTGTACAAAACATTTGATGCCGATTTGATGGACAGATTTAATGCTAAGTTCAATACAACAGATATCGAAATTTTAGATGCGGTGTATAAAAAACCACTCCCCAATCGTTACCTGGCAACCTTTACCTCCTTTTTAGTGGAAAACAGGGGACACTACATGATAGAGAATATTATTGAAGATGCTTTCAATGATTTTTTCTTTCACCATGTATATAAATACAGCGAAAGCTGGAAAATGCCTATAAATTTTGTAGGCAGTGTTGCTTACGGTTTCAGAGATGTGTTAAAAGAAATGTGTGCCGCATATGAACTACAGTTGGGGCAGGTGATCAAACGTCCGATGGATGGCTTAATAAGGTATCATTCAAAGTAAATAATTCCGAAACAACTGGTTTACAATTAGTTCTATTTGATTTTAGTATATTTCTCTTTCATAAAAATTTCTTGTTTTTTACAAGTCAATAATGTAATTTACGATACAATTTTATTCACTTAAATAAAATATACTCATATGAAATGCAAACTTTTACTCTCCGCAACACTTGTTTCGGCATCCCTTATGGCCTCTGCACAACAGCAGAATACGGCTTATGCCATCACAGGAAAAACAGATAATAAGTATTTCTGGGCAGATATTAAACAAATTGATGTTTCTACAGGAAAAGTGGTAAAAACATTGTTTGAAGCAGATAAAACAAAGTTTACTACATCTTTTATCAATAAAACAGATGCATCAATAAAAGTAAACCCTACTGCTTATGGAGTTGCGGCTTGTGCATTTGACGCAAGACACAACAGGCTGTATTTTGCTCCCATGCATTTTTCCGACATCTACTATCTTGATCTTTCTTCTAGAGATGCCAATTTTACTGTCGTAAAAAAATCTATTATACCAACTACGTCTACTTCAAATTACCAAACAGAAGAAAATCATATTACCAGAATGGTTTTTGGTGCTGACGGTTACGGCTATGCATTAACGAATGATGCTAAGCACCTGATTCGTTTTACAACGGATAAAAATCCTGTGGTAGAAGACTTAGGACAAGTAACTGACGCTGCAGAGAATGCAATATCATTTCATGACAAACTAAGCGCATGGGGTGGAGATATGGTTGCCGATGCTTTTGGAAAATTAGTAGTAGTTACAGCAAGACACAATGTTTTTACTATTGATGTAAATAACAAAACAGCTGCATTTACCGGCACTATCACCGGCTTGCCTGAATACTACACTACTAATGGTGCTGTTGTTGATAATGACGGCAACTTAGTTGTAAGTACCGCTAATGTGTATGATGGTTTGTACACAGTAAATATAAATGACCTGAAAGCCGTGAAAATTGAAAGCACTGAAAAAACATTTAATGCATCTGACCTGGCAAACAATAAATTTTTATCTCAAAAGAAATACGATGATGCCAAAGCCGGTATACTTCCCGGAGGTTGCATAGTAGATAGCAAATTATCTAAGGTATTTCCTAACCCGGTTTTAGGTACTACTTTTAATGTAAGTTTTATCAACCAGAAAGAAGGTGCTTATAATGTGCTGTTCACGGATCTATCCGGCAAATTGATTCAGTCTGTCAGAGTAATTGTTGGTAAAGGAGATCAGACCAAAACTATTGCATTAAATAAAAAACCCCTCAAAGGCTTTTATTTTGTAAAAGTTACTGATGCCAACAAAAAATTAATTGTTTCAGAAAAAATAATTGCCAACTAAAATATTATATGGGTTAATAAGCAAAGGCTGCACATCTGTGCAGCCTTCTTTTTTACAATAATTATTTATGATATTTCTGGCAGGTATGATTTAATTTTGCGGTTGATGATCTTCCTATGCAACAATGGTGAAGAGATCATTGTTAATATACAATGCAGGATATAGAACCTTACTATAATTGGCGACACCTCTACACAGCCGAAGAAGATTTCCGCTCACCCTTTTATGGACGCACCTACAGCGAATTTGAATTTTCGCAAACTGTTTACAATTATTACATCCATCCTCAATGGGATGATTTCGGCAGCAGAACTTTGTACATGAAGATCTTATTTGCTGATTATGAACAGCAATTTGCCATTATAGAATTGCTGGGAGAATGGAATGATGCAATTGAAAATGACATCATGACCATGCGGAGAGATGTGACCGACCAACTATTTGCTAATGGTATCAATAAATTTATACTGATTGCTGAAAACGTATTGAATTTTCACAGCAGCGATGACAGTTATTATGAGGAATGGAGAGAGCAGGTATTGGATACAGGCGGCTGGATCGTAGTGATGGATATGCCTGAACAAACACAATACGATTTTAAAAAAGCCCGGCTAACCAATTATGTATCATTGATAGAGTTCCCTCAATGGCGAACATTAAAGCCCGATATTGTGTTTCAACAGATAGATAATTGGATGCTTAAACTATTAGATTAAATTAAAATGTTTATAAATGTTGGTATCGTTTGCATAAAAACATTCGTCAAAGGTTTTTTTTGACTGTTACTAACGTATTTTTGCATAATCTTATTTATTATAACTTCTGCTATATGACCTGGAAACAGTTTTTAACTTCTTCGATAGGCAAGAAATTCGTAATGGGCCTTACCGGACTTTTTTTGATAACTTTTTTAATTGTGCATGTAGGCGTTAACTCCTGCATCTTCGTAAATGATGGTGGCGAAACTTTTAATACCGCCGCTCATTTTATGAGCCATAATTGGGTAGTACGAATCATGGAAATTGGTTTGTTTGCCGGTTTGATCTTACATATTATTCAAGGCCTGTTATTGTGGCAGCAAAACAGTGCTGCCCGTCCAATCAAATATTCTGTTAGCGATGCTAACAAGAACAGTAAATGGTACAGCCGCAGCATGGGAATATTGGGCACACTCCTTTTATTATTCCTGATCATGCACCTTTCGCATTTTTGGGTACATACTAAACAAGATATTTATTTCGGAGAGGATAATGAAAACTCTTACGAAAAGATCAAAGAAGTATTTAGTGTTTGGTACTGGGTAGTGTTATATGTAGCTGGTGTTATTTCTTTGTTCTGGCATCTGTATCATGGCTTCGGCAGTGCTTTCCAGACTTTTGGCATCAATCACAAACGTTATACCCCAATCATTAAAAATATCGGAATTGTTTACTCAATCATTGTTTGTTTGTTGTTTGCATTGATGCCGATACTGATGTTTTTGGATGTAATACAATAACGATTCAGACAAAAATCTTAACCCTTAATTAATAATTCTTAATTACTTAACGATATGGCTTTCGATTCAAAAATTCCTCATGGCGAAATGAGTGCAAAGTGGGAAGATTACAAAGGACATGTAAAGCTTGTAAACCCTGCAAATAAGCGTAAGCTTGAAGTGATCATAGTAGGTACCGGTTTAGCCGGATCCTCTGCTGCTGCCGCTTTGGGAGAAATGGGATATAAAGTAAAAACATTTTGTTTTCAGGATAGCCCACGTCGTGCACACAGTATTGCTGCACAGGGTGGTATCAATGCTGCAAAAAATTATCAAAATGATGGCGATAGTGTTTTCCGCTTATTTTATGATACTGTAAAAGGTGGAGATTACAGAGCCAGGGAAGCCAACGTACATCGTTTAGCAGAAGTAAGTGCTAATATTATTGACCAGTGTGTTGCACAAGGTGTGCCATTTGCAAGAGAATATGGCGGTTTATTAAGTAACCGTAGCTTTGGTGGTACGCAGGTACAACGTACTTTTTACGCTGCCGGCCAAACAGGACAACAATTATTATTAGGTGCCTACAGTGCTTTGGAAAGACAAGTTGCTTTAGGAACCGTAACACAATACAGCCGCCACGAAATGTTAGATGTGGTGATGGTGGATGGTAAAGCAAGAGGTATTATCGCAAGAGACCTGGTTACAGGAAAATTAGAACGCCATTTCGGACATGCGGTACTATTATGTACCGGTGGTTATGGAAACGTATTCTACCTAAGCACCAATGCGATGGGTAGTAATGTTACTGCTGCATGGAAAGCGCACAAAAAAGGAGCTTTCTTCGGAAACCCATGTTTTACACAAATACATCCTACCTGTATCCCTGTTAGTGGAGACCATCAGAGCAAATTAACCCTGATGAGTGAATCACTGAGAAATGATGGACGTATCTGGGTGCCAAAAAAACAAAACGACAACAGAAAAGCTGTAGACATTCCTGAAGAAGAAAGAGATTATTACCTGGAAAGAAGATATCCAGCTTTTGGAAATCTTGTTCCAAGAGATGTGGCAAGCCGTGCGGCTAAAGAAAGATGTGATGCCGGTTACGGCGTAGGAAGTAGCAAACAGGCTGTTTACCTAGATTTTGCTGCAGCAATTATCCGTTACGGAAAAATTGAAGCAGGAAAACAAGGAGACACTAACGTTGACGAACAAACTATTATTAAACTAGGCAAGGAAGTTGTAAAAGAAAAATACGGCAACCTGTTTGATATGTATGCTAAGATCACTGGTGAAGATCCATATGAAATGCCGATGAGGATCTACCCTGCCGTGCATTATACCATGGGTGGCTTATGGGTTGATTATGAGCTGCAAACTACTGTACCTGGTTTATATGCATTAGGTGAGGCTAATTTTAGTGACCATGGTGCAAACAGATTGGGTGCAAGTGCTTTGATGCAAGGATTGGCAGATGGTTACTTTGTAATTCCTTACACTTTAGGTAACTACTTAGCAGACGACATTCGTACTGCCAGCATCCCTACCGATCATCCGGCTTTTGTTGAAACAGAAAAAGCTGTAAGCGACAGAATTAATACGCTCATGAATATCAAGGGTACCAAATCTGTTGAAAGCTTCCATAAACGCCTGGGTAAGATCATGTGGGACAAATGTGGAATGGCTCGTAATGAAGAAGGGTTAAAACAAGCAATTGCTGAAATACAGGCATTAAAAAAAGAATTCTGGAGTGATGTAAGAATTCCGGGAGATATAAATGAAATGAATCCGGAACTGGATAAAGCAGGCAGAGTGGCTGATTTTATCGAATTGGGTGAATTGATGTGTAAAGATGCGTTAGACAGAAGAGAAAGCTGCGGCGGACACTTCAGAGAAGAGTCTCAAACAGAGGAAGGCGAAGCAAAACGTGATGATGACAACTTCAGCTATGTATCAGCATGGGAATACAAAGGCGAAAGTAATTGGGAACTAAATAAGGAGCCATTGACTTTTGAAATTGTAAAACCATCACAACGTTCTTATAAATAAACGTATGAAAGTTTCCGGTTTCACCTTTGTAAAGAATGCCATTAAATATGGCTACCCGGTGGTGGAATCGATAACATCAATATTACCTGTTGTAGATGAAATGATAGTTGTTTTGGGAGATTCAGAAGATGACACCAACAACCTGATCGCTACCATAGGTTCAGACAAAATAAAGATCATTCATTCCGTTTGGGATGACAGATTAAGAGAAGGCGGAAAAGTATTGGCTGCTGAAACAGATAAAGCTATTGCAGCTACTGCCTCCAACAGTGATTGGCTCTTTTACATACAGGCAGATGAAGTGGTACATGAAAAATATTATGGTACTATAACAACTGCAATGAATCAATATAAAGATGATGCAAAAGTAGAAGGATTACTTTTTAACTATCATCATTTTTATGGAAGCTATAAGTACATTGGAGATGGGAGAAGATGGTACAGCAAAGAGATCAGGATAATAAGAAACAATAAAAAGATCAAAAGTTATCTTGATGCACAGGGATTCAGATGGGAAGATAACCGGAAGCTGCAGGTAAAGCTCATTGATGCCTATATTTATCATTACGGATGGGTTCGAAATCCTGTAACGATGAATAAAAAGACAGAAGATTTTGGTAAGCTGTGGGCAGGGGAAGCCGGAAATACAGTAAAAACCGATACTGAAAGAAAAGAGGTACAGTTTGATTATTCAAAAATAGATTCTGTACGATTGTTTAAAGAAACGCATCCTGCCGTGATGAGAGAGTTGGTAGCTAAAGAAAACTGGAACTTTGATATTGATGTAAAGAATAAGAATTTTAAAAATTTAAAACATAGGATCTTATACTTTATTCAGGAAGCATTTGGATGGCGACCTTTTGAGTATAGTAACTATAAAAAAATATAATAACAATTTAGCAATTCAATTATATGGAACATTACAATATGAACCTCACACTTAAAGTGTGGAAACAAAAAAACGCCAACAGTCAGGGTAGTTTTGAAACTTACCAGGTAAAAGATATTTCAAGTGAAATGTCCTTTCTGGAAATGTTTGATGTATTGAATGAACAACTGATCAGCGAAGGAAAAGATGCCATCGCATTTGATCATGATTGTCGTGAAGGCATCTGCGGCATGTGCAGTATGTACATCGATGGCAGAGCTCATGGCCCCTGGACAGAGAATACAACCTGTCAGTTACATATGAGAGCATTTAAAGATGGTGATACCATCGTGGTTGAACCATGGCGTAGTAAAGCCTTCCCCGTAATAAAAGATCTGGTTGTTGACAGAACAGCTTTTGACAGAATTATTCAGGCAGGTGGTTATATCTCTGTAAATACCGGTAATGCACAAGATGCTAATGCTCTACCTATCGATAAAAAAGATGCAGACGCAGCCTTCATGGCAGCAGCATGTATTGGTTGTGGCGCCTGTGTAGCTACCTGCAAAAACAGTAGTGCAATGTTGTTTGTAAGTGCTAAAGTTTCTCAATTGGCTTTATTACCTCAAGGACAACCTGAAAGAGAAAGCCGTGTATTGAACATGGTAGCACAAATGGATAAAGAAGGATTTGGTAACTGTACCAACACCTACGCTTGTGAAGCAGAGTGTCCTAAAGGTATTTCCGTATCTAATATCGCAAGATTGAACAGAGAATATCTGAAAGCAGGTTTATCAACGGAAGAATAATATTTTATTTTGTTAAATAACAGATGCCTTCGTAATCGAAGGCATTTTTTATTGCAGCAAATGGCTGTTTGACAGCGTCTTAAACAATAAGTATTAACTTTATCGATATAATTTTAAACGTAAAATTTGAAATTTCTTCCCCTATATTTTTGCTTCTTTTTTTTCTTCACCATGCATTTCGCTAATGCACAAAAACCTGTGCCCCCCGGCTCAAACCTGAGAAGCAAATATATCAGCACTAAAAGCAGCATCGTTCAGATCGATACTGCCAGCATTATCCCCAATACTATCAGCATCAATAATGTGCCTGCTTCTTCATATCATATTGATGCGGTAAATGCCAGTATCTCCTGGATAAATAAGCCTTTTGAAGACAGCGTTCTCATTACTTACCGGGCTTTCCCATATAAATTGAATGCGGTAGCTTATCACCTTAATTATGATAGTATCCGCAATAATTTTATTGCAGAAAAGCCTTTTAAATACAGTTATAACAGTAAACAAACCAATACACTGTTCAACTTTGGCGGTATCAATTACAACGGTAGTTTCGGAAGAGGGATCTCTTTCGGTAACAGTCAGGATGCTGTAGTAAACTCAAGCTTAAACTTACAGTTGAATGGATTTATCGGCGACAGTCTTGAATTAACAGCTGCTATCACCGACAACAATATCCCGATACAACCCGATGGCAATACTCAAAGCTTAAATGATTTTGACAAAATTTTCCTGCAGATCAAAAAAAGAAAATGGCAGGCTAATTTTGGCGACATTGACCTCAGACAAAGCAAAAATTATTTCCTTAATTTTTACAAACGTTTACAGGGAGCTTCTTTCTTAACAGAAAATCGCATAAATAAAAATATAAACAATTCCTTTCTTATAAGCGGCTCTGTAGCTAAAGGAAAATTCAACAGAAATGTGATCACTCCAACCGAAGGAAACCAGGGGCCCTACCGCTTACAGGGAGCAAACAACGAATTATTCTTTACTATATTGGCAGGAACGGAAAGAGTGTTCATGGATGGCGAATTATTACAACGAGGAGAGGATCAGGATTATGTGATCAACTACAATACCGCCGAACTCACGTTTACACCTAAACGAATGATCACTAAAGACAAACGGTTACAGGTAGAGTTTGAATATGCAGATCGAAATTATTTAAACTCTAATATTTATGTGAATGATGAGATCACTTTTAACAACCGTTTACTGGTAAGCATTGGTGCATTCTCCAATCAGGATGCCAAAAACTCTTCTATCAATCAAACTTTGGACAGCAAACAAAAAGCTTTCCTGGCAAATGTTGGAGATGGTATTGACACTGCCTTTTATATGGATGCCGTAAGGGACAGCTTTTCAATTGAAAAGATCTTGTACAAAAAAATTGATACTGTTTATAATACAACACAACATGATTCCATTTTTATCTTTTCATCTAATCCCTCAGATACACTTTATAGTGTAGCCTTTACTAACCTTGGATTCGGCAGAGGTAACTATATACAGGAATACAATGGTGTAAACGGTAAAGTATTCAGATGGGTTTCCCCTAATAGTAATAATGAAAAGCAAGGAGACTGGGCTCCGGTCATGTTACTGGCATCTCCTAAAAAACAACAACTAGTAACAGTAGGAGCAGAATACACCCTTAAGAACAACTCCAGAATAAAATCAGAATTTGCTGTCAGTAAATATGATATTAATCTTTTTTCTGATAAAGATAAAGGCAATGATGATGGCGTTGCCGCTAAACTGCAATATATCAATGATGATAAAAAAGTAAAATTGTTTAACCGAAAACTGAAACTGCAATCAATAGTTGGTTATGAGTATGTACAAAAAACCTTTAAGCCATTAGAGCGACTCAGAAATGTAGAGTTCAACCGTGACTGGAGCTTGCCCTACTCTATTACTCCGGCAGATGAAAGTATCATTAATGCTGGCATTTCATTGATCGACAGTAATGGCAATATGTTCAAATATACTGTCACTACCTATAATCGTAGTGATAAATATAACGGGGTACAACAAAAATTAAATCACCATTCTGCTTTCAATGGCTGGAATATTACTGATGCAATAAGCATAACCAATACAAATAACCCCTTACTAAAGGGTGTTTACTTACGACCAACGATCGATATCAATAAGCAAATTAAAAAACTGAATAATCTGCAAATCGGTGCTAACTATTCTGCAGAATACAATAAACTACTGGAGAAATCAACCGATACATTATCTCCATTGAGTTATGCCTTTACGATATGGCAGGCTTATCTTAAATCAAATGTGGAGAAATTAAATAAATGGAGTCTTAGTTATTTCACAAGAACAGATCTTTACCCACAATCAAAAAAACTACGCCAGGCCGATAAGAGCGACAATTTCACTATATCCTCTGAATTATTAAAAAGTGACAGACATCAATTCAAATTTAATTTTACTTACCGAAAATTAACTATTCAAAACCCGGCACTCACCACTCAAAAAAATGACGAAAGCATTTTAGGCAGAGCAGAATATTATATCAATGAATTTAAAGGGTTGATCATCGGCAATGTATTATACGAAGTAGGTGCAGGACAAGAACAAAAAAGAGAATTCACTTTTGTAGAAGTTCCTGCAGGGCAGGGTGAATACACCTGGAACGATTATAACGCCGACGGCATTGCTCAACTAAACGAATTTGAAATAGCACTTTTCCCCGACCAAAGAAAATACATACGTGTAAATACACCTACCAATCAATACGTAAAAGCAAATTACCTGCAATTCAATTATACCATCGACCTGACACCGAGAGCGCTGATAGAAAAAAACACCACAAATCAATTTAAAAAACTCTTATCAAAATTCAGTTCCTCCTCTGCGCTGCAGATAAATAAAAAAGAAATTTCAACCGGGAAATTTTTGTTTGATCCATTTACAAAAAAATTAGTGGACACTACTTTACTTACGCTCAGCTCCTTCTTATCAAACACGCTATTCTTTAACCGTACCAATGCTAAGTGGGGACTTGATCTTACACACAGTTCAAACAACAGCAAGAGCCTGCTAACCTATGGCATAGAGACAAGAAAACTACGTAACCTCAGCATCAAATCAAGGTATGCCATCAATAAAAATATCACCACAAAATTATTGTTGCGTTCGGGTATCAATAGTTTATTTACCCCAAAATTTGGAAACAGAAATTATGACGTAGAAGAAATGTCTGCAGAGCCTTCAGTAAGTTATATCTACCAAACAAAACTAAGAGTAAGTGTAAGTTATAATGTAAAAAGCAAGAAGAATACAACGGGCTTTAATGAAAAAACAATCAACAATTCCTTAAGCACCGAAATCAAGTACAACGTTTTATCCAGCAGTACGATCAATGGCCGCCTTAGTTATGACCGTATCAATTTTACCTACGCAACCGGAGGCTCTCCTAACTCTACAGTAGGATATATAATGTTAGATGGATTACTTCCCGGCAAAAATTATTTGTGGAATATAGAATATACCAAACGCCTTGGAGGAAATATCGAACTCAGTATTCAATACGATGGACGCAAACCCGGCTCTGCAAGAACAGTGCATGTAGGCAGAGCTTCCATCAGGGCCATTTTATAATTAACTAAACAGTCCGCCTTTTTTAAGGTGATAAACGCCCTCGCCGATTTTAAATCCGTTATTGTATACTTCAATTTTATAGTCGCCGGTGGTGAAATCGGCTGCTTTCCAGTCAAAGCTTAGAGGCTGACGTTGCCCTTGAGTATAACTCAAAGAAATTAATTTAGTACATATTTTTTCATCACCGCTTCTGTCAATAAATTTGATCGGGTTATTGGCATCTACCACCACTTTCCCATCAGGACTGGTAATAGCAATAAAAATATCTTTTATGCCCGATGTCGCTATCCTGTTCTCATCAATGTCAAAAGAAACACGGAATTTGTCTACACGTTTTGCTGTATTGGTTGCAACTTCTTTACCGCTTCTTTTTTCATTGATCCCTACTATATTAAAATGCGACGCATGTAGCGTCGAACCGATATCAATGATATCTTCTTTTTCTTTTACGATAGTTTTTGTTGACTCGAGATCCTGCATCACTTTATTTTTCTCCTCCGTCACTTTTTCTTTCTCCTCCGTCAATTTTATCTTCTCCCCCTTCAATACTTCTACCTGCGATTTATAATCTGCAATATCATCATTCAGCGAAGCAATTAATTTTCTTGCCTCCGCCAATTTATTTTTATCACCATTTGCATTCGCCAATAAAACCTGTATCTGTTGTTTCTTAGCAGCGATCTCTTTATCCCTAACCGAAATAGTACTGTCTTTTTTTACATTGATCGTTTTTATCAGATCATACCTCACTGTTGCTTCATCCAACAAACTTTGCAACGTATCTTTTTCAGATAATACACCGGCATACTTGGCGTCTTTTTGTTCAATCACTTCTTTTGTCTTGCTTTTATCCCAAATGATATAGCCCCACGTAGCCAGTAATGCGATCACTAAAGCGGACATTAAAATAGTACGCCAGTTCGACTTATTGTCTTTAGGCTTTTCGGGAATTGGTGCAGGTGCTGCTGAAGGAAAATTTTCAAAAGTCATATAATGTAAGATTTCGAGAATGTAAAGCTATAGTATTTTGTTTAATGTAATTTCCAAAACCATGCCAAAATAATTTTCTTGTAATTCATTTAACGATATTTGGATAGTATTAATCTTAATTTTACATATAGAAAAATACATAGCATGCTGAGAACGATCCTACTACTAACCTTTTCAAACGTATTCATGACCTTTGCCTGGTACGGACATTTAAAAGACACCGGTATACCCTTATGGAAAGCCATTGCCATCAGCTGGGGCATCGCTTTTTTCGAATACTGCTTAATGGTACCGGCCAACCGGTTTGGATATACTAACGGCATCAATGGCTTTCAGTTAAAAATTACGCAGGAGGTCATCACCCTCATCGTATTTTCTGTATTTGCCGTATTCTACTTAAAAGAACCTTTTCATTGGAAATACTTAGTGAGCTTTGCCCTTTTGATCGGTGCTGTATTTTTTATGTTCAAGAAATAATTTGATGGCTTCACCATGGTGATATTTTGGTAACAAGCTTTGCTGCTACTATTCAACTTCATAGGCGTCGCACTCTTGTACTATATATCTTTATTGAACTTTTATTGAAGCGGATGTTGCTGGTCAGCGACCAGCAACTGTGGAGAAAGTAAAATTCAAGAAACCCAAACGTATCAAACTTTTGAATAACCATATTTACATATTCAGCGGACTCGGTGCAGACGAAAGAGTTTTTCAAAAGCTCGACTTCGCCGGACTGTCCGTTACTTTTATTAAATGGATCACTCCTCAAAAAAACGAATCAATAGAAAATTATGCAACAAGACTTCTAAGCCAGATAAAAACTACCAAACCAATATTGATCGGACTTTCATTTGGCGGTATGATGGCCATTGAAGTGGCTAAACAAATTGATACAGAAAAAGTTATTGTGATCGCTTCTGCAAAAACAAAAAAAGAGATCCCTTATTATTATCGTGTGGCAGGGCAACTTAAAATCCATACTCTTTTACCCACTTCCATTTTAAAGAAACCTAATTTCATAGCGAATTGGTTTTTTGGTGCTATCGGATCTTTTGATAAGCACCTATTGAAAATAATTTTGAGAGACACCGATCCCGTTTTTTTAAACTGGGCAATAGATAAAGTAGTTCGTTGGAAAAATAAAACCAAACTAAAAAATTTGATCCATATTCACGGAACGGCAGACAGGCTTCTGCCTGTTCGTTTTATACACTGTGATTTTAAAATAAATAATGCCGGGCATTTTATGACATTGAACAATGCAGAGGAATTAAATAAACTCATAAGAGAACTTCTGTAATAGGTAACCTGTTAAGCCGATCAATACACCAGCTTCCCAATTATTCCATCTCCTGCTAAAAAAACTGTATTGCCATTGGCTGACTTGCGACAAACATTATACCCCTCTTTGCTGATCCATTTCCAGGTAACACCTTCGTCTATACTATAATCAACACCATTCAATCCGCAGCTAATCCATTTTTTATTGTCGATATACTCAATACAACTGCGATATCCATGCGGAGGTATTTTAGGCGCCACCCATTTATTACCAGCGTCTTTTGTAATAAAACAATTCTTAGTAGTAGAATCAGGCACCATAAAATCACCACCCACTACCGCCATTATTTTTTTATTTTTTACTGCTACAGAATTAGCGCCTGCCGTTTCTTTATCTTTTTCAAAAGGCAGTTCAATTATTTTATCTCTTATAAAAATACTGGAGGTCTTTCCTCCACTCACAAACACCGCCTCGGCATTACCTAACTTCCTTACATTGGTGCCACTTGCAGCAAAGCACACTTCACCTTGTTCTGCAGGCGGATAATTTTCCGGCGGTATACCCCGCCATGTAAACCCGCCATCGAAAGTACGGCCAACAAAAAATTTACCATCGATCGGATCACCCACTACTATCCCGCTGTTCTCATTCCAGAATTCCATCGCATCTAAAAACATTCCTTTAGTATTGTCTTCAAACACAACTTTCCATGTTTCGCCACCATCAGCCGTCCGTAATATATACGCAGGTTCGCCTGTCCCCATAATTACAGCAGAGGTCTCATCAAACGCTTCGATATCCCTGAAATCATTTTTTTCAAAGCCTTCCACCGTATACCATTTCCAGGTATTGCCGCTATCAACAGAACGCCCCACAGCCCCCATACTACCACTAACCCAAATAACTTTATCATTCACCACACTTAGTCCTCTAAGTGATACACCGATAGAATCAATGGTCTGAATAGTTTGTGCCTTACTGAAAAAAATGAGGAAAGAAAAAAATAATGTATAAAAAAATTTCTGCTGCATAGTTAAGGTTATGTGCTGTTAAAATATTTTTACTTTACTAAGATATATATTTCTTTAAGGCAAATTGCAGTGATATATCCCTTACCAACACCCTGTGTAAAACAATTTTATATACTAAAGCAAGCAACAGGGCGCCGATTAAAATAATTACCTTTACAATAAATCATAACGTATGTGGCTCAATAATATTTTAGAAACGATCGGTCATACACCGCTTATTAAATTAAATAAGATCACTAAATCATTACCATGTACGGTACTGGCTAAGGTAGAATATTTCAATCCGGGCAACAGTATCAAAGACCGCATGGCTGTAAAAATGCTGGAGGTTGCAGAAAAAGAAGGAAAGATAAAACCCGGCGGTACCATCATTGAAGGTACCAGCGGCAACACAGGTATGGGGCTGGCGCTTGCTGCATGTATCAAAGGATACAAATGTATTTTCACTACTACTGATAAACAATCAAAAGAAAAAGCGGATATACTGAAAGCCATTGGTGCCGAAGTAATTGTTTGTCCTACTAACGTTGAACCGGAAGACCCTCGTAGTTATTATTCAGTAAGTAAAAGATTGGCTACCGAAGTGCCGAACAGCTGGTACGTAAATCAATATGATAACCTGGCTAACAGAGAGGCGCATTATGAACAGACCGGTCCTGAAATATGGGAGCAGACCGAAGGGAAAATAACGCACCTGGTAGTTGCTACAGGTACAGGCGGCACCATCATTGGGACAGGGAAATATCTGAAAGAAAAAAATCCCAATATAAAAGTGTGGGCTATTGATAGCTACGGTTCTTTACTAAAAAAATATTTTGATACCGGTGAGTTGGATCAAAAAGAAGTGTACCCATATATCAGCGAAGGATTTGGTGAAGATTTTGTGCCGGCCAATTATGATATGCAATACATTGACCGGTTTGAAAAAGTAACTGATAAAGATGGCGCAATAATGGCCCGTCGTATTGCTAAAGAAGAAGGAATGTTTTGTGGCTACAGTGCAGGCAGTTGTTTACAGGGATTAATGCAATTAAAAAATGAACTAAAAGAAGGCGATGTGGTTGTTTGTATTTTTCATGATCACGGAAGCAGGTATGTTGCTAAGATATACAACGACCAGTGGATGATGGAAAGAGGTTTTTTAGAAGTAAAAACATTTAAAGACCTTATCAGTGCAAGAGGTGGAACACAAAAAATAATTACGATGAAACCTTCGCAAACCGTTTCAGAAGCAATTGAGCTGATGAAAAAATATGACATTGAAAATATCCCTGTAATGGAAAACGGCACAATGCTTGGCGCTGTTTCAGAAAGCGGTTTATTTGATAAAATTTTGAATAACCCAAATATCAAAACACAATCGGTGGCATCAGTAATTGAAAAAGCCTATCCGGAAGTGGCTTTTGATACGCCTGTTGAACGTATCAGCAGTTTTATCACCAGAGAAAATGGTGCTGTATTAAGCAAAGACGAAACCGGTGTTTTTCATATTCTTACCAAATATGACATTATACAAAGTTTGACGAAATAACAGCGTCGTTATTTTACTACTTACTTAAACTGCTGTAAATAAGCTATTTACAGCAGTTTTTGTTTTGATTAGCAAGTTTTTCAGCCAAGTTGTATAGTATTTTTACGATAGTAATATATACATAAGTTATCTGCTAAAATGCCGGATTACTACGAGTCGTGTGAGGAATTCTGAACCAAAAAGAAAGGGCAGTTTTGCTCTTCCCTACCATTATAATCGACCATATCTTTGTGTTAGAAGTTGATTGATAAGTTTTAGAAAGAGTATCAATCAGAAATCCAGAATCCTGAAAAAACCAAATAGCTTAATTAAAATCCTTAATCCAACGAATCACCAATTAAATTCCAATATCAGTCAACTTCTTTTTATTTCGCTTTAGCTAGAATCAAAACATACAAAAACTAAAAAACACTTTATACTAGACCATAAGGTGTTTTTTTATGCCCCTACTTTTTTACTAACGTAGTTTTACTATTGAATAAATACGAGTGGTGCGGTATTTACCGAGTGATAAAAAAAGAGCAATAACGCTCTTGTCTCTCATACCTCAGCGATCTATCTTTGTGTTAGAAGTTGATTGATAAGTTTTAGAAAGAGTATCAATCATATATCCAAAAATCCTGAAAAAACCTGATAGTAAAATCCAATAGTTTGAAAAGCTATAAATATTCCAATATCAGTCAACTTCTTTTTATTTCGCTTTAGCTAGATCAAAACATACAACAATTAAAAAACACTTTATACTAGACCATAAGGTGTTTTTTTATGCCCCTACTTTTGATAACGTAATTTTACGATTGAATAAATACGATTGGCGCAGTATTTACCGAGTGATGAAAAAAGAGCAATAACGCTCTAGGCTACAATGCGATAGCAATTTATCTTTGTGTTAGAAGTTGATTGATAACATATCAATCAAATATCCAAAAATCCTTAAAAAAACTGATAGCAAAAATTCAATCACTTGAATAGCTATAAAATTCCAATATCAGTCAACTTCTATTTTAAAAATCCTATAAAGTCAACATATTGTAAAATTATACATCCTTAGAAAAACCCAAAGACCCAAATCCTAAAAGCCACTATTTTAAACTAGTAGCAACCTATTAACGAAAAAAAGAACCATTTGACCTTTGGTTCGAAAGATCAAAGCCCACATTTAAAAATGTGGGCTTTTCTTTTCTGCGACATCCAATCAAATAGCTCATCTTGTTATTAATATTACAGAAGTGTTATTTTTGATTAAACCAAACTGTAAATAATGAGAAAAAAAATGGTCACTAATGCCTTGCCAATAGCATTGTTGGCATTTGCCATTTTTTTCATTCTACTCTTCCCTCTTTACCGTTTTGTTTTTGACCAGGATAGTATTGGGTATTCCGCCGTAGCCGAAAGAGTGGCTTCTGGCAATTTCTTTAAAAGCATCAATGGCCTTTGGAGCCCGCTAAGTTCATGGTTAGTTGTTCCTTTGATCAAATTAGGTATCGATCCGATTCTTGGGTTTAAATATGTGAACGGATTCACCGGATTATTGTTGCTGATAAGTACCTGGTATCTTTTAAAAAAATTCTCTATTACAGACCATTTGAAAGCAGTTATAATATATACCTGTGTGCCAGTTTTTTTATCTTACTGTTTCTATGAGTTATGCGCCGATTTCTTATTGTTGTTACTTTTTACACTCTATCTCATTCAAGTATGTTCCAATGATTTTTTCACCAATAACAAACGGCAATTTATTTGTGCAGTAATTGCTGTATTTGCATATTTATCAAAAGCATATTTTTTCCCTTTCTTTCTGGCACATTTTACCATCATTAATTTTTATTACTACAAAAGATCAATTGATATAAATAAAGCAAAAAGATATGTACAAAATCTATTCATCGGTTTTATCACATTCTTTACGTTGATATCACCGTGGATATATGCTTTATCAAAAAAATATCATTACCTCACTTATTCCAATGCCGGTAAATATAATGCCTATCTGCATTTACATCCCGGCACTGAATACACTAAGCTCTTATTGGGTCCTCCTTATCCGGATGCATACAACAGTTGGGATGACCCCTGGCTCCCATTTATGCAACACTTCTCTCCCTTCTCTTCTGCATCAACTATTTTCTTACAGATAAAATTATTTTTTCTCAACATCATTTCATCGATACCATTTTTTTCAGAGATATCTTTTCTGAGTATCGCAATCATTGCAGCCGTTCTATTTCTATGGCTATCAAAAACCAGTGTGATAAAAATACCTGAAAATATTTTTGTTTGTGCTATCACATCAATACTGATGCCTGCCGGGTATTTCTTATTCCATCTCGAAACAAGATTTATCTGGATACTAAGTATACTGTCTCTGATCATGGGAAGCTATTTAATAACAGCAGCATTCGGCCGTTTTCGCTTCTCTTCTCTTCAAAAAATATTTGTAACAGCAGTATTTGTTGCCAGCTTTATTATTTACCCTTTGCTGTCATTAAAAAACAATGTGTACAATGGTAAAGAAGCATATGCCATTGCAAACAGTTTAAAAAAAGGTAATGTAAAAGGAAAAATAATGAGTAATCACCTCAACCCGGAGCAATACACGCTTTTATTAATGGCGAGTGTGATCGCTAAAAATCAGTTTTACAATTATTCAAGAGGAAGTTTTTCAACAGCAGATATAGAGGCCGCTATCAAAGAATTTGGAATTGATTATTATCTGTTCTCGTACACCAGAGAGCTTGAAAAAGAAAACTTTCTGACAAGTACTTTGTGTAAAAATGCGGCCCTTGTCAATACCGACCTGTATCCGGGCATTGTTGTAGTAAAATTGAAATAAGCATCAATTATCTTATTTTTGCAAAAAATTAAACTATTATGAGTAAATACAGCGCAGGCGTTTTATTTGGAAAAGAATTAGAAGCTTTATACAATGATGCCAAAAATAATCAGTTTGCATTACCGGCAGTAAACACGATCGGTACTAATACAATCAATGCAGTATTGGAAACAGCAGCCAAAGTTAATTCGCCTGTTATCATTCAATTTTCAAATGGCGGGGCTCAGTTCATAGCCGGGAAAGGAATGAAAAACGATAATTTACAGGCTAATATCTTAGGTGGTATTTCCGGTGCATTACATATACATAATGTGGCTAAGGCGTATGGCGTACCGGTGGTATTACATACAGATCATGCGGCAAAAAAATGGTTGCCATGGGTTAGCGGATTGATAGATGCCGGAGAAAAATTTTATAAAGAAAAAGGACAACCTTTATTCAGTTCACATATGTTGGATCTGAGTGAAGAGCCACTTGAAGAAAATATTGCAACTTCTGTAGAATTCTACAAACGTATGGCTCCATTAGGTATGAGCATCGAAATTGAATTAGGAGTAACCGGTGGTGAAGAAGATGGTGTTGATAACAGCGATATCGATAATGAAAAATTATATACTCAACCAGAACACGTTGCTTATTCTTACAAAGAATTGAGCAAAGTAGGCAATATGTTTACCGTTGCTGCAGCATTTGGTAATGTACATGGTGTATACAAATCTGGAAATGTTCAGTTAACTCCTATCATATTACACAATAGCCAGGTATACATCGAAAAAGAATTGAAAACAGGTCCTAAACCAGTATACTTTGTATTCCACGGCGGTAGCGGTTCTCCTCAAAATCAGATCAGAGAAGCAATTGGATACGGTGCTATTAAAATGAATATAGATACCGATCTGCAATGGGCTTTCTGGGAAGGAATTTTAGAAAATTATAAGAAGAATGAAGCATATCTTCAAGGTCAGTTAGGGAACCCTGAAGGACCGGATAGTCCAAACAAAAAACATTACGATCCTCGTGTATGGTTACGTAAAGGCGAAGAAAGTTTCAGCAAAAGATTAGAAGAAGCTTTTGTAGATTTAAACTGTATTAACCGCAACGCATAGTTAATAATTGAAAATTAATAACTAATAATTTTTAATTAATAAAAAATGAGAAAAGACGAAGACTTTGAAGTAAACCTTTCGGGAGAAGATGGCAGCTCTGAGGAAACAAAACAAAGCTGGTTCAAACGTATAAAAAAAGGGATTCTTACACCTACAAAAGACAAGGCAGATGCACCGGAAGGAATCTGGACAATGTGCCCCTCTTGTAAGCTTACCTGCACCGTTAGCGAATTAAGAGAAAATTATTTTGTTTGTCCTAAGTGTGAATATCATCACCGTATTGGAAGCGGCGAATATTTTGAAATAATTTTTGACAACAATGAGTTTACCGAATTGTTTGCCAATGTTGTTTCGAAAGATTACCTGGGCTTTGTAGATCTGAAACCTTACAATAAAAGACTGGAAGAAACTTACGCAAAAACGAATATCCACGATTCAATTACAGTAGCACATGGCAAAGTGAACGGCAATGACCTGGTGGTAGCTTGTATGGATTTTGAATTTATCGGGGGAAGTTTAGGTAGTGTAATGGGAGAAAAGATCAGTCGTGCATGCGATTACTGTTTAGCTCATAATATCCCTTTTATGATCATCAATAAAAGTGGTGGAGCCAGAATGATGGAAAGCGCTTTCTCTTTAATGCAGTTAGCAAAAACATCAGGAAAACTATCGCAACTGGCCGATGCAAAGATCCCTTATATCTCTCTTTGTACAGATCCTACTTTTGGTGGCACAACAGCTTCCTTCGCCATGTTGGGAGACATTATTTGTGGCGAACCGGGTGCATTGATAGGCTTTGCCGGACCAAGGGTAATTAAAGAAACAATAAAGAGAGATCTGCCCGAAGGATTTCAACGCAGTGAATTTTTATTAGAACATGGATTTTTAGATTTTATAGTGTCACGTAAAGACTTGAAAGACAAATTAGGAAACTTGTTGGTACTATTTAAAAACTAAATACCACACATAACTTTGTTACAGCAGTTTCATATTTGTATGATACTGCTGTTTTTATTTTTGTACAATGGAAATAAGTAATCGTAAAGCATATCATGAATATTTTTTTGAGGCAAAATATATTGCAGGCCTCGTATTGGCAGGCACTGAAATAAAAAGCCTGAGAAGCGGTAAAGCCAGCTTTAACGATAGCTATTGTTATTTTGATAAAGGAGAACTATACGTTAAGAGTTTACATATCTCAGAATATAATTTTGGCACATACAATAATCATGAACCTTTGCAGGAAAGAAAGTTGTTGCTTACCAAAAGAGAGTTAAGAAAGCTGGAGACCAAAACAAAAGAGAAAGGATATTCCATTATTCCTTTACGCATATTTATCAGTGATAAAGGATATGCAAAAATGGAGATCGGACTTGGTAAGGGTAAAAAGATATACGACAAAAGAGAAACGATCAAAGAAAGAGATACCGACAGAGATATTAAAAGGAAATATGGTATCTAGCCTACTTTCTCTTCTCTACGTTGCTTTGCCTTAATTTCCTGGTACAACTGTTCGTTCATCTCCCACTTATAATGCATTCGGAAAATGGCATAAAATATTATTACCAGTATCATCGCAATAATAGCAGTGATAAACATCCCGGGTGATGTTTGAGATATCTTCATATACCAATCTGGAAAGAAAAGTTTAATAACCACTACCAACAGGATAATAGGCAGGCCAAACATGGCTGCCATTGGAAAACCTCTCAGTAATTTACTGACAACAGTACTTTCAGCCTCCCGGTTTGCCTCCCAATATTGTAAAAACTGTTTTTCTTTATCAGATATCATACTGCAAAAGTAACAATTAATACTTTGTTGTTTTTGCCATGTGCCTAATATTAGGTAGGTTTGTTTTTCTCAAAATCAATTACTGTGAAAATAGAGCAACTACTAGTTCAGCATTTATATAACACCAAAGAAGTAACCCTTCAGGGAATTGGCACTTTTCGGTTAAATCCTTCGGTTGCAATGCCTTTAGAAAATGATAAAGATTTTGTAATGCCTGAAAATGCCATCAGCTTTGAATATAATTTAAAGGCAACAGAAGACGAAGCTCTTATCGATTTTATCACCAAGCAAACAAGTAAGATCAAACCATTGGCATCAGCCGACCTTGATTCTTTCGTTATATTGGCAAAGCAATTTTTGAATATCGGTAAACCGCTTACCATTGAAGGTGTAGGTACCGTTCAAAAAAGTCAGCATGGTGAATATGAATTTATTCCAGGACAATTTATCACTCCAAAAATTGATGACATTCCAAGACAGCTAAGAGAGAAAAGAGACGAGAGTGTATCGTTTGAAAGTGAAAGCAGAGACGATTCTGGTAAAAAGAAATTACTCCTGGCAATGCTTATTTTATTAGCTGTTGTTGGCGGCCTAAGCCTTTACTATTTTCTGTTTTATAAAAACAATGCTACTGCCCCACTCAGCACTGTTGATACTGCTGTAGTGGCACCTGTAATTGACACCCCGGTAATAGCAAAACCAGATACAACCCTACGTGCTGCTGTAACCACTCCTTCCGATAGTGTTCTGTTTAAGATCGTTGTTAAAGAATATGCTACCAAAGAAGCTGCTGAAAAAGCACTGGCCAGATTTAGCTCTTTCGGGCATGAGTTAGTGATGTTAGCTGCAGCCGATAGCAGTTCGTACAGACTCGCTATGCCATTTAAAAATCCTGTCCAGGATCCGCTGATAATCAAGGATTCATTGATCAAGATCTTTGGCCCCGATATTTATGTTGAATTAAAATAATATCATCCTCAATTCTGCTTAGTCGCTTTTAACCAAAATTAAATCTTGTTAAAATTCAAGGTGGTTTAAAATAACTCCTTATATTCGTGTATTATTTACACAATAATATTTTAACGATTATGAAGTCATGTTTACTCCTTAAGAGGCATTCTCTTAAATCTTTCGTCCTGTCAATATTGGCCGGTTTGCTGCTAACTCTCTCTGTTTCCAATACACAGGCGCAAGACAAGTCTACTTATATCCATAAAGTAGTTTTACAAGGATTTTGGTGGGATTACTGGAACAGTAACTACCGTTATAACTGGTGTAGTTATTTAACCGATCTGGCTCCAAGATTAAAAGGTCTTGGCTTTGATGCCATTTGGGTACCTCCTTTTGTAAAGAATGGTTCAGGTGGTAGCGTTGGATATAGTCCTTTCGATCCGTATGACCTGGGAGATAAGTATCAAAAAGGTGGTGGTGACGGTATCAGAGATAGTACCAGAAGTGGTACAAAAGATGATCTGCTAAGAATGATCGCAGTAATGCATGCAAATGGTATAGAAGTTATTTGCGATGCTGTATTGAACCATCATGATGGTGCAGGAACAAATTCTAACGCAGGAGGTATTGATTCTGCTGCGTATTCATTGGCTACTAATAACGGGTACAAGAACTTCAGATATGTTTGTTACAAAACTCCTATCATAGATGATAGCTCAAGACTGGATTATTTTACAAGAGCGGGAAGATGGCCTAAAAATTATACAGATTTTTATCCAAATGCCAATATCCCTAATAATGATGGAGATATCAGAGCCGCTTACTTTGGGCCGGATATCGATTATGAAACCATTTCAGCTCCGGGACAAAGCTCTAACATTCCTACTTCAGGATCGGCTACTATCAAAGGTGTAACACGTCCTTATGTTAACCCAGCTCAGACAACAGATTACATGCAAAATAATGTACGAAACTGGATGAAATGGTTAAAACGTCAGACCGGTATAGATGGGTATCGTTTTGATGCTGTAAAACATTTCCCTTTTGATGTACAACAAGATATAGTAAGAGATGTAAAATACAATATTCCTTCATGGGCCGCCGGTGGTCAAAATATGTTTAGCATTGGTGAGTGGGTAGGTGGTGCAACAGAATTAGACAACTACGTTACCGGTGTTCGTTTAACCGATTATAGTAATGAAGAAGCTACAGGAGCATTTGATTTTGCTTTAAGAGGATATGGTACTAACGGAGGCCTGTACAGAATGGTTAAAGGAAACACTACTCCAGGTGATTTTAACATGCAATATCTTCAGTACGACCTTCAAAGTAAACGCTGGATGGACTATGGCACTAAAAGAGTTTACAGAAGTTCACCTTTTGTAAATAGCCATGATACGTACAGACCAAAATTAGATAGTGTTGGTAATTTTTCTAAAGCATTAGGTGATAACACCGGATGGGATACCGGTAACGAGTTAGGAGGAAACGGCCAACATATTGATCCTCGTGAACCAAGGTTATATGCAGCATATGCAGCAGCAATGGCTTTTAATGGTAATCCGATAGTATTCTTTGAAGATATTTTTGATATTGGAACTACAGGTAAACGCTACAGCCATATGCCTACCAGTGAAACAGATCTGCCTATCAGAAAAGATCTGGAAAATATCATACAAGCGCATCAAAAATTAAATATTAAAGACGGCGATCAGTTCTTCCCTACTAATTATACTGGTGGTACTGCTCCGTTTTATCAGGCAGGATCAAGTACCGATCATTTTGTAATTGAAAGAAGAGGAAAAGCAATTATTGGCATTAGTGATGCTTATGGTTCTGCTCCTTACAATAACTCAGTTGATCAACAAGTTTGGGTGAATGTTGCAGATGCATCATGGATCGGAAAAGCATTATACGATTACTCAGGAGCACATGGTGTTACCACATCAGTTGTGCAACCTGATGGAAGAGTACTGATCAAAACTGCTGTATGTGGACATGTAATTTCAGGCGCAAGAGGTCATGGTTATTCTATCTGGGCACCAGCTCCAACCGGTGTAACTTTTACAACCGTACAAGATATTTATGATTATTTAAAAACGTATACCCCACCACGTGATCCAAGCACCACACAGGAATGGGAAATGGCTGATGACCTGGGTGATAGCCATTGCCTTGGTTTAGGCCAAGGAGGTGCTTTACCTACCAATGCCACAAACGAAAGAGTTGCAGGTAGAGTATTTGCTAAAGCCGGTACAACTGTTACTGCAGTAATTGATAGCATTGAAGTAGCAGGCAGAGATCTTACTTTAACTATTTATGACAACAATGGTATTGCTGTGGCAACTGCATCAGGTGCAGCAAATTTAGCAAGTCCGATTACCACTACTTATACTCCAGCTGCTGATGGATGGTTAGTAACCAAAGTTAGGAACACCAACAATGCTACTGCCGGGCAAAAATGCTGGGTAAGGGTAAATTATACAGCTCCTGCTGTTGTAAATACTAAAGCAAATGTTGCATTGGTAAACAGCAACATCAGTGTATGGACAGGTAATAAAGGTACTTCTGATGTTTTTGATTGCGGTAACTGGGAAGCTGGTCGTATACCGGGCCCTACATCAACTGTAATAGTATATGGTCATGCTACACCATTCCCTGTTTTAACAAGTGATCTTACTGTTAATAAGGTAAATCTATATACAGGTGCTCAATTCACCGTTAATCCATCCATTAAGCTTACTGTTTTATCTCAATAAGATTCGAACAATTTTCTCAAAAGGCTGTCTTTATAAGACAGCCTTTTTTGTTTAACTTATCTTTAGAAAAATTATCGACAGCTATTTATGTTTGTTACACTCACCATTCAGAAATACCCTAAAAAATATACCTATTTTGCTTTGCTGTCTATGGCAATATTTCGCCTGCCGTTACTGCTCAACAAAAACATCTCCTTCTATAAACTAATGGGCTGCGGTAAAAACGGAAGTTTCGATATACACCCGGATTGGCAGCAATGGGTGATCCTTTCTGTATATAAAGATGCATCCGATCTTGAAAAACTGGATTCAACAAACGCTGTAAAAAAATTATATGGTTCCTTTATTGCTAACTGGCATCATACTTTTAAGGTAGAAACAAATACAATTTTATTAACTCCAATTGAAGGCCATGGCAAATGGGATGGTAAAGATCCTTTCGGGGTACCGAATAAAAACAGTGACCATACAGGAGAGATCGCAGTACTAACAAGAGCCACTATTCGCTTATCTAAACTACGATCATTCTGGAAAAATGTACAGCCGGTTGCCGCTAAAAGCTTACAGGCAGAAGGATTGATCAGGTCGATCGGAATTGGAGAGATCCCTCTCATAAAACAAGCTACATTCAGCATTTGGAAAGATAAAGAGGCCATGAAACAATTTGCATATACTATGAAAGAGCATACAACCGTTATTGCTAAAACAAGAAAAGAAAACTGGTATAGCGAAGAGATGTTTGTTCGCTTTGCTATTATCAAAACAATTAATGCTTGATCACAAATTGGTCTGATTGTAAGAAAATCGTAGCTTTAAGTATACACCAGCTGACATTGCAATATGAAAAATATTAAACTGATAGAAATCCCTAGTGAGATCGGAGCAGGTACCCGTGGTGCCAGTTTAGGCATTGATGCGATCAAAATAGCCGCTCTCGATTTCATGAGCAATTTCTTTGTCCACTTCCCATCAGAAAAAATTGAAGTAGAGAATAACTTACTATTTGAGCCCATTCATTCTCCGTATGCCAAACGTATCAGCGGTGTACTTACCCTGTACGAACGAATCAGCAAATCTGTTTGCGATACAATAAAAACCGGTTTTTTCCCTGTTGTATTAAGCGGAGATCATAGCAATGCCGGCGGCACTATTGCAGGTATCAAAATGGCCAAGCCAAAAAGTAAATTAGGAGTGATATGGATGGATGCACATGCTGATCTGCACACGCCGTACACCACCCCTACCGGCAATATGCATGGTATGCCATTGGCCACCGCTATCGGAGAAGATAACAAGCCATGCAAAGTGCATGAACTGGATGAAAAAACAGAAAAGATCTGGGATCAATTAAAGCATATCGGTAAAATTTATCCCAAGATATTACCCGAAGATATTGTGCTTATATCTTTAAGAGATTATGAAAAAGAAGAAAAAGCACTGATAGAAAAATATGGTATAAAAGTGATCACAACGGCAGAAGTGAGAAGAAACGGAGCTGAAAGTATTTGCAGGAAAGTGTTGCGCTATTTATCAGAATGCACCGACATCTATGTAAGCTTTGACGTTGATTGCTTAGATGCCTCCATTTCAAGGGGCACAGGAACACCTGTGAGTAATGGTTTAAAAGAAAGAGAAGTAGAAGATATTATCAGCAAATTCATGCAAAACAGAAAGATCTGTTGCTTTGAAATTACCGAAGTAAACCCCACGCTGGATAAAGAGAACCTCATGGCCGAAATAGCCTTTAATATTTTACAAAGAAGCGTAAACGTATTAATGATGAATTAACGCTTTCCCCTTTATACATGTTTGCAGGGGAAAATATTGTCCCAAAACACAACTCCGGATATCCGTATTATTGGGTATTGCAAAACCTGTTTTTTTTACAGAATTTTACACTGCAACTATTTACCTTCCTAAATATTTATCGCCATAGATATTGTGAAAGTTAAACTGATTATTTATTTTACCATTTATTAAGCCCTTATTCCCTAACCTTTCAACTACACAACCATGAAAAAGTTTGTTTTAACTGCAATCCTTCTCAACTTTTTTACTCTTCTTTATTCTCAGTTAGTCACCACCGGAAAAATAGATTCGCTTAAAGATGCATGGGATATTAAGACCACTTATATAGGAGAAATCAAAGGAGGCAAACCTAATGGATTAGGCATGGCCATATACAGTAATGGCACAGCGCTTCGCTATGTAGGATACTTTGTAAATGGTAAGTTCGAGGGCAAGGGAGTACTACTTTTGAGTAATGGTAGTTTTTCCAGCGGAGACTGGAAAAATGGAAAACTAACGGGGCAGGGCACCAGTTTTAACAGCAATAAGGATCTATATGTGGGGTCGTTTCTGAATGGGGAAGAGAATGGACAAGGCATTTCGATATTTAGTGACAACAGTATTTTACAGGGAAACTTCAAAGCCAATACTTATCACGGCAGATCTACCTTCATCAACAGTGCCGCCGATGTGATCACTGACAATATGTATAAGGATGGCAAAAAAGATGGAGATGGATATCAGTTTGAATTGAGCAATAAAAAATTATTTGAAGGCACCTGGAAGAACGGCAACTGGGTAAGTTCCGGCACGGCATCTTTTCCTTCATTTTTAAAAGACAGCAGATTCTTTTCTGAAAAAACAGAAAAGCAGGTCTTAATGGGCATCACAGATAAAACAACAAAGCTGCTTGAAGAGATGTGTTTCTTCTACGACCTGAAAACTAAAAAAAGATATTTTGGGAAATATAAAAAAGGATACCTTATAGATGGGATCATTGTAAGAGATGATTCTACCAGGTTAATTGGCACTTACAATGATGATGGAACCTATGGCTTAGGACACTTTTTAAAGATCGGTAAATTTTACGACGAGGGTAATTATGAAAAAGATTATCTCAATGATCCAAAAGCATTAAGTATTTCTTTAGATAAAAAAACCGTGTACTATGGCCAGGTAACAGGCAAAGCAGAATTTACCGGCAAAGCCTGGTTTGCAGACAATAGCAATCAGTTATTTAACGGAGAGTATCTTAAAGGAGAGTTCACCGGCACCGGATGGCGATTAGATAAAACAGGGTATTGCGTTAAGGGCAAATGGAAAAATGGTTCTCTTACAGCCGTTACATCGCTGTATAACAATTACGGAGAACTGATCAATATTGCACCTAAAACATTTTCTGACGGATTGACCACTATTTGCAGAGCCTATCCCGATTATTTTTATGGCTTGCAGGGAAATGACGATTACAGTGTGTTCTACGACTTTGTAGAATTGGGCTACGAAAGCCTGATAGGCCTGCCCGGCACAACCATTGGCGATGTGATCATCAGTGATTATGATTATTATAATTACTATCTTGCAACTTTCGCAGAAACTAAAAGTTTCGCAGAAGCAAAAGCTAAATACGACTACTTATGTAGCCAGGTTAAAACGGCCGCTATCACTTTAAAGAAAGGAGGAGCACCACTTAAATTTAGCGGAACTGCAAAAACTGCCGATGCAAATAACAGTTTCAACATTAGCCATTTTACTCTTCCTTCTACAGCAAAAGGATATGATTATTTTTCTGTAGCGGTAATGATAAGAAAAAATTCAGACAACGAATATGTGGTTATGTTGGCCTGCGGAGATAAAACAGGAATGGACGATTGGGGACCTAAATAATTAAACCACTTTTAAACAAAACCGTTGTACGTGAACAAAATACTTTTTGCTTGTTGCATTTTTTTAAGCCAGTTAACCTTTGCACAAACCAATTCCGGCAGTTATATCGATAAGATAAAAGAATACCAGAGAATGTATATTGCTACGCATGAAGTAGTGAAAGGACAGGATAGAAATGAGATCCATTTCTTTGCTCCTGATAGCAATTACAAAGTGGTGGCAACTTTTGAAAAAATAAACGATGCGGTAGGATTTAAAATGCCCACCTCAGCCAAATCAATGCAGCAATATTACAGGTACGGAAAAATTTCATTTGTAATAAACGATAAAACCTACCAGCTTATCGTTTATCAATCAAAAGACATGATCCTTACCGACGAGTATAAAGATTATCTCTTCATTCCTTTTACTGATGCCACCAACGGCAACGAAACCTATGAAGGTGGCAGATACATCGATATATTGATCACAGACATTGCCGACAATAAAGTTGTCATTGATTTTAATAAAGCCTACAATCCTTATTGCTGTTATGCCACCGGATACCACTGTCCTATTCCGCCAAAAGAAAATGCACTAACGGTAGCGATCAACGCAGGAGAGAAAAAATATACAAAGGCGGTTCATTAATATTTATTTGGGCTATCGGCAGCTGTATCATTGCTGAACATTGGCTCCGCTTGTTACACTGAAGGCGGAAGAATCATAAAAGTACCTGCAGCGGCAAAAAAATCCCATAAGTACCACAGTACAATACCGATACCTTGCCCGAACTCAGGGGAAGCTTCCGGTATGATACCGGTGCCTTGCCGGAACTCAGGGGAAGCTTCCGGTATGATACCGGTGCCTTGCCCGAACTCAGGGGAAGTTTCCGGTATGATACCGGTGCCTTGCCGGAACTCTGGGGAACTTTCGGGATTACCCGAAAGCTTGCAGGAAAACCGGGGGAACTTTCGGGAATACCCGAAAGCTTGCAGGAACGCCGGGGAACCTTTCGGGATGAAACTACCCCTACGGAACAGATAAAGGTCATTTAACTAAGCTATCTATATAGCAGCCACCTCTACTGGCAGCATCACTAACTTTCTGAAACAGTATACCCTCCTACTCAAAAATACAATATAACCCAAAAAACAAGATCAGTAACGCTACCGATGTTAGTCCGTATAATATCCAGTTATACAATTCCGGTACCGGATTAAGTATGGTAAGTACACAACTGATAAATCCTAAAAAAGCCCCGGTGGCCAGGCAAATAAAGCCAACAGTCAAGCGCTTTGCATTTTTCACCCTCCTATATTCCCTGATATAAGTTTTGATGATACTTTCATCCCATCCCTGCGATAACAGGTTATCCCGAAGCTGCTGCGGCTCAAGTTTCTCTGCTATCCACTGCTGAATAAGAGATGGGTTTACATCATTGGTGTAAGTCATGGCAATCGTTTTGAGTAAGCAATAATTATTTAAAATGGCAAACTCAAATTAATATTTTTTTTGATAAACACCGCAAAATGTAGAATTCAGTGGTGGGTCAATTTTTAAATATATTATGATGTAGAATTACCAATTTCCAGTTTACAGTAGTACAAAAGTTTAATCAGGGAACCATCCCCAAAACGGGATGTAATCGTTTTGGGGCGGCTTTTTTGGTTACTTTTTTTCCGCAAAAAAAGTAACAGGAGAGCATTTACCCATAAAACTATTTTTATTATAATTTTCAAACTGACCCAATATTTATAATTCCTTTTTGCCGAATACACAGCAACATATCCAACATGTTGGATAAAAATCAGGGGCTGCCTTCCAATCACACACAAAAAAGGGGCAAGAAATTAATCTTACCCCTTTTGTATTTTCATCAGCAAATTATATTACTCCTCTTCATCAAAGCTCATCGCTTCTTTAGTAGTTTGTAGTAATTCATATTCTTCTTTGCTACCTACGATCATGTTTTCAAACTCACGCAAACCAGTACCTGCAGGTATCGGATGACCGGTAATAACGTTCTCTTTCAAGCCCATCATCAGATCGGTTTTACCGTTAATAGCAGCACTACTTAATACCTTAGTAGTTTCCTGGAATGAAGCAGCAGAGATCCAGCTTTGAGTACCTAATGATGCTTTAGTGATACCTAACAACAACGGTGAAGAAGTTGCAGGTCTTGCATCACGGTATTCAACTAATTTCTTATCAGCTCTACGTAAGATAGAATTTTCTTCTCTCACATCACGAAGTGTAACGATCTGACCTGTTTTAAGTTTGGTACTTTCTCCATGATCAGTAACAACCTTTTTATCAAAGATGTTATCGTTTTCTGTGTTAAAGTCTAATTTATCTTCAGTATCTCCTTCTAAGAATATAGTATCACCGGCATCTTCGATCGTTACTTTACGCATCATCTGACGAACGATTACTTCGATGTGTTTATCATTGATCTTCACACCTTGTAAACGGTAAACTTCCTGAATTTCATTCACCACGTACTCTTGTACTGCAAACGGACCTTTGATTGACAAGATATCTGCCGGTGCTGTTTGACCATCACTTAATGCAGCTCCTGCTTTTACAAAGTCACCATCCTGAACAAGGATCTGACGGGTTAATGGAACTAAGTATTTACGTACAACGCCATCTTTTGCTTCTACAACGATCTCTCTGTTACCACGTTTGATATTACCAAAAGTAACCACACCATCAATTTCACAAACAACTGCTGGGTTACCAGGATTTCTTGCCTCAAACAATTCTGTTACACGAGGCAGACCACCCGTGATATCTTTCAATTTGCTTAATACCCTTGGGATCTTAACCAATACCTGGCCACTTCTTACTTCATCGCCTTCTTCCAAAACGATATGACTACCTACCGGTAAGTTGTAAGATTTGTGTTCTTTACCTTCAATGATGATAGAAGGTAATTTGGTTTTATCTTTTGTTTCAATAATAACTTTCTCTTTATGGCCTGTTTGTTCATCAGCTTCTTCACGGAAGGTTACACCTTCAATAACAGCTTCAAATCTAACTTTACCAACAATTTCAGAAACGATAACGTTGTTGAACGGATCCCATGTACAAATGGTATCTCCTTTCTTAACAACCTGACCGTCTTTTACATTTAAGGTAGCGCCGTAAGGAACGTTATTAGTGATCAATAAACGATCATTTTTTACATCCATGATACGCACCTCACCGGTACGGCCGATAACCACATTGATCTTTTTACCTTCAGCATCTTCAGTGGCAACTGTACGTAAACCATCGAACTGAATAGTACCATCAAATTTAGAAGGCAGGGTAGATTCTACAGAAGCAGAACCGGCCACACCACCCACGTGGAAAGTACGTAAGGTTAACTGAGTACCTGGTTCACCGATTGACTGAGCAGCGATGATACCAACAGCATCTCCTTTTTGAGCTAAGTAACCAGATGCAAGGTTTTTACCATAACATTTCACACACACACCACGTTTGCTTTCGCAAGTCAATACTGAACGAATCTCTACAGTTTCAATACCGCTTTCTTCGATCGCTTTTGCATGATCTTGTGAAATTTCTTCACCTGCACCTACCAATAAAGCTTCTGTTACCGGATGGAATACATCATGTAAAGATGTACGTCCTTCGATCCTATCGCTTAATGGTTCAATAATATCTTCGTTATCTTTCAATGCTGAAGTTGCAATACCACGAAGTGTTCCGCAATCTTCATCTTTAATAACCACATCTTGTGCAACGTCAACTAAACGACGGGTCAGGTAACCTGCATCCGCAGTTTTCAACGCCGTATCCGCCAAACCTTTACGGGCACCATGCGTAGAGATAAAGTATTCCAATACATTCAAACCATCTTTAAAGTTTGATAAGATCGGATTCTCAATGATCTCACTACCTGATGAACCAGATTTACGTGGTTTAGCCATCAACCCTCTGATACCAGCCAACTGTTTAATTTGTTGCTTACTACCACGGGCACCGGAATCAAGCATCATGTAAACAGAGTTGAACCCTTGTTTATCTGCTGCTAATTCACGGATCAATGTTTCAGTAATTCTTGTATCCACACGACTCCAGATATCTACCGTTTGGTTATAACGTTCATTATTGGTGATTAAACCCATATTGTAGTTTTCCCAAACTTCGTCCACCTCTACAGTTGCGTTGTCGATCAATTCCTGTTTAATATCCGGAATGATCAGGTCATTAATATTGAACGATAATCCACCACGGAATGCCATACGGTATCCCAATGTTTTGATATCATCCAAAAATTTAGCTGTGGTAGGAACGTTGGTCCATTTAATGATATCACCAATAATTTCTCTTAAAGATTTCTTGGTCAATAATGCATTTACAAAACCTACGCTTTTTGGAACATGCTGGTTAAATAATACTCTACCAACTGTTGTATCAATTAATTTATAGGTTAAAGTACCATCATCATTTCTGTAGTTGGCCTTTACTTTAATATGTGCATGTAGATCTACTTGTTGTTCATTGTAAGCAATGATCACTTCTTCTGCAGAATAAAATGCTTTTCCTTCGCCTTTTACTTTTTCTGTTTCAGTAGATTTTTTACCCTTGGTAATGTAGTACAGACCAAGTACCATGTCCTGAGAAGGAAGAGTGATTGGTGTACCATTTTGTGGGTTCAGGATGTTGTGAGATGATAACATCAACAACTGAGCTTCCAAAATAGCTGCATTACTTAAAGGTACGTGAACCGCCATCTGATCACCATCAAAATCCGCATTGAAGGCCGTAGTAACCAAAGGATGCAATTGTATCGCTTTACCTTCAATTAATTTTGGCTGGAACGCCTGGATTGACAATCTGTGAAGTGTTGGGGCCCTGTTCAACATGATCGGGTGACCTTTCAAAATATTCTCCAAAATATCCCAAATGATCGCTTCTTTTTTATCAACTAATTTACGGGCAGATTTTACCGTTTTAACGATACCTCTTTCAATCAGTTTTCTGATAATAAACGGCTTAAATAGTTCAGCAGCCATATCTTTTGGTAAACCACACTCATGCATCTTCAATTCAGGTCCTACAACGATTACAGAACGACCGGAATAATCCACACGTTTACCTAATAAGTTTTGACGGAAACGTCCTTGTTTACCTTTCAATACATCACTCAATGATTTCAACGCACGACCACCTTCTGCTTTTACAGCATTTGATTTACGTGAGTTATCAAATAATGAATCGATCGCTTCCTGTAACATACGTTTCTCATTACGTAAGATCACTTCCGGCGCTTTAATTTCCATCAATCTTTTCAAACGGTTATTACGGATAATAACACGACGATACAGATCATTCAGATCAGATGATGCAAAACGGCCACCATCCAAAGGAACCAACGGACGTAATTCAGGCGGAATAACAGGAATATATTGCATTACCATCCATTCAGGACGGTTGTTGATTCTTGTATTAGCATCACGGAAACTTTCCACTACGCTTAAACGCTTTAAGGCATCAGCTTTACGTTGTTGACTTGTTTCGTTTGCAGCAGAATTTCTAAGATCAAAACTTAATTGATCCAGATCGATTCTTGCCAACAGATCACTCACTGCTTCAGCACCCATTTTGGCGATGAATTTGTTTGGATCTTCATCAGGAAGATATTGGTTGTCTTTTGGCAAAGTGTCCAATATATCCAGGTATTCTTCTTCAGTTAACAAATCACCGAAGTTTTGACCTTTATCAGCACGGATACCCGGTTGAATTACCACAAAACGTTCGTAGTAAACAATCGTTTCTAATTTCTTAGAACTCATCCCCAATAAATAACCGATCTTATTCGGTAAAGATTTAAAATACCATATATGCACCACAGGCACCACCAATTTGATGTGCCCCATTCTTTCACGACGTACTTTTTTCTCAGTTACTTCCACACCACATCTGTCACAAACGATACCTTTATAACGGATACGTTTGTACTTTCCACAAGCACACTCATAGTCCTTTACCGGGCCAAAAATTCTTTCGCAAAACAAGCCATCTCTTTCGGGCTTATAAGTACGGTAGTTAATGGTTTCAGGCTTTAATACCTCACCAAAACTTTTTTCTAAAATACTGTCAGGAGAAGCTAGTCCGATAGTGATTTGAGAAAACACTGGACGGGGACGATTTTCTTTTTTGAATGCCATATATTAATTGGAGAATTTAAAAATAGTGGGCAAAGGTAATGAATTTCCAATACAAAACAGATAATTTTTGAGGATTTTACCCCAATTTTCGGGCAAAATTGCCCAAAATTAAACCGAGCGACCAGATTAATCGGTCGCTCGGTATTTATAGGGTACAAATCATGCAGATCTTACTGCTTTACAAACCTTTGCGTTGAGTTTATCCCATCTTCAGTGATCAGGCAAATAAAATAAACCCCTTTATTCAGCCCGGATAGATCAAGACTGATCATATTTTCAGTAGCTTTTTTAGCTCGGTTCAACAAAACCCGTCCGGCAAGGTCACTTATTTTTATGATCGCTTTTGAAGAAACTATTTGTTGACTTTCAACCGTCAATATGTTCTTTACAGGGTTAGGGTACACACTAAATAAAAACTCCTTCGCTCCAGCAGTTATTTTCCTGATCGCACTGAATTTTCTATCCCCGTTTTTATCAACTATGGCCAACCGGTAAAACGCCGTTTGTGCGGAACTTTTATCCGTAAACTGGTACTGTGCTCCATTGTCTGCATTGCCAATTGTCGAAATCAAAGTAAGATCTTCCCAGTTGATCCCGTCAGCACTTTTTTGGATAATAAATTCTTTCACATTTATTTCTGCAGTTGTTTGCCACTTGATGATCACTTCTTCTCCGTGATTGTAAACTTTAAAATTATTTAATGTAACAGGCAAGATGCCAGCTTCTATGGCTGCTCCGCATGATGCCATATCACCACGTAAAGTATTTGGCAATCCTGTGTTTCCATTCAAAAGTGTGATACTACCATTAAAAACACCGATAGAGGTATTAGTAGCTTTATATATATTACCATCTGTAAATAAGATCAAGAAATTTCCTGATTTGTTTAAAAAAGAACCCGCTACTTCATTGCCTGAATTTGCAAAAGGCAAGATCACCGGAGCCGCCACCGCCGTCAAGATACCGGTAGCAGGATCTACTTTCAACATCTGACCATAATAATTCCCCGAAGGATTTAATGGATCGGGATATGTTACGTAAGCATATAACATATTGTCGTACCTGTTGTAAGTAAAATCTCTAAGACCAGTATTTTGGGCTGATGACAAAGTCATAGCCGTTTTAATCGAGGTCAGATAACCCAATGCATCATTACTTGGATTGGTCACTTCAACATACAATGGAGACAATGCAGTATTACCTGCGGTAAGGCTACTTACTCCTGTTAATTTACCAATGTATATTTTCGACATAGTGAACGTATTGGCTGCCGGATTAAAGAAATTGATTACAGTTGTACCTGTTGTTGCCGAAAAATAATAATTGTTTGAAAGATCCATTTCACCTGCTGCGGAACTGACAATTGAACTATTTTCAGGTGCTGTAGGCGCAGGGCCGGCAATAGTACCTAACTGCTCTGCTACAGCATTTGCACCTAATCTGTAAAAAGGCATTGCAGGAGTTAATGACAATGAAGTTGGAGTATTTGCATATAACCCATATAAAAACCCATCAGCTGTATTTAATCCTAATCCGTTTATCTGAAGGTTGACAGCTGCATTTGAAGGATCCAGAACTGGGCCACTTAGTAAAGTAGGGGCGCCTGTGATACCATTAACAGAGTAAATAGAAACCGGATTGGTTGTTGTTGAATTGTCTCCTGATCTTAATATGGCTGTATTCACATTAGGGCAACCTATAAAGGGTGCAGGTTGAGCAAAGGCAGATAAGCCCGACATTACACCAATAAGTGTAAGTAAATTTTTTGTCATGTAGAGGGAATTTTTAGTAATAAAAGAGTGTAGCTATCAAAACATGCAGTCGAGAAATTGCAACAAAAAGTTGCATGCCAGCAAAAAGAATCTGACAAACTTATTGAAAATCAAAAAGTGTGGCGGTAAAAACACCTCTTTCTCTTTTCTTGAAAATGGCTTTCCAGTTGCCATTATATCGCAATAGTGAAGGAACCAACAGATCTCCGAAGTGTGTCATTTGCACTTCCATTTGTACTTTAAAATCGTATACGCCGGCATCGTAACTAAGTGTATAGTTACGAGCCACTACATCAAAGGTTTTATCATCAAACCAGGTGGTCATTTCATCCAACACCACACTCCCCTCCTTGCCTGGTTTTACTTTTTGTTTAAAAATATAACAACTCGTTTTGTTGTATTCATCCATATCAATGCTCATATCGTAATTCTCTGCAATATCATCGTCATAAATAGCAGTCTTATTTGACATAAACGGCAGCCCGTTTATTCTTTTCCCGGGATTAAAAAACAACATCTTCAATTGCTCTTTATGTTTATCCATCCCTGTTTTCCCCGAGGTGCTGAATTCTCTGCCGGCAACGATGTTATCCTCGCCACAAACTAATCCATTGGTAAAGAAAAGCGATGCATACATATTGGCCGTATAATAATTATACTGGTGATCATCTGTATAAAAATCTCCCGATGACTGCTCTTCCAGCACTTCCATTTTCCTGCAATTATTTTCTCTTATTTGTTTTGTTTTACTAACCAATGAAGCTTTAATTTCTCCATGCTTATCCAGCATGCGTATATCATTATTGGAAGAAAATTGAATGATATGAAGATTCCTGAAAGCTTTGTAAAAAGACGAATCGCTTTTTATCCTGTTGATAAAGGTGGGAACATTCAGCTTATTATCCACTACCACCTCACTGAGTGTGATCACTTTTTTACCAACGTAAATAGATGAATCCTGTGCCGATGAGGAAATAAAACTGAGTACACAAAAAAGAAAAGGTATGATGCCCTTAATCATACCTGCAAATTATTACAAACGATGTAAATGAAACGTAAAATTATTATTTAGGAAAAACCATCCGGTAATCAACCTTTATCTTCCCTTTACTGATATCATCCAGTTTTCTTTTGATCAGTGTACGTTTTAGCGGTTTCATATAGTCTATAAAAAGCTTTCCTTCTATATGATCATATTCATGTAAGATCACCCTTGCAGTAATTCCGTTAAAGGTTTTGGTTTGAGGTTGAAAATTTTCGTCTACATAATCCAATGTAACTTTTTCTTTACGATACACATCTTCCCTTATTTTGGGAATACTTAAACAGCCTTCATTATAACTCCATTCTGCTCCTTCCAGCTTACTTATATGCGCATTAATGAAAACACCTTTGAAACCGGGAGCATCCGGATAGTCATCCTCTTCCTCATCATCTTCTTCCATGTTAGCAAATATCTGCTGACTGTCAACCACAAAAAGCCGAATATCTTTATTGATCTGCGGTGCTGCCAAACCTACCCCATTGCTGTTATACAAAGTCTCCCACATATCTTCCAGCAGTTTATCCAACTCCGGATAATCAGGAGTTATATCACTGCAAACTTTTCTTAATATCGGCGAACCATATGCTACTATTGGTAAAATCATTGTGTGGTTGAATGAATTATTTAATTTGTTAAGGGTGCAAATTTAGCTGAAATCAGTTAGGTAGCAATGAATGAATCAGGCAATACTTTGCAAATACTCCTGCAAAATGATGGTTGCAGCAATTACATCCACATTTCCTTTTATACGGCGGTCTTTCTTTTTCATGCCCATTTCCAACATGGCATCTTTGGCCATTTTTGAAGTATACCGCTCGTCCACCGTTTTGAGTGGTATTGCAGGAAATTCTTTTTTGATCTTTTTGATGGCAGCTTCTACCAACGGTGTCCCATGTGTATCAGACTCATCCCAGTTTTTGGGAAGCCCTATAATGATCAACTCCACTTCTTCTGATGCAATATAATTTTTCAAAAAGGGGATCAATTCCTTTGAATCAATCGTAGTTAAACCTGTAGCAATGATCTGCAGTGGATCAGTTACTGCCAATCCTGTCCGTTTACCTCCGTAGTCAATTGCTAATATTCGAGCCATGTTTTATTTACGAATTACGATTTTGGAATTACGAATTATGTTTACTGATTGATGAACAAGTCTAACAAAACAAAAACAGCAAATACAACTGATGCAATACCGTTTGCAGTCATGAATGCAATATTCACTTTACTTAGATCAGTTGGTTTTACAATGCTATGCTGATAAACAAGCATCCCGACAAACACTGCAACACCGATCCAATACAACCAACTAAAATGCCCATATATACCGGCATATATTACACAAATGGCCGACAAAACATGTAACAATTCTGATACTCTTAATGCTTTTACTTTACCCAAAGCTGCCGGGATAGAATGCAATTGTTGTGATTGATCGAATTCAATATCCTGCAAAGCATAAATGATATCAAACCCACTTACCCAAAATAAAACAGTGAAAGAAAACAATATAGGCAGTAGATCAAAATGTCCTGTTACGGCAAGATATGCGCCGATAGGTGCCAGGCTTAATCCTACACCTAACACCAAATGACACAATGCTGTGAAACGTTTGGTATAACTGTAGAACAGGATCACAAATAATGCAACGGGTGATAAAATAAGACAAGCTGTATTTATAAAATAACAACAGGCAACGAACAATAAGCAATTGACAATTACAAACCTCAAAGCATTACTACTTGATATCACTCCTGCCGGAATTTCCCGTATTGCAGTACGTGGGTTCTTTGCATCATAGTTTGCATCTAACCAACGATTGAAAGCCATAGCTGCAGAACGGGCAAAGATCATGCAGAGAATAACTAAAATAAAAACTACCCACAGAGGTCTTTTATCCTCGCCTAACGTCCAGGAAGAAGGCAAATGATCACGATAAAAACCTGTAATAAAAATTGTGATTTGTTCTCTTGCTCCCAAACAAAAACCAATCAATGCAAAAGGCATTGCAAAAATTGTATGCGAAAATTTTACTAAAGACAAATATTTTTTAACTGCACTCATTATCAATTATCATTTATCAACTATCCATTATTAAGTAATCGTTTTCTTACCAGCTCCCACAACACCACCCCTGCCGCTGTTGCAATATTGAGTGAATGTTTCATCCCCAATTGAGGTATTTCTATACAGCCTTCGCATTGTTCAATGGTAGTTTGCTCAACGCCGGTTACTTCATTGCCAAATATTACGGCGACCTTATCGTCGGTTTTAAAATCTACGTTCTGAAGAGCGTAGCTATTCTCAGCCTGCTCTACGGCAAAAACCCTATACCCTTGTTGTTGCAAATCGGTGATCGCTTCAGCCGCATTGGCAAAATGCCTCCAGGTCACTGAATCCTCGGCACCCAATGCCGTTTTTTTGATCTCCTTGTGTGGAGGAGTACAGGTATAACCGGTTATGTAAATGGCTTCTAATAAAAATGCATCGGCCGTTCTGAATACGCTTCCCACATTATAGGCACTGCGGATATTTTCCAGTACCGCAATAACAGGTATCTTTTCCGACTGCTTAAATTCGTCCACCGTTTTACGGTTCAATTCATCCATGCTCAGTTTTCTCATCCAAAAAAATTATCTGCAAAAGTAATTCACATTGGGGACAATGATGTCAATTAAGTAACGAAAGCCCTTATTTTTGCGACAACCTGAACAAACGGGCCAAACCCAATCAACGAATAAGTATTTATGGCTAAAGCAACTGCCGAAACACCTTTAATGCAACAGCACAACGCTATCAAGGCTCGCTACCCTGATGCGATCCTGTTATTTAGAGTAGGAGATTTTTACGAAACATTCGGGCAGGATGCCGTGAATGCCTCTACAGTGCTGGGCATTACTTTAACCAAAAGAAATAATGGCAATGCAGATTCTTCACAATTGGCGGGCTTTCCTCACCATGCACTGGATACCTATTTACATAAATTAGTTAAAGCCGGTTATCGTGTTGCTATTTGTGATCAACTGGAAGATCCCAAGCAAGCGAAAGGAATTGTAAAACGTGGCGTTACAGAATTGGTTACACCAGGTGTGGCCACTAACGATAAATTATTAGAACATAACAGTAATAACTTCTTGGCATCCATCCATTTTGATGATGCAAAGATGGGTATCGCTTTTTTAGACATTAGCACCGGTGAGTTTTTTATTGCAGAAGGAGATAAAGAATATGCAGATAAATTGTTGCAGAGTTTAAAACCTGCCGAAGTGATCTTTCAGCGCAACAAACAAAAAATATTCAAAGAATATTTTGGCCTGAAGTTTTTTACTTACGGATTAGACGAATGGATCTTTGCCGATGCATATGCACAGGAAAGTTTATTAAAACATTTTGGCACCCATAGTCTGAAAGGTTTTGGTATAGAAGGTTTATCTGCCGGCATTATTGCCGCCGGAGCCATTTTACATTACCTGAAAGATACAGAACATCCTAACCTCGGACATATTACCTCTATACAAAGAATTGATAGGGACGAGCATTTATGGATGGACAGATTCACCATCAGGAATTTAGAATTATTTGGTGGTGCAGATGGAAGTAATACACTATTGAAAGTATTAGACAATACGGTCTCTCCTATGGGAGCCAGGTTATTGAAACGCTGGATGGTACTGCCACTGAACGATATCACAAAAATAAATGAACGTTTAGCTACTGTTGAATTTTTGATTAAAGAAGTTGATCTCAGAAACAAGATCACACTGCATATCAAACAGGCGGGAGATGTAGAAAGACTGGCCAGTAAAGTGCCACTTAAAAAAGTAAATCCGAGAGAGGTGTTGCAAATTGCCAAAGGACTGCAACAAACCGAAGCAATAAAATTATTCTGTGAGAATTCTTCGAACGATTATTTAAAACGTTTGGGAGATTCATTGAACCCATGCAAATATATCCTGGATAAGATACTGAAAGAGATCAATGAAAATCCTCCTGCATTGGCAAGCAAAGGCGGAATGATCGCTTCGGGAATAAATGAAGAATTAGATGGGCTTAGAAAAATTGCCAGCGGAGGAAAGGATTACTTAATTGAGTTGCAACAAAAAGAGGCCGCTGCCACGGGCATCTCTTCTTTAAAAATAAGTTTCAATAATGTATTTGGTTATTATTTAGAAGTAACTAATATCCATAAATCAAAAGTGCCTGATACCTGGATACGTAAACAAACGCTGGCAAATGCAGAGAGATATATCACTCCTGAATTAAAAGAATATGAAGAGAAAATTGTTGGTGCAGAAGACAAAATATTCCAGATTGAATTACAGATATTCGAAAAATTATTGAACGAGTTACAGGATTACATTTCACCGATGCAGGTGAATGGACATGTGATGGCTATCATAGACTGCCTTAGCTGCTTTGCTAATAATGCACTTCAATTCAATTACAAAAAACCTGCTTTAAATGATGGATTTATTTTAGACATTAAAGACAGCAGGCATCCGGTTATAGAAAGAAATTTACCGATTGGTGAAAGTTATATTGCCAATGATATTTTATTGGATCCTGCTACACAACAGATCATTATTTTAACAGGACCGAACATGAGTGGTAAGAGTGCTATTCTGCGTCAGACGGCTCTCATTACCTTAATGGCTCATATGGGAAGTTTTGTACCTGCTAGCGATGCAAAGATCCCGTTAACAGATAAAATTTTTACCCGTGTTGGCGCAAGTGATAATTTAAGTGGAGGCGAAAGTACTTTCATGGTAGAAATGAATGAAACTGCCAGTATCATCAATAATATTACCAGCCGAAGCTTGATCTTATTAGATGAAATAGGTCGGGGCACATCCACTTATGATGGCATCAGCATTGCCTGGAGCATTGTTGAGTACCTACATAACAGTAAAGCACAGCCTAAAACATTATTTGCCACTCACTATCATGAATTGAATGAGCTGGAGAATAAATTGTCTACAGTAAAAAACTACCACGTTACCAATAAAGAAGTTGGCAACAAAATCATATTCCTGCGAAAATTAGCACCAGGGGGCAGTGTGCATAGTTTTGGTATACATGTGGCCCGAATGGCCGGCATGCCCCCTTCTTTAATTGACCGGTCGAACGAAATACTAAAGCAACTGGAAGACAGTCGTGAAAGCAAGGATATCAATGAATCGGTAAAACAATTAAGTACCCCAAAAGTGCAATTAAGTATTTTTGATGCCCACTCTGCCACATTTGACGAGATCAGAACTTTGCTGAATGCTGTCGATATCAACAGGTTAACCCCCGTTGAGGCATTGCTCAAATTGCAGGAAATAAAAGAAAAAGTAAAGTAATACCAGCCTGGCTCTTCTTTGAAATATTATATTATCTTTGAATACCAAAAACTGATACTTCGTAAATATTAAATAGATAAATAAGTAGCGTTCAATGAAAAGAACAATAGGTCTAGTTGTTTGTTTTCTTGCTGCAGTTTTTGGTTATTCCCAAACATCGGCAGACAGATCATTAGATGTAAGCGTTACATCGACCAATGCCCCCCTGTCATTTACTTTACGTTGGAAGAAGGGGTTAAATGCACAATCATATTCCGTTTCAAGAAAAGGCAGGACAGATAGCTCATGGACATTGCTCACATCTAGCTTGGGAATGAATGATACATTTTATATAGATAATACAGTTACTTCCGGTATTGGGTATGAGTACAATATTAAAGCTACCAGCAGTATTGCTCCATTCTCTGCATACTCTTACGTTTATTGTGCAAGTAAGTTGCCTGTAAAACACAGCCAGGGGAAAATAATATTGCTTGTAGACAGTAATTATATCAATCCTCTTTTTACAGAAATCAGCCGCTTAGAAATTGATTTGATCAATGAAGGATGGATCATCGTAAGAAAAGATATTGGCAGAAACCAGTCGGTAAGATCGGTCAAACAATTTATTGTAAGCACCTATCTTGCAGACACACAAAAAGTAAAAGGAATATTTATTTTAGGCCATATCCCTGTTCCATACAGCGGATTAATTGCCCCTGACGGACATGATGACCATGTTGGAGCCTGGCCAACTGACGCCTATTATTGCGATACAAGTTTTACTTATTGGACAGATATCAGTGTTAACGACATTACCGCATCAAGAGCCGAAAACAAAAATATTCCTGGCGATGGTAAATTTGATCAGAGCTTTATCAATACTCGGTATCTGAAATTATTTTCAGGTAGAGTTGATGTATATAATATGCCTGCAATAAATAGCAATGACACTTTTTTACTGAAGCAATATCTTGATAAAAACCATACTTACAGAACAGTTCAGAAAAAATTCAGAATGCGAGGATTGATCACTGATAATTTTGGATATTTTGACGGTGAGGCATTTGCTCAAAACGGCTGGAGGAACTTCAACACTCTACTTACTTCTGACAGTGTAAGTACCGGCAACTATTCATTGGGAATGATAAATAACGATTATTTATGGAGTTATGCCTGTGGCGCAGGAGGATATCAAAGTGCCGGAGGTATCGGTAATACATCTTTATTTAAAACAACAGAATTACAGTCTGTATTTACTATGATGTTTGGTAGTTATTTTGGTGACTGGGATAATCAGGATAATTTTTTAAGAGCTCCGTTAGCGGGCAAATCAAATATATTAGTAAACTGTTGGGCAGGTAGACCCAACTGGTTCTTCCACCACATGGCAATGGGTGAACCAATCGGTGCAGATGCATTTGAATCAAGTATCAACAGAAGCACATATGCTCCATCCGGATATGGAATGCAAATGATACATACAACTTTGCTAGGCGACCCCACTTTAAAGATGTATGTGTATGAACCTCCTACCAATCTTACCATCACAAACATAAGCGGCAGTAACTATACAGGATTAAGAGTAAGTTGGACTCCGTCAACCTCTCCGGATGTTTTGGGGTATTATGTTTACAAGGCTAAATCTCTGGCAGACACATTTCAATTGCTTAACTCAAATTATACGACAGGGACCGCTATTAATGACTTCAATGCTACAATTGGCAATAATATCTATATGGTTAGAGCCGTTAAATTACAGACATCTACAACCGGAAGTTTCTACAATTTAAGTAGGGGAATTATGGATAGTGCCACCCTTTTATCAATAGTACCTGTAACTGTAAATTATTTTAATGGGCAAAAAACAGTAACCGGCAATAAACTGAAATGGTCAATGTATTGTTCATCAGCTGGTATTACAGCTGAGGTACAAAAGTCATCAGATGCCATACACTTTACCAGTATATATACCATAACGGCAGACAATATACGCTGTCAACAACCTTTTGATTTTACCGATTTGCAAAATATATCCGGGCTTAAATACTATCGATTAAAACTGATTGAGGCTAACCAACAAATTTCTTTTTCTAACATCATCGCACTGGATAACACTAAAAGAAATGTTATTGATATCAAAACAAATTCTGCTTTAACAAATAGGAACTTACTCCTTACTATTGCGAGTATCGAAAAAGCTCAGCTCAAAATTACCATCACAGATGTTTCAGGAAAATTACTAAAGATCAATACAATTGTAGTTTCCCCTGGTGATAATCAAATTATCATTGACTGCGCCAATCTTCCGGCAGGAATATACAATTTCAGTTGTTTTTCAGGTAGCCACAAACTTTGTGTAAGTCGCTTTATAAAGCAGTAAATTATTTTTCGTTCAAAATATTGTGCCCCATTTTATCCCTTTTTGTAGTAAGGTATTTTTCGTTGTGCGGATTCGGATCTATTTCAATTGCAATGGAACCCACCACTTCCAATCCATAACCCAATAAACCGGCACGTTTTCGGGGATTATTGCTCAACAATTTCATTTTACTAATACCCAAATGGCGAAGAATTTGCGCTCCCACCCCATAATCTCTTTCATCCATTTTAAAACCAAGTTCAACATTTGCTTCAACGGTATCTCTCCCTTGCTCCTGCAATTTGTATGCTTTCAATTTATTAAGTAACCCTATCCCTCGTCCTTCCTGATTCATATACAACACCAATCCCTTTCCTTCTTTCTCAATCATTCTTAATGCCATATGCAGTTGATCCCCACAATCGCAGCGAAGAGAACCTAAAATATCTCCGGTGATACAACTACTATGCACTCTTACCATCACTGGCTCATCTTTTTTCCATTCGCCTTTTTTAATGGCCAAATGAATTTCGCCGGTATTCAATTGTTTAAAAGCAATCAATTCAAAAGTGCCATATTTAGTTGGCATCTGCACCCGCTCTTCTTCACTGATCAGGGTTTCTTTAGATAGCCTGTATTCGATCAGATCCTTTATAGAAATAAGTTTCAGGTCAAACTTTTTAGCGATCTCTTTCAACTCGGGTAATCTGGCCATTGATCCGTCTTCATTCATAATTTCAACTAAAACTCCGGCTGGTGCAAAGCCGGCAAGCCTTGCCAGATCAACTGTTGCCTCTGTATGCCCCGCTCTTCTTAAAACACCTCCCTTTTTTGCTCTTAATGGGAAAATATGACCAGGGCGACCAAGATCTTCCGGCTTTGTTTCTGGATTGATCAATGCCTGGATGGTTTTTGCCCTGTCGTGAGCTGAAATCCCGGTAGTACATCCATGTCCTAATAGATCTACGCTTATAGTAAATGCTGTTTCATGTAAAGCCGTATTATCAACAACCATTGGTTGCAAATTCAATTCTTCACAACGTTCATCCAACAAAGGAGCACAAATTAGCCCTCTTCCATGTGTACTCATGAAATTGATCACTTCAGGGGTAACATTCTCTGCTGCAGTTAAAAAATCGCCCTCATTCTCTCTATCTTCATCATCCACCACTATGACCATTTTCCCATTTCTGATGTCTTCTATCGCACTTTCGATACTATCTAACATAATTACAATTTATACGCAAAGTTACTAAGGTTTAGTAGTTTTTTCTCCCTGAAATTATTATGAAATAAGGAATTATTTATTCATATTAAATTAATAATCAGATGCAGCAAGATTCAATTTTCTTTTGCCTTATCAAAATGTTAATAAAGTTTAACATATTTATACTAATTTATATTTTATTAGACTTCACTAAACCAAACTACTATGCTTATTAAAAGATTAAGTCAATTGGTTATTGCTCTTTTAGCAATCCCCTTTTTATCCGATGCACAGGTTACTACCAGTAACATCTCGGGTGTTGTAGTGACCGAAAAGAATGAGCCATTGGTTGGCGCCAATGTGTCAATTACGTATGAACCTTCTAATTATGTTTACAAAGTGGTCTCTAAAAAAGGAGGCCGTTTTGATGTATCAAATGTTCCTCCGGGAGGGCCATACTCCATTACCGTAACTTTTATTGGAAATGGTGATTTCAAAAAGACTGATATTTTCATCCCGCTGGGTGAAAAATATGATATAAAAGTTGAGATGTCTCCTACCAGTACAAATCTTCAAAACGTGGTGGTGATCGGTGGAAGAAAATCTGTTAATGAAAAAACAGGCGCATCTACAAATATTTCAAGAGCACAGTTAATAAACTTACCAAATATCAGCAGAGCTATAACAGGTGTAACTAAACTAACACCACAAAGTAATGGGAATAGTTTTGCCGGTATGAATAACCGCTATAACAACATTACTATTGATGGCTCTTTGTTCAATAATAACTTTGGACGTGGCGGCGATGGTTTTGTACCGGGAGGTGCTTCATCTGCTATTTCAATCGATGCGATCGATCAGGTACAGGTAAACATAGCTCCTTTTGATGTAAGACAAGCTGGATTTGTTGGTGGTGGAGTAAATGCAGTTACAAGAAGAGGTACCAACAATTGGTACGCAACTGCATTTGTCATGAACAGAGGACACAATTTATACGGTACAAAAGTTCTCAATCAAACAGTTGATGTATCTAAACTTTCTGCCAAAACTTATGGAGGAAGCATTGGCGGACCTATCATAAAAAACAAACTATTCTTTTTTGTTAATGCAGAGGGTGAGAAAAGAACATTACCCGGTCAAAATTGGTTGGCAAAACGCCCTGGTACAAATGATGGCAATCCTCAGTTAACACCCGTATTAGCAACTGATCTTGATCTGGTTCGTACACACGTGATCAATAACTACGGATTTGACCCGGGTATTTATGAAGGGTATAATTTCCAAACAGATAATTTCAAATTTTTAGGAAGGATAGATTGGGTCATCTCTAATAAACACAGATTAAGTGCCCGTTATAGTCAATCAGAAACAAATGATGACGACATGGTGAATACTTCAAGCGGACCAACGGGTGCAACAAGATTAAATAATGGAAGAAGAGGTGGAACTAACGGCGGACTAGCTTTTGATGGCACTAATTTTAAAAACAACACCAAAGTAATTTCAGGTGTTATTGAATTAAACTCAACTATCAGTAATAAAGTAAGTAACCAATTGATTGCATCATACACCGATAACCAACCCAAGAGAGTGCCAAATGTTGCAGCGCCTTTTGTTGATATCATGAAAGATGCCAGTAACGTATACATTTCTCTTGGAACAGATCTTTTTTCTTACAAGAACAGTATTAAGGATATTGCATACAATGTATCTGATAACGTAACAGCAAATCTAGGCAAGCATGTTATTACCGGCGGGGTGAGTTATGAGTATATGACCTTTGAAAACTCATTCATGAGTTCCGGCGGGCCTTCTTATTACAGATATGCCTCATTACAGGATTTCATAGACAACAAAGCTCCTTCATTTTTTAATGTTACATACGATCCTGCCAACCCTACCGGCGTAAATGTTCCATCAGCAAAATTTGCTCAGTTGGGTGTATACGTTCAGGATGTTTGGAGTGCTTCTAATAAATTTAAATTGACATATGGTGTAAGAGTAGACAAACCTTTCTATCCTTATACACCTGCAAAAAACCCGGCACTGGAAGCGGTGGTATTTAAAGATGAAAATGGTGTTGATGAAAGTTTTGATGTTAGCAAATGGCCTGAAGCAAAATTATTGGTTTCCCCAAGAGTAGGCTTTACCTATGATGTGGAAGGTGATAAATCATTGATCGTAAGAGGTGGTACCGGTTTATTTACAGGCCGTATTCCTTTTATCTGGCTGGTGAACCAAGTAGGAGACAATGGTATTGTAAGAGCATCCTACACGCCAACTGGAGCGGATCTGGCCGCAATCAGATATAGTACAGACAGAACAACTTATATCCCAACTAATCCTCCTCCTGTAGGTACCAGCATACCAAGCGGATCGAGTTACAGCGCCGTAGCAAAAGATTTTAAAATGCCACAAGTATGGAAAACAAATCTGGCAATAGATAAAAAATTAAGTAATACACTTACTCTGACAATAGAGGCATTATATTCTAAGATCAGAAACAATGTATATTTCCGTAACGCTAATCTGGGTGCTCAAAATGGAAGTTTAGGTGGTAGCTTAAAAGACAAACCTTACTACAACACGAAATTAAATTCCGGCGTTAACCAAATGGCGGTAATGGACAATATCAACAAAGGTGGTAGTTTCTCCTTCTCTACTTCCTTACAAAAATCATTTTCAAAAGGCTGGGAGGCCAGTGTAGCATATGCTTATACCTATGCAGATGAAGTGGCGATTGGCAGCAGTGATCAATCTGGAAGCGGATGGACCACCAACAACATTACTTATAATCCCAACATACCGGATCTCGGCTATTCTAACTACTCAATTCCTCATCGTGTTGTAGCATCACTTACAAAACGATTTGAATATGCACACAAAAATATGGCTACTACAATCGGCCTGGTTTATACCGGTTCATCTCAGGAAAGATATACTTTCCGTTATGGTGCTGATATTAATGGCGATGGCGCAACAAATGATGTTATTTATGTACCAAAAGATGCTACAGAAATTACTTTTGTAGAAGGATTTAAAGTTGGTTCGAAAACATATACGGCCAAACAACAGAGTGATGCATTCTTTAACTTTATAAACAGTGACAAAGCCTTAAGTAAAAACAAAGGCAAATACTTTGATAAATACGCAGGATTATTGCCTTGGTTAAATTCTCTTGACGCCAGGATCTTACAGGACTTTTCATTAAAAGTAGGTGGCAAAAAACATACTTTGCAAGCCAGTGCAGATATAATCAATGTACTTAACCTGATCAATAAAGATTGGGGATACAAATACTCTTACACTTTTGGAACTTTCTCAGACATGGGTATCTTAGGTACACCGAGCAGTTCTAACAATACAGGTGCTGAATCTTTTAATAGGAACAATCCTAAGTTCACATTTAATCCTGATGGTCCTACAAAAGCTTATCAAGCTAACTTTTCTGCTTCAAGTACATGGAGCATACAATTAGGGTTAAGATATATTTTGAATTAAAAACAGAAAATACACCAAATAAAAAAACCTCTGCAAATGCAGAGGTTTTTTTATTCATTGAATAATTTATTTATCTCTATTTGCCCCATCCCCATTGTAAAAATTCCGGGAAAGCTCTTGCCCAGGTAGATACATCATGTTTGCCATCCTGCAACTCCAGGTATCTTATTTGAGCGGATCTATCATATCCCTTTTTTTCAAGTTCATCAATTAAACCGATGGTATCATCTATCGTATCAATGATACCGTTATTATTTCTATCTGCTGTTTCGTCTAATGTACCTACTTCAAAAAAGAAATTAAGCCACGGGGCAAAATTGCCTTCCCGTATCTGCCTGTGCATGATCCGGTCAGTTTCTTCATTAAAATCCGGTGCTTCTGCAGATCGGTCTCTCCACCAAAGAGAGCCACTGAATACGCCAACCTTTGTAAACTCTTCGGAATTTTTCCACGCAATATCCAAAGCAGACAAGCCTCCTAAAGAAAACCCGGCGAACGACTTTTCCTTGAATGATCTTATAGAATATTTCTTTCTGATGAAAGGCAATAATTCTTCGAAAATAAAACGAGTATACAAAGCTGCTTTTGCACCCAGTCCCTGATAATCCAAAACCCCTGCAGTACCATATTCATTTTTCCTATCAGCACTGCAATGTATGCCTACACAAAATATTGGCTCTATTGTTCTCTGTGTGTATAAAGATTCCAGCATGTGGTTAAAATCCATTTTCACCAGGTCTTGCCCATCATTGATCAACAATAAACTCATTCCTTCAGACAGCGTTTTTCCAACAGGAAGAAAACAATCAACCTTCACCTCTCTTTGCAAAAACACAGAGGTCAATAAATGATTCTCTACCCTGCTATTGCTCATTTTTTCTATTACCATAATCGTCAAAAATAAGAAAAGTAAAATTAGCACAGCCTGAAAGCCAAGATTTGAATGATAAACATAATTTGTTTAATCCCTTTTAAAAAAATATATTTGGTAGGATATACAGACAGCTCTCACTAAAATTAAGCGTATGAAAAAAATTGGCATTTTATTTGGCAAGGAACGAACTTTCCCTGAGGCATTTGTTGAAAGAATTAACAGTAAAAAAATTAAAGGAATAAAAGCAGAACCTGTACACATTGAAAAAGTAATGCAGGGCGAAGATTGTGGTTATACAGTGATAGTAGATCGTATATCACAGGATGTGCCCTTTTACAGGGCATTTTTAAAAAATGCAGCATTATGTGGCACGGCGGTGATCAACAATCCGTTTTGGTGGAGTGCTGATGAGAAGTTTTTCAATAATTGTTTAATGACAAAAATTGGGGTCGCAGTTCCAAAAACAGTTATTCTTCCATCGTATGAATTACCTACCGATACTGCTCATGAATCTTTTTCAAATCTTTCTTACCCTTTAGATTGGGGAAGTATCTTTAACTATGTAGGGTTTCCTGCATATATGAAACCATTTGCCGGAGGCGGATGGAAAAACGTGTACAAATTAACTGACCGGGAAGATTTTTTTACAAAACACGCCGAGACAGGCGAATTGGTAATGATGCTTCAGGAAGAAATTATTTTTGAAGAATACTATCGTTGTTATTGCATTGGCGGAAAACATGTACGCATAATGAGTTACGAACCTCGTAATCCTCATCATCTTCGTTATGTTGCAGATTTTAAGCCATCTAAAGAAAAAATAAAAATGATGACCGATATCGTTTTAAAAATTAACGAATACCTCGGCTATGATTTTAATACGGTAGAATTAGCGTTAAGAGATGGCGTGCCATATGCCATCGATTTTTGCAACCCTGCCCCGGATGCAGATCTGGCCAGCGTTGGCGAAGAAAATTTTGAATGGGTAGTAGAAACAGCTGCAACCTACGCAATTGAAAAAGCGAAAGAACATAAAGCAGGAAAAGATAATTTAACCTGGGGAGAATATCTTAGGAAGAGTATTAACAAAGGATCATTATAAAGAATTTACGAATTACGATTTGGGATTTACAATTTTATTTGAATTTTTAAAGTCTTCCTTTAAAATAAGCTCTAGCATCTCAAAAGAAATTGCAAATCTTAAATCCAAAAATTTCAAATAATCATGGCTAATATTTCATATAAAAATTTTACCCTCGGCGTAGAAGAAGAATACATGGTAATAGACCCTGTAACGAGAGAGCTAAAAAGTCATGAACAAAAAATTGTACAGGAAGGTCAAAAAGTGATCAAGGATAAAGTGAAAGCAGAAATGCACCAGGCTGTTGTTGAAGTGGGCACAGATATCTGTCAGAACGTTGATGAGGCTTTTGTTGATGTTGCTACATTACGAAAAACAATTAGCGGCATTGCAGAAAACCTGGGATTAAAAGTTGGAGCATCTGGTACACATCCATTCAGCCATTGGGAAAGCCAACTGATCACCGACCATGCCCGTTACAGTGAAATAGTAAACGAATTGCAGGAAGCTGCCAGAAGTAATTTAATTTTTGGTCTGCATGTGCATGTGGGCATGGAAACCAGGGAAATGGCCATCCATATTGCCAATGCAGCCAGATATTTTCTCCCCCATATTTATGCACTAAGCACCAACTCCCCTTTTTGGGAAGGTAGAAAAACAGGCTATAAAAGTTTTAGAAGTAAAGTATTTGACAAATTCCCTCGTACCGGCATCCCCGATTATTATGAAAGTATTGAAGCCTACGAAAATTATGTAAAGCTATTAGTAAAAACCAATTGCATAGACAATGCCAAAAAAATATGGTGGGACCTTAGAGTACATCCTTTCTTTAATACAGTTGAATATCGTATTTGTGATGTACCGATGACAGTACAGGAAACAATTACTATTGCAGCCTTATTTCAGGCCGTAAGTGCAAAGCTATATAAGCTGAGAATGCAGAATCTTAATTTTATGTCGTACTCACGGGCATTAATAAACGAAAACAAATGGAGAGCAAGCAGATATGGTATTGACGGAAGCCTGATAGATTTTGGAAAAGAAACAGAAGTGAACACCAGGGTACTGATCTATGAACTACTGGAATTCATTGATGATGTAGTACCTCATTTAGGCAGTAAGCATGCCATTAATTATGTACATACTATGCTTGAGCAAGGTACAGGTGCAGACAGGCAACTGAAAGTATACGAAAAAGACAATGACCTTATAGCGGTAACAGATTACATACAAAGCAGCTTTTTAAGCGGCATCTAACCCCGGTATTTGAAACATTAAATAAGTTGTAAATTTGCGCCATGAACAATTCTCCAACCATACGCATAGCTGTTTTAGACCTGTACGAAGGAAAAGCCAATGAAGGCATGCGTTGTATCAGGGAAATACTAAACCAGTTTAGTGACAGTAATAACCTTGATGTTGTTTGGAATGAATTTGATGTTCGATTGAAAAATGAAGTTCCCGATTTTTCTTATGATATATTTATTTCCAGCGGTGGCCCCGGCAGCCCTTTAGAAAGTAAAGGCAGCGAATGGGAGAATACTTATTTTGATTGGTTGGGTAAAGTTGAACAGTGGAATAATGACAATGTAGCTTTTCAAAAAAAACATGTCTTTTTTATCTGCCATTCTTTTCAGCTAGCCTGCAGGTATTTTAATATCGGCAATGTATGTAAACGCAGAAGCACTGCTTTTGGTGTTTTCCCTGTACACCTGATGATGGATGGAAAAAGAGAGCCGGTTTTTGATGGCATGCCTGATCCTTTTTATTCTGTTGATAGCAGGGATTACCAGGTAATAGAACCTAATTACGAGATCCTTGATCAAACAGGTGCTAAAATTTTAGCGATAGAAAAAGAAAGACCACATATTCCTCTGGAACGGGCCATCATGGCAGTACGGTTTAATCAATTCATGATTGGCACACAATTCCACCCGGAAGCGGATGCAATAGGCATGAGCATGTACCTGCAAACAGAAGAAAAAAAGAAAACTGTAATCGAAAACTACGGATCAGAAAAATGGGAAAGCATGATCGAGCAACTGAACGACCCGGACAAGATCATGTTTACTTATACACACATTCTTCCAAACTTTTTAAATATCGCGGTGCAAAATTTACAAATGGCCGAAATATAAACTTCATATCGGATGCAAAAAGAATTACGAGAACAGTTTAATAAAAATTTTACTGCCGAAAAATATGCCGCTTACTTAGAAAAACTGGATCGGTTTCATCCGGGGGCAATTGAATTCAGAATTGCAGAAACACCTGTTTTTATTCCGAAGGATTTTACAAAAAAAATGCTGCAGGCCTGTGAAGATATCATTGATGTAATTGTGGATGATAAATTTAAACAGCTCACGGAAAATGCCATACCAAAAAAGCTGATCGTGCCAAATGAAAACAACTACAGTGATTTCATCGCATTTGATTTTGGCATTTGTGAAAATGAAAATGGAGAACTTGTACCACAACTAATAGAGATGCAGGGATTCCCTACTCTATTTGCTTTCCAGATCTACCATAGTGAGCTTACGAGAACTTATGCCAATGTGCCTGATAATTACGATAGCTATCTGAATGGTTTTACAAAAGAAAGCTATCTGCAATTTTTAAAAAAGATCATCATTGACAACACTCCTACCGAAAATGTGATCTTGCTGGAGGTATTTCCTGAGAAACAAAAAACAAGAGTTGACTTTTATTTTACAGAAGATATATTGGGCATAAAAACGGTTTGTATTACTAAACTAATTCCTAAAGGAAATAAATTGTTTTATATAAATGATGGCAGAGAGGTTCAAATAAATAAAATATATAACCGTATCATTTTTGATGATTTGCATCAACAAAAAGATATAGGCAAGATAATTGACATTACGCAACCATGGGATGTTGAATGGATACCTCATCCGAATTGGTTTTACAGAATAAGTAAATACACCTTACCACTGATACACAATCCTTATGTACCTAAAACTTATTTTTTACATGAGATAAAGGAGCTACCTAAAGACCTGGAGAATTATGTTTTAAAACCACTCTTTTCTTTTGCCGGAATGGGAGTGGTAATTGATGTTACACTCAGCGATATTGAAAAGATCAACGACCCCGAAAACTGGATACTGCAACACAAAGTAAAATACGCCGATATCATTCAAACCCCCGACGGTGCTGCCAAAGCAGAGATACGCTTATTTTATTTCCGTGATAAGGATTCAAAACGCCCCATAGCTGCACATAACCTGGCAAGACTAAGCAAAGGTAAAATGATCGGCACACGCTATAACCAGGACAAAACATGGGTTGGTGGCAGTATTGCCTTTTTTGAAAAACTATAGTGTATATTTAATCCCTCAAATATTCATCACATGAAAAAGGGATTAGAAAGATTTGATTTTTACTTAAATCAATTGTTGGTTTTAATTGCAAAAGCTTCTAAACAAAAAAATCCTGCATTGTGGCTGTATCAAAACAATGCCCGAACACCCGTATTTATGCTAGAGGGCTTATCCAAACTCTACATCGACATTCATGATAAAAAAAAATTCACGGCCCTTAAGGAGCAATTTAAATTACTGGAAGATGGATTCGGGCAAATTGATTATTATGATGCATTTGCAAAAGAATTTGCGAAGAATAAAAAAATACCCACAGTTGTAACTAACTATCTGCAAGCACAAACTCGTGAAAAGATCCAGCATTTAAATGAATTATTAATTGAAGAGAACTGGCTAACGCTTGAGAATAATCGTATCAGTAAAATACAAAAAAAACTAAGTAGTGCTGATTGGCTGAAAGAAAAAAAAGATATTATTGCCATCAATAAATTTTATGGAAAAGCTATTTATGAAATAGTTGAATTTGTACATTCAACAAAATTTCATTTTGATAATGTAGAAGCTGATGTGCATGAATTACGCCGAAAACTTCGTTGGTTAAGCATTTATCCACAAGCACTAAGAGGAAGTATTCAACTGGTAAAACCAATACAATCTCCAACACATCTTACAAAATATCTTACCAAAGAGATTACCTCATCTCCGTTTAATACTATGCCAGATGCAGGTGACAACAACTGTTTTTTATTATTGAATCAACATTATTTTTATGCGTTAAGCTGGATGATCGCTGAACTGGGAAAAATAAAAGACAACGGTCTACGTGTTATAGCCATCAAAGAAGCTTTGCAACAAACCTCCCCTATTACCGAAGCCGAAGCGTATAAAAAGGCTTATCAATTTTTAGGAACAAAACAACCAAAACTGCAAACGTTGCTGGATAATGCCGAGACAATTTGTAAAACTTATTTTACCGAAATGAATCTAGAGCATCTTGTTACTGGCATAAGAGAAACAAATTAAAGTGACATGAATACACAAACACTAAAAATAATTCTTACCGGCGCTACGGGCATGGTAGGCGAAGGTGTGCTACACGAATGTTTGCTACACAGTGATGTTGAACGGGTGCTTGTTATCAATCGAAAGCCCTGCGGAGTATCGCACCCAAAATTAAAAGAGATCATACATTCTGATTTTTTTGATCTGTCGCCGATTGAACACGAATTGGTTGGTTATAATACAAGCCTTTTTTGCTCAGGTGTATCATCAGTAGGCATGGACGAGCACAACTATTATAAACTAACCTACACGTTAACTATGTATGTGGCTCAAACACTGTCAAGACTCAATGATGGCATGACCTTTTGCTACATTTCGGGAGCTGCAACAGACAAAAAGGGAAGAATGATGTGGGCAAGGGTAAAAGGCAAAACAGAAAATGATCTGATGAAACTTCCATTTAAAAATGTATATAATTTCAGGCCGGGTATTTTACAACCAACCAAAGGTTTGAAAAACACTTTACGTTACTACAAATATGTTGGGTGGCTTCTTCCTATAATAAAAATATTGGCTCCCAAAACCATCTCTTCTTTAAAAGAATTGGGTATAGCAATGATCAACGCTGCATCAAAGGGGTATGCAAAACATATCATTGAAGTGAGTGATATACATCTATTATCAAAGCAATAAAAAAGAGTCCCGAAAAATTCGGGACTCTTTTACTTCATTTATAAAAATAAATATTAATTATTCGTTGGTGCGTCACCTTGTGGTTTTGGTTGCGCCTCTGGTTTTGGCATCAACGCCTTACGGCTCAATTTGAATTTACCCGTACGTGGATCAATGTCTAATAATTTCACTTTTACTTTATCCCCTTCTTTAAAGATACCGTCCATTGTTTCCAGGCGTTTCCAGCTAATTTCACTGATATGTAACAAGCCTTCTTTCTTCGGTAAGAACTCTACAAAAGCACCAAATTCTTTAATGCTTTTTACAGTCCCTTCGTAAGTATCACCAACTACAGGAACAGCAACCAATCCTTTGATCCAAGCTACTGCTTTATCCAAGCTATCTTTAGATGCAGAGAAAACGCTTACTTCACCCTGGTTATTTACTTCTTCGATATTGATGGTAGCACCGGTCTCTCTTTGCATTTCCTGGATCACTTTACCACCTGGCCCTATCACTGCGCCGATATATTCTTTATCGATGGTTAATTTAACCATACGAGGCGCATGTGGTTTCACATCATCTCTGTGTGCAGGTATTGCTTCATACATTGCATCCAGGATATGTAAACGGCCTTTACGAGCTTGAGCCAATGCCTGACGCATAATGTCCATACTCAAACCATCTACTTTAATATCCATTTGCACACCGCAAATACCATCACGAGTACCGGTCACTTTAAAATCCATATCACCTAAATGATCTTCATCACCTAAGATATCAGTCAATACAGCAAATTTTCCTTCTTTAGTGATCAAGCCCATAGCTACACCACTAACATGTTTTTTAATAGGCACCCCTGCATCCATTAATGCCAGTGAACCGGCACAAACGGTAGCCATAGACGAAGAACCATTTGATTCTAAGATATCACTTACTACACGTACAACATAAGGATAATCACTTCCCGGCATCATCTGTTTCAATGAACGCATAGCAAGGTTACCATGTCCAACTTCTCTACGACCAACACCTCTCATCATTTTAACTTCACCAGTACTGAATGGAGGGAAATTATAATGCAGGATGAATTTAGTATAATCAGATTTATATGCACTTTCAACCAATAATTCATCTAATGCAGAACCAAAAGTTACTGTAGTCAATGATTGTGTCTCCCCTCTAGTAAATAATGCAGATCCGTGAGGTGTAGGTAAGATATTTGTTTCCATATTCAATTGACGGATATCTTCTGTACCACGACCATCCAAACGTTTTCTGTCGTTTAAGATCATATCTCTTACCACATTGTATTGCAATTCACCGAAATAATGTCCGATCAATGCTTTGTCTTCTGCAGGTAATTCTTCTCCCAAAAATTCTTTTACCGCTTTTTTAAGATTATCAAATGCGTCACTTCTTTCATGCTTTGCAGATGCTGATGAAGAAATTGCATACATTTTATCTTTTGCGAATTCAATGATCTTAGCATTCAACTCTTCATTACGATAAGGTTTAGTGTATTCACGTTTTGCAGTGATACCAACTTTATCTCTCAATTCTGCCTGTGCTTTAATTTGAATACGGATAGCATCATGCGCTAATTCCAATGCTTTAACAAGATCTTCTTCCTGGCATTCTTTTGCTTCACCTTCCACCATCATGATATTCTTTTCGGTAGCAGCAATGATGAATTCAAGATCACACTCAGCTAATTCAGCACGTGTTGGATTGATAATGAACTGGCCATTTTTTCTGGCAATACGAACTTCAGAAATGATTTCCTGGATAGGAATATCTGACACTGCCAATGCAGCTGATGCAGCTAAACAAGCCAATGCATCCGGTAATACTTCTGCATCGCTTGATATCAGGCTAATTAAAACCTGCACATCACATAAATAATCTTCCGGAAATAACGGACGTAGCGCCCTATCAATTAATCTTGATGTAAGAATTTCGTAATCATTTAATCTTGCTTCTCTTTTGAAGAAAGATCCCGGTACTCTACCGGCAGAGGCAAATTTTTCCTGATAATCTACTGACAACGGAAAAAAGTTTTGACCTTCTTTTGGTTCCTTGTTGGCTACTACTGTAGCTAACAATATACAATTACCCTGACGCACTGTTACAGCACCATCTGCCTGACGGGCCATTTTACCTGTTTCTATGGTAACATTTCTACCGCCGCCGATATCAAAAGTTACTGATTTAGTATCTAAACTCATTTTATTATTTATTAGAAATTAAGAAAGGGATAATATGATCATTATCCATTTAGAAAACTTGTAGAAACAAAAATAATTCCCAACTCTAGTGACTATAGTTGGGAATTAAATTATTTAAACATTGTGTGTTGATTATTTACGTAGGCCTAATTTTTCAATTAAACTTCTGTAGCCTGTTAAATCGTGTTTGCTTAGGTAAGTTAATAAACGCTTACGTTGGCCTACCATCATCATCAATCCACGCTGAGAGGAGAAATCTTTTTTGTTAGTCTTAAGATGATTAGAGATATGGTTGATACGTTCAGTTAATAACGCAACCTGTCCTTCTATAGATCCTGTGTTGGTAGCTTTACCACCAAAATTTGCAAAAATGTTTGCTTTTTTTTCAATTGTTAAATACGACATCGCTTCTTTTTTTTAATAACGTCTTTGTTATGCTTTTTATATTTCGGTGCAAAAGTAATATAAAATATTGAATTTGGTGAGGAATATTATTCAATTTTCAATAAAAAAGCCCCCAATCGTGGGGGCCGATATCATATACAATGCTGAATTAGTGCATATGTTTTAGATTAACTCCGTACAAAATCACAAAAACCACCCCGAAAAAGCCCATTATAGCCGACATTCCCACAGCCATAAGGCTACTTCCACCAAATAGCACAAATGGGGTAATAATACCCACTAAAGTACCTGCTATATAGGCATAAAAACCTGTTTTTTTGAGTCCCCACATCAAAATGGCCCCTGCCAAACACAAAATGGCAGTAGCAATTCCAGCAATCGACATTTTTTTCAAATTTTCCGGAGTAAGCACATTTAATACCCCATTCATCATATCCTTAGCAATTTTCCCTCCTGCATCATTGCCTGCAGCAGCTTTTTCCATTTCTGCATTGGTAGATTCCTTTACCATTGATATAGCTGCAGCATTTTTATCTACACTAAAGTATTGCATGGTATTGCTTATTAAGCCCCAGCCACTTCCAATAAAAGTAAGTACACATAATACGGTTAAAAAATTAGGCCTTTTTGCAACAGGCTGATCGTAATTTGTTGATATATCTGTCATAGTTGTATATTTTAGTATATAAAAATTTACTCCATTATTTTCTGATACCGCCAATATAAAAGAATAAAGATCCCCCATGTACTTACAAACGCCACTGAAATAGCATGAGCCAACATTTCGGAAGAACCAAACATAACAAAAAGTGAGATGAGTCCATTTAATGCCAACATGCCCATCGTAATGGTTTGAGAAAACCCATAAAGTAAGAACAGGGTGATACCACTGAGTAAAATGCCGTAGGTATAAAACTTAAATCCCTTTTTATTCAGATTAAACATTCTCAAAGCCCCCATCAGTCCCAGTACTGAACTAATAATAGCAACCAATGCAATGATGTATAATTTCCAGGCTGTAAATGCTTCGGTCATCCTGTCGGCCATATTCATTGCATCCTGAACGGATGTTTTCGAACCCATTTTCTTATAAAAATCGACGCTATAAACTATGTCTTTCATATCATTTACAGATACAACTTGCGCCCGGGCATTAAACAATAATACAATGCCACTCAAAAATCCCCATCCACTGCCTATACACGAAAGAATACATGCAGCAGTGAGAAGATTAGGCCTTTTTGCCTTTTCTTCTAAGGTATTATTTATAGCATCTGCCATTCTTCATTATTCTGATTAAGCGAAAACTAATCCATATTTTTTAGCTGGAATGACAATAGTATAACCAAGAATAGTCCTCCTAATGCAGCAACTATTGAAAGGCCCATTGCAGCAACATTATCTCCAAAAAGAAGGAAGTGTGTAATGATACTAAAAAAGGTTCCTAGAGTAACAGAGTAAAATCCATTTTTTTGTAAACGCCACATCAACACTCCCCCTACTAAAGCCAATACTGAAGAAAGTATTCCTCCGATTGAAAATTTTTCGTAATTCTCTACGGTTAAATTAGCGATGTTGATAGGGGTATTTATTGCAGCTTCTTTTGCACTGCCAAAAGACAATACATTTTTTAATTGTGTTTTTGATTTTCCGGACTTGATGTAATCTACTACTTCTTCGGATTTAAAATACCCTCTGGCGTTTTGTATAATTCCACCTATGCTTCCAAGAAAAACAATAATACATAAGATTGATAAGAAAAGGGGGCGGTGAGTATGAAGTTGTTCTTCATTTTGTAGTTCTTCAGGCATCGTTAGTTAGTTTAGTTAGATAAGATTACGGATTTTTTTTAAATTACAGCCATAGTTTATTAACATTTTTTTCCTACTTACTTATTTATCAGCCATATTTGCTGTTATTATATGCCTAAAAAAAATATAGCGATAGTGGGTTGCGGACGGATCGGACAACGTCATGCTGAACAAATTGCTGCGGTAGGAACGCTGAAAGCAGTATGCGATATTATTCCTGAGAAAGCCTACAAACTCAGCAGCATCCATCAGTGTAACGCATATCTCTCCATCGAAGACCTGTTAAATGCAGAGAAAAATATCGATGTTATAAGCATTTGTACACCTAATGGCCTGCATGCCCTGCATGCCATAAAAGCTTTAGAGTCTGGTGTAAATGTATTATGTGAAAAACCTTTGTGTATAAAGGTAGACGATGGTAAAAAAATGATAGCCGCCGCCGCCAGATCAGGCAAAAAATTATTTGTAGTAAAACAAAACAGATATAACCCTCCTGTAGAATTTCTGAAAAAAATAATTACTGAAAATAAATTAGGTAAGATATACAGCTTTCAGATCAATTGTTTTTGGAACAGACCTGAGGAATATTATACTGATTGGAAAGGCACAAAAACGTTGGATGGGGGAACACTATTTACTCAATTCAGTCATTTTATAGATCTATTATACTGGTTGTTAGGAGATGTAAGAGAAGTAAAAAAGATCACACAAAATTTTGCCCACCCATCAATAGAATTTGAAGATACAGGTGCTGTTATTTTCGCTATGGCAAATGGAAGCATCGGCACATTGAATTATACGGTGAATAGTTTTGACAAAAACATGGAAGGTTCATTTACAGTATTTGCAGAAAAAGGTACTTTAAAGATAGGAGGTGAATATTTGAATGAGTTGGAATATTTTAAAGTACAGGATATAGATAAACCAAATTTACCCAAAGGCAATTTGGCAAATGGATATGGATTTTACAAAGGAAGCATGAGCAACCATGATAAAGTTTACCAGAACCTTATTATAGCTTTAGACAATCCACAACATGATTTTGCCAGTGCCGAAGAAGGATTGAAGACTGTTGAGATAATTGAAAAAATTTACAGTGAGTAAGAAAATAATTTTTACTGTTACCACAGACCTGAATTATGATCAAAGAATGATCCGCATTTGCACCTCACTAGCAAATGCAGGCTATGACATTTTATTGGTGGGCAGAAGGCTAAATAGCTCAATACCCTTACTGGAAAACAGTTTTAAACAAAAAAGAATTAAGTGTTTTTTTGAAAAAGGAAAAGCATTTTATGTTGAATACAATATCAGGCTTTTCTTTTATCTACTGTTACAAAAGATGGACTGCATTTGTGCCATCGACCTGGATACTATACTCCCCTGCTATTTTATTTCTATCATAAAAAAAACAAAAAGAGTGTACGATGCTCATGAATTATTTTGTGAGATGAAAGAGATCGCTACCCGACCAGCTGTTTATAAATTCTGGAAACGTATCGAAAGATTCTGTGTACCGAAATTCCCGAAAGGGTACACCGTTAATCAACCCATTGCCGATGAATTTAAAAAAATGTACGGAGTGGATTATGGAGTGATCAGAAATATTGCTGTATTAAGACAGCTCATTGTGCAACAAAAAAAAGAGAAATTTATTTTATACCAAGGTGCAGTAAATGAAGGAAGAAGTTTTGAAACATTGATCCCTGCAATGGCGCATGTAAACAGTCAATTGATCATTTGTGGTGATGGGAATTTTATGGGTCATGCCAAAGCTTTGGTAAAAAAAAATGGCCTCGAATCAAAAGTTATTTTTAAAGGAAAGATCACACCGAATGAATTAAGATCCATTACACAACAGGCGTATATTGGTGTTACATTATTTGATGACAGAGGCTTAAGCAATTATTATTCGCTCGCCAACCGTTTTTTTGATTACCTGCATGCAGGCATTCCGCAACTTTGTGTTAATTACCCGGTTTACCGAGAAATCAATCAAAGCAATCCTTTTGCTGTATTGGTCGACGACATCAGTGCAGAAAATCTTGCGGTTCAATTGAACAATTTATTGAATGATGACGTTTTGTATAATAGGCTTCGGGAGAATTGTGTACTGGCAAGAGAACATTATAACTGGCAACAGGAAGAAATTAAATTAATCGCATTTTATACTTCAATTTTTGGATAAGCATTTACATATTATTACACATGATATTCCCTATCCTGCCGACTTTGGCGGCGTGATCGACTTGTTTTACAAAATTAAGACATTACATCAGCTTGGCATAAAAATTCATTTGCATTGTTTTCAAAATAAACGTCCTCAGCAGGAGGAGTTGAATAAATATTGTGCATCGGTCAATTATTATCAAAGAACAAAACGTATCAGTTTTCGATTACCTTTTATTGTCAGCAGCCGACAATCGCCTGAATTAATTGAGCGTTTATCAAAAGACACTTATCCGGTTTTAATTGAAGGCATTCATTGTAGCTATCCTCTTTATAACAACCAGTTTACAAACAGAAAAGTATTACTCCGATTACATAATGCAGAGTTCGAATACTACCATCATCTTGCCATACATGAAAAAAATATATTCCGAAAAATATATTTTACTGTAGAAAGCTATTTGCTTAAAAAATATGAAAATGCTGTTTCCGCAAAGGCAGCAATTAGTGCAGTAAGTCAACAGGATGTTACTTTATACAAACAGTTGTTTGGCATTACAAACATCGAATACCTTCCGGTTTTTTTACCCTATACAACGGTAACGGGTCAGCCGGGCAAAGGACATTATTGTTTATATCATGGCAATTTATCCATCAGTGAAAATGAAGAAGCTGCTATTTGGTTATTGCAGAATGTTTTCAATACGCTTGAAATACCATTTGTAATTGCAGGGAAAGATCCTTCTCAAAAACTGGAATTTTTAGCTCATGAACACAAGCACACTTGTTTAGTAGCCAACCCATCAGACAAAGAACTACAGGACATGATAGCTAAAGCTCAAATAAATATATTACCGTCATTTAATAATACAGGAGTTAAATTAAAATTGCTGAACGCACTCTATAATGGCAGACACTGCCTCGTTAATAAGGCCGGGGTTGAGGGGAGTGGCTTAGAAAAACTGTGTGCCGTCGCTGATGATGCTGTTTCAATGAAACAAGCCATCACTGAATTATACAATACACCATTCTCGGAAAGTGGCCATAGGCTAACATTGCTGGAACAACTTCACAACAATGAAAAGAATGCGGCGAAAATTATTGATTTTTTCTGGAGTTGATTATACAGACACGCTGGCATTATCCCACACTTTTCCTAATTCCGTTTTAATTGTTCTTGCAGGAAATTTATTGATCACAATATAATCGTGTGTGGCCATGATGATGGCAGTACCATAATCTCTGCCGATCTGGAAAAGCAATTGCATAATTTCATCACTTGTTTCGGGATCCAAATTTCCAGTGGGCTCATCTGCTAAGATCAGTTTAGGAGAGTTCAACAAAGCTCTTGCAATATCAATTCTTTGTTGTTCACCACCACTCAATTCAAAAGGCATTTTAAAACCCTTTGTTTTTAATCCCACTTTATCCAACACGTCGGCAATTTTTTCATCCATCAGCTTTTCATCTTTCCAGCCGGTAGCTCTTAAAACAAATTTTAAATTATCATTTACATTTCTATCTGTTAATAATTGAAAATCCTGGAATACCACGCCCAGGCTCCTTCGTAAAAAAGGAACTTTTTTCCAATCCAATTCTCTTAGATTATATCCAACTACTGTTCCTTGTCCTTCAGTCAATTCCAGATCACCGTATAATGTTTTAAGTAAACTACTTTTCCCTGTGCCGGTTTTACCCACCAGATACACAAATTCTCCTCTGTTGACAGTGATATTTACATCACTAAGAACAAGTGTGCTACCTTGATAAATGTTTACTTTTCTTAGATCTACAATTACTTCTGACATGAAATTGATATGATTTAGTAGTTTAAGTTTTTACGTTTAAGCAAATTTAACCTTTCCAATTTTAATAAACAATCTCCTCATCTTTTAATTTGATAACTAACTCTTTTTTAACACTTGCCTCTACCCTGCCAATTATCTGTGCATCAATGCCAAACTGCTGAGCTGCAGCGATCATGGTAGCTGCATCTGCAGCAGCACAATATATTTCCAGTCGGCACCCCATATTGAATACTTCATACATTTCTTTGTTGTTACTACCGCTATTTTCTTTGATGATCTTGAAGATCTCGGGAGCTTCAAATAAATTATCTTTTACAATTTTAAATGTATCTGGTAAATACTTCATGCATTTGGTCTGTCCGCCACCACTGCAATGTATCAATCCATGTATTTGATCAAAGTTATTTTCTAATAGCTGCTTTAGCACCGGAGCGTATGTTCTTGTAGGGCTAAGAATCAATTTACCTATTGTATTGTTTGCACCTGCTGCCATATCGGTTAATTTATGTTTCCCGATATATACTACCGCTTCATCCAAACTTGTATTATAACTCTCCTTAAAATTTTCTGCATAAAATTTATTTAATACATCATGCCTTGCACTTGTAAGTCCATTGCTACCAATGCCGCTGTTATACTCAGTTTCGTAGGTTGCCTGACCATAACTTGCCAGCCCTACAATTACATCACCCGCTTTTATTTTTTCATTGCTGATGACCTTATTTTTTGGCCAACGACAGGTCATAGTACCATTCACTGCAACACTTCTTACCACATCTCCAACATCTGCGGTTTCTCCGCCCAAATAATGAATATTAACACCAAAAGTTTTTAATGTATCAAATAATTCCTGAGAGCCATTGATGATCTGTTCCAATACCTCTCCGGGTATCAAATGTTTATTTCTATCAATAGTGGAATTAAATACAATATTATCGTAGATACCAACACATAGCAGATCATCCAGATTCATCACGATAGCGTCTTGTGCTATTCCTTTCCAAACAGATATATCACCTGTTTCTTTCCAATATAAATATGCCAGGATACTTTTTGTACCTGCACCATCTGCATGCATCACATTTATCTGATCAGCATCTCCCCCCAGATAATCGGGATATATTTTGCAAAAGGCATTAGGAAACAAACCTTGATCTAAGTGCTTTGTGGCGGCATGCACCTCTTCTTTTTGGGCAGATACGCCACGTTTATTGTACAGCGACATGAAATAAAAATTGAATTGCAAAAATAAACGTTCAAGAATCAATATTCAATATTCAATATTCATAGTTTTGCACCAGTTTTACATGACTGTTTATAAAGACATAGCATCCCTGCCGCAATTCCGCAACGCCATCGTTACCATTGGTACTTTTGACGGGGTACATACCGGTCATCGACAAATAATTGAGTTGATGAAAAAGGAGGCGGCACTGGTAAATGGCGAAACAGTTATTATTTCTTTCGATCCTCATCCCAGGCAGGTTATAAGCGGAGACAATCAACCGGTACTTTTATTAAACAGCCTCGAAGAAAAAATTGATCTCTTAGATAAAAACGGGATCGATCATCTTGTAATTGTTCCATTTACCATCGAATTCGCCAGTCAAACAGCCGACGATTATATTGAGCAATTTCTGGTAAACACTTTTAAACCACATACGATCATAATAGGACACGATCATCGTTTTGGAAAGAACAGAAGCGGTGATTATGAATTGCTGGAATTAAGAGCAACAAAATACCATTACAAGGTAAAAGAGATTCCGGGCTATATGCTGCAAAACATCACTATTAGCTCAACCAAAATAAGACAGGCTTTACAGCAATGTAATATAGATGTGGCCAACAAATTTTTGGGATACGATTATTTCTTTAGCGGCAAAGTAATTGAAGGAAATAAACTCGGCAGAACAATTGGCTACCCTACTGCTAATCTGCAAATTGAAGATGACAATAAACTGATTCCCGGAAATGGCGTGTATGCCGTAACGATCAGCAACAAGCAACGGGCAATTGACAATAAAAAGGGAATGATGAATATTGGCATGAGACCAACCGTGAATGGAACAAAAAGAACAATCGAAGTAAATATTTTTGATTTTGATGAAGATATTTATGGAGAAATATTAACCATCAGTATAAAAAAACATCTTCGCAGTGAAGTGAAATTTAACGGACTGGAAGAGCTGAAAGATCAGCTAGCAAAAGATAAGATAGCTGCTGCAGAAGCGTTGACTGATTAATTCATCATTTTTACTACCAACTCTTTTAATAATGATGCGTCGGACGTACCGTTATCATTGATTCCAACAGATTTTAGATTGTATTCATGCAATAGGAGCAATGCCTGCTCCACTCCAGTATAAGAATATAATTTTGCAGATGTAATGGCTTCCTTTGCAGCATATGGATTATTGTAAAACAATCCTTTGATACCATTCTCACTTTTATCCGCCATGCCAAAATACACGTATAGCTTACTAAAAAATCCGTACAGCGATGGTAAAATAAGTTGTATGGGAGCGGCTTTTGGATTGGCCTCGAAGTATTGAATGATCCTTATAGCTTTAGCCAGATCTTTTTTAGCCACTGCATTTTGTAATTCGAAGGCATTATATTCTTTACTTACACCAACGTATCTTTCTATATCATCTTCGGTTATACTTTTACGTTGTCCAAGATTTACTGTGATCTTTTCAATTTCATTCACAATACGGCTAAGATCAGAGCCAATATGATCTGCCAACAATTGTACTGCCTTTGCCGACATACTAAAGCTTTGGGATTGAACATAATCTGTGATCCATTTAGTAAGATTGTAATCTTTGATCTTTTCAGAAGTGAAGATCTCTCCATCTTTCTTGATGGTTTTATAAAGTGTCTTTCTTTTATCTAAAGTCTTCTCTTTGTAACTAACTACAAAAATGGTCGATGCTAAAGGGTTTTCAATATAGTTTTCCAGTTTCTCAATATCCCTCATCTGCTGGGCTTCTTTCAAAAGTACCACCTGTTTTTCGGCAAACATAGGATATCGCATACAGGCATTGACCACATCACTCCATGCAGCATCTTTTCCATAAAAAACAGACAAATTGAACCCAGCTTCACTTTCAGGTAAGATCTGATGCTCTGCATAATCCATCACCTTATCAATGTAGTAATCTTCCTCACCTTCAAGCCAATAAACCGGCTTGTAGAGTTTCTTTTTCCAATCATTGATAATTTTTTCTGCAGACATATTGTGTAAAAACGATGACCTTAAAATTCAGAAGAGAGATAGAATAAGGATAATATGTATAAAATCTAGTACTCTTCGCTGTTATCATATGTATAAACAAAAAATATGATTGCCAGCAGAGCAACTGAACCTATCAGGGCCGGCAGTCCATATAAAAACCACCTGCTTTCAAAACTATGAAAATATTCTACAAGATAATAATCGCCAATTAATCCACCAACGCCTCCAGCAACGATATTTTCACCAACACCAAAGCCTTTTTTCTTAAACAATTTATTGCCTAAAAATCCCATCAAAGCACCCGTTACAAAAGACAGAATATATCCGAACATAACCTAATTGAATATTTATTGATACAAAGATAAATATATCCTCCCTTCTAATCCATTTAATTAATTGTTTTCTTGCAATCACTATTTTAGTGCTTTTAGGAAATACATTAAAGTAATCAGTAAAGCATGGATTTATAATCTGATCACTACATTTCATCGTAAATCAAAAAAATAGCCTGGCTAGGCCAGGCTATTGATATCTTTTTTATAATATTAATTCAAACTTCTGAAATCTACAGGCACCAACTTACTTACGCCTGCTTCCTGCATAGTAACCCCATATATCACATCCACCGCACTCATTGTTTGTTTATTGTGTGTAACGATGATGAACTGAGAGTTCTCACTGAACTTTTTGATCATCTGCGTAAACTTGCCTACGTTAGCATCATCTAACGGTGCATCCACCTCATCCAAAATACAGAACGGCGCAGGTTTGATCAGGTAGATAGCAAACAATAGTGCTGTTGCTGTTAATGTTTTTTCACCACCACTTAACTGACCAATTGATGAAGGACGCTTACCTTTTGGTTTTGCAACAATATCAATACCGGTCTCAGCCAAATTTTCCGGATCTACCAACACCATATCCGCTGTATCATCATCTGTGAACAATGCCTGGAATACTTTTTGGAAATTCTCTCTCACTTTATTGAAAGTATCAAGAAATTGCTGATTAGCCGTTGCTTCTACTTCCTGAATGGTTTGCATCAAACTATCTTTAGCTGTAACCAGATCGTTCTTTTGTTCAAGAATGAACTCGTAACGCTTTTTCATTTCAGTATACGCTTCGATAGCTGTAGGATTTACCTCTCCGATATTTTCCAAACGCTTACGCATTCTTTCGTTCTTCTCTTGTAATTCTTCTAACGGCACTTCGCCTGTACGAGGCTCATCAATGATAGCATCCAGATCAACTTTAAATTCTACACTCAATCTTTCTTTCATTCCCGCTAACTGTAATTTCAGATCAGTTAGTTTATCTTTAATCTCATTCAATAAAGTATCTATCCCTTCTTTAGATTTTTGTTTGTGACGAAGCTCACTTTCTTTTTCTGTGAGCACATTACGCATGTTATAATATGTCTGATCCGCCTCATTTAATTTCTTTTCTTCCGCCTCTTTATTTTGCAACATACTTACCAGCATCGATTCAAGATCAGCCAATGCAGCTGCGGTCTCTGTGATACTTCCGGAGGCTTCTACCAATTGAGTATTACTGTTTTCGATCTGAACTTTCAGGTCATTCAACTGATTGCTCTTAAACTCAAACTCCTGTTTTAGAGAAATGATCTTGCTTTGTTGTTTGGTAAATTGCAAGTTACCATCATTGAATGTAGCAGTCGCAAAATTATATTCCTGCTCTGCTGCTGCATAATCCTGTTCTACCAATTGCATTTTGTGACTCAGCTCATCCAGTTGCGTATTGAATTTATCCAATTCATCACGTGTGCTTGCAATTGCATCATGGTTCGCTTGCAATTGCTCATGCAATTCTTCCAATCTTTTGCTACTCGTTTCTTCTAAATGATGCAGGTTCTCAATTTTGTTTTGTAAAGAAAAAACATGGTTGGTAAGATTATTAATATCCTGCTGCGTTTGTTTGATCGCATTTTCTTTCAACTGTTCGTTAAAAGCGATCACTTCATTATGACGAGCCTGAATGGTTTCTTTTAACCCATTTACAATTATTTCCTGCGCTGTAATTTCTTCGATTAATTTTTCTAAATTTTTAGCACGGCCAATTTTCTTTCCTTCAAATAAGCCTACGCTACCACCGGTCAATGAGTATTTTCCTTTTACATATTTACCCGTTTTTTCCAGCACTACGGCTCCGTTACTGTTACGCAATGCATCTTCATTTTCAGCTATAAAAACGTTGCCCAGTAAATGTTTTGCCAGATTAGCATATTTACTATCTATCTCAACCACACTCAATGCAGGTATTGTTCCTTCCGGTTGATGATGGCTATCAAAATCAGTAAACTTATCCTGTAAGAAGAAATTAGCCTTCCCTTTTTTATTGTCATCCAATAAATGAACGGCTTGCAATCCCTCTTCTAAGTTATTAACTACGTAGTAATTCAGGTATGGCTCCAAAACATTTTCAACCGCTGCTCTGTATTCTTCTTTAACATAGATGATATCACTTAACAAAGGTGCTTCGTGATTCCAATTGGTATTTTTATGCAAGAATTTAACGCTCTCCGGATAACCTTCCATTGAGTCGATCAAACTTTTTAACAGATCATGCTCATTCTTTTTACTATCTAGTTTTCTGCTTTCTTCAGCCAGCTCGTTTCTCAATCCTTCCAACATACTTTGTGTCTGAAAGATCTGCTCTTTAGTAAATTCGTGATGATCCTGCAATTGTTGCAGATCAACTTTCTTTTGTTCCAGCTCTTCTGCTTTTACTTTACGTTCTGCTTCCAGATGTTGCAATTGCCCCTGACGCTGCGCCTTTTCATCTTCAATTTGAGCAATTGTTCTTTGCTGATTTTGAATAGATGTATCGGCAACTGCTACTTTCTTCTCTGCTTCAAACTGATTACGTTGAATTGCCTGATTTTCTCTCCTCAATTCATCGATAGTGCTGCGTTTTTCATCAAATACTCTACGTTTGTCTTCTACCGCATTCTTCAGCTCATCCAGTTTTCCTTCAAATTCCTCCAATTTAATTTCATCATCTTTTATCTGATTACTGGTAAATTGTATGCTTTCGTCGAGGCCTTGTAATTGCCCGCCTGCTTTTTGTAAAAATTCATTCAGACTAGCTTCTCTTTCTTTTAAATATTGTAAGCGTTGAGCACTTAAACTCTTATCGCTTTCTTTGCTACGCACATGATCTAACATTTCGTTGAAAGCATGTTGCATCTGTTGCAACTCTTTTTCTTTTTCTACGAAAGCAAATTTTTCCTGCTCTAATGCAGCTTCTTCTTTTGCAATAGCAGTTTCCAGTTCAATACGTCTGTCAACTTCTGCCTGCTGCTGTTGATTTAGATCTTTATAGGTGATATTAAATCCTTCCAGTGCAGCTTTAGCCAACTCAATACTGACCTCTTTGTATTCTTTCTTTATTTCAAAATACTTTTCTGCTTTTTTAGCCTGACTTTCTAGGCTTTTTAGCTGATTATTTATCTCAAACAACAGATCTTCGATACGGGCAAGATCCTGCTCTGTAGCATCCAGTTTTAATTTGGCTTCTTTTTTACGGGTTTTATAAATGGTAATGCCGGCAGCCTGCTCCAGCATTTTACGGCGGCTGTTTTCTTTATCCTTGATGATATCGTCTACCATCCCCAATTCAATAATAGCGTAGCTATCCGTACTCACCCCGGTATCCATGAAAAGATTATGGATGTCTTTTAAACGACAGGCCACATCATTCAGGCGATATTCACTTTCGCCATTTTTATAATATTTACGGGTAACAGTTACGGTATTGAACTCCGTTGGTAATAGATTTTTAGTATTTTCAAAAGTAAGGCTCACCTCTGCCAATCCACTGGCGCTACGGGTTTTAGACCCGTTAAATACCAAACTTTCCAGGTTTTCACTTCTCAGATTACTGATCTTATGTTCACCAATTACCCAGCGGATACTATCTATAATATTACTTTTACCACAGCCATTGGGCCCAATTACGCCGGTAATACCTTCATCGAAATTAAGTACGGTTTTATCGGCAAAACTTTTAAATCCTTTTATTTCTAAACTCTTTAAGCGCACGTTTTCTAAATTTTAGTGGGAAGGCAAATATATAGTAATGGCTGAAAAGAATTTTTTGAATGTTTACACCAGTTATTCAGAGTTATCAACAGCTTTTTAACAGATCAGGCGGTATTTTTACGTGTATTTGTGGATTACTTTTCCGTAATTGACACAATTTGCTGAAACAGTAAAAATAATTTTAATACAATACGAACTCCAAATTTGGTCCTCCGAGATCGTTTGATTGATACAGATGCAGAAAAAATAAAAAGCCACCTTCTTTAGGGAGGTGGCAATCCTGGTTTTAAGGCGATTGAATATTTGTCGTTAGAAGTTATTGCTTTTTGATTTGCCTTATTTCTCAGTCTCTCTTATTATCTATCATTTAAGGCATCATAAAGGTAAATTCGATTGTGGTATGATAGTAATTCTACATGATGATTGCTGTCAATTTTTTTCATGATTTTTATCATATCTGATGTCAGTCTTTTATTTTATCTGAAAACAAATAGTGCTGATTATTTCATATTACATCATAACCAACAGACAAACAATACCCAACTAAGGGTATTGCTTATCTATTGGCACCTGTTTATCTTTAACAACAAAACAACTCTCATGAACAGAAGACACTTTTTAACAAAAAGCAGTTTAGCCATGTTAGCGGCAGCCGGCTTACCAAAAGCAGTTTTTAATAAGCCGTACTCACCTACCATATATAAAACGAAATTATCAGATGGCATAAGTAAGCAAACTCAATACGAACTGGCCATTGACCATTATTGTATGAATGGACTTGCAAAGGCAACTTTACAGGAAAAAACCATCGGACTTAAGGTGTCCTTTTTTGAAACGACTGATTTTTCGAAGCCAACTAAAAGTGTTGAGTTAACATACATTGTACAGGAAAGTACACTGCTGGATGAAAAAGAAAACCTTTGGAAAATAAAAACAAAATTTGACAAGAAAGTGTCAGGCGACTATAAATTACCCAAAGAGTTTCCTAAAGATCTTTCCCTTACAGGAAAAACATATTCGTACTTTACCATCCTAGATAGAAAAGGGGGAGAACTGGTCAGCATTCCATATGTAAGCAATGGCACAGATAATGAATACGATGGATGCTTTCTTACAACCGCCTGTGTTGAACACCGTCAATTAGCAGATGATTGCGACGAATTAACCACGCTGCGTTTCTTAAGAGATAACTACATGAAGCAAGATGCGGAAGGAATAGCATTGGTTGATAATTATAAAATTATCGGACCAAAAATTGTAAGCAGGATCAATAGTTTTGAAAACAAAACTGCCATCTACAATTATCTTTATGACCATCTGATCCAACCTTCGGTAAAACTGATCAAGGCAAAACAATATGCTGAAGCTACTGCATATTATAAAGACTTCGTAAGAGAATTGATGCAAGAGTATCTATAAGAAACATTTAAATGAAAGCGGTTGTTACATCTGTAACAACCGCTTTCATTTATAAGAAAAAAACTACTTTTTATTTCTCCTTCCTTTTAAAATTTGATAGAAAGAACGACTACGGATCTCTTCGAGTGTAAGCCCGGTTTCCAACGCTTCTTCTTCGCTGATTGCGCCACAATTCATCGCTTTCAAAAAGAAATTCAATAACCCTTGCCCGGTAGCGGCGTCATCAAAAATATCACCGGTCAATGTAGAGATAGCAGCTCTTTCAACAAATATTCTTAAGCGATTGGTGGCATCTTCAATACTACTTAAAAAGAAATTATAAGTAGCTGCATATCGCATAGGTACCTGTGCCGGATTCAGATCCCAGCCCTGATACATACCATTGATCAATGAATGCATCGTATGACCATATGCAATGCGCCATCCTCTGTGTACCGCTTCTCTGTTTTCATTTAACTGATCAAAAGTTAAATTATCTCCACGATGAGGACCAATAGGCATCACATTCGTAGCCCCATCACTTATCCAGATACCCGTACCACCCAACGCCACTTTAGTAACATGATGAGCAAAATCACACACACTATGTGCCATAGTTTGGTATTTGGCGGTGATACCGCAAGAAGCTGTGTAATCGTAAGTTCCAAAATGCGCTGCAATTAATCTGCCCTCGCCTGCACGAACAATTCTCATCAAAGGATTGCGACCTTCTTCATCCATTACAATTTGAGTTGCTTCCACCATAGTCTCCATTTTCAATGTATGGGGAGCCAAATTATGTTTCTTCTCAATTATTTCAAATAAACGTATCAATGTTATTACCTGCTCGGGAATTGTTACTTTTGGTAACATCACCACAAAGTTATCAGGAAGCTTCCCTTTCGTCTTTTCTAACAGTGTTGTCAAGAAAATATCTAATGTTCTTACACCTCTTAATTTCAGATCTTCAGTAAAAGGTTTGATACGGATCCCAATGAAAGGTGAAATCGTTTTATTCGCCATCCCCTCGGCTAATTCATTAGCCGCATTTACAGCTGTTGCATCTTCTTCATCATCGGGTCTGTTACCAAAACCATCTTCAAAATCGATCCTGAAATCTTCTACCGCTTCTCTTTTCAATTTAGCAATGATCTTATTGTATACTGAATAAGATAACCATGCATGTTCTTTTCTGCGTTGAGCTTCGGTCATAGCATCAAGTCGTGCAATCAGGTCTTCTATCTCACTTAATGAATCCGGCAAATGCTCAAACCCATCTAGTTTTAACACTTTTGCCAACACAACAAAATTGGGCGCATAGGTCAACAGGTTTTTTAATGCTATCTCTCCTATCTTATCAGTAGTATCACTTTTAAATAAATTAGCACCACCATAAATAGTGTGCACCGGCTGCCTGTCCGGTCTATCGCCGGGATAAGTTTTTTGAAATTTCAGATTTGCTGTTTGCAGCGAATCCAATAATGCTTGTTTGTCACTGTCGTTAATTGAAAAATTCATACTTCTTTTTATTAAAAATTTTGAATTATACATTTTAAATGTTTTCCTGATCTCAGATAACTCAAAATCCAACATTTAAAATTTAAAATATTTTAAGACCCTCTGTAAGTACAATACCCAAAAGGGTTCAGCAGCAAAGGCACATGGTAATGTTCATTGGTTTGTACATCAAAAATTATTTCGACCAAAGGATAAAATGTTTGCAATAATTGCCTGTCGAAATATTCTTTTGTTTCGAACTTCATTTTATATGTACCGAACGCCAGTAAGGTATCGGCCGGCAAGAGATCGGGGATTCTGCCATCTGCATTCGTAACACCAACAGCTAATTCCACCCAGGTATTGTTTTGACGTTGATATAGAATAATGGTCACGCCTTGTGCAGGCTTCCCTTTTGTTGTATCGAGTATGTGTGTTGTAAGTTGACTCATGTTTTGAATTATGAATTATGAGTTATGAGTTCTTGCCTCAATTTTTTATTATTAATTGAATAACAGTTTCTCTAACCTCAATTTGGTGATCTTATTTTGTTCTTCTGCTGCTATCTTTATTTCTTCGGCTTTGTTGTTGGGCAAACGTTCCTGTAACAATTGCAACATTTCTTCTGCGGTTTTACCTGTAGCACAAACAATAAAGATAAAGCCAAATTTATTTTCATATAGATCATTACCTTTTGCCAATGCTTGAATAGTTTCTTCTGAAGCAGCCACCGCCCCACTTTGTTCTCCTGCAGCCCACTGTGCTGTTGAAGCAAATTTTTTCTTCAACGAATCTATATCGCCGATCTTGGGGTGATGTGTAAACGCTTCCAGCCAATCAGCTTCAGTACATGTATACCATTGTTCTTCTGCATCTTCCAATAATTCAACCAGGTCATCTACAGGGAAAAAAGGCAACATTTTCTCAACCCAGTTTACCGAGCCGCAGCATTTGAACAACTCTTCTTTAAGTTGTTCTTTTGGCAATGTATTTAATTCGTGTAACGTCATTATTTTTTTATTTTACCAAACAGCCTCATTCTGCTTATACCGCCATCAGGGAAAATGTATAAACGTACATGTGTGAATGGTTCTTTACTGGCAATTTCTTTTTCAAAAAAATGTTCGTGATCTGCCTGCAATTTTGTTTGTGGTAAAATGGTTGTCCATTGTATAGACGCATCATTGATCTTACTCTCATCTGCCAAAGAAATGTTCGTTCCTTCGAGCAAACAACTATCAGGATAATTACCTTTAAAGTGAGCAGTATCGATCAATATTTTATCGACAAAGCCTTCATGTGCCAATCTAACGATCACCCAATCTTTATTATTTGGTGTACGGTTGCGTTTAGTTTCCCAACCATCCCCCATGTTGATCCCTCTTCCCGGCATAAGTAAATTATCCATGTGAGAGAAGAACATATCATTACACAAAATAGATTTTGCTCCATTGGTTGCTGCTGCTAAATTAATGGTTTCATCCGCAGTAACTGTACTCCAATCTTTAAATACCTCGCCATATACTTTTAGTCTGGCTACGCCTCCATCAGGATAAATATTCAAACGCAAATGCGTATAAATGTTTCTATCAGTTATTTCGTATAAATTCTGAGAGCCAGGCTGCAGTGGTGATTTAGGTAAAATCTCTACCCACTCAGCTTTGTCGATATCACCTGTGGTGTTGCAGGCCTCTAAAGAGGCATATGGCGGATGATTTCCCAAAAAGTGATTGGTATCAATATCTACTCCATGAATTTTTCCAGAAGTGGCTAATTGAATGATACACCAATCATGACCTGGAGTTCTTTTTCTTCTTGATTCCCAGCCATCCATCCATTTGCCTCTGTCGGTATATTTATCTACAATAAAAACACCTCTCCCGGGTTTTAATAAATTTTCTTTTTCAGCAAAAAAATCATCGCTGCAACTAAGTGCCTTACCGCCTAATCTTTCGGCGGCGAGATCCGTCATCTTTGTAAACGTTGGTTCTGACATACTTTTTTTAATATTAGTGTACAATTATTTTTCCTTCATTCAATGCTGTAAAATTGCCATCTTTATAAACCTCTATTCCTCCTAAAAATGTTCGTTTAACGATGCCATATAATTCCTCATTCAGGTATGGCGTCACTTTATGTTTATGCTGAATGATCTTTTCGGTAACAATAAAAGTATTTTCATCATCCACCACTATCAGATCTGCATCAAAGCCTTTTGTGATCTTTCCCTTCGTATTTTGTTTGTCTATCAATTTCGCCGGATTTTCACACAGCCATTTCACCACATCCGTAATTGCATAATTTCTTTTTTTGGCAGCTGTCAGCAAAACCGGCAACGCAAATTGTAATGAAGCGATGCCACCCCATGCTTTCATAAAGTTACCGCTTTGTAACTCTTTCAAATCGGGAGTTGCAGGAGAATGATCTGTTGCTACAAAATCAATGACCCCATTTTTTAATGCTGCCCACAATTGATCATTATTCTCTTTTTCCCTGATAGGGGGCGCACATTTGTATTGTGTTTGTCTATCCGGAATTTCTTCGGCAGCAAAATACAAATAATGTTGTCCTGTCTCTACAGATATTGGCAATCCTTTTTGTTTTGCCGCTACAATCTGTGCAATCGAATCTGCGGATGACAAATGAACTATATGCACCCTGCAGTTAAATTTTTCACACAACCGAATCATCATTGCTATTGCATCGTCTTCCCATTTTTTAGGGCGAGATGATAAGTAGTTTTGGTAAGAATGTACATCACCGGTTGCTCTTTGTTCATTATCTGTTAGTTCACAATGCACCAATAGCGGTAAATTGTATCTGGCGATGATCGGCATTGCTTTACAGAGATCTTCTTCAGTAGCATTTGGAAATTCATCAATACCCGAATGTGTTAAAAATGTCTTGAAACCCAATACACCTCTTTTTATCAAACCTTCAATTTCATTCTCATTTCCGGGAATAACGCCACCCCAAAAACCAACATTGGTATGCAGTTTATTTGTTGTTACTACTATCTTTTCATCAAACGCTGCAACTGTTGTTGTAACAGGAGACGAATTCAAAGGCATATCAACCAATGTTGTCAAGCCCCCAGCAATAGCAGCTCTGGTGGCTGTATTAAAGCCTTCCCAATCAGTTCTGCCGGGTTCATTGATATGTACATGAGGATCGATCACACCTGGCATCAGCAAATGATTGCCAACATCAACAACATAATAATTATTGTTGTCAGACAATTCGTCTACAATATCAACGATCACTCCGCTATCAATAATAACAGCACCTTTTTTGATACCTTCAGGCAAAACAATTCTATTGGTTTTTATCGCAATCAAACAAAATATTTTAATTCTTGTAATACAATTTTTATAAAAATACGAAACAAAACTATAAATTTTGTAGTTTTAAGGTTGTTATTAATACTGTTTATAATATATGATACATATTTTGGTATATGGCGTTTTGGGAATGTTATTGATTATGCTGGTAAGTATGACCTATCATTTCAATGCTTTATCTAAAGAAAAAGACGACAAACCTGAATCCTATCAGGAAAAGATCATTGGTTCTCAAAACTTTAATTATGCCGCACTGGTGTTGGTAATTGTGCTGCTAATTAGTTATACCTATGTTGTGGTAAAAGGCACCCCATATGAGAGTCATTTAATGGAATGGCTGAATATTATAATACGTTTAATGCACTTTACGTTTGGTATTGCCTGGATAGGAGCGTCATTTTATTTTGTATTTCTCGAGAATGCCTTGAATAGGACAGAAAATGTAAGAGATGAATTAGCCGGTAACCTTTGGGCTGTGCATGGCGGAGGATTTTATTATTTAGAGAAATACAAAGTTGCACCAAAACAAATTCCTAAGCATTTACACTGGTTTAAGTATGAAGCATATTTCACCTGGCTATCAGGATTCAGTTTACTTTTTGTAGTATATTATTTTAATGCAAAAGCAATGCTGATCGACAAAAACGTTTTGGACATCAGTTCAGCTACAGCTATCAGCATTGGTATCGGATCTTTTATTGCAGCATGGATCATTTATGATTTGATGTGCAAATCTCCTTTGGTAAAGAAGGGGACTTTATTCGCATTGGTTGGCCTCATCATTGCTACAGGTTTTGCTTATTTTTATGCACATGTATTTAGTGCCAGAGCTGCGTATATACATTTTGGTGCGATGATAGGAAGTATCATGGTAGCCAATGTTTTCTTTGTGATCATTCCTTCACAAAAGGCAATGGTAAAAGCTGCCAAAGAGGGCAAACCGCTTGACCCCACATTGGGAAAAAATGCATTGGCAAGATCATTACATAACAACTATTTTACTTTGCCTGTTTTGTTTGTGATGGTAAGCAATCACTTTCCGAGTACATTTGGAAACCCCTACTCTTGGGCAGTATTGGCGGGTATGTCAGTAGGCGTGGCCGGAGTAAAACATTATTTGAATCTAAAAGAAAAAGGGAAATACAATGTTTGGGTACTCCCCTTATCTGTTATCGTTTTGTTGGGAGTATGCTTTGTTACTGCTCCGCAGAAAAATACGGGAGAATGCAAACCAGTAAATTTTGCAACTGTAAACAGAATTATTATACAAAGATGCACCCCTTGTCATTCGAGTAAACCTACCGACGACATCTATACAGCACCTCCAAATGGCGTTGTGTATGACACACCGGATGATATTGTAAAATTGAAAGACAAGATCATGCAACGTGTGGTAGTTACTAAAACGATGCCACAAAATAATAAGACCGGCATTACACCTGAAGAAAGAGACCTGATTCGTTGCTGGATAGAGCAAGGTGCTTCAACGAAATAATTTGATGATAACAGAAGTGAATTATTTTACTATTCATTCAAACAAGGAAGCAGCTAACGATTTACAAATTTTCAAATTATCAAATCATTTGGATTCTTTAAATCATCAACACCTATCCACCTGATCATTTTATCCTTTTTAAACCAGGTCATTTGCCTTTTAGCATATTGGCGGGTGTTAGTTTTGATGGAATCTACAGCAGTTGCTAATGAAATATCTCCGCTTAAATGCTCGAACAGCTCTCTGTAACCAACTGTTTGCAACGCATTGAGTGCTTTATATTTAACAAGACCTCTAACCTCTTCTAACAGACCTTGCTGCATCATTGTATCTACCCTGTCATTGATTCTTTGATACAGATCTTCTCTCGGCATTTCCAATCCTATCTGAATAATATTAAAATCTCTTTTTTTCTTTTCCTGCGTTTGAAATTCAATGATAGATTTTCCGGTAGATAATTTCACTTCTAATGCTCTCATTAAACGCTGGGGATTTTTTATTTCTCCCTTTGCAAAATAAAGCGGATCATTTTTCTCCACTTCTTTCTGTAACCATTCCATTCCCTCAAATTCATATTCAGCAATAATATTTTCTCTGATCTCATCCGAGATAACAGGCAACTCATCTATTCCATAGCAAAATGATTTTACATACAACCCGGTACCACCAACCATTACAGCAACATCATTTGTTTTAAATATTTCCCCTGCTTTTTGTAAAGCATATTGCTCAAATACACCTGCATTTACAGTATCATGTATTGAATGAGAATTAATGAAGTGATGTTTTACCATTTGCAACTCTTCCATAGATGGTTTTGCTACCCCAATATTCAATTCTTTAAAACATTGACGGCTATCGGAAGAGATTATTTCTGTAGCAAAATGCCGAGCCACTTGTATAGCAAATGAAGTTTTGCCTATTGCGGTGGGACCTACAATAACAATACATGTTTTAGCTTTCTTACTATCTGCAATATCTGTACTCATATAAATTTGCATCTAAAAACAAATGGATAATTTCCAAGTAACAACTACTCAAAAATTATCCATCGCAATATAGTGATCTGTCAATTAAAATTCATCTCCAACATCCTCTGCTCCCGAATCCTCATCTTCACTTTCTGTAACAGCTCCATCCTCATCTTCTTCAGTAAACCCTTCTAACATAGCGGCCGCATTCAGGTCATATTTCTCTTCTACTTCTGCTAGGCGACTGTCCACCAACCCTTTGGTTCCGTATTGCGAAGGCGCTATCCCTTCTGTACGAATACAACTCGGATAAGAAATCTTTCTATTTTCTTCTTTGTCTACATTGATCAATTCCACCATAAAAGTCCAGTACTTATTAAAATCATACACATAAACGAATTTCTGATTCGGATCTCGTATCTCCGAACCTAAAGTAACGTCTGCCATGATCAACGGTTCTACCTTATATTCCCTATCATCGTATTTTTCCAATGTTATTTCTCTTCCTCTCAACCAATGATCATTACTTCTATAAAAAGTTGCTTTGTGTTTTGTATCAAACTCAAAACTTTTCAGGATAGCTTCATGCAGATCAACAAAGTTGCTGGTATGTTTTATAACAACATCTCTGTAGATACTATCATCATCTTCCCAATATATTCTAAAACGTAAAATAGCCATGATGGATTGGTTTGGTACTGTAAAAGTAATAAAATTATTTACGAATTACGATTTACGATGTGCGAATTAATAAACATCACTGAAACAAAGGAAATTATCTATCTTAACACATTTGTAAATCATACATCTTAATTCGTAATCCCAAGCTCTTTTGCTTTCCGGATCATAAAAGCATGAGCAGCTTCATACTCATTAGGAATTTCTCCGTCTAAAATTGCATTTCGTATCGCATCTTTAATTATGCCTACATTTTTTGATGGCAATAAATTAAACGTTTGCATGATCAATTCTCCTGTGATTGGTGGCTGCCAGTTTCGCAAATGGTCTTTTTCTTCCACCTCTGCACAGCGTTGTTTTACCATTTCAAAATTTTGCAAAAAACGAGTCACTTTTTGCTTATTCTTTGAAGTAATATCTGCTGCACACAATTTCATCAATGCATCAAAATCTTCTCCTGCATCAAACAATAATCTTCGTACTGCAGAGTCAGTTATATTTTCTTTGGTTAGACTAATAGGCCGTAAATGCAACTCGACCATCTTTCTTACGAATTTCATTTTTTCATTCTGTGGCAATTTTAGCTGAGCGAAAATTTTCGGCACCATCCTGCCTCCTACAACTTCATGCCCATGAAAAGTCCAGCCATGTCCTTCTTCAAATCTTTTAGTTGCCGGCTTTGCAATATCATGCAATACCGCAGCCCATCGCAACCAAAGATCATCTGTGGTTTCACAAATATTATCCACTACCTGCAGTGTATGGTAAAAATTATCCTTATGCCCTTTCCCATCAATATACTCTGCTCCTGCAAGCGCCACCATCTGTGGAAAAATAATTTTTAATAGCCCGGCTTTATATAACAGATCAAATCCGATCGATGGTTTGGCGCACATCAAAATTTTGTTCAACTCATCTGCAATGCGTTCTCCACTTACTATTTTTATGCGCTGGGCATTTTCTTTAATTGCCTCCAGGGTATTTTCTTCAATGATATAATTTAATTGAGCTGCAAACCGAATGCCCCTCATCATACGCAACGGATCATCACTGAAGGTTTGGGCCGGTGCCAACGGCGTTCTGATAATTCCTTTTTCAATATCGGCAATACCGTCAAAAGGGTTGATCAGATCTCCATAATTCTCTTTGTTTAAACTGATCGCTAAAGCATTGATGGTAAAATCTCTTCTATTCTGATCATCTTCTAAAGTGCCATTTTCAACAGCTGGCTTTCGACTGTTGAAATCATAACTCTCTTTTCTTGCTCCAACAAACTCAATTTCGATATCATCAACTTTTATCTGAGCTGTTCCGAAATTTTTAAAAAAATTTACCTGCGGATGAGGATTGAATTTTTCCGCCGCTTTATGCGCTAATGCAATGCCATCTCCAATACAAACAATATCAATATCTTTTGTATCTCTGCCGATAATTTTATCACGAACAAAACCGCCAATTAAATAGCAGGGGACATCTAGTTCCGCAGCGGCATTAGCAATTTTTTTAAAAATAAATAATTCTTTATCTGTGCAATCAATATACATAAAGCACAAATATACCTCCTGTACCTTTAAAGGGAGATATAGACGATCACTTTATTTAATTTTTATAGCTATACATTTATAAAAAAAATCTAATTCTAAGAATATAAAGCCAATTTAAACGTTGGAATAAAAACTTTCGGCATTAATATTGCCAATATATACACTCACTCAAAATTTACAGTATCAGCTGTTGATTTTGCCATTTTGACCATTTACAAAAATAAATATGAACGATAAGTTTTTTTTACAAGGCCCTGAAGATGAAATGGAGTTTATGCCTATCATTCCATTGAATGAAGATGATAGCGGAGATGCTGATGCACAGGCAATTCCGGAAGAATTAGCAATTTTACCATTACGCAATACTGTACTTTTCCCGGGTGTGGTTATTCCCATTACTGTGGGGAGAGATAAGAGCATAAAAGCCGTTAATGATGCATATAAGGCTGACAAATTGATAGGTGTGATAGCGCAAAAAGACAGTACAATTGAAGAACCCACTGTAAGCGATCTGGAGGAAATAGGCACTGTGGCAAAAATTGCAAAACTCATCAAAATGCCGGATGGTGGTACCACTATCATCATACAAGGAAAAAAGCGCTTTAAAGTAGAAGAGATCACTACAGAAGACCCGTATTTTAAAGCCAAAATAAAAATACTGGAAGAAGAAGTGCTGAAAGATGATGCTGACTTTAATGCAATGATCGGAAGCATCAAAGATCTGGCAGCACAGATCATCAGTATTTCACCTAACCTACCTAGTGAGGCGGCTATTATTTTAAAGAATATTGAAAACCCAGCTTTCCTGATACATTTTGTAAGCAGTAATTTAAACAGTGACCTTAAAGACAAACAGCGTTTGTTGGTGATCAACAATATTAAAGCCAGAGCTGAATTATTGATGAACCTGATGCAAACAGAATTGCAATACACCGAACTTAAAAATAAGGTTACCAATAAAACTAGAGCAGAGCTAGATAAACAACAAAGAGAATATTTCCTGCAACAGCAGATGAAAGCCATCAAAGAAGAATTGGGTGGAGACAATGTTGCTGAAGTAAAGGAGATGCAGAAAAAAGCTGAAACAAAAAAATGGCCGAAAGCTGCCAAAGAGATGTTTACCAAAGGTGCCGAAAAACTGGAACGTATGCATCCAAGTACGCCGGATTATTCGATCGTTTACAACCATCTTGATCTCATGTTGGATCTGCCCTGGGAAGATTACACCAAGGATAGTTATGATCTTAAAAAGGCAAAAAAAGTGTTGGATCATGATCATTATGGTATGCACAAAATAAAAGAGCGAATTCTTGAGTACCTGGCAGTGCTGAAATTAAAAGGAGATATGAAAAGTCCTATCTTATGTTTTGTAGGCCCTCCGGGTATTGGTAAAACAAGTTTAGGTAAAAGTATCGCAAATGCGATCGATCGCAAATACGTAAGAGTTAGTTTAGGCGGTTTGCATGATGAAAGTGAAATAAGAGGACATCGTAAAACATATATTGGTGCCATGCCCGGAAGGATCATTCAATCTATCCGTAAAATAAAAAGCAGTAACCCTGTGATGATATTGGATGAGATCGACAAAGTAGGTAACACGGTACATGGTGATCCGTCTTCTGCATTATTGGAAGTGTTGGACCCCGAACAAAACAGCGCCTTCTATGACAATTATTTAGAGCTGGAATATGATTTAAGCAAAGTATTATTTATTGCAACTGCAAATACATTGAGCAGCATACAACCTGCATTAAGAGATCGTTTAGAAATAATTGACCTGAGCGGTTATGCGGTAGAAGAAAAAATTGAGATCGCTAAACAGCATCTTGTTCCAAAACAACAGGAAGCTCACGGACTGAAAGATGTTACTATAAAAATAAGTGACAAGGTGCTGGAGAAAATAATTGAAGATTATACCAGAGAAAGCGGTGTAAGAGATCTGGACAGACAACTGGCCGGCATTATGCGTAACCTGGCTAAAGAATATGCTACAAAAGACAAATTAAAGCCAACACTTACTGCACATGATGTAGAAAGAATTTTAGGTAAACCACGTTTCAGCAACGATATGTACAAAATCGCTAACATGGCGGGTGTAGCTGTTGGACTTGCCTGGACCTATGTAGGAGGAGATATTCTTTTTATTGAAACACAATTGAGTGATGGGAAAGGAGAATTGAAATTAACCGGCAACCTGGGTAATGTGATGAAGGAAAGTGCCACAACCGCATATACCTGGCTACAGGCTAATGCTAAAAAGCTGGATATCGATCCTGAACTTTTTAATAAGAAAAACATTCATATACATGTCCCTGAAGGAGCAACTCCTAAAGACGGCCCCAGTGCAGGTATCACAATGATGTCGGCTTTGGCAAGTGCATTTACCGGCAGAAAAATAAAACCTTATCTTGCTATGACCGGTGAGATAACCTTACGTGGACAAGTTCTTCCTGTTGGAGGTATTAAGGAAAAAGTATTGGCTGCTAAACGTGCCGGGCTGAAAGAGATCATTATGTGCTGGCAAAATGAAAAAGATGTTGAGGAGATCAACCAGACGTTTATTAAGGGCATGAAATTTCATTATGTAAAAACAATGCAACAGGTACTGGACATTGCATTGGTATAATATAAACAATACGCAATAGAATATTTACAGGGATTGATTGCGATCAATCCCTTTATTTGTTATAAGAGTGTAGTAAATTTGACTCACGAAAAAATCTATGTTAAAAAGAATATTTACACAACATAAATACGCTCCTGTATTTTTACTGGCAGCTATAGCCATACTCATCTCTGTTTGCACCAGATTGTTTTTTATGACAAGCATGTGGAATGAATTGCAGATAAGTGCCAGTCAAATTTGGGGAGTGTTTTTTATAGGGTTACTATATGACATTATTGTTAGCTCATTTATAATCATTCCTTTTATTTTACAAATAACATTTACTAATAACTTTATTTATACAAATAAAGGCCGAATCATTACTGCTGCTTTTTTTATCGGATTGCTGTCACTATTATTCTTTACTAATATCTTCCCCGCCGATTTTAATGGAGACTTGTATAAAGCGGTTATCTACTATATTATTTTTCGTTTTCTTGCATTTGCATTTCTTTATACAATGGGGCAATCATTCCGCTATAAATGGAGAAGTGCTGTTTTAAAAATATTTAGTTTCATTGTCATTTTTTTACTTCTTTTTAATGCAGTGAGTGAATATTTTTTCTGGAAAGAATTTGGCGCCCGTTATAATTTCATCGCTGTAGATTACCTTGTATATACCAACGAAGTAATTGGCAATATAAAAGAATCGTATCCGATCAGCACAATACTTAGTATCATTTTTTTGTTAGCAACTATTCTATATGTTCTTGCAAGAAAAGCTATCACGAAATCGGTATATATCCCCTTTCGTTTTATAAAAAGATGTATACTTGCGCTCTCGTTACTTATTATCCCGGCTATTGGGGTTTTCATTGTTAATCCTCAATGGAAAAATTTCAGCAAAAATAATTATGCCAACGAATTAGCTGGCAATGGCATATATGATTTTGTCCAGGCGTACAAAAGCAATGAACTTGATTTTTATAAGTATTATGCTACACTACCCGACAGCACTGCATTCAACATCATGAGAACTCAACTAAGTACTCCAAATGCAGTCTTCACCAGCAATGACCTCTTTAACCTGGAGCGGCAGATCACTTATCCAGAAGCCGAAAAAAAGATGAATGTGATCATGATAAGTGTGGAAAGCTTGAGTGGTTCATTTATGAAGGCCTTTGGCAACAAGGATAATATTACACCACAATTAGACAGCCTGGCCAATGAAGGAATATTTTTCACTAATCTGTATGCTTCAGGTACACGTACCGTTAGAGGGCTAGAAGCATTATCTCTTGGTATTCCTCCTTCTCCCGGACAAAGTATTGTTAAAAGGCCTGACAATGGAGGCTTATTCTCATTAGGAGCTGTTTTTAAAAGCAAGGGCTATATCACTCAATTCATTTATGGCGGCTATGGGTACTTTGATAATATGAATACATTTTTCAGCAACAATGATTATGATGTAATTGACAGAACGGCCATTGCTGCTAAAGATATTCATTACGCCAATATCTGGGGCGTGGCAGATGAAGATCTTTTTACGTTAGCACTAAACACAATGGATGACAACTATAAAAAAGGAAAGCCATTTTTTTCACAGGTAATGACAGTTTCTAATCATCGTCCTTATACTTATCCTGATGGAAGAATTGATATTCCTCCATCAACACAAAGCAGAGATGGTGCTGTAAAGTATACAGATTTTGCAATTGGAGATTTCATCAAACGTGCCGCAAGTAAGCCCTGGTTCAATAACACGATGTTCGTGATCGTTGCAGACCATTGTGCTGCAAGCTCAGGCAGTGCTGCGTTGCCCGTTACAGGCTATCACATTCCAATGATCATTTATTCTCCCAAGAATATTTTGCCAAAAAAAGAAGAGCGGCTCGTTTCTCAAATTGACATCGCTCCTACTATACTGGGCATGCTTAACTTTAATTACAAAAGCAAATTTTTCGGACAGGATATTTCACATGCTTCTGCAGAAAACCAGAAGGCATTTATAAGTACATACCAGGGATTAGGATTCATTACAAACGGTCAACTCATTGTTCAATCTCCGTTGAAAAAAATAAAAAGTTATCAACCTGACTTTATTACCGGGAATGCCACAGACATAACCAATACAGATAGTTTGGTTCAAAAAGCCATTGCATACTATCAAACTGCTTCGTGGTTGATAAAGAATAAAAAATACGATAGTAAATCATTGTTTTCCGATAGATAATAATTTAGTTTTATTACATTTGATACATGTCAAAACCTGTCGTATGTATCGGAGCCGCTTTGGTAGATGAATTATTTCATGCTTCTGATCCAATCCTCTTGCACACAACAAACAATGTAACAGTTCTAAAAAGTGCAGGAGGCGTAAGTCGCAACATTGCACATCAACTTTCATTGCTCAATATTCCTATACAATTAATTACTGTTTTTGGCAATGATTCGGAAGGCTCTTGGTTAAAAGATATTTGTCAAAAAGCTAACGTACAAATTGACGCATCTGTTACAGCTTCCGGCGCCAGTGCCAAATATACCGCTATCATCGACAGAGATGGTTCAATGTTCACCGCATTATTATCCAGCGCTGCATTTCATCTTATTACTTCGGAACATTTAGAACAGCATGAATCCTTACTGAGTAATGCGGCCTATTTATTGGCAGATGCAAATGTCAGCATAGAAGTCATCAACTGGTTAGTCAATTTTAGCAACAAAAAAAATATTCCATTAATAATAGAAAGCGTATCAGTTCCTCCTGCAAAAAAAATATCTGTTGCTGATCTAAAAGGAGTGTATCTTATCACTCCAAATGAAGATGAACTACCGGCATTGTGCAGTGATTCATTAGCAACTACAGAAGAACAAGTAAATGAATTGTTGCAAAGAGGTGTTCAAAATGTATGGCTGCATAGAGGTGCAAAAGGATCTACTTTATATAACAACAACGAAGTATTTCATTTAGATGCGCCAAAAGCAGAAGTATTAGATTGTACGGGGGCGGGGGATGGTTCTTTATCAGGTTTCATCATGTCAAAATATATTGGCATGAATGATCGGGACAGTTTAAAAACAGCACATACTTTATCTGCCGAGATCTTACAGGTAAATGGTGCTATTGCTACACATATCGACCAAAAAACATTATTACAACTAATTGCTAAATATTATCCAGAATGACACATGCGCTATTAAAAATTCACCCGGAAGTTGAGGCTGCCTTAGAAAAAAATTTGCCAATAGTTGCATTGGAGTCTACTATTATTTCACATGGTATGCCCTGGCCTAAAAATGTTGAAACTGCCTTAGCTGTAGAGAATGTTGTAAGAAAAAATGGAGCCATACCTGCTACCATTGCCATCTTCGATGGCAAATGTCATGTAGGCTTATCAAAAGAACAAATTGAATATTTTGGCAAAGCTGAAAATGTATGGAAGGTTAGTTTAAGAGATATGCCTTATGTATTGAGTAAAAATTTATACGGTGCAACAACTGTTGCTGCAACAATGCGTATTGCATCGCTGGCGGGTATAAAAATTTTTGTAACAGGAGGAATTGGAGGAGTACATAGAGGTGCAGAAAACAGCATGGATATATCTGCTGATCTCACAGAAATGGGGCAAACCTCCGTTGCCGTAATATCGGCAGGCGTAAAATCAATTCTTGATATTGGATTAACATTGGAGTATCTCGAAACAAAGGGAATCCCTGTCATAACTCTAGGGCAAAATGAATTCCCTAGTTTCTATTCGCAAAAAAGCGGATTTACTTCACCATTAAGATTAGATACGCCGGAGGAAATTGCATTGTTGTTAAGTACAAAATGGAGACTGGGTTTGGAAGGTACTGCGTTGATCGCTAATCCTGTGCCTGCAAGCCAGGAGGTGCCGGCTGAAGAAATGGAGGTTCACATTAAACAAGCACTGGCAGCTGCAGAAAAGGAAAAGATCAATGGAAAAGAAGTCACTCCATTCTTATTACAATATATTGCTACTCACTCCGAAGGAGAAAGTTTACAAACAAATATTGCATTGATCTTGCATAATGCAAAAGCAGGCGCAGCAATCGCTGTAGCTTACTCAAACTTAAATTAGAAAGGATTTTATTTTTTGCTCTTACTTTTCTTTCTATAGTCAGGAGTGTAATAAAAGAACCAGCGAAATGTATCATTATGATCATATTGATACCCGGTAGATTTTTCCTGGAACAATAACATATACCCGGCATCAAAACTCAGGTCTTTGGTGATCTTCTGTTTAATACCAACGAATACTCTGTTTTGATCAAATGTATTATACACCACCTCTTTCCCAAATTGCATACACAACTCATCAGCTATAACTAATGAGGGATAATGCGGTTGTTTAAAAACAGGAATAGTAAAACTCAGTAAATAACGAATTCTGTCCGTAAACTTATTTTCTCCACTGGCTTTATCATTTACTATTTTTTCCTGCCAGCGCTGCTCATTTCGCAATCTCTGTAATACTGATATTTTCGAAATTTTAGAACTCATTTGTACCTGTTGGTAAATACGATTTTCATTTGAAAATGTTTTCCATCCTTCCTTTGTGGGTGCTACCCACATGTGCCCATACCCTGCAGTGAGTATGATATTATCTTTCAACCAGTAATTGATACCAACACGTACAAAATGAAAACTGTTATCCTTCAGAAAATTATTTCTTCTTTCATGCAGATCAAACATAAAGCCCCATTTTTTTACCACTTTAACTGTACTATTAACGCTAAGCCAGGCCTGAGTTTGATGGTTAACTTGCTTTTGAGATTGTTGTCCAAATACACCAAAAGATACCCCAATAAAAAAAAGTGTACTGTATATTTTAAGATAATGACGCATGATTTTTTTATTATAAAAATGAAAGTGGCTACGCAAAAAGTAAGATCAATAACTCTGCTGCCACAATCCGCATGATCATTGTCAATGGATAAACTGTTGCATAAGTAGCAGAAGGAATATCATTACCTGCTATTTTTAAAGCAAATGCCAATGCAGGAGGGTCGGTAGACGCACCTGAGAGTAATCCGCATATTTCAAAGTATGTTTTCCTGAAAAATTTATGCGCAATGATGCCCACTGTTAATAACGGGATCACCGTAATAACCGCTCCCATTAATATCCAGGTCCAACCACTGCCATTTACAAAGGCTGCCGCCAAATTCCCTCCGCTATGTAATCCCACACTAGCCAGAAATAAGGTGATCCCCATTTCACGAACCATCAGGTTTGCACTGTTAGTTGTATAGGTATTCAGGTATAATATACCGCCGAATCTGCTCAACAACAAAGCCACAATTAAGGGGCCCCCAGCCATTCCTATTTTTACTGATACAGGCATATTAGGGAAATAAATAGGGATACTACCTACGATCACACCCAGCACTATTCCCATGAAGATGGGAGCCAGATCAGGCACTTCCAGTCTTTTAAGAGAATTACCAAAAAGTTTCACAACTCCTTCTACGCCTTCTTCTGTACCCACCACTTTTAACGTATCTCCCAACTGCAGGTATATATTACCGTGAGGAACAAGCTCTATACCGGCCCTGCTTAATCTTGTTAGAGTAAATCCATCCTGATGTATCTCATGAATATCTCCTAAGCGTTGATGAGTTACTTCCTTATTGGTAACAACAATGTGTTTTACTATCAATTTACTTCCCAATTGAGTTTTCAGATCGATAGGACTTTCTGTACCAATAAGTAGTTTAACAGTGTCTAATTCATGTTTTGGCACCACCACTAACAGCACATCATCTTTTTCAAGTATCACATCCGGTGTTGGGGTAATTACTTCCCCGTTTTTCAACATTCTTGATACAACTATCGGATCTTTCAATAAACTGAAAACCTTCCTCAGCGGTTGTCCGATCAATCTAGGATTATCAAGATTCAAATGAACCGATACAGGACGTTTAGATCTGAAAACATTTAATTTACGATGAAGCTCTCTCTCGGTCTCAAGATTTACTTTAAATATTCTCTTTAAAATGATCAGGGAAAGAATGATCCCGAACACGCCAAAAGGATAAGCGCATGCATAAGCCAGGGTGATCAAAGAATTGTCAATATTTGTAATGCTCATTTCTTTTACTGCAGCCTGTGCTGCGGCTAAGCCAGGAGTATTGGTAACAGCCCCACTCATTACACCAGCCATCAATGTTATGTGAGATCCTGAAACATATTTCAATGTGATCGTAATAACAACCCCCAGTAATACCACAGAGCCCGCTAACAAATTATTTGCTAATGCATTTTTCCTTAACGAAGCAAAAAAACCAGGCCCTACCTGCAAACCAACAGAGTAAACAAATAATATCAAGCCAAAATCTCTTAAAAAATCTTCTGTTTCCTTATTTACAGAAACCCCGAGATAAGAAGATAACAGACCGATAAAAAGTACCCACGTCACTCCAAGAGATATTCCGAATATTTTTACCCGGCCTAACCATATCCCAATTGCTATCACAAGCCCATAAATTACTACCGCATGGGCTACAGTCTGCTCTGTAAAAAGTTTAATAATCCATTCCATAAAAAAAGGGTTAAAAAAAGAGTATTGTAATTAGCTACAATACTCTTTTAAAATTAATGATGTTCCGGTTGCAGCCCAAAATGTTCTGGAGAGCGCCACAACGCTGAGAGTAATAGCTCTCTCATAAATATAAATTCTTTCGGAAGTTTATCATAAAAACGAGAGAAGAGTTCTTCATGTGATAACAATTCTTTTTTCCATGGCTCTCTGTCGATGGTCATTATTTTATCATAATCATCATGGGTGAAATTTTCTAAACCTCTGCGATCAAGATCTTCGAATCTTGGTATCCAACCTATGGGGCTTTCTATTCCTGATGCATGTCCGTTAATTCTGTCTACGATCCATTTCAGTACTCTGATATTATCTCCAAAGCCGGGCCATAAAAATTTCCCCTGATCATCTTTTCTAAACCAGTTCACACCGAAAATACGTGGAGCATTTGGAAGTGACCGGCCGAATTGCAACCAATGATTTACATAATCTCCCACATGGTAACCCATAAACGGCAGCATTGCAAATGGATCATGACGAACTTTTCCTACTTCACCAAACGCAGCTGCAGTTGTTTCGCTACCCATAGTTGTTGCTAAATACACACCAAAATTCCAATTGAATGATTGATATACTAACGGTATGGTTGTACTACGACGACCTCCGAAAATAAACCCTGCAATATGCACTCCTGCCGGGTTTTCCCAATCTTCATCAATGGCCGGATTTTGAAAAGCCGGTGCAGTAAACCTAGAGTTAGCATGCGCCGCAGGTTTTCCACTTGATGGATCCCATGGTTGACCATGCCAATCAATCAATCCTTGCGGTGCTTCTTTGGTCATTCCTTCCCACCATACATCACCATCAGGAGTAATAGCCACATTGGTAAAAATGGTATTGGCTTTTATAGACTCCATTGCATTTGGATTGGTTTTGAAGTTGGTACCTGGCGCCACACCAAAATATCCTGCTTCCGGATTAATAGCATGTAATGCTCCGTTTTCTGCACGATGGATCCATGCTATATCATCTCCTACAGTTGTCACTTTCCAGCCATCAAATTCTTTTGGCGGAATCAACATAGCAAAATTTGTTTTACCACATGCACTTGGAAATGCAGATGCAACATAAGTTTTTTGACCTTTTGGATCTTTTACTCCGAGAATAAGCATATGTTCTGCCAACCATCCTTCTTCCCTACCCATTTCAGATGCTATACGTAGTGCAAAACACTTTTTACCCATCAATGCATTTCCTCCATATCCGCTACCGTAAGAAATGATCAAACGTTCATCAGGAAAATGTGAGATATATTTTACATCAGGATTACAAGGCCATTTTACATCTTTTACTCCATAAGTAAGTGGCGCTCCAACCGTATGCAAACATTTTACAAATTGTTTAGAGGGGATATGTGGCAAAACTTTTTCTCCCATACGAGTCATTATTCTCATATTCACCACCACATATTCTGAGTCTGTGATCTGTACACCATATCTTGATAATGGAGAACCAATAGGTCCCATACAAAATGGGATCACGTAAAGTGTACGACCCTTCATTGAACCTATCAATAAATTGTTCAATATTTTTTTCATTTCATCAGGCGCCATCCAGTTGTTGGTTGGACCGGCATTTTCTTTAAGACGGCTACAGATAAAAGTTTTATCCTCAACTCTTGCTACATCACTCGGATCACTGAAGCATGCAAAACTATTCGGTCGTTTTTCGGGATTTAATTTAATGAACGTTCCTTTATCCACTAAAAGCTGACATAAGTTATCGTACTCTTCTTGTGAGCCATCGCACCAATGAATAGCGCTTGCTTCGCACTGTGTTGCTATCTGTCGAACCCATTTATCTATTTCGTTGTTCACCGGTGTAGATTCGAAAGAAGAAAAATTACTTGGAATTGACATAGAAGAAAAATTACTTGTAATTGACATAATTGTAAATATTTATGATAAAAAATGTAGAGAAAGAGTCTTAAGGTGAGCCAGTTGTGATGCCTTACAAAAGATTCAATCACAACACAAAGGTATCTACACAAAAAAAATGCCGACTGACATAAATTAGTTTTTTGTATGATGTGTATCACATTACTTTTCGAAAAAAATCAGTTAATCAGATCAAATTATTCAGTAAATTTTGCAATCTCACCTATCCTTTTTAACATATTGTGAATAACTATAATTGTGATGTAATGGTGTTAAATCATTAAATTTGGATAGCATGCTTCTTTAATGGTTTTTTGAAACAATATTTTTCAAAATAAAACAAACGACATTGACAGAAACTATCATTAACCTCGAAACCGTTAACCCAATTGAATTTTTTGGGGTTAACAATGGAAAACTTGATATTCTAAAAAAGAAATTCCCCCTCTTGAAAATTCTTAGCCGCGGTACACAGGTAAAACTGAGCGGAGCTCCCGAACAAATTATGGATGCCAAAGAAAAGATCGACCTTATCGTTCAGTATATCGAACGCAATGGTCATATGAGTGAGAATTATTTTGAACAAATATTAGGTGGCGACGACCAACAGGTTGTTGACAATTTTATTGACCGTAATCCTAATGATGTACTTGTTTTCGGACCTAATGGTAAAACAGTAAGAGCGAGAACAGCGAATCAAAAAAGAATGGTTACTGCCGTTGATAAAAATGATATTGTATTTGCTATCGGGCCTGCAGGTACAGGTAAAACTTACACCGCAGTAGCATTGGCAGTAAGAGCATTGAAAAATAAAACTGTAAAAAAGATCATCTTAACCAGGCCAGCTGTAGAAGCCGGTGAAAATCTTGGTTTTTTGCCCGGCGATCTGAAAGAAAAGATCGATCCATATCTACGTCCTTTGTATGATGCATTGGATGATATGATCCCTGCAGATAAGCTTGGTTACTACATGACCACCAGAACTATTGAAATCGCACCATTGGCCTACATGAGAGGCCGTACACTCGATAATGCATTCATTATTTTAGATGAGGCCCAAAATACCAATGACGGACAATTAAAAATGTTCCTTACACGTATTGGAGCAAATGCTAAAGCAATTATCACAGGTGATCCAACGCAGATAGATCTGCCTAAAAATATGCGTAGCGGTATTGATAAAGCGCTACGTATCCTGAAAAATGTTGATGGTATTGCTCATATCGAATTAGATGAAGAAGATGTGGTGCGTCATAGATTGGTAAAAGCAATTATAAAGGCATACGATAAGGATAAAGAACATGAAGAAAATCGTTAATAAACCCTTAAACCGATTCACATTTAAGAGGTGGCTTCCATGCTGCCTCTTATTTTTTTTGTATGCCTGTAAGCAAAACAGTTATAATAAGTTAATCCTTACATCCAAAGACTCTATTGCCGAAATGCAAATGATTTCAAGGTCATTTGCCGCAATTGAAAATGCAAAAAAAATGATACACTCCGGTGATCTCATCACAAGAACCGGAAACGATTTTACCAGTGAAAGTTTAAGGCAATTAAATCAAAAAGACAAAACCTATTCGCACTGCGGTATTGCAAGTATTGAAAACGATAGTGTATTTGTTTATCACGCTCTGGGGGGTGAATTTAACCCCGATCAAAAAATACGCAGAGATGCAATAGAGACTTTCAGCGAACCATATAGCAACAGAGGAATTGGTATTTTCAGGTTTCGGTTAAATGATAATGAGAATGACAATGTGATCAAAGTAGTAAAAAAACTCTATGCAATGGGGCTGATGTTTGATATGAAATTTGACCTGAAAACTGATGACAGAGTATATTGCGCCGAATTTGTTTATAAAAGTTACAAAGTGGGCTCTTTAGATAAATTGCATTTTAATATTAGCCATATTAAAAACTTTGCCTTCATTGGTGTCGATGATCTTTTCTTAAATCCATTGTGTATCGAACAACAAAGGATTGTATACAAATAATTATAAAAAAGTAATAATTAAAATTATATTTGAAGTCTAAAACTAAAAGTAACGTTTATGAAAAAATTATTGATGGCAATTGCCATATTAAGCAGTGCATTATTCATTACAAGTTGTAAAAGCGGAAGCGGCGACCCTAAAGGCGTTCTGATCAGCTTTTTTGATGCCCTTAGTAAAAAAGATATTGATGGCGCAAGAAAACTTGCTACTACAGATAGCAAGAGCATGCTGGACATGATGGAAATGGGAATAAAAATGGCGAAAGACAGTAAAGAAGCTGATAGCAAATATGATAAAACAAAAATGGAATTCGGTGAACCGAAAATAGAAGGTGATAAAGCAACCATTGAAGTGAAAAACAAAGAAAAAAATGAATCAACAAATTTTATTTTGAAAAAAGAAGATGGAGCCTGGAAAGTAGCTTTTGATAAAGCTTCGATGATGCAAATGGGTATGGAAAAAATGAAAGAAAAAAGTGGTGAAGGAATGGATAGTCTTAATAACTCTATGCCGAATATGAAAGATGTAAATATGGATTCATTGAATCAGGCAATGGAAAAAGGATTAAAAGCATTGGATTCAGCTAAAAATCTTTTAAAAGATCTGAAAACACAATAAATATTCAATAAAATATAGAAAGCATCCCGCCAAAAACGGGATGCTTTTTTATTTTAATGTAAAGATGTTAACTTTATCGCATGATGAACAGACTATTTTCTGCACTTTTTTGTTTGTTGCTTTTATATTCCTGCAACAATAAAAAAACGATTCCCAACACAGATATGGATGTTGCAAGAACATTTATAAAGGATGTATTGGTAAACGATTTAAAAGAAGCCAACACTCTGGTATTGAAAGATGAAACAAATAAACAATACTTTGATCTTTTTGAAAAACAGTACGAATCTATCGGTAAAGAAGAACTGGAGAACTATAAAAATGCTGATATCATTATTAAAGAGATCACTAATGTAGTTGCAGATTCTATAACTATTATTAATTATTCAACTTCATATAAAAAAGAAAAGAATAATAAATTAAAAATGGTAAAGGTGAATGGCCAATGGCTGGTTGACCTGAAATACACCTTTTCAGGAAATTTATAAGCATTGAAACCAGTTGTATTGGCAGAGTTCCATTCATAATTAACTATATCCTCAATACTGTTCTTATGGGTATATTTGCAGCCTGACCTGACAACAAACTAATTAACAATAAAAATAGATTACATGTACGTATTACATCCATGGCACGGGGCACATTATGGCAAAAAGGCACCTGAAGTAGTAAATGGCTTGATAGAGATCCCTCAAGGTTCAAGAGCTAAATATGAAATTGATAAAACCACAGGGTTATTAAAACTTGACAGGGTTGTTTATTCTTCGTTTCACTATCCAGTAAATTATGGTTTTATTCCGCAAACATTAGGACATGATAATGACCCCTTGGATATATTGGTAATGTGTAGTGAGAGTATCCAGCCTTTATGTCTTGTAGAAGCTACTGTTATTGGTAATATGCAGATGATCGATAATGGCGAAAAAGATGACAAGATCATTGCTGTGGCCACAAAAGACCCCACAGTAAATCATATTACCAATATCAATGAATTACCAAAACATTTCATTGCAGTATTAAAAAATTATTTTGAGCAGTATAAAGTACTGGAAAATAAAGTTGTAGAAATAGACGACTTCCAGGATAAAGAAGCAGCATATAGTATCATTAATGATGCGATAGAATATTACAAAGTAAAATTTCCTGCAAAATAAATGTCTGTAAAAAAAGCTAATATGGATATGCAAACAATTCTGATAGTGATACTGATCGGTATTGCTGCAGGCATGCTAAGCGGATTAGTTGGTATAGGTGGTGGATTGATAATCGTTCCGGCATTGGTGTATTTTCTAGGATTTTCTCAACATACGGCGCAAGGCACATCACTGGGGTTGATCCTTTTACCGGTAGGTATACTGGGCGTTTTACAATACTATAAACAAGGCAATGTCGATGTTAAAGTAGTGGCCATATTAGCTGTAGGGTTTTTGATTGGAAGTTATTACGGTAGCAAGGTTTCATTAAACCTACCACAAACAACGGTAAAAAAAATATTCGCCGTATTGATGATACTCATCGCCATAAAGATGCTTTTTCTTGACAAACCGAAAGTAGACAAAAAAATTGCCTCAACTAATACCGGTATCATTGAAAAATAATTGCCTTAAGCCTGATAGGTTTATGGAATTCGGGTCGATACTACATCTAAGATAATATATACAGTACATTGCTTTGAGTAACGACAAATACAGGCATATAGAAGATAACCAACTGCTGGAAAATTTTTATTCAGATAAAAATAATCAGTGGTTGGGTATTTTATTACAACGCTACACATTGTTGTTATTGGGTGTATGTATGAAATATTTGAAAAATGAGGATGAAGCAAAGGACGCCGTTCAACAGGTCTTTTTAAAAGCTATAACTGAATTACATAAGTATAAAGTAGATTATTTTAAGAGCTGGTTATATACAATTGCAAAAAATCATTGCCTGATGCAATTAAGGAGCAAAGGGAAATACGATATAGCAATCAACGATGATACCATCACTTTAACAGAGGAACCTGAATTAAAACTTACCTTAATTGAAAAAGACAATACGTTAAATGCTATGGAGGTTGCTTTACAACAACTGAGTACCGAACAACAGCAATGCATAACTTTGTTTTATCTGCAGAAAAAAAGTTATCAGGAAATAACAGATATTACGAACTATAGCCTCTTACAAGTTAAAAGTTATATACAAAACGGAAAACGAAATTTAAGAATTCTGCTATTGCAGCAACACCAAAATGAGCAATGAATTAATTGACATATTATCCAACAGTAATAAAGATATTGATAACCAGCAATTAATGGATTATCTGAGCAATCAGTTATCAAAATCAGAAAGCCATGCTATTGAAAAAAATATGGCTGATGATGCTTTTATAAATGATGCGGTAGAAGGATTACAAAAACTGGAAGGCAAGAAGAATCTCAACCTCTATGTTGATCAATTAAACCGTGATCTGCAAAAACATATAGCCAAATCTAAGCGTCAGAAAGATAAACGTCGGTGGAAAGAACAACCCTATACTTACCTGGCCATTCTTTTGATATTATTTTTATTGATAATCTGTTTTATTGTAATAAGAAATTATCTGCATTGATAGCCCTTCAATAAAAAATCCCCCCGATAAATCGAGGGGACTCTAGCAAGAAATCGTTTATAAAAAACTAGTGTTTTGCAGCTTCTTTTGCAGTTGCAGCCATTTTATCAACAGCAGCTTTAGCAGTATCAGCAACAGCGCTCATTTTGCTAGCAGCAGTATCGATAGCAGCTTTAGCAGTATCAGCAGTAGCAGCAGCAGCTTTAGCTAAAGAATCAGCAGCAGCAGCAGCATTTTTAGCTGAATCAGCAGCAGCGTCAACAGTTGTTTCAGCGTTGTTACAAGCAGTCATAAGACCAGCAACAGCAAGAATAGCAAATAATTTTTTCATTTTTTGTTTTTTTTGAGTTTTTAAAAATTCGGTGCAAAACTAATCACTTTTTTTAATTATACAAGTATTTAGCAACTATTTTATTAACATTATCATATTTTGGGGATAAAACAGGCAAAATCTGCAGTGATTTTACTTCTTTCTAAGGAAAATCCTGATTGGAACCCCCGTTAACTTGAAATTTTCTCTCAGTTTATTTTCTAAATAATTTTTGTACGGCGTTTTTATATCATCCGGATAATTACAGAAAAAAGCAAAAGAAGGAACTACTACAGGCAATTGTGTTACATATTTTATTTTTACCTGATGTCCTCTTACTACCGGCGCATGATATGCTTCCACCGCCTTTAGCATAACATCATTTAATTTAGAGGTAGCTATTTTTTGTTGCCTGTTGTCATATACTTCCAACGCCATTTCCATTGCCTTCATGATCCTTATCTTTTCGGTGGCAGAAATAAACAATATAGGAAGATCGCTAAACGGAGCAAATCGTTTCTTTAACTCTATTTCATAATCACGAGCTGTATTCGTTTCTTTTGGCATTACATCCCATTTGTTCACCAACACAACAATCCCCTTTCCTTTTTTAACCGCCATGGCAAAAATGCTCAGATCCTGGGCTGCAATCCCTTTTTCCGCATCTAATAACAACAAACAAACATCTGCCTCATCAACAGCCTTAATTGCACGGATAACAGAGTAAAATTCAAGATCCTCATTTACTTTTGCTTTACGTCTGATACCAGCGGTATCAATCAGAATGAATTCTTTGTTGAAAAGATTATAATGTGTGTGAATTGTATCTCTAGTTGTACCGGCAATGCTACTTACGATCGTTCTCTCCTGTCCAGTAAGGGCATTTAGTAAGGATGATTTCCCTACGTTGGGCTGACCTATGATCGCAAATTTTGGCAATTGTTTTTCTTCAATGATTTCTGGCTCTACGATCAAGGCTGTTACATCATCTAACAGATCTCCTGTACCGGTTCCGCTGATCGAAGACAGGAAATGGATCTTATCAAAACCTAAACTATAAAATTCAGATGCTTCTAAAAGCCTGTCGTGGTTATCCACTTTATTAACGACTAAGAAAACAGGTTTGTTAGTCTTACGCAGCATTTGTGCCATCGAATCATCCAGATCGGTAATACCTGTAGCAACATCTACCATAAAAATGATCGCATCTGCTTCTTCTAATGCAATTACAACCTGCTTACGGATCTCTCTTTCAAAAATATCTTCGCTCTTAGGAACAAAACCGCCTGTATCAATCACATTGAAAGATTTACCCGCCCACTCTGCTACGCCATACTGACGATCTCTTGTTACACCACTGATATCATCTACAATGGCTTTACGCTCTTCCAACATTCTGTTGAAGAATGTACTTTTGCCAACATTTGGTCTGCCTACTATTGCTACTGTAAAACCCATAATAAATTACGATTTGTGAATTTCGATTTACGAATTTTTTAAAATCGAATGCTGGTATTTCATTCGCAGATCTAAATTCGTAAAACGTAAATATTTATTTAAAACTCAATTTCAATATCCGTATTCTTTCAACTGCATTTCATTGTCACGCCATTTAGGACGCACTTTAACAAACAATTCCAGAAATACCTTGCTATTTAAAAACTCTTCTATATCCTTCCTCGCCAATGTTCCTAATTGCTTGATCATTTTCCCTCCTTCTCCTAAAATAATACCTTTCTGTGTATCTCTTTGTACAATTATATCTGCCTGTATTTTTATCAGGGTAGTTTTTTCTTTAAACTCTTGTATCAATACAGTTGCATGGTAAGGGATCTCTTCTCCGTACAATAAAAATATTTTCTCACGTATCAATTCACTTACAAAAAATTTTGTAGGCAGATCACTAATATCATCTCCTTCGTAGAACGGCGCTCCTTCAGGCAATAAAGCTACAATGCTTGTCAATAGTTCTTCTATGCCTTTCTTTTTAAGTGCTGAAATGGCTATTACCTGCTTACAATAAGTTTGTTGTAAAAAAAACGCTGTGGCTTTGGCTATATCTTCTTCACTAACCTTATCAGTTTTATTTAAAATAACCAATGCCGGCATTTTTAATTTCAACGCAGAAAAAATTGCATGACTTTCTTCGGGATTCTCTCTTGCATCTGTGATCAACAGTGCAACATCCGCATCCTCCAGACTACCTTTTACAGCCTGCATCATTTTTTCATGCAGTTTGTATTTCGGCTCAATGATACCCGGAGTGTCTGAAAAAATTATTTGATATTCATCTGATGTTAAAATAGCCTTTATACGATGACGGGTAGTTTGCACTTTATGCGACACAATGGCCATCTTCTCCCCCATTAAAGCATTTAAAAGGGTGCTTTTACCTGCATTAGGTTTACCAAAAATATTTACAAATCCTGATTTCATTTATAACCGTTTAACTGCAAGGCACACGTATCTGGCTATAAGAATTGAGAGGAGGTAATCAAATTCTTTAGCGTTGATCGGCAACTTGCTAAGAATAAAAAAGGCTCTTTCGAGCCTTCATTTTTTAGTTGCGAAGACCGGGATCGAACCAGTGACCTTCGGGTTATGAGCCCGACGAGCTACCGCTGCTCTACTTCGCGGTGCAAAGGTAAGGGTTTACAGACTCGCCACCAAATAATATACAATTATCGATGAAATTAATTCCCGTCAATCGACATACATATACCATTCCAGCTAAATATTATACATTCGTTAAACAAATGAATCGTATGAAAAATATGTATAAAATATTGTTGCTGCTTATACTTTCCTCATTTTTAATGAGTGCTTGTAAGAAGAAGACCAAAGAACAAAACGACGAGATCTATAGCAGACATTTACAGGAGCATATCAAGCTTACGATCATCAGCACCCCAATACCGGAAGATAAAAAAGAGCTGAACTTATTGTTATTGAATGATGGCCAGGATATTAAAAAGCTACGAGTGACAGAAATTGTTGATAGCCTTTTCAGGAAAAAATTAATTTCTCCCCTCATAATTGTTGCTATACACACTCTTGACAAATCACAGGAATATGGCGTAGCAGGTTATGCCGGTTATCAAAACAAAGGGAACAAAGCTGATAAATATGCTGACTTTATTGACAATGAATTGTACAGTTTTATAAAAAAGAAATCAGGTGTACGAAAATTCAAATCGGTGGTAATTGCAGGTTGTGACTTAGGTGGCTTATCAGCATTTGATATAGCCTGGGATCATGCAGATAAAATCGATAAAGTGGGTGTTTTTTCAGGCACATTTGGCTTCAGTAGTAAATCAACAGAGAGCCCTGACTACTCGGATAATTCGGACAGAATTATTTTTAATAAAATAAGCTCTTCCCGAAAAAAGCCTCACTTAAAATATTGGTTTTATGGAGATGATACGAATGAAAATGGCAGCCGGTATCAGGATAGTATCACTATCAATCATACCGAAGATCTAATAGCATTGATCAAAACTAAAAACGTTTGTGCCCCGTCTGACATTATTTATACAAAAGCGATTACCCGAAAACAGGGGCATAGAGAATGGAGTAATGCTTTCCCCGATTTCATACAATGGGCATTTGGTAAATAGTCATAAAAAAGATGCTGCATTTTTACATGCAGCATCTTTATAAAGTAGAGTGTGTGATTATTAATGTTTGATTACAGAGAATTTGCTTTGCAGCATAGTTCCGTTGGCATCAACAGCTTTTAGAATATAAGTTCCGGCAGGGAAAGCTCTTACATCTATTTTAACTGAATTGCTATTTACTTTTAATTTGTTGATCATTGCTTTTCCTGTTAAGTCAAATATACTGATCAGGTTGTTAGTTGCAGAGAAACTGTTCATATCAACTGTGATTGACTCACGAGCCGGTGCAGGATAAACTTCTAAGCCTAAATTTTTACCGCTGAAATAAACAGAAACGATCTCAGAGTAGCTAACTTTAGAGTCATTACTGATCTCTGTTAGACGATAGTAGTTGTATCCGTTTTTCGGAGACTGATCCTGAAATGCATACGCAACTTCTGTGCTGCTGTATCCTTGTGCATTTACTCTGCCAATACCCACAAAACTAATTCCGTCAAAAGATCTTTCAATGATGAACTCTTTCGCATTCAATTCTGTGCTTGTTGACCAATTCAATTGCACTTGTTGCAAATTCAATTTTTTAGCTTTGAATGATTTTAGTGTAACCGGTAAAGGTCCACACTGTCCATTTCCGTCACATTGATACAAAGGGCAATTACCATAAGCGGCAGGAGTAAGGAACGCATTCATATACAATCTTATACCATTAATATCATCATCTGTATTACCTGAGAAACTATGGTTACCCAAATAAAAGATCAAGCCCCCTTTACCAGACCTATGTTTTGATACTGTTGCACCAAATACAGAATCCGTAGCAGCGGTACTACCATTGATAACAGGATAAAAATTATTCAAAGCCACACTACCTGACTTCCTTGTCCATGATTGGCAAGAACCGCCTTGCTCTGGTGTAAATATACCATCAAATTGAGCATAGGAAAGATCAGGATTGGCATAATTTATATTCGTTTTGATAGCATTATTTAATACATCAATTCCCAGAGAGGATTGTGAATGACTAACATTTTCATATGTTTCAATAGCCGCACATTCTGCAAGAAAATTTCCTCCCTTCTGAACAAAATCTCTTAGAGAATCCACTATACGTGCTATAGGAAAACTTCCACCACCATCATTATGCGGTTCAGAGGCAAAAGTATAACAGCCATTATATAGATTAACGGCCGAATCAAGAATTTTGTAATTGGTAGAAGGAATTGAAGCAGCAGTCATGTAAGCTATCTGAATTGAACCTTTACCACCGTCATTCAAGACCGCAGCTTTAGGTTTAACAGCGGTAAGATCATAACGTACATTCACATTTACAGGAGCAGTAGTTCTGTAAACATTTATTTTATTTACCGGTGTCATAGAATTATTATAAATCGTTATAAATAATCTAGCCAGAGCGGTGTCTGAAGGAGTGATCACAAATGGACCGGCTTTAAAGTCTTTAGGTGTTGTGCCAGCTGCAACAAAACTAGGAGTAATTTTTTCAGCCAATACAGAAAAATCTGCGGCACCATGCACTTTACCTGAATCAATCACCCAACGAAGTCTGATACCACCATTCATAAGGTTTACAAGTAAACCATATGTTTTGATGTTGAAATAACCTGGATTTGCCTGATAAGTTTTATCCATCGCTATCACAAATGAACCCGCAGGTAACACTTTGATATTCTTATTTGGATTAGGCAGATCAGTGTTTTGAGCTTTAGCGTGTGAAGAAAAAAACACAAGGGTAGTCAGTAAAATAACTGAAGGTAGAAAAGTTTTCATAATTAAAATGTTTAATAAGGTTAACGGCTCTTCTACAGAATAAAGGGAAATTAATTACGGCGGCTTTTCAAACAAATGGATTGTTTGCTCGGGAGAGGATATGAACGAAATTTTTTTAAGGGAAATTTCGTCTTGAGGATTAAGCTAGACTCTTGTGTGATGTAAAAATATTTTTTATTTTCTACATAATGAAAGAAAAAGTGAATTATTTTTATTTTTATTGTTTATTAATTATTTATATATTATAATTTTATTTGTATTGATAGAATGATAACGATATCGTAGAAAAAATTACCACTAACTCAAAAACTACTATACCTTTGTTTTGCAAATGTTTTTATAACCGACTGAATTTCCGGGGTGCTTCTTGAATGAGGCTGAGATTAAACCCGTATAACCTGCTCAGGATAATACCTGCGAAGGGAGATACCTTTCTTTTACATCGGATCATAATCCGGATGTTCAGCACAAATCTCGTTTTAATGAAAAAAGTATTTATCAGTACAGTATTGTGCTCATTCTCCATTATTTTGGCCAAGGCGCAGGAGAAGCTCGGCGACACTACCTTTTTACAACCTATTGAAGTATCAGCTGTCAGGGCAACAGAAAAGGCCCCCTTTGCAAAAACCAATCTTTCCAAAAAAGAAATTGAAAAGAATAACATTGGCCAGGACCTTCCTTTTATTCTTAACCAAACCCCATCAGTTGTAGTCAACTCTGATGCAGGAAATGGTGTTGGATATACAAATTTCAGGGTTAGAGGATCTGACGCCACCCGTATCAATATAACATTGAACGGCATTCCTTACAATGACCCCGAAAGCCAAATCAGTTATTTTGTTGATATGCCTGATTTTGTTTCTTCTGCCAGTAATATACAAATTCAAAGAGGTGTAGGAACTTCATCCAATGGAGCTGGTGCTTTTGGAGGTTCGGTAAATATTTCTACCAATGAGATCATTGAAAAAAACTACACTGAGTCTAACAATAGTTATGGCTCATTTAATACATGGAAAAATACAATCAAATTTGGTACAGGTATATTAGATAAACATTTCACTTTTGATGCCAGGCTCAGCAAAGTAAGCAGCGACGGATATATTGACAGAGCTAAAAGTGATCTGAAATCATTTTACACAAGCACTGCTTATGTTGATGCTAACAAATCATTTAGATTGAATATTTTTTCAGGCAAAGAAAAAACCTACCAGGCATGGAACGGGGTACCGGAATATTTATTAAATACAAACCGAACATATAATAGCAGCGGAACAGACAAGCCCGGAGAACCTTACAACAATCAAACAGATAATTATACACAAACACATTACCAGTTCTTTTACAATCAAAAAATATGCAATAGTTTAAAACTGAGTACGGCTGTTTTTTTAGTTAACGGAAGCGGATATTGGGAAGAATATAAAGCCGGCGAAGCGTTAGCTGATTATGGTTTGTCTGATTATACCGTTGGTAATACAACTATCTCTTCTACAGATCTTATTAGAAGGCTTTGGCCAAACAATAAGCAATATGGAACTATTTTTTCTGTGCAACATGAAAAGAAAAACACACAGTTAACGATTGGTGGCGGATACAACCAAAATGACGCAAAACATTTTGGAGAAGTTATCTGGGCACAGGTTCCGGTTACACCTAATTATCACTGGTACGATTTAACTGCAACTAAAAAAGATTTTTCTTTGTATACAAAATGGACACAAACGCTTAACCAGCATTGGCAAACTTTTGTAGATGTGCAATACAGAAATGTAGATTACACCATTAATGGTTTTAGAAAAAATCCGGCTTTAATAGTTAAAAGCAATTACAACTTTTTTAATCCTAAAGCTGGTATTACCTATAATGCTAATAACTGGCAGGTATTTTTATCATATGCCAACGCAAATAAAGAACCTAACAGAGATGACTACGAGATCAATACAGCCAAAAAGCCTGTTCCCGAAAAGCTACACGATTTTGAATTAGGCGCTGAAAAAAGAAAAACAAATTACAGTTTTGGTGCAACAGTTTACTACATGCGATATAAGGACCAATTGGTATTAGTTGGAAATATTAATGATGTAGGGGCTTATACAAGAATAAATATCCCTAAAAGTTACAGACTGGGTGTAGAGCTGGAAGGAGCATATGTTTTCAATAAATGGTTAAATGCTACGGCCAATCTTTCTTTAAGCGAAAATAAGATCAAAAACTTCACGGAGTTGATAGATGATTATGACAATGGTGGATATGTAACTAATTTTTATAAAAAAACAGATATATCTTTCTCTCCTGCTGCAATCGGTAATTACAGTCTTAATATTATTCCTGTAAAAAATGGAGAAATCAGTCTTCTTGGAAAATATGTAAGCAGCCAATACATGGACAACACTTCTAACAAAAGCAGGAGCCTTGATTCTTATTATCTGCAGGATGTAAGACTAGCTTACACTTTACACAATAAGCTTTTTAAAGAAACTAATATCAGTTTAAAACTCAATAATATTTTTGCAAAAAAATATGAATCAACCGGATATACATTTAGTTATGTATACGGCGGGTTAACTACTGAAAACTTTTATTATCCTATGGCACGATTTAATGCAATGATATCATTGAATGTTAAATTGTAACCGTCTACCAAAAATAAAAAGTTCCGTTTCGCTAGTCGAAATGGAACTTTTTTATGTTCATCAATGTGGTTTATTCTATATATCCTAGACATTAAATTTTGCTCTCCAGTCTAACATCCCTCCTACCAGATTTTTTGTGTTTTTAAAACCTGCTGCATCTAAAATCATGCAAGCCTGTCCGCTACGATTACCACTTCTGCAATAAATGATCAATTCCTGGTCTTTCAGTTCTTCCAGCTCATCAATTTGCATTGCCTGTATCTTGCCCAATGGAATAAGTGGCCCCCCTATATTAAATTCAGCATTTTCGTGAGGCTCTCTTACATCTATGATATGTAGTTTTTCGCCTGCATCTAATCTTGCTTTTACTTCTTCAACGGTTATGGTATTCATGTTATAGTATTTTTTAAATGTATTAATATCTTATTGGTTGTTTAAAGTATCCTTGAGGTATATCATCACAGGCGATATCCAAATATCCATTACCTGCCCGGAGTGAATATACATTGGTTGCTTTTCTTCATTAAATCTTTCAGGATTTTGTTTATAAATAAAAGCAGAAGCAGTGTCTTTAATATCTGTTTCAGAAATAATTGCTCCTATGCTTATACCAGTAGAATCAAGCGCCGCTTTCGCTTCAGCAAATCTCATCCCAACCAGATCAGGTACAAGTATTTCAGCATCTTGTAATCCTCCGCCAATGATCAGAGTAATAGCACTACCCCATTGCAACTTTTGTCCCGGAGAAATTCTTTGCCCGTTATATTGCTGTTCCAAAACGGACCCCATCATAAAATCCGGTTTATAAATGGTATCTCTCAACTCCAAATGATTGCGACGAAGCAGGTCTAAAGCAAAACGTAAGCTTAGCCCTTCCAATTTTGGCATTTCAATCATTGGCGGCACATAACGATTGATAGTAAGAAAAACACTACGATTTACTTTCACGGTAGAGCCCCCATCAGGTAACTGCTTGATAACAGTACCACGTTTTACTGTATCAGTATACACAGAATCTTGTATCACTACATCAAAGCCTTTGCTTTCCAATAATTCTATTGCCTGGTGTGTGTCTTTCCCTACCAAAGAAGGTACTGTTAAATACTCTCCATGCTTGGTTATCCAACTTAGCATTTGCAGTAATACAAATACCAACGTAAACAATAGTACAACAGCGGCTACAAAGTTTACCCAAAGCGGCTTATCGGTGATAAATTTAAACATATTGATCAGTTAAAACATTCTTCAATTAAAGCTGAATAAAAATCTTTCAATGTCCAGTTCATTGCTTTTACCTGCTGAGGTACAATACTTGCCTCACTTTGACCGGGTACAGTATTTATTTCTAACATATAAGGATTGCCACTCTGCTCATCATAAATAAAATCGATTCGTACAATGCCATTACAATTAAAAATACTATAGGCTTTTTTTGCGGCATTACTTATTTTATCAGCCATTGACGGATCAATTGCAGCAGGCGTAACTTCTGTGCTAGCTCCTTCATATTTTGCATTAAAATCAAAGAAGTCATTTTTAGATATCACTTCAGTTATGGGTAGTGGGATGATCTTGCCTTTAGTTTTAAAAACACCGATCGTGAATTCTCTTCCTTTAATAAATTCTTCTACCAAAACCTGGTCATCTTCTTTAAATGCTTTTTCCAATGCTGCCTGCAGATCATTTGCTTCATTTACTTTACTCATACCAATACTGCTGCCTCCATTATTAGGTTTTACAAACACAGGCAATTTTAATTCCTTTAAAATATCGCTGCTTGTTATTGAAGTGTCGTCTTTAAACAAGTGCAAAGATTTTGCCACATGCATGCCTCCAAAAGCGGCCACTGCTACAGTGTATCGTTTATTAAATGTTAATGCTGAAGTTGCCGCATCGCAAGAAGTGTAGGGTATTTTTAAACAATCGAAATAGCCTTGTAATTTACCATCTTCACCAGGTGTCCCGTGAAGCCCTATTAATACCGCATCAAAAATGATCTTTTTCCCATTTACAATAATAGAAAAGTCATTTTTATCAACAGCTATATGTTCGCCTTCGGCAGGGATATAAAACCATCCATCAGTACGAATGTCTATTTTATAACAATCCCATTTTTGGGTATCTATGTTGTTTTCAATGGTGATGGCACTTTTATAAGATATTACCGCTTCTCCGGAATAACCGCCTGTAACCAGTGCAATTTTTTTCTTCATCTATATCAATAAGTTATTTAGCAAAGAAACGAAATTAGTTTTAGTTTTTAATGTATGCTTATTAGTTACAGTTGTTTATAAAATTTAACAGTTTGACCACGTTTTATTCTGCTATATCAATTCCCTCGTTACCTGTATCTAAAGCAAATTTCCATTTACCATCCGGCTGTCTTTTCCAAATACTTACATAAGTACCATATTGTACCGTTTCAGATTTTTTGGGTTTAATGGAATATATCCCATAGGTATAGCCAAGATCACCCGATTGAGCTACACTCCCCCCTTTAGGATCCCATGTCATTGTATATGAAGAATCTTCTCCCTGGCTAATGTAAAATATAGCCTCTCCACCGATGATAGGCTTTGAATTGGGTCTTAACAAAACGCCATTGCTATCAATATATTCCATAAAAGCTGCCTTCATTCCTTTTAACTCACTCATTTTTGAAAACTCTCTGTCAGCATCCATCATACTCATCTTAATATCCACCATATCTTCTTTAGGCTTCTTCTTAAAACAAGACAATAAAGAAATTGAAATAATAAGCAATAGTGATAAATTTTTCATGCAGTTAATTTAGTAAAAAAAAATGAGATGAGAGTATACAAAAAAGCGAAAGTATTTTTCAATACCCTCGCCCTTGTTGCAGGAAATATCACCTGCCTGTAGTAAGACCTTCCGGTCTGTATAAAATCTTAAACGTGTAAGCTGTCTTTTTTTGCCATGAGTACTTCCACTGTTTCTTCATACATTTCATCAGGAACACAACAATCAACCGGACAAACTGCCGCACATTGTGGTTCTTCATGAAATCCTTGACACTCCGTACATTTATTAGGAGTAATATAATAAGTATCCACACTTAAAGGTGCGTTACGTTGGTCGGCATCTACCTGAGTGCCATCCAATAAAGTAAATGATCCTTTTACAGTTGTTCCGTCAGATATTGCCCATTCTACACCACCTTCATAAATTGCATTGTTAGGACATTCTGGTTCGCAAGCACCGCAATTAATACATTCGTCGGTAATCTTAATAGCCATTGTTTTGAGTTTTTTATAAATAAAGGGTTAAATAAAATACATTTGCAACCCAAAAGTATAATTACCAGATGAATTTACAAAATAGAATTAATTTATTATCAGCATTAGGAAATCTTCTAAAAAAAAATACAGAAGAATGGCAGGCTGTTAAACATAAAGCTTCGATAAAAAATGGTTGGTTTACCCCCGATTTCATTGATGTTGCTTTAAATAACATTATTAATGAATTTATTGATCCGGAAAAATTAACGGCATGGGCAAACCGCTATTTTTTAGATGACAATATCACCCAAAAACAGGTAGGCATTGTTATGGCAGGCAACATTCCATTAGTTGGTTTTCATGATTTTTTATGTGTATTTATTTCCGGCCATCGGCAAATGATAAAACTATCCAGCAAGGATGATGTTTTGTTGCCGTATTTAACTGAAAAAATGACGGAACTGAACAGCGATTGTGCAAAGTTGATCTCATATTCAGAAATGCTAAAGGGCTGTGATGCTTATATTGCTACGGGAAGTAACAACAGCGCCAGATATTTTGAATATTATTTTAGTAAATACCCAAGTATAATCCGTCGTAACCGTACATCAGTGGCAATTTTAACCGGTAACGAAACAATGGAAACGCTTGAAAAACTGGCTGATGATATTCATATTTTCTTTGGGTTAGGTTGCCGAAATGTGACAAAGATATTTGTACCGGAGGAATATGATTTTGTTCCGTTATTACAATCTTTTCATCGCTATAAATATTTTGCAGACCATCATAAATACAGAAATAATTACGACTATAACCTGGCCATACAGATCATGAACAATCGATTTTATATGACCAATGAAGCCACTTTGCTGGTAGAAAGTGATTCTATTTTTTCTCCCATCAGTCAGTTGAATTATAGTTTTTATAGCGATAAAACGACTCTTTTGGAATCCTTGAAAAAAAATGATGAAATTCAATGCATTGCAGGAATAGATATCCCTTTTGGCATGGCCCAAACTCCCTCCCTCACAGATTATGCAGATGGCATTGATACCATTCAATTTTTGTTATCTTTATAGCAGGTAATAGAATTGAGTTTTTTCATCTACGAAATCGTTCCTAATTAATTGTTAAACATGTCAGTTGGTAAATATCATTTTGTCAGCCCTTCGTTACTTTGTATATGAAAGGCACAAAAATTGAATTCAATTTTTAAAATTCAGAAAACGTTATAGATTATGAAAACAAAACAAATTTTATTTACTGTAGCGATCAGCGCCATTACAGCGCTGGGTGTAATGATTGGTTACACTAAGTTTATACAACACAACAATAGTTTTGCCGGACAACAAGCAGGAATGGTTCCGTCTAACTACAAGTATGCTGGTATGTTTGATAACAACCTGCCTCCCGGTGCCACAGATTTTACGCAACCTTCCCAGGCGGCATTGCCGGCAGTAGTGCATATAAAAACAAAAACAAATGCTAAACAGGTAAGTAATAATTTACCTAAAATGCCAAAGAGCCCATTCAGCGATTTTTTTAATGATGATATTTTTGATCAGTTTTTTGGCGGCAGAGGTAATAGCTACATACCTGAACAAAGAGCTTCGGGTTCTGGTGTTATCATCAGCGATGATGGATATATAGTAACTAATAATCACGTAGTGGAAAATGCTGATGAGCTAACCGTTACATTAAGCAATAAAAAATCTTACACAGCAAAGGTTATTGGTAGAGATCCTGCTTATGATCTGGCTGTGATCAAAATAGATGCTAGCGGATTGCCATTCTTATTATACGGCAACTCTGATGATGTAAAAATCGGTCAATGGGTATTAGCGATAGGATATCCTTTAAATTTAGAAACAACAGTTACCGCAGGAATAGTAAGTGCTAAAGCAAGAAGCCTTGGTTTGAACAAAAGCACAAAAACAAATTCTGCAGTTGAATCTTTTATACAAACAGATGCTGCTGTAAATATGGGTAATAGTGGTGGTGCATTGATTAACACCAACGGGCAGTTGATAGGCATCAACTCTGCTATTGCATCTCCTACAGGATATTACAGCGGTTACTCTTATGCAATACCAGTAAATATTGTAAAAAAAGTAGTAGATGACATGATCAAGTATGGTACTGTTCAAAGAGCATTCTTAGGCGTATCATATAGTCCGGATGGATTGTCTGATGAACAAAAGAAAGCCAACGGAGTTATGGAAGGTAATGGCGTATTCATCAGTGATGTATCAAAAGGTGGAGCAGCAGAAAGCGCAGGCATTAAAAAAGGTGATTTCATTACAAAAATAAATGGAGTTCCAGTTTCATCCAGTGCAGAAATGGTAGAACAAGTTAGCCGCTATAAACCAAGCGATAAGATCACTGTGACATATGAAAGAGGTGGTAAAGAAACTACAACCAACGTTACACTAAAAAACAACGCCGGCACGTATGATATTGTTAAAGAAGATGATGGAACGATGGCTAAATTAGGTGCTGATTTTGTTACTTTAGATGCAAAAAAAGCGAAAGAGTATGGTATACCTGGTGGTGTAGTTGTAAAGAAAATAAATGAAGGTGCATTAAATGATCAAACCCGTATGAGAGATGGATTTATCATTTTAAAAGTAGATGATAAAGATGTTAAAAATGTTGAAGATTTCAAGAAAATAATCGCTACTTCCAAAACACTTACGATCAGTGGTTTTTATCCTGGTTCTGATGGAATTTTTGATTACCCGATAACTCTGGAGTAATCAACACGAAATAACTTTTACAAAGGCAGTAGCAATACTGCCTTTTGTTTTTTCAAAAATTGTAGTATTTTGGAAGTCGTTGTACTTAATCTTTAAAATATTGTTTATGAAAAAGATATTTGGTCTTATCGTATTCATTGCATTTTCAGCAACCGTATTTTCACAAGTAAGTAAAAATGATTACCTCGAAAAAAGTAAGAGAAAAAAAACTACCGGGATCGTTTTGTTAACCATTGGAGTGGCTGCTATTACCGGAGGAATTCTTGCAAATGAATCACGTGGTCAATATAGTTCTTTCGAACAGGATTTTGCAGGAGGTTTATTAATTGGAGGAGGTATTGCCAGTGGTCTTGTAAGTATTCCTTTTTTTATCAGTGCTAATAAATACAAAAAGAAAGCAGCAACAGTAAGCGTCAACAATTTAAAAATCTTTTTATCAAAAAACAATCAGTTGGTTAACAATTTCCAACCGATGATATCTTTAAAAATTAACATGTAAAAAGAGAATTATTTTTTATTGAATTTATCCAACACCATATCCAGGTGTTTTACAAAATCAAGTTCTCCATTTTTTTGCACATCATCGTAGCCATAACTTTTATCAACGATCTTACTTCCATCGTGATATAAAAAAATATAATTGGGTTGAGACACCCCTCCGGTAAGTTTTATTGACAATTCTTTGTATTTATCTCCAACAGTGTTTATCTGAGCACCCAGCAATGCGGAATATCTTTTTTCAGCATCCGGTAACTCCTGATTAAAATCTTCAAATAAAGAAGCCACTACAAATTTATTTTTCATTCTCTCCATCACTTCGGGCATAGTCCACACCCTATTCTCAAACTCTCTGCAATTAGGACAAACAATTCCTGTAAAATCAATCATCAATGGTTTATTTTGTTCTTTAGCTGCCGCCAATGCCTCATCATAATCAAAAAAAGCAACCAACCCTGCACTCTTAGCCGCAGCAGATTCATTTTTGATCAATTCATTTACATACTTAACAGGTTTAATAACATAGGTTGATTTTATTGAATTATTTTTTTCAATATCAGTCTTGGCTGCATTCATTGTATATTCCTGCGTACCGTAAGGTGGTAACAATCCACTTATTTTATTAAGCGGTGCTCCCCATAATCCGGGAATCAGGTATATTGTAAAAGCCATTGAAAGTAAGGCAAAGAAAAAACGAGGAATAGGAATATACTGCATATCCCAATCATTTTTCGGAAGATGACTATCATGTTTCATTTTGAAACCACCCAATAAATAAACAGTAAGGAAAGCAAATAAAGCCACCCATATTGCCAGATAAATATCTCTCGAAAACAAAAACTTACCAATCTGTACATCTGCATTGCTCAAGAATTTCATCGCCAATGCTAACTCTAAAATACCAAGTGACACTTTCATTGCATTTTGCCAACCACCCGGTTTAGATATTTCTTTTAACCAGGAAGGGAAAAAGGCAAATAAGGCAAAAGGCAACGCCAATCCTATTCCAAAGCCACACATTCCCATTATAGCAGCCAATTTGTTCGTCTTAGCTGCAATCCCCAAGATACTTGCTACAAAATTTCCTGTGCAACTGAATGACACTACCACTAATGTTAATGCCATGAAAAATATGCCTGTGTAACTTCCTAAACCGGATTTGCTATCTAATTTATTGGCCCATGATGAAGGAAGACTAATTTCAAATGCGCCCAAAAAAGAAATACCAAAAATTACGAACAACGCAAAAACCAGCAAGTTAAATTGCCAGCTGGTGGATATAGCATTCCACGTAGATTGCGGTACAAACAATACCGACAATATTGCAACGAAGGTATAAATGGCTACAATGGAGAATGCATAGAAAAGAGCGCTCTGTCTACCTTGCTGAGGAGTTTTGCTTCGTTTCAAAAACAAGCTAACGGTAACGGGCACAAGCGAATACACACATGGCGTTAAGAACCCTATCAGCCCGGCTAGAATACCAGCCAATAGCCATCCGAGCACAGATTTGTTGGTAGAAGATTCGGGTGCTTTTTCAAAGGAAGTTAATTCTTGAGTTTTGGGGCGATAAACGAATTCTTTTGAAATAGGATAAGAAAAATTCAATACTTCATCTCCATTTAACACATAGGCAAGCACTTCTCCTTTTATCCTGAAACTATCCTCTTTCACTACATTGACTTCCTGAGACCATATGGCGGAATCGGTAAAATACTGAATACTTACACCTCCTAACGCAGTTGATTTTTCTGTGATCGATGATGTAATAGCAATCGGATCACCTTTTATTCTCAATCTGGATGTACTATCAAAATTGATGGCAGTTCTTACATCATCCAATCCATCTATTTTTTGGGTTGATAATAACTTAGCTCCTTTCGCAATAGTAGCCTTAATGAGTAACACTTGTTTACCTGCGGTATCTGTAGCGGTCGTAAAGCTAAACTGCACAGGTTTTTCCTGTGCAAACATTGATAAAGTAATAAAACATAAGACAACCGTCAGCAGTTTTCTCATCGGCTTATTTTAGTGCTATATTAAATGGAGTTGTTGTTGGCGGCAAACATCTGGAATCTGTACAGACCATATAATACACTTCTCCGCTCACATTAGTTTTGATTTTGCCTTTAACAGTAACTACCTGCACAAAATCAACCTTATCAGCATAATGCAACACATCTATGCCAAAATTTTCATCATGTTGTTTAACCAGCTTACCCACCTCTTTTGGTTTACTTGTGTTTGTCACCAAGGCATTTTTAGCAAAGGTAAACTTTGTTGGCTCCGGACCACCTTCAGGTGTATTTTGAGAATAAATATGCCATCCTTTAGGAAGAGTAGCAGTGATCTTTAATTCATATTTATTTTTATCACCCGCCAGTTTTTTTGCACTAAAGGTCCATTTAACCGGATTTTGCTGTGCACTGACCGAACCTGCCAATGCTGAGAACAATATTAAAAATAAGTATTTATACATGGTATAAAATTAATCATTAAAGCAGTCATATCAATCGAAATTTTAGTTTTAACAATGCGTTTTCAAAATTACCTGTTCAAACAGTGATAAGTACACTAAAATCAATGTTTTTCAGAGTTTATATCCTTCTTCACTATCAAACTCAGGATTATATTGCTTCATCTCTAAGATTATGAATTATCAATCTTAACACTTATCTTCATTTCTTATACATTTAATATCCTTTCGATAATTTTAAAAACCGGTCGTTCCAAGCACCTGTGTCGTTTTAATTTCCATATACCATTATATTTTTTCTGATCATTAAACCTAATCGAATGAATCAATCTTCTTTGGTAAAAGCAGGCATATTCGCATTATTGTTGGTTACTACTACACTTATCAGTTGGGAGTTGCATCTGCGTAATCAAGGCATTTCAATTTCTTATGATGATGACGAAGGGTTATGGGCCGACAAAAGAGAAAAGATCTATTTGCCTGCCGATAAGGCCACTGTTTTGATAGGATCATCCCGTAACAAATATGATATAGATATCCCTACATGGGAAAAACTTACCGGTGATGAGGTGATACAGTTATCCTGTGTAGGAAGTTCTCCTTTACCTACACTTGACAATTTGGCAAATGACAAAAACTTTAAAGGAAAACTGATTGTTGACGTAACCGAGATATTGTTTTTTTCAACATCGCCACACAATAGCGAAGCCCCGGTTAAAAGAATAGAATGGTATAACAAAAGAACTCCGGCCCAATGGTTCAGTTTTAAAGTAAATACCTTTCTGGAATCGAATCTTGTTTTTTTAGATAAAGATTATTACTCTTTGAATGCACTTATTAACAGAAATAAGATCCCCAATAGAAAAGGAGTTTTTCAAGAACCTGATTTTCCTATGGATTTTGAAAGAGTCACTTTTGAACGGCAATGTTTTATGACAGATAAATTTGTGGAAGATACCAATCAACACAATCAGGTAAAAGCAATCTGGGAGTTTTTCAGAAGTATCAGTAAAGACCCTCCAATGAGCGGACATCCGCTAGATTCTCTTCTTAATACGGTTAAAACAGATGTAGATAAAATAAAAGCAAGAGGTGGCCAGGTACTATTTATCCGCACTCCTTCCAGCGGAGGATTTTTAATGGGAGAAAGAATGGGTTACCCAAGAGAAAAATATTGGGAAAGAGTTTTATCCGTTACCAATTGCCCCGGCATTCATTTCGAAGATTATCCTGCTATCGCACATTTTGAATGCCCGGAATTATCGCATTTAAAACCAAGTGATGCGATCATCTATACAACAACGTTAGTAGATATTCTGCAAAAGGAAAAAGGATGGATATTTCCTCATAAACCAACTGCCCAATAAAATCATTTAACCTTCTAATACTACTGCTATGGTTTTTAACTCATATACTTTTATTGTTTTTTTCATAATCATGTTGGTGTTGCATAACCTGCCATTTTCCTGGAAAACAAAAAAAATAAATCTCTTACTTGCCAGTTATATTTTTTATGCAGCATGGAACCCCCCATTCATTTTATTATTGTGGCTTTCTACTATTATCGACTTTTTTGTAGGTAGAGCCTTGTACACACAGGAAAACAAACACAAGAAAAAACTATTGCTTGTCATTAGCCTAATCGGTAATCTTGGCATGCTTTGCTTTTTTAAATACGGAGGATTTTTATTAGAAAACTTCACTCATCTGGTAAATTTATTGGGCATCAATTTCCATCCCGCCAAACCAAATATTATTTTACCGGCGGGTATATCTTTTTATACTTTTACTACACTTTGTTATACGATTGATATGTATAAGAAAAAAAGTGAACCTGTAAAATCATTGTTAGATTTTTCTCTGTTTGTTACCTTTTTCCCTCACCTGGTGGCAGGTCCAATCGTTCGTCCGCCACAATTGGTGCCACAGTTTGAAACAGCACGTAAAGCAACACAACAACAATTACTGCAGGGGTTATTACTAATGACACTTGGCTTGTTTATGAAAGTTGTGTTGGCAGACAGTATGTTAGCGGGATCCGCCAATATGGTGTTTAATGCTCATGCTGCAGTGAGCACGTTGGATGCATGGACTGGTGTACTGGCATTTTCAGGACAAATATTTTTTGATTTTGCAGGATACTCCACATGCGCTGTTGGCGTAGCACTGTGCCTGGGTTTTGTGCTGCCGCAAAATTTTTTATACCCTTATGCTGCCATTGGATTCTCAGATTTCTGGCGAAGATGGCATATCACTTTATCTGCATGGCTAAGAGATTATTTATACATTCCGCTAGGAGGAAACAGGAATGGAAAATTCAGGACTTATATCAACCTAATGCTTACTATGCTGATCGGTGGTTTATGGCATGGTGCCAATTGGACCTTTGTTGTATGGGGTGGTTTACATGGACTTTATTTATGGGTTGAAAAAATGATCGCAGATCTCCGGCATGATAAGGTTAAAGCAATTGCTATTACTCCTTCAGGCGAGGTGGGGGTTTTAGGGCCGGTTCCGGAGATATTGAAAAAGAAGAGCCTTAGTAATTTCTTATTGGCGCTTATTACATTTTTCTTTATCAATGTTACATGGGTATTTTTCAGGGCACCCGACTTTACATCTGCCTGGCGTATGCTTACCTCTATGTTTTATTCAGTGCCAAAAGGCGCAGAGTTATTAACCACCATAAGTATACTTAAAGTTTTGATCATTATCTTTTTTGTGATCATTTTTCATTGGCTGATGAGAAATACCCGTGTATTGATCGTTGCTGAAAAAATGCCCTGGTGGTTATTGGGCATTGTATGGGCTGCATTATTGCTATTGCTCATTTTAAGCCAGGAGAGCAGCAGTTCATTTATCTATTTTCAATTTTAATCTCTATCAAATTTTGTATCAAAGCACTACTGTTTTAAGCTAAATAGTTACATAATTCCTACAAATAATAAACGTGGCTTGAAATTAACGGCATTATAGAGAAATATACTTATATGAAATCTGATGCTATATCAACTGAAAAGAAATTAAGGAATGACTCGAGCGACACTCAGACCAATAAGAGAATACATGAACACCTGACCAATGAAAATGATGTAATATCTGACGAAGATATTAATAATGCTAAAACTGATATAACTACTATTAATGATAGCCAGGCATCACCGGAAAGTGAACCTGATGAAACAACATCACGGGATGTGCCAGAGTCTTGAGCGTAAACAAAAATGGCAATGGGATAGATCGTGTAGTTTTATACCCACTTAATAATCTATAAGTGTGTTTTCTTTATCTGTTTTACTTTCAAGTAATTAAAGAACTTGCAAGTGGCATCATTTGCCCAAATCTCTATAAAAACAAAATTTTTAGTTATTGCTCGTCTCTGAAATACACTTTATAAAAGTTCATATTTTTTTCTTCGTCATATCCTTTTTCGATCAATTCTTTATCGCCATGTATGTAAATATGAAAATTCCTATCGAGTTTTAAAACACTTTTAAATACTCTCGCCTGTTTCTTTACTGCAGCAGTAGAAATGGAGAATGTATCCGCTATTTGGGTATCATATTCATTTTCATACTCTCTTTTAAAACTTTTAAACAATTCTATTCCTTCGGGATTTTCAATAACTTCATTGGCAAATTCATCAATATCAAAACTGTCTTTGTCTTTAAAATATTTTATCGATCGATTCAACAGATCGATCTTATCTGTCTTAGAAATATCAAACTCTTCATCCATTTTTTTAGTAACAAAGTTCTTGTAAATATTGAGTGTATTCTGCGTTTGGGTGTAGTTGTCATTCCTGATACTCAGTTTTAAAAAATCATCTATCCAATAAACCGCTTCAGACCGGTTTGTCTGGTCTACAATAGCAACTTTATACCCTTCTTCTTTTTCCGTGTTAAATATCAAAACTCCTTTATCGAGTTTTTTAATATTTATTGCCTGTTCTTCATAATTAATTTTAAAACCTTGTATATCTTGTTGTACGGTTAGATATGGCTCTTTGGATTCAGATTTAAAAACACCTATTGCGTCCAACAACTCACCTTCTATCTGCACCCCTTTGAAATAAACACAATACAATTCTCCGGATTTTATATTTGGATGATTGGATATATCGTGGAGGTGTTTTGCTATTTGTTGTGTATGCGTATGAAAAGATTCCGGCTCTTCAAAGATCATTTCTGCAAAGTGAAATACCTCATTCAGATTAAGATCATGTGTTGGATGCGACAACCGGTATACTTCATTCACTTTTTCAAAAGGAGCCAGAAAATACTTCATTAATAAACCATTCAAAATTTCATCTTCAATTTGCAAAGAATGTTCTGACAAAACAATAGGGTCATCTGTTAATTTATTCCCTACTTTATGTATAGAAAGTTGAGAAAATGACGCTTCAAAATACGAAACCATTGAATAGCTATTTTTTTGAGTAATAAAATTTTGAGCAGCAAATGTAGCCAAACACATTGAATAAGTATCCCTGGTTTGTGATGCAATAAATAAGGAGATCGACTTTAAGAATGACCCAAATCATTGTTTCCTTTTTTTACAATTATTACCTTGTTCAATGCAACCTGCAACTAATACAGGCTTTATGAAAGCAATACTGCGTAAATACCTGGTCAAACAAGCAAGTCTTTTCCCTTGGCTGATAGTATTATTGTTAGTAGCAATGATATATTATGTTGTAATAGGAATCATTGTCATTCAGGAAAATGCCGAAGGCATCATGGCTTTTCTAATAGTACCTTATCTGATACCATGGATACTATTATTAGCCGGACTGGATTATACATTCCGACGTATTTTAAAATACCGCTTACAAAAAGTATGGTTAATAGAAACAACTATTCTGATAGCTTGGGGAGCTTGGTATTATCATCACAATTTTTATCGTACAGAATTTGTTACAACATCTGTAACTCCGATAATAGTATTCGTTAAAGATATACAGACAGGCAAGGAGCCGGAAAGAGATTTCTTGCAGCAAAGCACTACATTCATTATCCCTCCCGACAATATTCTTCAACTAAAAACTTTTTTACGTACTAATGAGTGGAGGCGCCTGGTTGCTCGTACCTCCGGAGGATACAGATACAAGCAGATCTATCCAATGACTTTTATGGAAAAAGACACGATACAATGTGGCAAACAATCTTATCCTATTCAGTTTTTTATTTTAGAATCAGAGAAATACCCTCATTATCGATTCGATGACAAACAGTTTGACTCTATGCGTACTGCGGTTTGTAACAAATTACAGCTCAAATAAATGATGGCATCCCACTATATGCCTTCTCATCAGGCTCATTAACTTTTGGTTGTAAATTTTTCTCTTGACCCTGGCATTTTAATATCTGTTACGACATGGGTCAGCACTGTTCCTACAGTCTGTATTAGAACGAGCAGCTCTTCTGACGGCATGTTATCTAACGCCAGTATTTCAATTCGTCGTATCTCATTTTGCAAAGAATAGATGCCCATATTATCTATCGAAGGTTTAATACGATGTGCAGTTGCTTTTATTTTTTCAAAATTATTGGTTGCATACCCTTCATTCATTTCTGTTATTGCAAGTGGTATCTGATCACAAAAAATATCAAGCATTTTTTTTATGAATACTTCGTCGTTATGCCCTATCTCTTTAAGTCTCGACAAATCGTACAATGAAACATTGAAATTTTCGTCACTATTCGTTTCTGCTTTCATTTCGTGTTTACCCAACCATTTCAAAATAATATTAACCAACTGAATTTCTTTGAACGGTTTAGATAAATAATCATTCATACCAACTTCAAGGCATCTGAGATTATCATCTTTTAACGCAAAGGCAGTAAGTGCAATTACAGGCAACTCTTTACTTATATTTTTGCGAATATTTTCTGTGGCCTCTATACCGTTCATTATTGGCATATGTACATCCATCAGCACAATGTCATATTGATTGCCCTTGATTTTTTCAACTGCCTCAGCTCCATTTACCGCCTCATCAGTAAATACTCCATAATTCTTTAAAATAGTTGCAGCTACCAAACGATTCATTTCATTATCATCTACAATCAACACTTTTTTATTTACCAAAACAGTCGTATCGATATTTTTTATTTCCTTAACGGGCAATTGGGCCGCAGTTCCTTTTTGAAATGGAATCACAAATGAAAACTCTGTACCTACCCCCTTCTGACTTTGTACATTTATCTTACCATTCATGAGTTCGATCAACTCTTTACAAATACTCATACCTAATCCCGTGCCTCCAAAACGGCGACTAACCGAATCATCTTCCTGAGTGAATTTTTTAAAGAGATCATTGGTAAAAGATTTGTCCATGCCAATGCCGGTATCTTTTACAGTTATTTTTATTGTTTGTTGCTGACCTTGTTCATGCACCAGTTTACAACTAATATCAACGGTTCCTTTTTCTGTAAATTTAATGGCATTAGAGATCAGGTTAAGTAATACCTGATTAAGACGATACGGATCTCCTATAAGTATTTTTGATACCCGATCATCAAACAGGTTGGCTGTAAGTATTAATCCCTTTTCTTCAGCTTTATGTACCATTACCTGAATAGCCTTGTCTATTACACTATTTAATTCGAATGCAATATTTTCAAGCGTTAATTTCCCTGCTTCTATTTTTGACAGATCGAGAATATCATTAATAATGACCATTAAATTTTCTGCTGAAGACTGAATGACCTCAAGATTAAATTGCTGATTCTGATTGAGTGGTGTCTTAGCTAACAGATTTGTCATTCCCAAAATGGCATTCATTGGAGTACGTATTTCGTGACTCATATTTGCCAGGAAATTCTGTTTGGTTTGCGCCATTTCTTCCGTGGCCTGTTTAGCGATCTTCAATTCTTTCTCTGCCATTATCCTGTCTGTAATATCTACGGAAAACCCGATGACATATGGCGCTCTTCCTTCCTCTTCTTTAAGAAAATTATTATATAATGTATATAATAATTTTCCACTTTTATGTACCACTCTTAATATACCACTTGCCTCTTTATTGTCCTTAATAACTTTCAGGTATGATTCTGTAAAAAGCTTTTTATCATCTTCCAACATAAAATCGCTTATATGATGCCCCAATATCTCCTCATCCTCATACCCATAAGTTTTCCCTACCATTGGATTGACAGTTAAAAATTTGCCATCCATATCATGAGTAGTAATAATAGCCATACTGTTATCAATCACATCCCTATATCGCTTTTCACTTTGCTCTATTTCCCTCTGTATTTTTTTAATATCAGTAATATCAATACCATAACCAATTACCATCTTCACTTCATCATTATCATTTAGCACAGGATAAAAATTACGCAAAATGGTTTGAACTGTATTATCAGCCCCCTGCATTTCTTCCTCCCAACTGGCTATTTTTTTTGTTTTAGTTATTGTATCAAACATCTTATCGAACATTCTTTTTCTTACTCCGGCTAAAAAAGACAATGGCTTATTTCTATATTCAAAATACTCTTCGTCTGTTTTCCCAATGATCCATTTCCTCATCTCCTTATCTTTTATAGCCATCGGATTTATATACAAATAACGATGCCCCTTATCAAACACAGCTATATCGGAAGGAATATTATCTAAGATCTCTTCATAAAACACTCTTTGTTCATCCAGCCTTTTTTCTACGTTTATCTTTTCCGTTATATCTGTGTATACCCACAAATGACCATCGTAAACATTATCACTCCATACAGGAACAAAATCTCTTTCAAAACATCTGCCATCTTTAAGTTCCAATTTTTCACCGATCACTTCTTTTCGTTCATTCAGTATCTTAGTTGTATGTTCGAGAAAAGATTTTTCATTTTTAAAAAATTGACTAACGTGTTCGAAAGATGCAAAACAATCTGATCCGACAAAGGCCGAAGGATCTTGTTCAATTTTAAACAAATCGCAAAAATGTTGATTAATGAGGGCAATGGTTTTATCTTCATTTGAAAGTAAAATACCGGCATGCAGGTTAGTGATCAGAGAAGACATTCTTGTAGCTGCTGCCTTCAATTTTTCTTGCGATTCCTTTTCAAGTGTAATATCTTCTTCGTAAGAGAAATACTGCACCACATTATTGTCTTTATCAAATACAGGCTGAGCATTTACCCTTACCCAATACCCTTCTCCTGATTTTTTGTAATTATAAATTTCGCAAACAAATGGTTCTGCACGACTAACTTTTAACCGCATAAAACGTATAGTGGCTTCACTTGTTAATGGCCCTTTCGCTAATCCCGGAGTTCCGCCTCTAACTTCTTCAAGTGTGTATCCGGTTATTTTGGTATATGCATCATTTACCCATTCTACCCTACCTGTTGCATCTGCTATAAGAATAGCATTTCTTGATTGTTGTATGATCAAAGAAAGCCTTTCCAGCTCTGCCTCATATTTTTTTCTATCAGAAATATCCTTAATAAAAAAACATAAGAATTCTGTATTTCCCTGTTTTACAGGAATAACAGAAAGTTCCGCCGGAAACTCTTTATCATCTCTATTTATAGCAGCTATCTCTACTTCTTTATTCAGCAGTGTACCTTCATTTACTTTAGCAAAATGCAGTACCCCTTCTTCATGTGCTCTCCGATATGCTTCAGGAATGATTGTTTTGCTCAATTTCCGTCCAATCACCTCCTCTGCTTTCCATCCAAATATTTTTTCCGCCTGGTGATTCCAGAAAGTAATCAATCCGTAACTATCCATTGTAATGATCGCATCCAAAGAAGCGTTCATGATCAAACGGGTTTTTATTTCGCTTTGCTCAATGGCAGCTTCTGAATTAACAATCTCTGTAACATCCGTATAACTCCATAAATGCCCCTTATATTCGCCGTCTATGGTAATTGGAATAAAATCTCTTTCGATGATTCGACCATCATCCAATTCCAGTATCTCTCCATTGACAAGTTTTTTTTCTTTCAGTATTTTTTCAATATTCTCAACAAACTTATCAGGAGACTTGAACAAATGTTTATGCTGTTCAGCGCTATCAGCACAATCCACCCCCTGTAAATCATCGGGTGAAACAGGAACACCAAACAAATCGCAAAATAATTGATTAGCAAAAACAATATGGCGTGTTTCATCTTCGAGCAACACACCGCTTTGCATATTAGATATTAACGAAGTAAAAACCTTTTCGGCGTTTTTTCTTTTATTGATCTGCAAATTGAGCATTTCTGCAATCATTAACAGATCATCAGAATCTTCCTGCAAGCTGGCTCCCGATATTACGCCAACTGCTTCTTTTAATTTTTCTATGGACAACCTTTTTACTTCCGCTTCTTGTTGCAGGGTTTTGTTTAATTCGCTATACTCTTCTTCGCTTATTTTGAAAGCTCTGTCGGAAAGTTCCTTCTCTCTTTCGAGTGTTATATATGATTCATTTACTACAGACAAGAACTGCTGCATTGCCGGATTATGCTGTAGATCTTCCGGCAGCAGCTTCAATATTTGTTTAGACAATAGTTTATGGTAATTCATAAAAAGAGGTAATGGTCATAGTTTGATTGTGTAGCTGACTGTAACCTCCTTCATCAAAAGGAGCAATCTCTCCATATGAATAAAAACCAGCCAATAATGTTTTATTATTGAACGTTTCATTTACAGCTTCTACTTCTTCTTCGATACGAGGACCTAAAATTATTTTTCTGCCAACACAACTAACCAACATTGTGAACGCAGGCTCTTGATACTCTTTCAACATTGTTTGCTTTGCTGCTGCTGCAGCAGCTTCTGTTAGCTTGGCAAGATTACTTTTCATAAATCTGACAGATGCCCCCTGAGGGATATCTCCGGCAAAAGTCATGCTGTTATTACTTTCGTCTATTGATAAAATAGTGCGTACTACGGGTGTTGAACTTCCAGGTACTGTAATAGCCAACGGAAATAATAATGCAGCGCCGGGGAGATTTTCAGCTTCACTGCCCAAGTATTTTTTATAGAGTTCCAATGCATTGCTATCATCTATTTCATACAGCACATTATCTGCAGACTTTGTAATTTCCTTTTCTACGCCGAACATTTCCCAGCCTCCCCTAGAACCATGGGTAACCAACAAATTGTCTCCATAAAAGCCAATTGCAATAACTTCCCCCTCTTTTGGCTGCTCATTTAAACCTACCAAAGTTGATTGAAAATTGGCTGCATCTCCCGCAATCCCTCCCGTTATTAAAACATCTTTATCTAGCGTTGTATTTAATCCTTTTACCAATTCGCTGCCATTTACTAAACTGCCATCAGCAAAAATCATTACATAGGTCAAATCTTTCTTAGGCAGTTTATCAGCCAGCTTGATTGCGGCATCATAACTACATGCACAATTGCTAATATTTATTGAGGCTGTATGGATAGCAGTCTTTTCAAATTCCAACGCTATTGCTATTATAGCATTATCCAAAACTGCATCATGATAAATTTCTCCTGCCGTACTACACATGGAAATTTGTGCTACGGGGAATTGCTCCTTTAAGGCTGCATAAATATTTTTATCTTTCAATTGTTCCTTTCCACCAAAACTTAAAACCAGCTGTGCCTTGTTTTTATTATTTGCATTATTTGCCGGATGTTCGTTCCAAGTGTTTTCAGCCAATTGATAAAGAGATGTTCTCATTGATTTCTTTTTTCGGTTTTTTAATAGGATTTACTGATACCGGAAGTATCAAAACCATGCCATAAAAAAAAACATTTTTTCATATTGATAATAAGCCTTTTACAAAATACTTTTTTTCTTCCATTCCATGATCTGGAATAAAAAGCCATATTCTGGAAATCACACCAATTCTCCTGTTTGGATCATTTTATATATAGTACTCTTACCAATATCCAGCTTATCAGCCGTAACAATTACATCATTATTATATTTCTTTAAATAATATTTTACAATATCGCAAGTATATTGCCGAAGTGTTTTTTCTTCTGCAGTAAAAGTTTCATCTGCATTTACCGTTGGATAACTTATATCTTCTGCAGTAAGTTCCTTTCCATTACACATCACTACTGCAAGGTCTGTAATAGCTTTCAACTCTCTTACATTACCAGGATAGTTATAACGCATGAGTTTGTCTTTGGCAGATTGAGCCAGTGTAATATTTTCTAATTTATTTTCTTTAGCAAATTCTTCAATAAAATATTTAGCAAGAATGAGAATATCGTTTCCTCTTTCTCTCAATGGAGGTAATTCTATTGGTAAACCAATAATACGATAGTAAAGATCTTCACGAAATGCCCCCTTTTTAACCTCATCTGCCAGATTTTTATGCGTAGCTACTATCAACCTGATGTCAAGTTTTACTTTTTCATTTCCTCCTACACGAATCACTTCTCTTTCCTGCAACACCCTCAGCAATTTACTCTGCAAACTCATATCCAGCTCAGCTATCTCATCCAAAAAAATAGTTCCATTGTTGGCTTCTTCAAACTTACCTGATTTTCTTGCCACAGCACCAGTGAATGCTCCTTTTTCGTGTCCAAACAGTTCACTTTCTATCAGTTCTCTGGGTATAGCAGCCATGTTTACGGCAACAAAATTTTTCTTTTTTCTTTCTGAGTTATAATGAATGGCTTTAGCTACCACTTCTTTCCCCGTCCCCGTTTCTCCGGTAATAGAAACATTAATATTAGTTTTAGCTGCTTTATCCATCAATGCAAATATTGTTTGCAATGCTGCACTTTGTCCTTTGATACTTTTATCGAAGGAATATTTTTTTCCTAATTCCTCTTTAAGGTGTTCTACTTCTTTTTTTAACGAACCGGTTTGCCTGATCTTATTTACCGCATTCCACAACAGATCTTTAGTACTATCATCTTTCACCAGATAATCAGCAACCCCCATCTTGAGTAAATTAACAGCAACAGGAATATCTTCCTGTCCGCTAATAACAATAACAGGTATCTGATCATTCACCGCTTGTATCTTTTGATACAGTTTATCTCCGGAAAAATCCGGCAGAGAAAAATCAATGGTGATCAGATCAGGATTTTGGTGAATGTTTGCCAGGCAATCTTTTCCTGTGGTAAAACGGCTGATACTAAAGTCTGGGTTCAATGAGAGATGATACTCTAAAATTTCACCATACCACGGGTCATCTTCTACAATAAAAATTTTATACGATTCCATGCATTAAAATATATCAAATTTATGTTCGTGTTTTTAAGTAAACCGGTAAGAAAACAAAGCTATGTTATCTGGATAAGATACTATAAGAATTCTAGTAACATTAGTTGCAGCTTTTTAAGCGACCTTATTGTTCACGCTGAGTATTTAACCAAAATTCAAACTCTTCATTCGCATTACTGTCATTCAATACATCAAAATAAACGGTATGCTGGCCTTTTGAACACAGTCCATCTTTATTAAAATAAAACCTGCTACAACCTTGATGCAAAGGTGGTTCTTCCGATATATTATCATCTACAACATCTTTTAGCTTATTAACTGTCTTGTTTCCTTTCATGTTTTCCCCCATCAGCGCCATAGACATAGCGGCTAATAAGAGCCCTTTCGATCTCATTGACATTTTTTCTGTTTTTAATGTTTAAAATATAATAACCTCCCCTGAAAATCTGTGTAAAAGCTTTTCTACTTTCATGTAGTAAGCTTTCTACAAATTTGTATACTACTGATAATCAACGATTACTTACTTAAGACGACAAATCATTCCAAATATTGTATACAAGTAAATATTTATTTACTGTATCGATTAAACAGTTTTAATCAGAATACTTATTAACTAATTCTATTACCTGAAATCAGTTTGATATCAATTTTTTTTGGAAAACGATTCCATATTTTGGAAAATCCTACACCGCTCATTCTCTGAAATGCAGTACTGGCAAGGGTTTTTATTTTGGCACGGTAGTGGAAAACCGGTATGCACAACCCGAAAGAAAATTTTGAAACAACCATTCCCAAGAAAATGAAAAAGAACCTTAAGAACCTAAACGCATCAACCTTATTTACTATCGCAATGATGGCAATCTTTACCATCTGTTCATTTAACAGCGTACAAGGACAAGTAACTCAAGTAGGTACAAGTCAGACAGTTTATTCTACATCAAACTCTCTTACTATAAATAAACCAGCCGGAGTTGCTGTGGGTGATCTAATGATCATCAATGTAATTAAGTATGCAAACGGAAATACCGCCGGAAACGCAATGTCTGGCTGGACCAAAATAGAATCAGCATTAGGAGGCAGTTCTGATAAGATCGGAATTCTTCTGTATAGAGTTGTTGACGGAACAGAAGGGTCAAGTTTTACTTATTCATTAGGAGGATCAAACTATGCTCAAGCTACAATTATTGCATATACCAACGTAGACCCTACCAGCCCATTTGATGTAACTCCAACATCAATTACAACACCTTCAAGTGTAGCTACAACTGTAAATCCTGCAAGCGTAACAACAGTTACTCCAAGAGCTTTCATATTGATGTTGGGGATGAGTTTCAGCAATGCTACTACTAGCAGAACTTTTAGTACATGGTCAGCTACTTCTACTTCTACATTAACAGAAGTGTATGATAACGCCGGAACAAATTATGTATCGGTTGGTGCAGCTACTGGTTTAAAATCTGTGGCGGGTGCTACCGGTAATGGTACCATCACAGTTTCGGGAAATGCCTATTTAGGAGGAATCATTTTGGCAATAAGACCAAAGATCAGAAAACAATTCCGTTCTATTACATCAGGAAATTGGAATGCCACTTCTATATGGGAACAATCAATGGATCGTGGTGTAACATGGACTGCTGCTACTACAACACCTATTTATAAAGATGAGATTGTAACCATATCAACCGGAACAACAGTAACTCTTACTGCCAATTCTACTGCAAGCAGTGTTGCTATCAACGGTACTTTAAATCTTGCAACCTATTCATTAACCGGCACAGAAGATTTTATTGCTGAAAATAGCGGAACACTTTCAATCGGAGGTAACTCCAATTTCCCAACAGGTTTTTTAACAAAAACGCTAAATGCAGGTTTCACAATTGATTTTAGCGGAACTATTGATCAAACGATTAATGGAACTTTTGTTAACAATACTTTTAGCAACCTAAAATTAAGTGGAAGTGGTAAAAAGAGCTTGAACAGTAATATTTCGGTAAGTCGTAATTGGGTTCGTACAGGTACAGCAACATTCGAACCTAACACTTATAAAGTTATATTTATTGGAGATAATAGCGATAATCAAAATGCAGTTATTTCTGCACCAAAATCAAGCACAAGAAATCAATATGGTGCTTTTGGAGGTGAAATTTTTTATGATCTGGAAATAAATAAACACAATACCTCTACTACTGTCGGTAATGGCACGGGTGTAAATATTGCTGTATTACATGGTCTTACTATAACTAAAGGCACACTTAACATTGGTGATAGCAATATCGTTTTAGTTTCAAATAAAAATAACACTGCCAGTCTGAACCAATTCAACAGCACAAATGCTTCTATTATTTACAGCAGCACCGGTCGTTTTATTGTTCAACGTTTTATTGACAATAGCAGTTCTACGGTACGTACATGGAGAATGTTAACTGCTCCTTTACAAAGCACAGAAAGTATTTCTATCAGTGAAGCATGGCAGGAAAATACAGAAAGCAATAATTATACAACACCAGAAACTTTTAATCCTTGGCCAGGATTTGGCACACAAATTACGGGGCCAAAAGGATATACTGCCGGTAATGGTTTTGATCAGGGGTCAGGTTCATCTAGTTATTCAATTAAATATTTTAATGCAGCTACCAGCTCATGGGGATATCCATCTACTACCAATAAGACCGCTTTGATGAGTCAATCAGGTTGGGCAATATTTATTCGTGGCGATAGAAGTTTTGGAATCGCTAATCAATATACCGCCCCTACCAGCACAGTATTAGAGCCAAAAGGAAAAATAAACACCGGTGATATTACAGTAGATGTTGTAAAAGGTAAATTTAATCTTATTGGTAACCCTTACCCTGCACAAATTAATATGTCGAATGTTTCTATTGGCGGTAAAAGGAATGGCTGGTATGAATTATGGGATCCAAAAGCCTTTTCAAATTATTCAAAAACAGGAAAATACATTCCGTTTGTATGGGATGATGTTGCAGGAACTTATGTACAGGCCAATTCACCAGTTACAAAATGGACCGCAGGAACAGTAGAATCAGGCGTGGCATTTTTGATCAACCCGTCAGGTTCACAAATGATTTTTCACGAATCAGATAAAGTAAACAATTCAAACTCTCTGAATGGTATCCAAAATCGTCCAAGTGGTCTTACTTCATCAAGTTTCCGTTGCGATCTGGCTTTTTATGATACAACAGCAAGTTCAAACTATTCATACATTGATGGCACTTTAAATTTATACAATTCAACTTATAGTTCTTCAGTAGATCAGTTTGAAGATGTTTTATCAGCTATAGGTGGTACAACAACAGGTGCAATAAGAATTGCAAAAAACGGCAGTCAATTATCTATCAGTAAGGAACAACCTTTGACGGAAAATGATACTATTTACCTAAATATTTCTAAACTATCACAAATGCGTCATCGTTTAGCTTTTTCTTCTAAGAATATAAGTATGAATAACACTCAGGCTTATGCGATAGATAACTACCTGGGCACTTCAACACCGATAACATTAAATAACAATGATTCTACATTCCTGGATTTTGAAATAACTGCAGACCCACAATCAAACAGTATGAATCGTTTCATGGTAGTATTTAAAACAAGTATCAATGCTCCGCTTCCGGTTAGCTTCACCAGTATTAATGCAGTACAACAACAAAATAAAATTGCTGTTAAATGGGAAGTTGCCACAGAAACAAACGTGAATCAATATGAAGTTGAAAGATCAGCTGATGGCATCAACTTCACTACAGTGGGTACTACTAATGTAAATACTCACAGCTGGATAGATGCAATGCCATTACAAGGCAATAATTACTACAGAGTTAAATGCACATTCTTTTCAGAGCAAGCTAAATATTCAACTATTGTAAAAGTTACTTCAGATAAAGCTACTTCATCAATAGAGTTATTAAATAATCCTGTACTAAACAGTTTGATCAGTTTACAGTTCAACAATCAAAGTAAAGGAGTTTACAATGTAAATCTTTACAATGAAATGGGACAACAAGTACAAACTGCAAAATTGAGTTATGAAGGCGGAAACGGTGGACAATCTGTATCAGTTCCAACTTCATTACCAAAAGGTATTTATCAAATGGAATTGATCACTCCGGCCAATGAAAGAATAACAAAGAAAATTATGGTTAATTAAGGATAAAGGATGGTTTTTTGATTAAGAGCGGGAAAGATTTTAAGATCTTATCCCGCTTTTTTATTTAATAAAATACAATTTACCTATACAGCATAGAGAATAACATCACTGCACTCATTACAATCATCAGGGCATCTTCAATAATTGTAACAGTACTCATAGGAAGATTGAATACTGCTCCCAGGCAAGCGCATTGAATTTTACGTTTATTAAATACACTCTTCAACACTCCTATTATGCTAACAGTCATCACCACGATTGTAACTATATTAGTAAGCAAAGATTGAAAACCTATTGTATATGAAATCCCTAACCCCAACTCTATAAAAGGATATACAAAGCCCCAGCCTCTCCATTTTTTTGCTACAATATCATACATGGCATAGCTATCTGCAAAGCCATTAAGATCAAGCAATTTGAAAAAAGAAAAAGCAAGAAAAAATCCTGCCATAAAAACATTCATTCCATGCATCCAATCAATAGCATCATATTTGATTGCGGCTATCAAAGCAATAGCAGTGATATAAGCAAAGATCAACAGTATGGGTTTATATGTAGCTACCCAACTTTTTGCCTGCTCGGCGGTTTCATTATGTTCTATTGCTGAGATGGTATATTTTTCATTAAGCGAATGTTGAAAAACACTAAGAGGTATATGTTTTTCCATTGTAATGGTTGCAGTCTGTTTTTCTTTTGAAACGGCTACAGCTGTAACATCAGGCAATAAAAGCAAACTACTTTTTACTTTCGCTTCACAACTGCTGCATGTCATTCCGGTAACTTTATACGTGTGTGTCATTGCTTTAATTTTTTATACAAAATTAATTTGATCAACTGCCTAGTGTGTTATAAAATATCTTGTTTGATTTGTAAGATTTACTGTAGCGGAATTTATTTTATTTTAAACCGCAATCCTGCATACAATACTCTCCCATTTACAGGTCCCCAAATGATTGAACCATCAAAGTATGGACTGAACGGATCAGCGGCAGATACGATCGGATTCCCCTGCATGTAGTTAGTCAGATTTTCTGTGCCGACATACAGATCCCACTTACTACCTAATTGCTTAGTAACCTGTGCTGCCATTTGTAAAAAATCAGGAGAGTAATCTCCCATTTGTTTATCGGAAGGGTTACTACCGGTGTAGGGTAATCTTTTTTTACTAAACCATTGTGTAGTAAAATCAAATTTCCATTTATCCTTGGTTTCGTAAGCCAGATTCACAAAAGCTCTATGCTTCGCTATTAATGGCTTATCAAGCACAAGACCATTATAATTTGTCTGCACATCAAGCCAACGATATGCTAACCGAACATCAAATTTTGGAAAGAATTCATAATTCAGCTCCATTTGCACACTATTGCTAAACGATCTTCCTTTCAGATTATAGAAAAATATTTTTTGTGGGTTTGCATCTATATCCACTACCACCTGATGAGTAAAAGAGGTATGATAAGCATCTATACTAAATGATCCGGAACGGCTATTCAGTATAAAGTTTCGAACAAAATTAACTCCATAATTCCATGATCTTTCAGGATCAAGTCCGTAGCCATAAGCAGTAGACGGATTTAATATAGTATACACTCTTGAACTGGCAAATAACCCGGCATTTTCTGCAAAAACATTTGCTGTTCTGAAACCAGATCCAACAGAAAAACGAAGATTTGTTTTAGGGCTGAAGTCATATTTTAAATGCAGCCTTGGTGTTGCGATCCATTTATATTCATTGTGATAATCCAACCGTACTCCGGCAACAGCAGTAAATTTTTTACCCGGAGTATACGTGTATTCAAAAAAAGTTCCTGGTACCGTTTCCCGGCGTTTAAAATTGGTAGCATTATATTTTTCATTAAACACATCATTCACAAAACTTAACCCCGTCCGAAATTTATGAACTGTTGTACCGATAATAGATTGATAAATAAGATTGGCATAAACAGACTGTTGTTTACCATCATATTTTGTCAATCCATAATAAGAATCATTATTATAAGTATTTGCTGAAAAAATAAACCCAATGCTTTTATATTTTTGTTGTGGAAATACATAGCCGAGTTTTCCCGTAAAAATATATTGCTCTACATTAATGCCAACACCATATTTATTTGTTGTAAGCTTATCAGTTGAAGGATTAAAATCTAACTGCCCTGCCTGCCGATGATCATTTAAAACTTTAATAGCAAACTGTGCAAAAATGCCTTTTGTATCAGCATATTTCCAACGGTTGATCACATTGAATTGTCTACCCAACGGAATGTCCAGAAAGCCATCTTTATTATCATCTGTCTTTGCAGCAACGCCGTTTACATGTGTAAACAGTGCTGTGCTCCACTTGTCGTTCACTCTTTGTGAAAGATCAATGGATGTTTCCATGCGTCCCAAATTATTGGCGTAAGCATTTATGAACAGCCTGTCCATTTTATCCGGTTTTTTCTCTTCCACATTTATCTGCCCGGCAATGCTTTCGGAGCCGTTAGCAACGGAGCCGGTTCCTTTGGTAACCTGTATCCCTTCTATCCATGGTCCGGGAATAAAGGTGAGTCCGTAACTCCCTGCCAGTCCACGTATTTCAGGAGTGTTCTCTGTAGTTATCTGTGTATAATTTCCTGACAAACCTAATAATTGAATTTGTCTGATGCCTGTTACCGCATCTGCATAACTAACATCAACAGATGGGCTGGTTTCAAAACTTTCACTCAAATTGCAACAAGCTGCTTTGACCAATTCTTTACTACCGATATTCAACGTATTTAAAGTGCTCAACGAAGAAATATATGTTGATGGCCTTTTGGAATTTACCACCACCTCAGTGAGCTTTGAAGTAACTGCATTCTTAAGTATTATTTTTACCTGTTCAGAAGAAATAATATTTACTGTATCTGTTTTAAAACCCACATAACTAATAGCAAGTTGTATAGGAATATTACATTCCAAACGAAACACTCCCATACTATCAGAGGAAGTTGTATGTTTTGTATTTAAACAAACTACAGTAGCATTTGCCAGTGCCGACAATTTACCCTTTTTATTTTCTTCCAAAATAACCCCTGTGATGGTCTGTGTTTCCATTGCAGGCACTATCACTTTATACGTTGTATCAGCTATCGCTGCTGCAGCTGCTGGTTTTACATATCTTTCATAATAACAACATTCCGGCAAACTCTTGTATGTATTTTCATCAGCCTGAAATTCTTCAGTATCGTGCCCTACCGAAGCCAATTTTTTTGATAGTTGCGTTTTAGATAATTTTAAGCTATCATAACTAACTGTAAGCATTTTTGTCTCTATACTCCAGTTTGCCTTATATACATTCATGCTTTTCATCGCCTTTTCAATCCGGCTCTTACATTGTGAACAGGTACCGAATACTTTAAAACTTTCTGTCTTTATATTTTTATTTTGTGCGGATGCTGCAAAACTTATTACAGTAAATAACGCCGCAAGGATATATTTCATCTTCTTAATTTTTTCAAGTAAATGATATCGATTCAATTATTGCTATTCAATATCATATAAATATTATTGGATATGAGCTTCTACAGCATTATTTACAGCTGCGATATGGCTCAAAATCAAACATACTGTTCAGAAAAAAATCAGATTCGGAAGATGCAATAGAGAATACGCCTGGATGGCAAAAGATCCGGTGGAGGGCATTTGTAAAATAAATCAGTATTGCCTGCGCCGGTAAAATTTATAACAATATTATCTGTTGGATGTAAAATTACCGCTAAAACTGCAGGGGCTAATTGAAAAGAAGTTTGATCAGTATTTTTTTGATCTGTAGTTAATTTTATTACAACGGTTTCATTTTTACAACAACCTTTCCCAGACCTGGCTTTGCATTTTTCTTCTTTTATATCCGGTGTAAGAGAAACGCTTTTTAATTTACCGCAGCAATAAAAATAATTAATACTTACTCCGAAAGAGGAGATAGAGTAAGTAATTAAAATTGCTATTAGTAACAGGCGCTTCATTATAGAAATTTGATATCATAAAGGTAAAACATATCTACAATGCCACGTTATACTATTTTGGATAAGATTTGTAAGATTTACAGCTCTTCTATATTTTTTCGCTTAAACTCCTTCAGCGCTTTAAAATGACTGGGGGTAAACCCTGTTACTTTTTTAAACTGATTGGATAAATACGCAACACTGCTATAGCCCAACCTATCCGCAATTTCTGACAAGCTAAGTTCATCATACACAATCAGTTCCTTTGCTTTTTCAATGCGCTGAGTGATATAATATTTCTCAATTGTTGTACCTTCTGCTTCGGAGAAAAGATTGCTTAAATAATTATACTCCTGGTGAACTTCCGCCGTAATAAAATCAGAAAGATTGGTTTTTAACTCACTATCAGAATGATGGACCAAACGAATAATGGCATTTTTTATCTTCTCGATGGTACGTATTTTTTTGTTATCGATGACTTCAAAACCTAATGCTTTTAAAGATGTATTCAACGCTAAAAGCTGGTCTTTTGACAGGTCCGTTTCGGTTTCCACTTCACCCAGGCGCACAGATAAGGTTTTAATTGCAAGTTTTTCAAAAACCGATTTTACAACCATTGAACACCGGCTGCACACCATATTTTTTATATAAACCTTCATAGAAACATAAAGATACAGCTTGATTTTATGAATAATTGTAATTGTATTTTTAAAAGTTCAACCGAGGAATAAACACAGGTCATATCTCGGTTCTCCCAATGTAATTTTTTCTACTCATTTTAACTTGTGTGATACGGCTTTTGTCTTTTAATGTTTTACAGACAATACGAAATCTAACAAAAACAAAAAATGATATGTTTCAATTTAAACCCGGTTCAAAACAATTATCCCTAAAGCAAAAGGGAATCAAGCCCTTCTCGCTTGATTCCCTTTTGATAATTGCTAAAACTATAAAACTATTATTACTTCCATACAATTATTGTTTTAGAGAGAGACTGCTTATTATTATAATATATGGAAAGCTGATATGTTCCGGAGCTAAGGTTACTTATATCCATTTGTTCCGTTTCTTTAATTGAAGGTATATACCTTGTATAAACTACCCGTCCGATATTATCATACAACACAAGCTTGCCAGGTTTATTAAACCCATCCTTGCCGAAATTAATATTAATATTTGTTGTTGCCGGGATTGGGTAAATATGTATCTCATTTTTATTGATACCCTTTACATACATTATTTGGCTAAATGTTATTATGCCCTCTGCACTTGTCTCTTTTATTCTGTAATAATTATCAATAGCCGGCTGCACATCTGTATAAGTGTATTTTAAAGCATTAGTTGAAACAATAGCAGCTAACTTGCTGAATGTAATTCCATCAAAACTTCTTTCAACAGTAAAAGTGCTACCAGATACTACCTGTGCAATTGAAAAATCAACTTGCACTGCATCCCCTGATCTATTTGCTACTGTATTTACAAATTTTACAGGAAGAGTTGAATTTGAGCCCCTTCGCTTTATCCCAAAGTTTACATTAGTAATAATTATTGTGGTTAGATTTATTGTAGCTGATTTACCATCTACTCCTCCATCGTCACCAGATCCTAGACCAATAAATTCTCCAGTATTTTCCCATCCATCTGGTAAAGAGGCTTCAGCAGATGCCATCAAATCATTTATCAATACCCAATATTTTCCAGCATTTAAACCTGCAAAGTTATATTTGCCGTCTGCCGCAACTGCTTTGGTTGCTAAAATTGTATTAATACTGTCTAATAAGTGGGCATACAGTTTACCTCCTGCATTTGTACCTAAGCCATTTACTGCCCCATCCTGCAAACCATTGGCATCTTCGTACACATTACCACTGATTGAAAGTGTTTTAAACGACATGGTTACTGTTGCAGGTGCACTTGATTGTAAGGCCGCATCTACTTCAGCATAAGTAAAGCTTACTATTACTGCGCCGTCATTAGGATCTACTGTTAATAATGATGGATTGTAATTCTTAATAGTATCGCCGGTTACTACCGGAACGCCATTGTAATACAATACACCATTTGTTGGAAGGGTTTTAATAATCACCGTATCCTGATTACCTGTACCAGGGAAACTTCCTTGTTCTGGATCACTACCATTTAATGTTGGTACTACTATTTTATTTGTACCGCCAGGATTAATATAGAAAAATGGTTGCGCCACATTTTTTGCAGTCGGCAATTGTTCTATTCCAAAGTTTACATTAGTAACATTTGCTGTAGTTAGATTTATTGAAGCTGATATACCATTTACTACACCATCGTTACCAATTCCTGTACCGATAAACTCTCCGGTATTTACCCAATTGCCCGGTAAAGTGGTTGCTGTTGATGCAGTGGATGAGGTATTAACAAGCACACTATATGTTCCTGCAATCAAACCTGCAAAACTATATGTACCATTTGCTGCTACTGCTATTGTTGCTACTACAACATTGCTGCTGTTTAATAATTGAGCGTAAAGTTTACCTCCTGCATTTGTACCTAAGCCATTTACCGTTGCATCCTGCAAACCGTTGGCATCATCATACACATTACCACTGATAGAAAGTGTTGTAAACGGCATGGTTACTGTTGCAGGTGCACTTGATTGTAATGCCGCATCTACTTCAGCATATGTAAAGCTTACTGTTACTGCACCGTCATTAGGATCCACTGTTAATAATGCCGGATTGTAATTCTTAATGGTATCGCCGGCTACTGCCGCAATTCCATTGTAATACAATACACCATTTGTTGGAAGGGTTTTGATAATTACTGTATCTAAATTTCCTGTGCCCGGGAAAACTCCTTGTTCCGGATCACTGCCATTTAATGTTGGTACTATTACTTTAGTCGTACCGCCGGGGTTAACCTGACTAGCAGCAGTTACTGCATTGGCTGTTGGTAATTGTTCAATACCAAAGTTTACATTAGTAACACTTGCAGATGACAATACAATATTTACAGATTTACCATTTACCAATCCATCATTACCAACTCCTGTACCGATAAACTCTCCGGTATTTACCCAGTTAGTTGGCAAAGTGGTTGCTGTTGATGCAGTGGATGAGGTATTAATAAGCACACTATATGTACCTGCATTCAAACCTGCAAAACTATATGTACCATTTGCTGCTACTGCCGTTGCAGTTAGATCGGTTCGATTCTATAATATTTGATAACAATACCAATCAAATCTTTTTAGAATTTTCCGTACCACGCTTTACAGATCAGGAAAATTTACTGATTCAATACAAATTAGATAACCAACCATGGAGCTTGATAAAAAATGAAGAGCTACTCGGATTGAATCTTTATAATCTTTCTTCTGGCTGGCACGAGCTTATAATCAGAAAGCGAACAGGCTTTGATACAAATGATTTTGCATACACCAAAGTTGCTATCTATATTGATAAAAAGTATTATGAAAAATGGTGGTTCATACCAGTACTGTTATTAGGACTAACAGGTATAATATGGATGACGGTTTTATTATCTAATAAAAATTTACAAAGAAAAAAGAAACAATTACAAAAACAAGTAGATCTACAGACAAAAGAACTGAAAAAAGCCCTTAATACCAAAGAAACGTTGATATCTGTTGTTTCGCATGATATGATCGCTCCATTAAAATTCGTTTCCTATATAACAGATATTCTTGGAAAAGGAATTGAAAAAGATCCCCAAAAAATAAATGATGCACTCACAGATATTAAGAAAACAACCGATAAAGTTTTGTCTGACTCGCTAAATATTATTAGCTGGATAAAATATAGTAGCGGAAAAATAAAAACAGAAAGACAGTCAATCGATCTTTACTCATTGACTGAAGAAATTATTCAGTTATTTTCTCCTTTAGCAAATAAAAAGGGAATAAACCTATACTCTACTATAAATAATACAGTGGCGATCGAATCCGATCCAAACATAATCAAGGTCATAATCAGTAATCTTGTTTCTAATGCTGTAAAAAATACAAACGAGGGTTATATTGAAATTAGCTTTTCACATACAGATTCAGAAGAAATATTAACAATAAAAGATACTGGTTCGGGCATAAGTAAAAACAAACTGAAACGCATACACGAAGTATTAAAAGGGAATTTCATGCAAGCAAATAATGAAGCAATCAGCACAGGATTAGGTTACCTCATCATCGGAAGATTAATTTCTGTGATCAAAGCTAAAATAGTAATTGATAGTACTCCGGAACGAGGCACAGAAGTAAAAATAATTTCATCAGTTAAATAAAATAAAAACAATAATCCTCAAATACAAGTATATATTCAATTCAAACATTAAGTTGCCTGTATAATTATATCTTTTACTCACATCAAATAAGAATCTTCCCGAAAGTATTCTATTTCGAATATGTTTTCTCCTCTCTGAACAAGGTAATTTCTTTTCAAAAAAGCCTGTAGTAAAAGTACTACAGCCGCATATTGCAATTATTACATTTCCCACTATACCTCAATTATACCTTTGCTTCATTATCAAGAAATTGATATTTGTCAATTAAATAATTGACAAATATCAATATATGGCGACCATGGATTAACACACATAATTGTATTCTGTTAATCCCAAGCGCTGTGATTTATCTAGGTAAAAACTTTAATTATTAAATATGATATCAGATTCTATCATCAAATCATTATTCAGAACCTCCCCCATACTAAAACATTATCCTTATCAGGTAATGCTGCCGCTTATTAAGACAAAAACGCTTAAGCCTGGTGAGATTTTACATAGAGAAGGAGAAGTCGATTCAAATGTATATATAATTATATCGGGCATACTGAAGAGTTATATTCATGAAAACAACGAAAAAATATTATCGCTATTTTTTGAAGCTGGCGATATTATAACTGCGTCTCCAACTAATAATGAAAAAAATACTGTTTGGGAAACAGTAGAAGCTACTACAAAAACTCATTTAGTTTATTTTGAACATGAACAATTTTTAAATCTTTATGACAGTGACGCTATGATGTTTAGCCTTTATATAGAAAGCTCTAAAAAAACACTGCTCCAGCATTTTCAGCGACACAAAAATTTATTGTTTAAAACTGCAGTTGAACGATACCGGGAATTTGAAAAAATAATGAGTAATCAATTGCCTTATCTATCACTGAAAGATATTGCATCATACCTGAATATTACACTGGAAACTTTAAGCAGATTACGAAACAAAAAACCAAATCGGAGAATTACATATTAACTAAAAATTACAGCAATGCTCGACACCGAAACTAAAAGTTTGATCAAAAGCAAACTTGGCCATTATATTTCCGAAGTAGAAATTGAGGCGATTTTGCCACATGTATTTATAAAAGAATTAGAACCTGGCCGATTGCTATTTATCGAAGAATCCATCGATGAGAATAATTATTTTTTGATTGAAGGATTAATGAAGAGGTACTTTGAAACGGGTAAGAAAAGAAATATCACCAATTTTATTAAACCCGGTAATCTGATCAGTAATTTATCTTCAGAAATAAGTGATGGAAAAGCCTGGGAAACACTTGAGGCAGTAACAAAAGTAAAGCTACTTTATATAACGAAACAATCATTATTTAGTATTTGTAAATCAAACTACAAATTAGGCCTGCTTTACCTTGATTTTATTATGAAGATTCGGAAGAATCAAACCAACAAATTAAGACAGATCATTAATAAGAAGTCAAATGAAAAAGTCGAAAATTTTATGGTTGCATATAAACCTTTTGCTGATTATGTTCCTCAAAATGAAATTGCTTCATTTTTAAATGTAAGTCCTGAGACATTAAGCAGAACCAAGAGGGCTATGATTACCAAATCATCATAGGCATAAAAAACATATTGCAACATACAAGATTTAGAATAAAAGCTCATCCAGAGAATCGTTGGAGCTATTGATCTGATCTATACCAAAAAAATCCAATTCCATTGCTCCCTTACAAGGGAGTTTGAAGACAATATTTTAACCGTACCCTTATAAAAAACAAATTCCCGTATTTTAATAAATACCGGAATCTTAAACACATCCCTTAACGGACTAAATTAAAATATTATGACTTTAAAACTTTGGAACAACAATTTTTACCTGGCGAAGGAGCAGCTTTACAGCTTAAAGAAAAATGGACTAAACATTTTTGAGCAGCTAAACCACATCGTGATTTTAATGAGCTGCTTGAAATTAATTTCTGCCATAATCGAAAATAACCAATTAAGGCACTCATACTTAGCGTTATTTGTTTATTTGCTACCACTTCTTTTAAGTACCGGCACTCACTTTCTTCTGGCAAAAAAAAGATTTACCGCTTGTTTTATTTTATCTTTTTACTGTATGCCAGTTAGCATTATTTTAGTTGGTTTATATGAGCAAATGACTTACCTGGTACTTTTTGAAGTTGCTTATGGTATAGTTGGTTTTTTTATTCTTCAAAAAAGAAGCTATATAATAATCTCTTACACTTTTACTGCTTTGACCGGCCTTATGATTGGAATCAGGGAGATCTTAAACACAACAACTTCTCCTACATACCAGATCGGTCTTTTGATATTAAATTTCTGCATTTTCTTTATCCCGTTTTATTTCATTCTTGGATATATAAGAGGTATTATCGAATTAGCGCTCAAAAATAAATCATTAGCTGAGTCAACTGAATTTCAGAATAAGGTCGTCACTATTCTTTCTCACGACATCAGAGTTCCGTTAGTGGCAATAAAAAATATGCTCACCTCATATTCCAAGGAAAAAATATCAAAAGAAACCATTCTTGAATATTTACCTGACATTGAAGAAAACGTTCGTTATCTAAATGATCTTTTTGAAGACATGCTATGCTGGTCAAAGGCTCAACGAACACATCAGGAGTTGGAAAAAGAGTATTTGAGTTTAAAAGATATTACTGAAGAGGTATGTCATGCTTATATAGGGGCAGCCAGTTCAAAACGAATAACACTGCACAACCAAATAAACGATTCCAGGATAATTTTTGCAAATGAACGATCTGTGAAAGTGATTTTAAGAAATCTTATTTCGAATGCAATAAAATTCACTGATATGGGGGGTGATATTTTTATATACTCAGAAAAGAATGATTTTTTTGATACAATATCTGTAAAAGATACGGGGCGTGGAATTTCTGAAGAAAATTTAAAGAAGATCCGCAATGGTCTTGAGGTAAGCACTAAGGGAACACTTGATGAATCGGGCACTGGCTTAGGTCTTTATTTCTGTAAAGATTTTGCTATCAAAAACGGTGGCGCCCTCTTTGTAGAAAGTGAGCAAGGCAAAGGCAGTACATTTAGTTTTACAATACCTCTGAAAAAAAAGCTATAGAATCTTATCCCCTATATTATGATATAAATTCTACTAACAACGAATGAATCAAATTGCTAAAAAGTATCTGAATCTATAGGTAACGAATGCATATACTTGATTTACTGAAAACATACTTCAATATAAATTGCTTCATTCCTAATATAACCCTGAGAAGCTATGTGAAACAAGAAGAGAATTTATTCCAAAAAATTGGGATCATTCCAGCACAGTTGTCAAAAATCATCAGAACTATAAGTATTGATTCTGAAACTTGGCTGTTTTCTTTAAAAGTAGGCTAAATAAAAAATCGTAATTAATTCAAATTAATTACGATTTTTTAAGTGGAGCTGCAGGGAGTCGAACCCTGGTCCAAACACATTCGTCATAAGCTTTCTACATGTTTATTGTTGCATTAGTTGTCGGGAAAAAGCAGGAGCAACACACACCAACCTTATCCGTAGAAGAATAGTCTTAAACAATGGGCACTTCATTCCATTGCAGCAACCCGTTTTCTTTTTGAGTCGGCGGCGGAGCTTGGTAACAGGTAAACCTGCCCGGCGGCCCTAATGGATGCTAATCTATCGATTAAGCAGCCATGGCATACGAAGTATTGCCATTTGAAATTTTGAATATTCAGATTAAAGTGCTAATTATCCAACGCACTACATGCTTACACTTACAAAGAACTATGCTGTCAAAACCGGTCAGCCCCGGGTTGATTTGAAGATTTGGAAATTTGATGATTTGAAGATGGATAGCTTTCGAAATTAAGAATGCTCATTTCCAAATCATCAAATTTCCAAATCTTCAAATTATTTATTTTCCTCTCCCCCAACCAAACCAATCATTGCCATTGGCGAAGAGCATTAAACCTAACAATAGAATCATGCCAACAATTTGAGCATACTCTAAAAATTTTTCACTCGGTTTTCTGCCCGTGATCATTTCTACAAGAGTAAATACTACATGTCCTCCATCTAGTGCCGGTATTGGTAATAAATTCATAAATGCCAATACAATAGATAAGAACCCGGTGATTCTCCAGAAGGACTCCCATTCTCCCCATTGTGTAGGAAAGATAGATCCCATAGATTTAAAACCACCTAAGCCTTTATAGGCTCCGGTACTAGGACTTAATATCAATTTAAACTGATCAATATAAAATTTTAATTTTCCCATTGCCATTGAAATGCCTGCAGGTATTGCTTCTAATAGACCGTATTTCTTTTTATCTAATTTAAATACACCCAAACTATCAAACTGCTCCAATGTTAAAAAAGGTAATCCTATTTTTCCATCCTCATTTACATTTGCCTGTACATTGATCAACGTACCTTTTCTATCAACACTTAAGTTTACTTTTTGATTCTTTCTGCTCGCAAGAATCACAGGCATCTCATCATAGAAAGCTACAGGCAAAGAATCTATCGCAATAATTTTATCCATTTCCTGCAAGCCGGCTTTTTTCCCGTTGGAAGAATCTTTTGCATCATAAGCCCCCACATACGGAGGAATACGCTGCATTAATAACATCCCCGTTTTCTTTTTATTTTCTACCAAACGCTCAATAAAATTATGAGGCATTGTTATATTGCTTTGCACACCATTTCTTTCTATCGTAATATTTTTACTCAATAATAATTTCGCCTGGATCTCATCAAAAAATTCCATCGGCTTGCCATCCACTGCCAATATTTTATCTCCGTTACGAAGACTTAATTCATATAACACACTATCCTGTACCCAAATACCATTTTTTACAGAAGCATTAGGCACCTTGGTTTCTCCCCAAACAAATAATACCATTGCGTAAATAAAAAATGCCAATAAGATATTTACAATAATACCTCCCAACATAATGATCAAACGTTGCCAGGCCGGCTTACTTCTGAATTCATATGATTGAGGTGGCAATTTCATTGCTTCTTTATCCATACTTTCATCAATCATGCCGGCAATTTTTACATAGCCGCCTAAGGGTAACCAACCAATACCATATTCTGTTTCACCTACTTTCTTTTTAACTAAAGAAAACCAAGGATTAAAGAACAGATAAAATTTTTCTACCCTGCAGCCAAACCATTTGGCGGTGATATAATGTCCGAATTCATGCAGGATCACTAATATTGATAAAGACAGGATCAGATAGAAAACCTGTATTCCTACGTTGCCCCAATTGATTGCTAATAATGTCATATTTGTTGCCCCCATCCCCTAAAGGGGAGTTGTGATTGTTAATTTAAAGTTTTCTTGCTATCGCTTTTGAAAAGACGCATGTAAAGTCTCTGCCTTTACACCCCCTTTAGGGGATGGGGGCGGTTTTACAACTTGATCAGCGAAGCCGCAAAATTACGGGCTTCCCCATCGCTTTCAAAATATTCTTCAAGTGTTGGAGATTCGATAAATGCAGTGTTTTGGATAGTTTTTTCCACAACGGCAGTGATATCTAAAAAGCCAATACGGTTGCGTAGAAAGGCCCACACGGCAATCTCATTAGCAGCGTTTAATATGCAAGGCATATTTCCTCCCTTAAATAAGGCCTCTGTCGCCAATGCTAAATTTCTGAAAGTTTTAACATCAGGCTCCTCAAAACTAAGGTTGGCAAACCTGCGAAACTCAAATCGAGGGAAATCATTCTTTATACGTTGGGGGAAAGTCATTGCATATTGTATCGGCAATTTCATATCCGGCAATCCCATTTGAGCTTTTATACTGCCATCCTCAAACTGTACCATACTATGAATAATACTTTGCGGATGAATCACTACCTGTATTTGTTCGGGCTTTAAATTAAACAACCATTTTGCTTCTATCATCTCCAACCCTTTGTTCATCAATGTGGCAGAATCAACAGAAATTTTTGCCCCCATATTCCAGTTTGGATGTTGCAATGCATGATCTCTTTTTACATTCACCAAAAAATTAGGCTTCTTCCCAAAGAAAGGGCCACCACTTGCTGTCAATATAATTTTCTCAATGGCATTTCGTCCTTCACCAACCAAACATTGAAAAATAGCAGAGTGTTCGCTATCAACAGGAATAATTGGCGAACGATTTTCAACAGCAGTTTGCATTACAATATCTCCTGCCACCACCAATGTTTCTTTATTTGCCAAACCAATCGCCTTCCCTTTCTGTGCCGCTTTTAATGTAGGTTTTAACCCTGCAAAACCAACAATACCAGCCATCATAAAATCGTAGGTATCAAAATCCGCAGCTTCTTCCAAAGCATCTTCGCCTGCAAAAACTTTTGTATCTGTACCTGCTAATGCATCCTTTACTTTCTGGTATTTTGTTTCGTCTCCGATCACAACAGCATTCGGTTTAAATTCCAAAGCTTGCGCAACCAGCAATTCATCTTTTGTTTGTGCAGTTAATATCTCTACCTCAAATAATTCAGGATTAGCACGGATCACTTCTAATGATTGTGTACCTATTGAACCGGTGGAACCAAATATTGCTATGCGTTTTTTTTGACTCATTTTTATTTTTCTTTTAATACCAACGATAGTATTTCATGGCATCATCGTTCCATCGCAATCCTTTCATCTACATGCCAATGGGCATCTTTGTAGATGTTTTGCCGTGAAAGCTATATTGGGTAAAGATAAGGGAAAATAAAAAGCCCCAAAAAGGGCTTTCAAATATTAAGGATTTTATTAACTTAATAAGTTGGCAAAGGCTTCCCTGATCTTCTTAAAATTGAACCTACTTACAATTATATCCATTTTTTGCTGAATTTGAGCATTCTGCAAATTCCCAATCGTCCCTTCATGTGTGTGATTCACTTCAGGAGTATAAGTAAAGTCACCTTTTTCGATCGAAAGACCAACTTGTTTATAAGCATCTCTGAAAGGCACACCTTGCAACACCAATTTATTTACTTCTTCAACACTAAAGAGATATTTATATTTTTCATCTTTCAGCAGATCTTTATTCACTTGAATATTACTCAACATCAAACCTGCCATTTGAATACAATCATTCAAATTTTGAAATGCAGGAATAATATGTTCTTTCAATAATTGCAAGTCTCTGAAATAACCGGAAGGCAAATTAGTTGTCTGCATCATGATCTCATTTGGTAATGCTTGTATTCTATTGCAATGAGAACGTATCAATTCAAATACATCCGGATTTTTTTTGTGTGGCATAATGCTGCTGCCTGTAGTCAATTCATCAGGAAAAGAAATGAATGCAAAATTTTGATTTAAGTATAAACATGCATCCATACTTAATTTAGAAAGCGTAGCTGCAATATTTGCAATGGCAGCAGCAACAATTCTTTCTGTTTTACCTCTACCCATTTGTGCATACACCACATTGTGATTTAAACTATCAAAGCCCAACAACTCAGTTGTCATTGTTCTGTTGATCGGAAACGAAGAGCCATAGCCAGCTGCAGAGCCTAAAGGGTTTTTGTTTACTACTTCGTAAGCAGCTTGCACAGTGATCAGATCGTCTACCAGACTTTCTGCATACGCCCCAAACCATAATCCAAAAGATGAAGGCATGGCTAATTGTAAATGCGTATAGCCAGGTAATAGATCGCCTTTATATTTTTCGCTTTGGGTAATTAATAGATCAAATAATTCTTTCGTATTGCCAACTAATTTTTCAATTTCACTTCTTAAAAATAATTTTAAGTCAACTAAAACCTGATCGTTTCTGCTTCTTGCACTGTGAATCTTTTTACCAATATCCCCTAACTTCTGCGTCAACATCAATTCAACTTGTGAATGGATATCTTCTACACCATCTTCTAATTTAAAATCAGGTTTCGTGGTTAATTGGTAAATATTTTTAAGCTCTGCTTGTAATTGCGTTAATTCATCTTTCGTCAACAAGCCTATAGACTCCAGCATCTGGGTATGCGCCAAAGAACCTAACACATCAAACGGTGCTAAATAAATATCCAGATCCCTATCGTTGCCAACAGTAAATTTTTCTACTTCTTTCAGAGATACTTTATCTTTTTGCCAGAGCTTCATATGAGTTAAGAGTTAAGAATTATGAGTTAAGAGTTATTGAAAAAAGATTCGAGTTTATTAAACTCATAATTCTTAATTCTTAACTCTTAATTACTAAACTATTTGTTCAACCATTTTAATATAAGTAGCGATACCATCCTTAATTTCATCCAGATAAATAAATTCATCTGCAGTATGGCTTCTTGCGCTATCTCCAGGTCCCATCTTCAATGTCGAAAAAGGCATCAAAGCCTTATCAGACGTAGTTGGTGAGCCGTAGTATCCTTTACCTAGAGCAATACCCGCTTTAACCAGAGGATGATCCAACGCAATAGAGGTCGATTTCATTCTTGTTGTACGTGGCTTGAAAGTACTTTTCAGGTTAGCTTTTAATGCTTCTAAAATTTCTTCGAAGCTGTACAGTTCATTCACCCTCACATCAATTACAAACTTACAGGTAGAAGGAACTACATTGTGTTGTTTGTTTTCAGTCTCAATAACTGTTACGGTTAAACGAGATTCACCCAACAACTCACTAACCTTTGGAAACTGATAATTTCTTATCCAGTTAATATCATCTAAAGCATTGTACAATGCATTCTCTCCCTCTTTACGAGCTGCATGCCCTGCCCTGCCGGGTGCTGTACAATCAATTACCATCAGCCCTCTTTCTGCAACAGCCATTTCTAATTTTGTCGGTTCCCCAACAATTCCAAAATCAATATTACCTAAGAAAGGTAAAACCAGTTCAATGCCATTCACCCCACTGATCTCTTCTTCTGCACTGGCTGCAAATACCACATTGTGACTGATATCATTTCTATCATAAAAATGCAAAAATGTAGCGATCAATGAAACCAAACACCCTCCTGCATCATTGCTACCCAATCCAAACAATTTGCCATCTTTCTCTATCGGTGTAAATGGATCTAACGTATAACCTTTATTAGGTTTAACTGTATCATGATGTGAATTTAACAACACTGATGGCTTGTTTACATCATAATATTTATTCTTTGCATAGATATTATTACCCACTCTCTGACATGGAATGCCATGACTTTCAAAAAAGTTTATAATGATCTCTGCCGTATCATTTTCTTCTTTAGAAAAAGAAGGCGTAGCGATCAGTTGTTTCAATAACCCCAATGCATCTGCATACAAAGTTTCAATCATAACTATTTTATTAAGGTTCCTTTTGTTTCGTTTGTTACGTTCTGCAACAAATCGTTTGCATCGCCGATCAATACTTCTTTTACGCCACTGTTAATAGCATCAAAAGCATTATCAATTTTAGGCAGTATGCCATCGAATAATTTATTCTCATTCAGCAATTGCTGATAAATATCTTTTGTAATTAAGGTGATGACCGAGTTTTCATCTTCCACATTTTCCAACACCCCTTTCTTTTCAAAACAATAGACCAACCTTACATCATAGCTTTTAGATAAAGCCACCGCAAGACTTGAAGCTACCGTATCTGCGTTGGTATTCAGCATTTGCCCTTTACCATCATGTGTTAGAGGTGCAATTATCGGCATAAGACCTGCATCTAATAACAATTGTAAATTGCCAATTGCCAATTGCTTATTGTCAACGTCCCCAACAAACCCAAAATCTATCCCATCTTTTGTGATCGGTCTTTTTACAGCAGGAATAATATTTGCATCAGCACCTGTCAAGCCAATAGCGTTACAATTCAATGATTGCAATTTTGCAACAACTTTTTTATTTACCAACCCGCCATACACCATCGTAACCAGGTCTATGGTATCAGCATCTGTGATCCTTCTGCCATTTACGTAGTTAGATTTAATGCCCAACTGCTCTCCTATTTTTGTTGCGATCTTTCCTCCGCCATGAATTAATATCTTCTTTCCCTCAACAGCAGCAAATGTTTTAAGAAATGAATCCAATGCTGATTCCTTATCTATTACATTTCCACCGATCTTTATGACAAATACTTTATCCATTATTTATTCTTCAAAATTTCTGCTAATACAGCTTGTGCAGCCCAAACTCTGTTTGATGCCTGTTGTGTTACGATACTATTTGCGCTATCCAATACTTCATCACTTAATTCCACATTTCTTCTTACAGGCAAACAGTGCATAATTTTCGCATTGTTAGTGAGCTTTAATTTTTCTTCTGTCAACATCCATTTTGGATCGTTGCAATAGATTCTTCCGTAATCAGTATAAGTACTCCAGTTTTTTACATACACAAAATCCGCATCTTTCAATGCCGCATCCTGATCTTGTGTAATGGTTGCGCCTTTTGTAAATTGTTCATCCAGTTCATAATCTTCCGGATGTGTGATCACAAATTCAGCTTCACCCCAGGCATTGACCCATTCTGCAAATGAGTTAGGAACACATTGAGGTAAGGGTTTGATGTGAGGAGCCCAGGTTAAAACAACTTTAGGTTTTCCCCCTCCGCCCCCTAAAGGGGGAACTGTAGGAAGACACTCTTTAATTGTAAGAATGTCGGTAAGCGATTGTAAAGGATGCAATGTCGCACTCTCTAAACTCACAATTGGGATGCCAGCATATTTAATAAAAGACTTCATTACCTCTTCACTATAATCTTCCTCTTTATTTCTTAACGTTGGAAATGCACGGATACATAGTATATCGAAATAATTACCCAGGATCGGCGCTGCATCTTTAACGTGTTCAACTGTGTTGCCACTCATGATGGCACCATCTTCAAATTCCAACGCCCAGCCGTCTTTGTCTACGTTGAATACAATTGGCTCCAGTCCTAAGTTTTGAGCCGCCACATGTGTACTTAATCTTGTACGTAGAGAAGGATTCAAAAATAATAACCCTATTCTTTTGCCTGCACCTAAATTTTTATCGGCAAAGGGATTTGCCTTGTATGCAATCGCTTTTGCAACTAATGCATTGATATCGGCAACATCTTTTACTGAAATAAAATTTTTCAATTTTTTTATTTTAATTTTTGTTCTGAATTAAACTGTTTCGGGAGTAAGCACTAATTCACTTTTTAAAGCCTTCAAAAATATATCAGCTTCAACCTTTGTAATATTCAAAGCTGGTAATAACCTGATCACATTTGGTTTTGCTTCACCGGTAAATATTTTGTGCTTGAATAACAAATTCTTCTTCACGTCTTTTAGTTCTTCAGGTAATTCAATCCCTATCATTAACCCTTTTCCTCTAATTTCTTTTATATTCGGCAATTTTTTCAACTCTTCAACCAGATAATTACCAACAGTTGCTGCGTTCGCCATTAAATTATCCTGTTCAATAATTTCTAACACAGCTAAAGCTGCGGCGCAAGCTAAATGATTACCTCCGAATGTTGTACCCAACATAAAATGTTTGGCAGGTATCTTTGGTGAGATAGAAACTCCTGCAACAGGAAACCCATTCCCCATTCCTTTTGCCATCGTATATATATCGGCATTTACACCACTATGATCATGGCTATAGAATTTCCCTGTTCTTCCGTAACCGCATTGAACACTATCGGCAATGAATATACTATTGTATTGATCGCATAGACTTCTTATCAATTGTAAGAACGAATCAGATGCAACCCTGATACCACCTACACCTTGTATCCCCTCAATGATCACCGCACAAACTTCATTGCCATTTGTATCAAAATATGCTTGTAATGCAGCTTCATCATTAAAAGGCAAGAACACCACATTATCTGTTTGGTTCACCGGTGCAACAATATTCGGATTATCTGTAACAGCTACCGCCAAAGATGTACGTCCGTGAAACGCTTTTGTAAATGCAATGATCTTTTTTCTACCATTGTAAAAAGATGCAGCTTTCAATGCATTCTCATTTGCTTCTGCACCTGAGTTGCACAAAAACAATTGATAATCTTCTTTGCCACTTATTGTACCTAATTTCTCTGCTAATTGAACCTGCAGAGGAATTTTTATTGAGTTAGAATAGAACCCAACTTTATGCAATTGATCTTCTAATCGTTTTACATAATGCGGATGTGTATGGCCAATACTAATTACCGCATGACCGCCATACAGGTCAAGGTATTTTTGTCCTTTATCATCCCAAACATAGGAACCCTCTGCCCTTTCAATTACGATATCATTTAAAGGGTATACATCAAAAAGTTTCATCGATATAATTTTAGAAATAATTTGCTTTTAGTTTCAATCCAGCAGTCTCTTCTAGCCCAAAGATCAGGTTCATGTTCTGTACCGCTTGTCCGCTTGCCCCTTTCAATAAATTATCAATTGCAGAATGCACTACCAATGTAGAACCTGCTTTTTCTAACTGAATAATTGCTTTATTGGTATTCACTACTTGCTTCAAGAACAAAGGTTCTTTGATCACAGTTGTAAAAGGGTGTTCGTTATAATATTCTGAGTACAACACATTCAACTCTTCAAGACTTAGCTCACATTTAAATTGCGAGCTGATAAAAATACCTCTTGTAAAATCACCCCTCCACGGTATGAAACTTAATCCGCCATCTTTTGGCGCTGCAGGAAAAACATTTTGCAACTGATGAAGCGATTGCTGTATCTCATCATTATGTTGATGCGTCAATGTTTTGTAAGCAGAGATATTATTTTGTCTCCAACTGAAATGTGATGTAGCGGATAATGATTGCCCGGCTCCTGTACTACCGGTAATGCCTGTAGTATAAATTTCTTTCGGCAACAAACCTGCTTTTGCCAAAGGTAATAAACCAACTTGTATGGCTGTTGCGAAACAACCGGGATTAGCAATATTATTGGCTGTTTTTATTTTTTCTCTTTGTAATTCAGGAAGACCATAAATAAATGTTCTTCCATTTATTTCGGCATCGGCATTCAACCTGAAATCATTGCCGATATCAATTAATTTTATGTTAGATGGAATATCATTGGCTGCAACAAATTTCTTTGCTTCTCCGTGACCGGCACAAAAGAAAATCACATCAACATCATAGTTGTGTGATTCAGAAAATTTCAGATCAGTTTCTCCTACAAGATCAGCATGAACTTTGGATAATAGATTACCAGCATTGCTTCCGCTTTGTGCAAATGCAATTTCAACTTCAGGATGATTAATAAGCAACCTTATTAATTCACCACCTGTATAACCTGCTGCCCCTATAATACCTGCTTTGATCATTTTTTATCTTTATTTGTTTCACAAACACTGTGATATATTCCAACCTGGTTACCAAATATTTTCGTAAAGCCTCTTACATCTTCTCCGGTGAATCCTGTATTCATTTCGCCATACTTACCAAACTTCGCACTCATCAGGTCGTTATCACTTTCAATACCGATAATCTGGAAATGATATGGATTCAATTGAACGAATACATCACCCGTTACTTTACGCTGGCTTTTTTCTAAATACGCTTCAATATCTCTCATCACAGGATCTAAAATTTGCCCTTCATGCATCCAGTTGCCGTAGAATTGTGATAAAGTATCTTTCCATTGCAATTGCCATTTGGTCAACACATGTTTTTCCAATGCATGATGCGCTTTAATGATCACCATTGGCGCAGCTGCTTCAAAACCAACACGACCTTTGATCCCAATGATAGTATCTCCAACATGTATATCTCTTCCTACTCCATAAGGACCAGCAATAGTTTGTAAATATTGTATGGCGCTTGCAGGATGTTCAAAATGTTTATCATTCACCGATTTCAATTCCCCCTTTACAAAATGCAATTTCACTTCCTCGCTACCTGATTTTGTAACCTGTGTGGGCCATGCGCTTTCAGGCAACATACCTTTACTATTCAATGTTTCCTTACCGCCAACACTTGTGCCCCATAAACCTTTATTGATTGAATACATTGACTTCTCAAAATTCATTTCCACCCCTTTGCTTTTTAAATAAGCAATTTCTTCTTCACGGCATAATTTCATATCACGTATTGGTGTGATAATTTCTATCCCCGGCACATCAATATTCAATATCATATCAAAACGAACCTGGTCATTACCAGCACCGGTACTTCCATGCACTACTGCTTCAGCCTGCAAATTCTTTGCATGTTCAGCAATATGCATCGCCTGACTTAATCTTTCTGCACTTACACTTAATGGATAGGTATTATTTTTTAAGCAATTACCGAAGATCAAATACTTAATGATCGACTCGTAATAACTTTCTACTGCATCTACTGTTGTATGTGTTTTTACTCCAAGCTTGTAAGCATGTTGTTCGATGTGTTTCAATTCTTCTTCATTAAAACCACCTGTATTTACAATAACAGAATGTACTTCATATCCTAATTCATCTGTAAGATATTTTACACAATACGAAGTATCTAAACCTCCGCTAAAACCTAATACAACTTTTTTGCTCATGAGTATTTTTTTATTACACTAATTAAAATCACGAATTAAATGTTCAATACCGGTATGTCGTACAAGTGAGTGACACAACGATGTTGATTAAAGAGCTAATGCCCGTTCCATACATTTATTAAAAATTAAATATTTGCCTGAACATAGATTTTGGAGACGGACCACCGCCGCTGTTTTGTCTACGTTTTAATATTTTCAAAAACCTGCTTTGTTTTACTTCCATAAAACGTTCGTAGATCTTCGAATTCTTTTTGAAATCTTCTTTTGTTTCTTCCGGCTCAAAATGATCTGCAGGATCGTACAACATAGCTGTACACATACAGTTCTTTCTTCCCTTACTCATTAAGATATCATAATTAACGCAGCTTTTACAACCTGCCCAAAATGCTTCATCTTGTGTCAACTCAGAATAGGTTACCGGTTCGTACCCCAGATCTGAATTTATCTTCATCACCGCAAGCCCGGTTGTCAGTCCGAATATTTTTGCATTTGGATATTTTTCTCTGCTTAACGCAAATATTTTTTCTTTGATAGATTTTGCAACGCCGCTTTTTCTGTAAGCAGGTGCAACAATTAACCCGCTATTGGCTACATACTCACCTTCCCAGGTTTCGATATAACAAAAGCCTACCCATTCACCCTCTTTAGTAACAGCGATAACTGCCTTCCCCTCACTTATTTTTTGATCGATATATTCCGGTGAACGTTTTGCAATACCTGTTCCTCTGGCTTGAGCGGACGCAGCCATTTCGTCTGTAATTGTCTTGGAGTACTTACAATCGTCAGATGTAGCAACTCGAATGATAATATTATTATTTTCCAATTGTATTAAATTGAAATAGATTAAAGTAAAATTGTGAGAATTCGGTTGTAGTAATCCACTGACAGGGGCAATAAAATGCTCGGCCTATCAGCAACCAGGTCGGCGGCGGGGAGATACTGGAAACACATTTACAATAGCAAATACTACTCCGTTAGAGTTAAAATTTGTATTGATATTATGGAGTTGAATATTTTCCACTTTGCGTTTATTAATTTAATGACACAAAGGTATATCTTTTTATTAATTATCAGCCATTTTTTTACAAAACTTTAGCAAGGGATATAATCACTTACTTAGACCAGCTCTATTACGGTAATTTCAGCTAAAATACCAACTCTGCCGGGGTAACCAATGAAGCCAAATCCACGGTTCACATATAACTTTTGTTTCACATCTTCATACAGTCCGGCCCACTGCTTGTACACGTATTGCACGGGGCTCCATTTAAAGCCAGGTATTTCAATCCCAAATTGCATACCATGTGTATGACCACTTAGCGTAAGATCTATATCAGGATAATTTGGTTTTACCTGTGCATCCCAATGGCTGGGATCGTGGCTCATTAATATTTTGAAAGGATATTTTTCTGCTCCGGGATAAGCCAGGTCCATTCTGCCATGTTTGGGAAATCTTGCCTTGGCACTCCAATTCTCTATTCCAAGCAATGCAATCGTATCTCCATTTCTTTCAATCGGCACATGCTCATTCATCAATAAACGCCAGCCCAGATCAGCATGCACTTTCTTTAAATTCTCTAGGTTTTGTTCACGAGACACTCCATTTATTGGCCAGCTTACATAATCACCATAATCATGATTACCAAAAACAGAATACACTCCCAACGGAGCTTTCAAACGATTGAAAACATCCATATACTCTTCCATTTCTGTTGCTCTGTCATTCACCAGGTCTCCGGTAAATAAAATGATATCAGCCTGTTGATCTAAAATTTCCTGCACTCCATGTTCTACCGCTTTTTTATTTGTAAAACTTCCGCTATGTATATCACTTATGTGTAAAATCTTTAATCCTTTGAAACCGGCTGGTAAATTATCAAAGGATAGCTTTATTTTCTTTACCTGATACTTATACTTATTGCTGAAACCGTAGAGCAAACTGCCAAATAATCCACCACCTGCCGCCAATCCAAGCCAGCTTAAAAAAACCGATCGGGTGATTCCCTCACCTACAACAGCTTCTCCTTCCGTATTCAAATAAAATACTTTACTGGCTATCCATTGAATTAATCGTCGCAGATCATCAAATAATATAAAAACAAATGCGATCAGTTTAGCAAAGAACAACCCTAGAATAGTGGCAAAAAGATAAGTCCTTACTTTACGAGGCATGAAAGTATGGTCGGTCAACACAAAAATCAAAAAGCCAATTACAGCTATCGCAGAAATAGACCAGTAGATCGCATAGACAATGGCTTTTGTTTTAGGAGAACTGTTTTGACAAACAGCTTTAACAGCTTGAAACACATAAGTATCAAGCAATAACATTACAGCAACAAAAATAAAAGCACCAATGGGTGTACGCATCTTCTGAATTATGAGTTATGAATTTAGGATTTAATCCAATGAATTAGATCATCTAATTGTGTATTGATCACTTTTAACGTATTGTCATCAGTAAATCTGCCATTTACATCCATTAATTTATCTACCGAAGATATTGGCAATTGATTATGGTGTACGGTAATTTTGAGATGGTTCAGCACTGCTGATAAATGATCCATCCCCCTCAGGTTTCCTGCTCTTCCGGTTGCTATCCCTGTAAGCAACGCTTTTTTATGCCACCAGGCAATTCGGGGTTTAGACATGTCAAAGAAAAGTTTCAGGGCTCCGGGAAAACTTCCGTTGTATTCCGGTGTAATGAATATAAATGTATCAGTGGGAGCAATGATCTCAGATTCTATCTTTTTAAAGGCCTCATCATATTCCAGCAGGTTTATCCCTTCCAGAGAAAACACATTTGCGTCAACTCCCTTTTCTGCCAAAATTCGCTGGTATTCCTTTGCTACTCTTAATGTATAGCTATCTTCTCTGTTCGTCCCTGCTATTATTGTAATCATTCTATATTTTAATTGTGTATTATTTGTAACAAAGATATTGACTCTTTGTTGCCCAATTTTATGCCGAATAGCTAAATTTGCCAAGCTGTCACATATATATTAATTATTAAACATACCAATATGGACTTTACTTATTACGGCCATTCGTGTTTTAGTGTAGTGTTGGGAGGCAAAAAAATACTTTTTGATCCGTTCATTACCGGTAACGAATTAGCGGCAAGTATCAATATTGGCAGCATTGAAGCTGATTATATTTTTGTAAGTCACGGACATGCTGATCATACGCTTGATTGCATTACGCTTGCACAAAGCACTGGCGCACAGGTAGTTTGCAGCTGGGAGATTCATGAATGGCTGAATAAAAAAGGCGTACCCAATACGCACCCTATGAATACAGGTGGTAAGTGGCATTTTGATTTTGGAACAGTAAAATGTGTAGTAGCGCAACATTCCTCTGGTTTGCCTGATGGCAGTTATGGAGGCAACCCAATGGGCTTTATATTTATTACAGATGAAATAAATTTTTATTACAGTGGAGACACTGCTTTAACGCTTGATATGCAATTAATTCCGATGTTTGCCGAAATTGATCTGGCCATTTTGCCGATCGGTGATAATTTTACCATGGGAATTGAAGATGCAAGTGAAGCAACCAAAATGATACAAACAAAAAAAGTAATTGGAGTACATTTTGATACCTTTGGATTTATTAAAATAGATCATCAAAAGGCAATTGAGTTGTTTAGAAGCAAGGGATTGGAATTAATCCTTCCGGAAATTGGAGAAACAATCAATACCCCCTAACCCCCTAAAGGGGGAACCGGGAAGCAACTTTTATAAAATGTATCAGTTCTTAATTTATTGGTGCAAGTTTTTTGTGAAACCAGCATTGGTACTACTATGTAACATCGTTGCGTCGCACTTTTCTACTGAATACCATTATTGAACTTTTATAGAGTAACTAAATAATTATTAACTAACAAACTAAGTTCCCCTTTAGGGGACAGGGGTATATGGCAAGAGTAATCGGAATAGCGAATCAAAAAGGTGGTGTTGGAAAAACAACAACGGCAATAAACTTAGCTGCAAGTTTGGCAGTATTGGAATACAGAACATTATTAGTGGATGCTGATCCTCAGGCAAACAGTACTACCGGTGTAGGCTTTGATCTGCACAATGTAACGCAGAGTTTATACGACTGCATGGTAAATGAAGCTAATGCAAAAGATGTGTTATTGAAAACTGATGTCCCCAATTTAGATCTGATACCATCACATATAGATCTGGTAGGTGCAGAAATTGAAATGATCAATTACCCGAATCGTGAGGGTGTATTAAAAAAATTATTAGAGCCGATCAAAGATGATTATGATTTTATCATTATTGATTGCTCCCCTTCTTTAGGATTGATCACAGTAAATGCATTGGTTGCATCTGATAGTGTTGTTGTTCCGGTACAAACAGAATTTTTTGCCTTGGAAGGTTTGGGTAAATTATTAAATACCATAAAAATTGTTCAAAACAGATTAAACCCTGAATTACAAATAGAAGGAATTTTAATGACCATGTACGATGGTCGCTTACGCTTATGTAATCAAGTGGTAGCCGAAGTTAGACGACATTTTGAAGATATGGTTTTCAGTAGTATCATTCATCGTAATACAAGACTCAGTGAAGCGCCAAGTTTTGGGAAACCTGTAATTTTATACGATGCTGATAGCAAAGGTGCTGTTAACTATTTAAATCTGGCTAAAGAGGTTTTGCAAAAAAACAATCTAACTAAAATTAAACAAGAAGATAAAATTCTTGAGTAATAAGTAGTAAGTTCTAAGTAGTAAGTTAATATAACCATACCCTTAGAGCACTACCTAAAACTTATTACTTAAAACTTAAAACTCGAAATGACACAACCCAATAAAAAAGACGCTTTAGGAAAAGGAATTCGTAGCCTTTTGCAAAATATTGATTCCGATCTGAAATCAACTGCCGGGTCATTAAAAACAGAGGTAGTTGAAAAAACTGTTTCATCTAATCGTATTCCATTAGATCAGATAGAAGTTAATCCCAAACAACCAAGAAGAGATTTTGATGAAACTGCATTGAGTGAATTGGCTGCTTCTGTAAAAATTCATGATATCATCCAGCCACTTACCGTAAGTAAAATGGCTAATGGCAAGTACCGATTAATTGCCGGGGAAAGAAGATTCAGAGCATCTAAAATTGCTGGATTAAAAGATGTACCCGTTTACGTTAGACAAGCCAACGATGCTGAATTATTGGAATTGGCATTGTTAGAAAATTTACAAAGAGAAAATTTAAACGCTATTGAAGTAGGTTTAAGTTATAAGCGCCTTATGGATGAATTGGATTATACACAGGAACAGGTTGCTGAAAGAATGGGTAAAGAAAGAAGTACTGTTACTAATTATATTCGTCTTTTAAAATTACCCCCGGATATTCAGGTCGCTGTTCGTACCGGTGTTATTTCAATGGGGCATGCAAGAGCATTGATAAGCATTGATGTTGTAGACAAACAGTTATTCGTTTTTTCCGAAATAAAAAACAAAGGATTATCCGTAAGACAAACTGAAGAACTGGTTCGAAGATTGTATACCGGAGGAGGTAATACTGTTAAAAATTCTGCAAAACCTGCGCTTCCACCAGCGTTCAAAAAAATTGAAGATAATTTAGCATCTGAATTCAACACTAAAGTTAAATTGGCTCATAATAAAAAAGGATATGGTTCGGTTACTTTTGAGTACTATTCAATTGAGGAACTGAATAGCTTGCTTGACAAGCTGAATATTAAAGTTAGCTGATGCAAAAATTTTTTTTCATACTTTTTTCTTTTTGCTTTTTTAGTTTATTGTCTTTTTCTCAAACAAAGAAGGACAGTACTATTGCCATTGTTAAAAAAATCCCTGACACCACAAAAAATAAATTCAATCCACGTACTGCCACTATTCGTTCTGCCATTATACCCGGTTGGGGACAGATCTATAATAAAAAATACTGGAAACTACCGTTGGTATATGGAGCATTGGGAACTACCGCAGGTGTATTTTCATATAATGTAAAGAATTATAACCGTTTGAAAAAAGCCTACATCCTTAAAACGGATAATGACCCATCAAATGACGGACAGGTATATGTAAAATTTCAAAATCTTTCGGCAGAATCAATTAGAAGTTATCGAAATGAATTCAGACAAAATGTAGACTACTCTGTCCTTTTCTTTGTCATATTTTGGGGACTGAATGTAGTAGACGCCACTGTTGATGCACATCTCAAAGCATTTGATGTAAATGATGATCTGAGTTTGGAATTAAGGCCGGGTTATAGCCCTTTGGCAAATACCTCAGGAGTAAGTTTGGTTTTAAACATTGGTAAATAAATTCTTTATTAACTTGCAGCCGGATAATAAGGTTTAAGGACTTTAAAATATTTCAAAGGTCCAACTTATTAAACCCATTCAATTTATTAAACTCATTAAATATCACAAATGAACATTGCACTGATCGGTTATGGTAAAATGGGGAAAGCCATTGAAGAGATCGCTCTTCAAAGAGGGCATACCATTGCTTTAAAAATAGACATTGATACTGCCGCAGAATTTACCAAAACAAACTTGAACAAATGTGATGTTGCCATAGAATTTACCGGCCCTCATAGCGCTGTTCAAAATATTTTAACATGCATTGATGCTGGCACACCAGTTGTTTCCGGCAGTACCGGATGGTTAGACAAATGGAATGAAGTAAAAAAAGAATGTGAAACAAAAAGCGGTTCATTTTTATATGCCAGCAATTACAGTGTTGGTGTAAACATTTTTTTTGAATTGAATAAGAAACTGGCTGCGTTAATGAGCCAGCATGCAGAGTATGACGTTAGTATGACAGAGATTCATCATACACAAAAAAAAGATGCTCCCAGCGGAACTGCCATTACATTAGCAGAACAGATATTGGAAAATATTGACAGAAAAACTAAATGGGTAAATGAACCCAGCAGCAAAAAAGATGATTTAAATATCATCAGTGAACGCATAGATCCTGCTCCCGGCACTCATATAATAAAGTATTCTTCACCGATAGATGACATCGAAATAATTCACACAGCCCATAACCGTACAGGGTTTGCTACCGGTGCTGTGTTAGCTGCCGAGTTTTTAATAAATAAAAAAGGCATCTATAGCATGAAGGATGTGCTTGGATTTTAATTATATCTGTAATTAAATTAACGGCTTTTAAACTTTCGTTCTCTATCTTTGTGTACACATGTATAGTTCAATTGTTCCTATTCGAAATCAACAACCTGATTACGCCCTAACCTTAGTTGAACAAAATGAAGAACGGAAAAATCGCACTCGCTATCGTAGACGACCATCAACTTGTAATTGATGGATTAAAATCACTGTTAAACGGACTTGATAAATTTACAGTTGTTGCAGAATGCAACCGACCTACAGAAATGTTGCGGCTACTTCATGAAAAACATGTTGACATTCTGCTTACTGACGTTATGATGCCCGTAATGAATGGCGCTGAATTATCCAAACAAGTAAGAGAACAATTCCCCGATATAAAAATTCTGGCGCTCTCAATGAGCGGACAAGGTGATTTGGTAAATCAAATGATCGACGAAGCTAATATTTCAGGTTATGTTTTAAAAAATATTGGCAAACAGGAGTTTGTTACTGCACTCACCAAAATTTCTGAAGGTGGTATTTATTTCAGTCAGGATGTATTGACAGAAATGACAAAAGCTGCTGAGGTAAGAAAAGAAAATGAAGAGATAAATTTAACAGCCAGGGAAATCGAGATCATTAAATTGATCGAAAAAGAATACAGTAACAGAAAAATAGCAGACTCACTTTTTCTTAGTGAGAGAACGGTTGAAACCCATCGAAAAAATATCTTTCGTAAAACAAAAACGTCCAGCGTTATCGGGCTGATCAAGTATGCCTATGAGCATAAATTAATTTAATGGTTCGACCATAAGGCCGAACCATTACTTACTTTTAATTTTCAGGTCTGGCCTTACAATCTGGCCATTATTTTATCAGCACTAATTGTTTCGTTTGCACCTGTCCGTCATCACTAATTACACTTACCATATACATTCCTTTTGCCCAGGCAGTAGCATCAACTTTATATATTATAGCAGCTGCGCTGTATGTATATTTCAACATACCATGACTATCAAACACCATTATTTTCTTATGTTTATTCTCACTGGTAGCGATGGTAAATACTCCATTTTTAACAGGATTTGGATATAATTTGATCGAATTATTATCACTGATCTTTATAGTTCTGATAGTAGTGTAATAGCCTGCTCCACCATTTTCCACTACTTTAATTCGATAATAATATGTACCTGGCACCAATGACTGATCAGTAAAAGAATAAATATTATTTCCGGAAATATTTTTGACAGTAGTGATCAAAGAAAAACGCACCCCGTCTACAGAACGCAATATTTCATAATGATCGACATTAATTGACTCACCCATCTCCCATCGTAAGAACGCATCCTTATTTTGTTTACTCACCGAAAATGAAGAGACCCTTACAGGTATCGTTGAAGAACAATCAATCACAAATATGCTGTACACATCAGAAGAATCAGTACATCCGTTGAAAGTAACTACTATACTTATGTTATGATTTCCTAATAACGGAACCAATGTTGAAACGGGTAAGCTGGCCCCAGTAAATATATAGTTGCCATTATCAAACCAATCAATCGTGTAAATGCTGTAATTCAGGTTTCCGGCTAAAGCAAGCGGTGGCACAATATTACTCGTATCACAAAGTGTATCACATCCAACAGGGAATAAAATAGCAGATGGACTTCTCTTGATAGAAACTGTGGTAGAATTACCGGAACAGCCATTCACCGGATTGGTTACCGTTACGTAATAATTACCTGATTGCCCCGTACTCATTATTGGACCATATACACCATTACTCCAATAATAAATATAATTTGGATTAGGCGGTAAACCTACGGCAGTGAAGGTGTATATCGTTCCCGAACAGAATGGACCACCGGAAGGAGGCGTTACAATCACCTGTGGTTGCAACCCTACGATCACACAAAAAGTATCAGATACAGAACAACCACCATTAATGCTTGTATCCGTAACTGTTAGTGAATAACTGTAAGTACCGATTGCATTCTGCGAAGTATTTAAATAATAGTTGGTTTCTGCCGGCATTAATACTCCATTCAAATACCATTGATAAGCATAGTTAGACAAAGCCGGAGCATTGTATAGGAATATGTTAGCAGGATTGCTGCCATCCCAACAGGCTACAGTTTGACCCTGTATATCAGCTATAGGCAATGGTCTGTAAAATACCTGACAAATAGGTGAAGTGATATTACAGCCACCATTATTACTGGTTACTACCACCCAATATTGACCAATAGCTCCTGTGGCCAAGGTATCTGCAGTAGCGCCATTAATAATATTTCCGTTATGATACCATTGATAAGTTTGGAAACCAGCCGTAGCCGTTAATGTTGCCATACTACCGGGACAAATAAATGTATCGGGTGTAATATTCAATGGCGGAGGTATGATCACGTTAATAGCATGCGTTGCGCTATCGGTACATCCATGGCTATCCGTTACCGTTAGCGTAATGGTGTAATTGGTTGGGCCTGGTGTTGGATATGAATGATTTGTATTTGCAATAAATGAAGTGGCATTATCTCCGAAATTCCAGGCGTATTGATACAATGGCCCGACAGGTGTTGCACTAAATGGTGCATCTGTGCCGGCACAAACTGTTGTTGGACCACTTATAGCAGCATTCACCAGATACACTGTAACAGGTTTTGAAATAGTTGATGAACAACCATTTTTAGAAATAGTTAATGTAACTATATAGGTTCCTCCTGCGGTATATGTAATGGTGGGGTTAGCCGCAGTATTTGACGGACTGAACGTTGCAGGTCCTGTGGAACTCCAGAAATAAGAATAACCACTATAAGCCGGCATCGCCGTTGAGAGATCACTTAATGTAACAGCACCACAGGTGATCAACGTATCAAAATCAGCTTCCATTGGCACATCAATAGTTCGGCAATAATTTTCTGCACAGGTATCTCCACCACCTGTTACTACATATGTATACAAACAAACAGTATACTGTCCTGCATACTTATATTTGTGATCGACTGTATCAACCACTGTAACTGCACTGGCTCCATCTCCAAAACACCAATGATAAGGAAACTGTGGATTAGGCACAGGAGTAATGTTTGCTTTAAAGTGAATAGTATCGCATCCTGACTCAACAAAATTCATTGCATAACTATTATCACAACAAATAGTATCAATTTTTACATAGCCTAATGTATCCTTGCAACCACTTGCTATATTGGTAGTAATCACCCAATACAAACCAATAGCTGTGGCTGTATAAGAAGACGAATTTGTACCAACCGGATTACCATAAGTATTCATGTACCATTGAAAATTACAAGGACCTCCGGGTGTTGCAACATTAATAGATGAACTGATAGGCTGACCGCTGCAATATTTTATAGAAGTAGTATCCGGTGGTAAATAGTCAAATATGCCTGTACCACATGGCAATACTAAATAAGGTTTTTGATCAGGAGAAATGGTAATTTTTGCTCTCGACGGACAAGCTCCGGGAGATTGATATACATACACCATATAAGTTCCTGCCTGATTGATATTGATAAACTGTGTATTGGTACTTGGTAATGGATTATCATTCAAATACCATTGATAAGAAACACCACTTAAAGTTGACGTTAATGTTATACCGGAACATAAAAAGCCTGTAGGCACAATACTGGTAGCAGGTGGCTCTGCCACTGTTACAAAAAATGTATCAGTGCCACCACAAGTAGTTACCACTACTGTATCAAAAGTAACAGGATTAAATATCGATCCATGCCATTGAATCTGCACTGAATTGGTTCCTTGCCCACTGGTAATAGTTCCTGAATTAACAGGCAGTATACTCCATGTATAACTTCCGCTTGGTAAAGTATTATTGGCAATATAGGCAAAATTTTGATCTACACAAGCATTAGCCGTTCCCGTTAGTATAACCGGTGGAGGCACTGTTGTTACAGTCAAAGTCGCTACGCTTGAAGGACAGCCATTTACTGTTTGATATACACTAACTGTATGTAGTCCTGTTCCATTCCATTTCACCACTACCGAATCTTTATGTGCTCCCATTTCAGAAAGAATAGTATCTCCTGGTGTAACTGTCCATGTAAATTGTCCGGCTCCGGGCATATTCGTTCCTACACTGTACACATAACTACCGCCGGGGCAAATTACCTGCTGACCGGAAATCAATCCTATGGCAGGCGTATCATTAACTATCACATTAAATGAAGATGAAGGCGTACAGTAATTCGTAGTAATAACGGGAGTCGCAAACACTACATAATTTCCTGCTACATTCCATGTTGGTGTAATGATCGGTGTATTTAATAACGATCCTGCAGTGAAGCCACTGTTAGGAGTAATCGTAAAATCTGCCGCTCCACCATCCGTAACAAAATAACTACCCACATTACCTACACACAAAGGGGAAGTACCGTTGATAACAAACTTGGGTTTAATATTTACAATCAAAATGGAAGTATCGCCGCAGCCTGTATAAGGATTTGAGTAAATACAGGTAATAGTATCTGTGCTACCTGGTGCCCCTATCCATAAAACATTGATCTCATTCGTATTCGAATCAGGGCCATTAATATTGCCACCACTTGTTACGCTCCAACTATAAAATGTACCAGGTAAGGATGGCAAAGAATAAGTTTGTGATGAATTTTGGCACACAACCGTATTACCTGTTATAGGAATATTATTATACAAAACCGGCACATTTAACGTACCAACATTACTGCATTGTCCAACACAAGTTCCCGTACTAACGGTTACGGATGTAGGATAATTTACCGGAGGATTATTCCATTGCACCACCACACATTGCTGATTGGCCGGACCAATGATCGTTCCTCCATTTACTGTCCAGTTAAAAGGCGGACAGGTTGAGTTGACACAATAGGTAGCAGTATCATTAGGGCAAAGCATTTTTGAACAACTTGATATTATTTCGGGAGATGTGCCAGGATCCACCGTAATAACCGCCAACATTGTATCAGGGCAACCGCATCTTTCTCCGTCAAACACATTGTAAATAGTAAGCACTACATTATAGGTACCGGGCAATGTATATTGATGTGTAGGATTTGAAGCGCTGGAAGAGTTCCCATCTCCAAAATCCCAATAATAACTGTTTGCGCCGGAAGAGGTATTATTGAATTGTAGAAGTGTACCCGAACAAATATTTGCATTAGGTATAAAATTAAAAGCTGCCGATGGAGGGGTTAACAAACAAAAATTTTCAGTGAGTGTATCTATACAGCTTCCGCTACTATTTGAAACGATCACTTGTAATGAACCCGTACTTCCATTGCCCCAGGTAATGCTGATAGGATTTCCGGAAAAGCTTGTTGGAGTACCTCCAACAACTGTCCATACATAAGTAAATCCGGGTAAATTGGGGAATACAGTGTAATTAGCTACACTGTTTTTACAGGCATACGTTGACTGTAGCGGCCCGCCATTAGAACCTCCCACACATCTGTCATCCGTTTTACAGGGGAAAATATGACCATTATCTCTTAACGAAAATTGTGGACAGCAACTCTGCCCTCGTAGGATGTGTGTTTGTGATAATGCCAATAACAGGACTAGGAAGGGTATAATTTTTCTCATACATACAGGTTAAAGGTGGCAAAGCAAAATACTGGTGCTATGAAAGTAACAAACAGTTGCAAGAAATGCAAGTAAATAATGGAAGGATGTTAAGATAGTTTGCACAATCTATTACATGTATTTAATTAAATTGACATACGAATAAAAAATTAAATTTTTATCATTATCTTCGGAACAATCACATTATTAACCACCTATATCCTAGCAGATCAACTTATATCACCTTATGAGTTTATGTTTATCGGATTTTAGGAAGAGTTTTAAAAAAGTATGGATTTTATTTAGTGCATTTATAATCACCGCACAAATAGGTTTTGCACAAGCCCCGACAATTACATCTTTTTCTCCAAGTCAAATTTGCACAGGTGAAAATGTTACAATTATAGGCACTAATTTTACGGATGCAAGCATAGTTAAATTAGGTAATATTAATGCCGCAAGTTTTATAGTAAATAGTGCTACTTCTATTACTACAACAGCAGCAGCACAATCAAATGGGACTATTACTGTTACTACTCCCAAAGGCTCAGTCAGTAGTGCAAATTCACTTACAGTTTTAGCTGCTCCAATACCGGAGCTAACTGACATCGGCTATTTAAATGCCCCTTTTACCAATTGTGATGGCAACCAAACATATCAATTAAAAGTTAGCAATAGTTCTACAACTGCTGGCGGCAGCTGCATTTATGAAATAAACTGGGGAGATGGTTCCGCTATTTTTACACAAACAGATTGGCCAAACGGAGCAACAACCAATCATACTTACAATGCTCAGGGATATTTTAATATTACACTTACCATTACCCCTGCTAACGGTTGCAAGAAAGTAAAAAATTATAAATTTTATAATGGTACAAATCCTTTAGCCAGTTTAACAACGACGTCTCCTACAACCGGACTGTGTGCTCCCGCCGCAATAGAATTTCAGATAGGTAATTGGTTCAATAATTCACCGGGTACAATTTATGAACTGGATTTCGGCGATGGAAAAAATATCAGTTTATCTCATCCTTTAAATCCAACAAATTCATTTTATTTAACTTCACATACGTATACAACATCTTCCTGTCCTACGCCCGATTTTACAGCAACATTGAATGCTATCAACGGATGCTTTGTTACCAAATACACTTTGAACCAGATAGTAATAAGAAAGAAGCCAATTGCGGATTTCAGTAGCTCAACTGCTTCCCCCTGTGTTAATACCCCGGTTTGTTTTACCAATCTGACAACAGGTGGTTATAGTGGTAATTTCTGTAACAACGCTAGTACGTTTATTTGGGATTTTGGAGATGGTACCCCTACCTATACAGGAACAACCCCACCTTGTCATACGTATGCGACAATCGGTACATATAATGTAACACTATCAGCATCCAATGCAGCATGTGGTAACGATACTAAAACTAAACAGATACAGGTAAAAGCCGTAACTGCTGAACCAACAGTCAGTGCTACTCCCGTAACATATTGTCAAAATCAGCTTGCCATTCCACTAACGGCAACGGGTAATGGTTTATTATGGTATACATCCACAGGAGGATTCGGCAGCACTACAGCCCCAACGCCATCTACCTTTTTCCCTGGCAATACCACTTATTACGTAAGTCAATCTGGAGGAGCTAACGGATGCGAAAGCCCTAAAGTGCCAATTACCGTTACAGTCAATGCCGCCCCCAACCCACCAAGTGTATCCGACGTAGCATTATGTCAAAATCAAACAGCTACCGCACTCTCAGCAACGGGTACTAATTTATTATGGTATACAACCCCAACAGGCACAGGATCAGCAACGGCACCTACACCTCCAACTACTACAATCGGTAACACTACTTATTATGTTACACAAACCGTTAACAATTGCGAAAGCAATAAGGCTGCAACTAACGTAACGGTCAATTCATTTCCTACAGCTCCGATTGCCACCCCATCAACTATTATCTATTGTCAGGGACAAACTGCGTCACCTCTCTTTGTTTCGGGTAATAATTTAAGATGGTACACCGTTTCTACTGGAGGTACAGGTTCTCTGGTTGCTCCTGTTCCACAGACAACTACTATAGGTACTACAACATATTATGTAAGTCAGTTTACTGGATGTGGCGAAAGTCCCAGAACATCTATCACTGTTGATGTAAAAGCAAGCCCATCTGCATCTATTGCTTATACTCCGACAAACCTTTGCAATGTAACAGGTGCTCCTAGCGTTGACGCTATACTAACGGGAACGACTGGTGGTAGTTATTCCATCTCTCCTTCTTTTGGTTTACCTATTGACGCTGCCACAGGGAAACTTAGCCCGGCAGGAGCTACACCTGGTTCATATACTATTACATATACCATACCTGGTGCAGGAGGTTGTGGTAATTTTACCGTAAAAGCAACCGTAAATGTAAATGGTACACCTACTGCCACAATAAATTACCCTTCTACAATTTGCACTTCAGAATTACCTAAAAGTGTTGTAGTAACAGGTTCAACAGGGGGGACATTTTCATCAACTACCGGCTTGACCATTGATAATGCAACAGGAACGATCACTGCTTCAACAAGTGCACCGGGAACGTATACAATAACGTATACGATACCTCCTGCTGCCCCTTGCCCCGGATTTACCACCACAGCTACAGTTACCATAACAAAAGCACCAGTCGCAACAATAAGTTATACGCCAAAAAATCTTTGTAATGTTACAAATACCCCTGCAACTCCCAATCCCCCAGTAACAGTAACACTAACTGGAACGAGTGGAGGAACTTATAATGTATTACCTGCAACAGTCGACCTGACAATTGATGCAACAACAGGAACAATCACTCCTTCAGGTGCAACTCCCGGAAATTACACAATAACATATACTATACCGGGTTCAGGAGGATGTTCGGACCTTATAGTTACAACTCCTGTTACTGTAAGTGGCGCCCCAATAGCAACACTTAACTACCCGGGCTCACCTTATTGCCATGGTATTACTATACCACAACAAGGAATAATTACCGGAACTAACGGCGGAAGTTTTACTTCCGATCCTAAGCTGTCCATCGATGCAACTACAGGAGATATTAATCCATCTTTGAGTACGCCAGGTACTTATACCGTAACCTATACTATTATTCCATCTCCACCTTGCCCGGGGTATATAACAACAGCAAGTGTAACAATAGACGAAAGTCCTGTACTAACTTTTCCTGCATCTACTAAAACAATTTGTTCTGGTGGTTCAGCCATTTTTACTCCGTCTTCCACAGTTGCTAATACAAATTATTCGTGGAATGTTGCAGGTGTATTGCCTGCAGATGTTGTCGGCATTACATCGGGCACATCTTCTGCATCTGCACCTGATATCAATTTATCATTTACAAATACAGGGACAAACAGGCAAACAATCAAGATAGAAGTTACACCAACGAATGCCTCACAAAATCCATGTGACGGAGCTCCATATTTATTAACGCTCAATGTTGACCCGGTACCTCCTGCACCGATCGGCTCAGATACAGTCAACTTTTGCTTGGGGGCCCCTGGCTCAGCACTAACAGCTAATGCATTACCTGGCAATACTATCAATTGGTATGATGAAAATCAAACAGCTTTAGCAACAGCACCCGTTATCAATACAATTGTTCCGGCAGAGTTCACATATTATGCAAGTCAGTCAAATAGCTATCAGTGCGAAGGACCAAAATCAAAAATACTTGCAATTGTAAATCCTACTCCAAAAATAATCAGTTCAAATTTTACAAGTCCACCAACCTGTGGTGTACCGTCAGGATCAATTGTGTTAAACATTCTCGACATCAATAACAATGCGATGCCAAATACTCCCGTGACTGTTTATTATGATAAATTTCTGGCTTCCTACCAGGCAACTGACACCAGTGACGCCACAGGCAAGATCACCATACCTTTGGTAGGAGGCACTTACAAAAATATTTACGTGGAAGCAAAAGGTTGTGCATCACAAAAGATCCCTGATGTATTTGTATTAAAAGACCCGACCCCTCCTGCAAAACCGGTAGCAGGATATAATCCTCCTTTATGCACCGGCACACAATTAAATTTGTCAGCATCATCACCAACAAGTTCTCAAACAGGACCGATAGATTATGTTTGGGTTGGACCAGCTTTTGGTTCGATAGCTGATACCAACAGAAATACAGTGGTAACTTTTCCGAATGCAAAAGTGACTGATGGAGGAACATATATTGTTTATGCGATTCAAAATAATTGCATTTCGGAAGAAGTGAATTTTTTAGTGGATATTAAACAAGCACCAACCAAACCGCAAATAATTACCAATGCTCCTTTGTGTATCGGAGATAACCTTAATTTACAAGCAACCAGTTCTATACCTGGCCCCAATCCAATATTAACATATACATGGGCTGGCCCCGGCAGAGGGTTTCCTGTTAATGCACCGAATGCACAAATCAATAATGTGATCACACAGGATGCAGGCAGATACAGCATTACGGTTACTTCACCACAAACAGGATGCAGTACCAGTTCCGATACAATGATAGGCATCGGCGGCTATCCGATAGTTAGATTTACTCAACATGACTATGTTCTTCCGGCAGGTAATCTTTTACATTTACAACCCATCATCACAAATGCCAGCGCTCCCAATATTTTACCCATGAAAATATTTGAATGGACACCCTCACAGGATATCGATTGCAATGATGCGGTATGTGCTACTCCTGTTGCGAATATTAAAAAGGACGAGTGCTATATTGTAAAAGCCACAAATATTTATGGCTGCAGCGGTTCCGATACGATCTGTGTAAAAGTATTTTGTGAAAAAACACAAGTATTCATTCCAAATACATTTACCCCACAGGGAGGGTTACCCGAAAATTCTGTATTAATGGTAAGAGGTAGTGGCATCGGGCTAATAAAATCATTCAGGGTATTTAATCGGTGGGGGCAGATCGTTTTTGAAAAAAGTAATTTCCCTCCTAACACTCCTGCTTATGGATGGGATGGAAATATAAATGGCAAACCTGCTGAACCAGCAGTATATGTTTATACAGCCGAAGTTCTTTGCGAAAATGGCGTACCATTTACTTACAAAGGAAATGTAACACTGCTTAAATAAATTATTTATGAAACTTTTTTATAAAATATTTTCAATCATTCTTCTTGCACAATGTACTGAAAAAGCATGTTCGCAGGATATTCATTTTTCTCAATTTTACGAACAACCATTGTTGCGTAACCCTGCGCTGGCAGGTATTTTCACAGGAGATATCCGATTCATCACATCTTACCGAAATCAATGGCAGAGTGTAACAGACCCTTATCGCACTTATTGTTTAAGTTCGGAGGTAAAACTACCGGCAAGTTTTCTGGGAGCAGACGATCATTTTACATTAGGACTGCAGTTGACCAACGATATCGCAGGCACTTCCAGGTTTAGTAAAACGCAGGTTTTACCTACATTAAATTTTCATAAATCTTTAAGCAGTGAAAAGAACTCTTACTTATCTGCTGCATTAATGGGAGGTTTTGTTCAACAAAGATTTGACCCTACTAAATTGGTTTTGAATGATCAGTTCTCTGCCAACGCAGATGGCAGTTTCACTATTCAACCAACGAGCCGACAAACATTCGACAATACCAATCTTACCTATGCTGATGTTTCTGCCGGTGTTTCATACAGTAGTGAATTCAGTAATGGAGTAGATTATTATATAGGTATCGGCGCTTTCAATCTTACCAAACCAAAATTATTTTACGCTGGTAATCAAATAAAATTAAATCCAAAATTTGCACTCAACTTCGGGCTATCGGCACCTACAAGCGAAGCCAATGAATTTATTTTTTATGGCGATTATTTTAAACAGGGGGGCCATACCACCTTACAGGCAGGCTTCATGTTGGGACATGATTTTGTAATAGAAGAAGACGACCGTAAAGGAATCAGAGCCGGCATATTTTATCGGATGAATGATGCCATCATGCCTGTTGTACAGTTGGAATTATCTAAAATAACCATTGGCGTAAGCTATGATGCTAATATCAGCAAACTTGTGAGCGCCTCTCAATACAGAGGAGGTTTTGAACTTACTTTATCTTATAGGAATTTTTTAAATATTCGTAACAGCGAACTACAGTCAACAAGGTGTCCGCAGTTTGGAAGAGCACAATCCAGCAGTGGTTATCTGGGATATTAAAATCAATACACGTACACAAAAAAAGCGCAGGTATCCTCTGCGCTTAAAAAATATTTTGCTTACATAATTAGTTATTTCCTATCATATCAATATCATCTTCAATAGGATCTGCTTTCGGATCATACCCGTATTCATTAGAACCCGTTTGACCTTCTGTACAAGCCAATACTAAATTGTAGATGGGTATCAATAAATACCAACCACTTTTGCCAACATCATGCATGCGTCTCACGCCAACTGCAATAGATGGAATCAATGTACCAAAAGAAAATATCAGTCCTAAAATACCTATAGTAGAACCAATGGCCGCATCTATAAAAGATATGACTATACTAATCAAGATAGAAAATAAGGTAAAATACCAATATTCTTTTCTTCTGGCTCTGCCTTCAAAATTTGCGTAATTTTTTAAAACTTTTACGAAGTAATCGAATCCGCTCATGGGTGTATAATATTAAGGTTAAAAAACAAATGTAGGTGAATTATAGAAGTTTCAAAAAAATTATACCTTCATAAAGAAGATTTTTAACCCCAGAAAAATACAACATTATGCAACCTAAAGAAATAATAGAAAAATGGGTAGACGCATTCAACAAGGTTGATATCGAATCTTTGATGAATTTATATCATGATGACGCTACTAATCATCAGGTAGTAAATGAGCCGCTAGTAGGAAAAGATGCTATCAGGAAAATGTTTGAGACCGAATTCTCTTTAGCAGAAATGGTTTGTATTGTAGAAAATGTTTTCGAATCAGGCGACTGGGCAATGCTTGAATGGAAAGACCCCAAAGGACTAAGAGGTTGTGGATTCTTTCATATTATCAATGATAAGATAATATTTCAACGCGGCTATTGGGACAGATTATCTTTTTTAAGAATGAACGGATTGCCATTGCCAAAAGAGTAATCAATGGTTGTATAAAATTACCTTGAATCGATATTCTCATAAAAGGAAACACTTATTTTTATAGAATGGAAAATGTAGGTATTATCGTAATGCTTTTGTTTGGCATTACATTTTTAGGCATACTCAGTACTAAATATAAATTCCCTTTTCCCATCATATTGGTATTGAGTGGAATATTGATTAGTTTGATACCGGGGCTGCCTGTTATTGAACTTGACCCTACTATTGTGTTTATCATTTTTTTACCTCCATTATTATATGGTGCAGCATGGAATACCAGCTGGCACGAATTTAAAGCAGCAATCCGCCCTATATCACTAGCAGCAATAGGTTTAGTGATATTTACTACTGTACTTGTTGGTGTAGCAGCTCACTGGCTTATTCCGGGTATTGGCTGGCCCGTTGCATTTTTATTAGGTGCAATTGTATCTCCTCCCGACGCCGTAGCAGCATCCTCTGTTACCAAGGGACTTGGACTAAGTCCCAGACTCATTTCTATCTTAGAAGGAGAAAGTCTAGTGAATGATGCCAGTGGATTGATTGCATATAAATATGCATTGACCGCCATCACCGGTAGTTTTGTATTATGGAAAGCAGGACTTAATTTCTTAGTGGTAGCTTCTGCTGGTATAGCTATCGGACTGGGTATAGCATATCTCATGTATATCATACATAAAAAATTTATTTGTGACCCGGTTATTGAAGTTACACTTACTTTCCTAACCCCGTTTGCTTCCTACCTGTTGGCAGAACATTTTCATTTTTCAGGTGTGCTGGCAGTAGTATCAACAGGCCTGTATTTATCTTTCCGTTCTGCAAAAATGTTTACGAACGAAAGCAGGATAATGGCTTATGCTGTCTGGGATGTGGTAGTGTATATATTGAACAGCCTGATATTCGTTCTTATCGGACTGCAACTAAGAAATGTGATGCAGGGAATCACCGATTACTCTACCGGCACATTGGTGCTGTATGGAATTGCTATAAGCATGGTAGTAATAATAGTAAGATTTATATGGGTCGTTCCTGCAGCCATGCTTCCCCGTTATTTAAGCAAAAGGATCAGAGAAAAAGAAAAAGATTTTGACCCACGCAATATGGTATTGTTTGGATGGGCCGGCATGCGTGGAGTCGTTTCTATGGCGGCTGCATTGGCATTGCCCATTACATTGGACAATGGCACCGCTTTCCCACATCGCAATCTGATCATATATCTTACTTTTTGTGTTATCCTTTCTACGTTGATACTTTTAGGATTAACGCTTCCCTGGATCATAAAGAAAATGAAGATGCAACCGCATTCTATTGTTGCAGAAGAATATGAAGTAAGAACACATGTGGTGAGTCATGCTATTGAACATATTGAAGGAAATCTTTCACTGATACAGGATGAACTATTACACAACATCAAAAGCAAGTACGAAGTAAAATATAACAGACTGCAAAAAACTGATCTGCCTGCCAATTACTTTGGTAAAGGGGGTACACTTCCAACCAATACTTTTAATGAATATTCTCAATTACAAATAGGATTGATCTCTATTGAACGTAAAGCGCTGGACGAATTACACAAATCAGGTAAAGCAAGTGAGGAGATCCTCCGCAAAATTGAAAGAGAGCTTGACTTGGAAGAAACACGACTGCAAATGGAAATGTATCAGTAGATTTAGACATGCCCGGGAATCACACAACACAATAAAAGATGAATAAAGAGCAAAAAGCTGAATGGATGCCGGATGGAACGGAAAGCCCGGAACGTAGCGCAGCGGAGTGAGGACTTGGAGTGATAGCCGGAACAAATGTTGACAACAGCATAACTGCTGATAGCCCCAAATAAAAAGAGGAGTTCATTACTGAACTCCTCTTTGTGAACTGGCTGGGAATGCCCAACTTTCACTAGAACGTAGTACAGTAAAGGATTTCATGATATTTTTGTATTTATAGTTACCGAATTAGTTACCTTTTAGGCTCTGAATAGGACTTAAACTCATATTCTTGCATAAACATCTTTATGCTATATTTAATAATTAGTGACGTTCCTTTCTCTTTCGTACTCCAGAACCTCAAAAACCTATCTACTACAGTACACACTCTTTCTTTTACACATTTTAAAATAAATTACAAAAGGAATAACCATAACTTTCCCTCAATTGCTCTTGGTCAAGCTACGGCTACACCCTTTGCCACGCAAAATGGATGGGTAGTTGATTATGAGGCGGGGGGCTTTTGTATACACTTACTGCAAAATTGTAAAATTGCAATCTAAATTTTCAAAAAAAAGAAAATTATGGAATATCCTTTTTACTTATGGTGTTCTTTATGCCAGTTAAAATAATCAACAGTATTTTGATTATAATAGGTACAACCTGTATCTGTTAATTGGTTAATGTAGTTTTCTAATTCTAACGAAGTCGGTGTTTTATTTAAGCTAACAAATTGACCATTTTCAACTATTATGTAACCTTTTTCAAATAATTCATCACATCCAAACTTACACATAGGCATTACAACATTCAAATCTCTTTTTTCTTGTGGAGTACAATATGACCTTTTCTTTATATGTGCTGTAACTAAATACGAAACAGGGTAAACTTTCTTACAACAAGCACAGGTGCCATTTGTATTATTCCCGAACAAATATGTTTTTAAGTACCCCTGTTCTAATCTTCTTGTTGTAGTAATTTCCCTTTCTGTATCTTCAAGATTATCTAATAGATTAATTAAATTTTCAAAAGTAGGTGCATTTACTACTGGAATAAATACTTCACTAGCTAAATCAAAACGATTAAAAACTAAATTGCTTTGTTCCTCAGTCAAAACACCGAATCCTTGTATAACATAATTATTAGCATACCCAACTGTTGTATTAAATTCAATGTAAGGAATATTTAAATTCCGAATTTCTTCTAGAAAGTAAACATATTCCCATGTTTCACCATTATTATTATAACCCCAAAGAGTTGAGGCTAAATTTCGACTATGTAATTTAAATGTAGTAACTCCTGAAGCATAAATAGCTCCCTCTTTTGAAAAAAGTGTGACATCTCCACGTTGAATTCTATCCCATTTTGTAATATTATTACCTCCAGGTGTCACCCCCCAGACATAACATAAACCCGTAGGGTATATCTGAGATAAATTTTGAAATTCTTCTGCTGTTATATGGGGTTGTATACGAGTTAATGGAACTGGGGTTTCAATGGTATCCAGATAATGTTCACGAGCATCCCTATTTCCCGAAGGTTGTAATATTATTTTACTCATCTCTTCTATTATATTTTACAGCATTATCTTTTGATAGTTCTACAGGATATTTAACTGAATTCAAATCAATTTTTTTATTTGCTTCATTAATCAAGTCAATACCTAATTTATCTGCGATTCTAATAATATAAATAAATATGTCTGCTAATTCTTCCTTAGCCCTCAAAAGATTCTTTTCATTTATATTATCCAATAATGTTTCTTCCTCTTTTAGCCATTGAAAGATTTCCATAAGTTCACCAACTTCACCAGCTAAAGCCATTGATAAATTCTTGGGACTATGGAATTGATCCCAATTTCTGTCCTTTGCAAATTGTCGCAGTTTTATTTTTAAGTTATCCATAATTTAAATCAATTCATTTTCAATTTTTTGAATCAACTTTTTGACCCCCAATTTTGGATTGAGAGTGATGCCGTCTTTCAACCAAATTAAGGATTTCTCTAAAATTTTAGCATTATAATATTCCTCTCCGATTGCTCTATAGTATTCAGAAACAGTAATATTGCTCAATTCATATTTGTCTTTCTTGATAATATTAAAATAGTACTCCATTTTTTCTATATTATTGGAAACAAAAAATCCATGCCCTAATAAGAATAAACCACTAATTCTAGCAAAATCATAATGCTCATCAGATAATGTTCTATTTATTAGTTCTTCTTCTTCTAAAAAGTCCAAATACCCTGCTGCAATTTTTTTTTCGATATTGTATGATGCAACATTTAGTCCAGTATAATAATGACTAAGTTTTTCTTTCCCCTTATTGCTAGCAAAAGCAATTTTCTTGCTTATTTCAATATTACTTACCTTATCGATTTCAATTGAGTAGGTCTCAAAGTTAAATAAGTAAATCAAAAAAGGAATTTCAATTTCCTTGTTTGTAATGTAATCAGTGAGCAATTGAGTAGTTTCAACTCTTTTGGTTTGTTCAGATATTTTTAATACTGTCAAAATCTCATTGAGTTGATAAATAAAAATGTCCTTTAATTCAGCAGTATGAAAATAAAGTTTATCAATAAATTCATAATCAATTCCTGCGAACAATGCTTCAGTTTTGTAGGCTCTTTCTACTTGAGTAATTGTTTCATCTTTATTATCAGACCTCTCAATTTTAGGAAAAAATTTACTTATCCAACTCATTAATTTTCAAGTTTTTAAATTATAAACAATAAATATAAACAAATGAACTGTTAAGTAAAGCCGTTATCTAAATTTTATATATTACAAATATGCAATTATAAAATGATTTTAGTAACTATGCCAAAACCACTTTCTCTATTTCTTCCTTCCAGTTTTTAAACCCATTTTGAGAGTCTGAATAGTTATGAAAAACTCTACTAAAACCATTTTCTTTTTTACTTATATACTCATTTTTCCCATTTTTAATAATTGAACTAATTGTTTTATCTGTATGTGTTAAAATTTGCTTTAGATTTTGTACTTCACTAGCAATGTAAATCGTCAGCTAAAACTGGACTAAAAATAAGTTAATTTTAGAGAGTATTTCCATTGTTCATCATTAAAATAGAATAACATGGAAAAGAAACAAAAACAGTCCACAGAAAACTTCATTAAAGACATCCGTCGCAGGACTAGGCGATTGTTCACCTCCGAACAAAAGATCCTTATAGTTATGGAAGCACTACGAGGTGAAAGCTCTACCGCAGAGATATGTCGTAAACATGGGATTAACCAGGCATTGTTTTACAAATGGAATAAAGAGTTCATGGAAGCAGGTAAGAAACGCCTTAATGGTGATACTACTCGTGAAGCTACTAGTGACGAAGTAACTGAACTACGTAAAGAGAATCAAAGGTTAAAAGAAATGGTAGCTGATCTGATGCTCCGCTATGACATTGTAAAAAAAAGCTTAACCATCTTGGAGTAAGCGAAAAATATCAACGTCGTATGAGATTATCAGTAGCAGAAAAGGAGGAAATCATTCAATTGGTTGAACGTTCAGAACTGGGAGTAAACAGAACTTTGGTACAGTTGGGGATCAACAAGAGTACGTTTTACAATTGGTACAAAGCTTATTTGGATAAGGGTGCTAATGGCCTTGAATCAAAACGTGCTACCCGGCAACGCTGGAATACGATACCACAGTCTGAAAAGAATCTTGTAGTGGAGATTGCGCTGGAATATGCCGAGTTATCACCCAGAGAATTATCCTGTAAACTCAGTGATGTAAAAGGAATATTCATATCAGAATCCAGCGTGTACCGGATTTTGAAGGCCAAAGGGTTAATCACCAGCCCTTCACATATTTTGTTAGCAGCAGGAAATGAATTTAGTCAAAAGACCTGCTTTGTTCATGAAATGTGGCAAACAGATTTTACTTACTTCAAGATATTGGGATGGGGATGGTATTATCTGAGTACAGTACTGGATGATTACAGCCGTTTTATTGTTCATTGGGAACTCTGTAAGACAATGAAAACAGAGGATGTACAACGAACAGTTAATAGAGCCCTGGAGGCTTCAGAGTTGCCAAATGAGTTCAGGCCAAAGTTATTATCGGACAATGGAGCTTGCTATATCGCATCAGAACTCAAAATCTTTTTACAAAACAAGAAAATGAAACTTTTACATGGCAGGCCCAATCATCCGCAAACACAAGGGAAAATTGAACGTTATCATCGGTCAATGAAAAACGTTGTTAAGTTGGATAATTACTACTGCCCTGAAGAACTGGAAGCATCATTAACGGCTTTTGTACACTACTATAATCATGAACGCTATCATGAGTCTCTTGGGAATGTCACACCGGCAGATGTTTATTACGGAAGGCAAGAAGAGATTTTTAAATACAGGCAAAGAATAAAAATGCTAACGCTTCAAAGAAGAAGGCAAAATTATTTAAGACAAAAAATAGCATCTTAATTTTAATCTGTACACTATAAAACTAAAAATAAAAAGTATCTTTAAATCACGAAACACTCTCTAAGAGAAAGTTCACTTTGATTTGACGACATACAGCTGTTTACTGGGAACATAACACCTCTATTTAAACACACTGGATTATCCTTATACTTATCAATAAGTATTTCGGCTTGTTCAAACAATGGTATATTACAACGTTCGTCAGTCTTAGTAGTATCAACTGTAAGCCATTTTTTCCCATCAATCCCAACAATGGTATTCGCAGGAGTTAATTTCGCTACATCGCTATACCTTAAACCTGTATAACAACAAAACAAAAATATATCTCTCACATAATTGAGTCTATCACAACCAAAGTCTTTAGTTGATAAAGTTTGCAATTCCTCATTTGTTAGTACCTCTCTCTTAGGATTTTTATAACTACATTTAAAATTCCCGAATGGATTTTTTGTAGTCCATTCATTCGCTAGAGCAAGATGAACAACAGTCTTCAACTGAGTAATCTTTTTCATTGCTGAATTAGAACTCAGCCCATCAACGTTCTTTAAATAAGTTTCAAAATCGGTTACAAACTTGTGAGATAATGAATCTAGTGATACATCTTCTTCTCCACTGGAATACTTCAGAAAGCTTTTTAATTTTCCTTTGGAGACTTCATATTGTTTATACGTCCCAATAGAATATCCATTCCCCACTTGAGCTTTGACTTTATCATTATGATAGTCAAATACCTCCAATAGAGTTTTCCTTTGAGTTGATAAACCCAAAAAACGTTGTTTAACTAAATCCGCAGTAATGCAATTGGAATTATCCAAAGTAAATTCGTTCTCAATTTGAAGAATTTTACTTCGGCTTACAGTAATGTAATTGTTGATAAGAATACTATTATCACTCTTACCCTTGACAAGCTTCTTGTTTGAGTCCCATTCAGAAGCTTTAATAAAATAACCAGTAGCAGTTTCTACTTTTTTTCCCCCTACGGTAATACGTAAGTAAAGCGGGGATTCTCCTTGATTGTTCTTTTTTGACTTATAAAGCCAAAACAAAATACTAATTCTCTTCATATCCATCTTTAAAAAAGTTAACAAATATGTTATTTGTAGTTATCCTTTTTAACTGATGAAGAGCTACGGAAATTCAAGAATGGACTTCCGTACCACAAATATACGAACAAATTCGTAAATAACAACAGTCAGCTAAAAAAAATTACTTTTTTCTAAGGTTACCACTTGATTTTTTTCAGTTACCAATTAGGTTACCAAATTTTTTGTGGCAATTTGAAGAGTTATGGAGGTTGTAAAAACAAGAATGCCTTTAAACATTGAAGTCTAAAGGCATTTGCAAATTTTTGTGTTTTTAGATGTGAACTGGCTGGGACTCGAACCCAGGACCCCATCATTAAAAGTGATGTGCTCTACCAACTGAGCTACCAATTCTTCCGCCATTTTTTTAATGGAGTGCAAAAATAAGGCAAAATAATCTTGTACCAAACTTTTTAAAAAACTTTTTCCAAAATATTCATAATATTTTTCAAGATTGTTTACCAAACAGCCGATTAAGTCGCTTATTTTTGTTGATAATACGTAAACAATGAGCGAATTTTTTAAAAATAAAGTGGTGGCCATTACCGGTGGTAGTAATGGTATTGGCAAGGCAATTATAGATATCCTGCTTGCATCAGGTGCAAAAGTGGCTACTTGTAGCCGTAATCAGGATAAATTATACAATCTTCAGATACAAAATTCCAATAAGCCATTACATACCGTTGTTGCGGATGTAAGTCATTATTCAGAATGTAAAAAATTCATTGACTCTACCATCAAAACCTTTGGTGGTATTGACATATTAATTAATAATGCAGGTATTTCAATGCGGTCATTATTAAAAGATGCAGATATTGATGTGATTGAAAAAGTCATGAGTATTAATTTTTATGGCACACTTTACTGCACAAAACTGGCCTTAGAGTCAATTACAGAGAGAAAAGGAACAATTGTAGGTGTATCTTCTATTGCAGGATATCGTGGTTTACCGGGAAGAGCCGGGTATTCTGCTTCCAAATTTGCCGTGAATGGTTTTATGGAAACTTTAAGGGTTGAATTGGCAGATAGCGGGGTGAATGTAATGTGGGTATGCCCGGGTTTTACCAGCAGTAATATCAGAAATGCGGCATTAAATGAAAGAGGGCAAGCACAGGGTGAAGGACCAATGGATGAGAGTACTATGATGTCATCTGATGAATGTGCCAGACATATTTTAAATGCCATTGAAAAAAGAAAAAGAACATTAATACTAACTTTTACGGGCAAACGAACTGTATTTTTAAATAAGTTTTTTCCGGCATGGACTGATAAGTTGGTACATAACTTCTATTTCAAAAAGGGAAAGCTGGTTAAATAATTTACATACCCGGCCGTTAAAAGTAAATCGTGAAAAGATAAAAGGAGGTTAATCGCAACTGATTTATCTCAAATAAAAAGTATAAAAGATGATAATGCTATTACACAAGGTATTATCAATTATCATCTATCAATTACCAAATAATAAATGCCTTTACTAACAATTACATCGGATATTGGCCAGCAGGATTTTCTTGTTGGGGCGGTAAAGGGACAGTTATTACAACTGATCAACAATATCACTATTGTTGATATTACACATGAGTTATCGCCTTTCAATTATCCGCAGGCCGCTTATGTATGCAGAAATGCATTAAAGAATTTTCCTTCCGGCAGTATGCACCTGGTAATGGTAAATTTATTTGAAGAAAGGCCTGAACATATGCTACTTGCTGAGCACAATGGACAGATCATTGGTTGTGCTGACAATGGTTTACTGACGATGATATTAGAAGAAGTCCCTCAAAAAGTAGTGGCGCTTGAACTGGATAAAAATCAACAAAAAAACACCCTTTATTGCACTACGGTTTTTTCCAGAGCCTTTAATGAAATCATCTCCGGTAAAAAACTGGAAGAAGTTGGAGATGCTTCTGTTTCGATCAGGGTAAAAAATCCGCTTAGGCCACTATTGGGTAACAATTGGATCGAAGGTCAGATCATCTTTATTGATAATTTTGAAAACGTAATTGTAAATATTACCAAAGAAGAATTTGAGGAACAACGAAAAGGAAGAAGTTTTAAAGTTGTATTTAAAAGAGACGAAGTAATTGACAAGATTAGTGAAACTTATGCCGATGTACATGAAGGGGAAAAATTAGCCTTATTCAATTCAGCAGGTTATCTTGAAATTGCTATTAATAAAGGAAATGCTGCAGGACTCTTTGGTTTACAGGGCTTTTCAGAAAAACAACAGCAAAATCAAAGCCAGTATAACAGTAACAGGCTTTTTTACCAAACGGTAAAAGTGTATTTTGAATAACGAAAGCACTGAATACAACACATATTTCATTTGAATTTTCTTACCAACATATCAGCTGATAAAAAAACTGACAAGGAGTTGATCCTTGCTTTTAAAGAAAGTAATGACAGCAGATATTTAAGCATTCTATATCAACGATATATGGACCTGGTATTTGGGGTATGTTTTAAATATTTTAAAGAAGCTGAACGTAGTAAAGATGCCGTGATGGATATCTATGAAGAACTGCATTATAAGTTAAGATCTCACGAAGTGGAAAATTTTAAGGGCTGGTTACATACATTGGCACGAAATTTTTGTTTAATGCAGTTAAGAAGTCCTAAGAACCTCAAAACCACTGAATTTAGTGGCGATTTTATGCAATCGATAGAAAATACGCATCTGACAAATGAAGCATTTGAAAAAGAAGAAAGCTTCCTTAAACTGGAAGATTGTTTAAAAAGGTTACCCGGAGATCAGCAAAAGACTATTGAGTTGTTCTTTTTACAAAAAAAATGTTACAATGAAATTGCCGAAATGACCGGTCACGATTGGAATAAAGTAAGAAGTTTTATTCAAAATGGAAAAAGGAACTTAAAGCTTTGCATAGAAGGAAAAAATAAATGAGTAACAATAAAATAAATAGCATTTACACAGTAGAAGACATTTACGACTATTTGTCGGGTAAAATGACTCCTGCAGAAAGGCATGCTATTGAAAAAGCTGCATTGGATGATCCATTATTAGCCGACGCTATTGAAGGATACAGCAATGTGCCCGAATTTACCCAGGAACAAGGCTTTGAAAACATCAACGAACACCTGGTGAATTTAAGAGCCAAATTTATCACCGATAAAACCGCAGCAGTATCTATAAAAAATTACAAAACCATCTGGAGAGCCGCAGCAGCAGTTTTGTTATTGATAGGAGGCACTGTTTTGGCTCTCTATTTCTCTGATCATCTAAACAATAAAATAACCCCCATTGCGAAGGTAGAACCGAGTGTAACATCAACTATTACACCTATACCATTAGATAGTACAAAAGCGATAACAGGTGGCAACAGTAATACAAAAGTTGAGAAACAGGAAATTGCTTTTACAAAAAAAGAAGAGCCCGTTTCATTTACTGCCAAAAAACAGGCTGAAGAAAAAATCATTCAATCTGATGATGAAAGAATAGAACCGATTACAGCAACCAACAATATGAAATCTATTGCTGATGAAAAAAATATACCGGCAGTAGCTCCACGCATTCTCAAAAGTGATGAAGCTGCAGTTGCAGCAGAAAAAAGAAAAGAAGAATTAAGTGCAAAAAAAGCCGTACAAAACAATAGTAAAAATGTAGTTTTTTCCGGCAGAGTAGTAAATAAGAACAATCAACCTATTGCATTTGCTTCGCTTAAAACTGAAGAAGGGCTTATGTCTACAACAGATGACAGCGGAATGTTCAGCCTGCCAATCTCTAAGAAAAAAACCGGCAAGGTCACTTTTAGAGCAAGTAACTATTTACAAAAAACTGTAATCGCATCCGGCGGTTTCCAGACAATTGTACTTGATAATAATAGGGTCAGCAACTCCAATAACAGCAATATAGCTAATACACAGAACAAACCCGGACAAGTATTGGTATTACACAAAACCGGCGCCGAACCAAAAGAAGGATGGCAAAAATATTTAAGCTATCTTGTAGAGAAAATATCATACTCTACCTATGATACAGGTAAACCGGTAACAGGCGAAACAATTGTTATATTTGATATCGATACTAAAGGCGAGCCAATGAATTTTTCTTTTGAAAAACAAATTGATGCTGACGTAAATGATGCAGTAGAGGATTTGATCGTAACCGGCCCCGAATGGAAATTGACTGATGAACATTTAACCATCGGTCATATTAAATTGAAAATTATTTTTTAACCAAACTAATCGATATGAATAAGCTATCTCTGTTTTTGTGTTTTGCTTTATTTGCAATCAGCACAACAGCACAAGTAAAAATGCCTCAACCATCTCCTACCCAAACCATTAAACAGAATTTTGGTATTGGTGAGATAGAATTAACCTACTCACGCCCAGGTGCAAAAGGAAGAAAAATCTTTGGCGACCTTGTCCCTTTTGATAAGATATGGCGTACGGGAGCCAATGCCGCTACCAAATTCAGTTTAACTGAACCGATCGAAATGGGAGGCAAAAAATTAGATACAGGTTCTTATGTTCTATATACCATCCCGGGCAAGCAAAACTGGGAAATCATCATTAACAAAGGACTTTCCAATTGGGGAATAGACGGATACAAAGAATCTGAAGATGTTGCACGTTTTACTGTAGAACCTAAAAAAATAAAACCGGCCGTAGAAACTTTTACAATGGAATTTGCAAATGTGAAAGCTGAAAGTTGTGAACTATTGATCACATGGGAAAAAACTGCTGTTACTATCCCTATCACTACAAATTTTAAAGAAAAAGTAAAGGCTCAATTAGAGGCAGCTATGCTTACCGACAAAAAACCTTACTGGCAAGCGGCTCAATTTTATAACGAATACGAAAAAGATCTGCCGAAAGCAATTGGTTATGCCGACAAAGCGCTTGAAACATACCCTAAGGCTTTTTGGATATACATATACAAAGCAAGAATGCAAAAAGAAAACGGTGACATTGCCGGCGCAAAAATAAGCTCTGACAAATCTTTGGAACTAGCTAAAGAAGCTAAGAATGATGACTATATAAAAATGAATGAAGAATTTCAAAAGAAATTATAATAACAATAAACTGTTTTATTTAAAAAGCTGCATACTATTTATGCAGCTTTTTATTTTTGACCTATCTTAAAAAAATTAAAAATGGCTTGTAACAATACACCTAAAATAAGTACCAACAATGCACCAATTGCATTCAACCATAAAAAAGAGATCACATCCATTTTATAAATGATAACCACAATTAATTCTCCAATTACCGCTGCACTAAACACAGCAGTTGCCTTGATATATTTAACCCAGAAAGCAGTTAAAAATATCCCCAATATTACTCCGTAAAATAAGGAGCCGATAATATTTACCGCTTCAATTAAACTATTGCCGATATTATACGCAAACATCGCAATAACAATACAAAATACGCCCCACCCGAATGTGTACCATTGCGATAACACATAATCACTTTTCTGTGTTGCTTTTTCAGCCACAAATCTTTTATGAAAATCTATTACTGTACAGGCTGCCAATGAATTTAAGGCAGCAGCTATACTCCCCCATGATGCTAAAAAAAGCATTGCAATTACCAATCCTATTAGCCCTATTGGTAGATTGTCTTTTACAAAATGAAGAAAGATATAATTATTATCGTTCAGGTCTGCGGCTGGCAACGCTTTCTGTAACATAGCTCTGTATTGCATCCTATACATATTAGCATCAGCCGTATGAGCGGAATTAAATGCTTCGGTATAATTATGCTCCAAAATATTCAATGAGTCTTTATAAGGAGTAAGGTTCGCTTCAACGATCATTGTTTCATTGAAATACACAGGAGGCTTTGCAGAACTGTAAAAAATAAAGATCAATACACCCAGTAATAAAATAAAAAATTGCATCGGCACTTTCACAATTCCATTCACTAATAAACCTTTTTTACTTTCCGACTCATTTTTTGCTGTGAGATATCTACCAACCTGGCTATGGTCTGTTCCAAAATAACTCAGGGCCAGAAAGAATCCACCAATTACGCCACTCCAAATATTGTATTTGTCTTTCCAGTTAAATCCTGTTTCTGTAAATCCAGAAGTGATCACATTCATCTTTCCGCTTGAACGTATTGCCTGAGAAACATCTAGCCCCTGCGGTAATAATTTAACTGCTAAATAAGCAACAATCAATAAAGCAACAAAGATGATGATCATTTGCAATTTTTGGGTATGTGCCACTGCTTTAGCTCCACCACTCATAGTATAGATGATCAGCAAACCTCCCATCACCAAATTAGTCATATAGATATTCCAACCCAATAAAGAACTTAATACCAGCGATGGTGCAAAAATGCTTACGCCGGTACTTAATCCTCTCGATAATAAAAAAAGAAATGATGTAAATGTTCGTGTCCGTCCATCAAACCTGTTTTCCAAAAATTCATAGGCTGTATATACTTTCAATTTGCTGAAAACAGGAACAAAGAAAATACAAATAACCACCATCGCTATAGGCAAGCCAAAATAATATTGCACAAAACGCATTCCATCACTGTAAGCCTGTCCGGGTGCAGAAAGAAAGGTGATAGCACTCGCCTGTGTGCCCATGATACTTAGTAACACCAAATACCAGGGCATACTTCTGTTGCTAAGAAAATAACCATCTAAGTTTCTAGTGGTGCGGCTCTTATAAATACCATAGGCAATAATGCCGCAGAGTGTCAAACATAATATTATCCAATCTATGATACTCATTACTGTAAGCCTGTGGGCCGATTACATTTTTATTTTTTCTCAGTTAAAATACTTTGTAATAAAATAGTAGAGCAGTATCTGTACGATCAAAAAAAACAATACAAACATGTATCGCTTCGTCCAATATGGTTTGTTATTCTGCATTTTTTGCATGTACAGATGAATGTTATTTATGTTTCTTTACTGCTTTACTTGGCCTGGCATTTTTATTAGCCAGTAAATTAGCCAGTAACCTATACGCTCCTGGCACCCCTGCTGGTAGCTCTCTAAAAAACACTAACCCGGTATAGATAAATCTGCCTTTCCCGTAATCGGCTATGATCAAACTACCTTCCTGCTCATTTTCTCCGGGATCTTTCATACTAAGAACACGTTGGTAATTGCTATCGATATTTTCTGCATTGTAAATACTTCTCTCCTGTATCCATCCGTCAAAATCTTTCTCAGTGATCTTATTGGGATAGTTAAGTACTGGATGTTTAGGCAATAAGAAATTTACTTTTGCGGTTTCATCTGTTATCCTGCTTCTGCTGATCGTAAATGGATACGGACCAATTTTCGATTTCACTGAACTAATAAAATTATTGGTATTGTATTGCGATAACAATACGCCTCCTTCCTTTACATACTGCATCAGTACATCATAACTGTTGATCATCCAGTCATTGGTATTGTATGCTCTTACACCTGTAACGATGGCATCGAATTGTTTTAGATTAGTCTTCGTGATATCAGCTTCTTTAAGCATGGTTACTTTGTAGCCCATTTGTTCTAAGGCTTGAGGAACTTTATCTCCTGCACCAATAATATAACCTATATTCTTACCGACTGTTTTAATGTCTTCATCGATTTCCTTTGTAAATTTCAGAGGTTTAAAATATACTATTTGAGGGATATGATCATATTTAATAGTTTTGAATTCCTTTAATATTTGCTTATTCTTATTCACATATGAATTCTCCATTACATTTTCAATATGTATGTGATCAAACACCTTTCCAGTAGATGTAAATAAATCGATATTGGGTTCAAATTCAATTGGTCCGGAAACTTTAAACGTAACATTCTGTTCTCTATTTAGGGATAATTCTTTTATCGTCCTTAACAAAGTTGTATCGTGATTTTGATATACAATATCTTTTTTTTCATATACAATATCTCTATTATTATCTTTAAAGGAAGTTATGGATAAGTACGAATCGCTATGGTTTACAGGACTAGCAACAATTTTAATCTCTGGTAAAAACTTTCCCACAAAGCTCGGAGTAACATACACCGGCTGATAGATCTCACCCTTTATCGGATCTGTATATTTATACCGGATCGGTTTATTAAAAGTGAAATCAGTTCCTTCAATATTGATCTTGCAATCGATACTTATAGGATTGTTCTCTGCCTTACCGATTAATTGCTGATCGGTAACATTAAAGCTCCCCTTTTCCATGGGTTGCTCTAACCAATATGGCTGTGTTAATTTTTCATCAGGTTGGATATAAGTAATGATCGTATCTGTCTGATTGATATTCTTTTTAATATCCTTTTTAGCCAAATGAATATCCCATGCAGCAGCGTTAATATTAATTCCTGAACGATTATTTATCACCGTAAAAACCTTCAAGGTATCCCCTTGAACAGCATACTGCGTATTTGTAGTTGCATCCAAAAATAACCCACTGCATACTTCTATCAAATTTTGTATTTCCCGTAATTTTTGTTCTCTCCAATAATTATTACCTGTTGTCTTCACTTTGTTATACAATCGAACTAAGGCCGGCACGGATTTTTCGGGATGCTCTTCAGAAAAAGTTTTTATAATTGAATCAATTAAATTTTGTGCATTGTCTTCATGCACCGGTCTGCTGATCAATTCTCCGCCAAATAGAGTTCTGTCCCAGCTTATATCCACGCCATCCATTAGATCTTTTTCCGGCTTAGTCCCTTTGGTAGTTACAAAATATTCGAGTGTTTCGCCTCTTTGTGCAGGTACTCCAAAGCCCTGGCTTTTATGCTGACTACGACTCAATGCAGCTATCTCTCCATAACTTTTACCCAATAAAGGATTATACATCCCTACATCAAATTTAAACTGATCGTCACTTTGTGTATTGGTTGTGCCGAAATTAAAGGTATTCCACAACAAGCGTTTTGCCTGCCATGGTTGTACACCAAAAGAAAATTGTTCCGGAAATTTTGTAGCATCAGCTGCTGCATCAAAGGCCTCACTGGCAAGTATAGCCGAAGCTGAATGATGCCCATGCCCTGCCCTGTTATCTTCCGGGAAACGGGTAATGATCACATCAGGTTTAAACTTCCTGATCACCCAAACAATATCACTTAGTATCTTATCATGCCCCCATGTTCTTATTGCCTCATCAGAAGATTTACAAAAACCAAAATCATATGCTCTTGAAAAAAATTGCTCTGCCCCGTCTATCCGCCTTGCGGCCAATAACTCCTGCGTTCTTATCAAACCAAGATCGATACCTTGTTCATCGCCAATTAAATTCTGTCCACCATCGCCTCTTGTTAAACTTAGATATCCGGTGCGGTACATTTTTTCATTGGCCAAATAGGCCAGCAGCCTGGTATTTTCATCATCTGGATGTGCGGCTATATACAACACCGAACCAAGCACATTTAATTTCTTCAACTGTAATAATATTTCAGAAGAAGTGTATGTTTTAGGTGTTTGCGCTACTGCAATGAAAAATGAAAAATGAAAAATGAAAAATATAATACTCCCTTTTACCATAGAGCAATATTTAAAATAACTTCTTTGCATCATAACATATGTATTAATTCGTACGATAACTACCTGAATCAGCATTGACAGGATTTCTATTTTGTATTATAAACATCTTACAAAAATCAAATAAATTAACAAGCCTCAAGCATTCGTAAATCAAAAATCGTAATTCGTATTTTTTTACTGCCCTACAAAAAACACCGCATTGACAAATATCAATTTACCATTTTCCCAGAAACTTCTAAATATAGGATTATCAGCAAAATAAACGATCGATCCGCTCCCCATTGGCTGAACTCCGATCACAGTGCCATCTTTAATCTTATTCGTTAATTTATTGCCCACAAAACCTGCTATTTGATTTTCATTTTTAAGCACTCCTACATTCCAGCCATCTTTTGAAAATTCATACAGGTTATCATTTTGTTTTAAAGTAAAATAATAATTCGGATAGCCAAAGGCCAATGGATGAGAATTATCCAACTCTAATTTATAAATAGCCCCGGGTATATTTTTAGAGATGCTTTCTCTTTCTCGATTTTCATATCTTTTCACATCTGCATACGTATCCTTGTTGCTTTTTTCATCATCAGATTTTTTAAGCTTAAGGCCCCAGTCATTGGAAGCAAGCTGCGATACAGCATTTTCTGTGGCAATGATCTTACCTCCTTGTCTTACCCAGTTTTTAACATCGGTAGCAATATCTCTAGCAGTTAAAAATTTATAATTCCCAGCTGGCATGATCAATACATCTATATTTTTAAGCATTGTACCATTTATGTCATCCGCATTGATCAATGTGATCGGGTAATCTAATTGCTGTTCAAACAACTGCCATACTTCTCCTGCTGCTTCTGCCACCACCCCATTGCCTGTAAGCAATGCTACGGTTGGCTTTTTGATCAGATGAATTTTGTCGGAACCATAATCTAACCCCTGATCCATAAAACCAGACTCTACCGAACTTACCAGTGATGTATATTTAGCAAAAATATCCGTTACTGAAGCAAAGCCTTTTTCATTACCATTCTTTAATACGATCAATGTCCCCTTGTTAAATATTTTATTTTTATAAGTAAAATCCTTTTCGGTAAATCTTACCCTAAATCCTGCCTTTAGTAGATCAGCCAACAACGTTGCATCTTCTATTGAATTATACTCTATCAGATATCCGTAATTACTTTTTGTAACAGTATTTTTTAAATCCGATAATGCAATCTGCGTTAATCCATTTTCTTTAACCGCATATGCTTTTAACCCATACACGTATGGTAAACTCCAGGCAGTAATATCATACGTTACTGAGTCGCTCAATTTAGATTTAGGTTCAAACAACACCCTGATAAGCGCTGCCTTTGGTTGGTATGCATCTATACCAATCGTATATTTTCCTGCCACAACTGACTCTTCCTTACCGGTAAAATAATTATATCCTTTAATACCTGATCTGTTAAAACTTCCATACTGAATTTTATTATTGTCCAGCAATGATCTTAACTCATCCAATTTATTTTTATTATCTGATGTTATGATATATGTTTTGTATTCTCCTGAGCCATTTTTTTGTGCGTCATCATAAAATTTTTTAAACTCTTGTATCAATTTATCTGCATTGGCAGATGCCACTTCAATGGTGCTCATGCCGGTAATATAATGATGCTGAATCCTATCCGCAAGTGTAAGCGTATCTCCAGACTTAGTAACTACCGCCAGCCCTCCAAGGCTATGCCCTGCCTGTTCATATGTCATCCCAATAGCACCATTGTACATTGGATAGGTATCTCCGTAAGACGGATAGAACAGATCAAAAGTTTCTCTGGTGAAATACAGCCAACCATTTGCATCAAAATATTTTGCATGATTCCTCCCAATGCTTACCTGAAACTCACGCTGCCAAGGAGTAATTACTTCATGCAACGGCTCAGCAGCCGGCGCAAAATAATAAGGGTTGTCGGGATATTGCTCATGATAATCGCAATGAATTTGCGGCATCCATTCGTTATACTTTTTTATTCGCTGTTGTGTTTCCGTCTGCGTTTGCCACGCCCAATCTCTGTTAAGATCAAAATTATAATGATTGATCCTCCCTCCCGGCCAGGGTTCGATATGCTCTCTAGAATTAATATCAGCGTTAGCAGTTTTTCCTACTACTTGTGTAAACCAATTTACATAGCGATCTCTTCCATCTGGATTTAAACATGGATCAATGATCACTACCGTATTTTTTAAATAATTTTTTGATTGCGTATTGTTTGTGTTTACCAACTCATACAATGTTTTCATTGCTACCTCAGAAGAACTAGGTTCATTACCATGTACATTATAACTCAGCCAAACAATAACCGGTGCATGTATGTCCGCAGGTTTATCCTTCAACAAACCGGTTAACCGTAAATTATTTGTTCTTATTTCATCAAGTTTTTTAAAATTATCAGCGGAGGTAATATAAGCCAGTAATAATGGCCGGCCTTCAATGGTTTCTCCATATTGCTCCACTTTTATCATTTGTGGAGCAGCGGATGCTATGTATTGAAAATAACTTACAATTTTATAATGCGGTGTATATTTACTACCCAAAGGATACCCTAAAAATTCGTCAGGACTTTTTATTACCTGAGCAGAGGAAACTAAAAAAGAAAAAGCAGATAATATAAAGAGAAGTATATATTTTTTCATTGTCTGATCAAATTATTTAAATAATGAGATACAAAGCTCCCATATTGCTCCTATTGCTTGTAGGAATAATTGTGCAAAGTACTGCACAATTTAATCCTTATAGCTACCACTCACAAAAAAAAGTGACCTGCCGAAATGGAGCCGTGGTATCAGCACATTCATTGGCAAGTAAAACAGGTATAGATATATTAAAACAGGGCGGCAATGCAATAGATGCGGCGATCGCCACACAACTGGCTCTGGCAGTGGTGTATCCCGGAGCAGGTAATATCGGCGGAGGAGGGTTTATGGTGGCACATTTAAAAAACGGACAAAATATTACTATCGATTACCGGGAAAAAGCAGCCGGCAATGCCAACAGAGACATGTACCTGGATAGTAACGGTAATGCGCAAATGCATCTATCCCAAGATGGTCACCTGGCCGCTGGTATACCGGGCACCATTGCAGGATTATTTGCATCAATGCCCTATGCATCACTTCCCTTTGCCACATTGATACAACCGGCCATTGATCTGGCAGAAAACGGATTTTCACTTACACAGGCCCAGGCAGATGATCTTAACAACTATACCGCCGATTTTGTACGATTGAATACCGCACCGACCGCTTTTACTAAAGCTACTCCCTGGAAAGAAGGTGATACATTGATACAAAAGGATCTGGCCATCACTTTAAGGCGTGTGAGAGACCTCGGTGCTGCCGGGTTTTATACAGGAGAAACAGCAAGACTGATCGTAGAAGAAATGAAAAGAGGCAATGGCATCATTAATTACGATGACCTTAAAAATTATACGGCTATAAAAAGAACAGCTCTTGAATTTGATTATAAGAAATACCACATTGTTACGATGCCATTACCGAGTAGTGGTGGAATCATTTTATTACAATTAATTAAAATGATGGAAGATAAAAAGTTCAACGTGCAAGGATACCTGACTACTGAAGCAGTACAATTGATGATCGAAGCTGAAAGAAGAGCTTATGCCGACAGAGCTACATTTTTAGGTGATGCTGACTTTGTACATGTGCCCATAAAAAAGCTAACAGATCCAGTATATCTAAAAGAACGATTGAAAAATTTTACCCCCGGGAAAGCGGGAACCAGCATTACTACACAAGCAGGCAATATCAATGAAAGTGAAGAAACCACTCATCTAAGCGTAATAGATAAGGCCGGTAACGCTGTTTCAGTAACCACTACCTTAAACGGGCACTTCGGTAGCAGAACAGTTGTAACCGGTGCCGGTTTTATTTTAAATAATGAAATGGATGATTTTAGTATAAAGCCGGGAGTGCCCAATATGTATGGAGCCGTTGGTAATGAAAAAAATGCCATAGCTCCCAATAAAAGAATGCTTAGCAGCATGACCCCAACCATCGTTCTTAAAAACAATAAGCCTTATATAATTGTTGGTACTCCCGGGGGAACTACAATTCCGACAAGTGTTTTTCAAACGCTAATGAATATACTGGAATTCAAAATGAAGCCGGAAGATGCAGTGAACAAATCAAAGTTTCACCACCAATGGTTGCCTGACACAATTTTTGTAGAAAAAACCTTTTCTTCAATTATTAGAAATAAATTAGCAAAGATGGGATATACACTAGTTGAAAGACCTTCCATTGGAAGGGTGGAATTAATTATCACTAAAAATAATATTATTACAGCTGTTGCAGATGGTCGTGGAGAGGATGCAGCAGAAGGATACTAAAACATTAAACAAATGAATATCGGAAATGAATTTTTAATCAGTGTTATTAAACGCCTTTCTTATTATAAAGAGTTAGGAGATAAAACATTCGTTCAGCTAAATGATGCTGATTGTCATTTTAGACCAAATGAATCAAGTAACAGTATTGCTATCATTATCCAACACATGAGTGGTAATATGCTCAGTCGTTGGACTGATTTTTTAACTTCCGACGGAGAAAAGGAATGGCGAAACAGAGATAGTGAATTCGAAATAACCCATTACACAAAACCCCAATTGCTGGATCTGTGGGAAAAGGGTTGGGATTGCTGTCTGACAAGTATTAAAAATCTATCAGAAAACGACTTATTAAAAACAATCTATATAAGATCCGAGCCGCTTGTTGTTATAGATGCTATCAACCGTCAATTGGCGCATCTTCCATATCATACAGGACAGATCATATACATTGCCAAAATAATTACTGATACTAAATGGCAAAATCTATCTATCCCCCGGGGAAAGTCTGAACAATTCAACCTAAATATGAAAAATAACAAACAATAAATGCAACTTTGTTTAAAAAAATTGCATCTAAATCTAAAATAGTAACTTCGCACTCATAAATAATAAAAATGAAAAAATTTTACCTGTTATTAATTTTTACCCTATCAATAATTTTCGTTTCGGCACAAACTAAAATAGCTCTAAAAGCAGGTTGGAATGTTGCTACAGCAAGAGTTCGTTATGTAAATGATGTTTACAGTCAAAATATTAAGCAACCAAGTAGCAATATCAATGGTTTCGGGTTGGGCATAATGTTTAAAACGCATTTTGATGATGTATTGCATTTTTCCCCTACAATTAGTTACAATATGAGAGGTTATATCTATAACCCAACATATGGCGATACTTCCAAATATTACAATACAATTCATTATATAGATATCACCCCTGCTTTAAGTGCTGATTTTCCTGTAGGAGAAAGAAAGAATACGCTGGTTCTTTCTGCAGGACCTCAATTAGGCATTGCTATTGCAGGCACTGAAAAAACAACGACTAAAGGAGGTGTTACCTCATCAAACAAAATGAAACTAAGTGTAGATGGAGAGTACGGGATGTTTGATTTGGGATTCAGTTCAGGTTTAGCGTTTCATACCCCTAAAGTATTTGTTGAATTAGGATACCTGCTGGGATTGGCGAATATTAATAATAATTATCAAACAGATCACAGAAATATCAGAAACAGAATGATATCTGTGAGCTTTGGCTACTATCTGAGATAATATTGTTAAAATAGATTAAATATTACCTGCTTTTAAAGCAGGTTTTTTATTGTATTTAATTAAATGTATTAATCTTTGGTATTGAATTTGCCTATAGGGCTTGATTAGTTATTTTTGCTCATAATTTATACCCATCTGCGTAGAGTCTGGAAAATATTAAAGCGATTTATATTGGCACTGATACTTTTGTTGGTGCTGTTATACATTGCTATTCATTTGGCGCCGGTCCAAACCTGGATCGTAAAAAAAGTGGCCAATGCGTTTTCAGAAAAATTAAAAACTAGAGTAAGTGTCAAACATGTAGATTTTGCCTTTTTTAATAAAATGGAGATCAGGGGCGTTTTGGTTGAAGACAGACAAAGAGATACACTTCTTTATGCAGGTACTGCTATCGTAAATATTACTGACTGGTTTTTTATAAAGGACAAATCTACTTTAAGATATGTTGGTTTAGATGATGCCGTTGTAAATATGAAACGGACAGATTCAGTCTGGAACTATCAATTCCTGATTGACTATTTCTCCGGCCCAAAAAAAATAGACACCACCACCAAAAAAGGAGGGATTGAGTTTGATGTAAAGATTTTACAATTGCAAAATATTCGTTTCAATCAAATTGACAAATGGGTGGGGCAAGACATGACTATCAACATGAAAAAGCTCAGCATGTTTGCCGATGATATAGATTTCACAAAAAAAATAGTCAACCTTAATACACTCGATATTACCGAGCCTCTTTTTTCACAAAACGATTATACAGGCAACAGAGACAAACTGCATATTCCCCGCCCTCCCAAAAAAATATCTGACAAAAAACCTGATGCCTATCAATGGAATAATGATGGATGGATCGCCAACATTAAAAATATTCATATCACGAATGGTGTTTTTAATAATGAGAAAGAAAACTCTTTAACAGCATTACTGGATAACAGATTTTATGGAGAGCATATTATTTTCAAGAATATCACCGGTGATCTGAAAAATGTTCATTTCGAAAAAGACACCCTTACCACAGATATCAGTTTAAGCAGCAAAGAAAGAAGTGGATTTGAAGTAAAAAAACTGGAAGCCGCAGTCAAGTTTACGCCACAAATGATGGAGTTTAATAAGCTTAACCTGGTAACTAACAAAAGCAGATTAGGCAACTATTATGCAATGCGCTACAAAGAGTTTAGCGACATGAATAGTTTTTTACATCGGGTAACTCTTGAAGGTAATTTTGAAAACAGTATATTAAGTAGTGATGATCTTGCTTATTTTGCCCCTGAATTAAGATCATGGAAACGCATTTTTACTCTTAAAGGAAATGCGAATGGTACAATAGATAACTTCACTGCAAAAAAAATGATCATCAAAAGCGGCAATACTTCCATCGACGGAGATATTGCCCTCAGCGGATTGCCCGATATCGATAATACTTTCATTGATTTTACATCAAGAGACCTGATCACAAATTATACTGACTTAACCAGCATTATACCTTCTTTAAAAAGCATCACACAACCGCAGTTGAGCAAACTGGGAAACATCCGATACAAAGGAAATTTCACCGGCTTCCTGAGTGATTTTGTTGCTTACGGTACAATCAATACAGATCTGGGTGTTGTGACAGGGGACCTGAATTTAAAGTTGCCCGAAAAAAAACCAATTGTGTATAGTGGAAAGATCGCTACCACAGGATTTCAATTGGGTAAATTTATCAATAACAACGATTTTAATAATATCGCTTTTGATGGAAAGGTAAATGGTGTTGGTATTTCAACAAATAATGTCAAAGCTAATCTCGATGGATCAATTCAGCGTATTGATTTTGGAGGATATACTTATCAGAATATTAACGTGAAAGGTGATTTTGGGAAAAGGATTTTTAATGGCACCGCCAGTATTGATGATCCAAACCTGAAATTAGAAAACCTGCAGGGGAAGATTGACCTGAGTGGAAAAATTCCCCAAATTAATTTTGATGTTTATCTGGCCAAAGCCAATTTACAAAAGTTGCATTTTACCAAAGATAGTTTTGATGTTACCGGACATTTTAACCTCAATTTTACCGGCAGCAATATTGATAATTTTTTGGGTAAAGCAAGTATCTATAATGCCACGCTACATCATAACAACCAACCCCTTTCATTTGATTCTCTTGTTTTAAAGTCTGAAATAATTGACAACAAGAAACAACTAACAGTACAATCAAATGAAGCCGACGTAAAGATCAACGGCGATTTCACGATCCTTGAATTACCTAAAGCTTTTCAGTTGTTTTTAAACAATTACTACCCGGCTTATATTGAAAAACCAAAAGCCGTTTTAAATAACCAGGATTTTACCTTTAGTATCCATACAAAAAATGTAGATGATTATATAGGGTTACTGGATAAAAAATTACATGGGTTTAATAACTCCACAGTAGATGGAGTATTGAGACTTAAAGAAAACAAATTGACTGTCAATGCGGATATCCCCGAGTTTAGTTATGATGGGAAAACCTTCAACGACCTCCGATTACAAAGCGTGGGCAATTTAGATACACTTGTTACCGAAATAAATGTTGCAGATATAATGCTTGGCGATAGTCTTCACTTACCTACTACAAATTTACACATCAGATCACAAGATGATATATCAGACATCGGAATAAAAACCAGTGCCAGCAAAACATTAAGCAATGCTGAATTACATGCTCAGGTACAGACTATGACGGATGGTGTTAAAATAAATTTCTCTCCTTCTACTTTTATTTTAAATGATAAACAATGGCAAATAGAAAAAGATGGGGAACTAACACTTAGAAACTCTCAGATCAGTGCACATGACCTCAAGTTTATTCAAGGCAATCAGCAGGTAGATATTTCTACAGAACTTTCCGAAGATGGTGGCACTAATGATATTAAGGTTGGACTTACAAGTATTAATATTGATGATTTCTTACCTTTCTTTATAAAAGATCCACATATGGAAGGTCAGGTAAGTGGGAAGGTTCTTATTACAAACCCTTTTGGCAAACCATCTGTTGATTACGATATTAAAGCGGATAATTTTAAATTTGAAAAAGATTCAATAGGATTGATAACAGCAAATGGAAGATACTCGTCTTCAGGAATAGTAACATTCAAGGTAAATGCTGCTAATGACAGCGCTTATAAGTTCAATGTTGATGGAAGTTTTGATACGAGAGACACCATAACCAATCAGGCGAATATTTTATTTAAAAGTGACCGATTCAATCTTGCGATACTTAACAATTATCTTGATGGTATCTTTTCTGATATACATGGTTATGCTAATACCAATGACCTGAAGATCAGTGGAAACAGTAAACACCTTAATCTTACCGGAACTGCCACTATCACCGATGCATCAATGATAGTTAATTACACACAATGTAAATATAAATTCAGCAATGAAACTGTCATTTTCAATCCCAATGAAATAGACTTTGGGATGATCGACTTGAAAGACACATTGAACAATACAGCTACATTAAGCGGAAAAATGTATCATCACTTCTTCCGGGATTTTGAATTTGATGATGTTCGGTTTGACACCAAAAAATTATTGGTATTAAATACGCTAAAAAAAGATAACAGTCAATTTTACGGAAAGGTCATTGGCCGAGCTACGATGACATTAAACGGCTCTGCTGACAATATGATCATGAATATAGATGGCGAACCTTCAAGAACAGATAGTAGTCATATTTATTTATTAAGCGGTAGTAGTGTAGAAAACGGAGCGATTGATTACATCAACTTTATTCAGTTTGGTAAGGAAATGGAAAATAACCTTAAACTGAAAGCCAGCAGCAGCATTTTGGTTAATATGACACTGAAAGCCAACCCTGCATGTAAAATAGATGTTATACTAGATGAAGCTACAGGTGATATTATCAAAGGGGTGGGTGTAAGCAACGAGTTAAAAATAACTGTTGGAAATAAAGAGCCGCTTTCAATAAGAGGGCGCTACGATATTACAAAAGGAGAATACACATTCAATTATCAATCCATCATTAAAAAACCGTTTACACTGAATGGAGGTACCATCAATTGGTCAGGAGATCCTTACCTTGCCAATATTGATATGGCAGCTGAATACCTTTCTAAAAATGTTGACTTTAGCGGTATCTCAGATAATAATACAAAGAGAAAAAATGATGTTATAGTTGTTGCCTTATTAAAAGGAACATTATTAAAACCTAAGATAAATTTTGAATTTCAATTACCCGACAACAGCCCATTAAGAAATGATATTCTTATTACCAAAAGATTACAGGAATTTACAAATGATGAAAATGAAATGAACAAGCAGGTCACATCTCTTCTTCTTTTCAATTCGTTCTTAAATAGCAATCAACAATTTTTAACTGCCAGCAGTGGATTGAATGTTGCAACCAATACTATCGGCGGTATGGTATCAGGTGTATTGGCCAACTCTTTGAATAAACTACTGCAAACATTAAACTTAAATAATAATGTAGCTTTCAATTTTGACCTGAATTCAAGTATTGACCTACAAAGCAATATTGCAAAATTACAGGGAGCGGCTAAGTTAGGTATAACACTTACCTTCTTTGAAAACAGGCTGATAATTAACGTAGGAGGAAATTTTGATTATAATAATCCTTATGCGGCACCATCTAATAAAAACAAGATCACGCCCGATCTTACAGTAGAATGGCTTTTAAATGAGGATGGACGAGTAAGATTGATCGGATTTAATCAGACAAACACTGATATAATAGGACAAAGGAACAGAACAGGTATTAAACTCACCTACAGGAAGGATGTAAATAAACTCTCGAATTTATTTAAGAAAAGTAATGGAAGCTCAGGAAATAACTAAATGAATATTATAAAACAGCACCCAAAATATGGCTGTTTCCTGTAGTATACCCATGCTGGGTAAAATGAAAAACAATAGCAGCTATACCTAGCACACCTAATACAATTGCCCATATCCACCAGCGGTCTTTCTGTAAAATTTCTTCGGTAAAATATTCGGTCATCACAACGTTAGTGGTCTCTTTATCTCCTACCAGCATAGCATGTGCTGCATTTTGCCGGATAACTCTTTCTGCATTTACAGGATATGTAAATGCAGCGTTCACCTTCTCTGGCTCAAAAGTGATTTTGCCTGATTCATCTTTACTAAAAACACCAACACCAGTTATTTCAGCACTACCATTATGGTCAATTTCATTTCGTAGTAGCTGACTGATTGCCGAGAATTCGTTGAATGGCGCATTGCCCTCATTTTCTGTGGAAAATTCTATTGTGTACTGAGGTGCCAATATCCGGCTATTTACAAAATCTGTTTCAGCCGGAAGCGTTTCCACGCTCAGGGCGCCAATACCCGGCAATAGGCAGATTTTGTTTTGAAATAGAGAGGTGGCAATAATGTTGTACATGTCATTATAAATGTTACCCAAAGATATGAAGTACAAGTTCCGATTCCAAGTGCAACATTAGCATAGCGATAAAATTAAATATGCAGGAAATAATACCAGACAGAAAACACTATCGATTGAAAATTAAAACTTCATAATAATACCACCTAAGAAATTAAGGCCGTATGTTTCATAACGATGCCAACGTTCATATTTGTTATTCAACAAATTATTGATATCTGCCCATGCACTGAAATTTTTATTGATCACAAACTCTGCCCCTACACTTAAATCAGCCGCTCCCTTCAAATTTTTGGTAACATTATCTTTTAAAAGATAAGGGCCGCCCCCGAAAACAAACAGATCACTTTTCAGTAACACTTTATCAAAAGCCCACCAGCGCATAGAAGCGGTAATTTCTATAGGAACAGTTCCATAAGCAGCTGCATTATTTTGCATATCAGTATACCCATTAAAAGTTACACCACCAGTAATTGTAAACTTATCTTGGTTGATATAGCTCATATCTGCATGTAAACGCAATGCATTTACATTCTTATCATTACTTATTATAAAACCTTTTTCATCGGTGAGTGTATCATTTACAAAGAAAGCAAAATCATTAAAATGTACCAGTCCGGCCTTTGCACTGAAATTAAAATGCTTCCCAACCGTTGATTTAATTCCACCATACAGTTCTGTCTCCCTGGTATTTAACTGATCGGTTACCGGCAATATGTATGGGTTGATCGCACTCAGATTTTTGTAGGTATTCTTGATGATCTTTCCCACAAAACCAGCCTGCACCAAAAATTTCTTCTCACTCAATCGCATTTCGCCATAAATATTCGGCAACAAAACAAATTTCTTATTGCTGTAAGTTGGCGTAAGCCCGCCATGTATCGTATACATCGGAGCGGTATAAGTTAATACCGGAGTTACTTGAAAAACATTGTTCTTGATGGTTATATTATCCAGTAATAAATTTTTTGTTTTGTAAGAAGTAATGTCTGCTGTTGCAGAAATTTCAGCAGAAAAGCTTTCGTCAAATTTTTTATCAAATGGAATATTTACTATTACATTATTCTCAGACAATTTATTCTGACTGGTAAAAACATCTACGGAAAGAGACGGGTTGTAGTTTATACCCAGATCATTGGTATTGCTATTCCTCACCCCGGCGTTTAAAGAAAAATCCTGAAATCGCTGTAAGAGATCAGTTTTAGTAAAACTGTGCAGACCATGATCGTATCCGTATAGATAATTATCATGCAGACTTAACCCAACTCCTCCATATACTTCATTCTGTCCTGTAAAATAACTACCCGTAGCTTTTACATTCAGTTTTGAATAATCCTGGTATTTGATCTTTCCTTTAGATGAAATATAATCTCCGTAAACATTTATCAAACTGGTTTTGCCATCTCCAAAACTAAGTCCGGCTTTCAAAAAGGGCGTAGAATAATTACCGATACCGATCTTTAAATAATTCCGCACGCCTAACTGCAGGCTATCGTTTGCCTGCAAAGCCAAAGGACGCAACGGGATAGGCTGATAGGTATAAAATAAATTTTGTGCAGGCACCGTATAATTCATTTTTACTTTAGCTGTATCAGCAACCAATTGTGTGGCAGACAAATTAATTTTAACTGCATTTCTTAACACGGGTTTGTAGCTGGACGTAATATCGATCGATTGCTTTTTAGTAGTATCTCTCTGTGCAAAAGAAGCCAACGCCGAAATAGTGCAGGCAAAAAGCAATATTGAGTATTTAATATTTTTTGTCATCTTAATTACTGATTTTTGAAACTTTATTTTCTTCACTAACCGCTTTATCAAATTTTTGCTGTGCTTCTGTTTTTAATTCTGCTATAACTGAATTCTGAGCTACACTTTGATAAGTAGCTTTGGCATTGAAATAATCTTTACGTTGCATAAAAATATCTCCTAATAAAATATATGATCTGGTTACCCAAAAATCATAACTACCTGTTTCTTTTATAACAACCATTGCGGCTTTCTCAGACGCTGTATAGTTATTTAAAATAAACTGCGTATTGGCAATTTCATAACGAGCCTCTGCCCCCCATGCCGATTTATTAATGGCCGCACATGATTTAAATGAGTTAATCGCACCTGCATAATCACTACTTATCTGCTGTGATTTTCCCAATACCAAAAATGCAATTGATCTATCATCTGTACTAATCCCTTTCCTTGTCAAGAGATCTTTCGCCACCTCATTTGCCTGTACATAATCTTTCAATTGATAGTAACATCTTACCAATCCCCTCACTGCTTCTAACTGATTATCCTGATTAGAAGCCCCGGAGCGTAACAATTCAAAACTCTTCTTCGCTGCTGCATAATCCTTAATTTCAAAATAATTGATTCTTGATGCTGCCAATGTAGCTTTTTCAAAATATTTACTCAAGCCTCTTGCACTTACTGCATTATACCCTCTCAAAGCATTATTCCAGTCTTTATTTTTTAAATAACATTCTCCCAAAAAGTAATTGGCATCTAATGCATTTGCTCCATTAGGAAATTGTGACAAGTAATTGCTAAATGCTGAGATAGCACCATTACAATCTCCATTATTATATTTCAATTCAGCAGCGTTATAAGTAAGCGCATCCGCTTCGCTGACAGAAACATTTTTTCCGATCTTACGCATGAAGGCTACATACTCATCAGGCTTGCCATCTTCTACATAAATATTTTTTACATTATCCAACGCCTCTTCCGCTTCCGGTGAAGCCGGATATTTTTGTATTAGCTGCTGGTAATTATTTAATGCTTCTTTATTGTTATTAGTATTGTAATAGCACAAACCTAAATTCAATAACACTTTCGGCTGCAAGCCATTTGAATTAGGAACAGCCAATAAAGTATTCAGATAAGGAATAGCATTGTTAAATTTTTCATCCACCATATAAGTAGTTGCAATTTCCATATTAGCATCATTCACCAAACTACTTTTCGGATACGCTCTGGTAAGATTATTTAATATCCTGATCTTATCGTCCGAGTTTTTTATTCCTGCTATCATTGATTGCTGAAACATCGCATAATCACTTTGAGACAGAGCACTATTAATAACAGTACCGTACATGCCATTGGCTTTTACAAAATCCTTGGTCATAAAATAACAATCCGCACTGCGTAAATAAGCATCCTGCTCAATTGATGGCGATGATGGAGAAACAGATCTGGCAACCTGCTCAAAATACACCAATGCCTGTTTGTAATTTTCTTTCTTCAAGTAACTGTACCCAATATCATACCTGGCCGCAGTAGGATTTGCTTCTCCCTGCATTCCTGCATTACCAGCTAAATACACAGATAAATATTTTATTGCGTCATCATATTTATATTGACGATATGCTATTTCGCCTTTCCAGAAGTTGGCATAAGGTGTAACAGCAGAAGCAGGAAGTTGTAAGATCTTATTAAGCAATTCATCTGCTTTTTCAATCTGCTGATCATTAATTAACTCTACAGCCCTGCCGTACAATATACGGGGATAAGCTTTTTGCATTGTTGGTGTAGGTTTATCAAAAGATTCATACAGTACCAGCGCATCATTAAAATTATTTGTATTGGCCAACAGACTAACCAGTATCTCTCTGGCCTCTACAGAATAAGTTGAGTTCGGGTAATCATTGATGAATTTTCTCAATTCACTCAATGCTATGTCCTGGTACCCTAATTCGTAAGAAAGCTTTGCATAATTAAACCGGGATATTTCCTGCTGTTTTTTATTACTGCTATTATAAGCACAATATTGAAATGCATTTCTTGCATTTTCTTTTTGATTCGTCTTCAGGTAACAATCTCCCAGCAAATACATAGAATTCTGTCCTAATGAATCCTGCTGACTACTTAATTGCTTAAACCCTTCTATCGCTTTATCAAGATTATTGGCCACGTAATAACAATAACTCACTTCATACAGATCTTCTTTACTTACCTTGTCGCTGTTGTTTACATAATACTCCAATAATGGCAGTGCTTTGGCAAACTCTTTCTTTTCAAAATAGATCTGACCAAGCAATTGTTTCATCTCCTTTTCATAATATAATCCGCCCCTGTTTAAAACCGATTCGCCATATTTGAGTGCTTCGTCTTTTTTCTTCTGGAAATAATATATTTCGGCAATGTAGTAAGGTACTACCGCTTTATATTCATCCTGCGATTCTACCAGCTTAAATGATTTTAACGCCTCTGAATATTGTCGTTTATAATAGCTGATAAACCCATAATAATAATTAGCCGACATATAATACTTACTTCCCTCTAATTGACGGATCTCATCAAACAGTGGTTGAGCATCATCAAATCTTTTTAAATTAAAATAACTGTATGCCATTTCGAACTTAGCATCACCAATCTCTTCATTGCTTAAATTATCTATACCCGCTCTCTCATAATTAGTAATAGCATTTTCAAAATCATCTTTTATAAAATAATATTTACCCAAATGATAACTCATCAATTCTACCCGTGGCTCATTATTCACTTTGCTGATATAATTTTTTGCTTCCTCTACAGCAATTGGCAATTGTAATTTTAACCCACAAACAGTATAATAATAGTTTACATCTTCATGTAAATAATAATTATTGCTTTGCTGACCATCAGGTTGCTGATCATGTAGCTGCTTCAACAATGGATATGCCAGGGCGTATTGTTTTTTTACAAACAACTCTTTGGCTTCTTTGTAATTCCTTTCCTCATCGATAATGGCATGTGTAGGTTGAGAAAAAACAGGCAGGGAAAATAGTATCAGTAAAAAAAGAAAAGTATATTTTTGTTTCAGACTATAGATCATATCACTCATTTTATCGATTGCAAAATTAACTACTACACAAGGTTATGCAAACACTGTTCCAAAAGTATTGTGTATAAGTGGATAACTGCTCTGAATAAAAGATTGTACATTTGTTTTACTGTTAAAAAAAGTATAAAATATTTTTATGAAAAAATTATTATCGACAAACTATTCGGCAGGCGCCTTTAGCACAGCAGTACTTTTGTTGAGATTATCCCTGGGTATATTAATGATGCATCATGGATATGACAAGCTGGTACATTTTAGTCAGTATCAAACCAAATTCATTGCATTTGCAGGAATGAGTTCTTCCATGTCTTTAGCAATGGATATTTTTGCAGAATTTTTCTGCTCATTATTTTTGATCATTGGATTATTCACAAGGCTGGCAGTAATACCATTGATCATTGCAATGTGTGTTGCTTTGTTCAAAGCGCACAATATGGATTTTTTTGCTACAGGCGAAATGGCATCTTTATACCTGACCGGTTACCTTGTCTTACTGTTGGTTGGACCAGGCAGAGTAAGCGTTGATAGCATGATTGCGAAATAAATACAATTTATAATTTATAAAGGATGGTTATTTAAGATCATCCTTTATTTTTTCCTCACAATATGTTTACAAGCGAAACACAAATACGTATACACTATGCCTTGACTGATCAGATGGGGGTGGTATATCACGGGCACTATGCACAGTTTTACGAAATTGGCAGAGGCGAAGCTATCCGGCAATTAGGATATACTTATAAAGATATCGAAGCAATGGGCATCATCATGCCTGTAGTGGATATCCATAGCCGTTTTTTACGTCCGGCAAAATACGATGACCTGATAACGGTAAAGACTACACTCAAAGAATTACCTATCCATCATAAGATCACCTTTCATTCAGAAATTTATAACGAAAAGAATGAGTTGTTGAACACCGGCGATGTTACACTGTATTTTATGGAAGCAAAAACAATGAAAAGATGTGAAATGCCAGAGGAACTAAGAAAAAAACTCAGTAAATTTTACTAGATCCTGTAAAAGAATTTACGATATGATGGATATATGATTTGGAATTTACGAATTGAAAAACACCCAAAATATAAATAAGTCATGTGTATCCATACATTACACCTCATTAATCGATCTCTACCTATACTCTATGATAGTCGCCTCTCCAATTTTGGATTGCTGCTTTAATTTCTTTTGGCGCTAGATTTTCATCTGCCGCCTTCTTAGCCAAAGCAACAAATTCGCCATCACTGGCAAAACGTAATGCGATAATTTGTCCTAAATGTAACCGACTGTCCATTTGCTGACCTGTTGCTATAAAATAACGCAACTTTTCTTCAGCCCTGATGGCCCTGTCCTGCGCTTTTAATGCAAATGACCTTCCAAAAAAAGCAATCAATATCATTAATAAAGAAGCTAGTATCAATAAAGAAGCGCTATAGATATTCTCTTTGGCAGAATGTAAATAATTTACTACCGAGCCTATCAACAATGCTAATAGACCTCCATAGACACCAAAATGGTAAAAAGGAACATACTGCGTATGATTTTTAAAATTCTGTGTTTGCATAAAATATTTTTAAATTTGATATGAAAGGTACTAACAATAAACAAACTGCCCTTCAAGTTGTTTAATTATCTTGAATAAAAAATAAAAATGGTAAAAGCAGGCATTATAACAATTGGAGATGAATTATTGATTGGTCAGGTTATTGATACCAATAGCGCCTGGATAGCGCAGGAACTGAACAAAGCCGGTATACCGGTTGTAAGGAGAGTGGCTGTAGGAGACGCATGGGATGAGATATGGACTGCATTGGATGAGGAAAGTAAACATGCCGATATTATTTTAATTACCGGTGGACTTGGGCCCACTGCAGACGATATTACCAAACCTTTACTATGCAAATATTTTAATGGCAACATGATCGTTGATAAGGGTGCATTGGAAAATGTAGAACACATTTTTAAAAATATTCTTAAACGACCAATGATAGAAAGAAATATAAAACAAGCTGAAGTGCCGGACACCTGTACGGTTGTACTGAATAAAAGAGGCACAGCTCCGGGAATGATATTTAAAAAGGATGGTAAAATATTTATTAGTATGCCGGGAGTGCCGCATGAAATGAAAGGCATGATGACAGATGATGTCATCGCTTTGCTGCAAAAAGAATTTACAACGTCACATATAGCACACCGCACTTTACTTACTGCCGGTGTTGGAGAAAGTTTTTTGGCGGAATTGATCAAAGATTTTGAAGAAGCATTGCCAGCTAATATCAAACTGGCATATCTACCCAATTACGGTATGGTACGCTTGCGTCTATCATCAATAGGCATAGACAAAAATACTGTTGATCATGAAATTGACACACAATTTGCAGTGCTGCAAACATTGGTAAAAGATTTTTTAGTGACCAATGAAGATGAACCCTTAGAGAAAGTTGTAGGCAAATTATTGTTATCGAAAAACAAAACAATGTGTACTGCAGAAAGTTGTACAGGGGGGTACATAGCTCATTTAATTACAGCTATACCAGGCTCGTCAAAATTTTATGATGGTAGTATTGTATCATACAGTTATAAGGCAAAAGAAGATCTGTTAGGTGTAAACAGGTCTACTTTGGAAACATTGGGTGCAGTAAGCGACGAAGTAGTGATAGAAATGGCAAAAGGAGCCCTTCAAAACATACAGTCAGATTATACCATTGCTGTATCAGGTATTATGGGTCCAGATGGAGGTATGCCTGATAAACCGGTTGGTACCGTTTGGATAGCAGTAGGAAATACCCAAAAACTGACCGTCGAGAAATTTCAATTCCGTTTTGACAGGCAAAGAAATATACAGCTTACAGCAGCCAGCGCTTTGAACCTGTTGAGAAAATTTATAATAGAAAATTAGCATTTTTTTACCGTATAATTTTTCAGATAAACAGCTCTCTTGCAACTTACTATTTTTACTTACATTTGTTGCAGTTAACATCAAATTACAGTATATGAGTTTAGTCGATCTGCTAATGCCAAAACTGGGAGAAAGTATCACAGAGGCCACTATATTGAAATGGCACAAAAAGCCAGGCGACAGCGTTAAGCAAGACGAATCCGTACTGGATATTGCCACTGATAAAGTTGACAGTGAAGTACCGAGTACACATGAAGGTGTAATTGAAGAGGTGCTATTCAACGAAAACGACGTTGTACCAATTGGAACTGTTATTGCAAAAATAAGAGTAGGTGGAAGTGCTGCTGTTACTCAATCTCAACCAACAATTACACATACACCAGAACCTGTTTACGAAGAAGCTAAAATTGTTGAGCATATCCCCTATCAACCCACACCAGTACATGCTGAACAAACTGATAAACCAACTATCCGTTTTTACTCTCCTTTAGTGTTAAACATAGCACAACAGGAAGGGATCAGTATGAGTGAACTGGAAAGAATACCGGGAACAGGACAAGAAGGAAGAGTTAGCAAGAAAGATATTATGGAATATGTTGCTGGAAGAGGTAGCAATAGGCAACAGGCAATGGGCAATGAACAATTAGCAACAGGCAACAGGCAACAAGCAGCGGCCAATATACAAGCCGCCGCCAGCTATCAACCTCAAACACAACCTCCAACATCCAACATACAACCAACGACTCCTAACTATGCTCCTCCAACTACTTACACCGGTAATGTAGAGATCATAGAAATGGATCGTATGCGTAAACTGATTGCAAAGCATATGATAGACAGTGTGCATACAAGTGCACATGTTACCAGTTTTGTAGAATGTGATGTTACCAATCTTGTTTTGTGGAGAGAAAGAATTAAAAAAGATTTCGAAAAAAGAGAAGGTGAAAAGATCACCTTTACTCCATTATTTATCGAAGCCGTGGTTAAATGCATAAAAAAATACCCATGGCTTAGCAGCAGCATTGATGGAGATAAAATTATCATAAAAAAAGACCTGAACATTGGCATGGCAACAGCTTTGCAAAATGGCAACCTTATTGTACCTGTAATAAAAAATGCCGATCAGTTAAATTTAGTAGGACTTACAAAGCAGGTAAATAATTTAGCGAATGCCGCCAGAAGCGGACAGTTAAGACCCGATGATACCAATGGGGGCACATTTACAATATCTAATATCGGTAGCTTCGGAAGCATAATGGGCACTCCGCTTATTAATCAACCACAAGTTGCTATCATGGCAGTTGGTGCAATAAAAAAACGGCCTGTTGTAATTGAAACTGCACAAGGCGATAGCATAGCTATACGTCATATGATGTATATTTCTTTGAGTTACGACCATCGTATCATTGATGGTGCATTGGGTTCTACATTCTTAAATGCCGTGTCTAAAGAATTAGAAAATTTTGATGTAAGCAGAAGTATTTAAAATAAATTTTTATTGATTGATCTCAGTCCGGCAATAGCCGGATTTTTTTATATGCAAAGCCAATACAATAAAAAAAGCCCGATTTACTAAGTAAACCGGGCCGTAACGATTGCTTGCCAGCTATTTTAAAAGAGATTATCTTAAGAAAAGCATTTCTCTGTATTTAGGCAATGCCCAATAAGCATCATCCACCAATACTTCTAATTTATCAACGCTGTAACGGATCGCATCAAAGTATTTCCCTTTGATATCATCACAATAAGCGATGGCTTTTTCTCTTGTATTGCTAATTTCATTTACACGCTTTCTTTCTTCAATCATTTTTTCAACACCAGAGCTCATTTTAGCAATATGTGTACTTATTTTCTCTAATATTTGTAATTGGTTAGAGTAAGCTTCTTCTTTCAAACCAGCTTCTTTCAAACCTTTAATATTAGTCAATAACACATTTTGATATTTAACAGCAGATGGTAAAATAACCGATGTAGCTAACTCACCCATGATCCTTGCTTCAATTTGTACTTTTTTAATGTACGCTTCCAACATGATCTCATGACGAGCTTCTAATTCAGCATGATTGTATATCTCACAACCTTCAAATAATTTTTTAGCTGTATCAGACATGTATGCATCTAAAGCCTGCGGAGTAGTTTTTACATTTGGTAACCCTCTTTTTGCAGCTTCGTTTGCCCATGCTTCGCTATATCCATCACCTTCAAATAATACTTTTTTGCTTTCAACAATATAACGCTGAATCACCTGCATGATAGCGATCTCTTTTTTATCACCTTTTTCAATTAACGCATCAACATCTTTCTTAAATTGTTTCAATGTATCAGCAACAATTGCATTCAGTACTGTCATTGCATTTGCACAATTTGCCGCAGAACCTACCGCACGGAATTCAAATTTATTTCCGGTGAATGCAAATGGAGAAGTACGGTTACGATCAGTGTTATCCAACATCAATTCTGGAATTGTTTTATGAATATCCAGTTTCAACATCGCTTCGTCTTGTTCATCAAACTTACCACCAACACGGGTTTCAACCTGTCCTAGTACTTCAGTTAGGTATTTACCGATGAATACAGAGATGATAGCCGGAGGAGCTTCGTTAGCACCCAAGCGGTGATCGTTACCTGCACTTGCAATTGATGCTCTTAATAAAGGAGCGTAATCATGAACCGCTTTGATGGTATTAACAAAGAATGTCAAGAACATCAAATTGGTTTTTGGAGTTTTACCAGGAGATAATAAATTAACCCCTGTATCAGTACCGATACTCCAGTTATTGTGTTTACCACTACCGTTAATACCAGCAAATGGTTTTTCATGTAACAATACTACTAAACCATGACGTTTTGCAGTTCTTGTCATAACATCCATTAATAAAGTATTATGATCTACCGCCAGGTTAGCTTCTTCGTAAATAGGCGCACACTCAAATTGAGATGGAGCTACTTCATTATGACGAGTACGAAGAGGTATACCCAATTTATATGCTTCAGTTTCAAAATCTCTCATGAAAGCATACACTCTTTCAGGAATAGCACCGAAATAATGATCTTCTAATTGTTGTCCTTTAGCAGGAGCATGACCAAATACTGTACGACCTGTCATTGCGATATCAGGACGAGCATTTACCATACCTGCATCAATCACAAAATATTCTTGTTCCCAACCTAAGTTGGCAGTTACTTTAGTTACATTTTTATCAAAATACTGACAAACATCTACAGCTGCTTTATCCATCGCAACCAATGATTTGATCAAAGGAGTCTTAGCATCCAACGATTCGCCGGTGTATGAAACGAAAATAGTAGGAACACATAAAGTTTTTCCCTGACCAATTTCCATGATAAAAGCTGGAGAAGATGGATCCCACGCAGTATATCCACGAGCTTCGAAAGTAGCTCTCAAACCACCATTAGGGAAAGAAGACGCATCTGGTTCTTGCTGAATTAAAGCAGTTCCTTCAAACTCTTCAATTGGAGTGCCATCTCCTTTTAATGTAAAAAATGAATCATGCTTTTCAGCAGATAGATCAGTTAACGGTTGAAACCAGTGTGTGTAATGTGTAACACCTTTACTTTCAGCCCAAGCTCTTACGCCGTTAGCAATTTGATTTCCCATAGCACGGTCGATCTTTTTGCCACCTTTGATAGAAGCTACTAAACTTTTGTATGCTTCGTCGCTTAAAAACTGGCGTGCAGTTTTTAGAGTAAACACATTCTCACCAAAAATTCCGGTGATTTTTGCAGATGCTTTTACTGCAACTTCCTGATTCGACTGTAAATTGTCGATTGCTTTAAAACGTAGTGATTGCATGATTTTTTTGTTTTAGAAAGACAAAATTAACGGAAATAAATTCAATAAACGGTCATTTTGAATTTATTTTTAATTTTTTGGTTAAAAAATAGGCAAAAATTAAATATGTAATTATTTTTTAATTCGAAGTGTTAGGACAAGTTTTTCCCAACTAATATAATATAACAGAGGTGTTATTATAAAAGGCAGATAGATTGACTTATAACGTACTATAGCACCGAGCACAGAAGTAGTATACCCTATCATAAGCAAAAGCGAAAAACTAAAAAACAAGCCAAATACCACGAACGAATTACTGAAAATCATACTATCATCCCTTTTAAAAAAGAGGAAGACTAGGAAAATCAGTTCATACAATAATATTTCAAAAGCAAAAAGATATAGAAAGCGAAGTAACTTCCCATCTGTTATAAAAGGCCGAAGTAAACTATTTACAATGGCCCTTGGTGTATTCGCAACAAAACTTCTGAAAGTGGGATGCAATGTTCCCATCTCAACTGCTGTATTAGCTTTTTCAAGTCCTTTGAATGCCTCCTGCTTTTCTACTACAGCCTGTGGTAAATTCAGTACCGGGATAACTTTTCCAATTGTGAAAAATAGTATTATAAGCAACCCATAAACAACGGAAAAAACTACCAATGGTCTGAATGTCGTCTTTTCTGCAATAACCCAGGCAATCGCACCGGGAATAAATGCCATAAAAACAAAATTCCTAAGCAGAAAAATAAAACCTAGTGAACATATAATGAAAAATACCCAGCGAAAAGTAAGACCCGAATAGTGTAAGGTATTATATATACAATATATTGATGTGCCCAACGCCGCTATGATCAATCCTTCTTTATGGATAGTACTACCAAAGAAAATAAATGATGGCAGCAGAAAGCAAGTTATGACAAGAATGTTTGTATGGTTTTTATATACCTGCTTAAATACCTTGAACAAGGCTATATTCCCTAAAAATATCAGGAAATTATAAATTACGACATTTATATAATAACGACCTCCGCTAAGAATATGAAAGACTGAAACCATTTTTACCATCAAGTTTGTCTTTAGATCATTCCAGTATGAGCCAGTAGACTTAAACACTCCCGAATAATCATCTCCATAATTTGAAATAAATAAATTGGTAAAATATTCTTTAGGATTGATAAAAAGAAGTTGATATTCTTTTAATGCATCAGAATGATATAACCAAGTATCTGCATTAGGATAAAATTGATATAACCATCCGGCGAATAATCCTGCAGATACTTTAGTTAAAAAAAGTATTACTATAATTTTTTTACTCAGTCCGGCATTAACTACAAATTTTATTTTACCGAGCAACCAGCAAAAAAGCAACAAATAAAAAATGAACAGTAGATATCCCAAGTACAAAATTTTTAGTGTGGGAAGTTAGTTAAAATAATAAATATCTATCTATAACTTAAAAAGAAATACAGGTTGTACTTTTGCATTTTATTACACGAATTAAACAATTACACGAATTACACGAATTAAGGTTATTTAATTTCAAAACCTCTATCTGGTTAGTAAAAGTGCAATACATACAAAATAACGTGTAATAAAATAAATCAAATTGATATTAATTCAATCGTAATTAGTGTAATAAAAAAATATGGAAATTACAGCCACCACTGCCGAACAATTAAGACTTACCGCCGAAGAATTTGAATTGATAAAACAAAAGCTCGGACGTACACCAAACTTTACAGAACTATGTTGCTTTAGTGCAATGTGGAGTGAACATTGCAGTTACAAAAATTCAATCAAGTGGCTGAAAACACTACCCAGAGAAGGAAAAAAAATGCTGGTAAAAGCAGGTGAAGAAAATGCCGGATTAATGGACATAGGAGATGGCTATGGTGTAGTATTCAAAATTGAATCGCATAACCATCCTTCTGCATTAGAACCTTTTCAGGGAGCAGCAACAGGTGTGGGGGGTATCCATAGAGATATTTTTACGATGGGAGCAAGACCAATTGCATCTCTTAACTCTCTTCGCTTTGGAAATTTGACAGAAGCTAAAACAAAGCACTTACTTGCAGGAGTAGTACATGGCATCGGTCATTATGGGAATTGCTTTGGTGTACCTACAGTTGGAGGAGAGATTTATTTTGAAGACTGCTATCATACTAATCCGTTAGTAAATGCCATGAGTGTTGGCACATTGAAAAACGGTACAACTATCTCTGCTACTTCAGGTAATGTTGCTGGCAACCCGGTTTTTTTTGTAGGTAGTGCCACAGGCAAAGACGGAATTGGAGGGGCAAGTTTTGCCTCTGCGAATATTACTGCAGATAGCGTTGAAGATCTCCCTGCGGTACAGGTAGGCGATCCTTTTCAAGAAAAAAAATTATTAGAAGCCTGTTTAGAATTATTGAAAACTGATGCCGTTGTAGGTATGCAGGATATGGGAGCAGCTGGCATTATATGCTCCACAGCCGAAATGAGTGCAAAAGGAAATACAGGCATGCATATTGATCTGGACAAAGTTCCGATGCGTCAGAAAAATATGAAAGCATGGGAATTACTGTTAAGTGAAAGCCAGGAGAGAATGTTAATGGTGGTAGAAAAAGGAAAAGAAAAAGCAGTCATTGATATTTTTGAAAAATGGGATCTACCTTGCAGTGAGATTGGATATGTAACAAATGATGGCTTCCTGAATTTTTATATGAATGGCGTACTGGAAGCAAAAGTTCCTGCTCATGAATTGGTATTAGGAGGTGGAGCTCCTCAGTATGAAAGAGAGTATACCGAACCGAAATACCTGGAAGAAATAAAAAAATTCAACGTTGATACGATAGCAGTTCCGACAGACCTGAAAACTGTGGCAGAACAATTGATCACTATCCCAAACATTGCATCTAAACGTTGGGTATATACGCAATACGATAGCATGGTTGGTGCCGGAACTATCTCTACCAATTTACCAAGCGATGCTGCCGTTGTTATTGCTAAGCCTACCAACAAAGCATTGGCATTAACAACAGACTGTAACAGCCGTTACGTTTTTGCAGATCCTTACAAGGGCGCTATGATTGCTGTATCCGAAGCTGCAAGAAATATTGTGTGCAGTGGTGGCCAACCACTAGGTGTAACCAACTGCTTGAATTTTGGAAACCCATATAACCCTGAAGTATATTACCAGTTTGTAAATGCTATTAAAGGAATGGGTGAAGCTTGTGTAAAATTCGATACACCCGTTACCGGTGGTAACGTTAGCTTCTACAATCAATCTCCTGATGGACCGGTTTATCCAACACCTACTATCGGAATGGTTGGTTTGATAGATAGTATTGGCGATGCGATGACGATGGATTTCAAGAAAGAAGGCGACCTTATCTTTATGATTGGTCAAAATAGAAACGATATTCATTCATCTGAGTATTTACATAAAATACATGGTATTGAATTTAGCCCTGCTCCATATTTTGATTTGAATGAAGAATTTACTTTACAACAGTCTGTAAGTGAATTGATAAAAAACAAAGTAGTAGAAAGTGCACACGATATAAGTGAAGGAGGGTTATTTATCACCTTGGTAGAAAGTGGATTTAATCGTGATCTTGGATTTGAATTATCAACAGTAGAAGCTTCTCTGAGAGCAGATGCATATCTATTTGGTGAAGCACAAAGCAGGGTAATTGTTTCGGTATCATCCGATAAACTGACTGCATTTACTGAAATTATAAAAAAACAAGCGATCCGTTTTACTCAACTGGGCAAAGTAACAAGCGGAGAAATTAAAGTAGGGGCCGAAAACTGGGGATCGATTTCAGAATGGAAAGAAAAATATGACAATGCGATCGGGAATCTGTTAGCTGGTCAGGAAAGTGAACAGGCTTTAGCTGCTTTGTAAAAAAAGAGATAAATTGCGTAGATCAATGTTAAACAATCAATCATGAGTAAAAAAATTGCTATTATAGGTGGGGGAAATTTAGGTACCGCTATCGCCGAAGGTTTATTAAAAAGCAAATTTTGTAAGCCCGCTGATATTACAATTACTAAAAGAAATACCAACACGTTAAAATCATTGCAGGACAAAGGTGTAAAAGTCACTTCTGACAATGCTTCGGCTGTACGTAATAGTGAATTGATCATATTAGCAATAAAGCCATTCCAGGTCAAAGATGTATTGAGTGGTTTAAAAACTGTATTGAACAGTAAACATATTATTTCCTCTGTATTGACAGGTATTTCGATCAGCGATATTGAAGAGATCGTTAAAAAGAAAATGGCTGTTTGCAGAGCTATGCCTAACACCGCAATTGCTATACAGGAAAGCATGACCTGCCTGAGTTTTAAAAATGCAACAGAGAGCCAGGTTAATTTTGTAAAAGACCTGTTTTGTACAGTGGGTAAAGTAGTAGTTATTGATGAAAAATTAATGGATGCTGCTACCGTATTGGGAGCTTGTGGTACTGCTTATGCAATGCGATACATTCGTGCCAATATACAAGGCGGTATTGAGATCGGATTTGATGCAGCTACCGCTAATCTGATCGCTGCACAAACGGTAAAAGGTGCTGCTGAATTATTATTACAAAAAGGCACTCACCCAGAACAGGAGATAGACAAAGTAACTACCCCAAAAGGTTGTACTATTGCAGGGTTAAATGAGATGGAACACCAGGGATTCAGTTCTTCTTTAATAAAAGGAATTGCTACCAGCTACGATAAGATCATTAAAGGATAAATTTATTTCGGCGCTTTTTTATACAAATAAAAAGCAAGTAATCCGAAAAATACATTGGGTAACCATGCCGCTATCAAGGGAGAAAAATCTCCTTTGGTAGAAAATACCAATGCAAACCTGCTGAAGAGCACATACAAAACACTCAACAATACTCCAGCTGCAAGATGAAGTCCACTCCCTCCTCTTACTTTACGTGATGCCAATATTGCGCCAATCAATGTAAGAATGACTACAGACACCGGTATTGAATCACGGTTATATCTTTCTACCAGAAAAGAATTAATATTTTCCGACCCTCTTAACTTTTCCATCCTAATCACTTCATTCAATTCAGGTGTGGGTAAGCGATCTTTTAAATACTCTTCTTTTTTAAGGTCTCTGGGTTTAAAATTATAATCCATTACCAACGAACGACTGAACTTCATCGTCTCTTTTTTCCCTTTAAAGAAACGCTCCATTGCATTTGTTAAGCTCCATTTTTTTGATGCTGTATCCCAAACAATATTATCTGCTCTCAGATTATATACCATTTGGTCTTTATCAAATTTTTGTACAAAAAAACTACTCCCCCTTTTGCTGGTAGTATCATAATAGCGTATACCTGCATATGAAGAAGAGTCTATCCTGAAATAATAATTTTTGGTAGCATCGGGGGCTCCGCCAAAATTCATATCCAGGTATCTAGCCTGAAATATCCCCCATTTGGTATTTGCATCCGGTAAAACAAAATGATATACCGACCAAAGTAAGACTGTTAAGAAAATACCGCCGACCCAATAAGGAAATAAAAACCGGCGAAAACTTACACCACTACTAAGTATCGCCACCACTTCCGACCTTTCTGCCATTTTTGAAGTAAAGAAAATAACTGCAATGAAAACAAACAGTGGGAAAAGCATCGCATCCAACCGAGGAATAAAACCTGTATAATATTGCACAAATATCTGCCACCCGGATAATTTCGATTTTACGAAATCATCTGTTTTTTCACTAAGATCTATTACCACTACAATTACTGTAAACAATAACAGACAAAAGAAAAAAGTAGTAAGGTATTTGCTTAATATATAGCGGTCGATTTTTTTCATAAACACTTACGGTGCAAAAGTAATTAAAACAGCGTTGTATTGGTCTATCAAAAAAACAAAGGAGTTGAATAAATTCAACTCCTGTCATCTTATTATAAAAAATCAGATCAATCTAATGTTTTCACTTCTGTTCTTCTGTTGATCGCTCTACCTTCTGCAGTTGTATTTTCTGCTATTGGCTGGGTTAATCCATATCCTTTGGCGGTTACTCTGTCTGGAGCGATCCCTTTCATCAAAAGATAAGCTCTTACAGTATTTGCCCTATCCTGAGATAAGATCAAATTCTTAGCCGCTGTACCTACATTATCGGTATGACCGCCAATCTCAATCCTTTCGTCATCCTTTCTTTTTAAATACTCAACTAATTCATCCAATACAGGAAAGGCTTCAGGCGTCAGGTCTGCTTTCCCTGTCTCAAACGTACAATGATCCAATACGAACGACCCGGGTGCTTCAAACTCTATGTCTACAGTAAAAGGCTTATTATAGAATTTGGTTCCTGATAATGCAGGTATATCCAAAATAAGCGGATAAGCAGTAGAATCTTTAAATCCAAGTATAAAGATATCGTACTTGGCACCGATCGGAAGCCTTAAAGAGAAACGCCCCTGATCATTGGTCAAACCTTGAAATTCTGTGCCATTTGCCTGGCTTTTAAAAACCACAATTTCACTTGGTAATATTTTGCCACTCTTAGCATCTACCATCGAAACATCAACCTGTGCGTCTTTAGGTATGTTTGCTGCAGTAACCGGGGTATTCTGTGCAACCCCAAAAACAGGAAGTAATAAGATCAATAGGCTGTAGAAATATCTTTTTGTCATATTTAGTGATTATAATTTTTAAAGATAAGATTGGTTTTTCAATTATTATGCCAATCAATAGACAAAAATCACAGACATAGCGTTACATGCCCTGTTTTACATTTCATTAACGTATTGAAAACAAAGTAAATAACTAAGTATTGATAAGAGTTTGAGCGATAAACTCCTTTCTGCATATTAACTTGATTTGGCATGAAATTTTCGGCAATATTTATTAGATGAACCGGTAATTTTTTATTGAATTGATAACCATAAAAAAAAATAACTATGGAAATTTTTCAGGAAAATATTACAGGCGTAAATACTGAAGGGAATTACCCTAATGTGCCGTTGAAGGTGTTAACTGCCAAATCTATTATTGGAGATAAGGTTCATAATACGAAGGATGAACATCTGGGAGATATAAAAGACATCATGCTCAATGTACAGGATGGAACAATAGAATATTATGTTATTGAGTTCGGAGGATTCCTGAGTTTAAATAAAAAATATTTTGCTATCCCGTTCAATATGTTGAGAATTGATTCAGCAAGGAGAATGTTTATATTCGATCAACCTAGGTCTGTTCTAGAAGAAGCTCCCGGATTTGACAAGAATCATTGGCCTGAAACCAATATTCATTATTACGATTACGATTCTAATGCCACCTGGACTTTTTGGTAAAAACTCCGGAAGCATAAAATATCTATAATCGTTGTTGCAGTTTAACCATCATTTCATTTTTCCAGCCTGGAAAAGTGCCGGTAATTATTTGCTTGCGGGCTTCGGTCACTAACCACAAATAAAAAGCCAAGTTGTGGACACTTGCTATTGTGTACCCTAAGTATTCTTTCGCCTTCATCAAATGTCTCAGGTATGCCTTACTGTAAAAATTACTTACCTCACAAGGTATACCATCATCGATAGGGGAAAAATCTTTCTCCCATTTTTTGTTATCAATATTTATTATCCCATTGCTGGTAAACAACATAGCATTGCGGCCGTTTCTGGTAGGCATCACACAATCAAACATATCCACCCCCAACGCAATTCCTTCCAAAATATTCCACGGCGTACCCACACCCATTAAATACCTTGGTTTTTCTTTCGGTAATATATCACAACACAACTCAGTAAATTCATACATCACTTCCATCGGCTCACCAACACTCAACCCGCCAATAGCATTACCCGTAGCATTTTTAGATGCAACAAATTCAGCAGATGCAGTTCGAAGATCTTTATAAGTACTTCCCTGTACGATCGGAAAAAGATTTTGTGTATATCCGTATTTATCCGGTGTAGAATTAAATTGCGTAAAGCATCTGTCTAGCCAGCGATGTGTCAATTCCATTGAATCCTTTGCATATTTATAATCGCTGGGATATGGCGGACATTCATCAAACGCCATAATAATATCACCTCCAATAGTTCTTTGTATATCCATTACTTTTTCAGGAGTAAAAAGATGTTTACTTCCATCAATATGACTTTGAAAAAGTGCACCTTCTTCAGCCAGTTTTCTATTGTTAGCCAATGAAAATACCTGGTAACCACCGCTATCTGTTAGGATAGGCCTGCTCCATCCATTAAATTTATGTAACCCTCCTGCAGCCTCTAAGATATCCAAGCCCGGACGCAGATATAAGTGATAGGTGTTACCCAAAATGATCTGAGCGTTTACATCATCAAATAACTGTTGTTGAGTAACCGCTTTTACGCTACCAACTGTACCTACAGGCATAAATATAGGCGTTAATATTTCGCCATGATCAGTGGTTATCTTACCCGCTCTCGCCTTGGTATTTATATCTGTATGTTGTAAGTCGAATTGTAGTGCTGCCATATATGCTCCTGAACCGGAATAAAAGTTAGCTGCGAAGATACGCATGAAACATTTTATAAACATTCCCACAAATACGATCGCAGAAATTCAAAACAGCTAATATTTTACCTTAAACAGTCATAAATTTGCCGCTATGAACTTTAATGAACTCCTGGCACACTGGCATAGTATTGTTTTTATCATTTTTTGTATCGTAGCTTTCATACAAATTTTTTATTACCTGTTCTTTTATACAAGACTGGCTTTTTATAAAGCGAAGCCTAAAGCCACTTCACAAACACATCCTGTATCGGTAATTATTTGTGCAAGAGACGAGGCCGCTAATCTGGCCAAGAATTTACCCGGCTCTTTATTGCAACAGTACCGTACCACACATGAAGTGATAGTGGTAGATGACAACTCATTTGATGACAGTAAATATTTACTGGAAGAGTTCAAAAAAGAATTCAAGCAATTAACTTTTGTAGAATTAAAACAAGAAGCAAAATTAATACCCGGCAAAAAATTCCCTTTAAGTATCGGCATTAAAACAGCCAAATATGAAATAGTTTTATTGACAGATGCTGATTGTGTACCGGCTAGTGAATTTTGGATAGACAAAATGCAGGAAACTTATGACGATGACACAGAGATCGTTTTGGGATATGGAGCATATATAAAAAAACATGGGCTCCTGAATAAATTAGTAAGATGGGAAACATTTCATACCGCTTTACAATATTTCTCTTACGCATTAGCTGGTAAACCATATATGGGTGTTGGTCGAAACCTGAGTTATAAGAAAACAGTCTTCTTCCGTCACAAAGGATTTTCAGCGCATAATAATATACCCAGTGGAGATGACGATCTGTTTATTAATATGGCCGCCACAAAAAAGAACACAAAAATTAATATTGACAAAGATGCTTTTACATTAAGTGAACCCGTGACTACCTGGGGCCAATGGACAAGACAAAAGACCAGGCATTATAGCACCGGAAAGTATTACAAACCACTGCATAAATTTTTATTGGGATTGTATTCATTATCTCATTTTTTATTTTTTCCTTTACTGATGGTTAGTGCCATATTCTATTGTTGGCAATGGGCATTGATCGTATTCGGCATACGTTTCGTTATTCAGGCAGTTATTTACTTACCTGCTATGAAAAAATTAAATGAGAAGGACCTGTATCCGCTTTTTTTGTTTTTTGATTTGTGGATGTTTTTTTATTACCTGATTTTTGCAGTAGCATTGATCAAAAAACCAACCAACACTTGGAAATAGTTTTAAAATATTTTTCTGATTTTTCTGAAAAGCAACTTGACCAGTTTGCCGCATTGAAAGAATTATATACAGAATGGAATGAAAAGATCAATGTCATTTCCCGTAAGGATATTGATAATTTTTATGAACACCATGTGTTGCATTCTTTAGCCATTGCAACTCAATTTGAATTCACTAAAGATATGCAGGTGATGGACCTGGGTTGTGGTGGTGGTTTCCCCGGCGTTCCACTTGCAATATTTTTTCCGGACACACAATTTCACCTGGTAGACAGCATTAATAAAAAACTGAAAGTGGTAAATGAAATTGCTACTGCTATCGGGTTAACAAATCTTACTACGCAGCACTCCAGAGCAGAAGATATTAAGAACAGGAAATTTGATGTAGTGACTTCTAGGGCTGTTGCACCACTTAAAGATTTATGGTATTGGAGCAAGCCTTTGTTACAAAAGGGGCCAAACTGTAAAGGATTGATCTGTTTAAAGGGCGGTGATCTGGCACAGGAAATTCATGAAAGTGGCTGTAAACCCAGGGTATGGGAAATTGAAAAAATATTTGATGAGCCTTTCTTTAAGGAAAAATTTTTACTGCAGGTTCCGTTCTAAAAATTTCCAATACCAGCAATCAGTTTGTGGTGTATTACCAATTGGAAAATCATGCGTATACCCTGTATTCTTAAATCCTTCTTTTTCGTAGAATTTTCTTGCACGTAAATTATGTTCCCAAACGCCCAGCCACACCACTTCATAATTCTGTTGCTTGGCAAAATTAATAGCAAACTTCATCAGCACCTGCGCTATGCCTTTCCCCAGATGCGTTTGTAAGACATAGAGTCTTTTTAATTCCAAAGCTTTCCACTGCTTCATCGTTTCAAAACTTGTGTAATCTTCTTTAAGCCTGAGGTACCCAACCGGAACATTATCGATTTCAGCAAAATAATAATAATCTTCCGGATCACTTAACTCTCTCTTTACCTGGTCAATATTATAATACTCTTCGAGGAATTGTTGCATATCTTCTTCAGTACATGTTCCCGTAAATGTATCATAAAACGTTTTTGCACCGATTGCAGACAAAGCTTCCGCATCTTCAATAGTCAGTCTTCTGATATTGATCGTCATTTTTCTAATTTAATTCAAATACATTATTTTTCCTATCTACATCAGCCATTCTTTTTGAAGGATCTATTTCTACTTTTTTCAAATCAGATAAATGATGTTTGATCTCAACAATATAAACCGGATGCGTCCAACGCCATTCTTCATGCACTTCTCTTTTTTCTACAGTATTCTCTGCAGGTTTTTCTCCATACATCAAATTCAATGGAACATAATGCATCTCAGTACTTCCATCTTTTAAAGTAACCTGTAGATCGACAGGCATTGGCATTTGACCTATTCTTTTTATTCTGATCTTTAATACACCATTCTCTTCCCAGGAACTATCAACAGAATAATCGATGGTTTTGGTAGTGTTGCACCAATATTCTTTATACCAATCTAATTTTATACCGCTTGTCTTTTCCGCTACCTGTATAAAATCATCTGCATTTGGATGTTTGAAACGCCACAATTTATAATACTCCAATAAAATTTTATCCCTTACCGATGCTCCAAGAATATAACCAAGCTGTTCTAAAAAAACTTCACCTTTGCAATATGAAGCAATACTATATGCAAAGTTGCTGTTGAAATGATCTGCATGAGTGGTTAACGGTTCTTCCAGACCATTTTTTACTAATTGAAAATAACTGGCATAGCCATCGCAATGATCATTGGGTAATTGTGTTAGTAGTTCTTTTAAATTTTCATTCTCAGGATTATTTGCCAGTGCTGCTTTATAATCTTCAATAGATGATCTATTATCATAAAATTTAGTAACCAGATTTTCTGCAAAACTGGTAAATCCCTCATCCATCCATGCATACATGCTCTCGTTGGTACCCAACATCATCTGATACCAACTATGCATCCATTCATGAAATACACCACCTAAACCCGGTCCATTCAACAAAGTAGCCATCGGGTATTCCATCCCTCCATCCCCCCCCTGTATAAACGAATATTGAGGATAAGGATATTTACCAAAATTGGTTTCAATGAACGGCAATACTTTTACAGCAGCATCGGCTACCTTTTCCCAATCCGAATCATTTTTTTTGTCGTTAGGTTTGTAATTATAAATTACATGAAGCATTGGTCCACCATTAGGCATTTTACGAACAAGGTGTTTATAATCAGGGTCAGCCGCCCAAACAAAATCATGTACATTATTACCAATAAAATGCCAGATGCGTTTAGCCTTTTTGGTAGGTTTCAGATCAGTTGTATTTAAACTATCATAGCCCCACCCTATTTCATTAGCATTGATTAATACACCTGTACCTCCGATCTTATATGTTTTATCAATATTGATCGTTACATCAAAATCTCCCCAAACCCCATAAAACTCTCTGGCAATATAGGGCGTAGGATGCCAGCCTTCCTGGTCATACTCACACAACTTTGGATACCACTGACTCATACTGTAACGAACACCTGTGTTAGGATTATCTCTTCCGCTTCTTCTTACCTGTAATGGAACCTGTGCTTCAAACTCCATATCAAAAACAACTTTGCTTTTAGGTAAAATTGGTTTAGTAAGATTCACTTCTAAAATTGTCTCGTGATATTTAAATGGCTGAGGCACTCCGTTTACTTTTAGCGAGACGATCTTTTGATACCCTATTTCATTTTCTTTAAGATTTAATATCCTGTCTCTTACTCTACCATCCCAATCTTGCCTGCCATTGATAGTTTGTTTGCCCAACTCTCTGCTACGCATATCCATACTGCTGTTTGGCTGAAAAGCATTGAAGTATAAATGATAAAATACTTTGTTCAAAACATCAGGAGAATTATTGGTGTATTCTAATTTCTGTTTACCTGTAAACTTATTGGTAACTGCATCCATATCTATATTCATGGTGTACTTTACTTTTTGCTGCCACCTGTCAGGTTGTGCAACAATTGATGAAATAAGAAACAGGGAACAAGAAATAAGAAATAAGAATCTTTTCATGTGAAATGTTTAATGAGTAAATTTCGGTAAAATAATAGATATAACAGTATAGATAATGATGGAAGGTTTTTATAGATATTTTTTACTGAAATTTACCGAGAATGCATAGAGGGAGTAGATTCTCTGTGAAACGCTGTATCTTCTCGGTACACTCTGTGTAAGAGAAATAAAAGGAATGTTAATTTTATTTGAGGAGAAATTTTACAAGACTTATATAATCCGAACAGAAATATTTTATTACTTCTTTCCTTCCACCACAATCACTATCTCCCCTTTTACAGGTTTTGCATTAAAGTGATCATGCACTTCCTGTAGAGAGCCTCGTTTGTTTTCTTCGAATTTTTTTGTGAGCTCACGGCTTACACAACATTGACGATCGGCGCCGAAATATTCTATAAAATCATGTAGCGTTTTTACCAATCGCATGGGACTTTCGTAAAAGACCATCGTACGTTCTTCTTCAGCCATCCGCTTTAAAAAAGTTTGTCTCCCTTTTTTTAAAGGCAAGAAACCTTCAAAGCAAAAACTATTAATGGGTAAGCCGCTGTTTACCAGCGCAGGTACAAAGGCTGTGGCACCAGGTAAACATTCTACATCAATATTATTTTTCACACATTCACGTACCAGTAAAAACGCAGGATCGCTGATACCAGGTGTACCTGCGTCTGTAAGCAATGCCATTATTTTACCTCCGGATAATTGTGTGGCAAGATGCTCTACAATCTTATGTTCGTTGTGTTGATGATACGGTGTGATTGGTTTTTGTATCTGATAATGCTGTAAGAGAACTGAAGAGGTTCTGGTATCTTCTGCCAGAATAAGATCCACATTTTTAAGTATATCGATTGCCCGGTAGGTCATGTCGGCTAGATTGCCAATAGGCGTTGGAACAATATATAGCTTCCCCCCTAGCCCCCTAAAGGAGGCACCTGGAGCATTATCATTCTGGTGCTGTGTATCACTCAAATCTTTATGTTATGAATTCACTAAGCTCTTTGAAAAGCTCTTTAGGCGTTTGGGGTTACATCTACTTCAAACATTTCCATCACAGCATTTGCCAATAATTTCTTGGCTGCTTCTTCGGCAATTTGTTTTGCATTTTCAGCAGTATCTGCTTCTATTTGCAGGCTGATGCTTTTTCCTATTCTAACATCTTTAATAGCGGCTAATCCTAAGTTGCTAAGTCCACCCATAACTGCTTTTCCTTGCGGATCTAACAATTCTTTGTGTGGCATTACTTTTACTTGTGCAGTGAAGGTCATTATGTAGTTTTATTTTTGAGGGCCAAAGATAAAATAATATACGCAATGAAAATAATCGGAACAGCTAACCATTTTAATAAAATAATCGCTATAAGCGCTACCCCTAACAGTATAAGTTTTGGCATATTATTTTTAATGGTATAATCTTTAAATTTTAAGGCCATAATGGGCAGATTGCTTACCATTAACCAGCTAAGCAGTAATACTGCAGCGTATAAAAACCATTTATTGATAAGCCAGTCGTTCACGTTCAATAAGCCACTGCCATAATGCAATATCAATGGAAACGAGGCAACTAATAAACCTACTGCAGGTGTCGGAACCCCTTTAAAACTGTATCCCTGTGTTTCATCTATATTAAATTTTGCTAATCTGTATGCAGCAGCACAACTAACCAAAAACGCAGGTAGTAAACAGATCATAGAAACTTCTAATCCGTTTTCCTCTCTGGCAAAGCTCATTCTCAACAGTTGATATAAGATCACTCCCGGGGCAACACCAAAACTTACGACATCACTAAGTGAATCTAATTGCTTCCCCATTTCAGATGTTGCTTTTAGCAATCTGGCAACAAACCCATCTAAAAAGTCAACCACTGCCGCAGCGAATAATAACAATGCTGCATAAGATAATTTTTCCGGAATATTAAAACTACTGCTGAATTGATCGTCCGTATAGATAATAATATTTTCTGTTTGCAGAGCAAAAACGATAGCAATACAACCGAGAAAAAGATTTAGTAAAGTAAAAATGTTGGGAATTTGTTTGGTCATTATTTTTCTATTTTTTCATGAATGCTTCTATGTCTTCAACAGTGATCGGAATATTTTTCATCAGATCTTTATTCCCATTTTTTGTCACCCAAAAATTATTTTCAATTCTGATACCCATCTGCTCTTCTTCAATATAGATACCCGGTTCAACTGTAAATACCATCCCTGCTTTTATCGGTTCCGTTCTTGTGCCCAGATCATGCACATCAATACCCAGGTGATGGGATATGCCATGATATAAATATTTTCTGTAGGCTCTGCTATCAGCACTTTCATTCTTAATATCAGATTTTTTCAGCAATCCTATTTTTTGAAAAACAACAGTAGCCTCATCACCTACTTTTTCTGTATAATCTATGATACTGATCCCTGGTTTTAAAATACTTGCCGCATATTTATGCAAATGCAGACAGGCATTGTACACAGTTTTTTGTCTACGGGAAAATTTTCCGTTAACCGGAACGGTCCTTGTAAGATCAGCACAATAGTTACCATACTCGGCGCCAAAATCCATCAGAATCAATTCCCCATCCTTACATTCTCTGCTATTTTCTACATAATGCAAAGTTCTTGCTCTATCTCCGCTTGCAACGATCGAGCTGTATGCTTGTCCAGTTGCTCGTTGACTTAAAAAAGAATGCATGATCTCAGCCTCTATTTCATACTCCATTACCCCGGGCTTAATGAATGTAAGCAAACGTCTGAAAGCCACATCTGTAATATCCATTGCCTTCTGCATCACTTCTACTTCCAATGCAGTTTTTATAGCACGGAGGTCTTTGAGGATTTTCGCACTTCGTTTATAATTATGTAAAGGAAAACGTTGTTTCATCATTTCGGCATACCGGTAATCCCTTACTGGAACCCAATTTGCTTTACGATCATTTTCATTTGTGTTCAGGTATATTGTTTCTGCTGCATGGATCCACGGTTGCAAAATGCCTTCAATCGTATCTAACCACACAATTGTTTGTATGCCTGATATTTCGGTAGCCTCTTTAGCCCGGAGTCTGTGTCCGTCCCATTTTTCTTTCAATTCATTTGGTCTAACCAACACCAGCACTTCCCTATATTTTGGATCAGGATTATCAGGAAACAATACCAACATCGTTTCTTCTTGCTCAATTCCGGTTAACCATATTAGATCACTGTTTTGTTTAAATTTATGTAAAGAATCTCCATTGCTAGGCAATTCATCATTACTATTAAAAATTGCAATGGATTTTTTTTCCATTCTTTCTACAAAACGTTTCCTGTTCTGGATAAATATTTCAGGATTTAATGGCAAGTATTTCATACAAAAAAATTTACGGTGTCTATATTTTATCGTGTCTAAGAAAAAATCATTTCTTTAATTTCACCATCAACGACCAATCTTCCGGCTGTTTTTGCAACAATTTCATCTACACTCACTCCCGGGGCCCTTTCAATCAATTTAAATCCATCTTCAGTAATATCTAATACCGCTAACTCCGTAACAATTTTTTTTACACATCGTTTACCCGTAATCGGTAGTGTACATTCTTTCAATAATTTACTTTCACCTTTTGGATTTGTATGCATCATTGCCACAATGATATTCTTTGCACTAGCCACCAGATCCATTGCACCTCCCATTCCTTTCACCATTTTTCCGGGTATCTTCCAGTTAGCAATATCACCGGTATCACTTACTTCCATGGCTCCTAATACCGTCAGGTCTACTTTTCCTGCCCGTATCATACCAAAACTCATAGCGCTATCAAAAAAAGCGGAACCCGGTATTGTTGTAATTGTTTGTTTACCTGCATTGATCAGATCCGGATCCTCTTCTCCTTCAAACGGAAAAGGCCCCATGCCCAATAATCCATTTTCACTTTGTAACACAACATGAATACCTTCAGGAATATAATTAGCCACTAAAGTAGGTATCCCAATCCCGAGATTAACATAATAGCCATCTTTTAACTCTCTGGCAATCCGCTGTGCTATTTGTTCTTTAGAAAGCATAAGTAAAAAATATTGATTTGAATATTTGGGATAAATTAATAGTGTTCAAATATTCAAATTATCTAACCGTTTTATGTTCAATTCTTTTTTCATAATCCCTTCCCTGAAAAATACGATGTACGTATATACCAGGTGTGTGTATATAATTCGGATCTAATGCTCCGGCCGGTACTAATTCTTCGACCTCAGCGATTGTTATCTTTCCAGCCATAGCCATCAACGGATTAAAATTTCGAGCTGTTTCTTTATAGATCAAATTCCCATCTGTATCACCTTTCCATGCTTTTACCAAAGCAAAATCGGCATCAAATGCATATTCCAATAAATATTCTTTGCTATTAAAGACCCTAACTTCTTTTCCTGCAGCAACTTCAGTGCCTACTCCTGCCGGTGTGAAAATTGCAGGCATTCCATATCCTGCTGCCATACATCTTGTTGCCAATGTTCCTTGCGGAATAAGTTCTACTTCAAGCTCACCACTTAACAATTGTCTTTCAAACTCAGCATTCTCCCCTACATAGCTTGAGATCATTTTCTTTACCTGCTTTTGTTGCAACATTAACCCTATACCAAAATCATCCACCCCTGCATTATTTGAAATACAGGTAAGATTCTTTGTCTTGCGCTGAACAAGTGCCCTGATACAATTTTCCGGAATTCCACACAAACCAAAACCACCCAACATAAGTATAGCCCCATTATGTATATCAGCAATTGCTGTAGCTGCATCTGTGTATACTTTGTTGATCGGCATATTTATAGTTTTTTTATTGGCTGTAAATATTTGTCTCTTTCTGCCTGTTGCTTTGCACTTATGATGCTATCCAATATAGGCTGCATCTCCAACGGATGATCTTGATAATATTGATAGCTGCTGTAAAACGCTTCCTTTGTTACATGATGTATTGCAAAAACCCGTTGCTGCAACTTCAAATTTTCTTCAGCACTATTTTTAGTAGAATCATTTTTAATAAATTGTTTTGTATAAGCTTCCACCCGAATGATATCCCACAAAACTTCCTGCATTTTTTTCTTACCTAATACATCGGCAGAAGAAGTTACAGAAGTATTACAACCAGTAAAAAAAATTACACAAAAAAACAATAATAATTTTAGGTTCATTTCAATTCATCTTTATATCTGGCGGCATTGGTAATATCCAGTTTCTGCAGTATCTCAGAAGCCCTTGCTTTGTCCTGTGGCGCAGCTTTTGAAAAAACTTTGATCAGCTCAGTTGATTTTCCTTGAAAAAAGAACTGATTGATCATGGTATTAGGATTATCTGTGTTAAATGTATTTAACAGATTTAACACATTCATTAATTCCTGCCTGGCTATTTTTTCATCTTCATACAATTTGTCAAAACATTTTCTGTAATAATTATAATATACATCATGTATGATCGTATACCGGCTATTCAGCATATTTTCGGATAACCAATACCGATTTCGAATCCCGTCAAATGCCTTCCATCCTGATATTGTTCTTGATTCAGGTGCGGTATTGACAATATTCTGTGCCTTTTGAAAATATAACGTTCCTCCTTTAGGAGAGTATGAGTCCTGATCAAAACCAAGGATCATGTATGCATAGTACGCAAGAATCGCTGTCAAATTTGACATCTGAGCATCTGATCCTGCCACTCTGTTATCATTAAATTCTAGTTGCTGGAATTCTATATATTTAAAACTTACCTCTTTGTCCTGGTAGTTAATTATCGGAGATAAATAAGATGAATTAAATACAGGACGAGCTGCTTGTATAGTTAATGATGCCGAATAAACATTTGCATCCGATGTTGGTTGTAAATTAAGCAAGAAACTGCAATCTATTTTTTCATTTGCTTGATAAACATCTGTTGACCATTTACGATTATTTATAAAATTCGTAATAGATGTTTGTAAAGTTTGAAAAACATTTTTATTGACTTCTCTTCCTATAGCACTACTATTGATAGTTACTCTTGCATTGAACTCTTGTGCTTTTGTAAGATTCGACACAACCAGAAAAAAGAAAATTATTTTTACTTTATGCATATAATTGAATGATAGTATTTACAATATCAGCAGCCACCTCTGTTTTGGATTTTGTTTCAAAAAGATGCTCATTTTCCTGCTTATCAAAAATAGTTATTTTATTAGTGTCATGACCAAAGCCTGCGCCATTGTCTCTTAATGAATTCAGCACAATCATGTCTGCATTCTTATCTTTTAATTTTTTGAGTGCGTATTCTTTTTCATTCGTTGTTTCCAATGCAAAGCCAACTAAAAATTGACCGGCCTTTTTACATTCGCCCAGATATTTCAGAATATCTTTTGTTTTCTTTAATTCAATCGAAAAGCTATCTGTTTGCTTCTTTATCTTTTCATTTGAGATGTTTACAGGCGTATAATCAGCCACCGCAGCACTCATAACAGCTATATCTGCAGATTCGAAAACATTTACCGCTGCTGAGAACATTTCATCTGCAGACTGGACATGTATTATTCTTATATTATCTGGCACCATTATCTGAGACGGTCCCAGGATCAACGTAACTTCAGCTCCTCTTTTTTTAAACTCATTAGCAATGGCAACTCCCATTTTCCCGGAAGAATGATTACCAATAAATCTGACCGGATCTATCGCTTCATAAGTAGGACCGGCAGTTACAAGTACTTTTTTCCCTTTTAGTTGATTTGCGTTAAAAAAAAAATCGTCTAACCAAGCTACAATTGCTTCTGGCTCGGCCATTCTTCCTTCACCTGATAAACCACTAGCCAATTCCCCATTATCAACCGGGATCACTTGATTACCAAAATCACGTATCTTATTTATATTTGATCTGGTTGATGGGTGAAGCCACATATCCTCGTCCATTGCAGGAGCCACTACAACCGGGCAAGTTGCCGACAGATAAACTGCCATCAATAAATTATCGCAAAGTCCGGCAGCCATTTTAGCAAGCGAATTACAGCTTAGTGGAGCTATCAGCATTATATCTGCCCATCTGCCTAGCATCACATGATTGGCCCATGAGTCATTCGTTTCCAGATCACTTAATGCCGGCTGTTTTGATAACGTAGAAAGCGTGAGGGAAGAAACAAAATTCTTAGCTGATGGTGTTACTATTACCTTAACTTCCGCACCTTGTTTAATCAGTAACCTAACGAGTATAGGTATCTTATAAGCAGCTATACTACCCGTAACACCCAACAATATTTTTTTTCCTTGTAACATAAAAAATCCCGTCTTGCCTGAGGCAGACGGGATAAAATTATAACTTCTTATCCATAAAAAATGCTAAAGACTAACTAAATAAATCTTCGTCATTTTTACGGAAATAAACTTTGTCTTCCATAAACTCCTGCGATGCTAATAAAGCAGGGTTAGGCATACGTTCGTAAGCTTTAGAAATTTCAATCTGTTCTTTGTTTTCATGAATTTCTTCCAGGCTATCGGTATGACTGGCAAATTCTTCCAACTTATTATGCAATTCTTCTTTTATAGAAATATTGATCTGGTTTGCTCGTTTTGCAACAATAGCAATCGACTCATAAAGATTTCCTGTTTTTTCTTTTAAATCAAACAGATTTTTTGGCTCAACCACATTACTGGTACTAGAGCTTAGTTGTCGTCTTAATTTGCTCATTTTGTATTTCTTTTATGTAATTTTTACTTAAATTATTATACTCTTCTGCGTCTTTCAGCAATTTACTTTCTGGGTATCTATCAACGAAATCCTGGTATTCTGTTATCACTTTTTCAAAACGCTCTATCTGCTTTTCTGTGATGCTTAGTTTAGAAAATTGATAGTATGCTTTGATCGTTTTAAACTTATATTCATCCCCTCTTAAAGATTCCGGGTAGTTGTTAAGCAAATCTGTATAGGCCAACGCTGCGGCTCTATATTGCCCTACCTTATAATATAATTCAGCGGCACGTAATTCCTTCAACTCTAATTTAGCACGACACTTATCAATAATTTCTGTAGCTTCCTTATTTCTCGGCGAATTTGGATGGGTAGAAATAAATGTCTGCATCACACCGATAGATTTTGCTGTATTGGTTTGATCCAATTCTAGCTTAGGCGATTGCTTGTAAAAACACAATGCATGCAAAAAATCTACTTCCTCCGCTTTACTGCTATTAGGGAAAACCTCCAGAAATCCTTTAAAAAAATTCTCAGCATCTCTATAATTTTTTAAATAATAGAAACAAAGCGCATCTTTATAATAGATCTCTTCAAACTTATCCGTGCCTTTATACACCGGATACAACTCCTCGTATAATTCCTGTGCTATTGTATATTTCTTCTCATCGAAGAACTTATCTGCCATGGTTAATTTATAGGCATAGTCTTTACTCTTATACACTTTGCCGTATTTACTACAAGCTGTAAAAAGAAAAGACATTAAAACCACCGAAATCAATACGCTAAAAAACTTCATAAAGGAGTGCAAAATTAATGGAAATTACCCGAAAATCAACATAAATTATTTAACGACAAAATAAAGGTAGTTAAGGTTTTGTAAACGTTCAGATTATCCTGATTCGAAAATATCATCTTTTAGGCATTTAAAGGCTGGTAAAGGCATTTAAAGGAAATAAGCCTACAGAGATATCAAATTTTTAATCTAGGCAGGATTAAGCTACATTAATGGGTTATTCAATACATATCACTATTCTTCCTTTGCGTAAAAAACCCTCTCGAATAATCGAGAGGGTCTATCATTGAGCAAAAAGTGAAAATAAAAACTTAGTTAGCTTTAATATCTACTGTATTCACATCACCACCATCAACACTGCAATCAAAAGTTACTCTATCAGCGCTGATACCTAATGTTTCTACTAAGTAAGCTTTGATAGCATCGTTTCTTTTAGAACATACAGCTTGAGCAGCTTTAGATGCACCAGGATAACCTGTAATGCTGATTGAACAAGTTGGATTTGCTTTTAATTTAGCAGCAACACTTGACAAAAGAGCTTTTGCATCTGCACTCAAAGATGTACTAACACCTTTGAAGCTTAAGCTTGGGTAGTCTGTAGGACATTCTACAACTGTAGTAGCAGGTTTAGCTGTACAACAAGCAGGATCTGGACATTTACCAACACCATCAGCATCAACTGGTTGACAATCTGTAGGAGTGATCAATTGTTTATCTTTACAATCTGGAACACCATCACCATCTGTGTCTTTAGTTACACCGTGTGTATCAACAGGGCAATTAGCCGGAGTATTTGGTTCTCTATCAAGAGCATCAAGAACACCATCACCATCAGCATCTTCGAAAGATGGTTTTGGCAATTTCATGTGTTTAGGATTGTTTAATTCGCTGTAAGCATAATCCAAAGGATTTAACCACCACAATGGTTCAACAGATTTAGCACCTAAGTTGAAGTTTAAGCTTAAAGTTAATGCATTGTAAGAATCGAAATCACGAGTTAAAACTGCATCACCGAAAGCATGTTCTTGCCAACGTTGACCATCTAATAAATCATCTTTAACGAATGTATGACGATCTTCTATAGCAAGGTTAACTCTTTTGCTTAATTTAAAAGCAACACCTGCTAAGATAGTACCAGAAGGTTTCAAAGTGTAGTCACCAATTTTTGGACGACGAGATCCTTGATTTTCTGCATCTGTTTCGTAAGTTTTATCGTGGTTAGGTAAACCTCTGATAAGATCAAGTGTAGTTTTTCTTGTTTTGTGTGTACCATCTAAGATATCATCGAAAGCATAAGCTTCACCATCGCTACCTAAAGCATTGATTTTAGCTTTATACAAAGTAGCTCCGATACCACCACCACCATAAAGGTTGAATCCTGTTTTAGCTTTGTGGAAACGGATATTGTTTAAAGTAAAAATACCTTGTAAACTCAAATCTTTCAATTGTGTTTTGTAGTTGTAGAACACTTTTTGACCAGCAGTTTTGTTACCAGCTCCGTCAACATAGTTACCAGAGTAGTATTTCGCAAAACCTCCAACAACATTATTGTTGTCGTCACGAGCTATGTTCTTGCCATAATTGTAAGAACCTTGCCAAGCTTGTCCTTTGGCAACACCTTGAACATATTGTAATCTCAAAGAGAAAATGTATCCAAAAGCTTTTCTAACGTGAGCTTCAAATCCGAATGTAGGAATTACTGAAGGAACGTCTCCACTGATAGTGAACATACCACCACCAACACCAACTTCCCACATGTTACGTGGTTTTGCTGGAAAATTGTAAGTGTTGTTCCAAAATTCGTTGTGCTGCGGCATCCTTTTTGCAGGAATAACAGACGAATCGCTTGCGCTATAACCTGAACCCGATTGGGCGAAAGTTGCAGTCGCTGCGAAAAGGGCTAAAAACCCTAGTAATAATTTGTACTTTTTGCTTGCCATAACTAAATGATTATTTTGATTTTAATCTGAAAATACATGATGATTGAATGCAAAAATATCAATTGATTGTTAAAAACCAAATTTTTTTATCAAATTTTTAGTTTTTTTCATTTTTTTCTTTCGCATTAATTCCGTATTGTAAGAGAGCGACAAATATTTCATTTCGCTGCATTGTGAAAAAATATTTTTTTTAGGTTATCTGATTGCTTCCTAATGTTTTGCAGGATTATTGATTTACGAATATTGTCTATTCCCTTTTAAACATTAAATTGCCGACTTATTCAGAAAAATGGATTTTGTAAAAGACATCATAGGCGAAGAGTTAACCATCTTTGAGAAAAAATTTGCTGAGGCAGTTAAAAGCAACACTCCGTTGCTTGACAGGATAATGAAATACATCATTAAACGTAAAGGGAAACAGTTACGGCCAATGTTTGTTTTCCTTTCTGCCAAATTACATGGAGACATTAACGAAAGTACCTACAGAGCTGCCGCATTGGTTGAACTCTTACATACTGCTACACTTGTACACGACGATGTTGTAGATGAATCGCTCGAACGCAGAGGTTTTTTCTCTATCAATGCGATCTGGAAAAATAAAATTGCTGTATTGGTAGGCGATTACCTTTTATCGAAGGGTTTATTACTTTCAACGAGCAATGATGATTTTGAACACCTCCACATTTTATCTGAAGCGGTAAGACAAATGAGTGAGGGAGAATTATTGCAGATTGAAAAATCCCGTAACCTTAATTTGAGTGAGGAAATATATTTTGAGATCATCAGAAATAAGACTGCATCACTCCTCTCTTCAGCCTGTGCTGTTGGTGCTTACACCACATCTCAGGATAAAATTATAGCCGATAAAATGAAATTATTTGGTGAAAAAGTGGGCATTGCTTTTCAGATAAAAGATGATCTTTTTGATTATGGCAAGGAAGATGTGGGGAAGCCAACCGGCAATGATATCAAAGAGAAAAAACTCACACTCCCTTTGATTTATACTTTAAATAATATCGATACAAAAAGAAAACGGGAGATCATTTACATTCTTAAAAATGAGAATACTAATCCCGAAAAAATAAATGCGGTAATTGATACCGTTGTAAAGGCTGGTGGTATTCAATATGCCACTGAAAAAATGTACCTCTACCGTGATGAAGCACTTGCAATCCTGGATGAATTCCCCGCTAAAGAAGTAAGAAAAGCATTGGAAGATCTGGTCAGATATACTACTGACAGAAAATACTAATTCTTATACGAATTGGTTGATTATTGAATTTTTGTTGATCTGATAACCGCACACAATGGAAAAACGTTGGAATTTACTGCAGGCTGATAATGCTAAAGCAATTGCATTACACCAATCATTAAAGATCAGTAAAACACTTTGCAAAATTTTAGTGCAACGTGGTATTGACGATTTTGATAAAGCCAAATCATATTTCAGGCCCTCATTAGGTCAGCTACATGACCCGTTTTTGATGAAGGATATGCACAAAGCTGTTGAAAGAGTGAAAAAAGCCTTTGTAAAGAAGGAAAAAATATTGGTTTTTGGTGATTACGATGTTGATGGCACTACAGCAGTAGCAACTATGTACCAGTTTATCTGCAAAATATATGATCCGGCTAATGTAGAGTTCTATATCCCTCACAGATACAGGGAAGGATATGGCGTTAGTAAAATGGGTATTGACTATGCCGCCGAAAACAATTTCACACTAATTATCTCATTGGATTGCGGGATTAAATCTGCTGATCTGATTGCTTATGCTACTACGCTAGGTATTGATTTTATTGTTTGCGACCATCATTTACCGGATAAAGAATTACCTAAAGCAGTTGCTATATTAAACCCTAAACAAGCGGATTGCAATTACCCATACAAGGAACTTTGTGGTTGTGGAGTAGGCTTTAAATTGATCACAGCATTGGCACAACAGTATAGTATAGACGAAGAAAACTATTTTTGCTATCTCGATTTGCTGGCAGTAGCCATCGCCGCCGACATTGTCCCTATGACAGGCGAAAACAGGATACTGGCTTACCATGGTCTGGCCCAAATAAATCAGCAACCATGTGAAGGAATAAAAGCACTGATACAGTTAGCCGGTATAGAAAAAAAGTTATCTATCACTAATGTGGTCTTTGTTATTGCTCCAAGGGTAAATGCTGCAGGAAGAATGGATGACGCAAAAAAAGCAGTGCAATTATTTATCGAAAAAGATCCGATCAAAGCCCTGGACTATGCAGAGATCCTGCATAGTGATAACAGCGATAGAAAGGAGGCAGACAGCAGTATTACAGAAGAAGCGCTCAAATTGATCGACACAGATGAAATCTTAATAAATAAAAAAACAACTGTTGTTTATAAGGAGCATTGGCACAAAGGAGTAGTAGGAATAGTAGCCAGCAGATTAACCGAAAAATATTACAGACCAACGGTAGTGCTTACACGAAGTGGAGATATTGCTGCAGGTAGTGCCCGTAGTGTGGTTGGCTATAATTTATACGAAGCCATACATGCCTGTAAAGAGCATTTATTGGGATACGGAGGACATTTCGCTGCAGCGGGCCTTTCTTTATTACCTGAAAATGTAGAAGCATTCAGTAAGCAATTTGAAGAAATTGTAAGCAGCACAATTGACCCGAATTTACTGATACCAGAAATAATTATTGATGCAGAGACATCTTTTGAAGAAATAAATGCACCATTGTATAATATTATTTGTCAAATGGAACCATTTGGCCCTGATAATATGCGACCCGTTTTTTTAGCAAAAAATGTTACTGATACAGGATATTCAAAAATTGTAAAAGAATTACATGTTCGGTTTGTTGTAAAGAACCATAATAAAACCCTTACCGGTATAGGCTTTAATATGGCTGATAAATTTCACATCGTTGAACAACAAAAACCATTTGACATTGTATTTACAATAGATGAAAATGAATGGAACGGCGAAACAACATTACAAATGAAGGTCATTGATATCAGGCCGTCAAAAAATTAAATTCAATATACAATTGAAAATAAAAGCATACATACAATACTTTTTCTATATCGGGCTGAACTGGAATTGGCGTATCGCTGCACATATCCTAAAAAACGAAATTAAAGGAGAGAAAAAATATGGTATTGATACCACCGGAGTTGACGAATTAAAAAAAATCAAAAAAACCGGAACAGATATTTCTCATGCAACTATATATATGCCCGTTAGTTACGACATGCTCGAAATTGCCTTTACCCAATCAATTTTTTCAACAAAAAATCATTTCTTAGATATCGGCTGTGGCAAAGGAAGAGCCTTATGTGTAGCAGGTATTGAAGGATTCAAAAAAATTACCGGCATTGATTTTTCTTCTCAATTATGCAATAAAGCAAAAGAAAATATTGCAACAATAAAACAGCAGATTCCCAATGCTTTATTTACTATAATCGAAGCTGATGCCAGTTCTTTCATCATCCCCTCCGATGTTGATTGCATTTTTTTATTCAACCCTTTTGATGAATTTATCATGACTAAGGTTGTCGACAATATCATTCAAAGTATCACAACCAACCCGAGAAAAATACAGGTCATATATGTAAACCCACTTTACAAAAAGCTCTTTATAAAAAAAGCGTTTACTGAATTTTATTACAGTAAACGCTTACATTATCTTGAACTTAGTATGCTAAAAAATTAATATCAGTTCATCAGCTCAACACTTCTGTTGATAAAATTAGTTAGGCTATTCCCTTTTAATAACCCTTGTGATAACAAAGCAAGGTCTGCCAGATTATGAATGGTTTTTTGTTGTTTTTCTGCTTCACTATGTGACAATACATTTTTGTATATCGGGTGATTGCCATTTACTGTCAATGTAACCTCATCGGGCATCTGTGCATAAAATGCCCCCATACCTCCCTGCATAGCCGCCATATCTTTCATTCTACGCATAAATTCAGGTCTGGTAGCAATTACAGGCGGCGCATCTGCAGATAATCCTTTGATCTCCACATTAATATTTAATTCCGGAACCTGCAATACAAATAACTCTTTCAATTTTGCTTCATCATCTTTACTTAAAACGCTTTCTCCTCCTTCCTGTTTGTCGATGAGATTATCAGTAATATCGCTATCCACCCTGGTAAATTGTACATCATTCCATTTCATTTCCATCTGGCTGATAAAACCTCCGTCGATGATAGTTTCCATTTTCACCACTGTATAGCCCTTAGCTACAGCTTGTTGTATATAAGCATCCTGTTGTATCGGGTCAGTAGTATACAGTATCACATGTTTCCCATCTTTATTTTTCTGTATTGTTTCTGTTGCTGTTTTATATTCTGCCAGTGTATGAAATTTACCGGCAGTATCCTGCATTATTAAAAATTTGTTGGCTTTGTCCAAAAATTTGTCATCGGTCATCATGCCGTATTTAACAAACAAACCAAGGCTCTCCCACTTTTCTTCAAATGATTTTCTGTCGTTATTGAATATTTCTTCTAATTTATCCGCTACCTTTTTAGTGATATGAGCATTTATCTTACGTACATTAGGATCGCCTTGTAAATAGCTACGACTAACATTCAAAGGAATATCCGGACTATCGATCACCCCTTGCAATAACATCAAAAACTCAGGAACAATATCTTTTACCTCATCTGTTACAAATACCTGGTTGCAGTATAATTGTATTTTATCTTTTTGTATCTCGTAGCTCTGCTTGATCTTAGGGAAATATAAAATACCTGTTAGATTGAATGGATAATCAACATTCAAATGGATCCAAAACAATGGGGCTTCATTGTATGGGTATAATTCTTTATAAAAATTCTGATAATCTTCTGTACTTAATTCAGTAGGTTTTTTAGTCCAGGCCGGTGATGGATTATTGATCTGTTTGTCTTCGAAAAAGATAGGTACCGGTAAAAAGCGGCAAAATTTTTCTAACACTGTGCTGATACGGATCGCTTCTAAAAACTCTTTGCTCTCTTCATTAAGGTATAAAATGATGTCTGTGCCTCTTTCAGCTTTGTCTGCGTCCTCTAAAATAAATTCCGGGCTACCATCACACTCCCATCTAACGGCCTTGGAATCCTCTCTAAATGACTTACTGATCACCTCCACTTTTTCACTCACCATGAAAGCAGAGTAAAATCCTAGTCCAAAATGCCCGATAATATTATTTTCATTTTGCCCTTTATATTTTTGAACAAATTCTTCGGCACCACTAAAAGCTACCTGATTCAAATATTTGTCTACTTCTTCGGCTGTCATACCAAGCCCCTTATCAGAAATAGTAACTGTCTTTTTTTCAGCATCGATCTTTACATCAACTCTCAACTCCCCTAACTCGCCTTTAGCCTCTCCTAATGAGGATAAAGTTTTTAATTTTTGCGTAGCATCCACTGCATTACTCACTAATTCTCTTAAAAAAATATCGTGTTCACTGTATAAAAATTTCTTAATTATCGGAAATATGTTCTCCGTTTGAACCCGAATGTTCCCTTTTGCCATAGTTATAATGTTTTTTGTAGGTTTTGCAAATTAAGTGCCATTCAATGTTTTACTGACATGATGACAAAAAAAATACCATTTCAAAAGTGAAATGGTATTTATAAAAAAATAATTCGATTATTAGTTTCCTACAATTTTCACGTCATCAACTTGAAAAGTAGTTGTTTTCACAGTAGGCGAATAACCTCCTTCATAAACAAATGCTATATAGACCGCTGTGCCATTAATAGCAGATAAATTAACATTACCTGAAGGAGTGAAGGCTGCTCCATAACCAGCTGTATTACCACTGGATATTGTAGCAGTTAACTCTGTCCAAGTTGCCGTTGATGGCGTATTATCACCAGTATAATTTGTTGAATAATAAACTTTCAATGTAGCTCCATTGTTAAAACCGTCATTCGTTTTAAAAGTTAACGTTTCTGTGGTCGTTCCATTTAAATTAACTGGCGGAGTAATCAGCCATGATTTAACTACTGGTTTTTGATTTGCAACAGTGCTGTTAAACGCTGTTATCTGAGCATATTTATTACTGCTAAATGTTTTACCTAAGTACTGTATAGCCCCCGTTTCTCCAATATTTTTCCAACCTGTAAGCGCCACTGGAGTACTGCCTGTAGTTGTTACAGTTTCAAAATTTTCATCTAACAAAACACCTGCTGGCGGTGGAGGAACGATACCCCCAGTTACATCCGTAGTATTTCTAATACTAACTTGCTTAGTAGCTGATGCCCCACCTTGTGATACATAAGCGACCATATCGACAGATCCTGTAGGTTTAGTACTACCCGAGAAGGTTGCAGCAGTGAGTGTAAAACAAGTTATTGTACTAGACGATTGTGTAACAGTAGTATTACCGCTACTTGCTGCCCATGTACCGGCAGGAGTAAGATCCACTCCGGTAAATTTAATCAGGGTACTTTCCCATGCTTCAAAGTTGGTCAATAAACCCGCAACAGTTGTAGCCCTCGGTGTAATACTTTTACCTGACGACACTTTACCAGCATTACCAATCGGAACATTATTGAGTTGCAGTAAACCATTAAACTCAGACAGTTCTTGTCCTGAAACAGAAACATCAATTGAATCTCCTAATTCGAAATTATGATCTCCATCAAAACGTACCAATATACCAGCTAAACCATTTCCTTGTTGCAAAACAATATTTCTTGAATTTATATTTAAAGTGTTTTTGTTGCTTATGACAATGCCCGTGATTTTTTTCCCTGTTGGTGCTGTAGTTGTTGTTCCCGTATATAGCGCTCTAAGGTCAGCTGTATTGATAAGTGTTCCAGCTACAGGACCTCCGCCACCTCCACTACATCTGTCGCCATAAAATTGCACATCACTTGTATCTCTTACAATTAATTGTTTGGTGCTGCCAAAAGTTGTGTAGATTGCCTTTAACGGACCATTACCATTCGGAACATTAATGCCTGCAAAATTTGCGTAGCCACTTGTACGTACAATCACGGTACCACCGCTGCAAGGTTTTACATTCAGGTTTACTGATAATTTACCAACGGCATCTGCATAAGTTTTGCTGGTATCAGTAGAAGCAAATTCTGAACCATCAATCTGGATAAGCATACTTTGTAAAGAGCTATTCAATTCAGAAATTTTTACAACTTTTGCAGGAACAGGATAACCAGGACTGCCTTTAATAATGTGTGTATCAAATAATGCACTTGGTATACCTAATACATTAGGGAAGGTACCGCTATAATCTTCAGCACCACCCAATTGAACTAATCCATTATAATCACCCATAAACAAGCCTTTTAGTTTAATATAAATTTTACGGCCTATAGGATAGTTTGCATATAAATTAGTTCCGTCCAGACGAATGGTAATTCCACCTGTTTCATCCTGAATACTGATCTGTTTATAATAATTTCCGCTTTTATCATCAGCATTTACAATACCTGATATTACATCATCATCTGTAAAAGCTTCAATCTGATTACTAACATGCAACGCTTTTATTTGAGCAATTGTTTTAGTTACAGTTATCAATGGCTCTTGAAAAACCGGAGGTTCATCAAATTTCTTTTTACAAGAACTTATAACATTAATTACCAAAATGGTTAATAATGTCAGAGCAGAAAATTTAAAAAACTTGTTCATATATCTAATTTAAATGTGTTGAATTTGTTTATCAATTAAAATCTTAATGCTACACTTGCTCCGAAATTTAAACCAAAAGCATAGCTTAATTTATTAGGGAATTTGTTTGGATTTTTGTTCAAATAATCAAAACGTGATTGTTCATATTCGGTTTGTACAATATCTCGGTTATTTAAAATATTATTTACATTAAAATTTATAAGCAATAGTGTATATTTTCTTCCTTTAAAAATCGATCCTTTTAACTTTTTAGACCAATTTGCATTTGCATTCAAAGTAAACTGACTTGGCAGTTTTGTTTGATCCAAAATATCGTGCCAAAGCTTACTATCATAATCTACTCCTTCTATAGCAGAGTAAGTTCTACGAACAGGACTAATCCTTGCCCACATCTGATCAAAATAATTAGCATTGATACCTACACCCCAATAGTTTTTAGAACGATAATATAGGCCAACTGAATAAGCTTCTTCTGGGCTACCTGTGTGGTAATTTTTGATATAGGTAACAACATCCTTCAAAATAATATCACTGGAATTATCTCTTGTAGCTGTAAGTAATGGCCTATTGCTATAACGATATCTTCCTATCGCTGCAGCCATATTTAATGTTAACCCTTTTACCAGCAATACATCCGATCCTACTTCAACCCCCATATTTACTTTATCTATCTTAGTAAGACTAAAATTGGCAAAAGTGCGGCTCAGGTCATCATAAAAAGTAGACTGATCTATTCCATCTTTAAATTGTGTATAATATCCTGTTGCTCTGAATTTAAATTTAGGACTGGCATATTCATATCCCCCCTCAACACTTGTAACTTTTTCGCTTACTAAATTGCTTTGTACATCATTTCGGCGACGAATAGATATATATGATTTTTCAAACTGAGGTGCATTTGTTTGATAAGCAGCATTAACATAAAAATAATTACGATAATTTAATTTATAAGAAACACCTCCTTTAAAACCGTAATTCCAAAATACATTAACACTTGATTTATCAAAAGAATTGTCAGGGAATAAACCTGTTCTATAATACCCTACTCTATAAAAACTAGTAGCTGAACCATTACCCGCTAAAAAGAAATTAAGTTTTTTATACTTAAACATTGCCTGCATCCAAGCTGCTGCTTTATGAGAATTGATAACATAGTTATAATCGTATGTATCTCCAACTTTTACAATTGTGTTTGTATTGTTTAAGTTATTGATATTAGCAGAATCATTAGATCGAAAATCCCTTTCTGCAAATTGGTTTACGTTTACAAAAAAATCACCTCCTAACAGATCAGTTATTTCTTTGTAATAATTATTGCGCAAGTATTGATAAGTAAGACCACTAGAGAAATCAATGTGTTTACTAAATTTAGTGTTCAAAGTACTACTGGCATTAAAGTTATTTGAACTGATCACCTGATCGCTCAATATATATAATGATCGTTTACCTGTAGCTAATTGTTTGCCATTTATATCATAAATAGTTTCTGGATGTGATCGATTTACATCAAAAAATTTATCAAAATTTATTTGCCTCAAATTCACGTCTTCTAACATGGCCCCCATTACATCTTCTTGCAGAACTGGATTATCTATATAATAACTTGGCAAGTATCTGTAATAATCCGGTCTTGGATCCGGAGCATTATACCAATCAACCCCACCACGTCTTCTTTTGCCGAATGAATAAGAAGCTCCTGTAGTCAGAGAAGTTTTTTTATTAATTTTCAAATCTTGAGAAATAATAAATATTGGCTGACTTGTTTTATTAACTGCCGAATTTCTTTTTTTGCCATTTTGGTATCCCCACAATGAATTATAATTGTGTGTACCAGCGATATCATACATTTCCTGTACTACATTCCCTTGTCTTCCTGTTTCATTCGGCGCATAGATTGCTACAAATGAAATAATATTTTGATCATCAATTTTTTTATCAATGCCTATTTGAGCAGCCCATGCATTTTGATAAGTACCTGTTATATAACCTTCGTCAGAAAACCTACGATCTCCTGCAAAATTGAAAGCCCAGCCTTTTTTATTAAATCCTGTTGCTTTGGTTATAGAAAGCCTGTGTGTATAGTTTCTATTGCTAACACTATATTTTACATTCAGTTGTTTATATTGTTTAAACGCTCTTGCATCTAAATTATATGTACCACCATAACTGCCATATCCATAATTATTCATTTGCAACCCCGGAGCATTGGTACTATGCTTGTAAATATCACTCAATCCACTCCATAAATAATAAGGAGTTGCTCCATTTCCTAAATTCTCGATAGGAACACCATTAATGTATGTTTTATCAGCATCATTGTTATATCCACGTTTACGAAATCTTACCGGACTCCAATTGAAACGAGCTGCATTATAAAAAACATCCCTGTAGGCATTTGCCTGTGTAGAAACATTTGTAAGATTTGCATCATTACCATCAGACTCATCTAATGACACGATCGAAATTTCATCTGGTGAGTTTGTTGACTCACCTGTAGTATCAGCAGTATTTGTTCGTACATCTTGAGAAAAAGAAAAAGAAGATATATGTAACAATAGCAGTAAAACAAATAATCTAAGTTTTGGAGTGCCCATAAAAAAAATTTAATGTAAACTCAAAAATAATGTTAATTTTTCAGAAAAAATATGATAATATAAAAATAATGTAGAAATAACATAAAAAATAAGTTTTTCCACATCATACCTATTTCGAAATTACATTACATTTGTATAAATAAAAATTCATGAAGAAGAGCCTTTTCTTAGCCGTTTTCGCTGCATTGGTATTTACAATTCCTAATAAATCCTATGCCTGGGGTGCAAAAGGCCACAGCCTGGTAGCTGAGATAGCCTTCCATTTTTTAGATGATTCTACAAAAGCAATTGTGGGGAAATATCTAGGAAACTTATCAATAGAAGAAGCCGCAACCTGGATGGATGACAGTAAAGGCAACACCTATTATGAATTTATGCGTTCATGGCACTATTTTGATATAGATAAAGGAGCCCCAATAAAAGTTACCCCCGACAGGAACATGCTTACTGTTATATACACTTCTCTAATGGAATTGGAAAAGAAGGATAATTTAAAGAAAAAAGATATTAATGTAAGATTAAAATACCTTTTTCATTTGATCGGAGATCTGCACCAGCCTTTACATTGCGGGTATTCCAGTGATAAAGGCGGAAATGCTATCAGCATCCATTCTCCATTTGTTTCCGGAAACCTTCATAGCGTTTGGGATACACAGATCATTGATTATGCTCCTGTAGATCTTGAAGATTGTTTAAAACTATATGATTCTTTAAGTGCCGATGAAATAAAAGCTATCCGTAAAATAGATGTTCTAGGTTGGTATAAACAATCACGCTCTTATCTGGATACAGCTTATAATTTCAAAGACGGGCTATTAGATAAACCATATCTTGATAATATGACTCCGATCATTACCAAACAATTGCTTAGAGGAGGATTAAGACTTGCAAGTGTACTAAAAAGCATATTCAATCCAGATAAAAATGAAACAGTCGTAAACTTTGGCTTTGACGATTATTTTGATTATTACAACTACGTAGCCATCCCAAAACCTGAAAAAGCCCTACCATACCCCTTTATGATAGGGCACGGCGACGATTGTTTTTAAGTTCTTTTAAGGCAACATTTTTATAGTAATATGTGTCTTTGTTGTAAAATACCAGTATTATTTTTTACATTTGAATAAATAAAACAACTATTATGAAGAAAATTTTTACCCTGATTTTTTTGTTTGGGACAATTTCATCGCAAACAACGTATTCTCAATCAGCCTTTACTCCTGGTAATTTAGTTATCACCAGAGTTGGTATTGGAGATAAAGCATTAAGTAGTGCAGCTACCCCTGTATTTTTACAGGAGATAACAACTGCCGGTGCAGCAGTACAAACTATTACTGTGCCCTTCCATGCAACCCAGCTTACAGGGACAAATAATAAATTTACTACTGCCGGTTCTTCATCAAATGATGCCAACCTTACAGTGTCAGGCAATGGCGCTTATTTTGTTTTGACCGGTTATAGCGCAGATACAGGAACAGCAACTATTAGCTCTGCTGCAAATGTAAAAAGAGTTATTGCAAGAGTTTCAATGGATGGTACCGTTAACACTTCTACTCTATTGGATGTTGCCCATTCAAGTGGTAATTCAAGATGTGCTGCAACAAATGACGGAACTGGTTTCTGGCATGTAGGTAGCACAGGAGGATTAAGATATGTTCCATTTGGTTGTACAGGCATATCTCCAGACACAGCCGTTGTTGTTAGTACCAGCGTTACTAACTTCAGATCTGTTCAGGTTGTTGGCAGTGATATAATCACTGGCGCTGGCTCTGGTACTGTTGCAAGAATAGGTAGTTTAAGTGGATTCCCTACTACCAATGGAAATACTATTACTAATCTTCCTGGAATGCGTTTGACAGTTACTGCAAACAGCATCTATATGACACATCTTCCTGGTGGCCCTGATGGTTTAAACACTTTATATTTCGGTGATGATGTTAACCCAACAGGTATCAAGAAATTTTCATTGAATATGGCAGGAACATCATGGGATTCTACAGGTATAATGGATGCAGGTGGTGCTTACAGAGGATTAACAGGTACTACTTCCGGATCAACTGTAACTCTTTATGGAATTAGAGGTGGTTCTCCATTAAATGCCTTTGTTGATGCTTCAGGTTATGGCGTTGCTCCAACAGCTACACCTACATTAGTATTAGCAGCTGCTACAAATACTGCTTTCAGAGGTGTTCAGATTGTACCTCCATCTTCTGTAAATCCTGTTAGATTAAATGGATTTACTACACAAAAAAGTAATTCTTCTGTATCGATCAGTTGGGGTACTGAACAAGAATTCAATACGCATTCATTTGTTATACAACGTAGTGCTGATGGTATTAATTGGACAGATATTTCTTCAACTCCAGCTGCAGGTAACAGTAGCACATTGAGAAATTATTCTGTTGTAGATAATTCTCCTATCAGTGGTTTTAACTACTATCGTTTGAAAGAAGTTGCCATAGATGGAAGTGTTACTTTATCTGAAACAAGAAAAGTATTATTTAGCAGCAAATACAAAGTATTAATTAGCCCTAACCCTGCTAAAGACTTTATTAAAGTATACATTTCTAAAGAAAACAATAACAGCAATACGCTTGTTAAAGTGATCGACTTTAATGGCAAATTGGTTCGTTCAGAATCTACTGCTCTTTCTACCATCGATATCAGTACTTATGGATTGTCTAAAGGCATTTATTTTGTAAAAGTGACTGATGCTACACATACTACTACCCAAAAAATAGCAGTACAATAAATTAGCATTTTTTTCTATAAAAAAAGAACCCGAAAATATTTTTTTCGGGTTCTTTTTTTATAGAAAAAATTAACTGCGAACTAAATATTACCTTCGCAGTCCTATGACAGAAAAAATTTTAATTCTTGATTTTGGTTCTCAATACACACAGTTGATAGCCCGTGCAGTACGTGAGGCTAATGTTTACTGTGAAATAACCCCATATAACAAAGAAATAGTATTTGACAGCTCCCTGAAAGGTATCATTCTTTCCGGCTCTCCATTTTCGGTAAATGAAGAAAAGGCATTGATGGTTGATGTAAAAGCCATAGCAGCTAAATTGCCTGTATTGGGCGTCTGTTACGGTGCTCAATTGACTGCAAAGGTTTTTGGAGGCAGAGTAGATAAAAGTGATAAACGAGAATACGGCAGAGCCAGTCTTCAAATAAAGAAGCAGGATATTTTATTAGAAAATATCTCCCCTGCATCGCAGGTATGGATGAGCCATAGTGATAGCATTAAAGAATTGCCCGAAGGCTTCGAAATACTGGGCACTACGGAAAGTATTCCTGTAGCTGCTTTTAAGCGTACAAGCAGTGATGAGCATCCTTTGTATGGATTACAATTTCACCCCGAAGTATATCATTCTACCGAAGGGAAGATCATTATCAAAAACTTTCTGGTAAATATTTGCGGATGTACACAAGATTGGACACCGGCACATTTTATCACCGACACAGTTGAAGCACTTAAAAAACAAATCGGAGATAAAAAAGTTATCATGGCCTTAAGCGGTGGTGTTGATAGCACAGTGGCTGCTACGTTGATACACAGAGCCATTGGCAAGAACTTATTTGGCATATTTGTAGATAACGGAGTGCTGCGTAAAAGTGAATTTGAAAAAGTGATTGAAACCTACAATCAACTTGGATTGAATGTAAAAGGCATAGATGCAAGAGAACATTTCTATACTAAACTTGCAGGAAAATCGGACCCGGAAGAAAAAAGAAAAGTTATTGGAGGAGGGTTCATAGAGATATTTGACCAGGAGGCAAAAAAGCTGGAAGGTATAGAAATGCTTGGTCAGGGCACTATCTACCCCGATGTAATAGAATCGATATCTGTCCACGGCCCATCGGCTACTATTAAATCACATCATAATGTTGGTGGATTACCCGATACCATGAAACTGTCATTAGTAGAACCACTCCGTTATTTATTCAAGGACGAAGTAAGAAAAGTTGGTGCCGAATTGGGTATCCCTACAGAAATGATCGCAAGACACCCTTTTCCAGGACCAGGTTTAGCAATCAGGATTTTAGGAGAAGTTACTGAAGAAAAGGTACGGTTATTGCAAGATGCTGATGCCATCTACATCAATGGACTAAAAAAAGCCGGACTGTATGCAACTGTTTGGCAGGCCGGAACAATCTTATTACCGGTAAAGAGTGTTGGTGTAATGGGAGATGAAAGAACATATGAATTTACAGTAGCTTTGAGAGCTGTAACTTCAGTAGATGGGATGACAGCTGACTGGGCTCATTTACCTTATGAATTTCTGGCCAATATATCTAATGAGATAATTAATAATGTGCCGGGAATTAACAGAGTTGTTTATGATATCAGCAGCAAACCTCCTGCAACAATAGAATGGGAATAAGCAGGTAGAAGGTTTAATACGTTAAAGGTTTAAAAGGTTATGAAAAGATCGATCGTTATTTCATTGTTGTTTATCAGCATTTTTTTTCAGAAAAAAATGTTTGCACAAACTGATTCCACACCTATACTTAAAACGTATAAAGTAGGCATTTTTGCACCACTCTATATGGATTCTCTTTTCAGTACTAAGGGGAATTTCAGATATACAAAGAGCATCCCGAAATTTGTAATGCCCGGAATTGATTTTGTACAAGGAGCACAAATTGCTTTAGACTCTATGAAAATATGGAATGCTAATATTGCAGCCTATATTTATGACTCTAAATCTTCTGACCAACCAATCTCTTCACTGATTGACAATAAAAAACTAGATAGTCTTGATCTGATCATTGGATCTGTTAAAGACATGGAGTATAAAGAGCTGGCAGACTTTGCAGCAAACAAAAACATTCCTTTTATTTCTGCTACTTACCCCAACGACGGGGGTATTACTGCCAATCCATTTGTAGTTATCGCTAATTCTACTTTAAAGGCACATTGTGAAGCAATTTTCACCTACACCCTGCAAAATCATGGTACGGATAAAATTTTACTGTGCAGACAGAAAGGAGTGCAGGAAGATAAAGTAGCTTCTTATTTTAAGCTATTAAATGATCAGGATGGAAAAAATTTACTGAATATTCAAACGCTTAATTTCGACAGTACCATTGATGTAGAAATACTGAAAGCAAAACTTGATAGCAACAAACAATCAGTAATTATCGGCGGTAGTCTGGACGAAGAGTTTGCCACTAAACTAACAAATGCCTGTTATAGTATGTCGCAAAGCTATGCGATAACCTTAATAGGAATGCCCAATTGGGATGGCTTTAAGTCATTAATGAGTAAAGAAGAACATGAAGATTTTTCTGTTTATTTCACCACTCCTTATTACAACAGTAAAGCAGATAATTTCAGCAAAGTATTAACTAACGGTTACCTGAAAAAATTTAAAACTAAACCGAGTGATATGGCATTTAAGGGATTTGAATGTGCTCATCTATTCACAAAATTATTGGCGAAATACCCAACTGATTTTATGAGCCATTTAAATGACAAAACATTTAAAGTCTTTTCTGATTTCAATTTTCACCCCGTTATGTTAAAAAAGGGAAGTACCATTCCTGATTATTTCGAAAATAAACATTTGTATTTTGTCAGAATACTAAATGGTACTATTTCTAAAGCCTGGTAATTATTTTACCAGATACTTTCTTTGCAAAGTATATAAAATGATAAATACTACCGGAACAAGTAGCCCCAGATAGCTTTTCCAGTCGGCATATGCAGCAGCACCTAAAAAAACTGCATTCCCAATCAGCGGTAAAACTTCTCCGGAAACATACAACCAGTACCCATCTTTTTTCAATTTTCTCATCCACAAAGCTCCAACCAAACAAGCTATAATACTTATCACACCAATTATAGTCAGTGGTATTATATTTTGTTGAGTTAACTCAATCATATGCTTGCCTCTTGCTATATCTGCTAATTGTTTGTCAGACATCTCAGTACTCATTGAAGTGGCCTTGTCCATCATTTCTTTAGAGAACTTCATGATAAAAGGAGTAGCAACAGCACCTAATGCGCCGATCCCACAGCCAATAAAAGTAAGAATGGTTAATACATTCAGACTTTGTGGAAGTTTAGAATTATTTTCTTCTGCAAAATTTAAAACATCATTAGAGGAATTTGAAGGATTCATACAGTTAATTTTTATTAAGATAAATATTTATATAATAATTTCATAAAAAATTTTTACCCCCCACTATTCTTTCTCCTTAGCAATTCTTTTTCTATTAATGATAATTCTCTACCGGTCTGACCACTTACAGATGTATTTTCCTGGGCCCGCCGCATCAAATAAGGTATCACATCTTTAATAGGTCCAAAAGGTAAATACTTACTTACTTTACAACCTTCTTTAGCCAAATTAAAAGTAATATTATCACTCATTCCATACAATTGAGAAAAGTGTATATGAGGATGATCGAGTGGAATATTTTTTTGTTGCAATAGTTCAATCACTAACAGATTACTGTATTCGTTGTGTGATGCCACTATTAAAGAGATGCGATCCAGCTTATCGCTGCAAAATCTGATAGAAGCATTGTAGTCTCTGTCACAAGCTGTTTTATCCAATTGAATAGGTGATGGATAATTCATTTCCGACGCCCTCTCCCTTTCTTTTTCCATATAAGCCCCTCTAACTATTTTAACCCCTAAAATAAAATCACGTTCTGCTGCGGCCTCGTACATATCATGCAAAAATTTTAATCTGTCGTGTCTGTATAATTGCACTGTATTGAAAATTACCGTTCGTTGTTTATTGAATGTATCCATCATCAGTATTGTCAATGCATCTACAGGATCCTGTATCCATGTTTCTTCTGCATCTACCAATACACCAACATTTTTCTTTGCAGCTATATCACATATCTTCAGCAATCGTGATCTTACATTATGCCACTCTTCTCTTTCTGTTTCAGACAATTCGCTAACAGCTTTAATATAACGCTTCATCAAAGTACCAATCGCATTATTCATTGATGCATCCAGTTTTTCCAATAATCCAAACCTCGCTAAACCTGTTACCTTAATGCTCATGAACGGTATATTACGCTGGGTAGCAGCATAGTTGATCACTTTAACAAATTCATCTGCGGAGGCATCAAATCCGACTTCTCCATTTTCTCCCCCCTCTACTCCATAATCTAAAATAACCTGTACATTATACTGCTCCAATCTATCCGCTACAAAGGCAGTTTCTTCCAATGTTTCGCCACCTACAAATTGCTTAAAAATAGTATTTCGAACGATTTTTTTAGTGAATGGCCAATTATGTTTAATTGCTGCCGGCAGTACTTTTAATCCAATATTTACCAACCATGGTTTAGCCATTGAAGAAAAAAGAAAATGCGCCTTTTTTAATTCCGCAGTTGTTTTATAAGCAAATGCATATTCTGTATTATCAAATGAAACCATAAAAAAAATTGTCATCTAAGTTGCGTCAATCAAAACGAATTACCAAATAAATTAAAGCATCGCTATCTTTGATAAAAACTAACACATGGAGAAGAAAGCATCCGAATCATTAGTTGTTATGACAGAGTTGGTAATGCCCAATGACACCAATCATCTAGGTAATTTAATGGGAGGAAGATTAATGTACTGGATGGATATTGCAGCAGCATTATCAACAATGAAACATACAGAAACAGCCTGCGTAACTGCTTCTGTTGATAATATATCTTTTGAAAGTCCTATTAAATTAGGCAATGTGGTGCATATTGAAGCTAAACTAACAAGAACTTTCAAAACAAGTATGGAAGTACATATTATTGTTTGGGGAGAAGACGCTATGCAAAAGTATCGCTACAAAAGCAATGAAGCATTCATGACCTTCGTTTCGCTGGATCAAAATAATAAACCACAGGAAATCTCCTATAACTTAATACCTGAAAGTGAGGAAGAAAAAAGATTGTTTGATGGTGCATTAAGAAGAAGACAATTGAGGCTGATACTTAGTGGAAAAATGAAACCACATGATGCTGATGAACTGAAAGCCCTATTTATGACGCCGTAAATATTAGTTTGTAGTTTATAGTTTTAGTTACGAATACTCGAATTGAAATCGTTTTATTCGCAGAACAGTCCCATCAACTATGAACTAAGTGATGTCTGCCTTTAAACATAAACTCCTTACTCTGTTCGATGGCATCCATTATTTGTGCCAGAATATTTTCGGTAGTATCCTCGTAATCAATTTTTAGCGGCTCTTTAAATGTAACAGACAATTTGATCCCTGTCTTTTTGAATTTCAATCCTTTTTTGTTAAAAGCACGCCAATAACCATTTATTACAACCGGTATTACTATTGGTCGATGTTGTTTTATAATAAAAGCCGTTCCTTTCCTCCCCGGAGCAAAGGGCTTGGTGGTTCCTTGCGGAAAAGTGATCACCCAATTTTTTTGTAATGCCTTTTCTATTTTTCTGGTATCACTTGGATCAAGGGTGCGTCTGACCTCTTTACTTCCATCATTCCATGTACGTCTTACGGTAAGAGCTCCTGCTAGCATAAACAACCTGCTGATCCAATTCTTTTTCATGGTCTCTTCTGCTGCTACATATTTCACATTGGTAAAAGGCCACAATAAATAATAAGGGATTCCCAAGCCATTTTTCTTTCGCCACCTTACTGCACAAAAAATATGTAGAAATGTAATAACGTCTGCAAAATAGGTTTGATGATTGCTTACAAATAAAACATTCTGCTTAGGAAGCTTTCGCAGATTTTCCATTCCATTAACCTGCAACCTATTAATAATATTCAGGCCAGGGTATGTAATTAATCCTACAATAACATACACCGTCCCTTTTATCAGTTTAGTCTCTTTAAATTTTTCAAACCAGGCAGGCATCCAATATTATTTTAAAAATATTAAACGCAATATACATAATTGAGCCGAACACAGATAACTGCGGTTTGAAAGATTATTAACGGACCGAAGAATGTAATCTCTGATCAACCAATGAGTGTTCACATATTTAAAATATATTTGCATCCATGCAATTGAATACAGTAATTTTTGATATGGATGGCGTGCTGATTGATAGCGAACCTTTATGGAGTGAAGCTACCGACGAAGTGTTTAAAAACTATGGCATACAAATTTCCCAGGAGCAGTATAGCACTACAACCGGGCTGAGAACAAAGGAGTTTGTAAACTGGTGGTTCACTGTTTATAAAATTCCACAGGAAAAAGCATTACAGGCTGAAAGAGACATTGTAGAAACTGTAGTGAGCAAAATAAATCAGAAAGGAAAAGCAATGCCGGGTCTCTCCCACATTTTCAATTTTTTTATTGACAGAAAATTCAAGATCGGATTAGCTACATCTTCCGGATTTGCTGTTATAGATACAGTAGTAGATAAATTAGGTATCAGAAATTATTTACAGGCTATTTCCTCTGCAGACCAGTTAGAATATGGCAAGCCACATCCTCAGGTATATTTAAACTGTGCAGAAAAATTAAACACCAACCCTTCAAACTGTATTTGTTTTGAAGATTCTTTTAACGGACTAATTGCAGCCAAAGCCGCAAAAATGAAATGTGTTGTAATACCTGCACCACATGAAAGTCAGCATGTAAAATTCAATGCAGCAGATCTAAAAATTTCTTCCCTGCAAAATTTTAATGAGTTGTTGATGCAGAGTTTGTAAATGGCTATCTGGTGGCCCCAGATTGTCTTTTCTGTGATTGATTTAAATGCTTCTGCAACATTTGTTTCAATTGACGCTTAACCAACTCTCCCATGGTTTTACATTTAGAGAAATAGTTGTTCTCGAAATGTTCATTCAACTCATCACGTAAAATTTTCACTTTGTAATTTTCTGATATCTCATCCTTACTGATTATATTCAACAACTCCATCAAACGTTTACGTGATCCTATAACACGTAATGCCATGGTTGTGCGCTCTTCCGTACGGTATTGCGAAATCACATCCGGGCTTAAATTCTGCAACACCAACTGCACATACTCAAAGTTTTCTTTATAGAATTGAGGTAAGTACATATTCTTTTTCCCCTCGTAACTCTGCTGATCAAAATCAATAGCACGTATGCGATATTGGTAGTCTTCAATATCTGGTGTAATATCTATTACAAAATTATAGCTACGCATATCACCCAACAATCTGGCAAAACAACGTTCATTGAATTTCACAAATTCCTTCGCAATACGTACTTTATTTGTTTCAGGAAGATTCAGGTAATGCTCGATGAAGACATCACCGGGTATACCGGGAATATGTTCTTCAACCAATGTGTTTTTATGATAGAGGAAAACTATTTTGTTGGGTGATAACATGTCTTCCAACTCAAGCCCATAAATACGTGATGCATCTGCAGACTTTACATAAAAGTGATCGTAGTTATCGTTTATCCTATTAATGATCCTTATTCTAAAAGGCACACTGTTACCAAATTCACAAAAATCAATGCGTTCTACAGCCAGATGTTTTGCAAAGCTGAGATCGCCTTCGGTTTTTAAAAGTGCGTAAGTATTCACCAATGCCTCATTCAAATATTCCATTTCTTTCAGATCATATACTGCATTTTCCCAATGAGTGATCTTACCGTGTTTATCTCTTAAAGAATTGGCGTATCTGTAATTAAGCAGGTCTTTATAAACGATCGGCAACTTTACATCCCTGTCGTACTTACGCAGGTAAGTATCAAACATCTCACTTACCGGAAAAGAATCCTTCTTCATCATCGGCCTGTCAACCTCTTTTGACAGTTTCGCATTAATAATATCTTCAAACTCCATACGCAAAGATAATTAATCAACAATAGGCATCACCATTATGCTATTTTTTGATCACGGTAAATGATTGTATTTCGATATCGTTTCTACATAAACTCAATACATATGCTCCCTGTGGAAGTTCTCTTACCTGTATATAACTAACCTTATCCCTTACCTGGTCTTGCTGATGCTTTCTGCCATTCATGTCTGATAAGGTATAGTGTAATCCTGCCAGAGATATCTCATGGATATCCATCATTATGAATTCTGAAAAAGGATTTGGATAAACACTCGGTTTCATTTTTGTATTTATCTTGATGCGAACGATAGGGCCATCTTTGATCTGCCCGTTCAAATCAATTTGCTTCAATCGATAGAAGGTATAATTGGGAGAAGGTGATGCATCAAAGGCATAATAATTTTTTGTGGTACGGCTATTCCCTACTGCGGGGGATTTGATCAATTGTTTGTATTCGACATCATCCTTTGAACGTTCTATTATGTAGTAAGCTATATTGGTTTCAGAAGAAGAAGACCAGTATATATCTACTTTTTGCGACCCTGTTACTACTGCTACTAATGACAGTAAAGAAACGGGTTCTATACTATCTGGCGCACCGGATTTTGGCAACCTCTCAATTACAATGCTACCACTATTAATGGTTGGTACAAAATAACCTTGGTCAGCAGGAATAGGATTTGTATTGTCTGTGCTTTTGGCTTGCCCGGTTATGTCTATTTGTGCCCTGAGATCTGCATTTGTAACAAAAAGACAACTGCAAACCAGTATCAAAATTTTATTTTTCATATTGATGGCTTAAAAAAAGTGATAGGATGATCTTTGTTCATTCGCCAATTTTTGCCGGCTTTGCAAGCGATTTAACACTTATTGAAACAAAAATCTTTAACTGCCAAATGTAGACCTGATCTGCTCAACAGAAAATGATATTCATCATTTTTTAATATGAGATGTATTATAGACTGGTAAAGGTTTTTAAGGGTTTTATTACCCATTTATCTCGATCAAATTTATTTGTAAGCCGTTTCTAACCGAAGTTCCTGGCATACAAACGGGCAAAGATCAATATCTTATAAAAAATACACTGATAACCAAAAAGTTATACTTATAAACCGTATACAAAGTTTCGCAATGGTATGCCGTACAAGTGAGTGACACAACGATGATGCCCAAAGCCCCAATGCCGGTCCCAAAAAAGATCAACCCCCAAACAGCCTAAAACCTTCACCTGCACTGAAAAAAATCATCAATCAAACACCGTAAATCGTATATTTTAATGTACCTTTGCCCTCCCGTTAAAAAACCGGGATTTATATTATGTCATTTATTATTAACAAACAACTAAACGCAGATGCACAGGAAGGATCAGCTTCTCCAGAAGTTGAAACTGCTGCGGTAACAAATGTGCCTGTGGTTGCGCCTGTTGCTGAAACAGTAGCAACAGCTCACGACGACTTCGATTGGAGCGTTGACAAACGTAACGTTTCTAGTTACACAAAAGAAGAAAAAGCCAAGTATGATGATGTGTATGATAACACATTCAAACAAATCAACGATGGCGAAATGATCCAGGCGACTATTGAAGCGATCACTAAAACAGATGCTGTTGTAAACATCGGTTTTAAAAGTGATGGTTTAATTTCTTTGAATGAATTCAGAGATGTAGTTGGCGGTATCAAAGTTGGCGACATCATTGAAGTAATGGTAGTTGACAAAGAAGATAAGAACGGCAACTTACACCTTAGTCGTAAACAAGCTCGTACCAGTCGTGCTTGGGAACGCATTATGGAATTGCACAAAACTGGCGAAATCGTTACAGGTTTGGTTACAAGCAAAACTAAAGGTGGTCTTATTGTTGATGTATTCGGTATGGAAACTTTCTTACCTGGATCTCAAATTGATGTTAAACCGGTTACTGATTACGATCAGTTTGTTGGTAAAACAATGGAATTCAAAGTTGTTAAGATCAACGAAACAATTAAGAATGCTGTTGTATCTCACAAAGCACTTATTGAAAGCGATATCGAAGCACAACGTGCTGAAATTATCGGTAAATTAGAAAAAGGTCAAGTACTTGAAGGAACTATCAAAAACATCACTGATTTCGGAGCATTCCTTGATTTGGGTGGCTTAGATGGTTTACTATACATCACTGATATTTCATGGGGTCGTATCAACCATCCTTCTGAAGTATTGAAGATGGATCAGAAAATTAACGTTGTTGTTTTAGATTTTGATGATGACAAAAAACGTATCAGCTTAGGTTTAAAACAATTAACTCCTCATCCTTGGGATACATTGAGCGAATCAATTAAAGAAGGTGAAATCATTAAAGGTAAAGTAGTGAACATCGAAGACTACGGTGCTTTCCTTGAAATCATGCCAGGTGTTGAAGGTTTAGTACACGTGAGTGAAATCACTTGGGCTAATACGCCGATCAACGCTAAAGAATTCTTTAAATTAGGTGACGAACATGAAGCTAAAATTGTTACGTTAGACAAAGACACTCGTAAGATGAGTTTGTCTATCAAACAAATGGCTAATGATCCTTGGAGCGAAATTGACACTAAATTCCCTGAAGGAAGCAAACACAGTGGCACTGTTAAAAACATTACTCCTTACGGCGTATTTGTTGAATTAGCAAGCGGTATCGGTGGTATGATTCACGTAAGTGACCTTAGCTGGTTGAAACGTTTCAATAACCCTAACGAATACACTAAAGTTGGTGCTACTATCGATGTGATCATTATGAACATCGACAAAGAAGGACGTAAACTTCAGTTAGGACACAAACAAATTGAAGAAGATCCTTGGAATTCTTTAGAAGATACTTTTGCAGTAGGAACAGTTCATGAAGGAACAGTTACTAAAAAAGATGATAAAGGCGCTATCGTTTCTTTACCTTATGGTTTGGAAGGATTTGCTCCTGCTCGTCATCTTGCAAAAGAAGATGGTAAAACAGTAAATGCAGATGAAGTTGCACAATTTCAAGTAATTGAATTTGACCGTAATGACAAACGTATCGTGTTAAGCCATACTCGTCTTTGGGAACAAGTACAAGAAGAAGAAAAACAAGCTGTGATCAAAGAGAAAAAAGCTGATGCTGAAGTAACTAAGAAAGCAGTTAAAAATCTTCAAAGCAAAGTTGAAAAATCTACATTAGGTGATATCAGCGCATTAGCTGATCTGAAAGCTAAATTAGATGGCAACGCTGCTGCTGATGCTGAAAAAGAAGGATAATTTTTATCTCTTTTAATAATAGATCCCATCCGTTAATAGCGGATGGGATTTTTTTTGGCTCAATATAAACATGTATTTTTTACACAATAAATTGTAAATTGAGCCTCTAAATGGAGCCATATGCTTACACAACGATTACTGATATTATTAGTGACATTTATTACCTCTATAAATGTTATCAATGCCCAGGCAAAAAAAACAACGGTCAATTCGCCGGATAAAAATATAATACTATCCTTCTGGATCAATGAAGCAGGTACACCGATGTATGCCTGCACGTACAAAACAAAAGATGTCATTTTACCGTCGGGAATGGGCTTTACCATCAAAGAAAATTTCTCCAAAACATTCTTACCATCGTTAAGATTCAATTTGGCCGTTATAAAAACAGAACAACAATCTGTTGATGAAAAATGGCAACCGGTATGGGGTGAGGTAAAAGAAATAAGAGATAATTACAACCAGCTGACTGTTCATCTTACCCAGACAAACAGCACACCGGTTCTAATGGACATTGTATTCAAAGTTTTTAATGATGGTGTCGGCTTTAGATATGAATTCCCTCAACAAAAAAATCTTAATCATTTTACCATTGCAGATGAATACACAGAATTTCATTTAACTGGTAATCATAAAGCATTTTGGATACCAGGAGATTATGACAGCAATGAATTTAATCCTGAAACGACTAATTTAAGTGAAGTTGATGCCAGCAAATCTTTGGCCTATAATCAAATCAATGCCAGGGCCTTTTTTGATAGCAATGCGGTACAAACACCGTTAATGCTGAAGAGCAGCGATGGCTTGTATATTAATATTCATGAAGCTGCATTAGTTAACTACCCGGCAATGAACTTGCATCTTGACAAAACCAGTTACACATTATCGTCAAGATTGGTGCCGGATGCAATTGGTAATAAAGCTTATTTGCAAGCACCTGCTAAAACTCCCTGGCGCACAATTATTGTATCGGATAAAGCCACAGATATTATCGCCTCCAAGCTTATTTTAAATTTAAATGAGCCCTCTGTGATCAAAGATCCCAGTTGGATTAAACCGCAGAAATTTATTGGTGTTTGGTGGGAAATGCATGTAGGAAAATCTAGTTGGGATAGAGCCAGTGGAAAACATGCAGCTAATACGGCTAATGTAAAAAAGTATATTGATTTTGCTGCAAAGTATGGTTTTAGCGGAGTATTGGTAGAGGGTTGGAATGTAGGCTGGGAAGATTGGTTTGGTCAATGGAAAGAAAATGTTTTTGATTTTGTTACTCCTTACCCTGATTTTGATGTAAAAGAATTACACCGCTATGCCGCAGAAAAAGGTGTTAAGATGATCATGCACCATGAAACATCCAGCTCCGTTACTAATTACGAAAGACAGATGGATACCGCTTACAGATTCATGAAAGAGAACGGGTATGATGCTGTTAAAACAGGTTATGTAGGTAAGATCATTCCTCGTGGAGAATATCATGATGGTCAATGGATGGTAAATCATTATGTAAGAGTAGCAAAAAAAACAGCTGATTATAAGATCATGCTGGATGCTCATGAAGCGGTCCGTCCTACAGGATTAAGCCGCACCTATCCTAATTGGATGGCTTGTGAAGCTGCAAGAGGAATGGAGTTCAATGCCTGGAGTACAGGTAATAATCCTGATCATGAAACGATCTTCCCATTTACTAGATTCATGGGAGGACCTATGGATTATACTCCGGGAATATTTGAATTAAAAATGGTGCATTGGGATAGTACGAAAGCAAATAATTTTGTTCATACCACATTAGCTAAACAGTTAGCCTTATACGTTACTATCTGCAGCCCGATGCAAATGGCGGCAGATCTGCCTGAAAGTTATGAATCAAGATTAGATGCTTTTCAATTTATCAGAGATGTGGCAGTAGACTGGGATGACAGCAAATACCTGGAGGCCGAACCGGGAGATTATATTACCGTTGCCAGAAAAGCAAAAGGAACAAACAAATGGTTCATTGGCGCCATAACAGATGAGAACAAACGCAGCACTACAATAAAATTAGATTTTTTGGATGCTAATAAAAAATACCTGGCTACCATTTATGCAGATGCAAAAGATGCTCATTGGAAAGATAATCCTCAGCCTTACGAGATAACCACACAAGTGGTAACAAGTAAATCACAATTAAAATTACAATTAGCCCCGGGAGGAGGCTGTGCTATTAGCTTATTCCCCATTGAATAAAGCAATATATCCTTATAAAAAAAATGTATCGGTTAAAGCCGATACATTTTTTTATAAGCCGGTTTTACCATCCCGTTCCATATGTTCTCTTTTCTTTTTACTGTATTTCTTTTCGTAATCAAGCACTTCCTGAGGCTTCGCTTTTTCCTTAGGCTTTTCTTTTACATCAGATGTAACTACATCAGGCTTTTTGTTTTCATCATCAGCCAGTAATCTGCCTCTGTCATACTTTTCTGCTTTCGTTAGTCTTCCATCTGTAGCAAAATATTTCCACTCACCATGTGGCACACTATATTGCGTAGCCTTTACGATTTTATATTCAACGATCTCATTGCTACCGGTTCCGTAAATAGGAATGGTATCATAAGGCGCATCCGGATTATACGCATGCCACTCTTCCTCTTTGATCAAAGAACCCAGGTAAGAATAATATTGTTGTATCCCATCCTTTCCTCCATATTTATAATTTTCTATTGCCAGCAGATCACCCTCTGTGCTATACCTCCGCCACACTCCTTCTTTTTTATCATCTTTATACACTCCCTCTTCATCATATCCTGGTTCACCTCTTATTTCGGGTACGGTTATCACCCACTTGCCTTGTTTTAATCCCTTTTTATCAGTAGCATTCAATGTATCTCCTTCGGGAGATAAACTGAAATCCTTGTATTGCGCATCACAAGTATTTGCGAATACCAAAAACATCAATCCTATCAAACTTCTAAAAAGTAAATGCTTCATTGCAATTTTAAATTGATTAGTCATCAAATGTAGTTTTTCTTTTCTTAAAATATTCACAACACCCTTACCGGACCTTGGTAAATTTATCGCTGATGATAGAACAAAAGACGACAAAAAATGTTACCCTTTACAAAATAATTATATCATCAAGTAATAAACAATTATGATACCAGAAATCGGACAACAAGCCCCAGAGTTTATTTTACACGCCAGTGATAAAAGCAAAGTAGCGCTTAGCGACCTTAGAGGAAAAAATGTTCTACTCCTTTTCTTCCCCCAAGCATTTACGGGAGTATGCACCAAAGAACTGTGCAGCATCCGCGATAATATGGCTGTTTATAACAATGCCAATGCCCAGGTTTTGGGAATTTCGGTCGATTCGGTTTTTACGCTTGCGAAATTTAAAGAAGAGCAAAACTTCAATTTCACGCTGTTAAGCGATTTTAATAAGAATGTTTCAACCGCCTATGGGGCTATTTATACAGATTGGATACTGGATATGAAAGGAGTTAGTAAAAGAGCTGCTTTTATTATTGATAAAGAGGGAGTTATACAATATGCAGAAGTACTGGAAAGTGCAGGAGATCTGCCAAATTTTACAGCAATTACCGATATCCTGAACTCTTTGTAGGGATTCAGCCCGGATAGGATTCTAGAAACCTGCCGGGCTGAATTATAGATGATTTAATCGCTTTTTTTCTACAAGAATATTCATTAATATTTGAAAAGAAATTATTACTTTTACTGTGTTGACACGACTATTGACCATATTGATTCTATTATTTGGATTGACTTTTACTTCTTTTGCACAAAATAAAACAGCCATACTTGGTGATGGCCCTGCAAAATTGATCAAAGTATATCCTACTCCTGCCAGTACAGCTGTCAATTTCGATTTTCAGCGTGGTTTTGATAAATCATTTGCTTTACAGGTATACAATTTTATGGGTAAAAAAGTATATGAGGTTAAGACAAATACGCAGCATTTTAATCTTCCTTTATTAGATTTTTATCGTGGTATCTATGTTTACCAACTACGTGATAAAAACGGCAAGATCCTTCAATCTGGTAAATTTCAGGTAGTGAAATAAGTTTTACCTGATTTTCCTCTTTTATTTTATTGCAACTATACATCTATTCATCTCTTAACTGTTTATTTATTGGATAATCGCTCAATAAGTCAGTAGAAAGAGTGTCCAATCACACTTAGTCAGCCTAAAGTCCAAAAAATTGTCAATTTGACCGCAAAGCAAGCATTGGCAAAATGTTTGACTATCGTACCTTTGCACACAATTTTTAAATTATGGAAGAAAAAGAAACAATTGTTGAAAACGGAGAAATGAATATCAATGCAGATTCAGACATCCCGGGTAATACACATTTAAGCAACCCCGAAGACACTGAAAATGCAGTTGAAAAAATTCAAAAGGAGCTGGATGAACAAAAAGATAAATACATCCGTCTTTTTGCTGAATTCGATAATTACAAACGCCGTAGTGCTAAAGAACGTAGTGAACTTTTTCAAACAGCTGGCAAAGAAGTGATCAGTTCTTTATTGGATGTGCTGGATGATTGCGACAGGGCCGAAAAACAATTGCAAACCACCGAGGATATTGCTCAAATAAAAGAAGGCATTCAATTAGTGTTTGGAAAACTAAGAAATACTTTGCAGAGCAAAGGCCTTAAAGCGATGGAAAGTATCCATACAGAGTTTGATGTTGAAAAACATGAAGCTATTACTGAGATACCTGCTCCTACAGAAGACCTTAAAGATAAAGTGGTGGATGAAGTAGTGAAGGGGTATTATCTGAATGATAAATTAATACGTTTTGCAAAAGTAGTGGTAGGGAAATAGCACCCCCCTTCACCCCCTAAAGGGGGAATTGGAGTTGGCATCATTAAAGCATTTTTTAAAATAAAAAAACTCTACATTTTTAGAGTTCAAAAATTTCCCCTTTAGGGGATTAAGGGGTATGAAAAAAGATTTTTACGAAATATTAGGTGTATCTAAATCTGCTACACAGGATGAAATAAAAAAAGCGTACCGTAAGGTAGCGATGCAATTTCACCCTGATCGTAACCCGGGAGATAAAGCTTCTGAAGAAAAATTTAAAGAAGCAGCAGAGGCTTATGAAATTTTAAGTGATGCGGATAAAAGAGCCCAGTATGACCGTTTTGGCCATCAGGCTTTTGGCTCGGGAAGAGGCAATGGCGGTGGCGGTGGATTTAGTGGCGGTATGAATATGGATGATATCTTCAGTCAGTTTGGTGATGTGTTTGGCGATGACAGTCCTTTTGGAAGTTTCTTTGGCGGCGGTGGTGGCGGAAGAAGATCTTCGGGTGGCCGTAGCCGTGGTGTAAGAGGCACAAATCTTCGTATCAAAATAAAATTGAATTATGAAGAGATGGCCAAAGGCGCTACTAAAACTGTTAAGGTTAAAAAATATGTATTATGTACTACCTGTAGCGGCAGTGGCGCTAAAGACAAAAACAGCACACAAACCTGTGGTACCTGCGGAGGCAGCGGCCAGGTAAAACGTGTGCAGAATACTTTTTTAGGCCAAATGCAGACTGTTACCACCTGTCCTACCTGTAACGGAGAAGGAAGTACGATCACCAATAAATGTACTGCTTGTAAAGGCGATGGCAGAGTATATGGCGAAGAAACCGTTACAATAGAAATACCTGCAGGTGTACAGGAAGGAATGCAATTGAGTATGAATGGCAAGGGTAACGCCGGTGAACGAGGCGGTGCAAACGGCGATCTGATCGTTTTGATAGAAGAAGAAGCTCATGCAGAATTACACAGGGATGGATTAAACGTTGCTTACGATTTACATCTATCTTTTCCTGAAGCTGTGTTTGGTACGCAGGTAGAAGTACCTACTATTGATGGTAAAGCCAAAATTAAAATACCTGCCGGTACCCAAAGCGGAAAGATATTCCGATTGAAAGGAAAAGGTTTCCCATCTGTAAACAGTTATGAAAAAGGAGACCAGTTGATACATGTAAATGTGTGGACACCTCAGCATATCAGCAGCGAGGAAAAAGAAATGTTGGAAAAAATGCAGCGTAGCCAAAACTTTACACCTAAACCTGAAAAGGGAGATAAATCTTTCTTCGATAAAGTGAGGGAGATGTTTAGCTAAATGTTTTATATAAATTAAAAGAGGCTCGAAAAAAGAGCCTCTTTTAATTTATATACTTGGGTAGTATCTAACTATCAGCAAACACAATTGTTTTCAAAGCATTATTTCTTTTTTATCTTATTCGGATAACAAATCAATCATACCCCTTCTTCCTTTTCTTCGTATAAAATTTTCTTGCTTCTTTCAGCAACTTTATAAAATCCCTTTGCAGATAATTTTCCGGATTAGCAGATGTTGTTGCAATAGATTCAATATCATTCCAATCGGCAATACCTAAATTTTTCGATTGACGAAGCTTCATCCCGAACATAGCTAGTGCAGTACCGAATTGTAATTCCTTGTCTATACTGTTAAATGGAAGATAGTTCTGCCTGCAATCAAACCTTACTTCTTTACGGGTCTTATCCGGAGAAGTATTATAACTTAACACCACCTGTGCCACCGCACCGGATGTAGGGAATTCATTGATCTTATTGATCGCTGACTTATATTCAAAGATTGCCATCACACTGTTACCACTGCCAATCTCCCCTCCTTCCAGTTCTCCTGTACTATCCGCTACCGCATCACGTTTGTTATCGAATCCGATCAAACGATATTCACTCACTAATGCAGGATTGAATTGTACATTTAAAAAAACATTATCTGCAACCGTATAAAATGTTTGTGTTACTTCTTTTACCAATACTTTTTCCGCCTCCTGAATATCATCCAGATAAGCATAATTCCCATTTCCTTTTTTGGCGAGAGTTTCTAATTTGGAATCTTTAAAATTTCCCATCCCCACACCTAAACAGGTAAGATACAATCCAGATTGTCGTTCCTTTACAATCAGATCCTCCAATGCTTCTTCTGTTGTTTCACCCACATTAAAATCTCCGTCTGTAGCCAATATCACTCTATTGGTCCCTCCTTTGATAAAAGTGCTTTTCGCTATTCTATATGCCAGCCTGATAGCAGATTCACCGGGTGTATCCCCATCTGCTGTCAACTCTTCAATTGATTGAATGATCTTCTCCTTTTGACCTCCGCTGGTTGGTTGTAACCATACCTGCACAGGCCCACCATATTTTACAATAGAGACAGTATCAATTGTCCGCAAATTTTTCACTAACATTTGAAAGGCCGCCTTTACCAATGGTAATCTATTCGGCATATCCATACTACCTGACGCATCTATCAAAAATACCAGGTTACTGGGAGGCACTTTGTCCATGTTAATTTTACGGGCACTTATATTCAGATAAAGCAGGTTATTCTTTATATTCCATGGGCATTCACTTATCTGAGACTCCACTCGAAATACCTGATCTTTTTCCGGCTCTACATAGTGTAAATTAAAATAATTCAACAATTCCTCTACCCTAACTGCATCAGGAGGAACAGAACTTTTCATATTGATGAAACGCCTGATATTGCTGTATGAAGCTTTATTTATATTTAATGAAAATCCTGTATTTGGGTATTTTTCTGCATCAACAACAGCATTTTCCACTAAGGAAAAATAAGATTCATCTCCAAAGAACCACTTGTACTTTGATGTTTGGTTAAAATCTTTGGTAATGGAAATTAATTTTTGCCGATTTTTATTATCGTTCGCATTCAGTTTTTTCATTACAATCTCCTGATAGACATCAGACTTGATCCCAACGGTTTGAGTTTCATACCCTTCGTGGATCACTGTTAAAGAATCGTATAAAAAATCTGTGCTGATGCCGAAGCCTCCGGAGTTACCTGCATAGTATGTCAGGTGGGTTGAACGTAAAATCATTTTTACATTCTGAATTGGTTGCCCCGATTTATCTTTTATTTCGCCTCGTAAATAGTATTGCGCCGACAAAGAATTTGCAAAAAAGATGGCAAGAATATATAGGATTGTTCTTTTCAACGGGATAAAATATCCGAAAGTTAAAAAATTTGTATGATATATACGTAAATGACTGTCTTTTTATTGCCTAATCTTCTATTAACTGATATATTTCAGGGATATTACGCCCTAATCCGTCATAATCCAGTCCAAAACCCAATAAAAAAATATTTTCAACACTAAACCCCAGATAATCAACGATCAGATCAGGGTGCTCCAAAGCATCCGGCTTTTGTAATAATGCAGAAATCTTTAATGATGCAGGTTGTTGATTATATAATTGTGGTAAAAATTTAGACAAAGTATTGCCGGTATCTACGATATCTTCTACAATGATCACATGCCTGTCTTTTAACGGCTCATCTAACCCAATGGAAGTTATTACATTACCGGTAGATTTAGTGCCTTTATATGACGCCAGTTTAATGAAACAAATCTCAGCTTCAATAGTAATTTCTTTAAACAGATCAGATGCATACATAAACGACCCGTTGAGTATAGCAATAAACAAAGGCTTTTTCCCTGCATAATCACGATTGATCTCTGCTGCTACTCTTTTTATCTGTTGACTTATTTTTTCTGCACCTATAAATGGTCCGAATTTTTTATCATGTACTTGTATAACTGGCATTAATATTAATTACTATTGTGAAACAATTAGTTGCTGACCTATTTTCAAAGAATCCGTAGTTAAATTATTCCATTCCATCAACTGCTGAACTTTTACTCCATTCTTTTTTGCAATAGAATATAAACCCTCCTTAGGCTGCACTTCATAATATTTGGGAGCACTTGAAGGTTTAACTATTTTATTCGTTTGATCATTTGTTTTGATCGACTTCAAGAAAAGCTTTGTACCCGGGTAAAGCTTAGTGTCTTCTTTTAAATTATTGTATGTCAATAATGCTTGGTAAGTGATCCCATTATTTTGAGCTACATCATATAAGGTCTCTCCATCCTGTGATATATAAAAGTCTTTATTTCCTACACTTTTTTTATGCTGTAAAAAAATGATCTGATCTTTGGATAATAACCCATCTTCACCCAGGTCATTATATTCAAGTAATTTACTAAGGTTGATATTATTTTTTGAAGCTATCACCAATAAAGATGTTCCTTTTTTTGCAAATACACATTTACTGCCATTGATAACAGTAGTAGCATTTTTCAAATCCAATGTTGTTTTCTCTGTATTCTCTGCAGGTGTTGCAACAGCTGTAACAACTCTTTCTTCATCCACAACAGCAGCTGCAGGCGGTTCCTTATCATCGGTAAAATCTTCTGAATTAAATTTAGGCACTTCATCAACAGCTGCTAAAGAATATTGTTGCAGATTATATTGTTCAATATGCTTGATCAGTATCTTAGGATAATTTGGATTGGTAGCATAGCCCGCTTTTTTCAATCCTTCTGCCCATTGTTTATAATCCAGTGGATTTAATCTGAATAAGAATGCATAACGTTCTCCAGCCCTTAAAAAATTACTGTGATCACGGTAAGAATCTTCAGCCGTTTTATACACTCTGAAACATTCACCCGGAGCATCGTCATCATGGCTAACACCACTTGCCGTCCATGTTGTTTTACATTTAATCCCAAAGTGATTATTTGATTTTTTTACCAATGCACTATTACCGCTTTCTGTTTCAAGAATTCCCTGTGCAAGTGTGATCGCTGCAGGCACTCCCATCCTCTTCATTTCTCTGATGGCAATGTCTTTATACAATGCTATATATTGCTCAGGAGTGATTGTCTGAGAAAACAACGCTGTATTGATTAATAAAATAATTCCTATCAGAACTGATCTTTTCATTTCAAATATTTAATAATAAATTATATTTTTCTTAACAAGAGTAAACCATCTCTAACTGTTAATAATACCTGCTCTACTCTTTCATCATTTTTTACTAACTCGTTAAATGCCTGAATAGCTTTGGCATTTTTTCCTGAAATAGTATCTTTCAAAACTTCCCCATGAAACAAAACATTATCAACAATTATAAGACCATTTTTCTTTACCGATGGCAAAATTAACTCGTAATAGCCAATATACCCTGTTTTATCTGCATCGATAAATACAATATCCCAGGTTTCTTTTAGCAAAGGTATAATTGTATTTGCATCACCAATATGCGTTTTAATTTTATCTTTATAAACAGACTGTTGAAAAAACAAATTTGCACCTTCGTCCCTGATATCAATTGTATGTAATATTCCATTGTCTGTCAGGCCTTTGGCTAAACATAAAGCACTATATCCCGTAAAAGTTCCAACCTCTAAAATCCTGGTGGGCTTTAATAATGCACTAAGCATTGACAAAAACTGCCCCTGCACATGACCACTAAGCATATGCGCCAGCGGGTGTGTTTGTACGGTTTTTTCTGCCACCGTTTCCAACAATACTTCATCAGCAGTAGTGTATGCATCTGCATATTTTTCCGCGGCAGTATTTACTAGCTCAATTGCCATCAACTATCCAATTTTCAGTTTTTATTATAAATATAAAATGCCATTTCTCATATTTTGCCGCATGAGAAATGGCACCCACTAACAGTATAAAAGTACAACTATTTTAATTTTTTTATGCTTTTTTAGAGATAATTAACAAGCCGATAAATGTAAGCAGACCATTTATTACCAGCAACTCTAACCCTATCTGGAATCCTCCAAACATATCTGCCTGATACTTATCAATAAAAAAACAAATGATCGGCGCAATTACAGCAACCACGGGAACCACAGGGTCATTCACTGTTCGTTTAGTAAGAATACCAAAGGCAAACAAACCCAACAATGGACCATAGGTATAACCGGCTACTTTTAATATTACACCTATCATGCTGGAACTATCTATCCATTTAAAGATCATCACAAACAATAAAAAAACTGCAGCAAAAGTCAGATGAACAATCTGCCTTGTTTTTTTTTGCTGACTCTCTGACAAATGACTACTACGATGCAGCCCTAAAATATCTATACAAAAAGATGATGTAAGTGCTGTGATGGCTCCATCAGCACTTGGAAACAAGGCAGAGATCAATGCAATGACAAAGATGATAGAGATATAAGGAGGCATATGCATGATGGCCGTTGCAGGAAATAACTTATCCCCTGTTTCTGTAACGCCATTTTTAGCTGCATACAAATAAAGCAAGCCGCCTAACAACAAAAATAAAAAATTCACAACGATCAGTATACCTGAAAACGTGATCATATTCTTTTGAGAATCTTTGAGAGTTCTTACACTGATGTTTTTTTGCATCATTTCCTGATCAAGCCCTGTCATCGTAACAGTAATAAAAGCTCCCGCAATAATTTGTTTCAGTATAAACAACTTATTATTAGGATCAGTAACAAATATATTACTGTATCCCTTCTCAGATAATGAGGACATTGCTGTACCAAAACTCAAATCCAGAGAATGTAGTATGTAAACAATACAAACCACCAACCCCACTAACATACAGGTAGTTTGCAATGTATCGGTATACACAATCGTTTTTACACCGCCTTTAAAAGTGTATAGCAATATCATCAATAAAATAATGAGTGTGGTAAACCAAAATGGCATATGAAATCCTTCACCTAGATTGGCAAAAATACTATCCTGCAAGATCCTCACTACCAGGTACAATCTGGCTGTGGCACCCAATGTACGGGATAAAATAAAAAATGATGCGCCTGTTTTGTAAGAGGTAAAACCCAATCGATTTTGTAAATAATTATAGATCGAAGTAAGGTTCATCCGGTAATACAACGGTAATAAAACATAGGCTATGATGGCATACCCTATTAAATATCCAATCACTATCTGAAAATAAGCAAAGCCCTCAACTCCCATACCCATTGGCTTTCCAACAGCTCCGGGCACACTTACAAAAGTTACTCCACTTAAACTTGTACCGATCATTCCAAATGCTACCAGCATCCAGTTACTGTTTCGATTACCGATAAAAAAAGAATCATTATTACTGCCTTTGGAGGTAAAGTAAGCAACTGTAAGAAGTATCAGAAAATAACCAATTACAAAAGAAAATAAAATAAATGGCGACATGGATTAAATTAAAAATTAAGAATTAGCTTGCTTTAAAATTCAAGATAGGTAAAATATGCAAATAAAATCAATCGCTGTTTTTTGTGGCAGCAAAGCGGGCGCTAACCCCTTATACACACAACATGCAGAACAGCTGGGTTTGTTATTGGCCGAAAAAAGTATCCAACTTATATATGGCGGTGGCAACAAAGGTTTGATGGCTTCTATTGCAAATGCTGTTTTACAAAAAGAAGGTAAGGTAACAGGGATCATGCCGGAGATATTAGCTCAATGGGAACATCAACACGATGGCATCACCGAATTGATCATTGTAGATAATATGCACACCAGAAAAAAAATGATCTATGAAAAATGTGACGCTGCGGTAGTATTAGCAGGCGGCTTTGGTACTTTGGATGAATTATTTGAAATTCTTACCTGGAACCAACTCAGTATCCACAACAAACATATTTTTATTTTGAACACAGATGGATTTTACACACACCTGATTGCACACATGCAAAAACTCTTTGCAGATGGTTTCTTGTATGAATCCCTCGAAAGCAGGATGACCATTCTAAATGAACCGGCGGAACTGGTAAGGTTTTTAAATTAATATTTTTTATTTCTTCCCTGAAACAATGCAATGTTATATCCGGCTCTTACTACAGGCAATACTCTGCCATAAGTATCCAGGTAAGGCGAATAGGGATCTTTAAGCACATCAAACATGAGTGAAAAATAATAATAACTATTATTACCCACAGATCTGCCACTTGTGTAGCCGGCACCGATCAGCAAACTATTGGATTCAACTTTGTAAACTGCAGGTGAGATATAACTCCCAGTAGCGGGAATATATTTTTGCCTGATAAAATTATGCTCATATTGCGCCTGCGCAAATAAAAATTTTACCGGAAAAAGCCTAACAAATGCACCTGGACCAATGGTGGTTTGTCTTAATTTATCATTCACTTCATAATAATCTCTTTGAGAGATATAATTATAATTCACAGAAACGGCTACATCAATCCATTTATTGATGCTATACCCAAAATGTGGACTAATACCAAAGGATGTGGTTCCAGAGCCAAATCCCAATCCGATGTTTCCTCCGGTAAAGAAATTTTCTTTCTTAAATCCTTTCGTTGACTCTGCTGATTTTTCTTCATCCTGTGCCTGAGCAAAAGATATTACACATAATAATGACAGTACTAAAATTGATCTTCTATTCATTGCTATTAAAATTTAGGGCATAAAACTTTACGGGTATCACCGTTATATTCACTATAAAAACCTTTCTTGGTTACATTGAATTCTGATGCACCCTGCAAATTATTGAAATTTTTCAATGCAGAGGTTGTCGCATCATAACTAAAGGTAAAACGAATGTTTTTTATTTCGAAGCCTACCATCGGAATAACAGCATCGCCTACACGATAATACACTCCTGCTATCAGTTGTTTTTCTCCCGCTTCAGATAAATTATAATTGGCATTCAACCCTACCACCAGTTCTGACGCTTTTGCCTGCATAGTATAATAGGCATTAGGATTAATGATCACCCTGTCATTTGGTTTTAAGATAGCATTGACAAAACCAATATGACGCATAGCAATTCTGCTGCTATCGCCATTGGATGAAAAAAAGGTTTCTGTTGGCCTGTTTACATGATGTATAGAATAGCCGGCATTGATGTATGTATTTTCATCAGGGAAATATGCATAATTCAACCCTGCCTGCATGTCAAAATAACTAACATTAGTAGCTACAAAATTTGGATAGTTAGCAGTAATGGAACCATCAAAAAACTTACCATTGAACTGGCTCGGAAAAGTGAGCTTACTAAGATCTATCCGTTTGTTAACCCACCCCAGGTTAAATCCTGCACTCAGTAAACTGGCATCTCCCAACATCTGGTGATAAGCAACCGATCCATATACTTTTGTAGATCTTAAACTTCCTGTTCCGGCAATGTCACTTAATACCACACCACCAACTCCCATCCATCCGTTCTCAAATTTATTCCTTAATATCTGTGCATCTCCATAAATACTGGTCGTTTTATAGGGAGCAGTCAATATAGATGACCATTGACTTCTATAATGGGCGCCAATCCTGTAATCGGCATCTGGAATGAATCCTGTATTAGCCGGGTTAGTAGTTAAAGGCGTATTAAAAAATTGAGAAAAATGCAGATCCTGAGCAAAAGCAACAGGCAATAGACAATAAGCAATACTAATTAGTAGCAATCGTTTCAAAAGAAACGGCATGTTAATTAATTTTACAGTATAATATTTTTGTCTATCGTTAAACATCTCAATCTAAATATCTCTTTTAAAATCGTACATCCAAAATCATAATTCGTAAATAGATCTATCTTAACAAAGATATATCCCCTGTTTTCTTTACTTTTTTCCCATCAGATAAAACCGCTTCTAATGTATATACATATACATCCATAGGCTGCGGCTTATTTTTATACTCTCCATTCCAACCTATCTTCGGACTTGTTGATGTAAACAATAATTGCCCCCAACGATTGTATATATTCCAGGTCATCTTAACAACACCAAACCCTGCCACTCTTATCACACTATTGATATCATTACTGTTAGGGGTAAATGCATTTGGCACATCGATCAATGGCTCTACAATTGCTTCCACAGCCTGACAAAGTGTATCTATACAACCGGCTTCGTTTTTAGCCATTAAACAAACATTAAATGTATCTGTTGCATTAAACTGATGTAGAGGATTAGCTGTTATCGAGCTATCCCCATCACCAAAATTCCATAAATAACTAACAGCATTCAATGAGGAGTTAATAAATTGTGTGGGGGTATTTACCTTCGCCGTTACAGGAGTAAAACTAAAATTCGCTGTTGGCATACTGAATATTTCAATATCAACTGTCATGGTATCTCGTTGATTGCAGGTAAATAGATCAATGGCAATTAAGCGAACGGTGAAATTACCTGCCCTGGTATATAAATGTGTTGGTGTTACGTCTGTAGATACAGGGCTTCCATCACCGAAATCCCAGATAAAATCAGTGCCTCCCAAAGACTTATTTACAAATTGAGCAGTATATGGAGCACATCCTTTTGCCGGGGTACTAAAATCAGCTTTTACAATACTTGCCAATCGAATGGTCTTTGAAAAACTTTGTGGTGTATTACAAAAGATAGAATCTATTACAGACAATTTCACATCATATGTTCCAACCGACGCATAGGTATGTGTAGTATTTGGGCTGTATGCTACTGTATCCAATTTACTACCATCACCATAATCCCAGATATATTTGACAGTTCTTTCTCCTCCAAAAATAGAAGTAGTTGTATTGGTGAACTCAAAACTTAAATTAGTACAAGGCGTCAATTTAGTAGCAGTGAAAGAAGGAAAAACCTCATTGGTTCCTACTTTAACTCTTGCATAAGCTGTATCAGCAATATTACATTTAGAAGAATCAATACCTACCAGCATGATATTATAATATCCAGATGCCATATATAAATGATCTACTGTAGCAACCGTAGTTGTTACGTTTGCAGACCCATCGCCAAAATTCCAGATATATTTTTTTGCTTTAGCAATGGTATCTGTAAATGTTATGGTAAGTGGTGCACAACCGGCAGTATCATTCGGCACACCATCTATTGACACCTGTACAGAAGACGCAATACCCGAAAAATTCATTTCAATTTTTACCGCGGCTTCATTACAACTTCCAGAACCATTTGTTCTTGCCCATGCCCCTGGAGACGTTGGGAAAAAACCCAGGTTTCTCGGACCGCCACAGTTTGCACACAATGCCTGGTAAATAATTCCGTTAGCATCAAACCTGCTTGTACCTCCATCTACGTGGTCGCCAAGTTCTCCGCCCGTTTGCCCGAAGAAACTTCCGAACAACTGGCTATTGGCATTTTTTTCCAATACAAAGAAATAAAAATCATCTCCATCTGTAGTTGACTTAATTGCATCCGGAGTAATGGGTAAACCTCTTGTTCCTGCAGAAGGATATAGTTTACTATTACTGATACCCCCGCCCCAACCAGACACATATACATTCTGACACCGATCTACTAAAAAAGCAATAGGTGAAATATTGGGAACAGGTACATTGGTTCCAAAAACAGTAGAATAAACAAATGCCGAAAGATCGGGTTCCAGCTTACTGATAAATTGCTTACCTCCGTTGCTGCTAAATAATGCATTCTTAACAGGCCAGTTTCCGGTAGTGGTACCCATGATATATGGAAACCCGAATTTATCAAATTGAACTCCGTAGAGCATATCATTACCGTTAGTGCCCAGATAAGTTGTTTTAATAAGCGAATTGCCGGCAGGATTTAATCGAAACACAAAACCATCGGTTGCACCTCCCTGATAATTCCCTGCAATCACACTTGTTTTATCACCAGGTAAATTATTACTGGTTGTAGCCCCTCCTACATAGATATCCCCATTTAACGGATTAGCAGATAAAACAAAACAAGCATCACTTCCACTACCACCAAAGAAAGAACTGGATTGTAGTGCCGTTAATTCTGATGTAAATTTTAAGAATAAACCATCTTGTCGTCCACCTCCAAAAGTATTTTGAAAAGCTGAACCAACTATGGGAAAATCGGGCGACTGTGTACATGACACTAATAATATATCACCACTAGCATTCAGTATTACTTCAGAACGGGCATCATCACCATAATTTCTACGTGTTTCAAATGCGCCATCAGTCTGACCATTAGGAGTGATCCCCGCCAATGAAACATATTTAGGTTTTATATTCACGCCATCGTCTCCTCTTCCGCCAATTCTTATTGACCCTGTCAATAATGTTCCTGTCGCATTAAATTTAGACACTACTATATCATACCCTCCCTGGGTTCCAATAAAAGGAATAGTTGTAGGGTATGGCACCCTGCCGTTAGAATTGGATCGACCGGCTACAACCAAATTACCTTGGGCATCACATATCATACTATGCGGCTGTTCATTACCGTCACCTCCCAGATAAGTGCCATATAATCTGTTAGCGCCATTAGAAGACAACTTAATGATCGCAATATCATACGGTCCATTGCCATCTTCATCTACACCATATTTAAAGTTCATTTGATAAGCTCCCGGAGAAACAGGAAAACCAAAATCAAAAGCAATACCAGCAGCAAACATAGTCCCATCGGGCCCAGGGGTTGCAGTATACCCCCAATTATCAGCAGTGCTTCCGGTGAATGTGCTGAAAATTAATGTAGGATCGATGACAATAGTTGCATCAGGAGAATAATCTCTCACTTTAAATTTGATACGATTTTTCTTTAATTGATAGCTGCACTTCAGTACCTGCTTTTCGTTATTATGTAATTGATAAGTATAAGGATATAATTCCTTTATTTCTCCCACCGATGTCTGCACCAACAATTCTTCATTTTTAATACTAAGTTGATCTGCTCCTTCATATTGCATAACAATATCATTAATCCGGCCACCCGGATTAACAATGATATCATATTTTAACGTTGTGCCATCTGTATAATAGCGTACATCAATATTAGGATAGATATTCTTATACAATACTGCCTGGTAAATTTTGCAATCTCCCTGCCATTTACTTTTATCATTCCCGATAAAGTAATTGTTATAAGTAGGTAATATTTTTTCAGGCAGTACCTGAACATTATTGGAAGCACCAACAAAATTGACTTTATATGCATGTGAACGAATGGTAATGGGTTGATCCATTTTTACCACTTCTTCTTTATCACTTTCTTTGTCGCTTCTGTTGTCAATTTTACTTTTGTTATGGCTATGACCATGTATCTGCTCGGAGAATTTTTGCAGATCATCAGGATGATGCAGCGAAACAGTAAAACCATTCTTTTCAAGAAAAAAAGCACCCGACTGTATGTCGGATTTAAAGTTTATTCTGCTATTCCACTGACCTTTATTTTCTATGAACGAAAGTTGAGCATGAGCAGATGTAACCACAAAAAAAATTGAAGCGATCAGCAATACAGATATGGATATTTTTCTCAACATAAATATTTTAACGGCTCAAATTATCTTAACAAAACATACTACCGGAATGTTCTCATTCATTTAAACCCGGATAAAGCTCTTCAATTTACGATATTTTACTCCAGATTGTTTTACCCTTTTGCCATTGCAAATATTCCTTTACAGGCAAATTTTCAGCCATTGTAAATTCAGGGTCATTTTCAACGATCACATTGGCTGCCTCTTTAGCTGCTTCCAGCATAATTCGGTCTTGGACTATATTCGCTATCTTAAAGTTTAAATCACCGCTTTGCCTTGTCCCTTCTATATCTCCCGGCCCCCGTATCTCCAGATCCTTCTCAGCAACAGCAAAACCATCATTAGTAGCGCAAAGTATTTTCAATCTTTCTTTCGCTTCTGCAGACAATTTGTTGCCTGTTAATAAAATGCAAAAACTTTTCTCAGCCCCTCTTCCTACCCGTCCACGAAGCTGATGCAGTTGCGATAAACCAAATTTTTCTGCACTTTCAATTACCATTACAGATGCATTCGGAACATTTACTCCCACCTCAATTACGGTAGTACTCACCATAATATTCGTATCTCCTGTAACAAAACGTTTCATGTTTACTTCTTTTTGTTCTGCCGGTTGTTTTCCGTGTACCATACTGATCCAGAATTTTGGTTCAGGAAAAAACGACTTCACTTCTTCAAAACCTTTCATCAGGTTTTCGTAATCCACTTTAGAAGATTCTTCAATTAACGGATACACCACATACGCCTGTCTTCCTTTTTCTATTTCCTGCCGCAAGAAATCCATTACCTGCGGCCGCTTGCTTTCAAAACGATGGATGGTATTAATTGGTTGTCTGCCCGGCGGCAATTCATCAATTACACTGTAATCCAGATCTCCGTAGGCAGTTAGTGCAAGTGTTCTTGGTATAGGCGTTGCCGTCATTACCAGGATATGCGGGGGTAGCGAATTCTTTTTCCAAAGTTTAGCTCTTTGTGCCACTCCGAATTTATGTTGTTCATCTATCACCGCAAACCCAAGATTTTTAAACTGTACTTTATCTTCTATCACCGCATGTGTACCAATTAAAATATGCAAAGAGCCATCTTCACATTTTGTCAGTATTTCTTTACGCTCTTTGGTTTTAGTAGACCCTGTCAATAACCTCACTTCAATATTCATTGTTCCTAACACCGCTGTAATTCCATTAAAGTGCTGCTGAGCAAGAATTTCTGTAGGCGCCATCAGTACACTCTGAAAATTATTATCTGCCGCAATCAACATACTCAATAAAGCCACAATGGTTTTCCCACTTCCCACATCCCCCTGTAAGAGTCGGTTCATTTGTTTGCCGCTGCCTGCATCTTTTCGTATTTCTTTCAGCACCCTCTTCTGGGCATTGGTCAATTCAAAAGGAAGAAATTCGTTGTAAAAAGTATTGAAAAAATCACCTACTTTATCAAAGATCCATCCTTTACTGAAACGATGCCGGGTACTGCGTATCAATCCTAATCTTACCTGGGCAAAAAACAGTTCCTCAAATTTTAATCTGCGTACAGCATGTTTATACATTTCTTCTGTTGCAGGAAAATGGATATGACAATTGGCTTCCCAGCGACTGATAAAACGATATTGTTTAATGATACTTTCGGGCAGATTCTCGGGCAGGTCTTTTGGAGATAATTGTTGCAATAACGCATACGTTAATTTCGCAAGCATTCTTCCATTCAGTCCCCTCACTTTTAATTTTTCTGTAGATGGATAGATAGGCTCCAGGAATTTTTTCCCTCCTGCCTTTTCTTCTGTGTAAGGCTCTATCTCGGGATGCACAATCTGTATTTTACCCATAAATGAGCCCACCTTACCAAACACCAGGTAATGATGTCCTGTATGCAAGGTTTTGGTGACCCAGTTAATCCCCTGAAACCATGTCAGTTCTATTTCGCCGGTATCATCCTGTAAATACGCCACCAAACGTTTGCTTCTCTTTTCTCCCACAATATCAAAATGCATTAACTTTCCGGCAACCTGCACATAGTCTGCATTAAAATTGATTGAGCGTATCTTGTCTACCTTTGTTTTATCCAGATGTCTTAACGGATAATGTTCCAACAAGTCTTTATACGTAAAGATGTTCAGCTCTTTCTTAAGCATATCTCCCCTTAAAGGACCCACACCCTTTAAATACTCTATCGGACTAAATAATATGTTTTGAGAAGATGAGATAGTAATTCTTTTTACAAAGATATTTTATTTGAAGCAGCTATTGCCGTCATTCTAACCAGCAGAAATAACACTATATAACAGGGTTATTGTGGTATATTATTATAAAACAACAGTAGCCAGTTCTTTATCAATTTTTTTATTCCACTCTGCCTGTTTTTCTTTATCAATTCCATTCTTTGTTTCGATATCATAACTACGCTGCATATTATTTAACGCATACGATACATCATTATATATCTGTTGGATTTCATTGCGATAATTGTTTAAAGAAAAAGTGGTTGTTCTTAATTTTTGTATAAACAAAAATGTATTGATGTAACTGATATCAAAATGTCGTTGCTCATGATTTAATACATAATCGTTAGTACTCCCCGGCTCTACCCACGATTTAAGTTTGGAGAAAGTACAATTAACTGTAAACGTAAATGTCGCCAGTTCTTCTGTACGATGCAGTTTGAATTTATATCCCAGCCCGGAAGAAGTGATGGCGGATGTATTAGCCGTATCGGTAGGTATCCCCTGGAAATCTGCCCACCTTAGTTTTTTGCCTGGCTTATATGGTATAAGTAAATTATCTGCAGGATCTGCCGGCACGTACTTCACTTCCACCGAGATCTGTTGGGCTGAAATTGCAGAAGAAATAAAAAGAAAAAACAAACCGAATAAGTATTTGTACATCATTGAATAAGATTATGATTCACCAATGCAAATATTATTCTTATTTCCCAATGGCAGGGTATTTTACAATAGTCTTAACATTGTCTTATTCTTCAACATAATTCAGATCCTTACCAAATGTTTCTTTAGTAAAGATGGCTGCAACGATCGCTATCGTCATCACGATAGCACCGGTCACCATTCCTGCCTGTACATAACTCATACTGGTTTGCAAACCGGTAAAAAGAATGGTGGTAAGAACGAGTGATCCTCTAACCATATTAGGAACAGTAGTAGCAACGGTAGCCCTCAGATTAGTACCAAATTGCTCTGCCGCCATGGTAACAAATATGGCCCAAAAGCCGGTAGCAAAACCAAGCATGGCACATACCCAATACAAATTGGCTGCGGTAGAATTATACAATTGAGTAAAGAAAATAAATATTGCTATAATAGAAAGTGAATAGAAAATATACAATGCTTTTTTTCTGCTTTTTAAATACTGACTCAGCAGGCCCACTAAAATATCTCCAATAGAAATAGCAACATAAGCATACATCACCGACTTACCACTATCAATTTTATCTTTAATATTAAAATTAGCAGCAAATTTATTAGAGAAGCTTACTAAAATCCCGATCACAAACCATGTGGGTAACCCGATCAAAATGCAGAGCATATATTTTTTAAACCGCTCTTTATTGGTAAACAGCATCAAGAAGTTCCCTTTTTGTACCGACGTATTTTTTACCTCATTGAACATACCACTTTCGGCGACAGATATACGAAGGATCAACAATAATAACCCCAATCCTCCACCAATAAAATAACAGATACGCCAATCGAACAATTGCTTGAAAACAAATGCCAGCACTGCACCACTCAACCCAATGCCGGCCACCAGTGAAGTGCCAACTCCTCTTTTATCTTTAGGTAATAATTCTGCCACTAAAGTAATTCCTGCACCTAACTCTCCGGCCAAACCAACACCTCCGATAAAACGACACCAGGCATATTGCGGCACCGTTTGTACAAAACCATTGGCAATATTTGCTAAAGAATATAAAAGTATGGAACCGAATAACACACTCAATCTGCCTTTTTTATCTCCCAACACACCCCACAAGATTCCACCGATAAGCAAACCGATCATCTGAATATTAATAATAAACAAACCCTTGCTGTCTATCTCATCGGCACTCAAACCGAAACTAGCCAAGCTAGGTTGACGAAGTATACTAAATGCCAGCAGATCATAAATATCTACAAAGTAACCAAGTGCAGCTACTAATACGGCAATATTGAAGATCGAAGAATTCTTGTTTTGCATTGCAACAAATTATACAGAAGTATTATCAGGTTTTTTTTTCTTTACAAAAAACAATTTAAAAGCAACAGGAGCTGTCGTTACTACAACTATACCTATTACAATTACTTCTAAATGTTTTTCCAGATCAAAATTAAATTGACTTTTGCAAAAAGTATTTAAGTAATGGCCAGCAAAAAGCATCGTTACTACCCATGCTACGCAGCCGATGACATTAAAGAAACCGAATTTCTTTTTATCCATACCTACAATACCGGCAACGATCGGCGCAAAAGTCCGTACAATAGGTAAAAACCTTGCCATTACAATGGCACCGCCGCCATGCTTTTCATAAAACTCATGTGCCTGGTACAGGTATTTTTTCTTGAACAAAAATCTGTCTCGCCAGTTATACATCGCAGGACCGATCTTTCTGCCAAAAATATATCCCACCGTATTTCCTAAAATTCCGGCTATGATACAAAGCGCACTAATGATCAGTAAATTAAAAAAATCATTGCCGGTATTTAAAGAAACAGAATTCACCAAAGAAGTACTTAAGATACCCGCCACAAACAGCAGCGAATCTCCGGGCAAAAAGAAACCAACAAACAAACCCGTTTCCGCAAAAACGATGAACAACAATAACCACAAGCCGCCATTCTCAATATACCATTGCGGTTGCAATAATTGATGCCAGTTAAAAGCCAACAAAATAAAATCCATCATAAAACGTAGTTGTTATTATTAATTTATGAATGCTCTAAAGCACCCTCCCATTTACTAACCGCAGCTGTTGCCAATGCATTACCTAATACATTGGTCATACTTCTGCCCATATCACAAAAAGTATCGATCGCCAAAACTAAACCAATTCCTTCAGGAGGAATGCCAAACATACCACCTGTTGCCAACACTACTACCAGCGACGCTCTGGGCACACCGGCAATACCTTTACTGGTAAGCATAAACACCAGCAGCATCGCAATCTGTGTTCCTACATGTTCCGTTACAGCAGTAACATTATATGCCTGTGCAATGAACATACTGGCAAAGGTCATGTACATCATGCTGCCATCTAAATTAAAAGAATAGCCTAATGGCAATGTAAAGGAAACAATTTTATTGTTGCAACCAAAACGTTCCATCTCTTCCACCAATTTCGGAAATACTGCTTCGCTGCTGGCTGTATTAAATGCAATGGCCATCGGATCTGAGATACGACGCATCAATACTATTAATCTTCTTCTCAGGATCAGCCACCCAACAAATAACAAAACACCCCACAACACAGCCAATCCCAAATAGAACGAACCAATATAATAAGCATAGGTTTTTAAAATACCCAAGCCTTTAATAGCGATCACTCCCGTCATAGCACCAAACACACCAACCGGTGCCAGGTTCATTACATAGCCAACCATTTTAAGTACCACATGTGTTAATGAGTCCAGTGCATTAATGATCGCATCCCCTTTTTTACCGATCGCTGTTAATGCCACCCCAAAGAAAACAGAAAAAATAACCAGCTGTAATATCTCGTTATTCGCCATGGCCTCTATCACACTCCTTGGCACCACATGTTCAACAAATTTATCTAAAGAAAATTCTTTGGTCTTACCCATCAGGTCTTTTGCTCCTTCCAGATCGGCATTAGCCAGGTTAACACCTACTCCGGGTTTTGTAATAGTAACCAATACCAACCCCAGCAGCAAACTGATCAGCGAAGCTGATATGAACCAGATCATTGCTTTACCTCCAACTCTGCCCACCGTTTTAAGATCACCGAGTTTAGCAATACCCACCACCAGCGTAGCAAATACCAACGGCGCAATGATCATCTGCACCAATCGCAAAAATATAGTAGCCAGTAATTTTATCTTGGGAGCAAAATCTTTTACAAACTCAGGAGAAGCTTTTTCATGAATGATATAACCTGCCACTATACCCAACACCATCGCAATTACAATATATAGTGTAAGGCGGTTGGGTTTAGAATCAGTTGGCTTTATAATTTCCATAAAAGCTAATTAGGTTGCAATATAAGGATGATTTGGAGATTTGATGATTTGGGAATTTGGAGATTTGATAATTTGGAGATTTGATGATTTGAAGCATTCTTGTAATCTAATAGCACCAATCATTTCCAAATCTCCAAATCTCCAAATTTTCAAATTAAAAATATATTGCTTATTTTTCCAGATCATTAAAACAACATTAATATTCATCATATGAGTTTATTTATAAAGAAACCATTACATCTTTTGATGGCTGATGCAGGAGATACAGACAAAAAAGGATTAAAAAGAACATTAACGGCAACTTCATTGATTGCTTTAGGTATCGGCGCCATCATCGGTGCCGGTTTGTTTGTAAGGACGGCTGCTGCCGCTGCACAAAATGCAGGACCTTCTGTAACACTTGGTTTCATTTTAGCTGCTATCGGTTGCGGATTAGCAGGATTATGTTATGCTGAATTATCTTCTTCCATACCCATTGCCGGTAGTGCGTATACGTATAGCTATGCCACTATGGGAGAATTTGTTGCATGGATCATTGGATGGGATCTGGTATTGGAATATGCTGTAGGTGCTGCCACCGTTGGTATTGCCTGGAGCGAATATTTAAATAATTTACTGGTAAACGTATTGCATTGGAAAGCCATTCCCTATGCCCTCTGTCATTCTCCGTTTGAGCACAGTGTAGATGGATTAGAACATGGCATGATCAATTTACCGGCCTTAGGTATTGTTGCCGCATTAAGTTTATTATTGATAAGAGGTACACAGGAATCGGCTGTTGTAAACAACCTGATCGTAATTGCAAAAGTGAGCATCGTTATTTTGATCATCATCATTGGCTGGGGTTTTATGAACCCGGTAAATCATGAGCATTATATTCCTGCCGCTACAACCTATGTAGATCATCAAGGTATCAGTCACCACTTCGGAGGCTTTTGGGGAATAGTAGGTGCCGCCGGTGTAGTGTTCTTTGCCTTTATTGGTTTTGATGCGGTGAGTACGGCAGCGCAGGAAGCCAAGAATCCCAAAAGGGATATGCCCATAGGTATTCTCGGTTCATTAGCAGTTTGTACCATCTTGTATATTTTATTTGCACACGTGCTTACCGGGGTTGCCACGGTACAAGATTTCAGAACTACCGGTAAAGAAGCATCAGTAGCATTTGCCATCAACAAATACATGATGGGCTATGGCTGGCTTGGTAAATTAGTTACCGTTGCCATCCTTGCAGGTTTCTCTTCTGTAATACTGGTAATGTTATTAGGACAATCAAGGGTTTTTTACTCTATGAGTAAAGATGGTTTATTACCAGGTGTTTTCAGTAAAGTGCATCCAAAATTTAAAACACCATACAAAGCCAACTTAATTATCTTGGTCTTGGTAGGTTCTTTTGCTGCATTCATTCCCGGAGATATTGTGGGTGATATGACAAGCATCGGAACGCTGTTTGCTTTTTGCCTGGTATGCATTGGCGTTATCATCTTACGCAAAACAGATCCCGATCTTCCCCGTCAGTTCAAAACACCATGGGTACCGTTAGTACCTATCCTTGGCGTAGCTGCTTGCCTGTTAATGATGCTTGGCCTTGGCTGGACAAACTGGTTACGTTTATTCGGATGGTTGGCCATAGGTATTGTTATCTACTTTTCTTATAGCGCTAAAAATAGTAAGCTGAGAAATCCCGATAAGAAAGCATAAAATATTTTTTTCTTTTTGGGACAAGCATTTGTTTTTCATGGCGTCATCGTTGTGTCACTCACTTGTGCGGCATACCTATGTTGAGCTTTGATTGATGCGGATATAATAATACTATAGACTTTTATTTTTTCTATGGCACAAACTTTCGCATATATTTGAGTTAGGCGTAATTAATACCCGATTATCAGATGGTGGACAATGAATATGAAAAAGTTTGCTTAATAACAGGAGCAGGAGCAATAGAAAATGCCTGGAAACCAATTATTAGGATATTAGAACCTGAATACAAGTTTGTATTTGACATCGATTCTTCTAATTTTTTCTTATCACTACTTGTATATCAATTAAGGACTATAGCTTTTGATGACAGCCCAAATTCTAAGCAACATCTTGAATTGATGCTTAGAGATTACCATCTTATAAAAAGTGAACTTTGTAGAAGTTTGATTTTTGCAGAGAAACATAAAGAGATATTTATACGCAAACAATTTTTCTCAGTTCTGGATAAATTTATTTTTCAGAAGCACATAAAATCTGTTCAGATAACCACTAATTGGGACACAGTAGTAGACAATGCAGTTAATTATTATGGACATTCAACTGAAGGTGGAATAGTTGGACGACTTGAGACATTTCACTTACACGGAAGCGTTCAAAATTCTAAAACACTTTATTTGCCCTCCGAAATTACGAGAGAACCTTACAGGTCGAAGGAAGAAAGTGTTCAAATGCTGAAAAATCATTCATCAGTACTTAATGCAGTTTCAGAATGCAATAGAACAATACTTTATGGAATTTCGCTTGACCCTTTAGACGCAGAATTAGCACAAATATTATCATTAGGTTGGGATTCTATAAATACCAAAGAAATTGTAGTAATAAACCCAGACTATAAAAAAGTTGCGAAACGAATCAGGCTCTTACTAAATGATGAAGAACGTAATATCAAAGTCACTGCTTATTTGCCTGACGACTTAGAAAATGAAGTCCAAGTTTGACTATTCCGTTAGGCGCAGGACTCTGTCCTGCAGCCGGCGAGTTACTAAAATATCATCATTTTAACGTTAATAAAGTAACGTATAGACACAGGACGGAGCCCTGCGCTTATAAAAACTCCCTCTTCTGCAATAAATCATTACTCCCCCCTCCTCGGTACGATCACTTGTAAAACTTCACCCTATCAATAAAATATCCCACCAACAAATCTGTAATACTAACAAACATAAAATAGCACTTCAATAATCCTCCACTTAAGAACCCTATAAACAATTCAAATACACTTCATGTGGCGTTGGCAGGACAAAGCGCCGGAGGCGTTGCTGTTGTCCTTGATTTTTTTTGTTACTTTTTTTTGTCAAGAAAAAAAAGTAAAGAAAACTCCTCCCTCCCGGCGGGGTTTTATCCTTGGTTGGTACTCCCCCACTCATCGTCGATCGGTGACGACACCGACCTTAGGGCCCGGAAAGCTTCCTGCAACTCAAAGCAACACATCCGCCTATAGCGGAAAGCTTCCCACAACCCAAAGCAACACATCCGCTTATAGCGGAAAGCTTCCCACAACCCAAAGCAACACATCCGCCTATAGCGGAAAGCTTCCCACAACCCAAAGCAACACATCCGCCTATAGCGGAAAGCTTCCCACAACCCAAAGCAACACATCCGCCTATAGCGGAAAGCTTCCCACAACCCAAAGCAACACATCCGCCTATAGCGGAAAGCTTCCCACAACCCAAAGCAACACATCCGCTTATAGCGGAAAGCTTCCCACAACTCAAAGCAACAAATCTACATTAGATAGAAAGCTTCCCACAACTCAAAGCAACAAATCTACATCAGGTAGAAAGCTTCCCACAACCCAAAGCAACACATCTACATCAGGTAGAAAGCTTCCCACAACTCAAAGCAACGCATCTACATTAGGTAGAAAGCTTCCCACAACCCAAAGCAACATATCTACATCAGGTAGAAAGCTTCCCACAACCCAAAGCAACACATCTACATCAGGTAGAAAGCTTCCCACAACCCAAAGCAACACATCTACATCAGGTAGAAAGCTTCCCACAACTCAAAGCAACATATCTACATTATATGGAAGCGTCTCCCTACCTTGTTTCCTGGCATACGAAACAGCAAAATAAAATGTAACAAAATTATTTCCTGTGCCACGAAACAAGGTAAAGTCCTTGACTTTTTTTGTGACACATGCCAATCATTTCGGGATTACTTTCTTTTGTCAGGAAAAAAAGTAAGGCCCCGCCGCCAGGTGAAAGCATTACAAAAAACTTTCTTATTGCTTTCTATTTTTTAATACTGTACCTTATACGGGTCGTTAACTTAAATAATGCTGCCATGTTACTACGTCCCATCTGCTTCATAGCCATACTATTCCTTTTTTCATGTTCAAAAGACCCGGCTCCTTCAGCCACTGTCGGCGCTGTTAGTTTTACCGCAAATGGCACCGCATATAGTTGGACCCAAAACACAGATTACAATGCAGAAGCGTTTATGGCCATGTATATTTACGAGCATCATGCAGGTTCGTTCCGTCTTTTCATCAGCAACGATTACAGTAATCATTTGCTTCCTCTAAGAGAAGTTAACCTAACGTTGGAAACAAGTTCGCTAGCCATTAATACACCTTACACTTATACTAATACTATTGCAGATAATACACTCCCGCCTCATTCCGTTTCTGTTTCTGCTATCACTATCAATGATCCTGCTCATTTTTATGGCGCTTCAAAAATAGGAGATGCTGCAACAGTAACGATTACCAGTATTCATAGCGGTATGGCTGATGGCACTTTCAGTGCCACATTAACACGTGGCAGTGATAACGCTGTCGTTACTATTACTGGTGGCACATTCAGGAATATAACAATTGGTCCTTAGTTACAAGGGCAACATTTTATAATGCTTACGGCACTTCTTTTGCCGTTATCATTTTTTGTTTGTAACCAACGTAACAATGATCTTGTCCATAACTCATTGTTGCAAAATTTTTACCATTTCTTACATCATTCACACCTTCTTTCCATTACCCGAAACATAGCCATACCTTGTATTAAAACAAACATACAAATATGGAAAAGCGTGTACTTGGGATCATATTATCCCTCTTCGGTGTTGTCAGTTTAGTTATTGCCGGAATGAACTTTATGGACGGTGGCACAGGCACAAAAAATGTAAAAATGGTTATTGTGTTTGGTCTTATCGGAGCCATCTTCTTTTTTTCAGGTATCAGCCTGGTAAGAAATACAAAAGACAAAGCAACCTAGAATATTCATCAACAAAAATTATCACTTTCCTGTGCTGTTAAAATCATTATTTTTAAATAATGACAGACGAAAAAGCACAACAGGAAAGAGCTGCACAATTGCGCAAACCCACCGGGGAAAATGGCATCGCCACTGCAGAGTGGATGAACCAGGGAAACCGACAGATGAACCTTGATACGATCAAAGTATTACAGGCCACTGAAGGCGACACCATTTTAGAGATAGGTATGGGTAATGGATTTTTTGTGACTGATATTCTATCACAACATAACTCCATCACTTATACCGGGTGTGATTTTTCTGAACTGATGATCACAGAATCTGAAAAGATAAATGAAGCCTGGATAGCTAAAGGCCTTGCAAAATTCTTTTTGGCCGATGTCGCTTCTCTCCCATTTGCCAACAATACATTCAACAAAATATTTACCGTTAATACCATTTATTTTTGGGATAATGCAATTGCAGTATTACATGAGATAAAAAGAGTACTCACTACCGGGGGTATATGCATCATCGCACTTCGTCCAAAACACCAGGCAGAAAAATACGAATTTACAAAATACGGATTCACTTTATATTCAAAAGAAGATCTTACAGAACTACTTACTGCCAATGGATTCAATGTTATCAAGACAATTGAAAATAAAGAACCCGACCTGGAGGTTAATGGAGAGATCTTCCCAATGGAAAACCTGATCGTTGCAGCTAAAAAAATATAATTCATTGCATCACTACAGTTAGTGCCTCATCTTTTTGTAAAGAATTGGTAAAACCAATCTTTAAATGATATATTTGAATGATCTATCTCTACCCCTTCGAACACTGCTACCGTTTATTTACTTCATAAAATAAGCAGCAATGAATATGCTCAAAATAAAAAGAATTGAATCCATCGACCTGTTAAAGGGGCTGGTAATGGTAGTAATGGCACTCGATCATACGAGAGATTATTTTCATTTCTCCGCATTCCTTTACGATCCTACAGATCCTGTCCATACCACATGGCCGATATTTTTAACCAGGTGGATCACTCATTATTGTGCACCAACATTCAGCTTTCTGGCGGGCATGTCTGCCTTTTTAATAAGCAGAAGAAAAAGTACTCCGGAGTTATCGCATTTTCTTTTTACCCGTGGGTTATGGCTTGTTTTTATTGAATTAACTATTGTGAATTTTGCCTGGTTTTTTGATATTCAATTCAGAACGCCTTCGCTCATCACCATCTGGTCGTTAGGCGTAAGTATGATCGTGCTATCAGTTATGATCTACTTACCAAAAAGAATTATTTTGATCATTAGCTGCCTGGTAATTTTCGGTCACGATCTGCTCGACAATATTCATTTTAAAGACAATATGCCTTGGGCAATGATTCATGACGGAGGCCTTTTCAATCTTTCACATGGCTATCAAATGTTAGTGGGATACCCTGTTATTCCATGGATCGCTGTAATGTCTTTAGGATATTGTTTTGGTTCATTTTATGATAAATCATATAGTAGTGTAAGACGCAGAAAAATTCTGACTTATATCGGTATTACTGCTATCATCACTTTTATCATTGTAAGATCCATCAATATATATGGCGACCCTATAGGCTGGAAATCGTATGATGCCATTTCGAAATCAATGATGTCTTTTTTAAATCCTCAAAAATATCCGCCATCACTTTTGTATCTGCTAATGACATTAGGACCATCACTTATTTTTTTGGCAAACTCAGAGCAGTTAAAAGGAAGGATCGTAAATTTTTTCTGCACTTTCGGAAGGGTGCCTTTTTTCTTCTATGTTCTGCATATATACGTTATCCATGTTCTTGCATTGGTGGCTGCTCAACTTACCGGGTATGGCTGGAATAAAATGATCTTTCATGGCGGCTGGCTAACCGATCTCCCCGGCTTAAAAGGCTATGGCTTTCCTTTATGGATCGTTTACCTGGTATGGATCGGCATCATTGCCATCTGCTATCCGCTATGCAAAAAATTTGATGCATACAAAATGAATAATAAAGAAAAAAGATGGTTGAGTTATTTATAACATAACACTTAAGGGTATTTTCAGAAAAATATTAATACTTATCTTCATCGCATAATTATTACACGTTCTGGTATGGCATTGAACATCAAAAAATTTCATCAGCTGATCATTGCTATCGCCCTACTTGTTTATTGCATAACAGCATATAATAGTCATGGTTATTTACAGGAAGATGAACATTACCAGATCATCGAATTTGCTCAACTAAAATCAGGAGCAAATATCCCACAGGACATGCCCTGGGAATATCATGCAGCCATGAGGTCTGCCGCCCAACCTTTTGTAGCCTATTGTTTGTTTAGATCCTGCTCCTGGGTAAATATTACCGATCCGTATACATTAGCTTTCCTACTCAGACTAATGAGTGCGTTGTTGGCTATATTCATTATCAACAAATTTGTAAAAGCCACAATACAACGCATCAACGAGAAATATCAACAGCTATATATATTTTGCTCATATCTGCTATGGTTTCTGCCTTTTTTAAATGTCAGGTTTTCATCAGAAACATGGTCAGGGTTGTTTTTTCTTTGGGCTACCGCCATTGTTGTAAAAAACAAAAATGAAAACTTTTTGATCGGAGTGTTGTTAGGCATAAGCTTTTTATGCCGGTTTCAAACTGCAATATTAACAGTGTCTTTATTGTCGTGGTTACTCCTCATCAAAAAAGAAAACCGGGCAAATATTTTAAAAATATGCGCCGGAGGAATAATTATTGTTCTTGCAGGAATCATACTCGATCATTGGTTATATGGTAAGGTCACTTTTACCGCATGGAATTATTTCTACAATACTTTACTATCCGACAAAGTAATTCAATTCGGAAATTCTCCATGGTATGCATATGTAAAACCGCTGATAGTAAAACCTTTTTTGCTTTTAGGAACGGCTATTGTAGCTTCGGTAACAACACTCATACTTAAGGATAGAAAAAATATTTTTCTGTGGATCGCACTTCCCTTTCTGGTAATACACTCAATTATACCACATAAGGAATTCAGGTTTTTATTCCCCCTGATGAATTTTATTCCTGTTATCATATTGATAGCATGGCAAACGATCGAACCAAAACTATCCGGAATAAATCAAATTTTATCACGAACATTCTTCAGCAATATCATTGTTATAATATTGTTTCTTATAAATGCAGTTGCATTAGTTGCTGTAATGAGTAGAGCTGCAGACGGAAGGGTGGCAATTTCCAGGTATTTACACAACACCTATCCTTTACAACCAAAAAAAATAGTATATAGTCGTTGGTGCGATTATGTTACACCAGAACTTCCTGCTACATTTTATACAGATAAAAATACCGCATTGGTTCAGTTAGATGCTTTATCATTATTCAACATCTCTTTTATAGATACCACAAAACTTAATTTTTTTGTCCTTCGGAGAGGAATTGATCAGGCGCAAAATGATGCTAAGGGCAATCTGCTTGAAACATTGGGTTATAAAAAAGTAAAACAGAGTCTTCCGCAATGGATAGCCAATATAGGCATTCCCTGCAAAATGATTTACGAAACAGAGATCCTCGAACTGTATCAGAAGCAATAAAAAAGTCCCGAAAAATCCGGGACTTTTTTTATTGCTCTTTTAAAATATTTTAGAACGGCAGATCGTCTGCAACAGGCGAATCACTTGCTATCGATCCGCTTGATGGCGAACTGGTAACTGATGATGAAGAAGAAGCCGGACGTTGAGCCGGAGCGTCTCCGCCACTACCGCCAAGCAATTGAACACTTTGCACTCTCATACGCAAAGTAGCTGCCGCCTGATTATCTTTATTCATATATGCTTCTGCTTCAGGCGCCCCTTCAGCATACACTGTTTTTCCTTTAGTAAGATATTGTGCAACGGCTGTTCTATCTGTCCAGTAAGCACATTCTACCCAGGTTGTTCTTTCTTTTTGATTTCCCTGACTGTCTTTAAAACGCTCTGTGTGAGCAACGCTGAAGTTAATTACGTTCTTTCCGTTTACTTCTTTTACAATGCAATCCTTACCAAGGTTGCCTACAATTTGTAACTTGATCATAACTGTGTGTTTTTAAATGTTTAATCGATGTATCTGAATCTGAAAATTATGAAAATTACTTTTGATTGATAAGGTTTGTAAGAACTATTTAGTCACCGGTTTTTCAGGTTTTAAAAGAATTCTCTCTTTATTCAAAAAAAGACTGTTTTAATATTACTTAATAACTCTAATGTAAGGCACTAATTCATTTTCTTTTTCAATGTACTCACCTGGCTCTGCAAATTGTTCACCATACTTGCCAGCGAATTCACATCCCAGCGTTGCTGTGCACTAACTTTACTGATGACCATCTGTGCTGCCCACAATTCCACCACATCCTCGGCATTCACCTGGTAAGGCTGATACTGCGGATTATCACTTACCAATGTTAGTTTATTCTTTGTTTTATTATTTTTTACTATTCTTTTATATACGATCCCTTCGTTTCTGCTTACCACTATATACGCCTGATTATTTTTTACATCTTCTGTATCGTCAACTTTCTCACCAACAATAATACTACCGCTTGGGGTTGGCAACATACTGTCTCCGATTATTTCAAAAGCCCTGTAATTACCACCGCTCAGCATTGGCAGCGTAAAAGTGTTTAACTCATCGATAAATTCATTGTCTGCATAACCGGCCAGGTAACCCGCCGCCGCTTTTACCGGTACAAAATGAATGACATTCCTGTCGGCAGTCATCATTTTTTGCTGGCGACGTTTAGCCAAATAGCTTCCGCCTGTATTGCTTACATCCTTTAACAGCAGTTCATCTAAACTCAGTTTAAAAATATCACTGACTATTTCCAACACTTCGAGGCGGGGATCTGCTCTCTCCTCTTCGTAAGCACCAATTAAAGAACGCTTGATCCCTAGTTTTTCTGCGAATTCCTCTTGTGTCCATCCACGCAACTTGCGAAGATATTTAAGGTTTTGACCGGCTTGAGACATGGTTTAACTAATTTGGTTAGCACAAATATACTAATTTTTTTAGTTTACCAAAATTATTTTTCAACTATTTTTTTTAGTTGTTAGCAAGAAAGATTTTTTGTTTCATTTAAAATATGGTTCTTCTTTAATACAGATCATCTACTTAAAAATGATAAACAATTATTTACCTTTCAAGTATATAGCCCGTATTTTTGTAAAAAATATTTTATGCAAGCAATAACTATTTTACATAGCCTCATCAGATGGGCTGTTTTATTATTCGGTGTATGGACTTTAATCAATGCACTGACCGGTGTCTTTACTAAAAGAAATTACTCTGCCGGCGACAACAAAAGCAATTTGTTTTTTATGATCAGTTGCGATATTCAATTACTGATCGGTTTGATATTATATTTTTCTAATGGTTGGTTCGACAGACTAAAACACCTTGGTGAAAATATGAAAGACCCTACCAGCCGGTTCTTCACAATGGAGCACATGAGCATGATGCTGCTTGCCTGGATATTGGTCCACATTGGCCGTTCTTCAGTAAAAAGAGCAACTACCGATGCTGCAAAACATAAACGCATGCTGATATTCTTTGGATTGGCAATTGTATTGATACTTGCCGCAATACCTTGGCCGGGCAGGGAAGCAATCGGTAGACCATTATTAAAATGGTTTAATTAATTCACTTATTTATTTTAAAGAGAACGAAAAATGGCGAAAGCAAAAAAGATCCCAACTATATTAATTACAAATGATGATGGTATTACAGCACCGGGAATACGTAACCTGGTTGAAGCTGTAAAAGACCTGGGAAGAGTAGTGGTAGTAGCACCAGACAAACCTCAAAGCGGAATGGGACATGCCATTACAATTGGTCAGCCGTTAAGATTGAATAAAGTAGTAGATATGTTTGAGGGTGTAGAAAGCTGGGTAACCAGTGGCACACCCGTTGACTGCGTTAAATTGGCAGTTGATAAGATATTGCATAAAAAACCCGATCTGTGTTTAAGCGGTATTAATCATGGAGCCAATCATTCTATCAATGTTATTTACAGCGGTACAATGAGTGCTGCTATGGAAGCTGCAATCGAAAGTATTCCCAGTATTGGTTTTTCGTTGGTAGATTATAATTACGAAGCAGATTTTACCGGCGCTAAACATTATGTACATGAAATAGTAAGTACTTTTTTAAAAAAGAAACTGGATAAACATTTCTTATTGAATGTAAATTTCCCATCTGTACCGCTTGAGCTGATCAAAGGCATCAAGATCTGCCGCCAGGCTTATGCTAAATATGAAGAGGATTTTACACAACGTAAAGACCCACATGGAAAAAAATACTACTGGCTTACCGGTGCATTTGTAAATTTTGATAAAGGAAAAGACACAGATGTATGGGCTTTAGACAACAACTATGTGAGTATTGTTCCTGTACAATTCGATCTGACTGACTACAAATTAAAATCACAATTGGAAAAAACGTTCAAATAAGATGATATTTAAAAAGGATAATTTTTTGCTCGGATTTGTGTTTGGTCTGTTAGCTCCGCTTATAGGATTTATATTTTTTAAATATCGAAACCTTGGACCTTTAAATTATTGGGAAGCATTACAATTTGTTTTTGTACAACCCGGTCATACCATACTAACTGCAGCTATCAGCGTGTCATTATTAGCCAATGCTGTTATTTTTACTTTGTATGTAAATGCAAAAATTGACAAAACAGCCAAGGGTATCTTTGTTGCAACTTGCCTATATGGCATTGTGATGCTGCTGTTTAAATTTTTGGGTTGATAAAATAATATTCTATGGAAAATGCTACTTGGTTTAAAGATTGGTTTAACTCTCCGTACTATCATCAACTGTATTTTAACAGGGATGAGGAGGAAGCCGGTGCATTTATTGACAGGCTGATCACTCATTTAAAGCCTCCTGCAAATTCACTCATGCTGGATGTGGCCTGCGGAAAGGGCAGACATTCTATACATTTAGCCAAAATGGGATTTGATGTAACGGGCATAGATCTTAGTGAAGACAGTATTACTGATGCCTTGCAATACCAAACCGACAAGCTGCACTTTTTTAGACATGATATGCGTTTGCCATTTTGGATAAACTATTACGATTACGCCTTTAATTTTTTTACCAGCTTCGGTTATTTTAATACGCAAAGAGAAAACGATAATGCCATACGCACAATCGCACAATCATTAAAACCTACTGGTACATTTGTATTGGATTATTTGAACGTGGAATATTCGGTTAATAAACTAATTCCGTCATTTACAAAAGAGATCGATGGAGTTAACTATATCATTACCAAATGGCACGATGAAAAATATTTTTATAAAAAAATAGTGATCGAAGACCCTCAATTAAAACAACCACTTATATATACTGAGAAAGTGGCCAAGTTCTCTCTTCACGATTTCACTGTAATGTTTGCCAAACAAGGCCTCGTAATTAAGGAGGTTTTTGGCGATTATCATTTTGGTGCCTACAACACCTTAACCTCTCCAAGATTGATCGTAGTGGCAGAAAAGTCTGCCAATCAATAAAAAACAATCAACATAAATTCGTAACTTTAGCAAGCATTTTACCTTGCTAGCAATCATTTTTATACACTCCATTTGATACTTATCCAGAAAATGTAACAAAACCAATGCCTGCAAATAACTTCCATATAAAAGGATTAACAGATCAGCAGGTTATTGAATCAAGAAAAAAATACGGACAAAACAAACTGGATTATAAGAAAGAAATAGGCCTTTTAATAGCACTCAAAAGTGTTATAAAAGAGCCAATGGTCATCTTATTGTTAGCCACTTCTTCTATTTATTTTATCAGTGGGCAAACTGGTGATGGTACTTTTATGGCGGCTGCTATTGTACTGATAGCAACCATCTCCATCTATCAGGATTCCAGAAGCAGGAATGCATTAGAAAAATTAAAAAATCTTACAGAGCCAAACTGCAAGGTTATACGAAATGAAGAAACAATTGAAATAAAAATTGAAGAAATAGTTATCGGCGATAATTTAATGCTGGAAGAAGGTACTTCTATTGCTGCTGATGGTATCATTATACATTCAAATGATTTTTCGGTAAACGAATCAATATTAACGGGTGAATCATTATCCGTTTTTAAGGATAAAGAAAAAAACGAGAATCAAGTATACCAGGGAACTACCGTGGCAAGTGGATTGGCCATTATAACAGTAACCGACATCGGTATCAATACCAAACTAGGCAAGATTGGCAAAAGTTTAGAAAGCATTAAGGAAGAGCCCACTCCATTGGAAAGACAGATAAGCAATTTTGTAAAGAAAATGGTGCTTGCCGGAGCGATCGTTTTTTTGATAGTATGGGCTATCAATTATTTCAGAACATATAATGTACTGGACAGTTTGATCAAAGCTCTTACACTGGCCATGAGTATTTTACCTGAAGAGATCCCTGTTGCTTTCACCACCTTTATGGCATTGGGAGCATGGCGCCTGATGAAAATGGGGGTTGTAGTAAAACAAATTAAAACGGTTGAAACACTTGGCAGTGCCACCGTAATTTGTACGGATAAAACCGGCACTATCACTGAGAACAAAATGAGCCTGGCAAAATTGTTTGTATTATCCTCGCAAAAAATTTCTACTCCCGAAGAATTAATTGGCAATGAAGAAAAAGAACTGATCACATTAGCAATGTGGGCCAGCGAACCTATCCCCTTCGACCCGATGGAGATAGCATTGCATCAGGTTTATACAAGCTTTGGCAATACAGATGAAAGAAAGCATTTTAAAATGGCGCATGAATATCCATTGGATGGTAAACCTCCAATGATGACGCATATATTTAAAAATGAAACAGGCAATCGTATCATTGCTGCTAAAGGAGCTCCTGAAGCTTTGATGACAATTGCTAATTTATCTGCCATTGAAGAGCAGGCAATCAATGATGCCATTGATTCATTTGCCACCGAGGGCTACAGAGTGTTAGCTGTAGGTGAATCCGAATTTGAAGGCGAAAACTATCCTTTAACACAGCAGGAATTTCAATTTAAATTTAAAGGTATCGTTGCCTTTTATGATCCTCCGAAGAAAAATATTCAATCCGTATTTGAACATTTTTACAATGCCGGTATTGAAGTAAAAATTGTGACCGGAGATAATGCTGCTACCACAATCGCCATAGCCAAACAAATCGGCTTTAGGGGATATGAGAAAAGTATCAGTGGTGATGAACTGATGCTTTTAAAAGATGCAGAACTGCAGGAAAAGGTAATGAACACAAATGTTTTCACACGGATGTTTCCTGAAGCAAAACTAAAGATCATCAATGCATTAAAAGCAAAGAATCAAATTGTTGCAATGACCGGCGACGGCGTAAATGACGGCCCGGCGCTAAAAGCCGCTCATATTGGCATTGCAATGGGGAAAAAAGGAACAGAGATTGCCAAACAAGCGGCTTCACTGGTATTGATGGAAGATGATCTTTCAGAAATGGTAGATGCAGTAGCTGCCGGAAGAAAAATTTACAGCAATCTTAAAAAAGCAATTCAATACATTATCTCTATCCATATCCCAATCATTTTAACTGTTTTTATACCGCTATTATTGGGATGGATATACCCGAACATATTTACTCCGGTTCATATCATCTTTTTGGAATTGATCATGGGACCAACCTGTTCTATTGTATATGAAAACGAACCGATGGAGAAAAACGCCATGTTACAAAATCCACGTCCGTTCACAACCACTTTTTTTAATTGGAAAGAATTAGCAACAAGCGTTTTGCAGGGATTGATGATAACCATTGGAACCTTATCCAGTTATCAGTTTGCTGTACATCAGGGATACGATGAAAACCTTACAAGAACAATGGTATTCACAACATTGATAGCTGCTAATATTTTTCTAACGCTGATCAATCGCTCTTTCTACTACTCTGTTTTTACTACATTAAAATATAAGAACAAGCTCTTGGTATTTATTATTGGCATCACAATAATTATAGCCGGACTGCTCCTGTTTGTACAATCTCTGTCGCAGTTCTTTCAATTAAAAACACCGGATATTCAACAACTGTTTATTAGCATTATAATCGGTTTCTTATCAGTAATATGGTTTGAAATAGTGAAATGGAGAAACAGAGTGAAGTATATTAAAAGCGCCATTTAAAAGCAATTATCACACTGATTGCTGCAACAATTAATACAATACCTTAAAGGCTTTCTCCTGTTTATCGGGAGCAATTACTTTAAACTGATAGATACCCGTTGCCAATTTCCCTGTTGGTATAGTCATTACTGCATTACCCCCATTATGCCCGATATGTTTATTGAATAATAGCTGACCCAACCCATTTATGAGTTGTAAATGATAGTCGCCTTTAGCCGCATTATTCAATTGCAACGTAATTGCCCCGTTTGTAACAACAGCTGGATACACACTTATTGATGGCACATTATTCCCTCTATTTATTTTTGCAATAGCACTATAATGTACCTCTCCGGTTTGATTGATGATCTTAATACGATAATAAGTAATTCCATTTACCAGTGTTTCATCTAACCAACTGTATTGATTTACAGTTGCGACCGCAACTGATGTAATTCTCTTAAATGTTATTCCATCTGAGGATCTTTCTATTTCATACTCTTTAACACCAAGTTGATTTTCTACATTCCATTCCACCTCATTGCCCTGAACTTGTTGGTTAATTTTAATACTACTGATAACAACCGGCAACGTACTTGGATTGGGAAGCCTGAAAACAACTTTAAACCTGTTAATATCAAGGCTTGTGGCAGTTGCATCAGTTTCAAAATTATGCCGTGTAATGCCCGTAGTTGAAATAACCGTTTTTGTTCCTAAATACTCATCTATCAGATATGCGGCTAAGTTCGGAGTGAAATTTTCTCCCTTAAATTGTAATTGATAATGATAGTTATAATCCAATTTATTCATCTGAAGGAAGATTGTATCATCAATTGTAATCGTTCTTCTTTTTTCTATAGCAAGGTCATTCGCATTTCTTAATAAACTTATTTTTTCTTTAGAAGAAAAAGTCAGCATTTTTTCTACGTCCTGTTCATCCACTTCGTTATTATATTCTTCTGCATACACTGTTGCTACACCATCAGCCAAAATTGGCTGATCAGATGAATTTCTATATGCAAGATTGGTATATAAAACTGAAAAATTATTTTGATCGGGTCTATTCTGTATGCCCGGCCTGCTTGCCAATCCTATTGTAGTACTGCTTGCAATTTTATCAGATTCATGAAATACAAAGCTACCGGATGATGGCGCATTTATCAGGAATGCTCCACCAGATTCAATTAACCCTGTTGTGCCATAGCTACTCATATAACCTGAATCAATCGGATTGGGAACATACAGATAAGTATTATTTGCATTACTGGTAAAACTTACCCATGACCCTACATTTTTACTTCCCCATAACTTAGGATCCCACAGATAATATTTTTTTGTATTGTTAGATCCTATTGCAACACCGTTATATAAAACTTTATTTAAGCTGATTGATGATGCATAAGGGTTACACAATACCTGCTTCCCTGCTGATATAGTTTTGGTTACGTCGCCAACATTCATATTTCCTTTAATCCGCAAATTGGCACCGCCGGTTGTATTAATATATGGACTTGACACTACTATACTTCTGTCTCCTCTCACAAAGATCATGTAAGCATTATAGTTAGTTATAGCACTTGTTGTAGTTCCTGGTACTGTCCACTGCCCCACCCCAGGTTCCATTTTATAAATAGATGGGTTGTTTGTTGACCCAGCATCAAAACCGTTACCATTATTTGAGCTTCCTGTGCCATTGGTTATGTGTGTACCATAACCGGGATTAGGGTTATATATACTTGTTCCGCTGGTTGCAGATGTTGTTGTGGGAGTAGGTGTGGCCCCTTCCTGCCAGGCCTCTTTTAATGTAGGTGTTCCGGTGACACTTACAGGCACCCCTATCAACCGCCATCTGCGACTATCCCAATTCACATTCATCGGCAAGTAACGCTCTACTGTAATTTTTCCTGTAATAGTACCTAATGCTACTCCTGAGCCATCTACAGGTATAGAATCAATTCTTGCGGTACCATTAGCATCTGATTTTAATGTCAGCTGATCATTCGTCGTCAAAATAGCAGATGTATCAATTTTAAGTGTTCCAAATCCACTTCCTGCAGTAAGCGCTAATGTTGTTCCTAGGGTAGCTTTACAGGTATCATACAAAGAAAAATTCTTCAATAATTGATACCCACTTAAAAAATTCAACACATTTGTGGTGTCATTTTTAGAATGCCCCTGTGATCCGATACTTAAATTAGAAGTACTCGATCCAGCAAATAATCCGCTGGCAGGAGAAGGATATGATACAGGGCCATTAATAGTAAGCGTATTAGCCCCGATATAAAAGTTACCCTGACTTAATTTACATCTGTAAGTCTTTACATCGCTACCTAAAGTAACACTAACAGGATTGTTAATAATAAAATCAATATCACCGACAATATTATTAAATCGGGCAGGCTGATTACTTGTTCCTCCAAAAATAATTTCTGCTTTTGAAGAAGTACCTATTCTTGAAAGACTTGCAGAAGAGATATTACTGTGCATGTCTACAATACCATTTACAAATAGCCTTCCGGTAATATTTTGCGAAGAGGGTTGATTGATGATCTGGAAGTCAGCTCCACTTACAATTGAATCTGTCACATAAAAGGTATTCGTAACCGTTAGTGATCGCTGAGTGCCCCCATCGTCGGTATTATAAGTAACTGCAACATTACCTCCATATTGAAAAAAGTTTCCAACAACAAAATCTCTCTGCCCACCAGTAGAAGTTATCTGTAATATTTTCCCCCCTGTTCTTTTAACAATAAAACTATCCGTGATAACACAATTTGGAGCAGTGCTACTTGAATTGGCACCTAATACAAAATGTGTTGCAGACTGTCCGGGACAATCCCATACAAACTTGCTAAAAGTTTGTTTATGTCCGCTTATACTCCCTGCGCTAGCAATTCCGGAAATCAGGCAGGTAGATCCTGTATTCCAGGTTCCCGTAGGAATTGTACCTCCATCTACATTATGGCGATAAGTACCGGTAGAAGTAACTATCATATTCGACGAAGATGTACAAGTAACCGTTCCCGAATTATCCAACGTTCCAGAAATAGTAGTTACAGCACCACTTGCATCGGTGTTGTATGTTGTACTACTATTCATAGTAAGTGTACCACTGATATCTGCAGTTGTGTTTGCTGCAAGAGTAATATTCACTCTGCTGGCCTGAGTGGTTAGTGAAGACCCTGAATTAATTTCCAGATCTGCAGCTGATCCATTGGCAGAAGTAATGGTAAGTGTCTGGCTACTCCCAGCATTAAGAGTTACATTGGTGTTGTTACTGATTTTTAATTTGCTTATGCTTCCATATGTTGATGCTGTAAAATTGGTAACCGAAACAGTACCTCCGGTATTAAAATTAAGTATGTCATCTGATACAGGACTCGTACGATCGGGAGTCCAATTGGAGGCAACAGTCCAATCTGTAGAAGTACTTCCATCCCAGGTGTATTCACCCTGAGTGGTACCACTGGTAGTTGCTGCCGCCGAATATGAATGATTCGCATTTGAATTTGCCGCATCTACCACCACTACTATCATAACATAATAAGCTGTACCCGTCGATAAACCGGTAACAGTTGCTGAAGTTCCATCTCCCTTATACACACAATGAGCAGATGCATCTCCCTGATAAGCTGTACCTGCATTTAAAGCAGTATTAGCTGTATAGGTAGATGGATTATTTGTTGGCGTTCCTACTGTAATGCTGCTCGTAGGTTTTACAAAAACCATCGTGGTATGATTAGCACTGCTGTAACCCGAAGCTGCTGTCCAGCTAATTGTACCTGTACCGGCCGAGAATGTAATACCAGGAGATGTTACTGCATTTGGTAAAGTTGCTGCATACAGTGTTGGTCCGGGAGTAGAAGGACTTGATGCTGCATTTAAAAAATTAATATTCGCTCCTGAGTTGGTATATGAATTAATGCTGAAATAATACATTGTACCGGCAGTAAAATTAGTAAAGCTGCTATAGCTTGTTGCAGATTGTGGTGTTGCTTTAGCATTAGCTGTTCCTCCGGATAAACTCACTTGTACACCAGGATCTGTAGCATCTACAGGTTCTGCAGGTGTTGATGTATTACTTGCTTTAATTAAGTAACCAGATGGAGCTTGAGTACCTGTAACGGCAGATGTCCAGGTAAGAGGAATATTTGTAGTGGTAATAGTACCTGTTGCAAAACTTGTTGGTTGATTGGTTGGTTCAGGATCTATAACTGCTACTGTAGTGAAACTAATTTCCGGACCGTAATAAGTTCCGTTACCATTGGTAGCATAGGCCTTTACGTAATATGTTGTGCCTGAAGCTAATCCTGTCATACTCCCATTAAAATTTCCATTGGTGGTAGCACCATCTGTAGTCTTACTTCCGGATATAGACTCTGCTCCTTGTATATCACTCCAACATATACCCGACACCGTTACTGCCGAAGCAGACCCATTTTCTAATACATTAGTAGATATTAATGCAGAATTTGTTGTAATAGAGCCAGCTGTACCTGTTTTAACTCCAGAAAGAGATGGCGTAATAATGATATCATCTATCCACATACCATTACTTCTAAAAGCCAACCCACATGGACCTGTAAAATTAGGGGACAATATTGTTGACGTTCTTCCTGCGCCACCACTTGTAAAAACACTTGATGAAAGACTAAAGTCGCCGGTAACGTAAGTACTAGCTGTGGTTGTATTGGTATTTAATGCTAAAGTTCCCCCAAATCCTCCTCCTGTTTTACTGCTCCAAAAACTTACTGAAGCAATTCCTGTTGGTAATACTGGACAAATCAGATATCCACCACTACTCGTCATAGCCAGAACGGTTTTGTATGAATGTACCAAAGAAAGAGAAGTAGAGTTGGCTACAGTTTGTATAGTTAATACTGAGGCCTTTGAATATGCCCACGTATAATTACCTGTGATAAGATTTCCTGTCAATGTAGTCGCAACTGAATTTGCAGCAGTACTACTTGCATTAGATGTAATATTAAATGCCGTTGTAGTAACAGCAAAAGTTGTTCCGATTGTACCACTCGATGCAGCACCCACACTAGTAAGTGAAGTCCATGCTGCATTCTCGAATGTTTCAACAATAACCTGTGATTTTGCCTGATTGATAAAACACAAAAAGACTATAACCAAAAGACAAAGCTTAATTGGCTGAAGTAATGGCATGTAAGTAATTCTCGATACAACTTTTATCCAATGAATAAAAGCAAATAAAATTTTTAGCATGTTTTTCATATGAAAATTGCACAATACACAAGCTCCCGAAACACAAGCAGTCGTTTTTTGTATCACTTTCGGGACTATTAAATTAGCGGTATTTTTCGATACGCTATCTCTCAGTTGCGTACTTTTTTACGCAATCGTTGTCGGAATGCCTCTCTTATATAAATATTGTAGAAATGGTCTTTTATTTTACATTTTTTTCGGTGTTCATTTGTATGAAACCTGCTTTGGTTTATTTCTTACTTTTTATTCAGTCGTTTTTTTAATCCGTTGAATAGTATAGATATATAACAAAGATCCCCCGAAAATTCGGGGGATCTTTTATAAAATAAAGTTTGTAAGATTATACTCTAAAGTGAGCAAATGCTTTATTCGCTTCGGCCATACGATGTGTATCTTCTTTCTTTTTGTAAGAAGCACCTTCACCTTTGCTTGCTGCTACTATTTCGTTTGCTAATTTATCTGCCATGCTACGTCCGTTTCTCTCTCTGCTGTAACGTACCATCCATTTAATGCTTAAAGAAACTTTTCTATCAGCACGAACTTCACTTGGAATTTGGAAAGTAGCACCACCGATACGACGGCTACGTACTTCTACTCCCGGAGTGATGTTAGCTAAAGCTTTCTTCCACACTTCATACCCATTTTCATTGGTAATTTTAGCTACTTTGTCTAAAGCATCATAAAAAATAATGTATGCACCGCTTTTTTTACCATTCCACATTAAGTTATTTACAAAACGGGTTACCAGTTTGTCGTTAAACTTTGGATCCGGTGCTAAAGGAATTTTCTTTGGTTGTGATTTACGCATTGTTATTATTTATTACAATCAGTAATTATTCATTACCAATTCTTAATTTTTTAATTATTTTTTGTCTTTTGCTTTTTTGGTACCGTATTTACTACGACTTTGTTTACGATCTTTTACACCAGCAGTATCTAAACTACCACGTACAATATGATAACGTACACCTGGAAGATCTTTTACCCTTCCACCACGGATCAACACGATACTGTGTTCCTGTAAATTGTGTCCTTCACCCGGAATGTAGGCAATAACCTCAATTTTATTGGTTAAACGTACTTTAGCTACTTTACGCAAAGCTGAGTTTGGTTTCTTAGGCGTAGTTGTATACACCCTTGTACATACACCACGACGTTGTGGGCATGCATCCAAAGCTCTTGATTTGCTTTTAGCTTTAATAATTTCTCTTCCTTTTCTTACTAACTGTTGTATTGTAGGCATCGTAAAACCCTTTATTTTTAGGACGGCAAAGGTAAGGAAATAATTAATAATTAAAAATAAAAATAAAAAAATCTGCTACTTTCTTAATATTTAATCAAAAACCGCCTTCACAGGCGGTTTTATGAATATTATGTATGGTAAAATCTATACTTTGTATAGCCAGCCATGAGTATCTGGCAATTCTCCATTACGCAACGCATCTAGTTTTCGTTTCAATTCCGGAGAAATAGTCCAGGTATTCACATCAAATTTCATTTCCAAATCTCTGTAAACCAATTCTTTAATTGGAGAAATAGTAGCGGCTGTACCTGTACCGAACACTTCTTTTAATGTACCGGCCTTGTATGCAGCAACCACTTCATCAATACTTAGTGGCCTTTCTTCTACTTTCAGACCGGCTTCTTTCAACATGGTAATCACGCTATCCCTCGTTACACCGGCTAAAGTCGTTCCTTCATTTAGGTCAGGGGTTACAGCGGTATCTCCAATTATAAAAAATACATTCATCGTACCGCATTCATGTATATACTTATGCTCCTCTGCATCTGTCCATAATACCTGGTCAAAACCTTCCTTTTGGGCAACAGTAGCACCATACAAAGAAGCAGCGTAATTGCCGGCACATTTAGCAGACCCCACCCCTCCTTTACTTGCTCTAACATAATACTCTTCTACACGGATACGCATTGGCGCTGAGTAATAAGGACCAGTTGGACTTAATAATATCATGAATTTATAAGAGCCGCTAGGTTTTACTCCCAGTGCTTCATCATTACTGATCATGAACGGACGAATATATAAAGCATGATCCGGCTTTTGAGGAATCCATTTATTATCAATGCTGATCAACTGGCGCATGCCCTCCATAAAAATTTCTTCTGGCACCTGTGGCATCACCATTCTTTCAGCAGAAAGATTGAATCTTTTAAAATTATCATAAGGACGAAAAATGTATACATTTCCATCAGGAAATTTATACGCTTTAATTCCTTCAAATATTGCCTGGCCATAATGCAACACAGATGAGGCTGGTGACATAGGTATAGGCCCGTACGGCATTATCTGCGGAGTTTGCCATTCGCCATTTGTATAATCAACCACCAGCATGTGGTCCGTAAAATATTTTCCGAAGGGGATTTCCTTTACATCAAAATCTTTTAGTCTGCTTTGTTGGGTAAGTGTAATATTAAAATCTGCTGCTGCAATCATAATCCTTAATTTTACAACAAATGTAACAAAAAAATTGTAGAGTTATATGGGCTTGAATGATATCAAATTGGAACCGTTTATTTTACAGGATTTATATAAAAAAACCTTGGTGGAGGAGTCGGTAAAAAAAGTACAGGCACCCGAAAGTCCAACAGTTCTATCTTTTTTGGGTAACAATAAAAAAGGAATTGCGATAGTAGTGGAAAGTAACAATTCATTATACTTACCTGATGAAGAATTGAATTTTTTATTGGGTATTTTATCAGCATGTAAACTGAGTATGGAAGATGTGGCTGTGCTTAATATTGATAAGAACAATTCCGCAACTTACCAAACCATTGCAACATCATTAGATGCTCATGTTGTTTTGATCTTTGGTATCAATTGTGAGCAGATAGCACTTCCGTTACAGTTCCCTCATTATCAGATACAATCCTATAATAATCAGGTATATTTATCTTCGCCTACACTAAATGCGATCCGGAATGATAAAGTTGAAAAAACAAAACTCTGGAATTGCTTAAAACAGATTTTTTCAATCGCATAAAATTCTTACACCCATATGGATATACTGATTTTTGCCACCAACAATCAACACAAAGTTGACGAGGTAAAAAATATTTTAGGAGATCGTTTTAAAATTTCTTCACTAAAAGAAGCCGGTATTGATATCGATATTCCAGAGCCTCATGACAACCTGGAAGAAAACGCACGGGAAAAATCTTCAGTTATTTACAATTTAACCGGTAAAAATTGTTTTAGTGAAGATACAGGACTTGAAGTAGCCGCTTTAAACGGGGCCCCCGGAGTAAAAAGTGCTCGATATGCCGGAGATAATGCTGATTCAGAAGCAAATATCAATAAATTATTAAACGAGATGTCCTCAAAAAATAATAGAGAAGCCCGTTTCCGAACAGTTATCTCTCTAATTCATAATGGGCAAGAACATCAGTTTGAAGGTATCTGTAACGGAATTATACTGGATGCAAGAAAAGGAGGCAGCGGTTTTGGGTATGACTCTGTCTTTGTGCCAGAAGGAAGTAATAAATCCTTTGCAGAAATGGAAATGAAGGAAAAGAGTTTATTTAGTCATCGTAAAAAAGCCATGGCTAATCTTATAGAGTTTTTATTACATATATATTAATTGTGACTTAAAAAACAACTAAAATTGCATTTAAAAAAAAATTGAGCACCGAAAGCAACCATATCATCTCAGATTCCGACTTAATAAGAGAATGTATTACCGGCAATAGAAAAATGCAGGAGTTGTTATACAACCGTTTTTCTTCTAAAATGTATGCAGTTTGCTTGCGATATTGCAGTAATTCGGACGATGCACAGGATCTATTACAGGAAGGATTTGTAAAAGTTTTTAACAACCTTGAGAAATATCGTGGTGATGGTTCATTTGAAGGCTGGATACGTCGTATTTTCGTAAATACTTCAATTGAGTATTTCAGACGAAAGGTTACACTAACGACGGTTACAGAAACTCAGGAGACAGCAATACAGGATAAAGATTGGAATGCGTTGGAATCAATGGCTGAAAAGGATATCATTAAAATGATCCAACAATTGAGCCCGGGTTATCGTCAGGTTTTGAATATGTATGTTATAGAAGGATATTCACACAAAGAGATTAGTGAAATTTTAGGAATAAGCGAGGGGACCAGTAAATCTCAATTAGCAAGAGCTAAAGTAATTTTAAAAAAAATGATTGAAACAAGGACCACTACACCATAAACTCCAACCATGTCTACAAATTGGCAAGATAAAATTTTTAACCATGAAGAAACGCCTCCAAAAGGTGCATGGGAAAATATTGCTAAAATGTTAGATGAGGCAGATAATGCAAAAAACATAACGGCTACCACAAATTGGCAAAATAAAATTTTTAGCCATGAAGAAACGCCTCCAAAAGGTGCATGGGAAAACATTGCTAAAATGTTAGATGAGGCAGATAATACAAAGAACATAACCGCTACCACTCCTCCGGTTAAAAAAACAACAAAAATTATTTATTGGCGGATGGCAGCAGCAGCCTGTATTGTAGCTATAATTGCAACAACAGCTGTTTGGTTGAACTCAGATAAAAAAACGAATGTAACTGACCCCGCTTTTTCAAATGCAGTTGCAAAAAAATCTACAGAAGTAAAAGCTGCAGATCAGCAAAATATTCTTCCGGTAAAGGATAGCGAATCTTTATCTGCAGTAGTTACGAAAAAAATTACACCATCTATTTCAAGCACTAATAAAACAATTACCAGCAGGTCAATAGAGTATGTTAAAGTTAATACAGTAGAACCCCTGGCTAAAAACCCGGCACTAAACAAAACTGAAAAACTGGCAAATACCAGCGGAGACGTACCGAATGATATTGCTTTGATGAATACACCTAATAATTATGTAAGCTTCATTGGGCCTAATGGACAAGAAATCAAAGTGTCATCTAAATTCGCTAATTTACTTGGCTATATGGATGGCAAAGAACCTGAATCTCAAGAATATCTTGACAAGATCATTAATGAGAGTAATTTCTGGAGAGGTAAATTTAAAACATGGAGAAACAAAATGATCAATAACAATGTTGCTCCATCACCATCAAATTTTATGGACATCATAGAATTAAGCAAACTATTACAAGAAGACAAATAAAATATTTATTACTATCGATCCATATATTAAAACCTCACAATGTGAGGTTTTAGTTTTTTAATTAAGAAGGATTGGTATAATTTTATTTCGCAACTCCTATTATGGCCAGAATAAAAATTGTGATCCCTGAAAAAAAAATTGCAACAGTTTCAATACCTGTTCGCATTTACGACATAAATTATGGCAATCATGTTGGCAATGACTCTTTTGTTTCAATCATTCACGAAGCAAGAATTCAATGGTTAAAACAATATAATTTTTCTGAATTAAACATTAATGGTGCGGCCGTAATTATGAGAGGGCTTTCTGTAGAATTTAAAAGCGAAGCATTTTACGGAGATGTGTTATCAATTGAAATCAGTTCCGGAGAAATTTCAGCGTTAAGCTTTGAGTTATTTTACAGGATCACAACAACAAGAAACGATAAAAGTATTTTAATTGCTCACGCAAAAACAGATATGGCCTGTTTTGACTACACAAAGAAAAAAGTAATGCCAGTTCCTATTGTATTGAATGAAATATTAGGCAACAATACAGACTTTAATTAACTATTCCAGATTGCCCAACTAGCTTCAGCCTGTAATAACAACATATCATAACCGTTCTTTACAATAGCACCGATTGCAGCTCCTTTTTCCAGAAAAACAGTTTCGGCCGGTTTGTATACAAGATCGTAGAGATAATGTGATGGTGTTAAAAGATAATATGGAATATCGGGATAAGCATCTTCATTTGGAGACATCCCTACGGGTGTTGTATTAACAATAACAGTATGTGTAGACAGCAGCGGCGCATCAATCATTGAATAATCAATAATATTTTGAGTGGCATCTTTTTTTCTTGAAACAATAATAAAATCGATACCCATCTTTTTAAAAACATATTGTACCGCTTTGGAAGCACCGCCGGTACCAAGTATCAATGCTTTTTTATGAGAAGGTTTATAAAATTCTTTAAAAGATCTTTCAAAACCAATAATATCTGTATTGTAGGCAATTAGTTTATCTCCCGAAATCTTAATACTGTTGGTTGCTCCGATTACCTTCACCTCATCACTCAATTCTGTAACAAACTGCAAGACCTGTTCTTTATAAGGAATTGTTACACTTAACCCTTTTAACGAAGGATTATTTTTAATTAATGCAGGGAACGCTTCTATGGTAGAGATGGGGAACGCTTCAAACTTTGCATCAGCGATACCTTCCCTTTCAAATTTTTCGGTAAAGTATTGTTTTGAAAAAGAATGTCCGAGAGGGTATCCGATCAATCCGTAAAGTTTCATGTATAACTTATTTATTAAGATACAATTCGAAAGTATCTCCACGTAAACCAATACGCATCGCTTCCAAAGCGATTATTTCTGTAGGAGCTATATTACCCAGATTTACATTACAGCCGATCAGCTCCAAAAAGTATAGTTGTTGGGCTTTTTGAGGAGCTTCCCATAATATTTGTTCTTCGGGTATCTGCGTTAAAATTTCCTGCACCAACCCCTCTCTTACTTCACCACTGCCCCGATAGATACCAACATTACCAGCCTCTCTTGCTTCAGCTATCACGTAGGTAGAACCGGCGCTTAATTCTGCACTCATCAATTCAATCCATTTATACGGAGGTATAATATGCGCTGCGTCTTTACTACCTACCTCACTATACACAGTAAAATGCTTGGTTAGTTTTTCTATATAGCCGCATTTTTCGGCATGAGGAATAGAAATAGAACCATCACTTACTTCTACGTGTTGTATGCCGAATTCTTTACAAACATTTATATAATCCTCAAACTGATTACGAATTAAAAATGCTTCAAACAATGTTCCGCCAAAATAAACAGGAATATCATAAGAGGCATATACTGCCAGCTTATCTTTTAGATTAGGAGTAACGAATGCAGTACCAAAACCCAATTTCACTACATCTACATGCGGAGCACCTATACTCATAAAATTTTTCGCCTCTTCAATACTTAGCCCTTTATCCATCACCATTGTAATACCATGATTACGCGGTTTCTTGATTCTTTCCGGAATTTGTGTAAGATTAAAATTCATGCTCACTTTTTTTGATAGCTGCAAAGATAAAAGGATTTTATCAATGTGGCGGCATATCAAGCACTTACAGTTGGTAAAGTTTAATGAGATTAATCATAATTGTGACCATTTCATAATAATTTCACAAATTCAGTTAATAGTCCTCACTTTTACAAAACTTCGCAGTCTGATAAAGGACAGAAAAAAATATGATAAAATCTATAGTAATTACATCAGGATTTTTTTTAGCAAGTTTGTTCGTAACAGCACAAGACATTAGCCTGTCGGGAGTATTGACCGACAAGTCAGATGAATCCGCAATTGTGGGAGCGACCATTAAATTATCATCTGCTTCCGATCAGGCATTTACAAAATCAGTGGCTACAAATGCAACAGGTAATTTTCAATTTGGTAATCTTTCAGTTGGCAGCTATGTAATAACGATCAGCAGTGTAGGTTACGAAACTATATCTCAAAAAATCAATTTACAGGCAAGCAACAAAATACCTATCCCTTTTTTTCTTACAAAAGCCGAAAACACACTGGCAGATGTGGTGGTTACTGCAAAAACGCCACCAGTAAAGCAAAAAAATGATACACTTGAATTTGCCGCCAATCAATTCAAGGTTAATCCGGATGCTACTGCAGAAGATATCATAAAAAAATTACCAGGAATTGTAGTAGACAAATCGGGCAATGTAACGGCAATGGGTGAAAGTGTAAAGAAAGTAACTGTAGATGGAAGAGATTTTTTTGGCGATGATGCAAGTGCCGCTTTAAAAAACTTGCCGGCTGATGTGATAGATAAGATACAGGTTTTTGACAGGTTAAGCGACCAGGCTCAGTTTACGGGTTTTGATGATGGCAATACGGTCAAAACAGTAAATATTGTTACCAAGGCCAATATGCGAAACGGAAGTTTTGGTAGATTTTATGCAGGCATTGGTACTGACAGCAGATATAGTGGAGGAGGCAGTTACAACATTTTTAAGAATACCACCCGGCTTTCATTTGTTGGCATGTCTAATAATATTAATCAGCAAAATTTTTCTTCACAGGATCTATTGGGTATAAGTAGTGGAGGTAAAAACAGCGGTTCAAATAATTTTATTGGGCAACAAAGTGGTATCAGCAAAACAAATGCTTTTGGTATCAACTACTCAGCTCTTTGGGGTAAAAAAACAGAAGTAACGGGGAGTTACTTTTTCAACAATAGCAATACGAATAACAATCAAATTTCAAACAGTGAATTTTATCAAACATCAGGGATCAACCAGTTAAATAATGAATATACTATTTCGGGAAGTAATAATTATAACCATCGGATCAATTTCAGGATAGAGCATAAATTTGATGACAAAAATTCTCTAAATATTACTCCTTCGTTCAGTTATCAGAAAAATAATTCTTCCAATTACCTCACAGGAACGAGAGTATACAGCAATGGTGATCCTATCAGTAACACTATCAACAACAGCGACAGAAAAACTTCCGGATATAATTTCAATAATAACATATTGTATCGTCATGCTTTTGCAAAAAAAGGAAGAACGATCTCTTTTGGCATAGGAACTTCCGTGAATGAAAAACAGGGAGATACCTACAGACTGAATGATAACCTTTATACTAAGATACCCAGCGATATAGCCGACTCATCAAATCAGTTCACGGATGTATTCAATAATGGATATCAGCTCTCAGCAAACATAGCATACACCGAACCTGTCGGCAAAAAAGGTCAGTTACAGTTCAACTATTCTCCTTCTTATTCAAAAAGCAAAAGTGATCAGGAAGTAAATCAATATGATTATCTAACTTCTAAATACGAGCTGTTTGACACAGCGCTTTCTAACAAATTCGATAATATAGTTACCAAGCAAAACATTGGCACCAATTATCGTGTAGGAAGCAAAGACAATATGTTCACTGCAGGAGTATCATATCAACATACAGACTTAAGCAGTGATGAAACATTCCCTGTCATTACAACTGTTCGCAAGTCATTTGATAACATCTTACCGAACTTAATGTGGAATAAAAAATTTGATGCAAAGAACAGGATCAGAATTATGTTCCGTAGCAATACCAATACACCGTCTGTTTCTCAATTACAAAATGTGATCAATAATACAAATCCATTATCACAATATGTAGGTAACCCCGACCTGAAACAACAGTACAGTAAAACTTTGTCTACAAGATATACGTTCACCAATACAAGCAAATCAAAAAGTTTTTTTGCCAATTTATTTTTAACCCAAACAAATAATTATATCGGTAATGCCACTTACATTGCCGGCAGTGATAGTGTATTGAGTTCTAAAGACACATTGTATAAAGGATCTCAATTAAGCAAGCCCGTAAACCTGGATGGATACTGGACTCTACGCACCTTCTTTACCTATGCAGTACCTGTTAGCTTCATAAAATCTACCGTTAGTTTTAATGCAGGATACAGCTACTCAAAAATGCCCGGGTTGATCAACAATATCTTATTTAAAGCAAATTCAAATACATATTCCGGTGGCATGAGTATTGCAAGCAATATCAGTCAATATATTGATTTTAATCTTTTGTATAATGCAAACTATAATGATGTTAAAAACAGCAACAAGGCATTAAACAGTAATTATTTAGCACAAACAGCCGGTGCTCAATTAAATTTATTGTCAAAAAAAGGGTGGTTCTATAATTCTGACCTAACCTATCAGACATACAGCGGATTGAGTAGTGGATTTAATCAGGATTACTGGTTATTGAATGCAGCAATTGGAAAAAAGTTTTTAAAAAATCAACAAGGAGAATTGAAACTTTCAGCATTTGATATCTTAAAACAAAATCAAAGCATTACCCGTACTGTTACAGAGGCGTATCGCCAGGATCTACAAAGTTTAGTATTACAACAATATTTCATGCTTACATTTACCTATAAATTAAAAACAATAGGCAACGTTAGTCAGCAAAAAACAAATAGTAAAAGAAATGAATACGGGCCGCTACGAGGCGACAATGGGATATAAAAAAATCCACCTGATTACCAGGTGGATTTTTTTATATCTGTAAAAGTATTAAGATTTTTTATTCCTTTTATATCTTGCTAAAATATCCACTACAGCTTGATTTTGCAATAGTGCAGGGTTTAGCTCCAGCATTTTTTTTATCAATTTAGGACTTAGCTCCATTCCCAGCTCTAATTGCAGAACAGCTTCCTTGGTTTTACGTAAAGCAAATAAGAAAGCACTTTTATAAAACAGAAATATCGTTTTCCCTGTGGTCAACTCCAATGCATGATCAGTATACTCTAACCCTTCTTCATAACAATTTACACTATACAAACACTTTAATAATTCTATCCAGCCATTACTGTTTTTAGGTCTTGTACGAACAACATTTCCGAAATATTGTATCGCATCTTCTATTTTACCAATTTGCATATAGCATTGCCCTATGGCCAAATTATACTCTGGCTGCAGACGATGAATACGCATCGCCGTTTGTAAATTCTTGATAGCACTGTCCCATACTCCTTCATTCATATAAGTACAGGCTATTTTGTAGTACAATTGACTATCATCCTGATTAAGGTGAGTGGCTTTTCTGTAATGAAATCTTGCTTGTGCGTAGTTCTTTAACTTATCATAACAATGGGCTATAGCCTCATAAATAACATCCTCCGGACGGGCAAGTTCTAATACTTTCTGCAATACCTCAATTGCCTCTTTATATTTTCTTAGCCTTAGATAGGCATCCCCCATATTACGATAAGCATAATCAAACTTTTCATCGATAGCCACAGCGTATTGATAGGCATCAATTGCCTTTTCGTATAATTTAATACCCTGGTAGGCTGCAGCAAGATTAAACCAGGCCAGTTCACTAAAAGGATACTCCTCGATGATTCTTTGATGTAGACGTATCCCCTCCTCATTTCTTCCGGTAAAATCTGTCCAGAAACAAATTTTATAGAGAGCCTCCTCATTATTGGGATCAATGTCAAGGATCATCACCAAACAATCAAAAACTTTGTCAAAATTCTCATAATCATCGTAAACATCTGCCAATTCAAATAATAATTCCAGTTTTTCTTCTCCGTCAAAATAATCAATGGCCATTTCCAGCACCATTGCTGCCTTTTCCTGCTGATCTAATGCCAGATAGGCGTCTGTTTTTAAAATATATAGGTTTATATCGCTGCTATCGAGGATTTCTGACTGTTCCAGCACATCCAACGCCTCTTTATAGCGTTTGTCGGCAATCAAAAGATCTGCCTTTTTAAGCAATAATGCAGATGAATAAGGGTATTGCTCTGCAGCATATTCAGCTGCTTCCAGCGCATTGGCCAACTCATCTTTTTCATCAAAATAATCAATAATTAATTCGAAAGCATCCTCATCTATAAAGGAGTGACTTCGGCCGGATTTGAGGTTATCGTATTGCTGCAATAACTCTTGCAGTTCATCCTGGTTTTGACGATTTGGATATTTACTCATTCGCTAATAGGTTACTGTAAAATACATCATTTTATATTAAAAATCAAGAAATTATATTTTTAACATATAAAACAGTTAAAGAAATGTAAAAAATAGATGCCCATGTTTTGTTTTTTTTATAAAAATTCTGTTATATTTGTACCGTAAACTCTTTACAATGAACAAATTCGCTAAAAGGCTGCTTATATTGACTGTACTCTTCAGTACGGTGAATGCCGTATTTGCCGATAGAGGGTTTGGCAAACGTAATAAGAACAGAGCTACATTGAACGTTAATACAAGCCCTTCTGTATCTTTAAGAAATGCAATTTCTTTTAACTTGAGAACGGGGCTTTCTTACAAAGGTTCATTGCTGACTTCCGTTCAAAGATCCGGTAATTTTATTACTACTAATTCTATTGTTACTTATCAAAAAGGAAATACTACTTACATCATTCCTTATAAAAATAAGTTTGTGATGCCTGAAATGCGTCAAGGTTATAGCGGTGTTAAGCTTGTTATCAAATCCAGAAAATAAAAACATTACGATATATAAAAAAAATCCCGATCAAATGATCGGGATTTTTTTTATATCACTACTTATCATTTAATTTTTATTCCCTAGTTGATTTTCCTGGTATGTCATTACTCTATACCCAGATTTTGGGAATTCAAATATCGAAGTTGATAAAGGATTAAAATCAATTTTTGCAACAGTATATTTAAACTTTAACTTCCCTGATTCGTATTCATATTGCATTGCCAAACCAGGTAAGTTTTTGAAAGTTTGATCATACTCTTTGTTGATCAAATTAATATCAGTTGTATAATATACCGTAAAGCTGGTTCCATCTTTCAATTTTGCAATAGCCTTTAAACAATTATATCCAGCTATAGTAGCTGTTTCGCCTGTTGTTTCAAAAACAGCTCCTTCATATTTTTTATTCTTTAGATCCCAATCGGCTTTGGTAAGAGTGATCATTAATTTCTGACCACTATATTCTTTTAGAATGACTGCTATAGTCTGGTTGCCTGTTTGTGTATTGTGAATGGTTGACTCTACCCCTAAAGCACTTGTCATAGAAGTACGGCTTAAGCCTCCCTTTAAATAAACAATTGAAGTGGCTCCATCTAATGCATCTGCCATCTGTGGCTCTTTATTGTTCGTTTGTATAACTATGTTATACGTTATTGTACCTTCTGATAATACTTTCTGAGCAAAGGCAGAAACACCACTTAAAAGCATTATTGCCAGTCCAAACATCTTTATCGTTTTCATTTTCAGATTTCTTTAGTTAAAGATAATAAAATCTCATGCCAAACACACGCTGCCACATAATTAAAAGACCTGCAACGGATCAAAAAGGTTGCAGGTCAATTTAATTTAACTATACTTTACAGTAATTTAATTTTGATTTCGCTTTTTCAAATCCTGTACTTTTTGGTTTGCTTCCTGCATTGCCTGAATTTTTTCCTGCAGTTTGCTTTGTTTAACAGGCTTTTTCCGATTCTCTTCTATCTGTGCTAATATTTTATCGTGGTCAATGATATACTTCTGAATTACTATCTGTAATATCAAGGTGATTGTATTAGAAACAGTATAGTACCAGGTAAGTGCTGCAGGTAAATTATTGAACACACCTAATAACAATACCGGGAAAATATATGGCATATATTTCATTACGGGATTCGAATCATCCTGCATACTGCTCATGCTATATATTGAGATAAGCAAACTTGTAACTACCGCTGTTAATGTAAAAAGACTTACATGATCGCCATAAAAAGGAATACTAAATGGTAAATTATAGATTGAATCATGAGCAGCTAAATCTTTTGCCCAAAGAAAATTCTGTCCTCTTAATGAAATATTAGACTGGAAGAAATAATAGAGTGACATGAATATTGGTATCTGTAATAATGCAGGCAAACATCCACCCAATGGACTAACTCCAGCACTTTTCCATAATTTCATTTGCTCCATGCCAAACCCTTGTTTATCCTCTCCGAATTTTGCTTTTAGTTTATCAATCTCAGGTTTCAATGCTTTCATCTTGGCTCCACTAACATAACTCTTGTATAATATTGGAGAAGTAAGTAAACGAATGAACAACGTCAATAATAAAATCACTATTCCTAAACTTGCAACATTTTGTCTCAAGAAATCGAATACCGGTAACAGTAAGTGACGGTTAATATATTTTACAAATGCAAAAACACCGCTACCATATGGTACAATATTTTCCATTTGATTATTGTAAGTTTTCAAAACATTGTAATCGCTGGGACCGTAGTACAATTGTAATGGAACCTGGGATTTTCCAGCCATATCAATTCTGCAATACGCCACTGCCTCTGTTAAAATATGCTTAGCTGTATCGGCTGGTATTGTCCATTTGATCTGTGCAGATTGAAATTTATTTTTAGCTGCCAATGTTGTAATAAAAAATTGTTGTTTAACAGCTAACCAATCTACTGCTTTATCAAATTTTTTCTCATCTCCATTACCTAGCATTGAAAAATCATACTTACTATCATCTACATAACAAATATGTGTTTGCTGTTTTTCGTATTTAATATCCTTTTCAACCTGCGGAGTTTGAGTTTGCCAAAGCAGGTTAATAGTATTTTGATTAACCAGTTTATCGGCACCATTCATAATGATAGCAAAATCTACCAGGTAACTATCCGGATGTATCGTATATTGATGGATGACTTCTTTACCTAAAGAATCTTTGATACTAAAACTTATCGTCTGACTTTTGTCTGCATTATCAACTTTAGCAGCAGCTGTAAAATTCAAATCTGCTGTTTCTGCGGTTTTATTTACCCCGGAATTTATTTTGTAAGATATTTTATTAAAATCTCCACTTTGTAATATCAATGGTTTCGCATCAAAGGTTTTAAACTTTTTTAATTCAACTGATTTCGGTTGTCCTCCCCTATTAGTAAATGAAATTTTTAACACTTCATTTTCTACAATAGTTAATTGTTCCGGAGTATTTAATGCTTGTTTAAATTCTGCTGCCGATTCGATTCTTTTAGCAGAATCTAATTTCAATGAGTCAAGTCTGGCCAATATTGTATCAACCTTTGGTTTAGCTCTTTCTATTGAATCAGCAATTCTTTTTTGCTCTGCCTCTAATGCCTTACTACCTCTGCTGTTGAAGTAAAACATTCCCATCATTAATAACCCTATCAACACAAATCCGATAACCGTATTTCTATCCATTCCCATAATATAAATTTAAAGTTGCAAAGGTATGTAAAGTTTATAGTTGTTTCTTATCGTTACAAAAAATGCCCCGTTTGATCGGAGCATTTTCTATATAAACATATTTTCAATTTATTTTTTTGCAGCAGCAGCTGGCGCAGCAGCAGCGGCTTTAGGTGCAGCAGCTTTAGGAGCAGCAGCCTCTTCTTGTTTCAACTGACGAGTCATTGTAACTGATGCAATAGGAATACGTGGAGAGTTCATTATTTCCATGTTTTCAGCAATAACATCTGATACTCTGATATTACCATTTAATTCAAGAGAAGAAATATCCAATTCGATATTTTCACGTAAATATTTAGGTAATAATTTCACTTTTACGCTTTTGATTTTCGTTACCAGTTTACCACCAGATTTAACTCCGGCAGGTACACCTGTAAATTTAAGCGGTAACGTTACAGTCACTTTTTTATCTTCTACCAGTTCCAGAAAATCTACATGTATTAATCTGTCACTTACTTTATCAAATTGTAAGTCTTTTAATACACATTTGTATGATTTGCCATCAACTTTTAATTCTACCACCATAAAATCAGGGGTATATACTAAATGTTTAAAAGCTGTTGCAGGAGCAGCAAAATTGATTTCGGTAGCACCTCCGTAAATTACAGCTGGCACTTTTTCCTCAAGGCGAAGTTGGCGGGTGGCTGATTTGCCAAATTCGGTCCTGATTTGTCCTTCGATTGTAATTGATTTCATTATTAAATTTTTTATGAGCGGCGAAGGTAAGAAAAAACGGGCAATTCGCAATAGACAATTTGCAAATTAATTTCATCAATACAAAATTCTTTGCCTCTTGTATTTTGTCAATTGCCAGTAACTTATTGTTTATTTCTTATTAGCGATCCTGCTACGCAGAAAAAGACTATTTATACTCTTGTTTTCCAATGCATTACGTATTGCGATAGCAAATAATTCTGCGGTTGAAACAACCTTTATTTTATTACTTAGGTGTTTTACCGGGATGGTATCGCAAACCACCAACTCTTCCAATACACTACTATCTATATTTTCATAAGCTTTTCCGCTCAAAACAGGGTGTGTACAAAACGCTCTAACGCTTCTGGCTCCTTTCTCCATCAACAAACCGGCACTTTTAGCTAATGTTCCGCCTGTATCACAAATATCATCTATCAATACTATATCCCTGTCCGTTACATCCCCAATTACCACCATACTGGCTATTTCGTTCGCTCTTTTTCTATGTTTATCACATATTACCATTTCGCATTCAAAATAAGTAGCAATTTCTCTTATACGGTTAGCACTTCCTACATCCGGAGCCGCAAAAGTTAAATTTTCAAGGTTCAGACTCTCAATATATGGAATAAAAATAGCAGATGCATCCAGGTGATCAACCGGAATATCAAAATATCCTTGAATTTGTGGTGCATGCAAATCCATGGTAACCACTCTGTCGGCGCCGGCAGCTGTAAGCATGTTGGCAACTAATTTTGATCCGATTGCAACCCTTGGCCTGTCTTTTCTATCTTGTCTTGCATAACCATAGTAGGGCATTACGGCAATTACTTTATAGGCTGACGCTCTTTTAGCAGCATCAATCATGAGTAATAGTTCCATTAAGTTATCTGTAGGAGCAAAAGTACTTTGTATTAAAAAAACAAATTGTCCACGGATACTTTCCTGAAACTCAACGCCTATTTCCCCATCGCTGAATCTTTGAATATTTACTTTACCCAGAGGTTCTCCGAATTTTTTGGCAATTGCTTCGGCAAGATACTGTGAGCCAGTGCCAGAGAAGATTTTAGCGTTGTAGTCCATGATTATTGGTTGATGGTGATGTTAAAAACTTTTGCAAAATTAATCTTTAATAACTGATGATAAACTTTATATGATAGAAAATTTCAACAAAGCATCCACGTCTATAAAAAATTGGGCTGAAGATGACAGGCCAAGAGAAAAATTAGCAATCAAAGGTTGCGAGGCATTAAGCGATTCTGAATTACTTGCCATCCTTATAAATAATGGCACTAAAGAGAAGTCAGCAGTAGAACTGGCTAAAGATATCTTACAACTTGGGAGTAACAACTTAAATGAGTTGGGAAAACTTTCTCTTAAAGATTTTACCAGCATAAAAGGCATAGGCCAGGCAAAGGCAATTACCATTGCTGCTGCATTGGAACTTGGCAGAAGAAGACAAGCTGCCAATGCTTTAGAGAAAATTGTAGTAAGAAAAAGTAACGATATCGCTGAATTTTTAAGAGCCAAGATAAAAGATTACAGCTATGAAGTTTTTGGAGTGTTGTTCCTGAATCAGGCCAATAAAATAAATCATTTTGAAATCATCAGTTCCGGCGGTATCACCGGAACTGTTGCCGACCCAAGAATTATCTTAAAAAAAGCTTTAGATGCTGATGCTACTTCGCTTGTGCTATGCCATAATCATCCTTCGGGAAATTTAAAACCAAGTCAGGCAGATGAAGCTATCACTTATAAAATAAAAGAAGCCGCAAAATACTTCGACATTAAAGTAATTGATCACATTATTGTTAGCGAAGATGGGTATTACAGCTTTGCGGATGAGGGGTGTATTTAGTTTTAGTGAATAGTTCTTAGTTGATAATTGATAGATTAAATATATGGCGACGATTCGAAGATTTGAAAGTCTGGCAAAAGGCTAAATCACTGTGTAGTGAAATATTCGAAATGACATCAAAAGGGAAATTCTCAAACGATTTTGCTTTGATAGATCAAATCAATAAATCATCCGGGTCAGTGATGGATAATATAGCCGAAGGTTTTGGACGAATGGGCAACAAAGAATTTATTAATTTTCTCACTTATGCTAATGCGTCATTACTAGAATGCAACTCTCAGGTTTATAGAGCGTTTGACAGAAACTATATTATACAAGAAGCCGGAGAACGGCTATTCAGGCTTATTGAGGAGATTGGCAAAATGATAAATACTTTAATTGTATACCTAAGAAAGTCTGATTTTAGAGGACAAAAATCCAAAGAGAGACCTACGACAAAAGAGTAACTTACAATAGAAGATAGCATTGATAAAATACGTCAATAAAAACCATAAACTAAAAACTATCTTACGCCTGTGCTGGTGGTCCTCCAAAAGTAAATGGCAATTCTACCTGATCCATATCTTGTATGTTACCATTAGATGCTTCAAACTTTTTAACGTTCTCGATCATAGCTTTCATAAACCTTTTTGCATGAAATGGAGTGAGTATGATACGGCTTTTAACTTTACTTTTCGGAGTACCGGGCATTACATTCACAAAGTCTATTACGAACTCTGCATGACTATGGGTGATGATGGCAAGATTGGCATATTCTCCTTCAGAAACCTCTTCACTGATCTCGATATTTAATTGATTGGGCTGTTCTAATTGATTACTCATTGAATTATTTTTTACAAAGATAATAGAATAAAAAAAGACAGTCACTGATATCAGTGACTGTCTTTTTTTATTCTATTAAAATTATTACGGATTCTTAACTATTGCAGAACCAGTTGCAGGAACATTGAAATCCAACTCATTTTGAGGCACATCCCAATAATCCATGTAATTGTATTCCATAAAACATGGTTTAGGTGTATCAGTAGCTGTTCCGGCTACTGCACTAGGCAAATACACTATTGCATTTGCTCTACCACCACCAGCTGAAGCAGGAGCTGTTACGCCCCATCTTCTTGCATCAAAAAATGCCAGTCCACGTATAGCTAATCCAATTCTTCTTTCTCTACGTAACTCTTCTTTGGCTTGAGCTAGGTTTAGACTAGTACCAGCAACATGAGCAAGTCCGGAATTTTGATAATCCCTTACTGCATCAATATATGCCAATCCGGTTTCAATCTGCGATTTGTTAATATAAGCTTCTGCCAACATCAATGCATTTTCTTCATAACTACAAGCAAAAGGAGTAAAACCTTCATTTGCAGCTGTAGTCAGAGAACCTCCATCTTCAATAGGAATAGCTCCCCATCTTGTTCCGAATTGCAAACCTCTTGCTCTTAGATCGGTAAAAGCACTCAGGTCATAGTAAGCATCGGTAGCAGGAGGATAAGGCAGTTCAACAACGTCTCTGGTAAACCTTGCATCACCAACTTTATAATCCTGAACAAACCTTTCACTTAAGAAAGCAAATTGTACATTAGGACCATGAAGTAAAAGCGGATGTAAAAAACTATTAGACAGATCGTTGTTACCATCTGATGTCATTCCAAATTTGAAATAATTGTCTGTAGATTTTAACCCGTTACTTGCCAAATCAATGATAGCTTGCCAATCGCCGGCAGTCATGTCAGCAGTCTTTTTATTTACTAATAAATTACGTGCCTTGTATGAATTAATTGCACGTTTCCACATTGCAGGTGACACAATATGACTATTATCATTAAAAGATAATACCATTTGACTCATTAATAAATCATAATCTTCATTACCGTCATCAGGCAGTGTAGCCAATTCTGCAGCGCATAAGTCAAAGTTTCTGTTTGCTTCTGCAATAATTGCATTATGATCAACATAATTATTGTTAACATCAATGGTATTGTAAATTAAACCTGCAAGATATGTAGAGCCAATTCTTGAATAAGACAATCCTTTCCACCAATAAGCCCAGGCTTTAAAAGCTGCTTTCTTAGTAGCTGCATCTCCTGATAATCCAACACCATCAATAGATGATAGCATAGTATTTGCCTGATTGATGAATAAATAACAAACTGTCCATTCATATAAGAAAGCGTTTCTATCCCCGGCAGCTCTACTATTAAATCCTTGTAAAGATACTTGTTGAGTTACACCAAAAGGATTGGTAACGACAGTTGAATTGGGTAAAGTAATTCTGTACACCTGATCAACCCAGCGCCATCCAAAGTTACCATAAGGTACAAAGGTTTCATCCCCCAGGACACTTTGTGTAGACATGGCAATCGCCAAAATGTTAGAATTACCAGCGTTAGGCACATCAAATATTGTTCTTTGAAGAATACCTGCTGCATATGAAATCATACCTGATTCCGTAGCCAATGATCCGGATGGAGTAGGATTATTAGGGTCATTTTGATCCAATAGTGACTTTTTACACCCACTAAAAATCAGCATGTTGATGGCTAATAAACTTAAAAATATTTTTTTCATAATTTAAATTTTTAATTGTTAAAGACCAACTCGTAAACTGATTTGGTATGATCTTAAATTTGGTACAGCAAAATAATCAGACCCATTGATTGCACCTGAATAGCCATCACGAGCCTCGTTACCTTGAGAATCGGAAGTTGTAGTTGCCTCAACATCTAATCCTGAGTATTTGGTTATTGTAGCCAGGTTTCTTCCTGAAACAGATATTGATAATGCTTTAACCCAATTCAGATTTAAAGCATTTTTCAAGTCGTAAGATACCGACACATCTCTTAATCTCAGGAATGAAGCATTTTCAACAAACCATGTAGAAGGTGAAACGTTATTATACAAAGAGTTGTAATATGCAACATATGCACCACTTGCTCCATTTACAGTAACTGCTTTGTCGTAGTCTTTAGATAATCTATCTCTGTATAACCACTGACGTGTAGTGTTGTATATTTTACCTCCATAACTCCAATCCCATTGGAAAGAGAAGCTAAGGTTTTGTTTGAAAGTAAATTCATTAATGAATGAAGCTCTGAATTTAGGAACTGAAGAACCAGCTGTTTTAGCATCGCTGGCATCAGTCATTTGAGCTTTTGCTGTAGCTTTTTCAACTACTATTCCGTCTACTAATTCGTAGTTTCCTTTATCAGCTTCTGCTATATATCTTGATCCATTAGGACGAGTTTGATCCAAACTGCTTAATGGAGCCTGGAAACTAAACAGACCTAATTCCTGTCCTTGTCTTACAGTAAAAATCCCTTGTACTATATCTGCACCACCTGCTATTTTAACAGCTTTGCTTTTTGCAGCACCCATTCTGTATCCAAAATTCCAGGTGAAATTTTTCTTAGACAATACATCTGCATCGATTGACAGGTCAAAACCTTTAGAATCAATATCAGTTAAGTTATCTAACTTTTTAGCATACCCTGAAGAAAGGGGTAAATCTTGATATTGTAAAGCTCCAACAGTTTTACGTGTCCAATAACTGAATGAAAGGCCAATTTTTGGGAAAACTGATGAAGATTTTGTTTTAAAAATCATATCTGTTCCAATCTCAAATTCTTTAGATCTTTCAACTGTTAAATTTGGATTTGCGTAAATAGAACTTGTACTGATAGTAGATAGATCACCCAATTGAGCAACAATAAATGTATTTTGTCTGCTATAGGTTGATGGCTGGATACCGGCTTCAGCATAAGCAGCTCTCAATTTCCACTCTGATACACTTTTTAAATTCCAAACTTCGGTAGGTCTGAAATAAATAGCTCCTCTAGGGAAGGTTGCTGCTTTTTGTCCAGCCCCAAAATTTGAAGAAAAATCAGAACGGAAACCTCCAGAGATACCTATCATATCTTTATAATCAATACTTTGATTGAACAATGTACCAAAGGTTATAAAAGTAGAATAGAAATCCAGCGCAGTTTTTGTAGTTGCTACTCCAATATTATAAGGAGGATACGCAGGCAATTCTGAACCTTTTGCATAATATTGTCTTTCATCATATCTTCTGTAATCATAAGATACCTGAGTTACAGTTTTGATTGGAGTCTTTAAATTAAAATCCTTTTCAAAATCGGTTTTTACATAAACTGTAGCTAATGAGTTTTGTTGTTTGTGATTAGTATAAGTGTTAGTGATCATACCCTTAACAGTTTGTCCCCAATAAGCGGTACCAGCCTGTAAAGAAGATTCTTGATTGAAATAGAAACTTTTATCATCAATATTTCTGAATTCAACACCATATTTGTAATCCAACTCAACAAAACGAGGGAATTTATAATTGATGTTTGCGTTCTCAATAATTCTGTAAGTTTTAGATGATCTGTCTCTCCATTCATTTTCAGATAATGGATTTAAAGAACCCGGATCATCTGAACGAGGTAATACTACCAATTTACCGTTAGCATCTCTATTTAAGAAATCGATATGAGGAAATGCAGTTACAATACTAAAACGTTCAGGATTAGTGGCTCCGATACTTGCATCGGCATCGCCACTTGCTAAATTTTCATTGGTGAAAATTGTTTGTAGATTATTTCTTAGCGTAAGACCTTTAGCCAATTCAAATCCAAGATTTGCAGAAACGTTTGTTCTTGAGTATTTATTACTCATTACGTTCTGTTCGTTGTATTGAGATACTGTAAGAGAATAATCTGTTTTATCGCCACCACCCAAAATATTCACGGAATTATTAAAGGTATAAGCAGGATTATATGCTTGTTTTAAATGATCATATGTCTTTTCAGCATATGGTTTATCCTGTTTCAACAAAGGATCAGTACTAGTAGAGATAAAATCTCCTTTTGGCCAGGCTCCTGTAATAGGATCTGCTTCAATTCTAACACCACCTTGAGTTATATACCCATCTGCATTTGTTTTAAAAGAATGGTGATCTGCGATGATATCTTTATCTCTGATAATTACCCCTCTGCTCGCTTGAGAAAGAACATTGATCTCCATCTTTTTATTTTTAGCGCCTTTTTTGGTAAACACCTGGATTACACCATTAGCTCCCTGAGCACCATATAACATACCACCTGCAGCACCTTTCACAACCTCCACTCTATCTACGGTACTTAGATCCAAGCCACCAAGGCCCGAAACTTCAATACCATCTACCATGATCAATGGTGGCAAATAGCTCAATGTGTTTATTCCTCTTAGAATGATCGTCGGATCAGCCCCCGGAGTACCACTCTGGAATTGAATGTTTGCACCAGCAATTTTACCTACCAAAGCCTGTTCCACATTACCAACCACACTTTTCGATACATCTTTAGTGGATAATGTAGCAACATCAATCGCTACTTTCCTCTTACTGGTGGCAGAACCAACCCCTGTGACAACCACTTCACTCATACTTCTGGTATCCTGCTTAAGTGATATTGAAGCAGTTCCTCCCGAAACTCTTGCTGAGGTACTTTCGAAACCAACTCCCGAAAACTCAAGAATTGCATCGCTTTTGCCATCTAACGAAAAAGAACCATCCGAGGCCGTGCTGGTACCTGTATTGGTTCCCTTTATTTTAACGGATATGCCCGCCAATGGAGCTCCGTTTGCATCTGTTACTTTCCCGGTAAGTTTTTGTTGGGAAAACACAGATAGTGTGCTTATTAAAAGCACTGCCAAGACTGCTGTAATTTTTCTCATAGCTTAGTTTTGTGTTATCAATAGTGAATTTAAAAATAAGAAATATTTAACAATTAACAATATACTTTGACAAATGTTTTGTTCTATACGCTGCTTATTTTGAAATAATGTGCTAAATACACATTAAAAAAGAATTATTGAAATTTAAGAAAGGCGTAAATTCTTAATAAAAATTAAACAGTTTTTATTTATTCAATAAAAACTGTTTAATAAAAGAATATATTTTTTAGAAAGTTTGATTTTTAGAAAAACCAGGTGATCCATGCTTTACCATCTTTTGCACTCACCATATCATATGTAGTAAGACTCGTTTGCACAAGGTAATACCCTTCAGGTATAACCAATTGATTTCTTGATAATCTTGCAGGCCCAGTTGTTGGATAAGACCCATAATTGCCTAATAATGTGAATTTAATTAATCCATCGGTTCCAATAGAATGCGTAATTGCTGCACCATATTTAAGCGTAAGCGCTGTATTATCAGCATTTAAGAATATTGGTGCAAAAAAATCATTCCCGGGGTCATATTCCGGCCAGTAAACAAGATAGTAATATTTAGATAAAGAGTTGATTGCATAAGCATCGTCCACCCCATTTACATGAAAACCATCCCAAGCTGCCCAGTAGCCATCATTATCGATCACATATTGGATCCAACGATTAGGTGCATCTGTATCTATTTTTACCGGAAGTATAGTTTCTTTAATTTCACCGGTTTTGTCGCCCGATTTTATTGTTAAGGTTTGTGTAGAAGCATTCCAATTATCTACATTTAAAGAACTTATTGTTTGTGAACCATTTTGTACCGGAGATATTAATACTAGCCCAGCTGTTGTGTTATAAAACCCGGTAGTATGACTTTGTAAATTTCCTCCATCTAACCAACTAAAAGTAATGGTTCTATTCTGTTTATCCAGCCGTATATCATAACTTATACCATCAATCGTTAAACGTTGATAATAAGTAAGAAAATTACTTATATATTTTGCTACAAGATTTGTCCATTGTCCTCCCGTGTAGAAGTCTGCCTCAGTTTTAGTCGCTCTGATCAAGGTAAGTTTAGCTCCATTTACTTTACCCACCATTTTTAAAGTATCCGTTGTAATGCTGTCTCTATCAAATATAAATTCGAAATCAGATAATAAGCCCTGACCTACTGGTCCACCATTAACATTTGAAACCACTCCTAAGTTATCTTCATTAGGATCAGCCAATACATGAACATATGAGTAAGTATCAAAAATAAGTGTAGGCTGTTGCTGTTGTCTCAGCCTATAGCTACTTTCCTGCAATGTTTTAGCTGATGTAGTATCAAAATCCGATACCATCGACACTCTGTTAGTGTTGGTAAATTTGAAATAAAATCCATAAACAGATTTTGCGTCATTTGCTACTGTGATGTAAGCTTTCCATCCATTTTCAGCTCCTGTTAAAATTGCCTGATATTTCGCCAGGGCAGCATTAATACGTTCATCAGGAGTTTGATCAAATATATAATCGGTTTCCTTTTTACATGCTGATAACAGTAATGTTATACCAATAAAAAACAATGCAAACTTCTTCATGTTTTCTTTTTTATAAATTTATATTCCTTCCTTTATAGTGATCAAAAGAAGTAAAATATTCTAATTTGATTCAAACAATGACAACGATTTTGTATTAGTGTCATTCATTAATAAAATTCGTTAGCCACCGCTGCTCTAACTCTTGTTTGTAAACTATTAAAATCTATCCCCCAAGAATCTGCGAAGTATTTACGTATTTCATCAGCCTTGGTATTTAATTTTATTCTTGCATTGGCAGCAGTTAAACCACTTGAGCCAGTTCCTGAAATTCCGGCCAATAATTTTTTCCAACCCGGATCACCGTATACCAATAAGAAAGAAATCATTTCTGCAAAATCCTCCCCTGCTGCACTGGAAGCATATGCTGTAATAAAGCCATTTTTTCTTGCCTCAACATCATCTGTATTGATCCAATCACTGGAGTAGCCTCCTGAAGTAACCGCATCAAAAGAGCTTGGTCTTCTTTTTGTTTGATCGAATATATGGCTGAACTCATGATGTACAGTTAAGAAAAGATCTTTTTGTAAAGTAGTATCAGCCGGTACATAGCCAGGATATGTTTTGTTTTTATAATAATTTAATTGAAACAAAGATATTTGTCTGCCACCTCCAGCTACTCCCACCGTTGCACTACCGTCAGGATTGGCTGCAGAGCTACCTGCTAACACAAAGTATTTGGGCGTATATTTATTGAAGAAAGTAAGACTGGTTTCCTGAATATACGGCTTAGCCCAAATTCTACGAACGGCATCCATTACCGGCACTACCTGTGATTCATTTGGAGGTACAACATTTTTTTCTATTTGATTAACAGAAAACTGATTCCATTTATACTTTACATCAATATTGTAAGGCACAACTAAACTATCATATATCCATTTATCTATTGCAGACGGAGTCCACACATCGCCTCCCAAGCCAGGAATGTTATCTACATTACCGATAGCATCATCTTTTCTACAAGATGAAAAGAACAGTACTAGTGCTACACTGTAAACGGCAATTTTTAATATTTTCATTTTATTACTTTTAAAAATTATTATCAATTATGGTCGAGGGTTTGGTGCTAATCCCGCCTGAATTTGAGCTGTCACAGGTATCTGAAATACCTTATGAGGATCATCTGCTGTAAGTGTTTTAGTTCTTACAACATGTTGCCCGGTTGCATCCAACTCCTCATGTGTCACTTCAATACCATATCTTATTATATCAAACCAACGCATCCCTTCCTGTAAAAATTCTGATTGCTTATAATCAAGGATTGTATAGATCAAACCCTCCTGTATATCTGTGACACCATAATACCCCTTAATTGATGCCTCGTCGATATTATATCCTGCAACATATCCGTCAATACGTGTACTAAGATAAGTATTCAACAAACTGATCGCTTTGGCCGTTTCACCCTTATAGGTATACGCTTCGGCAAGGTTAAACAGTACTTCTTCTGTGGAAAACAACGGAACCATTTCCCAGCCATTTCCAATTCCGCTTCCAATAGAGGTTTCTACAAAATATTCCTCGACTTTAGAAAGTACGGGATGTCCCTGAACATAACTGCCTGTACTGAAAGACCATGGTCCGCCTGACACTGGTACATTTGAAGTAAGGCTGCTAGCAATATCTGTTGTTAAACTAAATCTGCCAAAACTACTTAACCTCCACCACCATGAATTTGTTTCAACCAAAAGAAGGTTGGCCTTTTGATCTGGTTGAGTATAAACAACACTTAAGCTATTGTTTCCATTTAAATCTAAGGTGGTATAACCAACACCAACAGTTGTATTATTCCAGGGACGAAGATTTGCAGCAAAAGAATTCTCAGCAATTGAGGCGGTAGCATATTTTATAACACTATCATACTCTTGTTTGTACAAATAATATCTTGCGGCAAAAGCATTGGCAGCCGTTTTAGTAAAATGATATTTTGGTTTTGCGTATGCTTCATTTACTATTAAAGGTATTCCGGCAAACAAATCCTTTTGAATCATATCATATACATACTTCACCGTTTTACGGTCGTATTTCTTTATTGACACATTTTCCGGCTCGGTAACATAAGGTATACCAGGATCTGTATCAGCCGTAGATTCATTATAAAATTTTGCGAAAAAATTAACCAACATAAAATGAGCATAGGCTCTTGCTACCAAGGCTTCTCCTTTTTGTGCCTGATAATTTTGTGGATCCGGAACTTTAGCAATTGTTTCTAATGCCAGATTTGCTGCTGCAATTGCCTTGTAACAACCAAACCAGTAACTTTCAGGACCATCTTCGTCTACTCCTTTATTATCTTCATAAAAATAAAGGTTGTTAAGTAAAGTGCTCCAACTTGGAACTCCATTCTCATCGGTGATACAATCACCTACATTATCCGATGATACTTCTGCCATTGGATAATAATTATTTTGCGGATACGCAGACGCCAATAACTGTGACACCTTCTCAGGCGAATTTAATTTAGCCCTGTTATCGGGTTCTTTATCTAAGAATTTTTTACACCCTGCAGATGTTACCAATACTGCAAATACGCCGGATATAATTATCAATTTTTTCATCATTTCTACTATTTTAAAAACCAGCTTTAATGGATAATGTTATTTGTTTTTGCAAAGGCTGTGCTACACCTCCTGCATTAAAGAACTCAGGATCCTGCCCTTTCAGTTTTTTGTCAGAATAGATCAACCAAGGGTTTGTAACGGCTGCTGTGAACGACAAGTTCTTTACAAAATCTAATTTTTTTAACGAACTACTACTCAATTGATAAGATAATGAAACTGTTTTAAGTCTTATGAAGCCGCCATCAGCAACCTGCTTATCGGAATAGTTGTAATTATTATATGGATAAAAAGATTGCGTTCCCACTTTGTAGCCATAAAACTCATCACTGATCTGTGGTATATAGGTCAACTTCTCATCTCCCGGCTCCAACCATCTATCATGAAATTCTTTCGGTAATGCATCAAAATCTACATAAGAACTTCTAAATGCAGGGTATAAACGAATTTTATTTCCACCCTGATAAGTAATAAATATGTTCAATGAGAAATTCTTGTAATTAAATGTATTATTAAAACCTCCGGTAAATTTAGGATCAAGTGTACCTGAATAAAGCAGATATTGAACACTATCAGATTGAACATCCACACCTTGACTTGGTTTTCCATATTCATTGATAAAATATGGTATCCCTGTAAGATGATCTAACCCCTGATAATTTATTGAAAAGAGGCTATTTACCGCATACCCTTCCCTGTTACCCCCTTCTGGTTTTACCAGGTCGTAAATAATAGGTACATTTTTAGCATAAGTAATTTTATTTACGTTATAGCCATACGTAATGTTAGATTTCCAGTTCCAGTTTTTCTTTTTGATGATAGTACCACCAATCATGACATCAATACCATGTGATTTCATATCAGCATAATTGATCGCTTTATATCCTTCGCCACCAATACCAGCTGTTTTGATCAAACTGATCAAATCAAAACTATTTCTGTTATACCAGTCAAAACTAAAGTCTAATCTTCCGTTAAACATACCAGCATCAATACCGATATTTAACTGATGATTCTTTTCCCAGGTCAGATCAGCATTTTGAAGATTGATCAACTGCAATACAGACTCTCTTTCAGATGCAGGAAACCTGTTAGGAACAGCACTTTGTAATACTACATTTGAGTTTGTCACAGGGCCTAAACTTGCTGTAAGACCATAACTGGCTCTCAATTTCATATAGTCTACTTTACGAACATTCTCGAAGAATTTTTCCTGATCTATATTCCATGAACCACCAAAACTCCAGGTTGGTAACCAACGAGCTGTTTTAGATGCACCTAATTTGTTTGACCCATCATAACGAACAGTACCATATATATTGTATCTTCTGTCGTAAGTGTATTGCGCATTTAAATAGTATGCAACGAAACGATCATACGTTTTACTCATGCCATAATAAGGGAAGTTAGCTTCAATCGTTTTTTTCAGGATATGATAATCCGGAAATGCCACACCGCCATTATCATACTGATAACCATATCCAGTACTATTGTAGTTTTGACGATCAGTGTATTTCACCTGTTGTCCCAATAAAATTGCAATAGTGTGCTTGTCGTTGAAAGTGTTGTTATAGCTCAAACTGTTTCTTACATCATAGTTCGTTAAGAAATCTTCAGAGCGATTATAAAATCCGCCGTAAGGAAGAACACTTATCTTTTTTGTAGGATCTTCTCCATCAGGATCGAGGTATAAGAATTTATTACCGTCAATGATAACTTGCGTACCCATAGAGCGGTAAGCATTCGCCATGTTTGAATTTTCTGTGATCTGATGTTCTAAAGTAGATTTCACATAACGAAGTGCGCCAACAAAATCATACCTCAAATGTTTAGTGATCTTATAACTGATATCAGTTTGTAGTTTCAGGTCAATTACATTAACATCGATGTAATTATTTTTCAACTCGTCAATAATATTAAAAGGAGCCCAGTTTCTTCTGAAATATTCCAGATTCCCATTTTCATCATATGCTGTTATTGCTCTGCTGGTATTCAACGCATAACTGAAAGGATTGATATCAAATTCTCTGTCGTATTGACCAGAAACCACGTTGTCAGTACGTTTTAATGTACCGGGCGCTCTTTGCTGACGAACAGAACCATTGGTCAAAAATCCTACCGATAATTTATCACTGATATTATAGTTGTTTCTGAAATTCAGCGTATAACGTTTTACGTTATCTGCGATGGTCCAGCCATTGTCTCTGTAATAACTTGCTGAAAAGAAAGATTGTGATTTATCAGTACCGCTTGAAATACTTAGAGAATGCTCCTGAGTTAAAGAATTTCTGAACAAAATATCAAACCAATCCGTATTTGCTTTTGCATACCGTAACAGAAATGCATTTCTACCCTGCGGTGTATTTACAACAGGGAAATTTCCATTGGCATCGCCATTTAACAGATCATACATTTTACCATATACGCCATAATCTGCTCTTGATGCCAAAGCTCCCGGCTCTAAGAAACCATCTCTTTCCAGCGAAGCCAATGTAGACATCTGCTCTGCAGAGTTCATGATATTATATTCACCATAACTTGGTTTTAGCTGGGTACTGAAATTTACCGAATAAGCAATACTTGGTTTACCCTGCTTACCTTTTTTGGTAGTGATTACTACCACGCCATTCATTGCTCTTGCACCGTACAAAGCCGTAGCAGCAGCATCTTTCAGGATATCGAAGGTTTCGATATCATTTGAGTTTATCCCTGCTACTGATGAACCTAACAATGTAGTAGGATCTCCACTCGATAACTGGTCGTTTGAAATATTTACCAGATCCTCTAACACCACACCATCCACCACCCAAAGAGGTTTGTTATCGCCATTTATAGAAGTAGCACCACGAACTCTTACTTTTGGTGCAGAACCAAATGTACTTGACACGTTTTGAACAGTAACTCCTGCAGCACGACCTTCCAACATACGACTTACATCTACCACACCTGCAGTTTTTATCTCATCCGCTTTAAGCTTTACTCCGGCACCTGTAAATTTTTTCCGGTTGATCTGTTGAAATCCTGTTACAACAACTTCATCCAATGTATTATTGGCTTCAACTAATTTTATAATGAGATTTTCTCCGGCTTTTACTTCAATCGCTTTATATCCAACCATTGAAACACTGATCTTTGCATTGTCTCCTACATTACTGATCTCAAATTTTCCTTTATCATTTGTACTAACGGCCTTGCTGGCACCTACTACTTTAACGGTAGCACCCGCCAATGGCTTGCCCTTAGAATCTTCTACTGTACCCGATGCTGTTTTTTGAGCAAAGGAACCAATACCCAACAATATACCTATTACAAGTAATAACAGACTTCTACCATTCATTTTAAAAGGAGTTTTAGCAGTATAAATATTTAGCTTCGTAAGTTTAAAATACGAAAAATTACTAAAAGTATTAAGCAACATAATCTTTTGGTTTAGCAGTGTTGTTCCGGATAATTTCTGGAGAAATTTTACCAAAACTTTGGCAAATATAATGGGAAAGTTAATGAGATTCTTTCAGATTTTTTAAAATTAAGCGTTTTTTTTGTCGTTTTTTTTAGTTAATGGAGTAAAAAATGCGATTATTGCACAGCCTAAAACCAGCATTTATTAAAACAGATACTGTAACTGCAGCTTAACTTCTGTTTTCCTGTTTCCTTTTATTTCATCCAATCCGGAACCTACTGTACTTTTACCTTCATTGATCGTTTGCGCCAATCTCAACCAGAAGGAAAGCTTTTTACTGAAGTCATAATTGACGTTCACATAATACCTGAAACCCTTCTCATAGAAAACCGGAATAGAAAAACTGTATAGAACATCGTTTTCATATGCATACAGCCTACTATTATAATCATCAGTTTCAAAATATTGCAGCCTTATATTACCTGAATATTTTTTCATCATTGGTTTATAAATAAGGTCTGCATAAGATAAGAATCCATTAGAAGCTTGTGGTCCACGTTTATCAAACCACACGATCTCCACTCTTTGGCGCATAGTGAATGTAGGACTAACCTTGTAACTTATTTGTGTACGTAGATTTTGCTTAGGTTCAGGAACTACCGGACGAAACGTTAGATCAGATGGATTGTAATTACCGGATTTTGTTTCAGTTCGATAACGCAAATACATTTCTAGTTGCTTGTTAGGTTTGTAAGTCGCCTGAATCAAATAATCTGCACCTGTAGAAGGCGCATCTACCTGAAATTTTAACCACGGAAATTTGTAAAAATCTGCATATGCATCAATTCTCCACATGCTGTTAGGACGTATGCTGATACCCGTGTATAACCCTTTTTCATTGGTAGGAAAAGTGCTTTCTGTAAAGGCATTGGTATAAAGAGATTGATATTTTTTAGAGATGTTTCTATATAACATACTCATATCAATATTATTGGCAACACTCAATATCATTCCATTAACGAAAGCTGTTGCAGATTTACTGGTAGTAGCAGCCTCACCGAAGAAGTGCAGGTTTTTATAAGTATAGCTATAATCAACACTATAGTTACCAAAATTGCTGCCGCTCAATGCATACATATTATAAGGGTCATCTGCTTTGTTTATCGGAAACTCAAAATTATATTGTATCCCATTTACACCAACATGGAATTTATCTTTATTGTAAGCAACATTTCCGCCAAAAGCAATCTGACGTTGTGCTCCCTTATCTTCCAATTCGCTTGCTGTTCGATGGTAGCCCGATGTTTGTAATGAAGAAATAAAATCTTCGTTATTAAGTGTGTCTACATTAAAATTGGCATCGATCTTTCTATATGATGCAAACACCGTTGCCTCAATATTTCTTTTTGCAACAGTAATACCAATACCTCTATGAAAATTGATCTCTCCAGCAGAATTATAAGGACGCAATACAGGCAACTGCCTTTTAATATTAGTAACATCTACACTTTTTTTGAAAGCGAGGTTTTGCCATTGTGTTAATCCCTGGCCAAGATTTACTGTAAAATCACCTAAAGCCAACGCTTTCACAATTCCGATATTTCTAACAAAAAAATGTGCTGAGTAAAAATCAAACCCTTGTTTTTGTCCTCCTTTAAAAAACTGTTCCCCGGCATCTTTTTCTCCCACTATTCCATATTGCAACAGGTTTTTATAATGATACCTATACCTTACGAACAATCGTTGAGGACTGCCGGGGTAATAATTTTTTGTTGTAGCCGGATCTACTTTATACCCCTTTGATTTTTCTAAAATCTGGGTGGCTCGTATCAAAATACTATGATCACCGCCAGAGAGCCGATCGCCTATTGAACCAAATACATCCGCCCTTTCACTAACGGAAATGTATGGACGGATTTTATCGATCGTGTAGATATCCCACGCCGGAATGGCTTGCAGTTCATACAAATCAATAAACTTTCCAAAAAGATTTCTATAGCTAATAATATTTTGTATTTGTGCCGGAGAAAGTACAACCAGTTCTTTTAACTCTGTTTCATCTGCATAGTTAAGATTGACCGGGTTTTTAAGAAACTCCTGTAATTTCAACAAATAAGAATCATCTTCTGTTTCAGCATCTTCATTTACTTCTGTTATTGCTTCCAATTGCTGTTCCGTGGTATTATTTACAGGTGGCGCATTGGTAGGATCCTGCGCATTGGAATCAGTAGAGAAAAAACATACTGATAAAGGCAAAAGACAATACATAAGTAATCGCCTCAGGTCATCTTTTTTAATATCTAGAAACATCCTGTTACTTAATGTCATTATTAGTAATCTTTTCTTTTTTGCCAAAATTCATTATCAATAACAATCCCGGAGACCATCCCAATTGCGGATGATAACTACCGCTAACATCTAAACGAAAATTATTCCACGCCAACCCTACACCAGCATATGATGCAGAAGTAGCAGAAGAAATACCTGCTCTTGCAAAAAGTTGTTTCATGAACCTGTATTGAATACCGGCATTCACATTAACCGGAAAATCTTCCTCTTTTACAATTTCTGCTCCGACAAAGAATTTATCAGAAGCATCGTACCCCATCCCTAATTTGTAAGCAGCAGTTAATTTTTCATCTGTTTTCGAAAATTTTCCCCCAATAGGATTATACACATGAATACCTGCATTCAGCTTATCTGTAAGATGGGTGATCAACCCGATCTCAAAATCTACTGTGCTGGCACTATTATAAGACGGCACTTTATAACCGTAATAGTTAAACTGAACACCAACATCTACTTTACTACCAAGGCTTCTGGCATAAGCAAGCCCTAATTGATTTTCATTGTAATTCTTAAATCCAAAATATTTCATATTTACTCCGAAATTGCCCATTTTGCTGGGAATAGCAACAGATGCGGCATATAGGCTTGTTTCATTCAGCATGAATCGTCTTTCGCCATATACACCCACCCCGGCTGTTTCAATCTTTGCTAAAGAGGCCTGGTTCCCTAAATAAGAGAACACATCCTGATGTTGTGTACTATATGCTCCTAAACCAAGATAAGAGGCTGACAAAGGTTGACGAAGGGCTTGTGAAAAAGTTTCAGTCTGCAGCAGCAGAAAAAATCCAATCACCAAAAAAGTAGTTTTTTTCAAAGCAGTTTTTTTTATAAATCTATAACAATATAAAGATAAAACTTCAATTGGACCCACAATTTAGCAATTGTTAGTAAATTTGCGGCATGCAAATACTTGATGGAAAAATAGTTTCTCAGGCCGTAAAGGAATCTTTAAAACAAAAAACAAAAGAACTAATACAATCGGGCAAAAAAACACCACACCTTGCTGCAATATTAGTTGGAAATAATGGAGCAAGTGAAACTTATGTAGCAAGCAAAGTGAAAAATTGTGAGGAGATCGGCTTTAAAAGTACATTGATCCGTTTCGAATCAACAGTTGATGAACAAATGATCATGGACGCTATCAGGAAATTGAATACAGATGATGATGTGGACGGAATATTAGTGCAACTACCTTTACCAAAACATATCAGCGAAGAAAAAATAATTAATCTCATCAACCCTGATAAAGATGTGGATGGATTTCATCCTGTCAATATCGGCAAAATGATACAAGGGTTACCCACCTTTTTACCTGCTACCCCTTATGGTATTTTATTGATGCTTGAACATTATAAAATTGAAACAAAAGGAAAACATGCTGTAGTTATAGGTCGCAGTAATATTGTTGGAAGACCGATCAGTATTTTATTAAGCAGGAATACATACCCCGGCAATTGCACTGTTACCATTTGTCATAGCCATACACACAACCTAAAAGAAATTTGTTTACAAGGTGATATCATTGTAGCAGCCTTAGGCAAGCCTGAATTTTTAACTGCCGATATGGTGAAAGAAAATGCAGTGGTAGTAGATGTTGGCATCACCAGGATACCTGACGCCAGCAAAAAGAGCGGTTTTGCAATAAAGGGAGATGTGGATTTTGCTAATGTATCGCCTAAATGCAGCTACATAACCCCTGTACCAGGAGGTGTAGGTATGATGACCATTGCCGCCTTACTTATGAATACCTTTGCTGCTTCGCAATTAAAAAACTAAACGTGACGACCGAAAAAAAAATAACCACATTGCCCGTAATGGAGCATTTTTATACATTACAGGGAGAAGGCTTTCATCAGGGAAGAGCTGCCTATTTTATCAGATTGGGCGGATGTGATGTTGGCTGCGTATGGTGTGATGTAAAAGAAAGTTGGGATGCAAATAAGCATGCAATGTTGGATATTGGAAGTTTGAGGTTAGAAGTTGAAAAAACTCCGGCAAAACTGGTTGTTATTACTGGCGGCGAGCCACTCATGCATAATTTAACTGGTCTTACCAAAGAGTTACAGGATGCAGGATTTGAGACAAATATCGAAACCTCAGGAGCACATCCGTTGAGCGGCAACTGGAACTGGATATGTCTTTCACCCAAAAAATTCAAAGCTCCACTACCCGAGATCATTCCATTGGCAAATGAACTGAAAATAATCGTGTTCAATAAAAGTGATTTTGATTGGGCCGAAAAATATGCAGCGTTGGTATCACCCCATTGCAAACTTTATCTGCAACCGGAATGGGACAAAGCCGCTGAAATAACTCCCGTGATAATTGACTATATCAAGCAACATCCGCAATGGGAATTGTCCTTACAAATACATAAGTACATTAATGTTCCTTAAAATGGGAAGTTTTAACGTTCTTCTAATTATTACAGTATAATTATTGCCGCAAAACACATTATCTTCAATTCCTCTTTTGAGCCATCATGAAAAGATATTTTGCTATATATATAAGATTTTACTTCATCGTTAGTTGCCTGTTGCTTATTGCCAATTTCACTAATGCTCAGTGGTACGATCCTGAGAAAGTAAATAAAAAAGCCGGAGACATTTATGCTCAAGCCTATCAAAATGGTGTAGATGAAAAATACGTTGAAGCCGTAAACAACATAAAGAAAGCAATTGCAATCGACCCTAAGTTTGTAGATGCCTATTTAACATTGGCAGGAATATATGCCAATCAAAAAAAATACGATTCATCTGTAATTACTTTTGAAAAAGCATTAGAACTGGATTCTGTTTACTCCCACACCTATTTGCTACCCTATTCTATTTCATTGGCAGGAACAGGCCAGTTTTCCAAAGCGCTTGTAGCTATAAACAAATTCTTAACGATCCCCGTTTTAAACGAACGAAGCATTAAAGCCGGGCAATACAGGAAAAGTGTTTATGAATTTGCGATAGATTACGAAAAAAAACATTCAGCAAAAGATTATGTATTTGCTCCAAAGAATCTGGGAGATAGCATTAATTCGCAATACTCAGAATACTATCCCTCGTTAACCATTGATGGAAGCAAGATGATCTTTACAAGACGTGTACAGGATGACGAAGATTTTTTTGAAACAGATCTTACAAACAAAAAATGGATAAATGCCAGCCCCCTGCATGGCAAAGTCAATACCACATTTAATGAAGGCGCCCAAAATATTTCTCAGGACGGCGAGTGGATCGTATTTGCCGGCTGCAATTATCCAAACGGAAATGGCAGTTGCGACATCTACATAAGCTATAAAACAAACTCCGGTTGGAGTGAAGCGGAAAATCTTGGACAAGGGGTAAATACAGAATATTGGGAATCCGCTCCTTCTATCTCTCCTGACAAAAGAGATATTTATTTTAGCAGCAGTCGGCCAGACGGATATGGCGGAAAAGACATTTGGGTGACACACCGTTTGTCCAATGGCAGGTGGAGTGAAGCAGAAAATCTTGGAAATACTATTAATACAAATGGCGACGAAGGCTGTTCTTTTATTTATGCAGATAACCAAACATTATTTTTCAACAGCAATGGACATCCGGGTTATGGACAATCTGATCTGTTTCTATCAAAGAAAATCAATGACAGCACCTGGAGCACTCCACAAAATCTTGGATATCCTGTAAACACCATAGATGAAGAAGGGTCTTTAATTGTAGCTGCTGATGGCAAAACAGCCTATTATGCAAGCGATGGGGTGGATAGCCGTGGAGGACTTGATCTGTATAGTTTTCAATTAAGAAAAGATATTCAGCCACCAAAAACACTTTGGGTAAGGGGAAAAGTTTTTGATGCAAATACCAAGCAAGGACTTCCATCAACCATTGAACTAACTGACATACACACCCGAAATGTGATCAGCAAAGTACTTACAAATGAAGTAGGTGATTATTTAGCTACTTTACCCGTAGGAAAAGACTATGCTTTTAATGTAAACAGAAAAGGATATTTATTTTATTCTGAAAATTACAATATAGATATCAATAGTATCGACACAGTGTATACAGCTGACATCCCATTACAACCACTTGAAGCAGGTGCAGCAGTAGTTTTAAAAAATATTTTTTTTGACAGCAAACAAACCGCGTTAAAACCAGAATCTATCATTGAATTGAACAAAGTGATTCAATTAATGAATGACAATCCAAAGCTTACCATATTGATAACCGGACATACTGACAACGTAGGCAAACCCGCCGACAATTTGCTATTGTCGAATAACAGGGCCGCAGCGGTAGTTAATTATTTACTTGCCAGCAGACAAATTTCGAGAGCCCGCCTGCAAAGCAAAGGCTTGGGAGCCACTAAACCTATTGCAGACAACAGGACCGAAACAGGCCGATCCCTTAACCGCAGAACAGAACTTTTTGTCATTAGCAACTAATTTCGCTTTTTGTTCATCTATACAGTATGAACAAAGATCTACTTTACCAAATTGCATTAACATTAGTACCTAACATAGGGGACGTTCACGCTAAAATTCTTGTAGGTATATTCGGAGATGCCGAGTCTGTCTTTAAAGCAAAGAAAAAAGAGCTTGAATGTATTGAAGGCATCGGAACCATAAGAGCAAGTTGCATAAAAACATTCGACAATTTCTTAAGCAGTGAAGAAGAAATTAAATTCATTGAAAAATATAAGATCAGTCCATTATTTATTACTGACAGCCGATACCCTCAACGGTTGCTTAATTGTTATGACAGCCCCACTCTCTTGTATTATCGTGGCAACGCAGATTTAAATACGTCTAAAATAGTATCAATAGTCGGCACAAGGAACAATAGCGAATATGGGAGAAATATTTGCGAAAAATTAGTGGAAGATCTACAGGAAGAAAATATATTAATTGTAAGTGGCCTTGCTTTTGGGATTGACACCATAGCTCACAAAGCCGCGATAAAAAATAATTTGCAAACAATCGGTGTATTAGCACATGGGTTAGATAAAATATATCCGGCACAAAATAAAATATTGGCAAAACAGATGATTGACCAGGGAGGATTATTAACAGATTATTTAAGCAATACCAATCCCGATAAACAGAATTTTCCCAAACGAAATCGGATCGTTGCCGGTATGTGTGATGCCTTGGTAGTTATAGAAAGTGGTAAAAAGGGCGGATCACTGATCACCGCGGAATTAGGTAATGGTTACAATAAAGATGTTTTTGCGTTTCCGGGGAAAACAACCGATACAAAAAGTGAAGGCTGTAATTATCTTATAAAAAATAATAAAGCGTTCCTAATAACCGATGCCGAGGATCTGCTGACACTAATGAACTGGACACATAAGAAAAAGAAATCTCCGAAAAAACAACGGGAACTTTTTATAGAACTGACAGATAATGAAAAAATAATAGTCGACATACTTTCTCAAAATGAATCTTTGCAAATTGACGAATTATATATCAAATGTGGATTGAGTAGCAGCGCAATGGCGGCCGCATTATTACAACTTGAGATGCAACAGGTTGTAATTACTTTGCCTGGAAAGATATATAAGTTAAATTAGTTTTTAGGTCATAGTTTTTAGTTGCTATGTTTTCCGAACTCCCGACTATAAAATATGACCTAAAAATCGAGAACTTTGTATTTTGAAGTCGTCATTGTATCTTTGCACATGGCTACAAGAAATAACTCCTCCAATCTACCAAAATCAAAAAAATTTTTCGGCGAAGGCTTAACATTTGACGATGTGTTGCTTATGCCTGCCTACTCACAGATTTTACCACGTGATGTAGATATCAGTACAAAACTTACCAAAACTATCACGCTGAACGTACCTATGTTGAGTGCTGCTATGGACACCGTAACAGAAGCTGCATTAGCAATAGCTATCGCAAGAGAAGGCGGATTGGGTATTTTGCATAAGAACATGAGTATCGAACAACAGGCAGAGCAGGTTCGTAAAGTAAAACGAAGCGAAAATGGCCTGATATTAGACCCTGTAACACTTAGCCCGGATGCCACCATTGGTGAAGCTCTTCGTTTAATGAAAGAAAACAAGATTGGCGGTATTCCTATTGTAGATGCACAACATAAATTGGTAGGTATTCTTACCAATCGTGATCTTCGTTTCGAAACAAATTATAAAGAAAAAGTATCTGTTGTAATGACCAAGGATAATCTCATTACAGCGCCTGAAGGAACTGATTTGAAAAAGGCAGAACTTTTATTTAAGAGAACAAAAATTGAAAAATTACCGGTAATTAATAAATCAGGGAAATTGATCGGCCTGATTACTTTCAGTGATATATTGAAATTAAAAAGTCATCCGAATGCAGTAAAAGATTCATTTGGAAGATTATTAGTTGGTGCAGGTGTTGGCATTACAAAAGATTCGCTGGACAGAGTTGCAGCGCTTCACCGTGTAGGCGTAGACGTTATTTGCCTTGACAGTGCTCACGGGCATACAAAAGGTGTAATGGATACATTAAAAGCAATTAAAAAAACTTTTAAAGGGTTACAGGTAATAGCAGGCAACGTTGGTACTGCTGCCGGTGCAAAAGCATTGGCCACAGCTGGAGCTGATGCTGTAAAAGTAGGCATCGGACCAGGTTCTATCTGTACTACCAGAATCGTAGCAGGAACAGGTGTTCCGCAAATTACCGCTGTTATGGAAGCTGCTGCTGCATTGAAAAATACTAATGTGGGAATCATTAGTGATGGAGGCATCCGTTATACAGGCGATATGGTAAAGGCTTTAGCAGCAGGTGCAAGTTGTGTAATGATGGGAAATGTTTTTGCAGGTACAGAAGAAAGTCCGGGAGAAACGATCATTTACGAAGGAAGACGCTTTAAGCAATACAGAGGCATGGGCAGTTTGGGAGCAATGGCTGAAGGCAGCAGCGACAGATATTTTCAGGACCCAGAAGCTGATATCAAAAAATTTGTACCGGAAGGAATTGAAGGAAGAGTAGCATTTAAAGGACCTTTAAAAGAGGTCGTACATCAATATGTTGGCGGATTAAGGGCAGGAATGGGTTACTGCGGTGCTAATACAATTAAATCGCTGCAACTAAACTCAACATTTGTAAAAATAACAAATGCAGGCATGAAAGAAAGTCATGCACATGATGTGGCTATCACTAAAGAAGCTCCAAATTACAGCAGGTAGGTTAAAAAGTTTAATGAGTCTAGCTCCTTTTAAACTTTATATTCACATTGAATTATTCTCAATGAAAAAAATATTACTGCAATTTTTCTTCATTTGCATTTTTGCTCATTCGCATTTTTGTGCATCAGCGCAGGATTCATCACATATACGTATATCACTGCTTACCTGTACTCCCGGAGAAGAACTGTATTCAACATTCGGACACAGTGCTTTACGCATAAAAGACAGCAGCAACCTGAGTGATATTGTATATAACTACGGTACTTTCAATTTCGATGACAAAGACTTTTACCTGAAATTTGTACGTGGCAAATTATTGTACTATGTTTCTACAGAATACTTTGAAGATTTTAAAGATGCTTACCAATCTACCAACAGAGGTATAACCGAACAGGTGCTAAATTTTTCTCCGGAAGAAAAACTCAATATACAAAAAGCTCTTTTTGAAAATATTAAAGAAGAAAACAAGTATTACAAATACGATTTCTTTTTAGATAATTGTACCACACGCCTGAGAGATATCATCGTTAAAAACAAAAGTGATCGTCCATCCTTCAAAGCCGTGATGCCAAAAAATACCAGATTCAGACAGGCAATACATAGTTATCTTGATAAGGGAGAGAAATACTGGAGTAAGCTAGGCATAGATATATTATTGGGCCAACCAACTGATGCCATCATGAGCATCGAACAATCTCAATTTTTGCCAGATAATTTGATGAAGTCTTTGGACAGCAGTAATCAAAACCATCAAGTGGTATTATCTGAAACAAATTTATACCCCATTGAAGAAAATGAAAAAGGTAGTTTTTTATTTACCCCATTAAGCATTTTTTCTGCTTTATTGATAACTGTTTTTTTAATCAGCCTTTCTGCAAACAAATGGGCTACGATATTTTTAAAGGGATTTGATGGCATCTTATTTTTTACAACAGGGGTACTGGGAATTGTTTTAATTTTTATGTGGACAGGAACAGATCATGCAATGTGTAAAAACAATTTTAATTTACTCTGGGCAATTCCTATGCATGCGGCAATGGCTTTTTTTATTGGCAGTAAAAAACAATGGGTTAAAAAATATTTTGCTTTGAACGGCATATTTCTTGCATTGGTGTTATTAAGTTGGTTTTTTTTACCCCAACAAATGAACAATGCTTTACTACCTTTAGTGCTACTATTAATTTACAGAAGTCATACCATATATGCTCACTAAAACGCTGACTTACAACAATGCAATTGTATCATACAAAACTATTGGTGCCGGCACTACTGTTATGCTGTTACATGGATTTGGAGAAGACAGTGAAATATGGAAACACCAGATCAGTTATTTACAAAAAAATTTTCATTTAATTATTCCGGATATTCCCGGAAGTGGAAGTTCTGCATTAATACCTGATGCCGATATAGATACTTATGCTGAAGTAATGAAAGCCATATTAGATATTGAAAAGATCAATCAATGTGTGATGGTGGGGCACAGTATGGGTGGCTATATTACTTTAGCTTTTGCTGAAAAATATTCGGAATATTTAAAAAGTTTTGCCTTGTTTCATTCAAGTGCTTTTGCCGATAGTGAAGAAAAAAAACAAACACGAGAAAAAGCCATCGCATTTATAATGGCTAATAATGCGTATAATTTTTTAAAAACGAGTATCCCCGGCTTGTTCCGATTTCAGGAAGGCCCCAATGCATTAACTCCCTGTATCAATGAGCTGATTGAAAAAGGTAAAAATTTTACTGCTGCCGCATTGATACAATATTACAGAGCAATGATCGGCAGACCGGACAGAACTGATATCTTAAGGAAAACTTCTTTACCTGTATTATTCGTCATTGGAGAGTTCGACAATGCTATTCCTCTTGAAAGTAGTCTGAAACAATGCTACATACCCAATAAATCACATATCCATATTTTACACAACTCAGGCCATATGGGCATGCTTGAAGAAACGGAAAAAACAAACAGCATTTTATTTAAATTCCTAAACAGCACATCGTAATCAGTTCATATGCGAATTAAACAGGTTATTTATTTAGCAATTCTTTCATAAATAATCCTGATAATGGACAGCGTTTTAAACTACTTTTGAGTCTTCATTATCTGTGTATTACGATGAGGAGAGTTATCTATACCATATTATTCCTGTTTATATTTACCAACGTTTCTGCCAGACATATAAAAGGTGGTTTTTTTAGCTATAAATATTTAGGCGCAGGCATTACAAACCCTTCCTATCTCAGATATAAAATTACACTTACTGTTTTTATGGAGTGTCATCCTAGCGACCAACAATTAAATGCTAATATAAATTTCACCATTTTTAATCCCAGAACATTTCAGCGTTTGGCTAATCCCGGGGTGACGATCACGAGAGAATATGAATTAGAGAAAACATATGATGAACCTTGTATTTCCGGCGATCAGAGAGAATGCTACTATACCATTGCAGTTTATGAATTAAATAATTACGAGTTACCTGTATCTGCAGATGGATATATGTTTGCCTATCAGAGATGTTGCCGGATAGAAGACATGGATAATATTATTAATTCCGGAGATGTTGGCAATACCTATACGATTACAATACCCGGTACATCTTCCACAGTTGTTGATGCAAATAAAAATAATAGCCCGGATTTTTTCATCAATGATACTGTTGTCGTTTGTCAAAATAGTTTTTTCAGTTATCCATTTAAGGCTACCGACATCGATGGAGATTCATTATCATATAGCTTATGTAGCGCTTACCTGGGTGGCGGGGCTCCTCCCAATGGACAGCCAGAACCTAACCCTGCAGCAACTCCTCCTTATAATATGGTGCCCTATAAATCTCCTTACAATGGAAGTAGCCCGATGGGATCAAAAGTTACAATTAACTCAGTTACCGGCATGATCAGCGGCATTGCCCCTCCTATCGTAAACACAGGCGAATATGTAATTACTGTATGCGTTTCTGAATATCGCAAAGGAATTTATTTTGCAGAATCAAGAAAAGAATTACATATTAGAGTCAGAAACTGCGATCCTATCAAAGCATTTTTAAACCCAAAACCTGTAACCTGTGATGGGTTCAGCGTAGATTTTTCAAATGATATCTTTACACCTTCCGGCACTGTTTATAATTGGAATTTTGGAGACCCTAATTCTGGCATTGCTAATACATCCACTTCTTCTAAGCCAACGCACACTTTCACTGATACAGGCATTTATACAGTAAAATTAAAGATATCATTAAACGGTCTTTGTGCAGATTCTACAACATTAAAAGTTAAAGTGTACCCTGGGTTTTTCCCAGGATTCCGTACCACTTCACCATTGTGTAAAGGTCAACCCATTCAATTTAGAGATACTACTAAAACAAATTACGGAACTGTTACCGGCTGGCGCTGGGACTTTGCAGATGCAGCGGCAACAAATGATACCAGCCATCTGAAAAACCCTTCATATACATATACAACAGCAGGCACTATACAGAATGTACAATTCATAGTAGCCAACACTTTTGGGTGTATTGATACTGTGTATAAAGACATCATAATTTCAGACAACCCGTCTATACAAGCTATGAATGACACCCTCATTTGTTCCATAGACAACCTTAGACTAACAGCAACGGGTAATGGAAATATAACATGGACTTCTGATAATATATTCGATGGGGTGAATGGTCAAGGTTCAAACCCAATTGTCAGCCCCAATTTCCCAACAAAATATTACGCTACAGTTATGGATGCTTCGGGTTGCAAGAACACTGATTCCGTTTTTGTTGATGTAAGAACCTTTATAACAGTAGATGCAGGAAACGACACCACCATTTGTAAAGGTGATATAATTTCTCTGCATCCAATTAGCGAAGCATTGCAATATAAATGGTTACCAGCTGCAGACATAGATAACGCATTCATAAAAAACCCTTCGGTTAGTCCTTTATCAACTACAACTTATCGTGTTATCGCCAACCTTGGATTGTGTCAGGCTGAAGATATTATTACCATTAAGGTAGTACCTTATCCTGCTCAACAGGTAGTAAAGGATACGGGAATATGTTTTTCTTTTTCTGCAAAGATATATGCCGCTGGAGGTAGCAATTACAGTTGGTCGCCGGCTACATTTTTATCTGATGCAAATATTGCTTCACCGGATGTACTTTTTCCTACGGCAACAACAACATACATTGCAACTGTTACAGATACACTTGGTTGTCCAAAACCTACTTACGACACGTTTACAGTAAGAGTGATCCCGAAAATTATTGCAGATGCAGGTCCACGTGATACAGCAATTGTAATAGGAGAAACGCTGAACCTACATGGTAGTGGTGCAGAAATTTATTCATGGTCACCTGCTACAGGGTTAAGCGATCCGGGAAGCCAAAACCCGTCTGCTAATCTTGATAATAACATGGAATATGTACTATTGGCTCAAACCAAAGAAGGTTGCAAAGGCAGTGATACGATCAGTATAAAAGTATATAGAGTTGACCCTGACCTATATGTACCTACCGCATTTACTCCAAATGGAGATGGGATGAATGATGAGTTTAAGCCCATCTTATTAGGCGTAAAACATCTCGACTATTTCAATGTATTCAATCGCTGGGGACAATTAATATATTCATCTGTTAGTACCAAAAAAGGCTGGGATGGTACATTTGGGGGAAAGCCACAGGATCCCGGCACCTATGTTTGGCAGGCAAAGGGGCTTAGTTTTGAAAATAAAATATTAAGTAAAAAAGGATATGTTATTTTGATCAGATAAGATATTTTTTATGCACACAATCAAAACTAAAATAAAGATTTACATATATTTATTTTTATCAAGTTGTATATTCGAAAAGAGTGTCTGATCAGTATACTAAACAGATACATTTATTCGTTTAAAGGTTTATCCAGCCGGAGAGTTTGGCATGAATTTGGACTCTTGTAGCTGCATAACACCCGTATTCCCTTTAACGATAAGTTAGTGCGGCTGTTATAAATCCAATAAATCTAATCGAACAACGGATGAAAAACCGCTTACTACTACCTTCTGTATTGATAATGTTACTATTATCATCTAACAACCTGAGGTCTCAGGATGTTATCAGGCAAACAGCCTGTTCAGATCTCAACATATTACGACAAGCGGATAGTATCAAACACGAAATATATAAGCAGGGATTTATTCTGGTTAAAGAAAATACCATGCTCATGGAAAGTGAGTATGAAATGCCAATCATTGTTCCATTAAATGCCGGCACCTGGTATCAATTTGTTTTTATAGGTGAATACACTTCAAAACTATTTGAACTTAGAATGTATGATTGGGACGAAAAAGAAGTAGCTTATATAAAACATCAATGGGGTGATATTGATGGGACTGTTATCAGATATTCATACATACCCAAATTTTCTGAATACCATATGTTGAAAGTCGTTCAATCAAACAAATCAAAGAAAAAACTTTGTGGCTTTGTTATGATGTTCAAAAAAGTTGATGGATAATTTGATTCTTCATTTAATAAAAAATAAAAGACACTTCATCTTAAAGATGAAATAAACCCTAACAGCAAACATTAAAAAATCCCCGACATAATCGGGGATTTTAATTTTATGTATACTATATTTTGTAGAACCTTATTGTGCCAATGAAATTCTCACCTGAACTCCTGCCCTTGTATTTGTAATGGCCGCACTTGATTGTACATAAGGCACTACTTTTCTTCTGTCGTAAAAGAGTTTAATATTTACCCTGCTATTCAGGAAATAATCTATTGTTGGCGTAAAGGTAATTTCTTTGCTACCTGCAGTTGGTATCGTATTGTCTTGATCCAATCTGCTATTCGATGTAGCATTATCTCTTATTTTAAAATCAAATCTGAAATTGATCTCATTATCTAATTTACCTGAACCGCTTTTGCTTAAGAATTTAGGGAGTTTAAATCCACCCAATAATTTTAAGCCGCGTTTACGGAAACCTGCGCCAACTGAGAACTCTGTAGATCTCGTTTCACTCAATTGAAAATCGATTAAACTCAAACTTAATGTTCTTGATTTTGCATATTCAAATTTCGCCTGCAGTTGATTAGTGAACATCATATCTACGCCTATCATAGGAGCAAATTGTTCCTGAATAGTAATATTAGGCACTAAGAAGTATGGCACAAAGTTTTTAGAGATAGTATCATAAAATGAAGGATAACCAGTATTGCTTATATCCTGATACAATAATGCTGATGTAAATCCATTCATACTCAAATTACCATTGTAACCATGCGACACTGTGAAGTTGGTAAATATTTTATCCAATCCTTTTATTCTGCTCAAGCCGCTATAATCTATCTTCCAGTTTGGCCTTGGTATGATATTTTTGAAAGGATTAGATTTTATGTTTGGATTACTTTGTTTTATCAATCCAACCTTTTGCGGATCTTGCCCGGTATAAGCAGCAATAAAAGCAGGAATTAACACATCCGTCGCATATTTATTATACCCCTTGTAAAATTCTCCGGGTATTCCGTCTGAATTTGGATTTAACTTACCTAAACGTTCAGATAATATCTGACGGTTATTCTGGAATGTTATAAATGTTTGTGACACTCTGTTAGGATCAAATTTTCCGAACAAGGTTTTGTAGGCAATATAGCTCACATCAAAACCACCACCTGCATAAGGACTTAAATGTCCGAAATTATTTCCGGAGCCAGTAGTGTCTTTGAACAATTCAGAATAATTCTTATTGAATGTTTTGTTCACATTAATACTGATCGTCAGATCTCTTATCGGCTCTAATTGAGCTGTAAAGGTTAATCGTTGATCAAAAGACTGTTGCAAAATTGTGCTGAACATACTGTCTTTTGTTATCAATCCTTTTTTAGCAGCATTATTCAACCAGGTTGTATCCGGTTGTCTACCCAATACAAAGTCCAATCCCGGAGCCATACTCTTCCAGTTTTGTCCTACAAACTGACTACTATCAGTATACCCTGGCAAACGAGTGTTGGCATTTTCAGACAACGATACATTTACCTGTTTCACACTGGTGATCAATTTTCCAAATATTCTACCGATCGTTCCCACATCCGGCATCGCATTTTTATCTTTTATCTTACGAATCTTCAACCGTTTTACTTCTTTAACCTTCACTCCATCTCGTACAACATATTTAAATACAGTGTCTGTTCTGGTAGTAACATTTCTTGTTTGTCCTGTTACTCTAGGTTGATCGATTGCTCTAAAGAATTTCAATTTATTATAGAGTCTGGTAAAATCTAACTGCGCTGTACCTTCTCTTTGTTGACCATTTTCCAAAATATTACCCAGGTTAACCGCTAATCTGGAAGCACCGATCCAACGGTAGGTTGCCTGATATTTCAGATTAACTGTTGTCCAATCCAACAAAGGAAATTTGGATGTAGGTAAAGTGTAAGAAAAATTAGCTGTTTGATTATACAATGTATTTCTTCCCCCTTTAAGGAAGTTAGTACGTACAGTATCTTTCTTTTCTTTGGTATCTAATCTACCGTAAGGCTCATCAATACGAGAGTTATTGGTAGCAGTCAGATCGAAATTAAGTGAACGTGTAAAACCCCAGCGCATGATATAGTCTCTCTGGAAAGTGAAAAACTTATCATAGGTTTCTGGTATCTTATACTTAGATGCACCAATACTTCTCGGACGAACAGCACCAAACTGACGATGGATATCTGCTCTGAAACTTAACTGAGACGGAACCGGATTAAAGTTGAAATCCTTTACCAGGTCAAACCAATGTGTTTTACGTTTTTTAAAAAACTTGATCTTTTTAAATGGTTCAATATATTTTGGTTGCGGCGCAAAATTGTACCCCAATCCTCCTCTATGCCTTGTTACTTCATTATTTTCTATTAAAGGATTATGTGCTCTAATATTGATGTAAGAATAACTGGCATCAAAGTTTGATATATCGTAGATCTTAGGTTTTTTATTCCCGGTTCTGTTTTTTCTTACGTTGGTAAAATTCAATGTTTTGGTACTGGTAAAATCTATCGCATCCCTTCTTATAGAATCTCTTTGCGATGATTGAGCCGTACTCAATTTATCCTTTAAGCGAATATCCATATCATATGGATCATATTCGGGTTTACTGATCGCTTGTGAATAGCTGGCAAATACCGGTATTGAAATTGCCGCTTTTTTAGGTAACAGTTTACCTAATTCCAAATTAGCTGCAATATCAAATTGTTTGTAGTCATCCCTATATCTGTCATTGGCTCTTTGTTCCAATGTTCCAAAGCCCTGACTATGTGTTGATACAGATGCACTAATGGTTCCAAGGTCCGCCAACGTCATATCTACTCTACCCATAGCAGCCCATCCTCCCTTTTCGTCGATAGAGGTTAATCGTAGTTCATTTACCCAAACCTCACCGCATGCATTCAGGTTATTTGAATTTTCTACACTGATCAATACACCTCTTATTTCTCCCAAATTAGGATCACCTAAAATCGAGTATGTTTGACCGTTAGATTGCTGTTGCCTGTAAATAGTAGTTGAAGGGCAGGTAGTACAGAAATTCCTCTCTTGTTTAAGCTTGGTCAATTGAGTCAGATCAACATCCAGATTATTGATGGCCCTCCACAGAGAATCATTGTAAGCATCCGTATCGGGATTAAGATTTCCCACAGAAAGCGGAGTGAGGTAAAGAGGTATTTTGATTTCGTAATAATTATTTACAAAATCAGTACCGATTCTTATCACCGCATTCAAGTCTTTATCTTTTATACCAAAAGGTGTTTTAATATTATTTTCTGCATGCAGGTACATCGACAGGTTTCTGTACTGACGGAGATCTCTGTTGGCAAAAGTTTGAAACACCCCTCTTGTATCGTCTTTTCCTAATCCGCAGAATTTCAATGTCATGCTTTGTTCATTCTGCAAAAGATTAACCCCATTGTTACTTTGAATTTGCTGACGTTGAATATCTTTTGGAGTACGATAAGGTAATGGTGAACGTTTATCATTTTCTTCAATACTTACACCACCTACGCTGAAATCTACACTACTGCTGATAGGATTATAATTACCGGTTGTATCCACTTTGTATTTAAACTGGCGCCATATATTCCTTGTCAATTGTAATTGACCAAAACGCATGGTAACACTATCTTCAAAATCTGTTAAGAACATTCTGATAAAACGAATAGATTTAAAATCAGGAATATTCCCAATTTTTGCATCGTAAGCATTTATCGGAATTCTGAATTGATACCACTTCTCTTCTCTTGTACTGCCATCAGCCGGTTTCACTGTTACAGTTTTCTTATCAACAATAAAATTATTCCCGATCTCCATTTCTGTATTTCCATCAGGCTTGATATCTACTGTATATTGAAAATACTCCTCCACCTCATTGAGTGTATTGTCTCTGTTCAGATCTTCTGCATCGGGATATAATGTTGCAGCAGAAGAAAACTCAGAACCGTCATTTACTTTTGAGTTCCCCTGCGGATTGTTGAAGTTTTTGTACCGTTTTAATATTCCGTCTGCCCCCGTAAAAGTAGCATCCCTGTAATGAACATAATCATCCAATGACGGGTCTTTCGCCACTTTTGCGTATGCATTGGGATTTAAAATTGCCTGTAATTTATTAAGGTATGGCTGACGCTGAACGATTTCAGAATCATCATCCAATCCGTCAAAACCAACATCCTGGTATTGTCTATCATCGGCATTATTACTAAATGCATTTGTAACCTGTATTGGATTGCGTGGCACTTTACCCCAGGTAGATGTATCAATTTGTGCAGGGGCATTAGGAGTTGGTAATCCATTTTCATAAAACCTTCTGCCATCTTTTAATATGTCTTCAGAAATATTTCCAAGATTGAAATACAATTTACCCCCGGTAGAACTGGTTGCATTTGGATTACGAGGAGTATTGATAAATGGATCCTGCAACCAGAATTCGATGAATTCGATATTCGCAGTTTCAAAATCTGTTTGATCTATATTTCTCATTAGCCCACCCCATCTGCTTCGAGGATTTTTCAATCTGCCATCACTACTAACACTCAATGCATCATCATCAAAGTTATATGGACCTTTCTCTGTTGGATAATATGACAGATCGAAAGTCACTAATTGATTTTGTCCAAAACTTGTTGTTCGCTGAGGAAATATTTCGCTTTGATAAATAGTCCTTACTCTCGGGTCGCTAAGCTCTTCTCTGTTAGTCGCTAATGGATTATTATTTCCTTTGTACAATTGTAATGATGGTTCTATCTGATACCAGGCAATTTTTGCTCTGTTCTTACCATAATCAATATTATTGTTAAGGCTTCCTTCCAAAAATATTTTATTACCAAATGCATCGGTAGCTCCTTGCGGTGTAGAAGCCAAAGCCCAACTCACCGCAGGAAAACGCAAATCAATTCCGGAACGACTGCCTTCAAAATCATCAATGTATACTGCTCCTTTACTACCACTACCAATTTGTGGCGCATGGCCCGGCTTCAATACAGCCATTTCGCCATAGGCATTAATTGTTGATGGTACTGTTGTTTGATAAAAAGGAAGTTTATCTAACCATTTTGTTAATCGTGGCATTTCCTTTCTGTAATTCACGTCTAATCCATACATCGTATTACGGATCGGATCTTCATTATAATTTACTTTCGTAAAAAATGGTCTTTCTCCCAAACGTACAACCGTACCGCCTATAGCTAATTGTTCTTTTACAGTATTCTTAGCCATATAATCCAGTCGTAATCCCAGATAATTTCTTTGCTGTATACCAAAGGCTGCATTATTTTCATAATTCACCTGAACCGGCAAGCCTGCATTCAAAACTGCCTGATTGGTAATTTTTATTGTCCCCAGATCATAATTAATGTCATAATCTGTACCTTCTATCAATGTTTGACCACCGGCAGTAACGGTAACGCTACCACGAGGGATATTATATCCGATACTTATATCAGAAGATCCGGAAGTACGGGCAGAGCCCTTCATCACAAACCTGTTTAGGTTAGGATATTGCTGAGCAACTGCTTTTATAGAATCATACAGGGCATAGTACAGTGTATCCTTTACTGTAGGAGGCACAACAGTATATATTTGTTCCGCCAGATCTCGTCCAAAAGGTTGTAACACCGGAAATATGATACGACTGTAATAAGACAATACAGTATATCCTTCTACATAATCAAATACACCATCGGGTTGCGGATCTAACTGACTATTCAACCTATCTAAATTATCCAACGTTAGAATTGGTGTTCCCTGATTTTTATCTCCGAATGGAACATATCTTTTTTCACCTAAACTTGGTTCCTGATACAATAAATTCAATTTAAAATCAGTGGGAGATAATGTACCATACCCTACCGAATAAACATTCTTCATCATCAATCCCCAAATAGGCAGGCTCGTTCTTTGTGAAGTAGCTTTTAATAATTTTAAGAATAAAACTTTTTGGGTAGCAGATGCGCTATCCGGAGGAAGATCCTGTGAGAATTCACCAACCTGATAAATTTTTCCGTTGTAAGAATATTGATAGGCTACTGCTAATACTTCATCTGTTTGAAGTGGCTGACTTAAAGAAATGAAACCAACCTGGCGGTTAAAAATATATTGTGTTGAATCTAGTTTACGTGCAAATGTTTTTTCGAAATCCTGCACCGGGGCAAGCCCAAAACTTTGCAGATTGCTTACGATCATTGCCGGGTTTCTGTTATTGGGATCACTGATTATTTTACTGTATAGATCGTTTGTTCCATTAGAAGGAGGTGCAAAGCTACTCAATACATTCACCAATGGAGGCTGACGGTACGGAGTTCTTTCTCCCAGATCCATCAAGCCCACAACATCCCTAGTATCTGTCGTACTACCATTACGATTAGTAACCCATACCTCTAAACGAAGTATTTGTACAGGAGTAGTTACAGCTGGCAAATTCTTCATCACCTGATTGTAATTATCTTTAAAATATTGCCCTAATAAAAAATGCCTGTTTTCTTCATAATCGTCAGCCTTTAATTCGATTGGTTGGGAGGCTGCCCCACCTTGAAGGTTTACACTTTGTCGTTGTGATTTTTGATTGGCTAAGACTGCTGTAACATTCAACTTACCAAATTGCAATTGTGTTTTTAATCCAAACAACTGTTGGGCTCCGGGAATTAAAGTACTACGTGAAGGAAAGCTTACATTACCCGCCTCTAATCGTTTTATAATTTCATCATCAACGCCGGTATAATCTAATTTCAATTGATTGTCTTGCCCGAAATTAGCCAGCGTATTGTAATTGATAGGAAACTTTAGTTTATCTCCGATATTAGCGTTTACATTTACCTGGGCATTCATGTCAAAATCAAAGCCGCCATTTTTTCTTGCTCTTTCTGGTAACGTTGGATTAGCAATGTTTTGCCCCTGATAACCAGCCGTAACATCAACATTCCCCTGCGGAGTGATCTCTATTTTACCATTGCCAAACAATCTATTAAAAAGATTATCATACAGAGCTAATTTTGGTTTGGTCAATTTGCGATTGAGCAAATTCATTGTATTGGCTCGTTTTCTAAAATATTCTACTTCTGCTTGCCTGCTGCGTAATTTCCAATATTCATCAAAAGTATAAGTAGTAGGTGTACGGTAATATCGGTTACCGATCTTTTCATACACAGTATACAATTGAGTAGTCTGATCATACACTACAGAATCTGTAATATTTGGCGGAAGGTTAAAATCGTAGGTACTTTTTTTATCTCCTGTATAATCAGCCCTTCTGTCGTGGATAGGAAAAAGAAGCCCTCCATCATTTTTCGGCTCTGTAGTATCACCAATGATGAAAGGAAATTTAGTATCTGTATTTTCTGCGGTAGCGGATATCGATACTGTTGTAATCAACAGTAATTGTAATACCCAAAACCATGCCCTCTGTTTTGTGAATTTTTTATTGCTCAACATTCAGTAAATCAATTAATGTAGATTATTGTCAAATGGCTTTTAGGGCTTTTTTAATAAGTGCTTCTAAGTTACTAATATTTGGTTCAGATAAAACAATTTTTTGTATTGCTGTTTCGGCTTGAGAACGGGATATCCCCAATGCTATCAATGCATTTAGTCCATCCTGCTGTAACCCACCTGCTTGTAAAGAAGGAGTATTACTATCTGTAGCAATTTTTCCAACTTTATCTTTTAGTTCCAATACAAGCCGTTCGGCTGTTTTTTTGCCTATCCCTTTGATGCTTTCCAGCAACTTTACGTTGCTTTGCAAAATAGCTCTGCTTATTTCATCGGGTTTCAGACCCGAAAGCATCATTCTTGCGGTAGAGGCTCCTACACCGGATACACCAATTAACTGAACAAACATTTCTTTTTCTGCCTTATCAAAAAAACCAAATAACGTATGCCCGTCTTCCTTTATCTGCAGGTAAGTAAATAATTTCCCCTGATCAAGATTTTGAATATGGGAATAGGTATTCAAACTGATATTTACTTCATATCCAACTCCATTTATATCAATATAAACCTGTGTTGGCGTTTTTTCCGTAAATTTTCCTTGCAGATATGCGTACATAATTCAATATCAATCAATAGCGAAAATAAGGATTATTTTTCAGTGTAATGGTTAAAATGAACCTTACAATATTTCTCGTACTTTTGCAGTCATCTTTTTAACAAAGAATTCATAAATTCCTGATTAACAATGCAAAAAATTAACGCTGCTATTACCGCCGTTGGTGGATATGTGCCTGAATACAGATTAACAAATGCCATTTTGGAAACACTTGTAGAAACAAATGATGAGTGGATCAAAAGCAGAACCGGTATTGAAGAAAGAAGAATTTTGAAGGGTGAGGGGTTGGCTACTTCAGATCTGGCAGTGCCTGCAGTATTGGAACTTTGTAAAAAAAGAGGTATTGATCCTATGGAAATTGACTGTTTAATCTGTGGCACGGTTACACCAGATATGATCTTTCCATCTACAGCCAATTTAATTTGTGATAAAATTGGAGCAAAAAATGCCTGGGGATTTGACTTAAGTGCTGCCTGTTCAGGATTTTTGTTTGCTTTAACTACCGGGGCTTCATTTATTGAAAGTGGCAGATATAAAAAAGTGGTAATAGTGGGTGCGGATAAAATGAGCTCAATTGTTGATTACAGCGACAGAACCACTTGTATTATTTTTGGTGATGGCGCCGGTGCTGTTTTGCTGGAGCCTACTACAGAAGAGGTTGGTGTTAAAGACAGTCTTTTAAGATCTGATGGCGCAGGTAAAGATTTTCTTCACATGAAAGCAGGAGGCTCTTTAAAACCTGCAAGTATTGAAACTGTCACAGCTAAAGAACACTATATCTTTCAGGAGGGACAAACTGTATTTAAAGCTGCCGTGAAAGGCATGGCTGATACAGCTTTTGAACTATTAGAACGAAATAAATTAACGGGTGATGATATTGCCTGGCTTGTACCTCATCAGGCCAATAAAAGAATTATTGATGCTACTGCAAACCGTATCGGTCTTTCTCATGACAAAGTAATGTTGAATATCCAGAAATATGGTAACACTACTGCAGGTACCATCCCTCTTTGTTTATGGGACTGGGAAAAACAATTACACAAAGGAGATAACCTCGTATTAGCTGCTTTTGGTGGCGGATTTACCTGGGGAGCTACTTTGATAACCTGGGGATACGATAGTAAATAATTAACTTCTTCAAAATAAAATTAAAAAGGCCGCCGGTAAACCGACAGCCTTAGAGGTTGACCTTATCCCTCTGTACCAAAAATTATTTTTATCAACGCTAGCTTACCAGCCATTGTTGCATATTTGATTACCACTGAAATACGAATGAAAATGTTACTTGCAAAGAACAAGCTATGCTTATCTACAAAGCAATGAATGCGCAAAAGAAATGGAAATAGTGCGTATAATTGTTTAATAAAATAGATTAATAATTAAATAAATATTAAACAAAAAATCTCCCTACAAACTTACAATCCTTTACAGCAAAGAATTACAACCAAATTTACACCTTGTCAAACTAGAGAAAAAAGCGTTGACAATTATTTGATTAATATCAATATTTTTTTTGAATTAGAGGATATGCCGATCGGCAATTTTTTATCCGGCATCAGAGATCGATAGTTTTTTACGAACCCGACTTAGCGTTTCCAATGTGATACCTAAAAAAGACGCTATATATTTTAGCGGAACCCTATTGGCCAAATGGCTATGCATACGTAAAAAATAGAGGTATTTATTTTCGGCATTTGTTAGACGGGCAATAAGTGCTCTGTTTTCTGCATCACGATAATAGCTTTGATATACCTTTCGTGCCACGATATTATACTCAGGAAATTTAAGATAAAGCTTTTGAAGATTGTTATAAGATATCCCTATCAGATCACAATCTTCCAGTGCCTGAATATTTTCAATAGCAGTCACCTGGAGATCAAAACTGGAAATGGAGGTAACCAGTTCATTATCGATACTGATCCATGTAGTAATATCTCTCGTGTTTTCTTTTATGTAGCCACGTAATGCGCCTGTCCTGATAAAATAAAGGGTTCTGCAAATCTCTCCGGTTTTTAACAGATGTTTCCCTCGTTTACATGTGGTGAAAAAACAATTCGCCTGTAAATAAGCAACTATATCATCCCCCAAAGGATGTATATGATTGATGGCATACACCAATGCCGATATATCATCTTGATCATTCTTACGTCTCATGTTTGTTTCAAAATTATTATCGTCGCCTTCAAGTATCTATCAACAGAAAGCTACTTTAAGTTCCGCATATAAAAAGCAAAATCTGTTTGCGGAATATTATCAATACCCAATTGACGAAACATCGTTACAATTTGGCCACGGTGATAAGTGCCATGATTAAAAATATGCAATAGCACTTCATTCACCGGTTGTTTAAACTGTTCTTTCTTTGAATTTTGATAGGCAAATACATGCTGTATTTGATTATCTGAAGCAGCTTTTACCCAACTTTCCCATTTACCGGATTGCTCATTGAGTTCAACAACTAGATCTGAAAAACTTCCGGTAAAATGCTGGCTTGGAACAACTACCAGCTCAGTCAACTTGATCCGCTGCCACCAGATACTTTCTGCATCCAACAAATGCAATGCTGTTTTGTAAATGCTGGGGAAACTACTGGCAATTTCCTGCCGAACCTGTTCTTCCGTCAATAAACCTGCCCGGTCAAATATTTTTTTATTTGCCCAGGCATTGTAAGATGCATATTTGGATAAGAGTTCTTTCATCTTTCAAATAAAATTAAATATTTTCTGCTTTATCTGTTCGTTTAGTTCCACTATATAATTCATATTCAAATAACCTGCAATCTATTTTACTAGTGTAAAATTCTATTCGTCTTGATGGTTTAAGTCCTATTTTTTTTCCTAACTCCAGATTACCCGTAAATATATAACCTGTGTAGCCCTTGCATTCCTTTTTCATAAAATCACCGATACGTTTATACGTTATTTGCAACTCCGCTTCTACTCCTAATCTATCCCCATATTCCGGGTTAAAGTAAATAACTCCATTTTCATTCTCCGGGATCGGCGTGGTTTCGAAATCTCCTATAGCAAACTGTATCAGGTTCTCAACACCAGCTGCTCCTGCATTTATTTTTGAAATATTAACAGCATCTGTACTGATATCAGTTGCAATAATTTTTAACCCCGGCACTTCAATTATTTTTTCGTCTAACCGTTTACGTTGCATTTCATACATTTCCTTATTGTATCCTACCAAATGCATAAAGGCATAGTTATTTCTGTAAAGGCCTGGTCTACGATTTGTAGCCAATAACGCTGCTTCGATAGCAACTGTGGAAGAACCGCACATTGGGTTAATGAATGGAGATCTCCTATCCCACTTGGTTGCCAGCAAAGTAGCTGCAGCTAGTGCTTCCAGCATTGGAGCCTTCCCTGGTATCTTTCTGTACCCATGTTTAGATAAAGTTTCTCCCGAAGTATCAATGAAGATCTCTGCAATCTCTTCTTTCCAATACAAATGAATGACAGTTTTATCTAACTCCGGTCCGGAGTTAGGTCGCTGCCCAGTTCGGTTACGAAATCTATCTACAATTGCATCCTTCACTTTTACATTCGCAAACAGGCTATTATTAATAGTTTCATTATCTACATTACTGCTGATAGAAAAATATCCATCAGGAGCAATGATATCCTCCCACTCAAAATTTAATAAAGCATTGTACAGATCATCGGCATTTCTTGCATTGAATTCCTGTATTAAAAATAACACCTGACTTGCGCAACGAAGATTTAAATTTAATTGTATACAATCTGCCAGTGTTCCTTTTAATTCTACACCGGTTTTGAAAACACGGACAGGAGTAAAGCCTAATTCTTCTATCTCCTGCTGAAGATAGGGTGACAAACGGTTACTGCAGGTAACGATAATTTTATTGGTAGTAGTAAAGAGTTGCATATTATGTTGTAAAAGTAGTCAATAGAACTGAGTTGAGAATGCCCTGAAAAAAGATTATATTGTGTAATGGATATTCAAAAAGATATCAGGCTTGCTGTATTGATTGATGCAGACAATGTGCCTTATAGTAATGTAAAAGGGGTGATGGAGGAGATTGCTAAATATGGCACTCCTACTTTTAAAAGAATTTACGGAGATTGGACCAGGCCGACCGTATCGGGCTGGAAAAATGTTTTACTGGAAAATGCCATTACTCCTATACAGCAATATAGTTATACCAGTGGTAAAAACTCCAGTGATAGTGCATTGATAATTGACGCCATGGATATTTTATACTCTGGTAAAGTGGATGGATTTTGTATTGTATCCAGTGATAGTGATTTTACAAGGCTTGCAACAAGATTAAGAGAAGCTGGCATGAAAGTATTTGGGATCGGACAAAAGAAAACACCCAATCCATTTATAGTGGCTTGTGATAAATTTATCTATATGGAGATCATTCCTGTATTTGAATCTGTTGAGACCGAAACGCCAAAAACCAAAACACATAAACCTGCGGCTAAGCCAGTTGTAGACAAAGTCAATAAAGAAACGTTGAAATTAATTGCTGCATCGATCAATGATCTTGCAGATGAAAATGGATGGGCTTTTTTAGGAGATGTAGGCAATCTTATATTAAAAAAACAACCAAATTTCGATCCGAGAAATTTTGGGTTTTTAAAACTTACCCCATTGATAAAATCATTACCTCAATTTGAAATAGACAAAAGAGAAACGGATAAAGCCGGCATTAAGCTGGTATATATTCGTAATAAAGAATGATAAACATTACAGCATTTTGGCCAAACATTTTTTCAAACTTTCTTTCCATTCAGGAATTGTAATAGCAAAAGTTTGCTGAATTTTCGAGGTGTCCATTACCGAGTATGCCGGACGTTTTGCCGGTGTAGGGTATTGTGATGAAGGGATTGGATTAACAACACAAGCACTTCCCGACAGTTCTTTTATTGCCACCGCAAATTGATGCCAATTGATCATCCCCTTATTAGAATAGTTATAAATGTTGGAAGTTGGAGGTTGGGAGTTGGAAGTTATTATTTTCATGATCGCCTCTGCAAGATCTGCTGCATAAGTAGGGCATCCAAACTGATCACTCACCACATTGATACTTTCTCTTTCCTTCATAAGTCGCAACATTGTTTTTACAAAATTATTGCCAAAAGATGAGTACACCCAGGATGTACGAATGATAATAGCAGATGGATCATGCTGCAACGCTTCCTGTTCTCCTTTTAATTTGCTGGCTCCATATACCCCAATAGGATTGGTTGTCTGATCTTCTTTTATTGGCTCTGTATTTGTTCCATCAAATACATAATCTGTTGATATATGAATAAGCTGCGTACCCGATGTTTTACAGATTTTTGCCAAATTACCAACTGCATCTGCATTGATAGAATATGCTTTATCAACTTCTGCTTCAGCTTTATCCACAGCCGTATAAGCAGCACAGTTTACACAATAATCTATTGCATGTTGAGAAAAGAAATTCTTTACTGCTGAAAAATCATCAATAGGCAACTCGTTTCTTGTTACAAACAAAAAAGAATATTCAGGATAAGATGCAGCAATAACCTGCATTTCCTGCCCAAGCTGACCGTTAGCACCGGTAACTAAAATAGTAGGCATAGTGAGTATTAAAAAACAAAATTATGTACACAGTCGGCAATAAGCGGATTATGCATATCTTTTTCCGACAATATCTGCTTATCAATAGGAATTCTCCAATCAATACCATGGGCGGGATCGTTATACAATACACCTCCTTCGCTTTCTTTATTGTAAAACTGATCAACCTTATACAATACTTCGGCTGTTTCACTCAATACAGAATATCCGTGTGCAAATCCTTGCGGCACCAGTAATTGCTTTTTATTTTCTGCAGACAATTCTATACTGAAAGATTTTCCAAAAGTTGGAGAACCTTTACGCAGATCCACCACTGCATCTAAAATAGACCCACTAAGTGCTCTGATCAATTTCGTTTGTGCGTAGGGGTTTAGTTGATAATGCAATCCTCTTATCACCCCGTAAGATGATTTAGCCTGGTTATCCTGAATGAATTTTATTTCAATCCCTTCTGCAGAAAATACATTAGCATTATAGCTTTCGAAAAAATAACCTCTGTCATCTGCATGTACTTTAGGTTCAAAAATCACTAACCCGGGAAAATCTGTTTTTATAAACGGCATAAATTAATTGTGATATTATTCTTCTATATAGTGGATGAATGTTTGGCTGTATAAAGGTTCTTAAAATATTCAATGGTTTCAATTAATCCATCGTCAAATTTTTTGGTAGGAACATACCCGAGCATTTTTTTTGCCAGTGATATGTCTGCCAAAGAATCTCTGACATCTCCCTGTCTTGCTTCTCTATATGTAGGTTCAAAATCACTTTCTAAATATTCTTTGCAGGAAGTATACAATTTATTGATGGAAAAATTCTCGCCGATGGCTACATTGTATACTTTATTCATTGATTCTGGATTGCCTGAAAGCATAGCCCGTATATTCATTTGTACAGCATTATCAACAAAAGTAAAGTCTCTGGTTTGTTCTCCGTCTCCATTGATGAAAACCGGCGTCTTTTTAATTATCCCTTTTACAAATAATGGAATGACCGCAGCATATTGCCCATCAGGATCCTGCCTTGGACCAAAAACATTAAAATATCTTAGCCCTATCAAATTCAAACCATAAACACCGGCAAATACTTGTGCATACAACTCATTTGTTTTTTTGCTGACAGCATAAGGAGAAAGACAATTTCCTACACGGCTTTCAATTTTTGGAAGCGATTTTTCATCTCCATAAACAGAAGATGAAGAAGCGTATACTACCTGCTTCACTTTATTATCTACTGCCGCCTTTAACATATTCACAAACCCACTTACATTTACTTCGGTTGAAACAGATGGAAAAGCAATAGAACGTGGCACTGAACCTAATGCAGCCTGATGACTTACATAATCTATACCAATACATGCCTGGTTGCATATTTCTGCATTTCTGATATCACCAGAAATAAATTCAAAACCAGGGTATTGCCGCAGAATATGGAGATTAGACTCAAATCCATTTTCCATATTATCGAGCACACGTACTTTTTTTGCACCATTTCTCAATAAATATTCTGCAATATGGCTTCCGATAAAACCAGCACCACCAGTAACTAAAAAACTATAGTTCGCCAGATCTTTTGTATGGAATATATTATTCATGTTGTTGATACTACCGGGAGTGAAATCTATAAACTCCAGTAAAACCTACCGGTAATTTTATTTCTATAGATACCTTTTAAATCCGCAATGATCGCATTGGGTTTAGTGATGCTTTCAAAATAAGCATTGTCTAATGATTTGTAATCATTGTGGGGCACTGTTATTAACACTGCGTCATAATCATTACTGATCGTTGGAGTTAATTCAAATCCATATTCATGCAACAACTCTTCGCTTTCTGCATGAGGATCTGTAATATCAACATTTAAAGAAAATGATTTTAATTCTTTAACCACATCAGCCACTTTTGAATTTCTTATATCACTTACGTTTTCTTTAAACGTGGCACCCATCAATAATACTTTTGCGTTCTTGACATTTCCATTATTCTGTATTATGTGCTGCAGTATTTTTTTTGCGACATAACCTGCCATTCCATCATTAATAGAACGACCTGCCAAGATCACCTGACTATCGTATCCTAGTTTTTTTGATTTATAGGTAAGATAATATGGATCTACGCCAATACAATGTCCGCCTACCAAACCCGGTTGAAACTTAAGAAAATTCCATTTAGTACCTGCTGCTTCCAATACTTCAAAGGTGTTGATATTCATCCTATCAAAAATCATTGACAGTTCATTCATTAACGCAATGTTTAGATCTCTTTGTGTATTCTCAATGATCTTTGCCGCTTCGGCTACTTTTATACTTGATGCTCTGTGAACACCGGCTGTGACAACAAGTTCATACACTTTTGCCACTACATCCAAAGATTCTGCATCACAACCGCTTACCACTTTTACTATCTTTGCTAAAGTATGTTCTTTGTCTCCCGGGTTAATTCTTTCCGGAGAATATCCCGATTTAAAATCTATCACATTCTTTAATCCCGATAAATTTTCAATGATCGGCAAGCAATCCTCTTCCGTACAACCTGGATAAACAGTACTTTCAAAAACTACATAATCGCCTTTGCTTATTACTTTACCTACTGTTTCACTGGCTCTCTCTACAGGAATAAGATCAGGAATATTATTTTCATCAACCGGCGTTGGCACAGCTACAATGTAGAAACTTGCTTGCTTTAAAACCTCCAGATCATTGGTAAATTCAATATCACAACCATCAAATGCGCTGCTTTCCAATTCCTGACTCGGATCAATGTTGTTACGCATCATTTCAACACGCTTTGCATTGATGTCAAATCCGATCACTTTTATTTTTTTAGCAAATTCCAATGCAATTGGCAATCCCACATATCCCAGCCCAATTACAGCTAACTTCTTTTTTTTGTCTAATAAATCCTGATACATCGTAGGTGATTGAAAAGATTTCGTTGTAAATTATTTTTTGCTCTCGAATTCTTTCGGCATTTTATACAACTCTTCTTTCGGTAAATTTTTAAAATATTCGTACGTTATTTTTAAACCTTCTGCTCTTGCAACTTTAGGTTCCCAGTTCAATAATTTTTTTGCCCTGGTGATATCTGGTTTACGTTGTTTCGGATCATCTGTAGGCAGTGGTTTGTAAACGATCTTTTGATCTGTCCCTGTGAGTTTAATAATTTCTTCAGCAAAATCTTTTAAAGAAATTTCATCAGGGTTGCCAATGTTTACAGGCTGTACATAATCACTCATCAACAATCTGTAGATACCTTCTACCAGATCATCCACATAACAAAAACTTCTGGTTTGGCTGCCATCACCAAAAACGGTCAAATCTTCTCCACGTAATGCCTGGCCAATAAATGCCGGTAAGGCTCTGCCATCATTTAGCCTCATTCTTGGACCATAGGTATTAAAGATCCTTATGATCCTGGTTTCAACTTCGTGATATGTGTGATACGCCATTGTTATAGCTTCCTGAAAACGTTTTGCCTCATCGTACACTCCTCTGGGGCCAACCGGGTTTACATTACCCCAATAATCTTCTGTTTGTGGATGCACCAAAGGATCGCCGTATACCTCACTGGTGCTTGCCACCAATATTCTTGCTTTCTTTTCTTTCGCCAATCCAAGACAATTGTGCGTTCCGAGAGAACCTACTTTTAAAGTTTGTATAGGAATTTTCAAATAATCTATCGGGCTTGCCGGAGATGCAAAATGAAGGATATAATCTAAATCACCGTGTATGTGTATAAACTTTGTTACATCATGATTATAAAATTCGAAATCTTCTAAAGGGAAAAGATGTTCGATATTTTTAAGATCGCCTGTGATCAGGTTATCCATCGCAATTACATGGTACCCTTCTTTAATAAAGCGATCACATAAATGTGAGCCTAAAAATCCCGCCGCCCCGGTGATAAGTATTCGTTTTTTCATTTGAGGTTTTATTATATTATTTTACAACTTTTCTACCAATACTTTCATAATGATAGCCTAGGTCTTCCATTTGTTTCAATCCAAAAAGATTTCTGCCATCAAAAATCACTTTGTTTTTTAATGCTGATGATATCATCTCAAAATCAGGCGTTCTGAATTCACTCCATTCGGTTGCAATTACCAATACATCCGCATTTTCCAGTGCAGCATATTGATCATTTGCATAGGTAACTTTATCTCCGATCAATTGTTTTACATTAGCCATTGCTTCAGGGTCATACACGGCAACAGTAGCTCCTGCTGCCACTAATTCATCAATTATATATAATGCCGGCGCTTCTCTGATATCATCAGTGTTTGGTTTAAATGCAAGCCCCCACAAAGCAATTCTCTTTCCACTTATGTCATTATTGAAATAAGCTTTTATTTTAGGCAACAGATGTAATTTTTGTTTTTCATTTACATCCATTACTGCATCTAATATTTTAAACTCGTAGTTTACTTCTGCAGATGATTTTGCTAACGCCTGTACATCTTTAGGAAAACAACTTCCCCCATATCCTATACCAGGGAACAAAAATCTTTTTCCTATCCTTTCGTCACTACCGATTCCTTTACGTACCATATCAACATCTGCACCCAACAATTCACATAACTGAGCTATTTCATTCATGAACGTAATTTTGGTTGCCAGAAATGAATTGGCCGCATACTTAGTAAGCTCCGCACTTCTTTCATCCATAAAAATGATCGGATTGCCTTGCCTTACAAAAGGAGCATATAATTCATTTAAGATTTCTTTCGCTCTTTCAGATGATGTTCCTATTACCACCCTGTCCGGTTTCATAAAATCATCTACTGCTACCCCTTCTCTTAAAAACTCCGGATTACTTACTACCGCAAACGATTTTTCATCCGCACCATTGGCAATTAACGCTGCATGCACCTTATCTGAAGTTCCAACAGGCACAGTACTTTTATCAATGATAACTTTAAAATCATCAGGTTGAATTAGTTTACCTAATTCTGCAGCCACCCCAAGAATATATTTCAAATCTGCACTCCCATCTTCTCCCGGAGGTGTAGGCAAAGCAAGAAAAATTATCTGAGCACCTTTGATACCATCTGCCAATGAAGTGGTAAAATGCAAACGGCCTTCTTTTTGATTACGCAAAAATATTTTCTCAAGTCCGGGTTCATAAATAGTGATCTGCCCGGATGATAGTTTGTCAACTTTACTTTTGTCTATATCAACACAAGTAACTTTATTGCCAGTTTCAGCAAAACATGTTCCGGTAACTAATCCTACGTATCCTGTTCCAACTACTGTTATTTTCATCTCTAATATTTGTTATTTATTAATAAATTCTAAAACATTTTCTACAATAAAATTCTGCTGTTCTTCGTCCAATTCTGTATGTATGGGCAAAGAGATCACTCTTTCTGTCAACCAATCGGTAATTTCTAAATTATAACTGCTGCCACCAAAAGCCTCAAACATCTGCTGTTTGTGACACGGCACAGGATAATATATCATTGATGGTATACCTCTTTCGGCTAAAAATGCACTTAATGCATCTCTGTCTACCCCTTCCAATACTAATGTGTATTGATGAAAAACATGTTTGCTGTAAGCAGCTCTGTATGGAACTGTTACTTTAGGATGATTGACAAATGCCTTATCATAAAAATCAGCAGCCTTTCTTCGTGCTGCAATATACTCATCCAAATGATTCAACTTTATATCCAATATAGCTGCCTGTATAGCATCTAATCTGGAATTACACCCTACCAGATCATGGTAGTATCTTTTGCTTTGACCGTGAGCGGCAATTTTCCTTAACTTATCTGCCAGAGCATCATCATTGGTAAAGATAGCCCCTCCATCTCCATAAGCACCTAAATTTTTAGATGGATAAAAGGAAGTAGTACCAATATGACCAATACCTCCGGTCTTTTTAACCGTACCATCGCTGAAAGTATAATCGCAGCCAATAGCCTGTGCATTATCTTCAATTACATACAAATTATGCTTGTTTGCAATAGCCATGATCTTTTCCATTTCCGCAGCATGTCCGTACAAATGAACAGGAACTATTGCTTTGGTCTTTGGCGTAATCGCTTTTTCGATCGCCTCCGCATCGAGGCAAAAAGTTTGCTTATCAACCTCTACAAATACGGGCTTTACTTTAAGAATAGCCGCCGCCTCAACAGTAGCAATGTATGTAAACGATGCGCTGATAATTTCATCTCCGGGCTGAAGATCTAAGGCCATCATGGCAATTTGCAATGCATCAGTACCATTGGCACATGGAATTACATGTTTAACTCCATTATATGTTGCCAGGTGCTGAGCAAAGTCATTTACTACCTTACCTCCAATAAATTGAGAACTCTCCAGCACCCCTATAACAGCAGCATCTACCTCCTTTTTTATCTTTTGATACTGTGTTTTAGTATCAACCATTTGTAATGGTCTCATAATATTCAACTTTTTATAAAGCGCCAAAGATAAGATTTGCACGGCTATTTATAAAGGATGATTTCCGGGCTTTTTACAGTGTAATAAGTGTATTTTTGGGTAAATTTCATCATATTGGGTATTTTTCTATATAATTTGTTTGTTTTATTCTATTCGTTGGGAATAAGAATTGCGTCGTTATGGAATACTAAAGCCAAGCTTTGGGTGAATGGCAGAAAAATGTTCCCTGTAGTAAAAGAGCCGATTTCTGTATGGATGCATTGTGCCAGTTTGGGAGAATTTGAACAAGGCCGACCGGTTTTGGAAGAATTAAAAAGAAATGACCCCTCACTAAAAATTGTTCTTACATTTTTTTCCCCATCGGGATACGAGGTAATGAAAGAATATAAAGGGGCTGATCATATTTTTTATCTCCCTTCAGACTCTCCCTTTAATGCAAAAAAATTCATTGACAATATCAACCCATCACTTGTTTTATGGGTGAAATACGAATATTGGTTCTATTATCTGCACGAATTAAAAAAACGCAATATTCCTACACTACTGATATCGGGCATTTTTTTACCAAGCCAACCTTTCTTTAAATGGTATGGCGGATTATGGAAGAGAATGCTCAGCTGCTTTAACCATTTATTTATTCAGGATGAAGAATCAAAAGAACTTCTGAGCACCATCAATGTTAAAGAAAATATTACAGTAAGCGGCGATACAAGATTTGACAGAGTAATAACGATCGCAGAAAAATTTGAACCAATAAGCCTTATCGATAAATTTTGTAAAGACAGTAAAGTAATTGTAGCAGGAAGCACCTGGGAAGAAGACGAGGCTGAATTGATCCATTACGTCAGAATTAATCCCAATATAAAATTTATTATCGCTTCGCATTCAATTGACAGCGAAAATTTAAAAGACGTAAAAAAAGAATTTAAAGGGGCTGTTTTTTATTCTGAATTAGTATTAGCAGACCAACAATTGCAATCAGATAACTTGATACGATCTACCAATATATTGATCATAGATAATATTGGCATGTTATCAAGATTGTATAAATATGCTGATATAACTTACGTTGGTGGCGGTTTTGGTGATGACGGGGTACACAATGTACTGGAAGCGGCCGTGTATGGAAAGCCGGTTGTTTTCGGGCCTGAGTTTGAAAAATATCTTGAAGCTGAAGAACTGATCGAATCCGAAGGCGGTATTACCATCAATAATGCATTGGAACTGGAAAATGTATTTAATAAATTATTTTCAGATGAGACTGAAATAAAAAAGAGAAGTGAGTGTGCAAAGAACTACGTGTACTCAAATGCAGGGGCCACTAAAAAGATCGTTGATCATATTTACAAAAACCGTCTTTTAACCAATTGATCGAATTGCTTCACAGTTTCCTGGCTATCGCTCCACCCCAGTTTTGTTTTTAATTCCCTGCGTATCCAATATTCGGCCTCCGGCCAGATAGAAAAACTATTAATTGTTTTTATGCTACGTTCGTACATAGCCTCATCTCCTCTGAACAATTCATTGATGTATAAGAATCTGTCGTTAACACCGATCGCCTTTTTCAGATCTTTTACCGGCGCATCTGTTAATTTCTCACTTAATTCTATCTTTTCTATTTTTAAAACATCATTAACCGATACCGATTCTTTAGCTACCGCCTGGTTAATCTCTTTCTTTTCAGGCTGTGATTGATTACTATGTTGACGTAATGTAGGAGCCTCCTCGTCTATTGACTCAAATAACAACTGAGGTTTGCTATGTACAGTTATCTGTTGAATATTTGCTGCATTTCTTTTTATCTCTTCCAGTTCCGCTTCAATTTCCTCTTCATTTACCTGTAAAACCTCTACAGTTCTTTCTTCTTCCACAGGAGTTGCCGGCTGCTGAATGGGTTCAGGATTCACTCCTACAGGCATAGACACAGACACAGATTCGCTCACTCCTCCTGAGGTTTGCAGATGCATTAATTCATGCTGCATCATCTGTACAGTAAGCAAAAGCTGAGCAGGCGAAGCGCCGTCCTTAAATTGCTGTTGTAGCTTTTGTAAAAGAGTTTCCACTCTGTCCATAAAACACTGTTAATTGTTTGTTCCAAAATTAGTTTTGGTTAATGAGCCAAAACTATAATCTTTGCAATTATAGGCTTAAAGTTACTAACTGAATTTAAAAAAAATATATAAATGTTTATAGAACCAAATTTAAAAGGCGAAAGACGTGGTTGGATCGAGGTTATTTGCGGTAGCATGTTTAGTGGAAAAACAGAGGAATTGATAAGAAGGCTGAAAAGAGTGAAGATCGCTAATTTGAAAGTGGAGATTTACAAGCCGGCTATAGACGTAAGGTATGATGAGGTAAAGATCGTAAGTCATGATGCCAATTCAATTCATAGCGTTCCTGTAAAAAATTCTCAGGAAATTCTTATGTTGGCACAAGATGTAGATGTAGTAGGTATTGACGAGGCTCAATTTTTTGATGCTGAGATCGCTAATGTGTGTGAACAATTGGCTTCCAGGGGAATAAGAGTGATCGTGGCCGGATTGGATATGGATTACTTGGGTAATCCTTTCGGACAAATGCCTAATCTCCTGGCGAAAGCAGATTATATTACCAAACTACACGCTATCTGCGTTAAATGCGGAAACATTGCCAATATCAGCTACCGTAAGACAGCACAGAGTGGCCAAGTACTACTAGGCGAAAAAGATATTTATGAGCCAAGATGCAGGCATTGTGCACAGGAAGGAATTGCTTAACGAAGTTTAAGTCAACCCTACTTCAAAATGTCTTTCAGGTATAGTAATATCTGTAAAGCCTTTTCTGGCTAGCCTCGTTTTGAAATCTAATTGCACTTCATATTCACCATGTACCAAAAACAGCTTGTCAACTTCTTTAGGATTTTGACAGGCTAAAAATTGGCATAGGTCATCATAATCTCCATGAGCACTCATACTACGCACTGCTCCTATTTCTGCATTCACTTCATGCAATACGCCAAAAATACTCACCTCTTTATTTCCCTGCATCAATCTTCCTCCTAAAGAACGAGGCTCACAATAACCTGTTAGCAAAATAGTATTCCGGCTACTTTCAATATTATTACTGATATGATGTTTGATCCTACCGGCATCAGCCATACCACTTGCAGATATGATCACACATGGACCATTTTTATAGTTAAGCATTTTTGACTCCTCTACAGACTTCACATATTTCAACCCCCTGAAACCAAACGGATCCCTATCGGTCTCCAATACTTTTTGAATTTTTTTATTAAAATATTGAGGGTAATGTTTTACAATTTCTGTGGCTTTTATACTCAACGGGCTATCGACAAAATATTCTAGTTCGGGTAACCTATTCTCCAATTCTAGTTGATTCAGAGCAAATAATATTTCTTGTGTTCGCCCCACACTAAATGCGGCAACGATCAATTTCCCTTTTTTTTGAAGACAGGATCTTTCGATCCACTCCAATAATTGATCAGGAGTGGTGTGTGTTTCATCGTGTAAACTATTTCCATAAGTAGATTCTATAATGATGTAATCTGCCTGTGAAAATTCCTTCGGTGATTTTAAGATCACATCTCTGTATCTGCCCACATCACCGCTAAAAGTCAATCGTTTTGTTTTGCCGTTTTCCGTAACTTTTAAATGTACTGCAGCGCTACCTATAATATGGCCTGCATCAGTGTACATCACTTCTATATTCTCATCGATCTTAAACCATGTATCATACTGTACTTCTACAAAAGCATCCATTGCATTGAGTGCATCAATTGTTTCATATAAAGGCTTCACATAAGGCAACCCTTGTTGTGCTCTTTTTTTATTTTCATACTTGGCATCATTTTCCTGTATACCTGCAGAGTCTTCGAGCAACGCTGCTGTCAATTCCCTAGTGGCAGGAGTACAAAATACCTTTCCGCCAAAACCATCTTTTATTAATTTCGGAATAAGACCACTATGATCTATATGTGCATGTGATAAAATAAGATGCGTTACTTCTCCCGGCTCAAAACCCCAATGACGATTCATGCCATCGGTATCTTTACCCATGCCCTGAAACATACCACAATCCAATAAATATTTTTTACCATTACTAAGCGAAAGCAGATGCTTGGAACCTGTTACAGTTCTTGCTGCACCATGGAAAGCTATTTTCATCGTTAATTATTTAATTGTTTGTTACACGATTTTTTATGCCAGCATCACAATTATATTATCAATAACTTTTGTATGCTATTAATTTTTCTTGGCTTTGAATGACCATGTAATATAGAACTCTGCCACCAATTCTCCTGCACTATTTTTACCCGTTGACTTTACTTTAACAATCCTGCTTTCGCCGGTTTGTATAGCTTCGTCAACCGTTTCTGCAATCAATTTTCCATCTTCGCAAATAAATGCTGTGGGCCCTATAGCTTTTTTAAAATAATTAGCTTCCATACTTACCACTAACATTGATACAGCAGGTTTTCTTTTGTACGTGTTCATCATGGCTAACAAACCTGTGCTCAACTCTGCAGCCATTGCCAAGCAGGCAAAATAAGTTGATTTAAAAGGATTTTGTGAAAACCATTTATACGGCACCGTTACTATTGCTTTTTCTCTGGAAATACCTAATACGCTTACGCCGCTGAAAAATGCGGAAGGCAATTTAGAAAATAGAAATAGCCTGAATTTAATTGGATGTTTTACAAGGTCTATGAAATATTGTCTGCCATCTATCATAATAATAATATTATTATTGCTTATCAATCTCCACTACACATCCCACTACATTATTCTTTTCAGATGCATCGGCTTTAAAATATATAGCGCCTGTATTGGTACTGTTATATTTTACATTTTTGATAGATGCAGAACTGATCACTTCATTTAATTTACCGGCAAAACTTGATTGTGTACTTGAATTAATAGCTGTGTTCAACGCATTATAATCGAGAGGTTGTTTACTCACCACCACTCCCATAAAATCTTTATTTCCCACTTCATCGGCTCTGATCGATTCTTTACGTGGAAATAATCTTGTACCAGTAATGCCACAATAGGGCGAGTGAATTGGTTTGTAGGGAAACAACACAAAGCTGCTGCCATCTGCTTTTGGTGTAAATAAATAGATATAACACTCGATGGCATTTTTAATTTCTATTTTAAATTTAGTTCCTTTTTTGATGGGAGATGTGGTTGCAAAAGTATTGCCGCTGCTTACTCTTAATGGTATATTTTGCTTGGTGTCATTATCTACCAAGCCCACACTACATTCAAAATCTACATTCAATGCAGCTCCTGATTTTGGCATTGGATCAACTCCATACGCCTCTCTAACGAATTGTTTAAAGTCGCCATATTTTACCCAGCCGATTCCATTTTCACCCCACTCATGTCCCCAGCTATTCATTATCTGAAAAGCACCACCTTCTAATCCGTCATCATAACCTATCACACACAGCGCATGCCCGCCAAAACCCATTTGCGAATAATCATCACTGTTAGGATGCCATACTTTTTGCCCCAGCATGCCTTCCATAAAACTGCCTCCCACCATCATCCCAATTACTACCGGGGCATCTTTTGCCAAATGCTCTTTGATGGCCCTGAGATTCAGGTTACTTACACCATCATCTTCTGTTAACCTATTAAAGCCATGCATTTTATTTTGTGCGGCGAAATTCCATAAGTTCTGACTGGCCCCTCTGGAACAATCATTTTCATCATAAGGAAACTGGTCAAATGGCACAGCACCTTTTTGTGTCATAAATTCCATCGCTTTTATAATATATGACCCCTGACAACCATCTAACCCGATCTGATTATATAAAAATGCCGGACTAAATGCAACAGAATTAGGATCCTGCAATTTACTACTGCTTTCTATGATAGTACGGGCAGCATAGCCGCTACTCCAGGCAACACAACTACCTTGTTTTCCCTGATTTTTTCTGTCTGGTGCAAACCTTTCTAAAGAAACTCTTTCGGGCAAAGGATTTTTTGTATTGTCATCTTCCAATCCTTCGTAAACGCTGGCCTTTTTAAACTCGTTCGGATCCAGTTTTCCTCCTTTTGTAAACTGCGATACCACCTCACTGACCCCCGAACATGATTTACTATTCATCATAAAATATCCGGCAGCAACGATCAATAGTATCCAGATGATACCTTTGCCACCTCCCCGAAACAAACTAAATAGTAACGGAATAAAATTTAACAAGCCTCCGCCGCCACCGGTAAAGCCTCCTTTTCCTCCGCCACCGGAGTTACTGTCATTATCGTTATAATCCTTTTGATCCTGTGGATCGTCTACCATTTCTAAAGGCATAGCAAAAAATTTAAATTTATTCTTATTTGAAAATAACGTTTTTGATTAAGTAATCTACAAAATTTGAGGGTAGATACAAAATAAAAAAGCTATGTATGATATAAAATCACACATAGCTTCCTTTCTGTTTGTTGATATATTTATACTACTTGATTTTTTAACAGATCTTCAAACACATCTCTTTTTCGAATCAATTTTGCTTTTCCATCAACTACTAATACCTCTGCAGGTTTTAATCTTGAATTAAAATTAGATGACATTTCAAAACCATAAGCACCAGCATTGTAGAATACCAGGTAATCACCTTCTCTTACTTCATGTAATTTTCTATCCCATGCAAATGTGTCTGTTTCGCAAATATTACCTACCACAGTGTAAATTCTTTCTGCGCCGGTAGGGTTACTTACATTTTCAATATGATGATACGCATCATACATCATCGGACGAATCAAATGATTAAAACCGCTGTTCACTCCTGCAAAAAGCGCTGCCGGTGTCTGTTTGATCACATTTGTTTTTGTTACCAGATAACCACACTGACTTACCAGATATTTACCAGGCTCAAACCATATCTGTAATTTTTTACCTGCTTCTTTTTCATATTCTGCCAATGCAATAGAAACTTTTTCTCCTAAAGTATTTACATCTGTTTCTGCATCTCCGGGTTGATACGGCACTTTAAATCCACTTCCAAGATCAATGAACTTCAGGTCAGGAAAATGGGTGGCAATACCAAACATTACTTCCAATCCTTCCAGAAAAACATTGATGTCTTTGATCTCACTTCCCGTATGCATATGTATGCCGGTAACATTCAGTTTGGTTGTTTTTACAATCCTTTCAATATGCCTCATTTGATGCACAGAGATACCAAATTTGCTATCAATATGCCCGGTACTGATCTTGTAATTACCTCCAGCCATAATATGCGGATTCAAACGAATACACACAGGATAGCTATCTCCGAATTTGTTGCCAAACTGTTCCAAGATCGAAATGTTATCAATGTTGATATGTACTCCTAATTCTTTTGCCTCTACGATCTCTTCAAAATCAACACAATTAGGTGTAAACAAAATATTAGCTTTATCAAAGCCTGCCATTAAGCCCAGTTTAACTTCGTTGACACTTACACAATCCAATGAAGCTCCTAATAACTGGATATATTTTAAAACATTAATATTGGTCAAAGATTTACATGCATAAAAAAAATGTGCATCACAACCTTTAAATGCCTTCTTCAGTTTATTATATTGTTCTGCAATCTTTTCTGCATGATAGATGTACACAGGGGTTCCAAACTCGTTTGCGATCTCAATTAACTGTTGATGTGTTAGTTTTTTTGACATTTTTTTAATGGTTAAATGGTTATTTTTTTTCTTAATAAAAAAGGTATGAAAAGTTTCCGTTTCATACCTTAGTTTACATTCTTTATATACATAAGTTTATGATTCGGATTGATCCTCTTCCTTATCCTTTATCTGTTTATCTTCTTCAATAATTTCACCTTCGGTAGTTACCGCCAATACTGTTTCTTCTTCTATTATTACAACTTCCTCTTCTGTAGGTGCTTCTATAACTTCGTCGGCACTTCCTTCAGTTTCGATAATTGTTTCCTCGGCAGCCACAACTTCTTCTCCACTATTATTTACCACGGTAGCCTGCACTAACTCTTCCATCAATACTTCACTTATTTTAGGCAGATCATCTGTACTGTTAATTCCAAAATAGTCCATAAAAGATTTTGATGTGCCGTAGATCAGTGGCTTACCTACAGCATCTTCATTTCTTCCGGAAATAACGATCAGATCTTTTTCCAATAACTTTTGAACAGCATAATCACAGTTTACACCACGAATCGACTCTATCTCACTTTTAGTGATCGGTTGTTTATAGGCAATAATAGCAAGCGTTTCCAACGCTGCAATGGACAGCCGTTTTAAAAATTTATCGCCGTTTAATTGCGCTACGGTTTTGTGGTATTCTTTTTTGGTCAAAAACTGCCACCCGCCACCGCTTTGTTTCAATTCAAAAGCGTAGAATTCGGCATTATACTTTTCATATATACCCTCAATAGCAGCATCTACCTGTTCAGCAGTTGCTCTGTCATCTATGAATCCCATGGCATTATTCAGCAACTCCGTTAACTCAACATTGGTCAATGGCTTATCGCTTGCAAATATCAAGGCTTCAATATGTGGTATAATTTGAGAAAGTTCCATGTATTAATTTGGTGATTTAAAGATTTGAAGATTTGGAGATAATTGCTCAATTCCCAAATCTCCAAATTTTCAAATTAGTTTTATCCATTCAGTGCTGCTGCTCCACTCACAATTTCTGTCAACTCTGTTGTAATAGCCGCTTGTCTTGCTCTGTTGTAACTGATCTTTAAAGATTTCAACAATTCGTTTGCATTGTCACTTGCCTTATCCATTGCTGTCATTCTTGCTCCATGCTCACTGGCATTGGCATCCAACACTGCTTTAAACAATTGTGTATTCAATATCTTAGGCATCAACTCTGCGATCAACACCTCTTTGCCCGGTTCAAAAATAAAATCTGATTTTTTCTCTCCTGATTGCTGTGCCACTTTTTGAACAGGTAAGAAAGATTCAGCAATGAACATTTGTGTTGCAGCATTTTTAAATTCACTGTACACCAATTCTACCGCATCAATTTCTTTATTGGCAAAAGCATCCATTGCATACTTTGCAGCGGCCTGCACTTTATCAAAACTTAAGCCTGTAAAAATATCCCAGTATTTATCAACTACTTTAAATCCGTTTTTTGTAAAATGCTCATACCCTTTCTTCCCTATCGGCAATACTTGAACATTTCCTTTTGCACTTTGGGTACTGTATTTGTCCTTAATGGTTTGTTTGGCCAATTTTATCAGGTTACTGTTATAACCACCGCAAAGACCTCTATCACTGGTAACAACAATGATCAATACTTTTTCAACCGATCTTTCTGCTGCCAGGGAGATATCCACATTTCCATCTCCTCCACTGATAATATTGCTCAGCATTTCCTGCAGCTTTTGAGCATAAGGACGCATTTGAGTAATAGCATCTTGTGCTCTACGCAATTTTGCAGCACTCACCATTTTCATGGCTTTAGTAATCTGCTGTGTGCTCTGAACACTTTTAATTCGGTTACGTACTTCTTTTAATGCACCTGACATATCTGATACCTTGTTAAAAAATTAATACTTAGCTTTCGGGGTGCAAAAGTAGGGCAAAATATGTAAAATCAGGTATAAATTGAACAAATGTTGGCAATAAACCTACTTCAAGGTGATCGTTACCGGATTTAACGCATAACTAATGGTCAATTTTCCCCCTTCAGTGGTATTTTGCTGGAGTTGCCTTCTACGATAAAGAGTGGCCGAAATTGATAATGTTTTGCCTTTTTGACGCAATAGCTGAAGAACTGGAATTGTAATGGTTCCGGGTGCATCTACGGCACTATGTGTAATACTGAAGCTTGAGTCAGTATTGGCAGAAGCCAATTTTATGTAATCCTCCCCTGATAAAGGCGGTGTTTCATATTGTATGATCAAAGGCTGTTTTTTTTCTGCAGTAACAGGCACATTTACCAACTTAAACTGATCAAAAGAAAATTCATTTTCAAATTTTTTATTGTTGATATCAGTGAAAATAAAATGATGTTTGCCATAAAACCTATTAACCGGCTCATCGGTTCTGTAAAATGCTCCACTGTAATCGCTACTATCTACTTGTATAGGAGTTCCATCTAATTCAACCTTACTAGGGGTGGTTAGTACCAATGTAGTCCCCTTTTCGCCTGCAAACCTGAACTGCGAAAAAACTCCAACGCTTTGCTCACCTTGATTATAACTTACACTGTATTGCTGATATATTTTATCCTGCGCCACATCTTTGCTTTCACCTATTTCACTACTGGTACAGCCAACAAAAGCTATTGATAAAATACCGGTAACTAAAATTTGAATAATTGTATTGCGATTCATATATAGGGTTTATTAATTAATAAGACAAAACGTAAAAAGTAAGTTAACAAAAGCATAAATCTGAGTATCAACCTACTGCATAAGAATTTCCTCCAAACCCATCTTTAATCACTACCTGTAAACTAACAACAAATTTGTACCTTTGCTGCCCCGCAAAACGGGACAAGGCTGTCAATTTGGCTATATTTATAATTAAGCATCAAATTTGACTATGCAAGTAAATCAAATAATAAACATACACAATACCCAATAATACTGAATTTATGATAGGCTTTATATCGAAATTATTCGGAGGTAATAAAAGTGAGAAAGACATAAAAAAAATAACTCCGCAAATTGCTGTCATAAATCAGCATTTTTCTCAATACCAATCTCTATCCAATGATGAATTGAGAAATAAGACTCAGGAGTTTCGTGGTCGCATTAAAGCATACCTGAATGCAATCGAAACTGAGATCAATGCTAAAAAAGAAGCAGCAGAAAATTTACCTGTAGAAGAGATCAATAACCGTGATATCATTTATCAGGAAATAGATAAACTTAAAAAAGACAAAGACAAACAGATCGAAGAGATCCTGAATGAGATCTTGCCGGAAGCTTTTGCCGTAGTAAAAGAAACTGCCCGTCGTTTTAAAGAAAATTCTACGCTTGAAGCAACCGCAACAGAATTAGACAGAACGTTAGCCGTAAAAAAACAACATATCTCTATTGAAGGGGATAAATCTATTTATAAAAATACCTGGTTGGCTGCAGGTGGTGAAGTTACCTGGAACATGGTTCACTATGATGTTCAGCTGATCGGTGGTGCGGTTTTACACTCCGGAAAAATTGCCGAGATGGCTACCGGTGAGGGTAAAACGCTGGTAAGTACTTTGCCTGCTTATCTAAATGCATTAGCTGGCGAGGGAGTACATATTGTTACAGTGAATGATTACCTGGCCCGTAGGGATAGCGAATGGAACGGACCGATCTTTGAATGGTTAGGTATCACTGTTGATTGTATTGATAAACATGAACCAAATAGTGATGCAAGAAGAGATGCATACAATGCAGATATCACCTACGGAACTAATAACGAATTTGGCTTTGATTATTTGAGAGATAACATGGTACACAGTCCCGATGAAATGGTACAGCGCAAACATCATTTTGCGATGGTGGATGAGGTGGATAGTGTATTGATAGATGATGCCCGTACGCCTTTAATTATCAGTGGACCGATCGGACACAATGATAATATCCAACAATTCTTTGATCTGAAACCTCGTATTGAAAAATTAGTAGAGGCGCAGAAAAAAGCAACCAATCAATTTTTAATTGAAGCAAAAAAGAAAATTGCCGAAGGCAATGATGATCCTAAAGACGGTGGCTTAGCATTGATGAGAGCCCACAGAGGGTTGCCAAAGAACAGTGCTTTAATCAAATTCCTGAGTGAACCGGGAATGAGAGTGAAATTACAGAAAAGTGAAAACTACTACCTGGCAGATCAACAAAAAGAAATGCCTAAAGTAGACCAGGAATTGTATTTCCACATAGATGAAAAAAATAATCAGGTGGATCTTACTGATAAAGGTATTAACCTGATCACCGGCGCCGGAGAAGATCCTGAATTCTTTATCCTTCCTGATATCGCTACTAAGTTAGCTGATATTGAAAAAGCATCTTTGAGTGCAGAAGAAAAATTACATAGCAAAGAAATTTTATTGAATGAATATTCTTTGAAAGCAGACAGAATACATACCATCCAACAATTATTAAAAGCCTATACCTTATTTGAAAAAGACGTGGAGTATGTGGTAATGGATGGTGCTGTTAAAATTGTTGATGAACAAACTGGTCGTATTTTAGATGGTCGTAGATATAGTGATGGCTTACATCAATCGATTGAAGCAAAAGAAAATGTAAAGATCGAAGCCTCTACACAAACCTACGCTACTGTTACTTTACAGAATTATTTCAGGATGTATCACAAACTGTGTGGTATGACAGGTACTGCAGAAACAGAAGCAGCTGAGTTGTGGGATATCTACAAATTAGATGTGGTAACTATTCCAACTAACCTGAAAGCTATCCGTAAAGATGAACAAGACCTGGTATATAAAACCAAGAGAGAAAAATACAAAGCGGTTATTGATGAAATAGAGCGTTTACGCCTTGCCGGCAGACCTTCATTGGTTGGTACAACATCTGTTGAAGTAAGTGAATTATTAAGCAGAATGTTGAAACAAAAAAATATCCCTCACAATGTATTAAATGCGAAACAACATGCTAAAGAAGCACAAGTAGTTGCTGAAGCAGGTTTGGCAGGAGCTGTTACCATTGCAACCAATATGGCTGGCCGTGGTACGGATATCAAACTCGGACCTGGTGTAAAAGACGCAGGTGGTTTGGCCATCGTTGGTACAGAAAGACATGAGAGTCGTCGTGTTGACAGACAGTTACGTGGTCGTGCCGGTCGTCAGGGAGATCCTGGTAGCACACAATTTTTTGTGAGTCTGGAAGATGACCTGATGCGTATGTTCGGCAGCGAACGTATTGCCGGATTGATGGACAGAATGGGATACAAAGAAGGTGAAGTAATTCAGCACAGCATGATCTCTAAATCTATTGAAAGAGCACAGAAAAAAGTAGAAGAAAATAACTTCGGTATTCGTAAAAGATTGCTGGAGTATGATGATGTGATGAACAAACAACGTAATGTGGTGTACAGTAAACGTAACCATGCTTTGTTTGGAGAAAGATTAGCATTAGATCTTGATAATGCTTTCTATTCTGTTGCAGAAGGGCTTATTTATTCGTTCAGAGAAAGTGGCAACTACGATGATTTTAAACTGGCTGTAATTTTAAATTTCGGTATTGATACCACTGTAACTGCTGAAGAGTTAGAAAAAGGCGATATCAATATGATCGCAGAGAAATTGTATAGCGAATCAAAGACCAATTATAACAGAAAAACAAAAGCTATTGCAGAGCAAACCTATCCGATCATTAAAAATATCCGTAAAGAACAAGGCAGTCATATAGAAAATGTAGCTGTGCCTTTTACTGATGGTAAAAAAATGATGCAAGCATTGGCTAATCTGGATAAAACAATTGCTACTGAAGGAGCAGAACTTACCAATGCCTTGGAACGTAGTATCACATTAGGTTTGATTGATGATGCCTGGAAAGAACATCTACGTGCTATGGATGATCTGCGTCACAGCGTACAAACAGCAGGCTACGAACAAAAAGACCCGTTGGTTATTTATAAGATAGAAGCATTCAACGCATTCAAGCAAATGGATGACCAGGTGAATAAAGATATCGTAAGCTTCCTTTGTCATTGCTCAATTCCAGTTGAAGAAACCAATGCAGGAAAAATAAAAGAAGGCAGAGAGCAAAAAACTGATATGAGCAAGATGAATGTAAATAAAGCTCAGGTTGATGCTGTAGGTGCTGATTATGCAGCTAATGAAAGAGATTATTTCGATCCGTCTGATCCGATTCAAAAGCATGAACCTATCAGAGTAGAAAAAATGCCAGGTAGAAATGAACCTTGCCCTTGTGGTAGTGGCAAAAAATACAAACAATGCCACGGAAAAGAAGCTTAAGAATTTGAATAATAATAAATGAATAGCCCCCGATATAAGTCGGGGGCTATTCATTTATTGCATTTTTTGCAGAAAAAGTGAAAGAAAACCTTAAATTTGATATTTACAATAAGATTGTATGGCAACAGAAAAAAAGATTATTAGTTATTTACCCGATTTCAGCAGCTCTCCTCGTATTGATCAGGTAGGTATTGAAGAAAGAGCTTCTCGTTTTACCAAACGCAGCATTAAGAATGAAACCAAGATGAATGGTTTACTGCTTACCCTTAATATGATCGACCTAACCACACTGGAAGGAAAAGATACACAGGGGAAAGTAAAACAAATGTGCTACAAAGCCCAGCATTTACATGATGCTTATCCTGGCTTACCAACAGTAGCAGCAGTTTGCGTATATCCTTCAATGGTAGCTACTGCAAAAAAAGCGCTGGGTAATTCCGGTGTTAAAGTGGCGGCTGTAGCAACCGCTTTCCCTAGCGGACAAGCTCCTCATGATGTCAAAATTCGTGACACCAAATTTGCTGTACAAAATGGTGCTGATGAAATTGACATGGTGATCAGTCGTGGTAAATTTTTAGAAGGAGAATACAATTTTGTATTTGATGAAATAGCTGCGATCAAAGAAGCATGCGGTGATGCAAGACTAAAAGTAATTTTAGAAACAGGCGAACTGGTTACTTATGACAAAGTACGTCGTGCCAGCGATATCGCTATGTATGCAGGTGCTGACTTCATTAAAACTTCTACCGGAAAAATTTCCCCGGCCGCTACAATGCCCGTTACATTGGTAATGTTAGAAGCAATCAGAGATTTCTATTATAAAACAGGTAAAAGAATTGCAATGAAACCTGCCGGAGGTATTTCCACGGCCAAACTAGCATTGCATTACTTAGTAATGTTGAATGAAGTATTAGGTGAGGAATGGATGAACAACGAATGGTTCAGGTTTGGTGCAAGCAGTTTGGCAAATGATGTATTAATGCAGATCATGAAGCAAAAAACCGGCGTTTATCAGGGAAAAGATTATTTCTCATTAGACTAAAATCGTTTAACGTTTAAATCATTTAAGGTTTAACGTTAACGAATCAGAAAAAAAATTAAATAAATGGTGATAACGTTAAACGATGTAATCGTTGAACGACTTAAACGAATATCTCATGGCAAAAGCAGTTAAAAACAATACAATAAAATTGAAATTTGATAGTGCAAGAAACCTTGCGCCGGCTCCCGAAAGCAAGAGTGCTGCCAAAATAAATCCGCAGTATGATTTATTCATCAACGGCAAATTTGAAAAGCCGACATCAAAGAAATATTTTGACACAATCAATCCTGCAACAGAAGAAAAATTATCCAGTGTGGCAGATGCAAATGCTGCGGATGTAAACAAAGCGGTGGTTGCTGCCAGAAATGCATACGACAAGACATGGAAAAAGATGCCTGCGAAAGAAAGGGCAAAATATATTTACAGAATTGCCCGTATGGTGCAGGAAAGAGCAAGAGAATTTGCCATCATTGAAACATTAGATGGAGGTAAGCCAATCAGAGAAAGCCGTGATTTTGATGTGCCAACTGCAGCAAATCATTTCTTCTACTATGCAGGCTGGGCTGATAAATTAGAATATGCATTTCCGAATCGTACTGCAAATCCTTTAGGTGTAGCCGGACAAATCATTCCATGGAACTTTCCTCTACTAATGGCTGCATGGAAAATTGCACCGGCATTAGCTACAGGCAATACAGTAATTTTAAAACCTGCGGAAACCACACCCTTAACAGCGTTAAAGTTGGCTGAAATCATCCAGGAAGCAGACCTTCCGCCCGGTGTGGTAAATATTATTACCGGTGCCGGAGATACAGGTGCTGCAATCGTTAATCACCCCGATATTAATAAGATAGCCTTTACCGGTAGTACCAATGTTGGCAAGATCATACAACGTGCTATTGCAGGTACTAATAAAAAAGCCACACTTGAATTAGGTGGAAAAGCAGCCAATATCATTTTTGATGACGCTCCGCTGGATCAGGCTGTTGAAGGTGTTATCAATGGGATCTTTTTTAACCAAGGACATGTATGTTGTGCCGGTAGCCGTTTGTTTGTACAAGAGTCTGTTGCTAAACAAGTGATACAAAAATTAAAAGACAGAATGGAAACATTGATCGTTGGTGATCCATTAGATAAGAATACTGATATCGGTGCTATCAACAGCAAAGAACAATTAGCTACCATCGAAAAATATTTGGCCATTGGTAAAAAAGAAGGTGCTGAAATGTATCAAAGTTCATGTGCTATCCCTCGTAAAGGATTTTTCTGCAGACCAACCATTTTCACCAACGTAGCTCAGTCCAACAGAATTGCTCAGGAAGAAATTTTTGGACCGGTATTAACCATCCAGACTTTCAGAACAGATGATGAAGTAATTGAAAAGGCTAACAATACACCATTCGGCTTATCTGCTGGTGTATGGACAGATAAGGGTTCTAAAATATTTAACCTGACCACCAAATTAAGGGCTGGTGTTGTTTGGGCAAATACTTATAATAAATTCGACCCTACCTCTCCTTTCGGCGGTTACAAAGAAAGTGGATATGGCAGAGAAGGTGGATTGCATGGTTTGGGAGCGTATTTAGATTTAGTCTAGTATATTATCTCTGTGCATAACCATTAAACGTTAAACGATTTAAACGACATAGTAAACATGGCAACTATAACAAACGATACAAGACTCGAAGTTTTGAAAACTTATAAAATATATATTGGAGGACAATTCCCACGTACAGAATCGGGTAGATATTATGTGGCAACGAATGCTAAAGGTGCTCCATTAGCTAATATGTGCCTATCCTCCCGTAAAGATTTCAGAGACGCTGTAAGCAATAGCAGAAATGCTTTTGGTGGCTGGAGTGGAAGAGCTGCTTTCAACAGAGGACAGATACTTTACCGTATTGCTGAAATGCTGGAAGGCAGAAAAGCGCAGTTCATTGATGAATTAATAAAACAAGATGTAACGAGAGCTGCTGCCGAAAAAGAGGTGAATCTCTCAATAGACAGATTGATCTATTACAGTGGCTGGTGTGACAAATTCCAACAACTATTTGGCTCCGTTAACCCGGTGGCCTCATCACATTTTAATTTTTCTGTACCTGAACCTACAGGAGTGGTAGCGGCTATTGCCCCACAAGACACTTCCCTATTGGGTTTGGTATCAATAATAGCACCGATCATTGCCGGGGGCAATACTTGTATTGTTCTGGCATCTTACCAAAAACCACTTTGTGCAGTTACCTTTGCAGAAGTATTGAATTCATCCGACCTGCCGGGTGGCGTGGTAAATATCCTTACCGGAAAGATAAGTGAACTGGCACCGTTTTTTGCAGATCACATGGATGTAAATGCCGTTGTTTTTTGTGAAAAAGATGTTGAGTTACAAAAGATGATACAAACGAAAGCCGCACAAAATGTGAAACGGGTAATTCAGTATGATAAAAAAAATTGGCTAACTGATAACGGTCAGTCTCCTTATTTTATCACAGATTTGCAGGAAATAAAAACAACCTGGCACCCGATAGAAAATATCGGCGGAGCAAAAGCAGGATATTAAAAAAGCAGTTAATGAAAATCGGAGTATTATTATTTTCTATTATAATTTCACTACAAGCCTATTCGCAGGATACTTTAAGCACTGATCTTTCTGCAAATGAAGAGGCAATGGGCACGGTTACGGTTTATAAGGATAGCCGCATGGATATTTTGGCAAAAAAAGAAGCGGAGTTTAACGACTCTAAATTACTGCCCAACGGAACTTATGCCATGAAAGGATTCAGGTTAATGTTACTTAGTACCAGCGACAGAGCAATGGCGATGAATATAAGAGCACAATTATTACAACGCTACCCCGACCAAAAAATTTACATGAGTTTTCAGGCGCCTTATCTTAAATTAAAATTCGGGAACTTTGTTGAAAAAACAGATGCGGAAAAATTCAAAAATGAAATTGCCCGTACTAAACTGATAACTACTAATATTTATGTAATACCAGAAATGGTAGAAGTAAAAGTAGATAACCAGAAGGACAAGGAAAAAGAAAAAGAAAATAAGTAATAAAAATAATATTGTGGGTGATTCATTACAACTTACTATAAAAAATCTGGCACATAAATATGCAGAAGAGTTTATTGCCATCCGTCGCCATCTGCACGCCAATCCCGAATTAAGTTATAAAGAATTTGAAACATCTGCATTCATTCAGCAAAAATTAACAGAGCTGAATATTCCTTTCGACATTAAAGCTACCACAGGAGTTGTTGGTTTAATTAAAGGCAAAAATCCTGAAAGCAGGATCATAGCATTACGTGGGGATATGGATGCATTACCGATCACAGAAGAAAATGACATTTCATATAAATCTACCAAACCCGGCATTATGCATGCCTGCGGACATGATGTACATACAACTTGTTTATTAGGCGCTGCAAAAATTTTACAGGAAACAAAAGACAGTTGGGAAGGTACAGTGAAATTGATCTTTCAACCGGGAGAAGAAAAAAATCCAGGAGGTGCCAGCATATTAATCAAAGAAGGAGTTTTACAAAACCCTGCTCCGCAAAGTATATACGCTTTGCATGTTCATCCCGGATTAGAAACAGGTAAACTAAGTTTTCGTGGCGGAATGGTAATGGCCAGCGCTGACGAAATTTATATCTCAATTAAAGGTAAAGGCGGCCATGCTGCTGCACCACATTTAACTGCCGACACCATTTTAATTGCGTCGCAGTTGGTAGTAAGCCTGCAACAAATTGTAAGCAGAAACAATAATCCATTCAACCCTTCTGTATTAAGCATTACTTCTGTTCAGGGAGGAAACACTACAAATGTCATTCCTTCAGAAGTGAAGTTGATGGGAACTTTCAGAGCGATGAATGAGGAATGGCGTTTTAAAGCGCATGAATTAATAAGAAAACAAGCTACCCAATTAGTAGAAAGCATGGGAGCACAAATAGATATAAAAATTGATGTAGGGTATCCTTTTGTATTGAATGACGAAAATCTATCTGCAACTGCAAGAACAAAAGCAGAAGAATATTTGGGCAAAGAAAATGTAGAAGAGACCGAATTAAGAATGGGTGCAGAAGATTTTGGTTACTATTCTCACCAGGTACCCGGATGTTTTTTCAGATTAGGTGCAGGCAATAAAACAAAAGGAATTACAAGCGGTGTGCACACCCCTACATTTAATATTGATGAAAATGCCATTGAGATAGGTATCGGAATGATGGCTTTGCTCGGTGCACAAGGATAGGCTGAATTAAAAATTAAAAATTGTTCTTTCTTTTTATAGTTGATCCACTTCTGACTAAAGAGTAAAAACCAAGAACTAAAACAAATTAGCATGTCAAAAGAGTTAAGAAAACAACAGGCTTTGGAATATCATTCCAAAGGCCGTCCCGGAAAAATCGAAGTGATCCCTACCAAAGAAGCAAAAACACAGAGAGATCTTTCTCTTGCTTATTCTCCCGGTGTAGCTGCTCCATGTTTAGAAATTGCTGCCAATGTTGAAGATGTTTATAAATACACCGCCAAAGGAAATTTAGTGGGTGTGATCAGTAACGGAACTGCCGTATTAGGTTTGGGAAATATTGGACCGGAAGCAGGTAAACCCGTGATGGAAGGAAAGGGAGTATTGTTTAAAATCTTCGCAGATATTGATGTATTTGATATTGAAATAAATGAGACCGATCCCGAAAAATTTGTTCAGATAGTTAAAGCTTTAGAGCCAACATTTGGCGGCATTAACCTGGAAGATATAAAAGCACCGGAATGTTTTTATATCGAACAAAAGCTAAAGGAACAGTTGAAGATCCCTGTAATGCACGATGATCAGCATGGCACTGCAATTATTTCAGCGGCTGCTTTGTTAAATGCATTGGAAATTCAAAAAAAGAAAATAGAAAAAGTACATTTTGTGGTGAATGGAGCCGGTGCGGCAGCTGTATCCTGTACTAAATTATATATCAGCTTAGGAGCCAGAAGAGAAAATATAAAAGTGTATGATAGTAAAGGGCTGATCAGCAGAGATAGAACTGACCTGGATGAAATGAAAAAAGAATTCATTTCAGATTCTAAAGACACTACCCTTGTAGAAGGAATGAAAGACGCCGATGTTTTTATCGGACTAAGTAAAGGCAATATACTTACACCTGAAATGGTGAAAAGCATGGCAAAAAATCCTATCATTTTTGCCATGGCAAATCCTGATCCGGAGATTTCATATGAAGAAGCGATCGGAGCCCGTAAAGACCTGATCATGGCTACCGGCCGTAGTGATTATCCTAACCAGGTAAACAATGTATTGGGATTCCCTTACATTTTTCGTGGTGCCCTCGACGTTAGAGCTACCACTATTAATGAAGAAATGAAGCTGGCAGCTGTAAAAGCACTGGCAGAATTAGCCAAAACACCTGTGCCGGACATTGTAAACATGGCTTACAATGACCAGACCATTACATTCGGTTCTACCTATATCATTCCAAAACCTGTTGATCCTCGTTTGTTATCAACGGTAGCTCCTGCTGTAGCAAGAGCGGCAATGGAAAGCGGTGTGGCTAAAAAACCAATCACAGACTGGGATGCGTATGAGGTTGAATTAAATAAACGACTTGGATTAGATAATCAATTAAGCAGAGCAATTGGCAGCAAAGCCAGAAGAGATCCTAAGAGAGTTGTTTTTGCTGACGCCGAAAATATTAAAATATTAAAAGCAGCTCAGCTGGTACAAGAAGAAGGTGTTGGATATCCGATCTTGTTGGGAGATGAAACAAGGATCAATAAAATTGCGAGAGAAAATGGTATTGATATTGATGACATGCCCATATTTGACCCTAAGGGAGAAAATACAGTTGAACTGAGGAAAGAATTTGTTGAATTATTTTTTGCTAAACGTCAGCGCAGAGGGGTTAACAGGCATGAAGCCAATAAATTTTTAAGAGATAGAAATTATTTTGGTTGTATGATGGTAGAAACCGGTAATGCTGATTGTATGATCAGTGGCATCACCCGTAATTACCCGGATACCATACGACCGGCTTTACAAACAATCGGTACAGAAGACGGTGTTCGTCAAATTGCCGGGATGTATATTATGTTCACCAAAAAGGGACCATTGTTTTTGGCGGATACTACTATCAATTTCAATCCTACCGCCGAAGAATTAGCGGAGATCACTTTATTAACCGCTAAAGAGATCAAATCCTTTGGTGTAGTACCACGTATTGCAATGCTCTCTTACTCTAATTTTGGCAGCAGCGATTCTGCCGAAGCTATTTTAGTAAGAAAGGCAAGAGAAATTGTAAAAGAAAAAGATCCTACATTGGTTTGTGATGGAGAGGTACAAGGTATTGTTGCATTCAACAAAGAGATCTTAAAAGAAAACTATCCGTTCTCTGAATTATTAGACGGCGAAATAAATACACTTATCTTCCCTAATCTGGCTGCAGGCAATATCGCTTATAACTTATTGCAGGAAGTTGGTGGTGCTGATTCTATAGGTCCTATCTTATTGGGATTGAAGAAACCGGTGCATGTATTACAATTAGGCAGCTCAATCCGTTCAATTTTTAACATGGTACTGATAGCTGTAGTGGATGCACAAATAAAAGGAAAGTCAAATACCCAGGAAGAAATAAAAAAGGAAAAGGGATGGAAACGTTTTAAAAAGACGTCTCATGAATTATAATATTGGCAATTTGATCATTAGATGATTTGATAAGTATAATATTGAAAAATGAAAAATAGCTGCAAAGTGACTGCCGAACAAAATATTGGTTGTTACTTTGTAGCAGGTGTAACAGACAGAGATGCTGTCATTAGTAAAATTAATTAATCATCAAATTTCCAAATCAGGTAAATGAATGTATTCACTCATTTCGGCCGGTATATTTTAATGATCAGGGGCATGTTTACCAGGCCGGAAAACATGAAGGTATACTGGAAAGAATTTATGCATCAATGCGCTGAAATAGGCATTGGTTCATTAGGTATTGTAAGTATCATATCTGTTTTTATGGGAGCGGTGAGTGCTGTGCAAACTGCATATCAGCTGGTAAGTCCTGTTATTCCTAAATCCACTATTGCTCAGATCGTTAGAGATACCGTTATCTTAGAATTTGCTCCCACGTTGGTTTGTATTGTATTAGCCGGTGTGGTTGGCAGTAAGATAGCCAGTGAATTGGGGAATATGAGAGTTAGCGAACAAATAGATGCACTGGAAATAATGGGCATCAATACAAAGAGCTACCTTATCATGCCAAAGATTTTGGCGGCCTTGATCACTATTCCTGCATTAGTAGTTATTTCAATGGTATTGGGTATCTGGGGTGGCCGTTTTGCCGGTTCTGCTTCACAAATATTATCTACTGATACCTTCGACAAAGGATTACTCGAAAATTTCCTGGGATATAATGTCGTCTTTGCACTGGCAAAAGCCTATACATTCGCCTTTATAATCAGTAGTATTCCTGCTTATTATGGATATCATGTAAAGGGTGGTGCATTGGAAATAGGAAGAAGCAGTACAAAAAGCGTGGTGGTGAGTTGTGTGATGATATTATGTGCGGATTATATTTTGGCGGCGTTGTTGTTGTAAAACACCCCTCCGTCTCTAAAGGGAGAACTACGAAGAGTATTATTAAATTCAACAGAAGGCACTTAAACTAATTTTTAACCATAACAAAAGAAAACCCTTTTAGGGGGTTGGGGTAAAGATGATCGAATTCAAAAACATAGAAAAAAGTTTTGGCGAAAAGCAGGTACTAAATGATGTAAGTCACGTTATGGAGACCGGCAAGTGCAATCTGATCATTGGTACCAGCGGAAGCGGTAAAACCGTTTTACAAAAGTGTTTGGTAGGATTATTTGAGCCTGACAAGGGGGAAATCATTTACGATGGCGTAAGTTTTACTGATATGACAGATGATGAGAGAAAAGATCTGCGCCAGCAAATTGGTATGCTCTTCCAGGGATCTGCACTTTTTGATAGTATGACCGTAGAAGAAAATGTAATGTTCCCGCTGAATATGTTTTCTACAATGAATTACGCCGAAAAACAAAAAAGGGTGAATGAGGTATTGGCAAGAGTAAATCTGGTGGATGCCAATAAAAAATATCCTGCTGAAGTAAGTGGAGGAATGAAAAAACGTGTAGGTATTGCCAGAGCAATTGTATTGAACCCTAAGTTTTTATTTTGTGATGAACCTAACTCCGGACTGGACCCTCAAACCTCAATGGTGATAGATAAGTTGATCTACGATATTACCAAAGAATTCAACATGACCACCATAATCAATACCCATGACATGAACAGTGTAATGGAAATAGGGGAAAATATCCTGTACCTGTACCAGGGTAAAAAAGAGTGGAGTGGTAATAATCAGGAGATCATTTTCTCTAAGAATGAACTACTGAATGACTTTATATTTGCTTCTGAATTCTTACATGATGCCAAGGATATGCGTATGCTGGAAGCCAAAGGCAAGATCAGTGACGACAGGAATATGGACGACCTATTAAAGTAAAATTCCATACAAAAGCAAGATCGCATCTGTTTTTACGCTGTATGCCCTATTCAGCTGTAAAATCAGCCTGATTCACCTTCTATGTGTCCCGATTCTCGGGAACGTTGCCGCATTTAATCTTAAATTCTCTCTTTTATACTCAAGATTTTACCCTTATTTTTGCGCACCAATTCTCATCTTTAAATCAAGATTGCACATGTCGGTTTTAGTTAACAAAAATTCAAAAATAATTGTACAGGGTTTTACCGGTACAGAAGGAACTTTTCATGCTACACAAATGATCGAATACGGAACCCAGTTAGTTGGGGGCGTTACTCCGGGAAAAGGTGGAAGCACTCATTTGGAAAGACCAGTTTTTAACACTGTTGCTGATGCTGTTGCAGCTACAGGCGCTGATGTAAGTATCATATTTGTACCTCCTGCATTTGCAGCAGATGCAATTATGGAAGCTGCTGATGCCGGTATTGGATTAGTGGTGTGTATCACTGAAGGCATTCCGGTTCAGGATATGGTTAAAGTGAAAAACTATTTAAAAGGAAGAACCACCCGTTTGATTGGACCAAACTGTCCTGGTGTTATCACTGCTGAAGAATGTAAAGTAGGTATCATGCCTGGCTTTATTTTCAAAAAAGGAAGAATTGGTATCGTATCAAAAAGTGGTACACTTACTTATGAAGCAGCTGACCAAGTGGCAAAAGCTGGGTTGGGTATTTCTACAGCTATTGGTATTGGTGGTGATCCAATCATCGGAACAACCACTAAAGAAGCAGTTGAATTATTTATGAATGATGCTGATACAGATGCGATCGTAATGATCGGTGAAATCGGTGGTGGTATGGAAGCTGATGCAGCTAACTATATCAAATCTACCGGAAATAAAAAACCTGTTGTAGGCTTTATCGCCGGACAAACAGCGCCTCCGGGCCGTCGTATGGGACATGCCGGTGCTATTGTTGGTGGTGCTGATGATACAGCAGCTGCTAAAATGAAGATCATGGCAGAATGCGGTATCCATGTAGTAGCAAGTCCTGCAGATATCGGAAAGACTATGGCAGAAGCGCTAAAAAAATAATTTTATATACTTTTTTTTCTACGCCCCTCAAATGTTGAGGGGCTTTTTATTTACCTGGTATACCGTACACCCCTACCCGATTTTCGGTGGAGAAAAAATACAAACCGTTAACATAGATCACAACTACTTACTTTTAAGCAAATGCTCAGCTACTATCGTTAACCACAGGATAACAGTCAGCCGAAAAAAAATCGGGTACTTTAGAAGTTTCGAGGCAACGAAAACACATTTTTTTGCGTAAGGTAATTAGCGGCATAAAAATGAGCCGATACCTAAATATGGTTGATGTGTACTACTCCTTTTCTGTTACTAAAGAGTCGGCACAAAGTATCATCAAATCTTAATTCCTGCCATTCATGAAAAAAAATGTATCAATTGTTAGTCTTTTACTGATCTGCATTATTGCATTTAGTGCCGTTGGCCTAACTGTGCCTAATACACATCATCCATTACATGCAGCCCAACCTCCCGAAGGATATACAGGCACTACACCAGAGCTTTACTGTAATGATTGTCACAGTACTAATTCGGTTAATAATCCGGGAGGATCGGTGGTAGCACAAGGATTACCCTTAGGTACTTATACCGCCGGCACAAAATACGATTTCAGTATTATCGCTACACATAGTGCAAAAGATAGAAAAAAATGGGGGTTCTCGATAGCTGCAAGAAACAGTGCAAATCAACCTGTGGGCACATTCTCCTCTACTAATAATAACGCACAGATCAATGGCAGTGAACTCAGCCACTTTGATGCTGTAGGAACCACTTCGGCCTCTACTTACACCTATACCAACCTGCATTGGACAGCACCGGCAGCTCCTGGCCCAAATGATCAAACCATTATTTTTTATTATGTAGCCAATGCTGCAAACGGAAATTCTACAAGTTCCGGCGATTATATTTATGCAGATGCTACAACAGTAAACTACTCTCCTTCTGTATATACTTTTACGGGAAATGGAAGCTGGAACACTGCTTCCAATTGGAGTGGCAATTTGATTCCTCCCACCACTGTTACAGGAAATGTTGAAATAGTTATTGACCCCTTGTCAGGCGGCCAATGTCTTTTCAATGCAGGACAGGTACAACATGTAGGTGGCGGCGCCAAACTAACCGTAAAGACAGGAAAGAAATTGAACGTAAACGGAGACTTAAATATTACTAACTAATAACATTACCTATAAGATCATGAAAAACAATATCCTGCTTTTACTCATTTTTTTTATTGTTGCGATCATCAATAGCAGTTGCGAATCTAAAAAGGAAATTCTGATGTATGGCGCCAAAAGTTGCGACTCTTCTGATGTAAGATATACAGGGCCAATAACCAATATCATCAATGCCAACTGCAATTCATGTCATGCCACAGGCGTTGCCAATAGTTTGGGAGGAGGTGTTGCATTGGATAATTATGCCGGCTTGAGCTTTTGGGCAGCTAATGGCGTGCTTTTTGATAATGTATCTGAGGCATCGGGAGCCAATCCGATGCCCAAAAATGCGCCAAAACTTTCTGATTGTGATATTGCCAAAATAAGAATATGGATCAATAACGGATATCCTAATAATTAAACATATACCATGAAAAAAATATTCATCATACTTTGTTGTTGCCTGCTTACTGTTGTATCTTTCTCACAAAAAGTATATCAGACAAAATCAGCAAAAATCAGTTTCTTTTCGTCAACACCATTACAAAATATTGAAGCTACCAATAATGAAGGAAGCTCCAAACTTAGTACCAACGGACAAGTGGTAATGATGATCGCCATCAGGAGTTTTGTTTTTGAAAACAGTTTGATGCAGGAGCATTTTAATGAGAACTATATGGAAAGTGATAAATTTCCCAAAGCTATCTTTATGGGAAATATCACTAACCTTGCTGATATAAATTTTTCAAAAGATGGTACGTATACTGCAAATGTGGAAGGCTCCCTTGAAATTCATGGAGTAAAGAACAACATCAAAACGCAGGTAGAGATCAACATCAAGCAAAATAAAATAACAGCAAAAACTTCTTTTTCCATTAATGTAAAAGATTATGGAATAAAAGGAAATTATATCGGAAGCAAAATTGCAAAGACCATAAAAATAGCGGTCAATGCTATTTACGAATAAGCTGTTTTAACATTATTAATTTATATTGACAAGCCTAAACTAACCTATAATGAATCGTTCCATCATTTGTTTCATTCTATTTATAACCTCCTCATTGGCCGGCTTCGGGCAGGAAGAAGACATCTTTAATTCAGCTAAAAAAGAAGCCGAAAATGACCTGAAAAATAAAACCGTATACACCATTGCCACTTTTAAAAATTCAAGATTGATCAATGGGCATTCTATAGAAACAGTTGGCAGGGGCTTAATGGACTTTCGTATTCACCATCGGTTCGGGTATTTAAATCAGGGTGTAAATGATCTCTTTGGTTTGGATAATGCCATAACCTATATTGGATTTGATTTTGGACTAACCGACAGATTAATGATCGGCTTCAGCCGAAGCAGTTACTTAAAGCAACTGGAAACTTTTGCTAAATATAAATTGCTCCGGCAAAGTACCGGCAAGATATCCATGCCAATATCAGTAACCTTAATGACCGCTGCTACGCTCAGAACCGGCAAGCAAACAGATTCTGTGTATAAAAAAACAGTAAGCGACAGGATGGCCTACACTGCTCAATTGATCATTGCCAGGAAATTCAGTGAAAATTTTTCATTACAAGTAATGCCAACATTTGTGCATTTCAATATGGTTCCGGGATTAGATGACCCCAACAATCTGTTTTCTATCGGCATGGGGGTAAGACAGAAAGTATCGCATCGGGTAAGTGTAAACGCAGAATATTATTACCAAACGAATAATTTTTCAGGCTATACCAATTCATTAGCGCTGGGGGTAGATATTGAAACCGGCGGACATGTTTTTCAACTGCATCTCACCAACTCAACCGGTATGACAGCCCCATCATTTATTCATCAAACCACGGGTAAGTGGGACAACGGAGATATTCATTTCGGATTTAACGTATCCAGGATCTTTAATATAAAAAAGAAAAATAGTTAACTATTTTAGTTACACTAAAAACTACACAATGAAAAAGGTCATCAGCGCAATACTTATTATAGCAGTTGTAGCAGTAGCAGGTATCTGGTATTTTATTTTTTACCGTCCTACGCATTACAAACGGGATATCACCGTTGAAAAATATATCGGTATCAATGCTGCTGATATTGTAAAAGAATTTCAAAACAATGAGGATAGTGCCAATAAAAAATATCTGAATAAAATTATTCAGGTAACAGGCATTGTTGGTGATGTAAAGAAAAATCAGAATGGGAAAATGGTGCTCACACTTAATGGAGCAGATAATATGTCAAATGTAATTTGCACCCTGCAAAACAACAACACCACGGCTACAACCGGCGCCACTGTTACACTTAAGGGTATTTGCACCGGCTACCTGATGGATGTGGTTATCATTGATGCTATTATTATTGATAGCAAATAAAAAAAATCTCAACGTACAGACATAAAAAAATCCTTCACAAAAGTGAAGGATCTTTTTTATAGAAAAAGAATTGATTAATAATCTCTGTCTCTTCCGCCGCCGCCGTAACCGCCGCTTCTGCCGCCGCCACCACCGTAGCCGCCGCCGCTTCTGTTACCACCGCCGCCGCCGTAACCGCCTCTGCTGCCACCGCCGCCGCCGCCAAAGCTGCGTTTTTTGAATCCACCGCCGCCACCTGATCCTTCAGGACGTGGTTGAGATTCGTTAACGATTAATTTACGACCTTGAACTTCAGTTTCGTTTAAGTTAGAGATAGCAGTTTTAGCTGCTTCATCATCTTCCATTTCAACAAAACCAAAACCTTTTGAACGGCCGTTCATTTTGTCTTTCAAAATTTTAGCACTTGTAACGCTGCCGAATTGAGTAAAGAGGTTCAATAAATCGTCATCAGTCATAGACCAACTAAGATTTCCTACATAAATGTTCATTGTAAAAACTGTTTAAAATATTAAATAAAAAACTTAATGACTTAGTGAACTACAATGAACTGAATCCTACTTTTTTAAGCGTTCTGTCAGCCAAATTCGAAATACTAAAACCATTAGAGCTATACAAATGTAGGGTTTTATTTAAAAAAACAATGTTTTTCCACAAAAAATCATAAAGCTGCTTTTTCGAGCAACATTGCTGCCAATCTGCCATCTCTTTGATAAATATCATTCCTGAAACACAGCTCCCCGGCATCATTTACCCATGCGGTAAAATAGGTAATATAGACAGGTATCCGGTTTTTTAACGTAACAAATTGCTCCACACGGCTGTTCATAGCTGAATCTATTTTAATATCATCCCATTCGGGATCGTCTTTTAACAGGTAAAGCGCCAGTCGCCTTGCTTCCGCCAACCGTATACATCCATGACTGAAAGCCCTTTTATCTTCATTGAACAAAGATTTGGCAGGGGTATCATGCATATAAATATTATGACTATTGGGAAATAAGAACTTTACCAGCCCCAGTGCATTATCCGGACCGGGCCGTTGGCGAACACTACCACCATTCCATTCCATATTATGTCTTGCCAGGTAATGCCTGCTGCGCCGCATAGCCGGTAATAGCTCGTTATGCAAAATACTTGACGGCACATTCCAGTAAGGACTAAAAACAATATACTTCAACTCTCCGTTAAATACCACCGTTTGGTGCTGCGATTTTCCAACCACTACATTCATGCTCCAGGCCAAAGAATCATTTTCATAAATATGCAATTTGAATTCCGGAATATTGATCATGAAATAATTCTTACCTATTTTTTCCGGCAGCCATCTGCATCTTTCCATGTTCACCATTATCTGCTCTATTCTTTTTTCAATAGGATAATTCAGTTCAGCAATTAATTTCGTTCCCACAATTCCATCCTCTTTATAGCCAAACCGATGCTGCATTTTTTTAACGCCGGCGGTTAATGCAGCATCAAAAATTGCACTGCCATTATCAGTGGCCACATCACCCATTAAAAAAAGACATTTTCTGATTGCAACAATTTCCAAAGCAGCATCTCCCTGCTTATAACTTTTCTTCGTTGCTGATACTACAGGCCACCCTCCTTTGTTTTTTATATCCGTATAAATTTTTAATTGCTTTTTAAGCAGATCGTATTGCCTGTATAAAGGTGTATTATCTAAAATATTTTTTCCTGCAAGCAATGAATCCAGCAGTTGTTGATACGATACTTTTCTTCTGGGCAAAAACCATTTCAATGCCAGGCTTTGTTCTTCACTCATGCCCGCCCATACGTTTTTTGCATAGGTAAGATATTGAGCGGTCAGCATCAATTCCAGTGTAGCAGTGGGTTTTATTGCATTACTGTTTTCTAACAATGCCTCCAGCCTGTCGGCATAAGGCGGTGCAGCAGTTACACCATCTTCATTCATATTCCTGATCTTGTTCAGTAAATTATCCGCCTGTTCTATCAAACCTTTTCCATCAAACCAGGCATAAGAAAAATTTCTGCGCTGATAAAACTTTGTAAGATCACTACGAATATTTTTAAACGCCGGAAAACTATCTATGAATAATATCACCGCATTGCTGTCGAAAGTGATATTGGCAGATGCCGTAAAACCACCGGGTATAGTAATATCTTTTCGATAGGTATCTAATAAAGAATCTTTGTTGGTTTGGAGACGGGCAGAATTATCGGCATGACAATCACCCAAAATAAATGACATACAAATAAGGGCACATCCTAAAAATATTTTATATCGCATAGCAGGATTTTTATTCCGGTAACGAATACCATCCAAAGCTACTATTTACACGTTCCATTTTAGATGACTTCCATCAGTATGCCCAAATAAAAACGCCCCGAAAATTCGGGGCGTTCTATAAAAAGTATTTGCAAGAAATTACTCAGCTACTACTTCAAATTCAACTTCAGTTTCGTTACCGTTACTGAAATCGATCTTAGCTTTAAAGCTTCCTAATTCTTTAACCTCGTCTAAGATGGTAATTCTGCGACGATCGATCTCGTATCCTTTTTGTTCTCTGATCGCACGAGCAATCTGAACTGAAGTTACGCTACCGAAGATCTTACCACTGGTACCGGTTTTAGCACCGATCTTTAACGGACCGGCTTGTAAAGTAGCAATAACGCTGTTGATCTCAGCCAATAATTTAGCTTCTTTCTTAGCTTGTTGCTTCTTTTTTTCTTCCATCATTTTCACGTTAGAAGGACTAGCTTCTACAGCGAATTTTTTAGGAATTAAAAAGTTACGACCGTAACCATTTTTTACGGTTACCAATTCATTGATACCGCCTAGGTTATTTACATCTTGTATTAATATTACCTGCATGATTTTGCATTTTTACCCAACTGCGTTAACCGCTGCTTTCCCTACTGAAAGGTTAGGGTGGTGATTGAAATTGTTTATTTTAAAAGATCTGTAACGTAAGGTAAAATAGCCATTTGACGGGCTTTTTTCACTGCATCACTCACTTTACGTTGAAACTTCAAAGAGTTTCCTGTAAGACGACGTGGCAATAATTTACCTTGTTCGTTTAAGAATTTTTTCAAGAAATCGGCATCTTTATAATCGATATAACGGATACCCATTTTCTTAAAGCGACAATATTTTTTTGGACGCTTTTCAGCTTTAATAGCTGTAAGATATTTTATCTCATTCTTTGCCATGGTTATGCTTCCGTTTTTTCGTTAGTAAATTTACCGCCACTTCTCTTTTTGTTGTTGTAATCGACGGCGTATTTATCGAGTACAGTGTACATGTGACGCATAACTGATTCGTCACGTAAAAGTTGAGTTTTCAACTTTTCATTGAAGTCGGATGGCGCTTTATACTCCATTACCCAATATAAACCGGTGGTTTTTTTGGCAATGGGATAGGCCAGTGATTTCAGTCCCCATGGGTTACTGTGCACTACTTCACCACCGTTGTCTGTAACGATAGCAGCAAATTTCTTTTGAGCAGCTTTAAACTCCTCTTCAGAAAGCACAGGGGTAAAAATCACCATCAATTCGTAATTGTTCATTTCCCTTGTTTTGTGTGTTAAAAAATTGTTTATCCCGCCTCCTTAGTGGATTTGGGGCTGCGAAGGTAAGGCATTTAATTGATAATTGAAAGCTGATAATGGATAATTTTTGGGGGGCTGTGGGCAATGGGCAATGGGCAATGGGCAATGGGCAATGAGCAATAGGCAATGAGCAATAGGCAATGAGCAATAGGCAATGAGCAATAGGCAATGGGCAATGAGCAATGAGCAATGGGCAACTGTCTATAAATCAACTATTTAAATAGTTCGCCCATCCGTTTTATACTATACCAGACAGACATGGTAACCTAATAAGCAAAGGTTATACAACCTATTGGGCACTGGCTTTTGAAGAAATAAACTTGCGTTTTTTATATTGTCAATTAAACTGACAATACAAAAAACGCGGATTTATAAAACAATAACTAACTGATAATTAATGGTTTAAAAGTTTGCGTATTTCAAATCTTGCGTATATATTTGAGTTATGCGGCATTTTAAAATGACATCCTACACATAAATGAGTTTACAAGGACAGACTGTAAGAATTGTTGTAGCAGAACCATTTGAATGGGACTATGGGAATTTATTTGGGACAATTCTTTCTGACCGTGGTGGACAAAAGCTAAAAATTAAATTGACAAAGATTATAAAGGGTAAAACGTTTTCAAGCGACATAATTGAATTGACACCACGTTTTAAAGACGAAACATTTAAACCGTTGACCCAAAATTATTCAGTAACAGTAAATGGTGGACTCATCAAAGAAAATTCAGACGACTTTGACTTTATAATTATTGGGAACGTGACAATTGATTAAAATGGACACAGAAGAATTAAAACACAGAATTAACAATGCCCTTATTTTACTTGCTGACGGACATTCATTGAAAGTTGGAGACTTAACCTTTGGTTGCAGAGACAAAACAAATTTTTCTGTTTCAGGTTGGACAAACAATATTCTTTTAGAGAATGTAACACGACAATCGGCATTGACTGAACTAAATGACATCAAATCTTTGTTCTCAAAAATGGTTGACACTTCCAACGAATTAGCTGACTTCATTAAGAACAAACAAATTATTTACTATTTAGGCTACGACTATGGAATGGGTTCAATTGGAATTTGTAATAAAAAAAATGGACAATTAAAATGGGAAACAGAATTACGAGACTAAAAACGACCGCACAACATGAACTGTGTAAAAAACCAAATAAAAGTTGCTCTTTCTTACCAGCAACGTCTCCTCTTCAAGCATTGTGCGTGGGTAGGGACGTTGCGGCCTATAACTAAAGCTGTCACAATAATAGAAATTCAATCTCCTTCCTGCCGTTGTTGGTGTTTTTTACCAACAACCGAAGTAAATACATCTAAAAAAGATCATAATAAATTCCATCCCGGCGGGGCTTTAACCTTGTTTGGTACTCCCCCACTCATCGTCGATCAGTGATGACACTTACCTTGGGTCTCGGAAAGCTTCCTGTAACCCAAAACAGCACATCTGCCTATAGCGGAAAGCTTCCCACAACCCAAAGCAACACATCCGCTTATAGCGGAAACCTTCCCACAACTCAAAGCAACACATCCGCTTATAGCGGAAAGCTTCCCACAACCCAAAGCAACACATCCGCCTATTGCGGAAAGCTTCCCACAACTCAAAGCAACTCATCCGCCTATAGCGGAAAGCTTCCCACAACCCAAAGCAACACATCCGCTTATAGCGGAAAGCCTCCCACAACACAAAGCAACATATCTACATTAGGTAGAAAGCTTCCCACAACTCAAAGCAACAAATCTACATTAGGTAGAAAGCTTCCCACAACCCAAAGCAACAAATCTACATTAGGTAGAAAGCTTCCCACAACCCAAAGCAACAAATCTACATCAGGTAGAAAGCTTCCCACAACCCAAAGCAACGCATCTACATTAGGTAGAAAGTTTCCCAGAACTTAAAGCAACATATCTACATCAGGTAGAAAGCTTCCCACAACACAAAGCAACAAATCTACATTAGGTAGAAAGCCTCCCACAACCCAAAGCAAGAAATCTACATTATATGGAAGCGTCTCCGGTAGGCGCAAGACTCTTTCCTGCGGCCGGGGAGTTACTAAAGTATCATCACTTTAGTCATTAATTTAGTAATGTATAGGTGCAGGACTTCATCCTGCACCTATTATAGATGTTAATCAGAAAAGATCGATCGTAACGTCAAAATATTATTTAAGCGGTACCACACACTACAACCATATAATTAATTTAGCAGCATTAAATTAATAGATATGTACACCAGATACGCTCTCTTACTCATCTTTATTAATTCGATCTTTTTTACTCCGCTTTATAGTCAACCCAAAACAGAAAAAGGTATTGCCGATTTCACTTCTAAGCCGGTACTTAACTGGACATTCGCCACAGGCAAACCCATTTACAGTTCGCCGCAAGTAAGCGATGGTATTGTTTTTTTTGGTAGTTGCGACAGCAATATGTATGCGCTGAATACCGCTAAGGGAACGATAAAATGGAAATTGAAAACGGGCGGAGAAATAAGATCAACCGCCTGCATTAGCGGCGATGATGTCTATTTCTTAAGTGGCGATGGGTTATGCTATTGTGTAAACCGGCACTCCGGATCTGTTAAGTGGAAATTTGCTACAGCAGGTGAGAAACAATATGAGTTGTATAGCTTTGCCGACTATGTACAATCTTCGCCGGTTTATAATGATGGGCTGCTGTATTTTGGTTCAGGCGATGGCAGCATTTATGCACTGAATGCAAACAATGGCTCATTGGTTTGGAAATATGCTACAGGAGCGGTTGTTCATGCAACGCCTGCGCTGGATAGTAACTTCTTATATGTTGGATCATTCGATGGCTTTTTTTATGCAGTAAATAAAAAAACAGGAGACCTTGCATGGAAATTCAAATCAGTTGGATACAAGTATTTTCCCAAAGGCGAAATGCAGGGCACACCCCTGGTAGTGAATGATGTGATTGTTGTAGGCAGCCGCGATTATAATTTGTATGGCATCAACAAAACAGGCGGTTATTGTGAATGGAACAGAAAATTCCCGAAGGGTTGGGCTATGGGGTCGCCAGCATTCAACAACTCAGTAGTATTCGTCGGCACTTCCGACGACTACGAAATGCATGCTATAGATCCGGCTACAGGTTTGTCAAAATGGAAGACGAATGTTAAGTTCAATATCTTCGGGTCAACCTCTTTCACCCGTTCCATGCTTTACTTCGGCACATTAATGGGTAAGCTTTTTGCTTTAGATGAAAAAACCGGCAATATTGAATGGTCCTTTTCCACCCCCGGCTATAAAAAAAACAGGTCAACATTCTTCACCGATAGAGATGAACTCAAAGAAAATATTTTCGGTACTGTCATCAAAAAAAATGAAGATTTCCTGAGTATGTACATAACACTTGGAGGTATCTTTTCTACTCCTGCAATCACTGATGATCAGATCATATTTACCTCTCTTGATGGTAATATGTATGCGCTGAAAAGAACAAAGTAGAAGATGAACAAAGACATAATGTAAAGGGAGAAATAATACTAACCCGGCTTTAACAAGCTCTGCCTGACAGCTTGTAAAATTGAAGCCCCTCCTGCCACTTCATTCTCTGCCAATCCTCAATAAATAATACCTTTGTACCCTTATCGAATCAACGTGAAAAACAACTCAACCCCTGAGATCCTTGCTCCCGTAGGATCTTTTGAATCTTTACAGGCAGCTATCAATGCCGGAGCCGATGCCATTTACTTTGGCGTAGAGCAACTGAACATGCGTACTAAATCGAGCGATCCTATTACCATTGCAGATATACAGACCATTGCGGAAAAATGCAAGGCACATCATATCAAAGCATATATAACGCTCAATACCGTGATGTATCAGCATGACCTGCAACTGTTGCGTACCATACTTACAGAAGTGAAAGCTGCAGGTATTGATGCCGCTATCGCTGCCGACTTTGCTGTTATAGAAATGTGTCGGCAAATGCAGATACCCCTGCACATCAGTACACAAGCCAATGTAAGCAATATAGAAGCGGTGAAATTCTTTGCTCCTCTCTCCGATGTAGTGGTGCTGGCAAGAGAACTTACGTTGAAACAGGTAAGCGATATAACGGCAGAGATCACCCGAAAAGATATACGGGGTATTTCCGGCAAACCTTTGCAAATAGAAATATTTGTACATGGTGCTTTGTGTATGGCTGTTTCGGGTAAATGTTTTATGAGCCTGCATACACAAAACTCATCAGCCAACCGCGGCGCCTGCACTCAAAACTGCCGCAGGCCTTATAAAGTAACCGATCTTGAAACAGGAATAGAACTGGAGATAGACAACGAATACATTATGTCGCCGAAAGATCTTTGCACCATCGATATTTTAGACCAGGTAATTAACGCCGGTGTTACTGTATTAAAAATTGAAGGCAGAAGTAAAGGCCCCGATTATGTTTACACCACCACCAAATGCTATCGTGAAGCCGCCGAAGCTGTTATCAACGGCACTTATACACAGGAAAAAATTGAAGGCTGGAAAACTGAATTGACAAAAGTGTACAATCGTGGTTTCTGGGAAGGTTACTACCTTGGTCGTAAGTTGGGAGAATGGACAGAGAGCCCCGGCAGCGCCGCCACAGAAAAGAAAATTTACCTGGGTAAAGGCAGCAATTATTATCCTAAAAAGCAAGTAGGAGAATTTACGATAGAAAGCGGCTCACTAAAAAAAGGTGATACCATTATGGTTACCGGTCCTGCATGTGGCATGGTAAAAGAAACAAGAGAACAACTGTATGTGAATGGAGAGATTGCTGAAGAAGCAGGCAGGGGAGATAAGATCACTTTTCCTTTTGCAACAAAAGTAACAGCAAAGGATAAATTGTATAAAATAGTTTTGTAACCGATGCCTAAAATTATCCATTACCGTCATAAGTGCATTGGCTGCAACATCTGCTATGAAAAGCAACCGGACTACTGGAGGCTTTCTAAAAAAGATGGTAAAGCCACATTATTAAACGCTGTCGAAAAAAAAGGCATCTACATTCTGCAGATACCGGAGTTTGCTGCAGCACTCACACGTACCATTGCACAGGATTGCCCGGTGAACATTATTAAGGTAATATAGTAGATACATTTTCCGATAGCCACTATACACCACCAATTATTTTCTCATCCTGTTTTGCTCTTCATCCGAAGCCGAGTTATGGCTACGATTGGCGTTTAGCTTTTTATTACCAAAGCTTTGCGTATAGGTGAGTTTAAACGTACGGTAACCAAAACGTAATTTATAATCTACATAAATATTTTCGGCGGGTATATCGGTGATAGCTCTCCATGCTCCTCCATTAAAGACGTCGGAAATGGCGAAGCGAAGTTTATTATTATTTGCACCAAACTTTTTTTGTATCCCAACATCTACCATCTTAAAACTTTTACTAACAGCTGCCCCATATAAATATTTAGACAAATAGAACCCGGACAATTCAACACTATATTTATTGGGTAACGTAAAACTTTGTGAACTATTCAAACTATAATTTTTCTGTTCAATACTAAAAGGGCCATTCTTATAAATAGTATTTATCTGTTGCCAGTTTCCCTGTATATTGTTTTGCATGGTCCACCACTTAGTAACGGTAACAGGAATACTTAAACTGATGTTGACCGTTTTTATATTATCCAGGTTTTCAGAAGTATATATCTGCTTATTATCTTTTGATAATTTCGGCTGAAAATTTGCGATCGACCCATCTTCTTTTGTATAAGAAACAGACAACACAAAACTCTTATACATGTAATCAGCTTTATAAATATCAGAGAATGCAGGTTGCAATGCACTGTTGCCCGAGAAGAATGTATAAGGATCCATAAAGATCACAAAAGGTGCCATATCATTGAATGTTGGCCTGGTGATACGGCGGCTGTAAGATACATTGACAGCGTTTTTATCATCCAGTTTTTGATTGATATAAATGCTGGGGAATAACCGTCCGTATTTTCTATCCACAATATTTTGTTGCGTATTGCTACCCAGGTTGGATGCAGTTTGCTCGTACCGCAACCCCAGTTTTAAGCTTGTTTTGGCAGAAGCTTCAATACTCAGTGAAGTATACAACGCTCCTATATTTTCTTTCAATTTATAATCTGCCGTTAGTTCAGGATCTTTCACCCAATTGCCGGCGCCTCCGTTTTCCACCGATACACTATTAGAAAATTTCGACAATGCCAATTTAGCCCCTGCCTCCAGGTTCACTTTTTTGCCGAGCTTTTTTGTATAATCGATCTTACCTACCCAAAAACTCAATGGGGTAAGTTTGCCGCTTCTTGTTTGCTCCTCACTCAATAAGGTGCCGGCGCTGTTAAAATATTTATTATCGTAATCATTGGGGTTATTATCCTTGTAATACAAATAATCAAGGTCTGCAGTAATAACCTCTCCTTCTTTGAAGGTATGTGAGAAATTAATATTCCCCATGATATGTTTCCACTGATTCAATTCATGATTAAGCACAGTAATATTGGTATCAGGAATATTATTTTTTGAAGTAGCCAACGAATTATCTGCATTCATTTGCCATTTTGTATTGTAGCCGGAAACCAATGCACCTATCACCGTTTTAGGTGTTACCTGAATATCGATCCCCAGCCTTGCATTCTGTCCTCCTTCTTTCGGATGCCGAAGTGATACAGTATAATTATCTGTTACCACTCCTTCATTGATATAACTTCTGAAAAACCTGAAATCCTGCTCCTGGTTGTTCCAGTTAAAAGAGTAATCACCAAAGAGATTTATTTTTTTATTGCGATAATTAAAGTTGACCGAGCCTGCCGTAGTATAGCCTTTCCCATAACCGATAGTAGAAGAAAAAGAACCATTCAATCCTTTGTTTGGATTTGAAAGTAAAATGATATTGATAAAGCCTGCATTGCCTTCTGCATCAAAATTAGCCGGCGGTGTGGTTATTAATTCTATTCGGTCAATATTAGATGCATTCATACCCGAAAGCATTTGCACCAAAGCATCAGAAGACATTCTGGATATCTTTCCATTGATCATTACCACTACACCACTTTTCCCGTTCAATCCGATAGAATTACTTTGCCTGTTAACCACCACACCCGGTGATTTTTCCAATACTTCCAATGCTGTGCCGCCTGCAGAGGTAATGCTGTTCTTTACATTGATGACCATCCTGTCTATCTTTTGTTCAAACATTGGTTTACGTGCCACCACTGTAACATCAGACAATAATTTTTCTTCCCCTTTTAATTTTATCACTCCAATATTTACATCTTCTTTTGCAACAATCACTTCATTGCTATAATAGCTTGTATATCCATTGAAAGATGCTGAAATTATATATCTGCCGGCATTTATATTTTCAAAATTAAAAGTACCGTTTGATGCAGCTATAGTTCCCTTCACTAAGACAGAATCTGTTTTGTTCAATAATAAAACATTGACACCTTGAAGTGGCTTGTCAGTATTGCTTGTAACTACTCCATAAATTTTTACCTGGGCATGCAAGTTCAGCATTGTCAGATTCAGTAAAAACAAGAGGGCAATAAAAAGCTTATAACTTTTGGTCATGATAGTAAGGTTGGTTAACGACGGGAGCTAATTTGAAAAAGAATAAATATAAGGTTTATTTTCCATCTGTTTTATTCCGCTTAAGCATGCCAACGAGCCGTTCAACATAAATTTCAGTGAGGCAAACAACTAATTTAATTTTATCTTTAGCTATATAATTAACAAAGAAAACAAACAATGAATTTTTCTTTATCAAAATCAATAGAGATACTTGAGCGTACACCGGAAGTGCTTATTACTATGGTACAACACATTTCCACCGACTGGACCTCAAATAACGAAGGCGCTGAAACATGGAGTGTATATGATATTATTGGCCATCTTATTCATGGCGAAAAAACAGATTGGATTCCCAGAATGGAAATTATTCTTTCGGATAAAACAGACAAAACATTTGAGCCTTTTGACCGCTTTGCACAATTTGAAGAAAGTAAAGGAAAATCGTTGTCGCAACTTTTAGAAGAATTTAAAAAATTACGTTCTACGAATATTGATCAGTTGCGTTCAAAAAAGATCACAGAAGAAAACAGCAATAAAAAAGGCATCCACCCTGCTTTTGGAGAGATCACCTTATCCCAACTTCTGGCTACATGGGTTGTACACGATCTTAACCATATCGCTCAGATCTCCCGGGTAATGGCAAAGCAATACAAGGCCGAAGTTGGCCCCTGGGTGCAGTATTTGAAAATATTACAGCAGTAAATTTCAATAGAGAAAATACTCCTCTGCCCTGTCCGCTCTGAATTATATCGCTTTACTAAATGTTGGCTTATTACTGTTCGATTGATCACGTATTAGATACAGGTCGAATGCACTGCAGATATTACGTATAAAATTTCTGCCCAATGGAGTTACCTGCAAACAGGTTTCGTCCCATTCAATCAAACCATCTGCTGCCAATTTTTCCAAAACAGGAAAACTGCATTCTTTTAATGTTGCAAGATTTTCTTCCTGAAAAACTGTTTTATTCTGACAACTGATATCTAATATATATTTCCTGAAAGCAATATCTTCTTTATTTAAAAAGTATCCACGAAAAACAGCTGGTTCATTATTATTTACCGCAGCATAATAATCATGTATTGTTTTTTCATTTTGAGCAAATGCAACACCGGCATCACTGATACTCGACACTCCTAACCCAAGCAACATGGCTGTGCGCTGTGTGGTATAGCCCATAAAATTTCTATGCAGCCACCCTTCCTGCCAGGCTTTATACAGATCATCTGATGCCAATGCAAAATGATCCATACCAATATCATGGTAACCATTTTCTGAAAAGAGTTGTTTCCCTAATTGATACAATTCCATTTTTTGCTGCGTTGTTGGCAGATCATTCTCATCAAACAAGCGTTGTCCTCTGCTTGTCCAGGGCACATGGGCATAACTATAAAAAGCGATCCTGTCGGGCCTCATAGCAATACACTGCTCAATGGTTTTTTTCATTCGCTCCATATTCTGCAAAGGCAAGCCATAGATCAGATCGAAGTTTACTGATCGGAAGCCAATTTTTCTTGCATTATCTGTGGCTCTTTGTACATTTTCTACAGGCTGTATTCTGTTGATGATACGTTGCACTTCAGGGTCATTATCCTGCACTCCATAACTTATTCTTCTGAACCCCAGATCGTACAATGTTTGCAGATGTTCTACTGTTGTGTTGTTGGGATGCCCTTCAATACTAAACTCATGCTCAGCATGAATAATACTGTCAGCATAAATGGTATTAAGTAAATACGCCAGGTTTTTGGGAGAGAAAAAAGTAGGGGTACCTCCGCCCAAATGGATTTCACGGATAATTGGTTTTTCCGACATCAATTCTCTGTACATCTTCCACTCTCGTAAAATAACAGCTATATACTCTTCCTCAACAGAGTGATTGGTAGTGATCTTTTTATTGCATCCGCAGTAGGTACACAATGATTCACAAAAAGGCAGATGCAGATAAAGGCTTATCCCCTGTTGTTGATTTTTCAGACTGAATTGATTATTAAACACTTGCTTCCATTGTTCTTTATCAATTCCCTCTTTCCAAACGGGTACGGTTGGGTAACTGGTATACCTTGGTATGGGTAGATTATACTTCTTTACCAGTAAGTTATCAATGCCTTTAGTCATTGTGCAAATGTAAACCTGCAAATTTTACACTGATATGATTGAGATAATAAACACAGATGATTTTCATCAGAACCTGAATTGCCTACAATCCGTATTGGCTGATGTTTACATTGATTTGAGCGCATCGGACAAGGTATTATCAAAATAACATAAATTGCGGTATTACTACTATATAACTAAACCTTCCTTTTCAAGCTAATTGAAGTTTATGCAAAAAAAAATACAATATTTTTTTGTCATCCTTTTTTCTCTGGGCATAATAAATATGCCTGCCTTTGCCCAAAAAAAAGAAAACGAATTCATAAAACAATGGATCACTAAGAATGCAAAAACACTTCATTTAAGTGACATCGATCTGTCTGAACTGCTTATCACCAACAATTATACTACTGCCAATAAATTAACATTTGTCTATGCACAGCAGATCTATAAAGGATTAAAAGTGCATAATGCTGTCTATTCTATTTGTCTGAACAGTGATGGCACATTGCTGAGTAATAAAAGCAATTTTGTAGCCGGGATAGAAAAAAAAACGACAGTTGCAACCCCATCCATTACTGCAGCTGATGCCGTAACAAAAGCGGCAGCGTATCTTACATTAAGCAACCCTGTTGATTTGAAGATTGTTCCTGATATCAACAACACCAATAAATACATTGTATTTTCTCCGGCAGGTATTGCAAAGCAAAATATTATAGCCTCTTTAATGTGGGCCAGTGTTGATGATGGCAACGCTGTAAAATTAGTATGGAACATTACTATCGATGTGTTGAACAGTGCTGATTTTATGAATGTAAGGGTTGATGCTGTGACAGGAAATATCATTGATGCAGACAACAGTACCGTGTATGAAAATAATGCTGAAAAAAAAACTAATGTACAGCAACCTGTCTCCAATAAACAAACAGAAGAAATAACAATTGAGAATACCAATCAACCCAATGCGGTTGCCAATGCGGCTTACTATGTATTACCTTTCCCCTTAGAAGCGCCAACATTCGGATCTTTGACAACAGTTAACAACCCCTGGTTAAATGCAGGAGTTAGCAATCCGGTTACCGTTTTTGGCTGGCATTCTGATGGCACCAATGAATACAATTATACCCGTGGAAATAATGTTGCTGCTTATGATGACAGAGCAAATACAAATGCGCCGGGCCGTTATGATACATCATCTACTGCATCGCCAAATTTTACATTCAGTAAAGTGCCCAACTTTACATTGCCCCCTACTGTTACCAATAACATGAGAGCGGCCACTACAAATTTATTTTACGCTACTAATATCATACACGACATTACTTATCAATATGGATTTGATGAAGCCTCGGGCAATTTTCAGGTGAATAACAATAGCAGAGGCGGTGTTGGTAATGATGCATTAAAAGCACAGGCACAGGATGGAGGCGGCAGTAACAATGCAAATATGAGCACTCAACCCGATGGCCAGGCCCCTACAATGCAAATGTATTTATGGAGTGGCTCCAGCTCACTAACAGTAAATAGCCCTGTTATTATTGCAGGCAATTACAATAGTGTTGAGGGCGGAGTAAGCACAAATAATATTTTAACTACACCGCTTACCGGCACTGCTGTTTATTATAATGATGATGCAGGTGGCACTACACATTTAGCCTGCGGCGCACCGGCCAATACATTGACAGGTAAGATAGCATTTATCGATAGAGGGAGTTGCAATTTTGCTCCAAAAATAAAAAATGCACAAAATGCCGGAGCTATTGCTGTTGTAGTAATTAATAATGTTGCATCTGCACCCTTTTCTATGTCGGGTACAGATAATACGATCACCATACCTGCATTTATGATCAGCCAGGCAGATGGTGCTACAATAGTGCCGCAAATTTCCGGCGGTGTATCTCTTACATTAAATCCATCTGTTGCACTTGATGGTGATTATGATAACGGTATCATTGCACATGAATACATGCATGGTATCTCTAACAGGTTAACCGGAGGAGCAGCTAATACTAGTTGCCTTGCAAATGCAGAACAGGGAGGCGAAGGCTGGAGTGATTACCTGGCTTTAATGACCACACAAGACTGGAGCACAACAACGTTGGCTGATAGCCTGATGAAACGCTCAATTGGAACATATGTTTTTAATCAAAATACTACCGGAAGCGGAATACGTAATTATCCATATTCATTGAGCAAAACAATCAATCCGCATACTTATGCAGACCTGAACGGAACCGCTTCAGGCAGTGAGGTGCATAATATTGGTGAAGTATGGGCTAGTGCATTATGGGATATGACCTGGAGGATCATCCAACAGGAAGGAACGATAGAACCGAATATATATAATGCTGCAAGTTCGGGAGGCAATGTTATTGCCTTGAATATTGTAATGACAGGATTAAAATTACAGGTTTGCAGCCCGGGTTTTATTGATTCCAGGAATGCTATTTTAAAAGCAGATACCATACTCTACAATGGCAGTCATGCATGTGCTATATGGAATGCATTTGCTCGCCGGGGCATGGGACTAAGTGCTTCACAAGGCAGTAGTAACAGCACCTCCGATCAGGTCGTTGCTTTCGATCTTCCGTCGAGCAACAGTATTGAACAAGTGGCTTCTGTTGATTCTACCAATTCAGGAAATAACATAACCTATACCGTTAGTGCTACCTGCGGATGTACGGTTCCTGCAAATTTAAAAATAGTAGACTCTCTGCCGGTGGGCATGAATTTTATCAGCAGTTCGGCAGGTACAGCAAACGGGAATGTAGTAACTATTCCATTGAATTTTACACAGGCACAACAAACACTGAGTTTTACAATAAATGCACAGGTAACTTCAGCCGGTTGTAATATCACCTATCCTATCAATGATAATAGAAATGGCAGTACCATCGGAGGTTTTACAACTGCAGGTGGATGGGCTGTATCTTCTGCAAAATCTTACAGCCCGGCTTCTTCTTGGTTCGCATCTGAACCTACCACAGCCGCCAATAAAACATTAACATCTTCTGCTATAACTCTTACTGCTAACGCAGCAGTATTGAGCTTCCGTCATTATTTTAATACAGAGACTACTTTTGATGGTGGCGTAGTTGAAATATCTACCAATGCCGGCAGCAGCTGGCAAGACCTTGGTACAAAGATCATTAAAGGCTATTATACGGGCACTATGGACGCTTCGACAACTATTGCTGGCAGACAAGCATTTACTGGTTACAACGGTGCAACTTTTACACACACACTTATTGACCTATCTGCTTACACAGGCCAAAGTATTATGGTACGCTTTCGCTTCACAACTGATGTCGGAAATTCAACAACAGTAGAAGGATGGTATGTAGACGATATAAAGTTGATCAACGGTTGTGGTGTTAAAAATCCAACTTACATTTTCAATGCTGTTCCGGCAATAATAAATACAGGCAAAACTGTTGCATTTATAAAATCGACAGCAATACTCCCTGTGCTGTTAAAAGATTTCATCATAAACGAAGTGGCTGATCAGCAAAAAGTGAAAGTATACTGGAACGTAGAAAATGAAACCAATATCGGGCAGTATATTATTGAGCACAGCGCCGATCAACATATATGGGAACCGCTGTATACGATTACACAAACAGGAATGAGTAGCTATAATTATTTTGACAATGATCCTGCTGATGGTGCTAATTATTATCGAATCAAAATAATTGAAAAAGATGGAAGCTTTACATATTCCGCTATCAGGATGATCAATTTTAATAAACGCCTAAAAGACTTTATTACTTTATCTCCCAACCCTGCTCATAATTATGCCGATATTATCTTCAATACCGATGCACTCAATACCACGATCAATATATTTGATGGCACAGGAAAATTGGTCATGACAAAAAAGACAAATGGCAATACAAGGGTTCATACCAACACATTATCGCCGGGAGTATATTATGTAACAGCTACAAATGAAAAGGGATATATGTGTAACAAAAAATTAATAATTATCAGGTAGCAATTACAACACCATTTCCCTAATAATTATGCACACGCTGGTGCATAATTATGTGCCTAACATGTGCTAAACAATGAGGCAAAAAATTTGCAAAAAAATATTCTTGAAAGTATCTTAGAGTTACAATTGAAAGCAGAAAATTTGGTAACAAAAAGAAAGTTTTCAAAGGCTACAAAAAATCTATTATGGAGGAAATGTAGCGAAGGGACCATCGGGTTAGAAAGTATAAAAGTGTGAACTGATATATGGACGGAACTTGGTGGTTCTTTTTTTATGCCTATTCTATCTTTCTCTGTAAATCACCAATAAAATTAATCAAGTATATTTGATGTATACATGCATGCATCAATACCAATGAAGATCGTAATTTTTATTGCCGGCACCTTATTATATGTAACTGCCGGCTTTGCCCAACCAATAGAATTCAAAGTACCTGTTCCAACAAAAAATATCCCCCACATTAATATTGCACTTAACAGGATTGCCAATGGCAAAATGGATTTTTTCTATGATAAGCTTTTACAGGTAAAACAGCGTAAGAATGGAACGATCAACGTTGTGCATATTGGCGATTCACATATCCAGGCAGATTTTATGTCATCAGTTGTGCGTAACGGATTACAACAATTTTTTGGCAATGCCGGCCGTGGGCTTACTTTTCCTTACCAACTGGCAAAGTCAAATGGTCCGGGTGATATCAACAGTACATCAAATATAAACTGGAGTTATAACAGACTAGCACATCCCGAGATTCCAATTAGTAATGGCATTACCGGTTTTTGTATTCAGACAAATCGCCCCGGTGCCACAATAAATTTGTCGTTAAAAGCAAATGAATATGGTCCGCAATATTTCAATAAACTAAAGTTCTTTACAGACACTGTTGCTTCATGGTTATTGCAAACTGATAATGGGGAGCAACTTTCTATCATCAGTACCGAAACATCAGACAGCATCACATATAAAGAAGTGTCATTTCAAAAAGAGTTAAGCAGTTTTACTTTGTCTGCAAAAACAACAGGAGAGATGCAGTCCTTTTATGGCGTATCGATGGAAAATGGTCAGCCCGGTGTTTTGTATCATACAATCGGTGTAAACGGTGCCCGGTACGAACAATATAATAATACCCCGCTTTTCTGGAAACAATTGCCGGCATTAAAAGCCGATCTCTATATCATTTCATTGGGCACTAATGAAGCTCAAAAAGATGATTACACAGATAGTGCGTTTATTAACCAGGTACAATTATTCATTCAAAATATAAAGACCATTTCCCCTGAAGCATCTATTCTGGTGACCACTCCTCAGGATTCGTATAAAGGAGAGACCTCTAACCGTATAATGAAAAAATTAAATTTCACGTTATCAACTTTTTGTTTACAAAACAATATTGCTATCTGGGATCTATATAAGGTAACTAACGGATATGGTTCAGCGAAAAACTGGTTTAAAAAAGGATTACTGAATAAAGACAAAGTTCATTTTACCTCTGCCGGTTATAAAATACAAGGCCAGTTACTGCTAAGTGCTATAGCAAAAGGTTATAACGACTATATACGCAGCAGAGCCCTAAAATTTTAAATAGATAGGCAATACCTGTTCGGAAGATTTGCAAAATCCGTATACGATCACAAATAAAAAGAAGATTGCAATATACCCTGCCAGCGGGATTTTTTGAAATTTACCAATAACACGATCAGCCAGATCGTCCGAGATAGCGTGTATTACAAATGCCCCTACGATCATCCATAATACAAGTTTGTAGTTATAGTAAAAGGCTCGCCATACATCAGCTCCAAAATCAAATAAGATCTGATGTATCATATTGCCTGCAATCGTAAAGTTCTCTGCTTTAAAAAATATCCAGCAAAAACAAACAAAATGAAATGTAATAACAACGGCGATCGCATTATACACTTTAGATTGACCAATTTTTTCAAAAGCTTTGCCCGTTAACAATGTCCATGTTTTGTGTATAGCCAGCGCTACTCCATGCAATGCCCCCCATATAATAAAATTCCAGCTTGCACCATGCCAGAATCCACCCAGCAACATAGTTGTCATTAAATTAAATCCTGATGCAACACCTGCTTTTTCTTTTTTTATGATAGCGGGCAAAATGAAAAGGAGCAATACAGAGCCGCTTATTGCAGCCGACCAGGCATAAGACAATTGTAACAGGTGGGTACCTGTAATAAAAATGCCGATAAAAAATACCGTAGCAAACAAATAAGTTGCAACAGTTCCCTTACGATTACCTCCCAATGGAATGTATAAATAATCTTTTAACCAAGAGGACAAAGAGATATGCCATCTTCTCCAGAATTCTGTAACACTTTTACTTTGATAAGGAGATAAGAAATTAGTGGGGATACTAAATCCAAGCCATTTTGCAATACCAATGGCAACATCACTGTATCCGCTGAAGTCGCAATAGATAACTGCAGCGTAGCCATATACAGCAAACAGATTTTCCATGCCGGTGTACCGCATAGGATCATCAAATATATAATCTACATAGTTTAGTGTAATGTAATCCGATATGATCAATTTTTTAAACAAGCCGGATATGATCAAATAGAACCCTTTGGCAAAATCACTTTCCGACACATGCAATGGTTTATTGATCTGCGGTACAAAATCATGTGCTCTTACAATGGGGCCCATCACCAGCTTTGGAAAAAACGAAAGAAATAACAAATAGTCACTAAACTTACGGGCCGGCTCAAATTGTTTACGATAGATATCAATAGTGTAACTCAGGTTTTCAAAAGTGTAAAACGAGATACCGACAGGCAACAGTATATTTAACGGATGAATAGTACTGGTGCCAAAACTATTATAAATAGAAATAAAGAAATTGGTATACTTAAAATAAAACAATAAGCCAAGATTAAAAACAATGCTGCAAAGCAATAACAAAAGCCTTTTATGCTTATTTTCCTGGCGAAAAATAGCATTAGATAAAACAAAATCAACAATAGCAGAGATGATCACAAACACTACGAAAACACCACTTGCTTTGTAAAAAAAATATAAAGAGAAAAAACAGAAAATATAACGCCTTACAGTAAAATTGTTCCTGAAAGAATAATACAGTGCGATGAACAATGCAAAAAATAATACAAAAAAACCATTGTTAAATAATAATGGATTTTTAGGATCATATAAAAATTGTTCTAAGAAGGCATCGATATTAAAGGATGGCATATGTTGAGGCTGATTGCCTATTTTATATTGTTGGTGTATTTTTTATAATCTTTCATGATAGCATCAAAAAAATAATGCCCAAGTATTACCGCTCCACGATCATTTGGATGCACATAATCTTTATTTGCCAGCGAAGGTTTTCTATCTGCCCAGTCTACTATTGAATTGTGCCCCCCCATTGATGCAAATTGATTATAAAAGCAACTACCGGTTTGATATGCCACCGTTGCCTGTATTTTAATAAGAGAGTCTATCCCTATCGCAGATTTGTATTCATCATCATAGCGAAATGCTCTATCAGCAGTACTTACAATCAGAAAATCAGTATTAGCAAAACTCTTTCTTAGTTTTTTTACCGCAGGCAATAATGTACGGGCATACCAGTTAAAATTAACATCATTCGGACGATACAATACATTTACACCATACTGAAAAATAAACAGATCGTACAGATTCGCTTCTGCAATACTGTTTAATAATGTGGTATCAATAGAAGCAAACTCTGTTCCGGAAATCCCTCTGAAAGAGAAGTTGTCAACTATCACTCCCGACTCAGATTCGAGACTGATACCATATAAAGGCAAATTATTATTTGCTACAGAAAGCCTTACTGACTTGCTCAGATCTTTACCAATCAACGCTGTATTGAAAGGTTTTTTGGCTTCTACAAGAATATCATTATTATTCACCTTAACCGAAACTACAGTATCTGCCGATCCATAAAATAATATTTTTTCAAGAACAGTCGCACTGTCTCTAACAGTCCTATCGGACATTTCAACCCAATCATTATTCCCTCTGAAAAGATGACCCGATAAAAACAATCTATTATTCTTAGGCGAATTTTTAAAATTCTCATCTAGCCAACCTGCAGAATAATTATCAATTACAGTTTGTCTGAACTTAGATGCCGCGGAAGTGATCGGTACAAAACCTACTCCTGCACCACCAAATTCTTTTTGCAATAACTCACGTAAAGTTTTAGATAACAGATCCCCTTCGATCATACTGTCTCCAAAATAAGCAATACGAATTTTTCTTTTCTTCCCTTTTTTTAACTCATGTAATTTGCTTGCAAAAAATGCCAACGAAGGCTGCATTGTATCTTTATGAAAAGCTGTGATATAGTCCGGACGGGTATATAGATCAAATTTCTTTTCCGGTGTAACGGCCAAAACAATGGGTGCATTATTCTCAATACTATCATTTTGCAACTTGTCAGACACCGCTGTTGAATCGGAAGAAACAATATCTCCTATCAGATTAATTCTTTTAATGAACCCTTCATTAAAATTAAAAGCAATAGCAAAAAAAGAAATGAGCAAGTAAAGAGTAATACTGCTTAGTACAAAAACAACAATACGCCGATCGGTATTCATGCTAGGTAAATCTTATTATAGCCTGTGCTTTTTAATAGTTGAAAGCACTCTCTGTTTCCAAACGGAAGGTACTTCAGAATAACCGCTTTTACTAATCGCATCCACCCATAAATTATAATTTAAGTTTTTTTTAAGTTTTGGATAAAATTTTCTCTTACTCAGCAATTCACAAAATCCAATATAAGATGCCGTTCCGGAAGGATAATATTTATAGCGTGTTCTGATGCCTTTTGATTTTAGCATGTGGTTCTTACCTACAATCCCAAAATGATTATTCAGCAAACGACAGTTTTTACTTGTACCGGCTGAAGATTCTATAATTGCCACTCCTAATATTACAGCGGCAGGAATACCGTAAACTTTCCCTAAAGAATCAGCAACTGATCGGTATTGTTTAATGTATTTTGTCTGGGAAAATGCATATCCGGAAATGGTAACCAGCACAACAAAAGTGAAAGCAACCCTTAGGCTCCTTCTCATTGCAGCATTCAACAAACTTTGCTTATTTACCATACGCATGATTTTATATGAAGATCAAGGGCTGAAAAAGCCCTTGATCTTCTGAAAGATACAAGAATTTTTAAATATCTACTGTACGTTTACCCTAACTCCTTCGCTATGACTTGTAAACTCCGGTGCATACATACACTGTATCGTTGTGATGCCGTTACTGAAATTACCGCTATGTGTTACAAACATAGGATACTCAAAAACATAACTTCCTCTGTTTAAATAATTAAAAAAGAAATTAGTGCTGGCATCTTTAGTACTTTCATAATACCCCAAACCGCCTTGCCATTTATATTCACTGATAACATTTACAGGCTCCATACAAGCCGCTCTCATATCTTTCATATGGATGTATTCCATATCTCTATCTACCCTTAATTCGATACGTACTTTTATTTTATCTCCAACCTTAATAGCATCACCATCTTTGATCGCAACTAATTCCGGGCCTCGTTCTGTATTTCTTTCCACAAATAATTTTTTGACCAATTTTAAAGGAGTTGCTGCAGGAGTGATCTTATCTAAGTCTTCGAAGTATTGCCAGTATATAGCCCCCCAACTAGTACTACCCCCCCCGCCTTCTAAAGGGGGAACTTTCGAAGAGTTTGATGATACAGAAATATTCCCCATTTGAGGCACTACATCTTTCCCTTCAATTCTTTTTTTGAAATAACCTGTACCGGCCTCTGTTGATGCATCGGTACTTCTGATCGTAGTGTTACCCAACTGAATAGTTATTTCCTTTTCTTCTGCCAACCAGTTACTACCTCCTAATAACAATGCATAACATGCTTCTGCTGTAGCTTTGGTGGTTTTCCAGTTTTGTGTTTGTTTTTGCTTTAATAACCATGTTTTCAAATCATCAACAGTAGCTGCATTTTTATCAATATCTGTAAATGCTTCTACCATCAACGCCTGACTTTCAATCGGTGCCTGATGCCACCAGTACCCGCCAGTTGTCCATTCTTTCCAATACATACCCATCTCTTCTTTGGTTATGGCATTTTCTTTTAACGATTTAATGATGGCTTTTGGAGTAACCGCATCATCCCCCCGGTGCAATGCCAATGCGATCATAGCCTGCATATATTTCGTTTGTCCCAGCCAATATTTTTTCGATTGATCACGGTAATAGGTGTAAGCTGTTTGAACATTCGCCGAAATTTTATACTCAGAGAAAAAACTCCTCATATATAAATACTGAATAGCCGTATAACTAAGATTATTCTGTGCAAGGTTTACTTTATGTTTAACCAGGTATTCATACTCTTCTTTTATCTTTTTATCCAGGTAAGGAATCGCTTCGCTTACGATCAATAATGCCTCCCTATTTTCTTCTACCGGCAAAGCATTCAATTTTTTCAGATGGCCAATACCGGTAAGAATGTATTGAGTAATATATCTGTCATCCGGTCCTCCTTTAAACCACACAAAACCACCATTACTGCTTTGCATTTCTTTCAATTTGGCAATCGCTTTCTCCGCTTCAGTGCTCATCTTAACCATATCAAACAACAACGCAATATTCTTTTTTTGTTGAGATTCATTTTGTGCTTCCATTACCCACGGCGTTTCCTGTAACAATGCAGATTTTAATTCTTCATTTTTTTGAAGATTGCTCATCAATGCAGCTGTATCTACATTTTTCCATTTTTCAAATACCGCTTTTATCTTTGGCATTGAGTTACTGATATGTGTTGCCAGTGTATTTGCATAAAAACGATTGAATGTTTGCTCGGCACATTCATAAGGATACTCCATCAAATAAGGCAATGCCTGCACAGCATACCATGCAGGATTACTGGTATACTCTACAGTAAGTGAATTATTACTGATTGTTGAACTAACTCCGCTACCCAATAATTTTTCGAATTTGAAATCTTTTTTTGTTGTGCTCCGCAGATTGATCGGCATTGTTTCTGTTACCAACATCCTGTTAGTTAATACGGGCAGTGCCATCTCTTCGCCATCACTAAACGTTTCTCCATTTTGATAATTTGGGACTGCAGCTTCTGCTTTAATCCTGTATAACAAAGGTCTTCCGAAATTAGATGGTATTTCTATCGGGAATTTAACTAACGCACTTTGTTTTGGCCATGTAAGAAAACTTTGCGTGAAAGAAATATTCTTAAACAATTTATTTACTGGTTCATTTGTAACTGCATCAAATAGTTCCAATGTTGCTTTTCCTGCAAAAAAAGTATCCAGCATATTTACAATTTTAGCGCTGAATTCAATTTTATCTCCCTCTCTCAAAAACCTAGGAGCATTAGGTTGTACCATTAATGGTTTTTGTGTGATCACTGATTTTTCACTATATGCACTTGCAAGATTTTTGTTGTGTGCAAATGTCATCAACTTCCATTTCGTTAATGCTTCCGGCATGGCAAAACTGAATGATACGTTTCCGTCTACATCTGTTGTAAGATCAGGAAAGAAGAAGGCTGTTTCGTTGAAGTTTTTTCGAATTTGAACCGAAGCTTCATTAGCTTTGTTCTTTAGCTCGCTAGCAGCATAATCTAAAGGATTGATCCACCAGAGTGGTTTTGAAGAATCCGCCGCCGCAACATCCTCATCTTTTACAATTTTTGCTGGGGTATATTTTGATGATGTTATAGATGGTGCTGCTAGTGCATCTTCTAACTTAGCTTCTTTACTTGATTCACTCCTTGCTGATTTATACATCCGTTCTCTATAAGATCTTACATATTCATTCCCAAAAGAGAGTAACCTGTCGTAAGATTTTGGTAATTGAGTAATATCTTCCCTTTCTGCTTTGTTGTAAAGCTCAGCATATACTGACCTGAATCCGGTACTTGTCCAATCGATCGTATTATACAGATTTGGCCAGATATCTAATTTATTCCAGTTATGTGGTTTAAATTGATCGAGACTAGCATCATACATACCAGCTAATATTTCCGCTGCAATTTTTTCACCTTTGTTACCACTTATTTTTACAGTCCATTTTTCTTTAGCACCCGGCAATAATTTATCTCTGAATGTAGAATAAGAAATTGTCAGTTCTTTATTACTCCATGGGATAGTAAAATTTTCACTACCGGTGTATATTCTGTTGTGTTTTACAAAAACATAATTCAACCCAATCCCTCCCCGATCATTTTCTGTTGTAACAATTTCATTCTGGTAAGGTTGATTATTATTTACACTGAGATAAGATGGCAAAACAGTCTTATCCATTTTACTGATTGTATGTATCAGCCAGATATTATCAAAACCAGTTTTAATATTGTATTGTATTTTTTCTCCTGGTTCTACAGAAGTTTTTTTACTATCGATTGTTATCGCAGTTCTGACATCCGTCGTCAGTCGTCCATCACTAACCTCAATATATTTTTCAGCTTTTACATCTTCCCCATATTTATCTTTTGCAATGGCAATTATTTTGTACCAACCTAAAGACAATTTCACATGCTGAATGTTGAATGTTGAATTTTCACTCGTAGTATCAGTAATATCCACCACTTTCTCTTTTATCTCCCAAGCCTTCATCTGATCTTCATCTTTATATACATCATATGGGAAGATCGTATAATATTCATCCTTACTCATTATAAACTGATCCGGCTGACCCCAAAACCTCTCTCTGAAAATTTTATCTGGGCTTTGCACTTTATAAATGGTAACATTTACCGTAGCCTTTTCAAATATATCATTGATATTAGTGCTGCTGATCTGTATATTTTTTAAACTATCGGCTTGCAGTTTCTCCGCAGTTACAATATCAATTTTCAGCGCCTGATACGCTACAGCCATTGAAGTCTCCGCACTTCTCGTTTCACCATTTATATCAGTAACATCAGCATTCACTTCATAATAAAAAGTTGGCTGATTTTTTTTATTGATACTTTCGTCTGGTAATGCTTTAAAATCAATTACAAATTCTCCTTTGGCATTTGTAACCAATTCCCCATTGGCAATTTCCATTTCTTCATTTCTTCCCATGGGATAACCTCCACGACCTTTACGAATATATCCACCCCAACCCCACCAAATAGGATATCTTACTTTTCTTACTACACGATATTTTACAGTTGCTCCATCTACATTATTTCCGGCATATGCTTTAGCTGTACCTGTAACATGAATGCTGTCATTTACATGATAAGTTCCTTTAGGTTTTTCTACTTCAACAAAAAATTTAGGCCGCTTATACTCTTCTACATTGAAATATGCTAAACTTCCTGTTGTCATATCCTCCAAACTGAATTGACCACCCAACCCTCCTACAGGTAATTTAAAAGACCCATGATAAGAGCCATATTCATTTGTGGTCATCGTTATATTACCAACTTTTTGACCGTTAGCGTCTTTTAATTGAACATCTGAAACAAATGATGATACTATTTTTTTATCTGAAACTTCAGTTCCATTTTGTACAACAATCCCTTTGAAATAAATTATTTGGCCCGGACGATAAATACTTCTGTCGGTAAATAAAAAGGTAGTCGGCTTTGGTTCTTCTACATAACTATTGTAAACATTATCATATTGATTGTCATCCATAAACAATTCATCATTGCCATTTTTAAGCTGTAATAAAAAATTACGATAGGCTGTTGCCTTTTTAATAGTAAATGATCCGTTTTTATCCGCTACATACTTCTCGGCCTTTGTGTCTTCATATTCACTCTTGCTGTAGTTGTACCTACTTTCCCATAGTTGCACTTCGGTACCAGCTAGTGGAAAACCATTATCTCTATTTAAAACATAAAACTCTTTTTTATTGTTACTGATATAGCTTATGTTGCTTACATATACCAGTTGTCTGGCTAAAATATTTTTTGATACAGAAAACTTTTCATCCAGGCTGGCTAAAATAAAATAAGTCCCTAACGGCAACCCCTCAACTTTTACCTCTACACTATGATCTTGATAATCTGCAGGATCAGGTAAAGTTACACTCCAATTTTTTTCGTATTTTATTGAAGCCACATCCTTCCATAATTTTTCGTAGTCCCTTCTATCCATTTTTTTTATTTCATCTCTGCTGGTTTTTATGATACGGAAATAAACATTCTTTGAATTCTTATATTTAACCAACGTCCGAAATGGCTGATTCGGAATATTTACTTTCTCGCTTTCAAGATTAAGAGATGGCTGTAATATCTGATTGAGTAAATTTTTACAATTTATTCCTCCTTCACTTTTTGGGAATTTATTGATCGTGGCTTCGCAGATCTCTTTAGCTCTTTTTATTTCATATTGATTGTCAGTTTTTATGATAGGATCAAAATCCTGTCCTTTGTTAAAATAAATTTGTGCTCTTAAATAACTTGCCTGCGCTGACACAGAATTATCTCCATATTTGCGTTCAATACTTTTTAATGCTGCCTCATACAATTTTTCTTTATTTTCATTTACAGCATACTGATTCACAAAATCCAGCCTGATCAGGTCTGCGTCTAATAATGCGTCCGGTTTTGTATCATTTATGTGAAACTGTAAAACATTTTGCAACAGCAACAAAGCTCTGTGATGCATACTCATAGTATCTTTCGTGATAAAAGAAGCATGTATGAATTCATTTGCCGGAGCAAATACTTTTGCATCTTTTATTTCAAATTGATAAGCTGGTTTTGTCAAATCATTTTCATCCGTCATAAAATAACTCAAAGCTCTGTGAGTTAAAAAATCAAATAAAGTAGCACGAAGTTGTCTGGTATTTTCTCCTTTAATAATAATTGCTTCCAATCCCTCTAATCTCGTTTTTTTCAGCAAAGCATCATTTGCAATCGAGGATATATATAATTCAGAGATCGTTGCATGTATCTTATCAATACTCCAGGTGGTTATATCATTGCTTTTTTCTTCCGCCAATTTTGTTCTGCTGTAAAATTTCCAGCGATTGTTTTGTAAATATTGCCAAAACATTTCAGCCTGCATACTTTGTAAAATATTTTTTGCAGGAGCTTTAGCTTTTGCTATCAATGTATCTATCAAGAAAATATTATTCTCCCGGCTATCTTCTTCCATCATATTTCTATACTTGATTTGATACATGCAACTTTTAATTTGCTGAGCATCATTTTTATCTTTTATAGCAAGAGTATAAATAACCAACACTTCTTTCAAGGCACTTTTGGTTAAACCCTTTTTTTCATACGCTTCTACTTTCTTCCAATTTGCTACAAAATCATTTTTCGTTTGTGCTATACCCATTGATGTTATTATTGTTATTATAAATAACAGAACTATTTTTTTTAAAAGCATGATCTACTGATTTTATTTATAAGATACAATTTTTTTTGTAAAGGGTTGTATTGAAATGCCCTCATTTCCTTGATGTAAAGTAAGGTTGATTTACATAAAAGCAAAGATGATTTTTTCTTTAACTTTTTATTATGATTGAAATTTGGCACTACGGCATATCATTTGAATTTAGTGTATCAAAGGAGAAACAAATTATGAAAAAGACATTTACACTATTAGTTACACTGTTACTATCTGTAGCAATGTACGCCTACCCGAAACAATCAACGATAACTGTTTCAACTACCGGCAACAATACGATTATGGTAGTTATAAACGGTGCAAAGTACAAGGCAAACAACAATTACGTTACAATCGATAATTTACCCGAAGGTTACCATTCGATAAAGATCTATCAGCAACGAAGCGGAAGAAGAATGAATCTGCCCAACAGCAATCTCCAGTTAATTTATAACAATAGTATTTATATAAAGCCAAGGTATGATGTAGACATCATTGTTAGCCGCTTTGGAAAAGTATTTATCGATGAACAATTGAATACCGGAAATAATAATGACGATTGGAATAATTACGATAATAATTGGAACTATCAGGACAACAATTGGAGCTACTCAAATTATCAGGCGATTAATACTGCGGATTTCGAAAATTTGAAACAGGCTATAAAAAGGGAGGTCTTTGAAGACACAAAACTTTCTCTTGCAAAACAGGTTGTTTCAACTAATTATTTTTCTACTGATCAAATCAAACAAATACTTCAGTTATTTGTGTTTGAAGATAACAAACTGGCAATTGCCAAGTATGCTTACAAATACACGATAGATAAGAATAATTACTACACGTTATTGGATGCATTTATTTTCAGCAGCAATAAAAACGAATTGTTGGAATTCATACAAAAAAAATAAGAATATCTTTATTCCCTATCAAAACAAGGCCTCGTCAACATAAACGAGGCTTAATTTTTATCAGTATTTGAAAAGATACCTGGCAGGTAATACTTCGATTACAAATTTCCTGGCACTTATCAGTTCTCCATCCAATTGAGCCGGAACTTCCACATCACATTCCACTTCAAATGATCTTCCGGTAAAATGTTTAATAAAAGATAAACCTAAATGCTTGCCCTTTTCAATTACCGGCAAATACTGTAATCGTTTAGCAATTGATAACTTATTACATAAAACTAAATTCAATAACCCGTCGGTTATATTCGCCAATGGTGATACATGAAAACCGCCTCCCGTTCTGGAAGAGTTACTGATCATCAATAAAAGAAATCTATCCTTCATTGCAAGCATGTCATTTCTAATATTAAAACTATATTCTTTGAAAGTAAAAATCTTTCTTAATACAACTATTAAATACCCAAGATGCCCTCCAAATAAACGAATAGCTCCCATTGATTTCAATACTTCTCCATCAAACCCAATTCCCACTCCATTTATAAAAATTTTATCATTACATCTTGCAGCATCAACAGCTTTTGGATTTGAGTGTAATACCAATTCCAATTGTTCCTTCAGTGAAATATCTCCGTATAATTTCCAGGCAAAATCATTGCCGGTTCCACCTTTAAACAAAACCAACGGGATATTTATTTCAGGAAAATAATTGAGAAAGTAATTAAGTGTGCCGTCGCCACCGATGATCCATGCTTCAGAAAATTCTGCATAATCCTTTGGCCAATCTTTAATAAAAGTGGTAAACTTAGTATTCTCTTTGTTCAGCAAAAGCTCGATAACTGTAAGTAGTTCCAAGCTCTTACCCTTACCTGCAGCGGGGTTTACATAAATGGCAATATTCTTATCAAATGACATATCACTATAAAGAAAATGAAAATAAGGTATCTATCCAAATCAATATAAAAGTGAGAGATATGGGCAATAAAAAAGCCCTCGATAAATCGAGGGCTTTCAATGAATATGGCAGCTACCTACTCTCCCAGTTGGAATACCAGTACCATCGGCCATAAGGGGCTTAACTTCTCTGTTCGGTATGGGAAGAGGTGAACACCCTTGGCAAAACCACCATAAGACGGTTAATGCTAAGTCTGTAACAAGATGCTTCAAGAATTAATTCTATTAGCGTTACATGTCAACATTATAATAATGTACATATTGGGAAAGTTGAAAATTAGAGTAAAAAAAAATAAAGCTTACGGGTAATTAGTACTACTCGGCTTCGATGTTACCACCCTTATACCTGTAGCCTATCAACGTCATAGTCTTTGACGGCCCTTAAAAGTAAACTCATCTTGAGGAAGGTTTCACGCTTAGATGCTTTCAGCGTTTATCCTTGCTGTACATAGCTACTCTGCATTGCACCTGGCGGCACAACAGATACACCAGCGGTACATACGACCCGGTCCTCTCGTACTAAGGTCATGTCCTCTCAATTTACTAACGCCCATCACAGATAGGGACCGAACTGTCTTGCGACGTTCTGAACCCAGTTCACGTGCCACTTTAATCGGCGAACAGCCGAACCCTTGGGACCTTCTCCAGCCCCAGGATGTGACGAACCGACATCGAGGTGCCAAACCTTACCGTCGATATGAGCTCTTGGGTAAGATCAGCCTGTTATCCCCAGAGTACCTTTTATCCTTTGAGCGACGGCCCTTCCATACAGAACCGCCGGATCACTTTAGCCGACTTTCGTCCCTGATCGGCTTGTAAGCCTCACAGTCAAGCTCCCTTATACTAATACGCTCTAAGTACGATTACCAACCGTACTGAGGGAACCTTTGCAAGCCTCCGTTACATTTTAGGAGGCGACCACCCCAGTCAAACTACCCACCATGCACTGTTTCCCGTTAGGGATTAGATTCTAAATGTTTAAAGGTTGGTATTTCAACGACGACTCCATGATGCCTAGCGACACCACTTCAAAGTCTCCCAACTATCCTACACATCAAAAATTCAAAATCAATGCAAAGTTGTAGTGAAGGTTCATGGGGTCTTTCCGTCCCGTGACGGGTAACCGGCATCTTCACCGATACTACAATTTCACCGGGCTCGTGGAGGAGACAGTGTTCAACTCATTAGACCATTCGTGCAGGTCGGAACTTACCCGACAAGGAATTTCGCTACCTTAGGACCGTTATAGTTACGGCCGCCGTTTACTGGGGCTTCAGTCAGAAGCTTTGGCTTGCGCCGAACATCCTTCCTTAACCTTCCAGCACCGGGCAGGTATCAGGCTCTATACGTCATCTTTCGATTTTGCAGGGCCCTGTGTTTTTGCTAAACAGTTGGTTGAACCATTTTACTGAGACCGTCCGAAGACGGTACGCTTTATCCCGAAGTTACAGCGTCAATTTGCCTAGTTCCTTCTCCACGGCTCACCCGAGCGCCTTAGAATATTCATCCCACCCACCTGTGTCGGTTTGCGGTACGGGCTGCTTATACCATAACTTAGAGGTTTTTCTCGGAGGTTTGATTAGGATCACTATCAGCGCTGCCGAAGCTTTGCTGTACTATCAGGTTCGACTAGTCGTGCGGATTTGCCTACACAACCAATATCTACACCCTTTAACCCGGTATTCCGTAACCGGGCGGATCTTTCACTACCTCGTCACCCCATCGAAGTATAAGCAGGTGTTGGAATATTAACCAACTTGCCATCAGCTACCCCTTTCGGGTTTGCCTAAGGACCCGACTAACCCTGATCTGATTAACATTGATCAGGAAACCTTGGGTTTACGGCGTTAAAGTTTTTCACTTTAATTATCGTTACTTATGCCTACATTTTCTTTTGAAACCACTCCAGCATGCGTCGCCGCACACCTTCGCTGTTGTTTCAATGCTCCCCTACCACAATACTATCTAATAGTATGTTTAGAATTTCGGTTCGTAGTTTGATGCCCGATTATTTTCCGTGCAGAGTCTCTCGACCAGTGAGCTGTTACGCACTCTTTAAATGAATGGCTGCTTCCAAGCCAACATCCTGGCTGTTATAGAAACTCCACCTCGTTTGATCAACTTAACTACGTATTAGGGACCTTAATTGCTAATCTGGGTTATTTCCCTCTCGGCCATGGACCTTAGCGCCCACAGCCTCACTCCTGGAGATATTTGACAGCATTCGGAGTTTGTCAGGATTTGGTAGGCGGTGAAGCCCCCTAGTCCAATCAGTAGCTCTACCTCTGTCAAACGTCTATAATCCAAGGCTGTTCCTAAAAACATTTCGGGGAGAACGAGCTATCTCTCAGTTTGATTGGCCTTTCACCCCTATCCACACGTCATCCCAAAACTTTTCAACGTTTATGGGTTCGGTCCTCCAGTGTGTGTTACCACACCTTCAACCTGCACATGGATAGATCACAAAGTTTCGCGTCTACCCCCACTGACTAGTCGCCCTATTTGGACTTGCTTTCGCTGCGGCTCCGTTACTAAAGAACTTAACCTCGCCAGTGAGGAGTAACTCGTAGGCTCATTATGCAAAAGGCACGCCGTCACCATTACTGGCTCCGACCGCTTGTAGGTGTACGGTTTCAGGTACTATTTCACTCCCCTGTTTGGGGTACTTTTCACCTTTCCCTTACGGTACTGGTTCACTATCGGTCTCTGAGGAGTATTTAGCCTTACCGGATGGTGCCGGCAGATTCAGGCAGGATTTCTCCGGTCCCGCC